>DASVRI010000013.1:0-276892 GCA_036388675.1 Abditibacteriaceae bacterium | reverse complement strand
CCAAGCGTGAGCGCGGGGCTAACGCACCAGTACGTTTAGCCCCGCGCTCACGCTTGGGGTTCGGGGTAGCCTTGTATTCGTTAACTGCTATACCAAGTCCGTGCTGAGTACTCAATTTTGTAATCGTGTGCCGCCGCTACGTTTGCCTCCAAGTGGAATAACAGTTTCTTTTGATGGGGTTCTCTGGTTTGACAATGGGATTTTTGCACAGGGTACAGTTTCTGCTCTGGCTTGCTGTCGTTCTCTTTGTGTCGGTGCAGTGTGTTGATGCTCAACCCGCATCGCAGGCTTCCAAAACAACCGCTGCAAACAGCAACACATTACACGTCGCGACGCGAGTTGTGGCGCCCTTCGTTATGCGCGACGGTGACAGGCTCCAGGGATTCAGCATTGAACTGTGGAATGCCATTGCGGAACAACTCGGCATTCGCACTGAGTACTCGATCAATCCAAGCGTGAAGTCTCTGCTCAGTGCGGTGCAGACGCGCCGGGCCGATGTGGGAATCGCTGCTATTTCCATCACGTCGCAGCGTGAGCGCAACTTCGATTTCTCGCAGCCGATGTATGATTCCGGCTTGCAAATCATGGTGCGCTCGCAGGCGGGCAGCAGCTCGGGCGCGACCTTTTGGAGCGTGTTGTTTTCGCCGTCCATGCTACAACTTGTGGCGATCGTGTTGCTGATGATTATCGTGCCGGCGCACATCGTGTGGTTCGTTGAACGCAATCATCCCGATGGCATTATCGAGAACAAGAAGTATTTCCCCGGCATCTTCAAGGCGATCTGGTGGGCGGCGGGCACACTTGGCGCGCAGGCCGATGAAATGCCGCGCAGCAATTTCGGACGCTTCATCGCCGTGTTATGGATGTTTATCGGCATTGCCTTTGTCGCTTATTTTACGGCCACGATTACGACTTCAATGACCGTGCAGCAATTGCATGGTGACATCAACGGGCCGGACGATTTGCCCGGCAAGCGCGTCGCCACCACCACCGGCAGCACTTCGGCCACCTACTTGCGCGAGCGGCGCATACAAACAATCGAGTACTCGCAAATCGATGCGGCAGTCGATGCGCTGGAGCAGGGTAAAGTGCAGGCGCTTGTTTTCGATTCGCCGGTGCTGCTCTACTATGCTGCGCAAAAAGCGCGGGGCAAAGTCCAGGTTGTCGGGCCGGTTTTTCGCAAAGAAGATTACGGCATTGTTTTTCCGTCCGGCAGTCGCTGGCGCAAGCCCGTCAATAATGCGTTGCTGCGCCTCAAGGAAAACGGCACCTACGGTCAGCTTTACGACAAGTGGTTTGGCGGTAGTGAAGCCGGTGAGTAGATGGCAAGGGTTATACTGTGACGAAGGGCCGTCGCTGAAGAAGCGCAGGCTAATATCAGGGAGTTCTCATGCTTAAACAATTGGTCGCTCTATCCGCTGTGACGCTTGGAGCTGTAGTCTGGGCGTGTGCTGCCGGAACGAGTACTCAAGCCGCCACCAGGAGCACAGTTCAAAACAAGACGGCAAAGAAAAAGGTTCCACCCGTGTTGCAATTCAAAATGAAAAGCCTGGCCGGTCAGCAAGTCGATCTGTCGAAGTATGCCGGCAAGGTCGTGCTCATTGTGAACACAGCCAGCCAGTGTGGCTTCACTAAACAGTACAGCGGTTTGCAGGAACTGCATAAGAAGTATGCGCCGCAAGGCCTGCGAGTCCTCGGATTTCCGGCTAACAACTTCGGTGGTCAGGAACCGGGCACGGATGAGCAAATCAGCGGTTTCTGCAAGGCAAATTACGGCGTGGACTTCGATATGTTCTCCAAGGTGTCGGTCAAGGGCGACGACCAGGTGGCGCTTTACCAATACCTAACTTCGGCCAAGACCAACCCCAAGTTCTCCGGCGAAGTGGGCTGGAATTTTGAGAAGTTCCTCATCGGGCGTAACGGCGAAATTGTGGCGCGTTTCAAGTCGGGCGTTGAACCCACTTCGGAAGAAATGATCAAAGCTGTGGAAGCCCAACTGGCGAAGAAGTAAGAACCGGCAAAGATGAAAAGAGCGAGCCAGTTGGCTCGCTCTTTTTGTTGTTGAAATTAGCCCCTAGAACGTTTCGTCGCGCGACTGCCTGCCGCGCTCGACGGCGGCCTGACGTTGTTCGGGCGTGACATTGAAAACATCCTGCGGCATGCCCAGCAACGGCAACAGATCGTTGCCCTGACCATAAGATCCCAGCCATGCAATATCGACATCGCTGATGCCGCGCTCGCGCAAAGTGTTTACTATGTCGCGTTGCAAGTTCGGCACGTAGCAGCGCAAAATCTCGACCTGGCCACCACCGGCCAGTTCGTCCGGCACAATGCGAGTACTCACACCGGCAGGAATGAGCAACGATTCGCCGCGTCGCGCATGAACGCTTTCTCCACCGCCTTCAAACATGGCCGCGCCGCTGGTGAGAGTAAAGGTGTTGAAGCGCGCCGCCTCGTCGTTGAACGTGATTGGAGCACCCGTGCGCCAACGCTCCAGCACGAAGTAGTGACAGGCCGCGCAGAAGGTGCGTTCGGCTTCGCCTTCTTGCAGCGTCACATAAGTGGTTTGTTCCTGCGGGCCGTCTTCGTAGTAGGCGCACTCAATCGCCAGTTCTTTGTGCTTTTGCGCGTCTTCAGCGGGAATGACTCCGGCATCAACGAAACCGGCCCAATCCCAACCAAACCCTGAATCGGAGTTTTGCTGGATTTCAAAAGCCAGGTTGCCGCCATCCAGGCCGTGCAAGCGGCCCGACGGCACATAGTATGTTTCGCCAGTGGTGGTTGGCGTTTTCTTCATCACGCCGTCGTAGGTGTTGCCGCTTTCGATTGCCTCACGAAACTGCTGCGGCGTAAGCCCCGGCAACGCGCCGCAGTAAGCCGCCGCGCCAGGATCGGAGCGCACGATATACCACGCTTCGGCTTTGCCTTTGTCGGGCAGGCCCAGGCGCACCGCATGATCGTCATTCGGGTGCATGTGCGCCGGCAAACGCTTATCGCAATCGAGGAACTTGAGAAGGAGCGGAAAGTAGTCGCCATGTTGTGAGTACACTTCCGCGCCGACGAGACTACCTTTGAACTCCTGCATCAAATCGTGCAGCGTCTTGCCGGCGTGCGGGCCATTGACGACGGTTGATTGCTCTTCTCCATGATCGGAAATTTCCCACGTTTCGGCCACATCGCGGTCGCGCGGTATGTCGTCTTTTTCCAGAACTTCCACAAAGCGCCGGCCACCGTAAGGATAAAACTTCAGATATGGTTTGAACTTGAGGGGATACATGATTCGCTCCAGTTTTCGAGTACTCGCAGTGCATTTTACACGCTGAAAGTGGCGCCTGCCGGAGAGCCTTTGCCTCCGATGAGACGCCCATTAGCCGCCATGTGATGCAGCGTGTGGTAAATGGTTTCCACTTCGTCGGGCGCTCCAATGTGATCCGCGAGTTCTTCCGCAGTCAGCGCGGAACCGGGCTGATTGCGCAACGCTTCCACGGCACGCGTTTGCAGGTCAAGCACTTTGGCCGCCGCTTTCTTGCCCGCTTCGACGCCCGGCTGATGATAAGCGTTAACACCCACCAGGCTGCCATAGAAACCCACCGCGCGCTCGAACAAGGCGATGAGACCACCCACGGAAAAGGCATCAACCTGACCAATAGTGATGGTAATACTTTCGCGACCATTTTCATGTAAAGCGCGGCGTGTACCCTGCAAAAAGCCGGAAAGATAGTCGCCGATGGTGATGCCTTCTTCCACTTCGAGCGCAGGGCCTTCGCGGTCGCTCAATACCTGGATGAAGGTGACGAAAAAGTTGAGCACTCCTTCGCGTAGTTGTTGCACATAGGCGTGCTGATCGGTCGAGCCTTTGTTGCCGTAAACCGCAATGCCCTGATGCACTACGTTGCCCTGCAAGTCCTTCTCTTTGCCGAGCGATTCCATAACAAGCTGTTGCAGGTAACGCGCGAAGAGTTCCAGCCGGTCTTTGTAAGGCAATATGACCATGTCTTTTTTGCCCCGGCCTTCGGTTGCGTGGTACCACATCAGGGCGAGGAGCGCCGCCGGATTGTTGCGTGTTTGGGGACGGCGCGTGCGTTCGTCCATGGCGCAGGCGCCGCGCAGCATGGTGTCGATGTCGAAGCCCTGTAATGCGGCGGGTAAAAGTCCTACAGCCGAGAGTTCGCTGGTGCGTCCGCCGACCCAATCCCACATCGGGAAGCGCGCCAGCCAGCGTTCGTTGTCGGCCACCTGGTCGAGTGCGCTGCCTTCGCCGGTGATCGCCACGGCGTGCCGCCCAAAATGCAAACCCATTTCATGATAAGTGGCCTGCGCTTCGAGCATGCCGTTGCGCGTTTCGGGCGTGCCGCCGCTTTTCGAAATGACAATGGTTAGAGTACTCGCCAGTGCCTCGCCGAGGCGGGCCAGCGTGCGCGCCATGCCGTCGGGATCGGTGTTGTCGAAGAAGTGCGGCTGCATTTTGTCGTGGTCGGGGCTTGATAACGCATTGGCGACGAACTGCGGCCCCAGCGCCGAGCCGCCGATGCCGATGATGAGCAGGTGTTCAAATTTGCCGCCGCGTTGCGGTGCGACATCGCCATCGTGCACCTGCGCCGCGAAGCTTTTAACGTCTTCGAGGACTCGCTCGATTTCGTCGTCGAGTTGGCCCGGTGCCAGATGCGGCGCGCGCAGCCAGTAGTGGCCCACCATGCGGTTTTCGTCGGGATTGGCGACGGCGCCGCGCTCCAGTTCGTCCATGGCGGCAAAGGCGCGCTGCATGCGCGGCTCCATGTCGGCCAGGAAGTTGTCGCCGAAGTTCATGCGCGAAATGTCGAGGCTCAAATCGAGCGCGTCGTCATGCCACAGGTAACGCTGATAGCGATCCCACAATTGCAGTTGATCCATAAAATGCCTCAAGGTGACCGGGTGAACATCAGCCTGTCCCTAAATTTGCCTCATGTCTGACATCATGCTCCAAGGCCAGCGCGACGGCGCCCAGCACAGCCGCGTCTTGCCCCAGTTGAGATAACACGATTTGAACGCTGCTGCTATGCGACGGCGCACAGAATTCGCGGATGCCGCTGCGCAATGGAGCCAGCAGCGTTTCTCCCAGACTCAGCGCTATGGCACCGCCCAGCACAACACGACGCGGATTGAGAATCGACAGCGCACAGCCCAACCCTTGCGCGAGACGGCGCACATAATCGTCGCACAGCGAGCGGGCGGCGAAGTTGCTGCTTTCCATCTCCCATATTTCGTGCGCCGACTTCAGTGTTAAGCCGTAAGAAGCCGCGCGCGTGACAAAATTGTCGCCGCCGCAGTATGCCTCCAGCGAGCCGCGACGCCCACTCGACGCAAGTTCTCCATCGCGTTCGATGCAGATGGCGCCGATGTCGAGGGCGGCGCGTGCGTCTCCTCGCAGAACGTGGCCGTTGACGCGGGCCGCTGCTCCCAGATGTTCACCGACATGCACGAACAGCCAATCGCATCCCGAGTACTCGTTAGTTGAATGCTCGCCATCGGGCCGCAGTGCGCCGAAGCGGGCCTCGCCCAACGCTTCGCACACGACGCGATTCTCCGCACGCGTATCGGCAATGCCCAGATGCTCGCGCAACGCACGCGGCACGTCAAAACCTTCCCAGCCATCGGTGTTGATGCCGCGCAGGACGACCCCGTCGGTATCAAGCGGTGCATCAATTGCCAGGGCCACACGGCGAATTTGTGCCGGCTGCTGTGCGCCTCGCATCAGAGTTTCGCGCGCGGTTTGCACGACGGCGTGCCACACAGCGGGCGAGCCGCCCTGAAGCGGACGCGCCGCGCGCAAGGCCAGAAGCGCTGCACCGTTCTCATCGGCCAGAACAGTGGCGACATCACGGCTCGACAGGTCGATGCCCAGAAACACACTGCAATTGTCCCACATCGCGGCAGTGCCTTCAAACGCCGAAATATAAAACGAGTACTCGGTTGACGCGCGAGTGCAGGGTCGCTATAATTGAACGTTGCCCCTACGGCAATGCAGCAAAGTGTAAGTGCATTGTCCCAACGCGCGAGTGGCGGAATGGCAGACGCGCTAGATTCAGGTTCTAGTGCCCGCAAGGGCGTGGAGGTTCAAGTCCTCTCTCGCGCAGCGTTGATTTTCTTCAGTTTCCCCAGATCGTTTTCGTCTCTTGCTCCGGCAGCCGCGTTTAAAGCAACTTCAGAGCAGTCGTCGCGGGATGCACCCCTGTGCGCCCCGGCGATAAACGACAACCCCTGAAAGACGCTCTACTATTAGAACTCAAAGCCGAAGAGTATTCGCAGAACAGTGCCCAAGAAGTTCAAACCAAAGAACAACATAAACATCATAATGATGCAGCCGACCGGGCCGCAGCCGCCGCAGCCCATGAAGCGAACTGTTGGCCGGTTACTCTGATTGGGGATGTGCGGTTGGAACAGCGGGTCGGGCTCCTGGTAGGGCACCGGCGCCGGGCTGCGATAAATGGTGCCCTGGTGCTCGAACTCGGGTTCGGGCGGCGCATAGCTGGGCGGCGCATAGCTGGGCGGCGCATAACTGGGTGGCACATTGCCTGGCGGCGCGTATTCGGGCAGCGAAACGCGCACTGTGTTTTCCGGCGGCCACACTGGAGTATTTGTCGCGGGTACATCGGTGTATTGAGTACTCGCACTGGCGTCGCGCAGGCTGTCCATGAACGCGCGTGCGGTTTGTGGCCGGTTGCGCGGCTCCATTGAAAGCGCCTGCATAACGGCCTGAGACAAGCCGGCGCTGATACTCGGATTCAATGCCTGCACGCCGGGCATATCGGTGCCCGCAGCGCGGTCGGTGGCTTCAACCGGAGTTTTGCCCGTCAGCATGTGATAGAGCGTAGCGGCAAGGGAGTAAACATCGGTGTAGGTGCCGACCTGCGCCTGGCGAGCATACTGCTCCAGCGGCGCGTAGCCTGGCGTGCCGGAGCGCACCGCCCCCGAAAAACGACGCGTTCCCAGCCCCGTCTCATTTTCCTGCTTGCGGCTCAGGCTAAAGTCGATGAGCACCACGCGGCCATCGTCGCACACCATCACGTTGTCGGGCTTGATGTCCTGATGCAGCAAACCCGCACCGTGCACCGCTTCGAGTGCGTTTGCCACGTTCTCGGTGTAACCAATCGCTTCGTCTTGCGGCAGCGCGCCGCGACTTTCCACCACTTGCTGCAAAGTGTTGCCGCGCAGCAGTTCCATCACCATGTAGGCCGAGTTGTTCTCGGCAAACACCGAGTAAACGTCCACGATGTTGACGTTGCTGAACTGCGCCAGTGTGCGCGCTTCGTCGAGGAACGTTTCGCGCGCCGATGAGTACTCGTCGGCGCTGATGGAGCTTGATGGCTGCACAATCGTGCCGGAACGCAAACACCCTTGCGGAAAGAACTCCTTGATGGCCACTTCGCGACGCAGGTTGTTGTCGCTGGCAACGTAGGTGATGCCGAAGCCGCCCTGTCCGAGTACTCGCAAAACGGTGAAGTTGCCGTTTTGCAGATTGGTGTTGGCCGGTAGCGCGTCAGGAAAAGAAGTTAGCATAGCAGTTCAATCGCCCATGTCAGGCACAGCTTTCGTTGCGAATCTGCTGCCAACCGCCGCACTCTACACCGCGTCGCTCTACAGCGTATCGCTCTACAACGCGTCGATGTGCCAAAGAGTTATTTCTCTGGTTGTGGCACAGGCGAGCGCAAGGCCCGACAGATAATCGCATTGAGAAGAGAATGCAATCTCGTCAACTGCTATTTGAAATGGCGGCAGCGAGCAGTGCAGGGCACCTGTCCACGAATCGTAGATGTTCACTTGTCCCTGTGTGTCGGCGCAGGCCAGGGTGCGGTTATCGGCGGCAAACGCCACGCTGCTGATGCCGGCGTTGTGGTGTTGCAAAACTGCGAGTTCGTGGCCGGTGTGCGCAGCCCACAAACGCAAGGAGCCATCGTAACCGCCGCTGGCCAGCATGTTGCCGTTGGAAGAAAAGGCCAGGGCTTTTATCCACAGGTTGTGTTTGGTTAATGCCCATTCGAGTTGCCCCGACGCCGTATTCCACAACTGAACTCAGCCATGATCGTAGTCAGCAGCCAGCAGCGCGCCTGTTGGCGCAATGCTCAATGCTGTCACTTCATGGACGCTTTGAATGAGCGTTTGTCGATGAGTGTCATCATCAAGGCTCCACAACATAATAGCTCCATCGCCGCCGCCGCTGGCCAGCAACGCGGTTTGCGGCGAGAACCCCAGCCCATTAATCGGGCCATGATGTGCTTGCCAGTGGCGCAGCATTTTGCTTCGCCATTCGCTCGATTCCGCGTCTTTTCAATCTGATGGAGACATAGGAATCCGGTGGTGGAGCCTGCGGCAGCCACTCCTTGTTGTGGATTGAACGAGGCGCAGCGCAGAGTACTCGCGTTCCTTGGCAGCACGGCGACTTGCTGCACGTCACCTTCCTCATCGCACGACAGAATGGTTCCTTGGTCTGTGGCCAAGACAAGGGCAGCCGCGACATCATCAAACGGCCAAAAATCAAGGCCCAAACAGTTGCCTGAATTGTCGAGCGGCCATGCCGTCTCTAATCGAATTGTGCTTGTGAAATCGGATGACGGTCGAGCTTGGTGGCGCTGCCCGCTTGAGCATCGGCCTTTTCGCGCATGGAGCCGCTGGTATCGACTACAAGTGCCAGCGCCAGCGGCGGACGGGCTCGCGCTGTGGCGGCATTTGGGATAACCTTCAGCATAACGAAGATTTTCTGCGGCTCGGGGTTGCGGGCCTGTAGGTTTTCGCGGTGTGGTTGGAGGATTAAGTGGAGCACAAGAGGCATTTTAGCGTCTCTTGTTTTGCAAGTCACCACAGGGTTGCATCCTTGCGGACGCATTGCTATAATAAAGTGGCTTTTCCCTCGGCGAGAAAGTCTCGTGAGGGTTTTTTATGCGCTGCGGAGTGTGGCGCAAGGGTTCGTAAAAGCCGCTAATCAGAAGTGGAGTACTCATGCCGACAATTTCGCAGTTGATTCGTAAGGGCCGCAGGCCGGCGCCAAAGAAAAAGGGCACAACCGCTTTCAAGGAAGCGTTCAACACCGTAAGCGGCTCGACGACAGCCGACTACAACGCGCCGCTGATGCGCGGCACCTGCTTGCAGGTCAAGACCGACAAGCCGAAGAAGCCCAACTCGGCTCTGCGTGCCAAGGCGCGCGTTCGCTTGAGCAACAAGAAGGAAATCACCGCCTACATTCCGGGCGAAAAGCACAACCTGCAAGAGCACAGCGTAGTGCTGGTGCGCGGCGGTCGTGTGAAAGATATGCCCGGCATCAAGTATAAGATCGTGCGTGGCGCGCTCGACTGCGCCGGCGTAACCGATCGCAAGCGCAGCCGCTCCAAGTATGGCACGAAGAAGCCGAAGGCCGCGTCCAAGTAACGCTATTGCGCACTGCAAACGCGCAACAATCCGTTCGAGTACTCGGAAAGATCAAAGGACTAGACAATGAGTCGCAAAGGCCCACAGAAAAAAGAAATGATCGCCGGCGATCCGGTTTTCGGTTCACCGCTGGTGCAGCGCTTCATCAACCAGATGATGGTTGACGGCAAGAAGTCGACCGCGGAAGGCATCTTCTACGGTGCCATGACGCAGATCGAAGAAAAGAGCGGTCGCAACCCGCTGGAAGTCTTCGCCACCGCCATCAAGAACATCGCGCCGGCTGTTGAAGTGCGCGCCCGCCGCGTTGGTGGCCAGAGCTACCAGGTGCCCAGCGAAGTGCGCCCGGAGCGCAAAGTCGCCCTCGCCATCCGCTGGACGCTGCAAAACGCTCGCAAGCGCCCCGAAAAGACGATGGCCGAAAAGCTGTCCGCCGAGTTGATGGAAGCCTCGCGCAACAGCGGCGCTGCGGTGAAGAAGAAGGAAGACACGCACCGCATGGCCGAGTCGAACAAGATGTTTGCCCACTATCGCTGGTAAATTCACAGCGATAACTTCAGCAGATTCACACCCGAAACGCAATGTGCGTTTCGGGTGTTTTGTTTTTGTGGAGGTTTTCTACGAGTACTCGATGTGCGGCTTAATTGCACAGATTAATTCAACCATTTGGCCTCTGTGCGCATTCTCTTGATATTGTCACTGCTTACAAGTAATCTCAAGGTATGAATTACCAGGATTACATCACGATTGAACCGGACAAGCGCGGAGGTAAGCCGTGCATTCGTGGGATGCGGATTACGGTGTATGATATTCTGGACTACCTGGCCTCGGATATGACTGAAGCAGAGATACTCGAAGACTTCCCCGACCTGACGCATGAAGATATTAGAGCGTGTCTGGCTTTTGCCGCCGACCGTGAGCGTAAACTGTTCATGGTTGCTGCATAAAGCTTTTGTTCGATCAGAATTTATATTGTTTCAGAAG
Source organism: Abditibacteriaceae bacterium (assembly GCA_036388675.1). Lineage (GTDB taxonomy): Bacteria > Armatimonadota > Abditibacteriia > Abditibacteriales > Abditibacteriaceae > DASVUS01. The sequence goes on along the minus strand of DASVRI010000013.1, from coordinate 266,512 downwards.
GGCCTAAATTAGACCCGAGACGGTAGAAGGCAAAGTCCGTGGATCTTGAACACACTTGTCAGTGAAAAATTTCATAGAGCAGATTTAATGAAAGCACTCTGGGTCTTGGTTTGCGTCTCACTCATAACTACAACAGCACCAACTGGAGCACGAACTGCGCAGGAACGTGTGCCAGTGCGCACCATAGCGGCCCATAAGGACAGAGTGCTGGTGGCGTTTTCTCCATCTGGCGTGTTGGTCACGGCTAGCGTGGATACAGTGAAATTCTGGGACGTAAAGTCATTAGTTCCTAAACGCGTCCTGACATTACCACAATCAGATATTAACAGCTTGGCTCTCTCACCTAACGGTGAATTCTTAGCGGTGGGTTGTTCCGTTCCACACCCTACGAAGTACGATTCAGGAAAAATCGTGGTGTGGGAGGTAAAGACGGGAAAAGTACTACGTTCGCTCACAGCCAGTCGCGACGGTGGTGTCTGGGGAATTGCATTCTCTCCCGACAGCAGAGAAATCGCCGCTACAAGTGGTGCGGTGACCCAACTGTGGAATGCCAAGTCAGGAGCACTAAGATTATCTTTGAAAGGTTCTCCGAGTGATCAGTCCGCTGTCGTCTGCTTCTCGCCCGATGGAGCGCTCGTAGCGGTACAAAGCGAAGACCTGCCCGAGAACGACAACATTAAAATCTGGAACACCAGAACCGGTTCTCTCCTCAGGACTCTCTCGGACAAAAGAGTCACCGGGGTCGCGATCTCCCCCGATGGGAAATTGTTGGTCACTGGTGGCTTCAAAGAGTTGAAATACTGGGATGTCGCTTCGGGAAAATTGGTGCGAACTTCAAAAGGTCTTCTTCCCGAAACATTCGCCGTAGTATTCTCGCCAGATGGCAAGATGGTAGCTAGTGGGAGTAGCGACTTTGGTCCTTATGGCAAGGGGGAGTTGAAGTTATGGGATGCCCGAACAGGCAAGCTGGCCAGAGTCCTTGCAGGGCATCGTTATTCTGTTACGTCAGTTGCTTTCTCACCAGATGGCCGCACGTTGGCCAGTGGGAGTGATGATAAAACAGCAAAGATATGGACGCTCAGGCTATCCAAGTAGATGCTTGACGTTAGTTTCTCTCCAACGTGCATACAGGACTTTGGAATACCGCTTTTCGCGGCAACTCGGCTACGCCGCTTGACAAAATGGGCGGAACCCGTCATAATTGCACTCGTTTGACTTCTAGGTTTCAATTTTAGAGCGACAAAGCCACAACAGAACGCTAAGATCAGCCGCAGACGGAACTTCAATGCAGAGCGACGACGACGAAGACGATGGAGCAGCATAAGCGGGTGAGATTACCTCACCGGCTTGCGTTTGCTGACATCATCTTGGTCTGGCTCCGTTGAAAGTCTGTCTGCGGTTTTTTGTGTCTGTTATGGCATCGCGCTCTTGAAACCCGAACCCGTTCAAATCCCAATCTTTTAATTCAAGTTCCCGCAGGCATAGCCCCGAAGGAACATTCCCGCAGGAGGGAAAAATGGCAGTCGCAACTCACAACAATCTGGCGCTTACCCGTAACATCGGTATTGCCGCGCACATCGACGCCGGTAAAACCACCACGACAGAGCGCATTCTTTTTTATGCGGGTAGAATCCACCGCATCGGCGAAGTGCACGACGGCAGCGCCGTGATGGATCACATGGCGCAGGAGCAGGAGCGCGGCATCACCATTACCAGTGCGGCCACCACCTGCGAATGGGGACTTGAACCCAACGCCGACGGTTCGCGCGTTCCGACGCACCGCATCAACATCATCGACACGCCGGGCCACGTTGACTTTACGGTTGAAGTCGAGCGCAGCTTGCGAGTACTCGATGGCGTGGTCGCCGTGTTCTGCGCCGTGGGCGGCGTGCAGCCTCAGAGCGAAACCGTATGGCGCCAGGCCAACCGCTATGGCGTTCCGCGCATCGCTTACGTCAACAAGATGGACCGCGACGGCGCCAACTTCTACGAAGTTTTTGACCAGATCAAAGAGCGCCTGGGTGCTCGTGCGGTCGCGCTGCAGGTTCCAATTGGTGCCGAAGCCGACTTCAAAGGTGTGGTTGACCTGATCGAGATGAAAGCCGCGTTCTACACCGACGATGACAAAGTGGGCAGCCGCTATCAGATGGTGGAGATTCCCGCCGACCTGCAAGCCAAGGCCGAAGAGTTTCGCGCCACTCTGCTGGAAGCCGTCGCCGAAACCGACGACGCGCTGATGGAGAAATTCTTCGCAGGTGAGGAAATCAGCATCGACGAGATTCACGAAGCGATTCGCAAAGCGACTGTGCGCAACGACATCGTGCCGGTTATCTGCGGCTCGTCCTACAAGAACAAGGGCGTGCAGCCGATGCTGGACGCGGTGGTGCGTTACCTGCCGTCGCCGCTTGACATTCCGGACGTGGTCGGCATCGACCCGCGCACCGATGAGAGTACAACGCGTCATCCGTCGGCGGATGAGCCGTTTGCCGCGCTGGCGTTCAAAATCGTGTCCGACAAGTTCGGCACTTTGACCTACTTCCGTGTGTACTCCGGTACGCTGGAAAAAGGTTCCTATGTGCTGAACCCCGGCAAGAACAAGCGCGAGCGCGTTTCTCGTATCTTGCGCATGCACGCCAACAAGCGTGAGGATGTTGATCGCGTCGAAGCGGGCGACATTGCCGCTGCGGTCGGTCTGGAAACAACCACCACGGGCGACACCATGTCGGCTGAATCCGATCCGATCTTGCTGGAAACCATCTCGTTTGCGGAGCCGGTTATCTTCCAGGCCATTGAGCCCAAGGCCAAGGCCGACGACGACAAGCTGAGCAACGCGCTGGTCAAGCTGGCAACGGAAGACCCGACCTTCAAGGTTCGCTCCGATGCCGAAACCGGCCAGACCATCATCGGTGGTATGGGCGAGTTGCACCTTGAAATCATGGTCGACCGCATGAAGCGCGAGTTCGGTGTGGAAGCTAACATTGGTAAGCCGCAGGTTGCTTATCGTGAGACGATCACCAAGCCCGCCCTCAACGTCGAGTACAAGCACGTGAAGCAGACCGGTGGTTCGGGTCAGTATGCGCACATTGTGCTCAACATCATGCCGCTGGAAAAGAACGACGACAACAAGAACAAGACTTTCGAGTTCGAGTCGAAGGTTGTCGGTGGCGTGGTGCCGCGCGAGTACTGGAAAGCCGTCGAAGCCGGTTGCCGCGAGGCGCTGGATCGTGGTGTCCTAGCCGGTTACCCGCTGGTTGACGTGCGCGTCGAGCTGGTGCACGGCTCCTACCACGAAGTCGACTCCAACGAAATGACATTCCGCATCGCCGGTAACTACGGCCTGCAGGAAGCGGCTCGCAAAGCGAAGCCGGTCATTCTGGAGCCGATCATGTCGATGGAAGTCGTGACACCGGAATCCTCGATGGGCGACATCATCGGCGACTTGTCCTCGCGTCGCGGTAAAATCACCGAAATGCGTCCCGACAAGGGTGGCACGCAGGTTGTGCGCGCACAGGTTCCGCTGAGCGAAGTGTTCGGTTACGCAACTGCGATGCGTTCTATGTCGCAGGGCCGCGCCACCTACACCATGGAGCCGAGCCACTACGAGCCGGTGCCCAACAACGTGGCCGAAGAGATCATGAAGGGCAAGAACGAGAAGTAAGCCCGCACGAGTACTCGGAAACGAGTAGCAGAAAGGGAGGCAGCGAAAGCTGTCTCCCTTTTGTGTTTTACAGTTTTCTTTGTAGGGGCGCATGGCATGCGCCCTGTGGCAATGCCCACGAGACAAGGGCACACGCCATGCGCCCCTACACGTATCCCCAGCTTGAGCATCGATATTAAAACTTGCCAGGCAAAGCACTTTGAAATATTAACCCGTGGCAGCCAAACTGCTCCTCAATAACATTCATCCCAGAGGCGTATCGACTTGATCTGAAAGCGTTATTCTCATGCTACAACTTTCCGACGAACAAAAAGCGCAATTCAAAGAGCAGGGCTATCTCGTGATTCCCGGCGCTTTGTCGCAAGACGCAGTGGCGGCAGCACTTCACGCCACCAATGCTGTTATTGGGCAGTGCTTAGCAGCCACCTGGGCTGAAGCGGAGCAGCGCCCGCCAAAAGAGCCGCGACCGCGCGTGCAACCCTGCGGCCCGGACTACAGCCAGGAGCCTGCGCACCTCGACCTGGTGAATGAAGCTCCGGTGCGCCCGCTCATAGAATCGCTGCTCGACAACGAGAACAACGCGCCGATTACTCATGTGCAGGTTGCCTCGCGCTTTCCGTCACCACCAGGCACTGAAGCGAATGCGCCGAATCCTCATCTGGACGGGTGGCTTAACCCGGTGAAGATTGCGCCTTTTTCATTACTGGCCGGTGCCGTTCTGTCCGATATACCGCACGAAAACATGGGCAACTTCACAGTGTGGCCCGGCACGCCAAATTTGTTCGCGGATTATTACAACGAGCGGACTGACGAGCAACTCCAACAGGAAGCTGAAGCACGAGTACTCAAAACCGGCATTCCTCCCATTGAACTTCCCGAGCCGGTGCAAATTACGGCACGAGCCGGCGACCTGATTCTTGTCCATTACGGTGTCGCGCATGCCGTCGCACCGAATGTTTCACCGTATGTGCGATACGCGCTCTTTTACCGCTTCGGCTGGAATGTCAATCGGAATTCGCCCTACGAAGTCATGCGCCAGCCGTGGCTGCACTGGAACATTTAAAGGGCTTGTGATGCAACAACTGTCAACAGTTCAACAACCAACATCATGCTCCGGCGAGTACCCGGAAAACATAAACGAAAAGAGCAAGGCACCAATTGATGCCTTGCTCTTTTCGTTTTACAAGATTATGGCATCACATCTCTTCCCACTCGCGGCCTTTGGTGTAGGAACACCATGTGCGCTCGCCGCTAAGGATGTAAAGCCGTTCGGCGCAGGCACTTTCCAGAATCTGCGTGTCTTCGGGCGGTGTTTCAGGATGATCAGCAACTTCAATCGCCGTGTTGTCACAACGCGTCGTGTCGCCCTTTGCGCGTAAACAAAAATAGAGCTTGCCATCGCGCCACGCCACGGATGCAGTTTGTTGGCCGCGCATTTCCAAACGAGAAAGCGGGCAATATTCATCACTCCACATAACGTCACCTGAATCCCTGTGTGCATCTATCAAAGTAAACGACATAGATACACTATGCCAGACGGGGCCCGGATTTCTTTGTTCCAACGTGCTGTGGTTAGTCGGCACAAAGCTATCTAGCAAGGAATTATCCTTATCAGCCTGGGGAGATGAGGACGCTTAAGAATTGTTCTGCGACAACAGGTCGTTCAAACGATCCCTGGCATCTCGCACCGCGCCGGCGCGATGCGAAATCTGTGCCTTAATCGGCGGTGGAATCTGAGCGATGGTTAGTCCAGAGTACTCGGATGGCGCGCCGGTCACGTCGGAAATCTCAAGCACCGGATCGTAGCCGAAACCGTGCTCGCCGCGCGGTTGATGCGCAACGTGTCCTTCGCAGGTGCCCTGGGTTTCAATCATGCGGCCATCGGGAAACGCAATGCAAATGGTGCAGCGATAACGCGCCGTGCGCTCGGCGGCCGGCGTGCCTGACAACTTTTGCAGCAGCGCAGCGATACGGTCGGCGTCGCTGCCTTCGACCCAGCGCGCCGAATGCACGCCCGGCGCGCCGTCCAGCGCATCCACTTCGATGCCCGAGTCATCGGCCAATGAGGGCAAACCGGTTTCATGCAGACAATGCAAGGCTTTGATGCGCGCGTTTTCCGCCATGGTCGAGCCGGTTTCTTCCGGCATTTCGACGTGCGGAAAGTCGTTCAGAGAAACGATTTCGAGGTTCGGCACATCGCGCAGCAAGTCGCTGATTTCAGTGACTTTGTGATGATTGCCCGTCGCGAGAAGCAGTTTCATAGAGAGCCTGATGTGGCGAAGCCGAACTGAACCTCACGATGCGACAACTGCATGTTACGGGCTTTGACTTTCTGTAAGCCGCTGCCGAATTCATCAGACTACAACGGCGAACTCTTTCGGGGCGGATGCGAGTACTCCGTTACAGGATGTCTTTTACGGCTTCATTCTGCATGGCCACGATTTGGTCGATGCCCATTTTTGCAAGTTCGAGCAAGCGTCCCAGTTCGGCGCGCGTGAAGGTCTGGCCTTCGCCTGCCGCCTGCACTTCGATAAGGCGACCCTGCTCGGTCATCACGACGTTCATGTCAACGGCGGCGCGCGAATCTTCTTCGTAGGCTAAATCGAGCAGTTCCTGCTTGCCCACGATGCCAACGGAAATGGCCGCCACGTTACTCTGCAGCGGCATACCGCGCACCATGTTCGCCGCGCGCAAACCGCACATCGCTTCCATGAGCGCGACCCAGGCGCCGCTGATAGCTGCCGTGCGCGTGCCGCCGTCGGCCTGCAAAACGTCGCAATCAACCACGATGCTGCGTTCGCCCAGCGCGCGCATGTTGATGGCAGCGCGCAGGCTGCGCCCGATGAGTCGCTGAATCTCGATGGTGCGCCCGTCGGGACGGTTGCGCGAAGCCTCACGCTGATTGCGTGTATTGGTGGAGCGCGGCAACATGCCATATTCGGCAGTCACCCACCCGGTGTCCGAGTTGCGCAGCCAGCCGGGAACTGTGTGCTCCACCGAAGCGGTGCACAGCACTCTGGTTTCGCCGAACTCGGCCAGGCACGAGCCTTCCGCGTTCTTGGCCCAGCCTCGTGTTAGTTGGATCGGGCGCAGTTGATCGGGCGCGCGGCCATCGCGTCGCGGCATGACGTCTCCTTTAACTTTGATGCTTATTTAACCACAGAGGACGCAGGGGACACAGAGGTTTTGGAAAGCGAGCTTGAGTATTCACGTTCAGGGCAATAGTCGTTGCCTCCTCTTCTTTTCCTCTGCGCCCTTTGTGTCCTCTGTGGTTAAAAATTCAAATCGAAAATGGGGCCGCGCCGAATATCGGGCACGGTGTCCTCGGGCAGCAGCTTGGCAATCCAGTGGCGCAGACCGTCGCTTTCGCCACTGGCGAAGAAGATGTCGTGCGGCTCTGAGGGAGTAGCACGCGAGTACTCGGAAGACTCATTTTCCCGCGCAGCAATCACTTCTGCCACGTCGCACGCTACGGCCTGGGCCGGGTCAACAAAACAAAGCTGTGGCGCGGCCTCCTGCAAGACCGGCAGCAGAAGCGGGTAGTGTGTGCAACCCAGAATAACGGTATCGACGCCCGCTTCGAGTAGCGGCTGAAGATACTTTTGACTTGCGGTGCGTGCGGCCTGTGTATTGGTTTTCTCGTTTTCCACCAGCGGCACAAATTCGGGACAGCCGATTTCGTGTGGCGTCGCTTCAGGACGCAAACGCGTAATCCACTGTGAATAAACGCCGCTTTGCACCGTAGCCTGTGTGGCGAGTACTCCGATGCGCCCTGAGGGCGAAGTTTCAACGGCGGTGCGCGCTCCCGGCTCAATCATGCCGACAACCGGAACCGATAGTGTGCTGCGCGCCTGTTCAAGCGCATAGGCCGAACTGGTGTTGCAGGCGAAAACGACAAGCTGCGCGCCGTGTTCGATGAGAAAACCCGAAATGGATAATGCGAAGTGCCGCACTTCTTCGGGTGCGCGTTCGCCGTAGGGAACATGAGCCGTATCGGCGAAGTAAAGCAATCGCGCATGCGGCAGCGCCTGGCGAATACAGCGTGCAACGGTGAGGCCGCCAACGCCCGAGTCGCGAATGCCGATTGTGATGTTGGTTGCAGTGGGCCGAGTACTCAACCCTGCGTCACCAGGGAATTGAACTCTTTCGTTGAGATTGGATCACTTAAATCGTATTCACCCAAGGTTTGGACGGGCTTGCCATCAACAAGAATCTGGATTCGCGGTGGGTAAGATAACTCAAGTGCGCTTTCCGTCGTGAGGGCGATGGCACCAAGAGCGACCTGCGTGACCGTTTCGCTGCGCCACTGCTCCGACTCCTGAAATCCTTTATTAAGACTGACTTGCCATAAACCGCCTGTTTCACCGGGGGGACGTTTGACTCCACCATCTGTAAGCTTAGTCCCGGCAGGAAACAAATCGGGAGCATTCTTAAAGAGGAGTTCAAGTGCCCGGTCGGGGTTGCGGTGATAGGTAGCGTCACCATCAACATAGACCGTGTCTTTTTCCTTGATAGTCTTGCGGTGCAGCTTGCCGTTATCGTCGGGAACGTAAATCGTGTAAGTGACCTCGGCAGTCCTGGTTTTTGTGGTCGCATTCGGGCCGCTGTCGGTCGTGTTACCGACAGCATTGCTTGCGGCATTATGACTCATGGTTCCGTTCATGTCCATGTTGCCGAGCGGCGTGTCCGGCTCGTGATTACTTTGCCACAGCGCACCGGCAAAAAGCGCCAGCGGCAGCAGCAAAACCCAGGGTGTTTTCGATTTGGGTGGTCCGTGGTTTCCGTTTGGTTCTGTGATTTGGGTTGCCATTGAGTACTCGGTTTCAAGTGTAGCTGTAGTTTCTGCTGCGGATTCTAGTTGCGCACGCCGTAGCGCTCAACGTAGTTTGCCACGCCCTGCGCCATGCCTCTGGCGACTTTTTCGCGCCATGCGGCGTTCACCAACAAGGCCTCTTCCCGGGCGTTGGAGATGAAGGCTGTTTCCGTCAAGATGCTGGGCATCCACGTTTTGCGAATCACGTAAAAGCGCGCCTGCGAAACGCCGCGATTGGGCAAGCCGGTGGCACGAGTCAGTTCCTGATGCACTTCGCGCGCCAGTGCTGACGATTGCCCCGTCCAGAAAAACGTTTCGGTGCCCGACGAAGTGGGACGGAACGAATTGATGTGCACGCTGAAAAATATGTCGGCGCGGCGCGAGTTGGCGAAGTCGACGCGGCCTTGCAGCGAGATGAAGTTGTCGGTTTCGCGCGTCATGAGGACGGTCGCGCCACGCGCCACAAGGTTGTTGCGCAAACGCTTGGCAAGATCCAGCGTATGCGATTTCTCCATGCTCTGCTTGCCTCGCGCGCCTGAATCATGGCCGCCGTGACCGGCATCAACCACAATCGTAATGCCGCGCAACTGATCTTTCAGCCCGGTGGGACGCGGTTTCGCATTTGTGACATTGGGCCGAGCGCTGCCGCCCGGTGGCACCAGCACGATCGCGAACAGGGTTTTATCGGGTAGCGGCTGCACGACGGCGTTCATCCTGGTCTTTAAGTCGAGCACGACGCGCGTTTTATCGGGAAAGCTTTCGAACATACCGGCGCGCGCTTTTTCAACGCTGCCCAGCCCGGCGCTCACGATGCGCTCGCCGGTCGAGTTGAACGCGTCAAAGCCCATTGAGTAACCCTGAAAATCGAAGTACACCTTGGGCGGGCTGTCCATGGTGCCCATCAGCGCTCCACCGGCGCGTAGCGGGGCCGAAGCCTTGATCGTCATCACGGTGTAGCCCTTGGCGGAGAACAATTCAACGCTTTGGATTGTCGGGTTGACGTGCAGCGTGCCGTCGCTGGGGTCCAGACGGACGGCAGCGCCCAGCATCGGCGCGAGCGAGAAAATAGGCAGCCATATCTTGCCGTTGATAACCAGCGGCGCGGCGCGCAACGGCTGTTCGGCCTGCTTTATGTAAGCCATCGACTTACCGACCGTCAGCACAATGGGGTCGCCCTGCGGCAGGTTGATCTGAAAGGCTTGTTCCGCAGTTGGTGTGTTCGGGTTGCCCGGAATATTGCTGAGCGAAGCGCGCGAGGCCGAAGCGCCCAGCCCCGAAAGAATCGACGAATTTTCGCCGACAATGGGCGCCAGCACATCGACGTTGCCCACGCGCAACGGCGCTTCCGAAATTACTTTGCCCGCGACCACAATGCGCCTCACCTGCGACAAATCGATGGGCAGCGTGCCCAGCGCTGTCGGGGCCGCACCGCTGGAGGCCGGTGATTCAGCGCTGGGCGCGGCAGCGTTGTTAGCGGCACTTCCGACAGCTTCGCCACCCAGAGCGGTGCTGTTCACGGCAGGCGAGGAGAAAGCGGAGCCCGCCAGAGAAGGCGTTGCAGGTACCTGCGCGAGGCGTCGCGGGGCGCGCGGCGAAAACGCGGAGGACGCCTCCACTGCCGGCCCGCCCAGGACACTTTGTGTCGCTCCCCGGCTTTTTGATAATTGAGCGAGTGCGGGCGATGTAAACGTTGTGGCAAGTAGCCAGGAGCAAAGGCCGGTGGCGAAAACAAATGGGGCGAGATGATGGAAACGTCGGGCTGCGACGAATGGCTTCATTGCGACATCCTTTGGCGCAGGAGTGCCTGAATTCGCACAGGGATGAATCCCTACAGGGATGAATCCTCGGCGGGCGAGTACTCGAAAGAACGACTCCGGCAAAATTGACACAGATTTGACGATGACACAACCGCATTGTTGCATCTCGTTGCAAACCCGTTTAAGAGCATAGCCCAAAAACAGCTAGTGAGGCAAATATCCAGGGGTCACGTTCTCGTTATTGTGGTGGTGCAAGGCTATAGAACAGGACGCCCATGAATATGATGCAGGCAATGGCGCAACTCATAATCGCCAGGGCGGATGACTTTTGTTCAGCCTCAACATGGCCGCTCGCTGCACGCCTTGGAGCGGCGACCTCGGCCCACGGAAGACGTTCTCCACAAAAATAGCACGTCAATTTGACGTAGGGATTCAGTTGTCGGCAACGGGGACAAGGCCCCCGCGCAGGTGTGGCAAATTCTCGAGATGCCGTCATGCCAGTATATGTATCACACTACGCAGCGACATAACGACTAATTTTACCTGCCGCTGGAAGCGTGGCGAGGAACGAGCGAATCTGTAAGCGGTCCGGTGCAGCGACTGGTTCTGCTGCTGTTCATTCAGTTATAGAACTCATCTTCGCCTTCCACTTTGACGCCCGGAGTTGACTCCAACATAACCTCTGGTATATGCTGCTTGAGATTATCTGAGCTTGTAAGACCGGGAATCCAGTCGCTGTGCGGGTCAAAGCAGATATTTTGCTCCGTGTAGAACCCACCGATAAGCCTTTTCTCTATGTCCTTGAGCAAATCGTAATTTTGCTGATGATACTCCTCGACCTCATCACGATTAGCATACGTTTCATAGAAATATAGTGGGTCTCCTGCCCAATAGAGCCGCAATGCGGTGCCTTTATCGCAGCGTGAGTCTTGAATAACGCGAAACAATGGCTCCTTCGTCCCATTGTCCCAATTCCAGTTGGTCGCAAACATGTGTAATTCCAACGAACTTTGCAGCGATGTTACTTTATCTGGATACTCAAAGGCGTCATCAAGTGTTTCTTGAATACGTTCTTTTGCTTCGTCTGTAAGGATTTCCATAGCGTATATTTTAGTGCAAGCAGCCAAGCCGCGCGCAGCAGCAGAACAAACCACAACGCCGCAGCACGCAATGAGAAGTGCTGCGGCGTCCTGTTATCGTTTGAACGATACCCTATTAAGTTTGCGCGGCTTTGATGATGGCGGCGAACGAATCGGCCTTGAGGGATGCGCCGCCGACGAGAGCGCCGTCGATGTTGGGACGACCCAGCAAATCGGCGGCGTTATCGGCTTTCACGCTGCCGCCGTATTGAACACGCACCGCTTCTCCCGCCTCCTGGCCAAAGGCGCTGGCGATGGTGGCGCGGATGACGCCGCAAACGCGGTCAGCTTCCTCGCTGGCGCAGGTTTCGCCGGTGCCGATGGCCCATACCGGCTCGTAAGCGAAGATCAGAGTACTCGCTGTGCCTGCCTCAAAGTCTTCCAGGGCGGCGGCGGTCTGGTTTTGCACCACGGCATCGGTGTGGCCGTTCTGTCGCTCGGTCAGGGTTTCGCCGACGCACACAATCGGAATCAGGCCGTGCTTGATCGCCGCGTGCAGCTTCTTGTTGACCGACTGATCGCTGTCGCCAAAGACGTTGCCGGCCTGGCCTTCGAGGTCGGGTTCGGGAACGCCAAAGCGACCGCGCCGCTCGGAATGGCCCAGCACAACGTATTTGCATCCGGCGTCCAGCAGCATCGGCGCGGAAATTTCGCCCGTGTAAGCGCCGGAATCTTTCCAATACATGTCCTGCGCGGCGATGCTGATATTTGTGCCCTGCGCGGCTTCGGCAGCGGCTGCCAGAGCGGTAAACGGCGGAACGATCACAATGTCGACATTGCTTGAGTCGGTGATCAGTGGCTTCAATTCGCTCACGAAGGAGCGCGCTTCCGCAATTGTTTTGTTCAGCTTCCAGTTGCCGGCGATGATGGGTGTTCTCATAAAAGTCCTCAGAAGAAATTGCTAGTTCAATGTATAACACTGGCGGCACCCAAACAAAAAGGGCGCCAGGCCAAAGCCCCACGCCCTTTCGAGTACTCAGTTGTTATTCCGTCTCGCAGTTAGTTGCGTGAGCGGTTAGTTGCGGTTGCCGCCCAGGATGCGCAGCAGCGACATGAAGATGTTGAAAAACGAGATGAACAGCCCCAGCGCAGCAGCGACTGTGTCCCGTTCGGTGTGGTGGTGGATGATGTTCGAAGTCTGATACAGCACAAAGCCGCTGGAAACAAAGAGCGTCGCCCACGCGAGCCAGTAGCTGGCCCCGGAACTCTTGAAGAACAACAGGTTGGCGGCTCCGGCCAGCACGACTGTCAAAATGCCGACAAACAAAATGCCGCCCATGAACGAGAAGTCTTTGCGCGTGACAAAAGTGTAGGCTGTGAGCGAGCCGAACACAATCAATGTAAGAAAAGCCGCCTGACCGACCACCGCCGGCGCATACATCGCAATGATGGGCGTAAACACAATACCAATGAGAGAGGTAAATCCAAAGAGCGCCGCATAGTTAACTCCCGGTGTGTAGGCCAATGCCTGCGCTGCGAAACTGCCGCCGAGAATAACAACAAGCGCGATGAGGGGCCGATCTAAAATGGCCAGAGCAAATCGGAGAATCGGTTCGACGTTCAGGCACAACACGCCGCCCATAATGGCAGAGAGAATGCCTGCCATGAAGAACAGGTAGGTTTTGCGAATGAAGCCGATCTGCACTTCGGCAGACGATTGCGAGACGGGCGTGTTGTTCCAGGTGCTTTCCATGAATGGCCCCTGATTACCGGAATTGTATCCTGAATTCATTTTTCCTCCACATGCGACGATTTCGCTTAGTATACAGCGCGAATCGATCACCATTGTTAAACGAGTACTCGACGGGTGTCGTTCCATGCGCCTCATGGTGCATACGCCTCAGGGTGCATGCGCCTCAGGTGAACGCTTGCGTTAAGATTGAGCTCTTACTTGTGCGCGTGAATCCAGCCCAGGGTTTGCGAGACGTGTTCGAGTTCTCGCCGCATAGCGGGCATTTTCTGCAGGGCCGGATCGGAGATGGCAGGACGGAAAGCGCGCGCGCTGCGTCCCGGTAAGAGGCGCGTATGCGGACGAGGTAAGAGCGGCGCGATGCCGACGATTCGGGCGCGCCAGTCTAACGGGCGCAACGTTACCTGAGTATCATCGAACTTGTGATATTGCTCTTCTTCGCGGCGTGAGGCGTAGCTCGCGTCCATGCGCGACACAATGCGCCACTGTTCCACGGCGCGCTCGATGTGCCGCTTGAAATAGTACACCAATCCCAAATTCGAATGTGTAATCGGCGAGTGCGGCTTGATTTGCAAACTCTGTTCAAGCGCCGTGATGGCCCGGTTCAGTAGCTCGTTGTAATTCTTCTCGTCCTGCGGGTTACGCGGCTTGGGATTTATGCGGTATTTCATCTCCGCTTCTTCCCACGCCTCGCGAATGGTGGCCGCAGCACGACCGAAAGAAAGCCCGAGACAGGACAGAATATCGGCATCTTCCGGCGCGGCGCGATGTGCTTTCACATAGCAGGCGATGGCGTTTTGCCAGTCGCCACGCTGGTAGTACACAAAGCCCATGTTGGCCTGCAAATCGGGATTGTTCGGCTCGAACTGCGCCGCCCTTTGCCAGGCGTCGAGCGCTTCGGGGTAGCGTCGGGCGATGGCGTGCCCGATACCAATCATGAAATAAGCCGGAGAAAATGCCGCATCGCGTTTGGTCACGGCTTCCATCTGCTGCGCCGCCGCATCGCGCAAGCCCATCACAAACTGGCACAACGCCATGTCATACAAACTCACCAGCATATCGGGACGACCGGCCAGCGACGTATTGAAAAGCGCTCCGGCGCGCGCCATGTGCGTTTCTTCCTCTTCACTCATTGTTACGAGAGCGCGCAGGAAGATGAGTTCGGCGCTGCGCGGATACGCCTTCAGCGCCTGATTGATGAGAAGTCGTGCGCCGTCCGGGTTATCCATCTCGCACAGCAGCATCGCCAGATCGCAAAAGGCGATGAGATGGCGCGGCTGAAGCTGCAACGCGCGCTTGAGATATTTCAGCGCCTCGGCGCGCATCGAAGCGTTGCCGCGCAGCAGGTAGGCCGCGCCCAGCACCACATGCACATCAGGATGCTGCGGATTGGCCTGAAAAGCGCGGCGTAAATAGGCCACGCCACGATCCGGCTTGCCGACCTCGATATAAGCGCGGCCCAGGTTATACCACACTTCAAATTCGGCTCGCTCGTGGTTGCCCGCGCGTTGGAACTCTTCCCAGCTTTCGTCAATCTTGCCCATGGCCGAGAGCACAACCGCCAGATGGTTGCGCGTTTCCGGTTCGATCTGCTCGACATGGTTTTCGATCTGGCGCGCGAAATTGAGATACTTGTAAGCTGCCGGCAGATGACCCTGCTCGTAAGCGATGACACCCAGATTGTTGTGAACACGCGTGTTTCCCGGTTCCAGGCGCAGGGCCGCGCCCAGGCGAGACACGGCGCGGTCGTAATCGCCGGCGGCGGCTTCGACAATTGCCAGGTTGTTGAGCGCATCGGCGCTGGCTGTTTCACCTTCCAGCAAGGTTATATCGGGTAGAGCTTGTTTGAGAGTTGGTGTTTTGGCCCCGGTTGAAACTTTAGGTGGTGCCTCATCGTGTGCAAAACGACGGCGCTGGAAAAGACGGCGTTCATCGTAGGGCCACGGCGTTCCGGGCGGTGCCATGCGACGGTCGACTTTGCGGTGATCGGCTTTGCCGTGATCGGTGGCAGCTTGCGACTGAGCTTGTTGCGGTGGTTGAACCGTTGCCTGAACCGCAGATGAGTGCTCCTGACCGTAATTCTGCACCGATTGAAGTAACTGGCGGCGTTCGGCGGCTGTCGTGGCATCAAAGAGATCGTCTTCGCCTGGTTCATCATCATCGTCTGCATCGGCGTGACCGGACGTGGAGCCATTAAGTCTCGGCGGTGGCGCTTGAGCAGGCGCTTGAGTACTCGATGGCGCACTCATCGGCTCCTGGGTGTATTGGCCGCGCGTTGCACAGAGCAAGGCGTTGTGCGCTTCGCTCAGGCGATTCAATTGCAGCAAAGCGAGGCCGCGCGCCGTCATTGCGTCAACGAAATACTCGCCGGCAAGGGCCGGGTTGCTTTTCCACAGCGTTTCCAGAGTCTCCACTGTGTCCAGCACAACGTTGGCACGGCGCGCCTGCAAGGCCACCAGAGCCAGGTTCAACAGCACCAGCGGAGTGTCGGGCCACTGCTTTTGCGCCGCCTGCAACAATTCCAGAGCGGGCTGCAATTTTCCGCGCTCGGTTAGCACCAGAGCATAGTTAATGTGCGTTTCAAAGTCGTGTGGGTTCAGTTCGTGTGCACGCTGGAAGTGAGCGTTGGAGCGCTCGTAGTGGCGGCGCAACAAAGTGAGCAAGCCCAGGCGCCGGTGCGTGTCGAAGTCGGCTGGTTCTTTTTCGAGTTGTTCATCCAACCGCGCGATCAGCTTATCGAGCGGCTCATCGAGTTCGCGTTGGAGGTGAGCGCACTGCTTTTCCAGACGAAGGCGTTCCAGCAAACTGCCAAAGCCACGCGGCGTTTCGACGGCGGCAACAGCCGCTCCAACGCGCGGCTCACCGTGGGGCGCTTCTATCCACAGCGTCCAGCGGTCATGCGGACAGTATGTTGAGTTCGGCGCCATGCGATGGCCGCAGCGCCCGCACACCAGAGTTGACAATCCAGAACCTCCGCCCGTTCAAACCGTAAAGTTGTCTGCTTTCCTCGGTCTGTAACGGCTACCGGACAAATAATCGTGAGTACTCGACATGACATCTAACGCATCGCGCAACACGAAGCCGTGTCGCCTGCATGTTGCTGTGAAGTTCGCCTTGAGGAATCTACACAAAAACGACCATGTTGCAATTCGTTGCGAACACCTGTGGTGCAATGACGGGCTGTCGAGGATGATTCTACACGACGGAGGGCCGTTCTGGAATAAAGGTAATAGTTCTTAGCGAGAAGCGAACAGCCCGGACATCGCCAGCCCGAATACCGCCAGCGCCACCGCGATGCGCCATATCACAAACGGTGTCACGTCGCGACGCTTCAGGAAGTTTAACAGAAAACCGATGGCCCAGAATCCCGATGCCGCCGAAACCAGGATGCCCAGCAGCACAACACCGGCGGGAGCATCCAGCGCGGACAAGCCTCCACCCTTGATGACTTTGCCATAGAACTCGTACGTTACAGCACCCAGTGTGATAGGCAACGACATCAAAAACGAGAAGCGCGCCGCCGCTTCGCGTGTGAAGCCGCGAAACAAACCGGCTGTGATCGTCGAGCCCGAACGCGACACGCCGGGCAAGAGTGCAATGGCCTGCGCGCAACCCACCACGATAGCATCGGTTAAGTTCACATCCCCGACCTCACGCTGTTTGCGTCCCGCGCGGTCGGAAAACCACAACAGCAAACCGAAGACGATCAGCATCGTCGCGTTAAATTGCGGCAGCGAAATTGGCGGATGATCTTGCAAATCGCGTCCGAGTACTCCAAAGATGACAGCGGGAACGCAGGCAATGAAAACCAGGTTGCGCAGGCCTTTTTGTTCGGGCCTGGTCAGCAACGCGACCCAATCGTGGCGGAAATACCACACCAGGGCCAGCAGCGTACCGATGTGCAGCGTGACATCGTAAGTTAGCTCGCGTGGATGCCCGAACAATGCGTGCAAAATGTTAAGGTGCGCCGAAGAAGAAACCGGAATGAATTCCGTCAGGCCCTGCGCCAAACCCAGAATAATGGCCTGCCACCATGTTATGTCGTACAAATTCACTCGCTCCAATTCACTTGATGAATGTCAAAAATTCAGCTACTGCTTGACCGTTGCGTCGGTGCGTGCTGCATCGGTGCGCGTTGCGCTCACCACTTGAGTACTCGGAACCAAATCGACGATAGCCGCTTCCCGCGCATTCGCCTCCGGCGTATTCGCTTGCGGCGTATTCGGTTTGTCGGCAACGGCAACAGCAGTTCCCGCTGCAATGGCTTCGGTCTGCACGCGCGAATTGTGCCATTCGGCCAGTGAAATCTTTAACACCGCCGCTACGGGCACAGCGAGGAACACGCCCAGAAAGCCGAAGAACTCCATGCCCAGCAACAGTGCCACGATCACCGAAACGGGATGCAAATCGACTTCGTGACCCACGATTTTAGGCAGCAGCACCTTGCTTTCCAGAAAGTGCATGGCGATAAAGCCAAAGAGAACAATGACCGTGGTTTGCACATTGGTGGTGAACAGGCACAGCAACACAATGGGAATGGCGCCCAGCAGCGGCCCGATGACCGGCACGGCGCGCGTCAACCCGGCAATCAGTCCCATGGTGAACGCGTGCGGAATGCGCAACGCCCACAATCCCAGCGTGACGGCAATCCAAGCGATAACGCACATGATGACCTGACCGCGAATGTAGCCATCGAGTACTCGATCGAGGTCGGCCAACATCCGCGCGCCGCGTGCGCGCCACACAGGGGGACACAACAGCCGTGCTTCCTGACGAATAGCCGGGCCGTCGCTGAGAAAATAGAAAACCAAAACCGGCACCAGCAGCAGTTCGACGATGAAGCCGATGTGCGTGAACGCGTTCGCCAGCCATTTTTGTGCGCGAGGCGCGAAGTTGGTAATGGCACGCGGCACATCACGGTCGATGCGGATATTCCTACCAGGCGCAATGACATCCATGTAAGGCTTGATGGCGGTATCGAGCTTGGTCTGCCACTGGTTGATAAGTTCTTTTCTTTGCGTCTCATCCATCGCCACGAAGTAGTCTTTGAGCGCACCGGCATCGCGCACGAAAGGACGCAGGCCAATGGCTAC
Source organism: Abditibacteriaceae bacterium (assembly GCA_036388675.1). Taxonomy (GTDB): domain Bacteria; phylum Armatimonadota; class Abditibacteriia; order Abditibacteriales; family Abditibacteriaceae; genus DASVUS01. The sequence goes on along the minus strand of DASVRI010000013.1, from coordinate 248,362 downwards.
GAAAAGGTACAGCAAAAGCCCGGTCGCGACAAACACCACGGCTGTGGCCCATGTGCGGCCAGTGCGAGAGCCGCTGCCAAACAGCGACATTTTGTTGAGGGCTCGCACACCGGGCCGCATCAAGTAGGTCAGCGACATCGCTAACACAAGGGTGAAAAAGATTTCGCCGGTGCGCTCGCTGATATAGGTGGCTTCCTGCGGCGCGTGCCAGATGATGCTGACAATCAGCGTGCCGAGAGCCAGCACAAAAAAGATGCGCCGGTTGCTCCACCCTTCTCCGCCGAGTGGATGGTTTGCTGAGCCGGACGCTTCTTGAGTACTCATTCTTGCGTAGCGGGAACGCTGTGAAATTGCTAACGAACTAAAATTCAAAATCGGCGGGACGTTCTCCGCGCGCGGCCCAGTGCAGCAGCGCGGCTGCAATGCGTTCACCGGCTTTGCCGTCGCCGTAAGGGTTGGCGGCATGACTCATTGCATCATAAGCCGATTGGTCGCCCAGCAGTGCGCTTGCTTCACGCACAATGTCTTCGCGATCGGTGCCTACCAGCTTGGCGGTTCCCGCATCGACACCTTCGGGCCGCTCCGTCGTGCGACGCATCACCAGAACGGGCAATCCCAGCGCAGGCGCTTCTTCCTGCACGCCGCCGCTATCGGTCAGCACCAGGTAAGCGCGCTCCATCATGCGCACGAAATCGAGATAATCCGGCGGCTCGACCAGTTCCACACGCGGATGCGCTCCGAGGATGCGTTGCAGCGGTTCGCGCACAATCGGGTTTTTGTGCATCGGCAAAATGATGCGCGTGTCGGGAAACTTCTCCACAATGTCGTGCAGCGCCAGCGCAATGCCTTCGAGCGGCTCGCCCCAGTTCTCGCGGCGGTGTGTTGTGACGAGAATCGTTCTCAGGCTGGAGTGCTCCGCATTCTGAGTACTCGATGCGCGGCTGTCTCCGTCAGAACTCACGACTTGCTTCAAAGCATCAATGACGGTGTTGCCAGTCAGGTAAATCTTCTCGTCGGAGATGCCTTCTCGTCGCAGGTTGTCGCGGGCGCGCGAAGTGGGGGCGAAGTGTAGATCGGTGAGTTGCCCGGTGAGGCGGCGGTTGATCTCTTCGGGGAACGGATCGAACTTGTTGTCGGTGCGCAAGCCCGCTTCGACGTGACCAAATGCGATCTTTTGATAGCTGGAGGCAATCGCTGCGGCGAGCACGGTTGTGGTATCGCCCTGCGCTAAGACAATGTCAGGCTGCACTTCGCTGAGTACTCGTTCCAGTCCTTCGAGCGCGCGCGTAGTCACTTGGGTCAGCGTTTGCCCGGTTTGCATGATGTCGAGGTCGTAATCGGGCGTGATGTGAAACGCTTCGAGAACCTGATCCAGCATCTGGCGGTGCTGCGCCGTGACGCAAACCACGCAACGGAACTCGTCGGGGCGTGACTTTAGCAAGTTCACCAGCGGCGCCATCTTTACGGCTTCAGGACGCGTGCCGAAAATCGGCATCACAACAAGAGGTGTGTTGAAAGTCATAGATGATCCATTCGCAGTTTACCTGAACTTGGTGAGTACTCAATGCGGCTCAAGTTTGTTTCAATGCTTGCCATGGCCGCCCAGAAAAGCAAAGTAAACCGCCGCCAGAATAAGCAACATCGCCACGACTGTGTTCCACTTCGGCGTTTCACGAAAAGCCACAGCCGCAAACACCAGAAAGACCGTCAACGAGATGCACTCTTGCATCAACTTGAGCTGCGTCACCGAGAAACGCTCCGCGCCGATGCGGTTGGCCGGCACTTGAAAACAATACTCGGCAAAAGCGATGAGCCAACTCGCGACAATGGCAATGAGTAGCGGCGTGCTCTTGAATTTAAGATGACCATACCATGCCAGAGTCATAAAAATGTTGGAAACGGTCAACAGCACAATTGTCAGCATGGTATTGAGTACTCGAAATTGACCTTATATATTGTCAGCCTCGTGTGCGCGCCAACACCACAGCGAACGCACCCAGCACAGCCGCCACAGCGTAAATCAGCAGAACGGTTTTTTGCGGCGAAAACCCGCGCGCCAGCAGGCGATGATGCAGATGTCCCCGGTCGGCGCGCCACGGCGGCTGATGCGCCAACGTGCGCCGCACAACGGCCCACAACGTATCGAGAACTGGAATTCCCATCACCAGCAGGGGTAGCGCCAAGGTGGTGGCGGCGGCGGTTTTGGCCGCCGCCGCTACGGAAATCGCACCCAGCCAGAAACCGAGCAACAGCGCGCCGGAGTCTCCTAGAAAAATCTTGGCCGGATGGTAGTTGTAGCGCAGAAAACCCAGGCTCGCGCCGCACACCGCCGCCGAAGCCGCTGCTGCCCAACCGGCGCTTTTGTTCAGATACAAAATGCACAAACTTCCCGCAGCGATAGCGCACACGCCCGCAGCCAGGCCGTCCACGCCGTCAATGAAGTTCACACCGTTCGTGATACCGAGTATCCACACCGAAGTCAGCAACAGCGATTGCCAATCGAGCAGGTTCTGCGTGCCCGCTGTAAACGGCAACGTCGTGATACGAAAGCCACCACGCCACAAAATGTAAACTACCACAATCTGTCCGCCGAACTTCCAGAACGCCGGCAACTCGAAGCGGTCGTCGGCCATGCCCAGCAATAGCATCAGCAGCCCGCAGCCAAAAAAGTAAGTCGAGAGGTTCAGCGTGCGCGACAAGTTCTGCGCCGCTGCGTTGATGTTTTCCGGCGAAACCGAAGGCACCAGGAAACGAAAGTCGGCCACCGTGGGTTGTCGCCACATCAAGGCGGCAAAGGCGACAGCCACAAAAATAGCGATGCCGCCCCACTGCGCCGTCGGTTCGGGATGGATACGCCGCGCATCCGGTTTGGCCAATGCACCGAAACGCCAGGCCAGAACGCGTGCAATGGGTGTCGCCAGCAAAGAGGCCAGCAGCGCCGTTGTGAACGCAATAGCCGCCAGCGTTCCTGCGCCTAAATGGTTAGCGGCTCCAAGCATCGAGATTGTCCATTCGTTGTGCTGTCATGAAAAGTGAGAAGCGATGTGAATTCGCTTTTCAAGGTTATCGCATTTAGCGTTTCATCAAAACGGCCAATGGTGCAAAGAACGCTGGAGATTACGTAGAATTCAGAAGCTGCGAGTACTCGCAAGCCGGGGAATCACATGCGCAATCCGCCGTCGATGGCGAAGCACTGCCCGGTAATGTAAGCCGCTTCGTCGCTGGCCAGGAATGCGATCAGCGCCGCGACTTCTTCCGGCTTACCGAAGCGCCCAATCGGCACCAGTTTGCGTTGCGCTTCGCGGCGCGTTTCGTCGCCAGTCGTCATATCGGTTTCGATGAAGCCGGGCGCCAGGGCGTTGCACGTCACGTTTGAGGCGGCGAGTTCGCGCGCGGTTGCTTTTGTCAAACCGATGAGACCGGCTTTGGCCGCCGAGTAGGGCGCGCGCATCACGTCGCCCATTTGCGCGGCTTGCGAGGAAATGTTGATGATGCGCCCGGTTTTGCGGCGGCTCATCGCCTTGGCCGCCAGTTTCGACAATTGAAAGGCGCCCTTCAAATTAACATCCAGCACTTCGTCCCATGAGGCTTCGCTGGTCATGGCGAGAAAACCGTTCTTCAGCAGCCCGGCGTTATTCACCAGAATGTCGATGTGCCCCAGCGCGCTTTCGGCTTCCTTCCACAAGGCTTGCAACTGCGTCATGTCGCGCGCGTCGGCGGCAAAGGCGAAAGCGCGTCGGCCCTGCTGCTCGATTTCGGCAACGACTCCCTTTGCTGCGTCTGCACGCGTGTGGTAGCTGATGGCAACATCGGCGCCCTGCTGCGCCAACGCGCTCGCTGTAGCCGCGCCGATGCCTCGACTGCCTCCCGTTATCAAGGCTGTTTTGCCACTGAGATCGAACATATCACTCGCCTTCGAAAATCACCACGGCAACGGCCACGCCCGCGTCGTGTGTCAGCGAAACATGAGTACTCGCTACGCCCATTTCGGAGGCGATTTCTGCGGCGCGCCCGTGAATGCGCAGAAACGGTTTGCCGCTGGGCTGGCTCGCGACTTCAAAACACTTCCAGTGCACGCCGCGCCGCCAGCCGGTGCCCAGCGCTTTGCTGGCCGCTTCCTTGGCCGCGATGCGCGCCGCATACTGTTCGGCGTTGTTTTTGTGGCGCTCGCAGTAGGCGATTTCGCCCGGCGTGAAGCAGCGACGCGTGAAGCGCTCGCCGTAGCGCTCCAGGTAACGTGCCACACGCTCAATGCCACAGATGTCGGTGCCCAGGCCAAGGATCATAGTTTTTAATGTTGAGGTTTGAGTTTTTGGTTGTGTCTCACTCAAACCGGAGAACTTATAACTCAAAACTTTTAACGTCGTCTTCACTGAGCACTTTGCCGGGAAAGGCTTTAGCGACTTCTTCGATGTCCACGCCGCGATCTCGTGCCGCACGGCGCGCTGCGGGTGTGGCGCGCACGCGTGAGCCGCCCGCCGGTGCCGCCTGAGTACTCGTTGGTGTCGGGGCAAGTGTTGGAACAGCGACTTGTGTTGGCTCTTCTTTCGATGCGGCAAGGCGTTCGCGCAGGCGGGCGTTTTCAATTTCGATGTCGGGCAGTTCATCGTTTGCTTCGCCGATGAGACCGATGACTGTGCCAACCGGCACAATCGACTTTTCGTTGGCTGCGATGTGGCGCAAAACGCCGCTGCCTTCGGCTTCGAGGGGAAAGGTCGTTTTCTCGGTAATGAGTTCGCACAGCGCCTCGCCGGGCGTTACACTGTCGCCTTCGCTCTTGAGCCACGCGCCGATGGTGGCTTCTTCCATGTTCTCGAACGCCTGCGGAATGACAATTCTCGTTATCATGATAAAGGATGCGCCGGAACGCTAAATGCGCAATGATATGCGTGCTATGGATTATCAAGTATCCGTTGGCCGGTCGCAAGCACAGAGTACTCGGGCATGAAGCTTTCGGTGGTGATTCCCGCGCTGAACGAAGAACGCGCTCTTGCCACGCTGTTGCCGCTGTTGAACGGAATGTTGGGCGTCGATGAAATTGTGCTGTGTGATGGCGGCAGCGACGACGCAACGGTGCGAGTTGCTGAGAAATGCGGCGCGATTGTGGTGCAGGCGAAGCGCAATCGCGGTGCGCAGTTGAACGCCGGTGCGCAAGCCGCCACGGGTGATGTTTTGTGGTTCCTCCATGCCGATACACGCCCGCATCCATACAGCGCACAGAGAATAAAACGCGCTTTGAAGAACAATCGAGTACTCGGAGGCAATTTTCGCTTGCGCTTTGACGACCGGCGCGTTGTGGCGCGACTCTTTGAAGCGATTGCGCGCGGGCAGCGTCGCTGCGGCGTTTATTATGGTGACAGCGGCATCTGGGTGCGGCGCGATGTCTATGAGAAATTGGCTGGCTATCCGGTGTGGCCGCTTTTTGAGGATTACGATTTCGTGCGCCGTCTGGAGCGATTCGCCGGAAGGAATAAAAATCGCACCGTCTGTTTGCCGTTGCCGCTGGTCGCGTCCGCACGGCGTTTCCAGCGGGGCGCGAGTCGTGTTTTGCTGACGTGGGCCGGCTTTCAGATTCTGTTTTCGTTGGGTGTGTCGCCGCACTGGTTGGCGCGCATTTATCACCGCTAACTGTTCACGAGTACTCGTTTTCGCATTATGAGCCTTTCCGTCGCAGGATTAAATCGGGTGCCGCATGTGCGGTTGGTGCTGCTGTCGGTTGTGGCAGCCGTGCTGACCGTGGGCCTGAAATTCTACGCGTACCGCGTGACGAGCTCGGTCGGTTTGCTGTCGGACGCGGCGGAATCGGCAGTTAATGTTGTGGCAGCGCTGACGGCGCTCTTTGCCTTGTGGTTCGCGACGGTGCCTGCCGACCCGTCGCATCCTTACGGCCACGAGAAAATCGAGTTCTTTTCCAGTGGCATCGAAGGTGGCCTTATTCTGGTGGCGGCGCTGGCGATTGCAGCTCAGGCCGTGTTGCGCCTGCTGCACCCGACAATGCCGAGCGAAGTCGGGCTTGGAACGGCGGTCGCGATGGTGGCTGCGGTGATTAATCTTGTAGTCGCGCAATTGCTGCTGCGCACCGCAAAAAGCGCCGATTCGATTGTGCTCGAAGCCGATGGCCACCACTTGATGAGCGATGTGTGGACTTCCCTGGGTGTTGTGGTCGGCGTGTGGCTGGCGGTGTGGACGCAGCGCGCCTGGCTCGACCCGCTACTGGCGCTTCTGGTGGCGGCTAATATCGTGCGCATCGGGTATTCGCTGTTGCGCCGTTCGTTCGATGGGCTGATGGATCGGGCGCTTGAAGCCGACGAAGTGAGCCGCATCCGTGCTGCAATTGAAGCCAGTATGGGCGACAATATGACTTATCATGCGTTGCGCACGCGGCGCGCCGGTTCGCGACGTTATGCCGATTTTCATCTTCTGGTGCCGGGCGAGCGCTCGGTTGCGCAGGCGCATGATTGTGAGATGTTGATTGTGGGCGCCATCGAGCAAGCGGTGCCGGGGATTGAGGTGACGACGCACATCGAGCCGATTGAGGAACCGCTGGCCTGGAACGATTCGCGCCTGGATGAAGCGCGTTTTGCCGTTGATAAGGCCCCGACGGATAAGGCGCCAACGGAACCGATTTCGCGTGTCACTCGTTAAGGTTTTGCCCTCTTTTTTGTAGCTGTCACGAGTACTCGTGTCACGAGTGAAAGTATCTGGAGTTTTAATAATTCGCAGTGAACATTTCGTCTCCGGCGGCGTCGGAATTGTCTGATAACGGACATAACGACAACGTTTAGCGAAAGAGGTGCTGCGGATGGTTGCGATGGCATATCCCAAAACCTGGACGGGTAGTGAAGAGGTCGATAACGATCTCCTTCTGGTCGAGCGCGCACTCGATGGCGAATTGCCGGCGTTCGAGCAGTTGGTGTCGCGTTATCAGAATCGCATCACGGCCTATGCCGCGCGCATGCTGAACGATCACGATGAAGCCGAAGACGTAGCGCAGGAAGCCTTTATCAAGGCTTATCGTTCGCTCGATTCGTTTCGCGGCGCCAGTTCTTTTTCGACCTGGCTGTATCGCATCGCAACGAATTTGTGCATCGACCGCGCCCGCAAGCGCAAGCGCAGCCCGCAGCAGGCCTACTCGCTGGATGAGCCGTTCGATAAGGACGAAGACAAGGGTGGCCGCGACGTGCCGGACCTCACAGCCGAGCCATCGCGCGGCGTAGAGCGCGACGAGTTGCGCCAGCAGGTGCGCCTGACGGTGGCCGAAATGCCCGACAAACTGCGGCAGGTGCTGGTGATGTGCGATATTCAGGGCATGGCCTATGAGCAGATCGCACAAGTACTCGATTGCCCTATCGGCACCGTAAAAAGTCGCCTGTTCCATGCGCGGGCCGACTTGGCGAGGCGCCTGCGGCCCTATATGCATGGTGTGAAGTAACGACAAACGCGAAGGAGCGTGAACCGAGAATGAAGAAATTGCATACCGACGACATGATGGCATACGTGGACGGCACGCTTGACCCGACGCGTTTGGCGCAAGTCGAAGCGTATCTGGAACACAACGCGGAAGATGCCGCAATGCTGGCCGAGATGAAAATGGCGCTGGGTGCGCTGCACGAGTGGGACGAGGCCGAGCCGGTGCGCGTGAGCGAAAATTTCTGGCCCGAACTGCGCGATAAACTGCCGGCAGCTCCACCACAGCGTAGCTGGTTGCGCGGCACGGCCTCGCAGTTGGGCTCGTGGCTGTGGCCCAGCAAATCTCCGCTGCGCCTATCGGCCCGCGTGGCCGCTGTGGCGGTGTTCGTGGCGTTGCTCGCCTCGTTCTTTGCGCCGAAGAACGCCACGCGTCCGACCATAGCCCGAGACCTGACACCCGCCGATCAGGCGTTCATTCAGCAATCGATGGCGCGCCACGATGCCTATGTCACATCGCAGTCGCTGGGCGGAGGCTCGACCTTGCTGCGCAGCGGCGATGGGCGCGATGCTGATGGCGATGGCGATGACAGCGACGCGGACGCCGAAGATTACATTCCTTAACCCATTGAGACTGCCCTGCATCGGCTCGCGCCGGATGGGGCAGCACTGTTTTTGCAGACTGATTTCGAGTACTCGTGTGATGAGACGCTTTACGTATCACCTTTCCAAAACCATAGCGCTTGCAATGCTGAGTGCTGCCGCGCTCGCGAACCGGGCCACGGCGCAGACGCCATCCGGCAGCGATTTGATGCGCGCCATGCTGCGCGCCGAAAGCACCGCGTCCTACTTTGCAACAGAAGTGATAGCGCGCCGTGGTGCCCCAACCCTGAAAGCCCGTGTGTGGCGGCAAGGCGCTAAACGCCGTGTCGAATTTTTGGAGCCGCCGGTGCGTCGCGGCGATTTACTGGTGGACGACGGCATCAATGCGTGGCTTTATCACAGCCGTGAACGCGCCGCCGTGCAAACCCGCTCGTTGCGTCGTGGTGCAGGGCTGGCTGCTCTGAACAGCAGAATCGGCAACATTCCAACGCGTGTGAGTGGCCCGGTCAGCATCGCAGGGCGCCGCGCCTGGATTGTCGAAATGCGTGATACCAAAGACAGGCAGCGCATCTTACGACGCCACTGGATAGATACCGCTAGCAAAGTTCGCTTACGCGTCGAGCGCCTGGCGCCTAATGGCACCGTGAGCGAAGCCAGTTCTTTGCAGAACCTGCAATTTGTCCCCATACAGGCAGCGCGCTTTGCGTGGACACCGGCACCCGGCACCAGGATTACGCGCACATCGGGCCGGCTGTTTATGCAGTTGGCGCCTGCTAAACGTGCGGCTCAATGGCTACAGTATCCACGCGTTGTGCCGGCGGGCTACTCTTTTGAAAGTGCTATTGTGGACAACAGAAAAGGCGAGGCGTGGCTGCGCTACACCAATGGCGTGCAGCGCTTCTCCATATTTCAGCAGCGCGCCGTGGACCCGAGTACTCTAAGCGGCCAGGCTGCACCGCGCCGTGTTGATGGCGGATGGTATTGGCAGGGCGGCGGCAGCCGTATGCTGGGCGTTGATATTCCGGCCCCACTCTCCGACCGTGTTATTAACAGCGTGCGGTAGCAACAGCGTGCGCCAGCAGCGTGCTCTAGTTAGTCGCTTGTTAGTTGAAATTGCATTGTTGTGCTTTGCCCGTCGCGAAACCGCAGCGGGCTTTTTCATGCGAACGCGTACATGGCGTGCGCTACGACGCGTGCGCTACGACAAACGTCACAACATCAATGGAACTCGCGTTATCATTTACAGGACTTGCGCGGAAGTCGCTCGTCGTAGGGGCGTAGCACGCTACGCCCCTACATTGCCCTGCATTTGCAAGCCCGCTGCGTAAGTCCTGATTTATATTCAGAGCATCGTTTTTACGTGCCATCAATACTTCACTCAAACTTGAGAACGCTGTGAAAGGAGTTTCTCGTTTGGCGGCTCCGTAAGCTTGTGATAAAATGCGCGAATAGCGTGAATCGCGTATTCAGGCGTTTTTCCTCCGAGGAGACACCATTTCGATGCCCCATCCCCAACGTGCAAAAGGTCTGTTCTGGCGCTTAGGAATTGCATTACCACTGCTGGCCGTCGCTCTTTCCGGTTGCAAGCAGCCTTCGGGCACCACCTCCGGTACGGCTGGAGGCACAACGGGAGCCGGCACAACGGGCACCGGCGGAACCGACACCGCTGCCGCTGCTAATGTCGATAAGGCCGCTCCTTATCAGGGCGATGAAATCGTGCTGGGCGAATACGGTTCGCTCACCGGCTCAACCGCCACTTTCGGGCAAAGCACACACAACGGCATCATGATGGCTGTGGATGAAGCCAACACCAAAGATGGAGTACTCGGTAAAAAGATTCGCGTTGTTACGGTGGACGATGCCGGGAAAACCGAGCAGGCCGCCACAGCGGTTCTCAAGCTCATTAATCAAAACAAAGTGCTGGCTGTGCTGGGTGAAGTCGCGTCTTCACGTTCATTAGCGGCGGCACCAATCTGCCAGAAGGCCGGTGTGCCGATGATTTCGCCGACTTCAACCAACCCGAAAGTAACACAGGTCGGCGATTACATTTTTCGCACCTGCTTCATCGACCCGTTTCAGGGCACGGTGATGGCTCGCTTCGCGCGTCAGAATTTGAAGGCCACCAAAGCCGCTGTTCTGACTGACGTGGCGAACGATTATTCGAAGGGCTTGACCGAATTCTTCATTGAAGAGTGGAAGCGTAGCGGCGGCGAGATTGTAGCCGAAGCTTCCTACTCCGAAGGCGACAAAGACTTCCGCGCGCAGTTGACGCGCATCAAGGGCACCAATCCCGATGTTATCTATGTGCCGGGCTATTACACCGAAGTCGGCAACATCGCGGTGCAGGCGCGTTCACTGGGCATTAAACAAGTCATGATGGGCGGCGACGGTTGGGATTCGCCCAAGCTGTTCGAGATCGGCAAGCAGGCGGTTCAGGGTTTCTACTTCTCGAATCACTATTCGCCGCAAAGTAAAGATCCGCGCGTTGTGGCTTTCATCGCATCTTATAAAAAGCGCTACAACAATCAGACGCCGGATGCGTTGGCCGCTGTTGCTTACGACGCGGGACGCATCATGATTGATGCGATCAAGCGCGCCGGCAACACCGATCGCGAAAAAATCCGCGATGCCATCGCCACCACCAAGAGCTTCCCCGGCGTGACGGGTAACATTTCCATCGACCAGGAACGTAACGCCGTCAAACCCGCCGTTGTTTTACAGGTTAAGGGCAACGAAGCCGTTTACGTCTCAACTGTAAATCCGTAACGAAAGGCCTCGTCACGGCATGGAAATTCTTCAGCAGATTGTCAATGGCCTGGCACAAGGCTCGATTTATGCCCTTATTGCACTCGGCTACACCATGGTGTATGGCGTACTGCGCCTGATTAACTTCGCGCATGGCGACATCTACATGCTGGGTGCCTTCGGCGGATTTTTCGCGGCGAACTGGCTCGGCGTCACCAGGCGCATCAATGAGGGCGGCAGTGCGAATCTCGTTTACACGGCGCTTATTTTTCTGTTTTCGATGCTGGCTTGCGCTGTCGCCGGAATGCTGATGGAGCGACTGGCCTACCGCCCGTTGCGCCAGGCACCGCGCCTGACCGCGCTTATTACAGCCATCGGCATTTCGATGCTGCTGGAATATGGCGGCCAGGCCGTGTTCACGCCCGACCCTCAATCGTTCCCGGCTTTGATTCCCGGCACGACGCTAATCGACACGCCAACCTTTACCTTAACGCTGGTACAGGTTGCGGTTGTAACCGTCGCGTTGGCGCTGATGCTGTTGCTCCAATTTATCGTCTTCAAAACACCGATGGGCCGCGCCATGCGTGCTGTCTCACTCGACCGCGCGGCGGCGTCGCTGATGGGCATCAACACCGATGTTGTGATCGCGTTTACCTTTGCGCTGGGTTCAGCCCTGGCCGCGGCGGCGGGGATTTTGAATTCGGTTTATCAGCCATCCATTGACCCCTTGATGGGTGTGATGGCCGGCCTTAAAGCGTTTGTGGCTGCTGTGCTGGGCGGCATCGGCAGTATTCCCGGTGCTGTGTTGGGCGGTTTGCTGCTGGGCTTTGCCGAAACTCTGGTGTCGGCGACGCAGTATTCGCAGTATCGCGATGCCATTGCTTTTGCCGTTCTCATCGGCGTGCTGTTGTTGCGTCCCGCTGGATTGCTGGGCCGCGTCACCGCAGAAAAAGTTTAGTTTCGAGTACTCGTTTTTCTTTCAATGACGACTTCGTCGCTGCGCCTCTGGCCTGTTCGCATCGTGATGGGGATGCTGGTAGTGGCGGCGCTGCTGGGCGCGCAAAGCGTCGTCGAAAGCAGCGTCGATCCCTATAACAAACAAATCATTGTGCTGGCCGGAGTCAATATCATTCTGGCGGTGAGTCTCAATCTCATCAACGGCATCACCGGACAGTTTTCGCTGGGACACGCCGGCTTCATGGCGATTGGCGCTTACACTTCGGCAGCCTTTAGCTTTTATGCCGGGCCGCGACTGGCGCTCATTGATCCCATCATTTTCGTGTTGGCGCTGCTCATCGGAGCCGTGGCCGCCGGAATCGCCGGGCTGTTGGTGGGCCTGCCCAGCCTGCGCCTGCGTGGCGATTACCTGGCGATTGTGACGCTGGGCTTCGGGCAAATCATCATCACTATTATTCGCACCATTCGCGAAGTGGGCGATGCCAGCGGCTTCACCAATCTGCCTCGTTTTACGACTCTGGCGTGGGTGTATGGCGCGGTCATTTTGTGCATTCTGTGTGTGCGCAACCTGGCCGAATCGAACCTGGGCCGCTCGATGCGTGCTGTGCGCGATGACGAAGTTGCCGCCGAAGCCGCCGGTGTGAACACAACGCGCATCAAAGTGCTGGCCTTTGTAATTTCGTCAATGTGGGCCGGTATTGCGGGCGCGCTGCAAGCCCATTATCTGCAACTGGCGCATCCCGACCAGTTCTCGTTTATGCAGAGCGTGGCCGTGGTCGTCATGGTGGTTTTAGGCGGCCTGGGTTCGATCACAGGTTCGGCATTGGCCGCTGTTGTCTTGCGAGTACTCGAAGAGCGTTTGCGTGACGTCAGTTGGGCGTTTGGCACCGGCATAGCCTTGATTCTTTTGGCGGCAGCGCTTTCACTTCCCCGCTACCGCCTCATGATGCGGCGCGGTGAACTCGGCGGCGTGCACGGCTGGATTATGTGGCTGCGCTGGCCCGCTGTTTCGGCCATCGGTTTGTGTTGTTTGTTTTTCTACGGCCAACAGTGGATGGAGGCCAATGTCTCCGCCTTGCGTTATGTCATCTACGCGTTAATTCTCATCGTGCTGATGCTGTTGCGCCCTCAAGGTTTGCTCGGACGCGGCGAGTTCGGCTGGCACCTGTTCCGCCGCCGTAAGCAGCCCAACGAAGAAACACGCGAAGCCATGGCACACACCGAACCCGCCGAAGAAGAAACCGCCGGCACATTGACATAAATAACTGCCATCAACCGAGTACTCAGGGTTTAACCCCAGGAGACAGAATGAAATTGCGCACTCTTACACGTGGATTGTCGTTGTCGGCGCTGTTGCTGGGAACTTTTCATCTTGCTGGTTGTGGGGGTAACAACGCCACAACTTCAACGGCAGCCAACACTGCATCAGCAGCCAACACTGCATCAGGCAACGGCACTGCGAGCACTCAACCCGATTTCAAGGTGGCATTGCTCACGCCGGGCGACATCAACGACCAGGGTTGGAATCAGCTCGCGTATGATGGCTTGAAAGAAGTGCAAAAAGAAAGCGGCGCACAGACAAAACACCAATGGACGCAAACCGCTGCCGATCAGCAGCCGGCGTTGCGCGACTTCGCCGATCAGAAGTTCAATCTCGTCATCTGTCACGGTTTCGAATATGGAAACCGCGTTAAGGCCATTGCGCCTAAGTATCGCGATACGAAGTTTGTCGTCGTTGCCGGCGATGTGACGCAAGCCCCCAACGTCGCGACCATTGTGCCCAAGCTGGAAGAAGCCACCTACCTGCTGGGCATGGCGGCGGGCGGCATAACGAAAAGCAACGTCATCGGTGCCATTGGCGGCATGAAGCTGCCGGTTATTGCATCGACTTTCAAGGCTTTTGAAGCCGGTGCCAAATCGGTCAATCCGAAAGTGCGAGTACTCACTAATTACGTGGGCAACTTTGAAGATCAAAACAAAGCGAAGGAATCGGCCAAAGCGATGATCGCACAGGGCGCCGATGTGTTGTTCCACAACGCCGACCAGGCCGGCAAAGGCATGTTCAACGCCGCGCAAGAAGCAAAGAACGTCATCGTGTTCGGCTCCAACCGCAACCAGAACGAAGTGGCGCCAACTGTTTGCCTGGCCAGTGCCGTCATTGAAATGCCACACGCCTTTGTCGAACTGGTGAAGGACATTGAGAACAATAAATTCAAGGCCGAGTTCCGCGAGCTGAATATTCCCAACGGCAACATCGCCGTGGAATGGAACAATGCTCTCAAGTCGAAAGTCCCGGCGCCTCTAATGCAAAAAATCACCGCGACCGAAGCCAAAATCAAGAGCGGCGAACTTAAGATTAAGCGCAACCTTTAAGTTGAACTGCAAAGGGCGCAGAGGACGCGAAGTAATGAAGTGTGACCCAGCGTTATTTCGAGCGCCGCGAGAAATCTTAGTTGTATCACGTAAAGATTTCTCGCGGTGCTTGAAATGACACGCTCCTGTCGAAGTAACACGCTTATCCTCTCCAAGTTTCTTTGCGTCCTCTGCGGTAAAAAATGCTCCAACTACGCGACCTCAGCAAGAGTTTCGGTTCGTTCGCCGCGTTGAGTGGGGTCAACTTCTCTGTTGGCGGCGGTGAAATCGTCGGGCTGCTGGGTGAGAACGGCGCTGGCAAAAGCACGCTGCTCAACATTGTGGGCGGCAACTTACAGGCAACCAGCGGTCAGCTTTTGTGGAACAACGAAGCGGTGCAGTTCGCCTCGCCACGCGATGCCACGCAGTGCGGCATTGGTGTGGTGCATCAGCATTTCATGCTGGTGCCCAGCTTTTCCGTTGCGGAGAACATGGCGCTCCAAGCCCCGCAAAGTGGAGCCATCTTCAATCCATCGCAGTGGAAAAAACGCGTTGAAAGCTGGGCCACACAACTTGGCTGGCAAGTGGACGCCAATGCGCGCGTGGAAAACCTCAGCGTCGGCCAGCGGCAGCGCGTCGAGATTCTCAAAGCGCTGTTCGCCGCTTCGTCCGGCAATCCACCCCACGAAGCGAGTACTCGAAGCGCGCGATTGTTGCTACTCGATGAGCCGACGGCCAACCTCACACCGGGCGAAGCGACGGAGTTGTTCGATGTCGTGCGACGTTTGCGCACGCAGGGCTGCGGTGTTGTTTTTGTGTCGCACAAACTCAACGAAGTAATGGAGTTGTGCGACCGCGTGGTTGTGTTGCGACACGGCAAAGTCGTGGGAGAACGGCGCATCGCGGATACGAACACCGATGAGCTTGCTTCGCTGATGGTGGGCCGCCAGTTGTCTCCAACGAGTACTCGTGCGTCGCATTTGATGAGCGAAACAGCGCTGGTGCGCCTTCACATCGAACGCCTGTCCAGCGGTGTTTTGCAAGATTTTTCGCTCCATGTGCGCGGCGGTGAAATCGTTGGGCTGGCAGGCGTTGACGGCAACGGCCAGCGCGAACTGGCGGAACTGCTCGGCGGTTTGCGTGCGCCACAATCCGGCACTTTTCGCGTGATGGACGAGTCGTCCGCCGTGGCGCATCTGGCTGTTATTCCGCCTGACCGCCAGGAAACCGGACTGATTCTCAACTTTGACCTGGCCGAAAACATGGCGCTGCAGCCCGATCTGCGAGCACGATGCAAGCGCCTGCTTAACTTCGACTGGAACACAGCCCGCGCTCGCACGCGTGAGTTGATGCAGCAGTATGATGTGCGCTCTCCCGTGACATACGAGCGCACCCTGGCCGCGCAGCTTTCGGGCGGCAATCAACAAAAGCTGGTCATCGCGCGTGCATTGGAGCCATTGCCCTCAGTTCTCATCGCCGCCGAACCGACGCGCGGCCTTGATGTGGGCGCCGCGCAATTCGTGCATCAGCAGTTGCGTCGCGCTGCTGCAAATGGCTGTGGCGTGTTGCTCATTTCTACCGACCTGGACGAAGTGCTTCAGCTCAGCGACCGCATCGGAGTACTGTACAGTGGCAGTTTGCTGCCGGGCAACAAACTGCTGCCTGCGACAACCAGTCGCGAAACAATTGGTGCGTTGATGGGTGGCGTGGTTGAGGAGAGCTTGCGATGAGCAACGCCGGCCTCAACGAAGAAGCACAACCGAACGACAAAACACCAAACAATCTCACGGCGATTGCGCCGCGCCGGGCCGCCGATTTTCTATCGCCTTTCCTCTATGCGATAGCCGCTTTTACGCTGGCGGTGTTGTTGTTTTCAGTTGTCGTGGCACTGGCCGGACAAAACCCGCTGACTGCCGGGCAAACGTTGCTAAGCGGCGCTGTCGGCAGCCGCGAACGATTGGCCGAGTCGTTGGCCAAAGCAATTCCGTTGCTGATGACGGGCCTCAGTGTGGCGATTGCGTTTCGCGCCGGTTTTTTCAACATCGGTGCCGAAGGCCAATTCTTAATGGGCGCGCTTGCCGCAGCGGGCCTGGGCACAAAGGCGCAGTGGCCGGTTCCTTTTGCGCTGCTGGGCGGCGCCTGTGCCGGAGCGCTGTGGGCGCTTATCGCCGGAGTACTCAAAACGCGACGTGGCGCGCCGGAAATCATCACCACGATCATGCTCAACTACATCGCGTTGCAGGTGGTCGCGTTCTCTTTGCAGATGCCTGATAACGAAGGCGCGTCGCACGGTTGGCTGCTGGAAAGTGCGCAATCGCAGCCGCAAAGCGATGTGCTGCCATTTCAAGCGCAGTTGCCAGCGCTGCTGGCTGATACCAATCTGCACGTCGGAATTTTTATTGCGTTGGCGTGCGCTTTCGCCTGCTGGTGGTTGCTATTTCGCACCGAACGTGGCTTTCTGTTGCGCGCCGCCGGTGCCAATATCCTAGCAGCACGTGCGGCGGGCATTCGGGTGGAAAGCGAAACGCTGCGTGCCGTTGCATTGTGTGGCGCGCTCTCAGGGTTGGGCGGCGCGATGGAAGTGGCCGGTGCCACAAAACAACTTTCGATGGGCGGCTTTGGCTACGGCTATACGGCCATCGCTGTGGCGCTTCTGGCCAATCTCAACCCGCTGGGCGTGGTTCCCGCTGCGCTACTTTTCGGAATGCTGGACGCCGGCGGAAAGTCGATGGAGCGCACTGCCGATGTTCCCGCCGTCACGGTTTTTGTCATCATCGGTGTGGTGATTTTCGTTGTCGCCGCCATACCACGCCTCAAGCTGCGCCGCTTGTGAGCCGTTCCGGGTACTTGATACGCAAAAGTTTTTCTCCAACGTGTGAACCTTTTGAGGCCCGGCTGTAACTAAGTCTCTGAAGTGCAAAGGAGGCGGCGTTGAGCAGTGACCGGCAATTAGCACAGCGCATCGCAGTTGGTGAGCGTGAAGCATTCGCCAAGTTTGTGGATGCCTATGGCGCTCGCGTGCATCGCCTCGCTGCCCGCTACACCGCCAACAGCGCCGATGCTGAAGACCTCACGCAGGAAATCTTTGTCGATATGTATCGCTGCATTGGCGGCTTTCGTGGCGAATCGTCGCTTGCGACGTGGGTTTATCGTGTGGCGATGAATCACTGTTTAAAGCACCAGGGCCGCACGCGCGCCACGGCGCAACTCGACAATGACGAAATGGAACAACGTCCCGACAACAGCGCCGACCCGGCACGCAGCGCCTTGCGCAACGAACTTGCGGGACAGGTGCATGGCGCGCTGGATGCGTTATCGCCGCTGCATCGCGACATTGTCATTCTGCACGAACTGCACGGTTTGACTTATGAAGAGTGCGCCCGAGTACTCGATGTGCCGCTGGGAACCGTGAAGTCGCGCCTGAGCAATGCGTTTCGCCGCCTGCGTGTTGCGCTGCAAAGCTACGTGCTGGATGATGTCACGTTATCGCGCCCCGACCTGCGCCCCGATGCCTGTGGAGAGAAGTCATGACGAAACGTTGCCAGAGCGTTCAAGACGACTTGAAGGCTTTCATCGATAGAGAACTTGCAGGGCCACGAGCGTTGAGCGTGCGCTGTCATTTGCTCGGCTGCGAGACGTGCCGCAAGGAGGTTTCCGCAATGCAAAACGTAACACAGGAACTGCGCGAAGGCGAAAGCGATGTGCGAGTACTCGATGCCGGTTTGCGCGACAAAATTATGGCAAGCGTCGGAAGCGTGACCGCAGACCGGAGTGCCAAGTTGCCGATGAGCCAATCTAATGCAAGCCTACTGTCCAGGCGCATGTCAAGTGTGGCCTGGACTGGCGCGGTGGCCGCCGTTCTCTTGTTTGTCGCCATGACAAATTCGTTTGTGACAACAATGTTGAATAAGAGTGGAGGAGTGAGTTCGGATGCTGCAGATTACTCGATGTCTGCACCTCCTCCACCTCCTCCGATTGCGGCGCAGCATTCACAGAGTAGGGCTATGCTGCCTCCATCTGCTGGCCCCATGAATTTCGGGCGCTATGATAGTCAATACGGCGCACAACAAAAGGCACCAGCACGAAACGAATCTTCATCGGTGCGACGGCAACTCGATAGTGTTGCGGCGGGTAGTGCGGCAGCAGGTAACGCTGAAGCAGACAGCACCGCTTATGGTTCTGGCGTTTACACCGACACCTCGCCGCAGCGCCGTGTGCATAAGCAGGCCAGCATCACGGTGCAGGTCGGCGATTTGGAAATCAACACCGCCGCTGTTGAGCAGATGACCAAAAATGTCGGTGGCTACATTGCCAACAATAATCTCGATACCAGTAGCACGGGCCTGCGCCGGTCGATGCTCACTATCAAGGTGCCGGTTGCGCAGTTTGAAACCGTGCTCAGTAAAATCGGTAAGCTGGGGCTGATACAGAACAAGCAAGTCAGCGGCGAGGACATCACGGCGCGGGTGAGCGATGCTGAACAGTCGAAGAAAGTTCTGGCCGATCAGTTGATGCAGCAAGTTGAGCGATTACAGCGAGCCAAAGCGCAGGACAAGCCGCAGCAGCGCCACGAAGCGCGCATGTTGCAGATTCAACTCGCGCAGGCTCGCGCCCGTTACAACGTGCTCAGCAAACTGGCGACTCTGTCCACAATCGAGGTGCAGTTGCAGGAGAAAGCCAAACCAAAGCCGGTGCCGCAAAGCGGTTTCATGGAGGAGATTAACAAGACAAAGATTTCGGCCACCGAAGCCTTCATGAGCGCGTTGCGCATTCCGATCATCATTTTGATGTGGGTGCTGGCTTACTCTCCGCTGTGGATTCCGTTGCTCATCGTTTATCGCCTGGCCAGCCGGGGCCACTTGCGTCGCAGTTCCTGATTGCTGCCTGCCCTGAGACAAGAGCCGCTCTGTGAAAAGCAGGGCGGCTTTCTGGCGTTGCAGCGCGCCTGACGAGTACTCAGAAAACGGTTGATGCCGCATAATATCAGTGGCGGCATTATGGACAGAACTCTTCTGCTCGGCTTGATTTTGACGGCGCTGGCTTTTGCGGCGCCGCTGTTGCTGGCGGCGTTGGGCGAACTCATTGGCGAACGCGCTGGCGTGCTCAACATCGGGCTGGAAGGCATGATGCTGATTGGCGCTCTGGCCGGTGCAGCCGCTTCATTCGCCACCAAAAATGCCGCCGCCGGCTTGCTGCTGGCGATGTTGGCCGGCATGGCTTTAGCCGCGATTTTCGCGCTGCTAGCGATTACACTGCGCGCCGATGCTGTCGTGGTGGGAACCGGGCTGAACCTCTTCGCGTTGGGAATCACCGGCCTGGCGCATCGGGCGCTCAGCGCGCGCTGGGGCAGTTACGAAGCGGTCGAGATGCCGCAGTGGTTCTTCATGGCTGTTGGCGCTTTGCTGGTGCCTCTGTTGTGGTGGGGTTTTGCGAGTACTCGTCTGGGTTTGCAGATGCGCGCAGTCGGTGAATATCCAGTTGCTGCCGATACTGCCGGAGTTCGTGTGCAACGCGTGCGCTGGCTGTGCACACTCATCAACGGTGCATTGTGCGGCATGGCCGGTGCATTCTTGTCGATGTCGCACACCAATTCTTTCGGTGAGAACATGACGGCAGGGCGCGGTTTCATCGCGCTGGCGCTGGTCATCTTCGGGCGCTGGAATCCGTGGGGCGCGCTGTGCGGCGCGATCCTGTTCGGTGCTGCGGAAGGCTCGCAGTTCTTTTTGCAGTCGCGCATCGGCACCCTGTTTTATCCGCTGTTGCTGGCCTTGCCTTACATTCTCACCATGTTGGTGCTGTCGGGCTTCGCTGGTAAAACCCGCGCTCCGGCGGCTCTGGCGCAGCCGTATGAAAGGTAGTGATTCTGGAAACAAAGTCTTCTGCCAGTTCACTGTTAATCGTGGCAAACTACGAGGGCAACCTATGAAAACGCTGCGAGTGCGCTTGCCCGATTCTGTATATGGCCGCCTTAAAAATCTGGCGCAGCAGGAAGGCGTTTCACTTAATCAGGTGTTGGTCGTGGCGGCTTCCAACGAAGTCGTGCGCCAGGAAACGCGTGTTTTCTTTTCGCAAGTGGCGGCTCAATTCGATCCACAAACATTTGCCGACGCGCTGGCTGCTGTGCCGGATGCGCCGCCGGTACAAGGCGACGAGATTTAAAGGAACTTAATCATGCTTAACAACATCGCGCAACGTATCGAGCAAGACCAGCAACAAGCGTTGCAAAGCGTCACGGCTGACTTGCTGGGGCAACTGGTGCAAACTAGCCAGTATGTCGGTGAGGTTTATTCCATCGGCTATGAAACGGCGCTTTTGCAAATTCACGACTTTCATCGTGAGCGCGTTGGCGGCATTCCAAGCCTGAGTTTTCTCGTCGCCACACGCTTCCAGGCAGAGCACACGTTTGAAGACGAAGAAGCGTCTGTCCTCTTACTGCGTGTGATGGACGCTGCGGCCTTGCCTACCGACGCCGAGGCCGAACGGGTGCGGGTGGAGAGTGCGCGGCGCGTATCGGGTGAGCCGGATTCGCACTGGGACGGCTCGCAAATCATGGATGCGCATACTCATCAACTTCTATCGTTTGCCGGTGTGCGTTCGCGGGTGATTGGCACTTTCTACCTCGACCAACGACCCGGCAGCACGCAAAGCGATGATTTAGTGTTGCGCTTTGGTTGTGACTTGTCGAACTATTACCCCAACCGAGGTTTGAAGGTTTACAAGCCGAACGGTGATGCCCTACAGCGTATCGTGAACTATCTTGAGCCGGAGCGCATGGAGGAACACATTAGGAAATATGGTGTCGCTCCAAGGCGGGTGGCGCTGGGAACTGTGCGTTACGCTTCGACGAATCGCTCGTTTCAAGGCGTTAATGACGTGCCTATTGGCTTGTTACCAGCGGATCTACTTGGACAGAAAAGCGCGCTTTTCGGCATGACGCGCACCGGCAAGTCGAACACCACGAAAATAATTTTGCAGTCGGTTTTTGAGTTGCGCTATCCACGTCGCGGCGAAAGTGCGCGGCGCATCGGCCAAATTGTTTTTGACCCCAACGGCGAGTACGCCAACGAAAACGTGCAGGACGAAGATGACAATGCGAATCCAGCAGCTATCAAGAATGTGTGGCAGACAAATTCACACGGAGATGAAGCGGATGTCGTAACCTATGGCATCACGAAACATCCTTTAGACCCGAATCGCCGTTTGATGAAGCTCAACTTTTTCGAGGACGCTCACCTACAAACAGGTAAGGAGATTATTGATGTGACGTTATCGAGACATGACTCGATTTACATCAAGAATTTTTGTCAGGTACGCTTTGAACCTCCGAGTCCTGATCTGCCGGAAAAGGAATATCATTCGGCAATGACACGCTACAACCGCGTTGTCTTGGTTTACCGCGGCTTGCTGGCTGAGGCTGGTTTCGCACCCAGTCAAAATATGCGTCCTGTTACAGACAAGCTGTTCAATGCGGATTTGCTAAAGGCAATGGAAGCAAATAACGGCAAGAACAAGGGCTTATATGTCGCTGCTGCTCAGACGCTGAGGCAATCGTCCCCTACTTGGAACCAGTTGTTCGTTGCGTTGCAGTCACTGGCAGAGTTCATGAATGAGAAGGACAGCGGCTATTCCACATTTGAACAGAACTACGTTAAGACGAGCAGTACAGGCGACAATTGGGCTAATGACAGTTTGCGCAAACTCTTGACGATGGTGCGTTATGACGGCACAAGACTTATAGGCAAAGCGAAAGAGCAGCACACTTCGAGTACTCAAACCGACTACGCGACCGATATTTACAATGACCTAGTAGCCGGTAAGCTGGTTATCGTTGACCAATCGAGTGGTGAGCCGGAGCTAAATAAAAGTTCGTCCGAGCGCATTATGTGGCATATCTTTAGGATGCAGCAGACCGAGTTCCGCGAAGGACGAACACCGCATGACATCGTGGTTTATGTTGAGGAAGCCCACAATATTTTGCCCGCCGGTTCCGATACCGACACACAAACCGTCTGGGTGCGAACGGCTAAAGAAGGCGCCAAATATAATATCGGTCTGGTTTACGCAACGCAGGAGGTTTCCAGTATTCAGCGCAATATTTTGAAGAACACAGCCAACTGGTTTATCGGCCATCTCAATAACGCGGACGAAACTAAAGAGTTGTGCAAGTTCTACGACTTCGCGGATTTCGAGCCGTCAATCCGCCGTGCCCAAGATAAGGGTTTTCTGCGCGTTAAAACGCTGTCGAATTTGTTCGTGATTCCGGTTCAGGTGCGGCGCTTTGAAATCGAAACGGCGCAACCTGCCAGTGGTGGCGCGGCACAAAATAATGGCTTGGCTGCTCCTGCAACGCTGACCGGCGCTGCGATAAACCCGCCACGTTGATAATGGCGCGCAACGAATGGAGTACTCTACACGGGAGCGCCCAAAGTTCTTTGACGGTGCGCCTCCTTGTTTCTTCGCGCAAAAAGGAAAAAGCCCATGCCCTATGAAGGCGAGTTCGCATCTTATAAATCTTTAAGCCGCTTGGCGAGTTCTGAGCGCGTGAAAGAACTGCTTGGTTCTTATGAAGTGCATGAGCGCGGCGCGAGCGGCAACAGTGTTCCTTTGGTGACACTGCCCGCGCCCGCCGGTAATTGGTTGCCCGATATTGTTTTGGCCGTAGATGGCAGCCATGCTGAAGTGCGCGTCGAGAACGGATTCCCCGGTGCGGAGGCGTCTTACATAACAGTGTCTTCGGTTTTGTTGGATGTGGCGAAGATGCGTCAACTTGACGCGCAGCGCCCCGTTAATCCTCGCGAGTTTCGCAAAATTGAAGAAGCCGATTCGATTGATTGCGCGTTGCCGGGTTGCAACGTCGTTTGCGGTGGCGAAGACTCGGCTCCGGCCTCGCTGCGCCGCAAGCTCTTTGACGAATTTCTATTCCGGCGCATGGACTCTCAGGGCGAAACGCTCCTTGAAACTTATGAGGCGCTATTGGAGCTTAAAAAGCCCGAGAGTAATCCTGCCAAAGCTCAAAAATGTCCTTATGCTGATGACGACTGCCAAAATCCCGATAATGGTTACTATCGAGCAACGGGACAATACGATTGTCGTTGTCCCCTTTCGCTTCCGTTGTATTCGACGGATGCGCTGCGAATTCACGAAGGCATGAACCCGGCAGGTACCAACGGCGCGTTGTTCGCGGAAATCATGCAAGTGTGGGAGCGGGTGTGGGTAATTCACTTCCTGCGGACACTGGAGCGCAAAGGCTGGCTTTCTTCGCTTCGTCGCATCGCTATCATTCTCGATGGCCCATTGGCGGTTTTCGGGCATCCGGCGTGGCTTTCATCGGCCATCGAACAAGAGTTAAAGCGATTGAACAAGGCGGTGCGTGCGGCAACCGGTGGGCAAGACCTTTTGCTCTTGGGCATCGAAAAAGGCGGCGTGTTTGCCGACCATTTTCTTGAACTCGATCGTAACCCTGACGGCTCACCCGACCGCTTTTCTTTGCAGACCGTCGGGTTGCTGGACGACGCTTACATCAAGCGCAATATCATTTTTAGCAAGTCCGAGCGTCCTTATGGGCGGCAAACTTACTTCGGACGCAAGTTCTTCTATAAGACGCGCACCGGCGCGCTTATTGTCGGTGTTTTGCCGCATCTGCGAGAGGGCGATGATGACTTGCTGCGCGCGGAAGCGGAACAGTATCCGCGCTTGGCCGACGCGCTTTCGCTTCTCGATGAACTGGTCTGTGTGCGTTATCCTAATTCGCTCAGCGCTTTGGTCGCGGCCCATGCTGAAGCCGCCATTCCACTGCATCTGGGCAACGATATTTTAGGCCAACTGGCACGCCGCCTGATGGGGTCAACCAACGGCCCCACGCAAAACGGAAGGTCAGCAACATGAGCGCTCCCACGATTGGCACACCCATCGGGCGCTGGGCTGGTCTTGGCCCTTATTACGCCATGTTCCCGGTGAGTTTTGCGTTTCATGTGGTACGTGAACATTGTCCTGAGGGTGGCCGCGTTTTCGACCCTTTTGCGGGCCGGGGTTCGAGCATCTATGCGGCAGCGGCGCAGGAGCGAGTGGGGGTGGGCATCGAACTCAATCCTGTTGGCTGGGTTTACAGCCAGGCTAAACTGCAGCCGGCCAGCGAGAGAGCCGTCTTGCGCCGCTTGAAGGAAATGGGAACTTTATCTCGTGTTCATGACCGTCGATCTCATTGGGCGTCTCCCACCTCCTTTCCAATGCCAGAGTTCTTTCACCATTGCTACAGTGCGCGTGTGTTGCGCTTCCTGTTGACTTGTCGGCGTGAGTTACAGTGGCGCACTAACAAAACTGACACCACGCTAATGGCCTTGTTAATGGTTTACTTGCACGCCAAAGCCGGCGGGGGGATGTCAAACCAGATGCGTCAGAGCAAAGCGATGAGTCCACCTTACGCGGTGCGCTGGTGGAAAGAACATGGCACGCAAGCTCCCGATATCGACCCGGTTGAATGGTTAGAAGAACGTATTTGCTGGCGCTACAAAGTAGGGTTACCCAGTCTGTCAATAGGTCGCGTTCTTTTGGCTGATAGCACGCGACGTGCTGCACAACTATCACGTGCAGTGACTGGTGGGCGTGAAGCGGCCTTTGATTTATTGTTCACATCACCACCGTATTTCGCAGTCACGAACTACCAATATGACCAGTGGATGCGCTTGTGGTTGTTAGGCGGCGAACCGTATCCCGTTGCGGCACAGGAGCGCAGCCGGGGCCGCCACGAATCCAAAGTCGCTTACCGCCAACTGATTGAATCTGTTTTCGCCGACAGCGCCTCCTTGCTCAACCCGCGCGCCACGCTTTATGTTCGCACGGATGCACGCGACTTCACTCGCACCACAACTGAAGAAATTTTGCGCCGAGTGTTTCCACGCAAGGAACTGGAAATCATCGAACGTCCTTACACCAAAAAGACTCAGACTTCGCTGTTTGGTGATGCTCAAGCTAAGCCCGGCGAGGTGGATATGGTTCTCCGCTCGCCATGACTGTTGCTTTTATTTCAACAACTCAAAGAACGTGGGCCTCGCGCCTCAAGCGGTGCCGCTTCTTGATCTGCCAACATCATGAACCCTAAAACTTCTCTCGCGCGGCGCGCCTATTTTTCCAGCGGGCGTCAGTTGCGTCATCCCGATTGGAGCGATGAGCAAAACCGCGCCGCCTTCGGCAAAGATGCGCTGCCCCATGGCCACGACTATGTGCTGGATGTGTTTTATCAGGGTGACATCGGCGCACAGGATGGCATGATCGTCAACCTGACCGACATCAAGCCCATTCTGGCCCGAGTACTCGATAAGCTCGACGGCAAGTTCCTTAACGAGGAAGTGGAGTATTTCGCGTCGCACCGCCCGACGGCGGAGAACATTGTAAACTTCATCTGGAACCAGTTACCGGAGCAACTTGGAGCCGGGCGCCTGACGCGAATACTCTTGCAGGAAAGCGCGCGCCTCTCGGTGGAGAAGACCGCAAATACAATGAAACTGACGCGCTGTTACGAATTCGCCGCTGCACATCGCTTGCACGTACCGCAAATGTCGCAAGACGATAATACGTCGCTGTATGGTAAGTGCAACAACCCGCGGGGGCACGGCCATAACTACGGATTGGAAGTGACGGTCGAAGGCGAGCCGGACGCTCAAACCGGCGCCATCATGTCGATGCAGGAACTGGATGCCATTGTCAATGAAGAAGTGTACGAGCGCTACGATCACAAGCACCTCAACGAAGATTGCCCCGAGTTTCAAACTCTGGTGCCGACTTCCGAGAATCTGGCGCGCGTTATCTTCGAACAGTTGCAGGCGCGCTTGGATAGCAATGGGCGTCGTCTTGCAAAAATTGGCTTGCACGAGACACAGAAAAACTACTTTGAAGTGGAGGCGTAAACGTTGTCCACCAATCACGATAACGAAGCGAGTACTCAAGCGGGCGCTTCAGGCGGCGGCACCGTCACCGACTTAACCGGACAGGGCAAAGAACAAAAGATCGGGCAAATCGACGACTTGAGCGAGCAGTATCGCCGCATTCTCGAAGGTGTGGGCGAAGATCCATCGCGCGAAGGGTTGTTGAAGACTCCGGCGCGCGCCGCAACTGCGATGAAGTTCCTGACGCAGGGCTACACGCAAAGCCTCGACAAGATTCTCAACAACGCCATCTTCGAAGAAGATAACAACAACATGGTGTTGTTGCGCGACATTGAATTCTACAGCCTATGTGAACACCACCTGCTGCCGTTCTACGGTAAGTGTCACGTCGCCTACATTCCCAGTGGCAAAATCGTCGGCGTTTCAAAGCTGGCGCGCATCGTCGATATGTTCGCGCGACGTTTGCAGGTGCAGGAACGCATGACGAACCAGATCGCCGATGCGATTGAAGAAGCGTTACAGCCAAGCGGCGTGGGCGTTGTCGCCGAAGGTGTGCATTTATGCATGGTGATGCGCGGCGTGGAAAAGCAGCACTCGAAAATGACGACCAGTGCAATGCGTGGCGCTTTCCAGGACCTGCCGACACGCATGGAAATGATGAACTTGATTCGCGGCAACGGCAATTTGTAATGCGAGTACTCGGAGGCGCTTCATGATTAGCAGCACAGACAACCTGAAAGACAAATTCATCGCGCCTTCGCTCGATTTGCCGTGGCAGCAGGACATCGTTGCACTGCGCCGCGACTTTCATGAACACCCGGAACTTGGTTTCGAAGAAGTGCGCACATCGGGCATTGTGGAGCAGCGGTTGCGCGCGTTGGGACTCGAAGTGCGCACCGGACTCGGTGTAACGGGTGTGGTGGGAATTCTCAAAGGTGGCAAGCCCGGCCCTGTTGTGTTGGTTCGCGCCGACATGGACGCGCTGCCGGTCGATGAGAAAAACGACTGGCAGTGGAAATCGAGCATTGCCGGAAAGATGCACGCCTGTGGCCACGATGCTCATACCGCGACAGCGCTCACCGTGGCGCGCCTGCTGGCGGCGGAAAAAGAGAATCTCGCCGGCACCATAAAGTTCATGTTCCAACCGGCGGAAGAAGGTTTGGGCGGCGCCGGTCGCATGATCGACGATGGTTTGCTGGATGACCCGAAACCCGATTTCGCTCTGGCGCTGCACGTGTGGAGCGACATCGAAGCCGGCAAAGTCGCGACGCGCGTCGGGCCGCTGATGGCCAGCGCCGATACGTTTCGTGCGCGCATCATCGGCAAAGGCGGGCACGGCGCGATGCCGCATCAAACCATCGACCCGGTGGTGATCGCGTCGCAGATTGTGCTCGGCTTGCAGACTACGATCTCGCGCAACATCAGTCCGCTACAGCCGGCTGTTGTGACGGTGGGCAAAGTGTGGGCGGGAAGTGCATTCAATGTCATTCCGAACGAGGCGTTGATCGAGGGAACGGTGCGCGCTTTCGATGAAACGGTGCGCAGCACACTGGAGCGCCGCTGCCGCGAGATTTGCGAAGAGTTGCCCCGTGCCTTTGGTGCTCGCGGCGAGTTTGAATATGAAGTTGGTTTTCCGGCCACGGTGAATGACGCGTGCGTAACTGAACGCGTGCGCCGCGCCGCCGCAACCGTTGTCGGCGCAGAGAACGTGCTGGAGTTTGAACCGACTATGGGCTCGGAAGACTTTTCGCTCGTGCTGCAACAAATTCCGGGCTGCTACTTTTTCGTGGGCGGACGCAACTCCGCTATCGACGCCGTTTATCCTCACCACCATGAGCGCTTCAACATCGACGAGCGCGCACTCGAAATCGGTGCACAGACCATGTGCGCCGCTGTAAAAGAATGTTTGAGATCATGACTTCAACAGAAGCTGTAACCTATTCAACTCCCACTGATTTAGCCGACGCTATCAACGCGCAGATCCTGGCTGTTTCGGAAGACCGCATTCAAGGCTTTCATCTCGATCCGTTTAGTGAAATCGCCCGTTTATCGGGTGTGCCGCGCGAGCGAGTACTCGAACGCGTGCGTGCCATGCTGCAGGCGGGCACCATTCGTCGCGTGCGCCAAACCTTGATGGCTACTAACCTCGCGCCGGGTGCTCTCGTGGCGTGGCAGGTGCCGGAAGAAAAGCTTTCTGCGGCATTCGATTGGATGTTTGCCAACGATCCGTTTTCCGGCCATGTTGTGATCCGTTCGACCGATGCCGACATTGCCGGTGCGCGCTATCGCTTATGGACGACCTTGAAAGTGCCGCAGGATTTTTCGATGCAGCGCCATTGCGAGTGGCTTTGCGCGCAAACCGGCGCCACGGCGTTTCGCTCCATGCCGGCGAAGCGTTTGTTTGCACTGGGCGTTGGGCACATGCGGCGGCGCGGCATGGAGCCAGGCAGCAAAGCCGATGAGCTGGCCGAAGTTAAAGACACCAAAATTGTGCAGCTTTCGCCGCAGGAGTGGCGAGTACTCGTGGCGCTTAAACGCGAGTTCGAACCGGATGAACTGACAGAAAATCTGTGGCAGGCGCGCGCCGATGAAGCCGGAGTTTCGCTCGCTGAGTTCGAGCGTATCGCCAAATCTTTGAGCGGACGTGGTGTCATCGGGCGCTTCTCGACGTTTCTGGAGCATGTCAAGCCACTCGCTTCGGGCGAGCGCGTGACGCGTTTCAATGCGCTCTTCCACTGGGCCGTGCCGCCGGGTCGCGAAATTGAAGCGGGCCGCGAAGTCGGTCGCTTTCACATCATGACGCACGCTTACTGGCGCGAAGGCGGGCCGGAGTTCAAGAACGTCAACATCATGGGCGTGGCGCATGGCACCGACAAGAAACTCGTGCTCGAACACAAACGCGCCATTGATGCTCACCTGGAAAGCGTCGGCATTCCGGTGGGTTACACCAACGTATTCTGGGGGGGGCGCAGCGAAATCAAGCCCAGCGAAATCTCGCCCATAGCCTACCAGGAATGGGCGCAAGCAGTGGGCCTTCCTCTCATATAAATTCAGTATTACCTTTGCATGGCCGCGCAAACCGATCCGTAAGGAGCTGTCGATGAATCTTGCTACACCGGGAAAGATGGTGTCGTGTGTTGTGGCGATTTTGACGTGTGCTGTCGTGCAAACCGTTGACGCAGAGGCCGCTGAATCTGCTGCGGGCAAAGTGACTTCCGTTGCGAAAACGCCACTCTTCGACATTCCACGTTTGAACGATGTGACAATCGACGGGCGCGGCGCAGATTGGAACGGGCGCGGCTTTCGCGTCGGGGCGCTGACTCCCACTACAGACACGTTTCCACTCGCTTCGGATGCCAGTGCATCGCTTCAGTTGGCCTGGGATGCGCGCGGCCTGCTGGTTTTTGTTCAGGTGCGCGATGATGTGGCGCGTGAAGAAAAGAGTGACAACTTCTGGGACAAAGATTCGCTTGAAGTGTTTATTGCCTCGGCTCTGGGCGGCAGCGATTCCTATCAAATCGTCATCAGCCCCGGCATTGATGCGTTCCATACAAATCTGCGCACGCGCATCATCGACAATCGCAAGAACACAACGCTCATAACACAAGCTCTGAGTACTCAAGTCGCGCGTTGGCAAAACGAAGAGGGCTACACACTCGAAGCGTTGCTGCCATGGAAGAATCTGGGCATTGCTCCCGCCGCCGGACGCGAAATCGCATTTCAAATCGTTCTCAACGACAGCGATGGTGCTGAAGCGCGCACGCGACTTTTCTGGTTTCCTGAGCCCGGCGCTTTGTCCGACACCACGAAGATGCATCGTTTGCGATTGGCTGGTTCCGCAAGTCCCGCGGTGCAAGTTGCAGCAGCCGCACGTTATGAACGGTTTCGTCGTGCTGTGGTTGATGTTGTCGCCGATGAAGAATTAAACGCTCGTCGAGTACTCGTGCGCGAGGGTAATCGCGGGCTGGCAACGGGACAACTGCTGGCTCAGGACGGGCAGGCGCGAGCGCGTGTGCTGCTGCCGATGCCGCCGCGCGGTAAGGGTTATGGGGCGTTGTCGGTGCTGGTCGGGAACCGCCTGGTGAGAACGCTGCAATTGCCCGACATCGAAGAAGCGCGCAGGGCCGCATTGCGTGACGCGCCTTTGCGCTTTTCGCCGTTTGTCTTTGCGAACGAAACGTTCCCGCGCGTTGACTTTGAACAACCATCGTTTGTCGAAGATGCTGTGGGGCCCTACACATTGAAAACAACGTTTTACGACAGACAATTCAATGTCGTCCAAACGGCACAGACTGCGGGGCGCTACGGAGCGGTTGTCGAAATCAAGACCGAAGACGGCAAGGTTTCCAAACGCTATGTGACGCTGTTTCGCCAGCCGGCGCCGCTGAACTTCAACAAACACGACGCACCATTCAGCGCTCGTTTCCCCGAAGAACTCGGTATCGCCGGCGAGGTGATGACAGAACAGCCGGAAATGGTGAGCCAGGAATTGCGTGACATTTTTGTTGGTAGTTTCTCGACTCAACCGGGCAGCGCTGTATTACTGGCCGGGCTGAGCGAGCTGCAACCAGGAAACGGTGTGCATCTGCGCGACCAGGTAGGGCGCAAAGACCAGCGTTGGTGGTATGGCCTGAAGAAGAAAATCGGAGACGTGAAGCCACTTAAATATCTCGTTGATTTGCCGCAGGGTTATAACGCCGCTGCGGGAGAACGCTGGCCTTTAATGTTGTTTCTGCACGGCAGCGGTGAACGCGGCGATAACTTGCAAGCCGTTCGCCAGCATGGCCCTCCGAAGCTGGCTGCTGCGGGGCAGAAGTTCCCATTCATCATCGTTTCGCCGCAATGTCCCGCTGGTGAGCGCTGGGTGCCCGCGCAACTTAACGACCTGTTAGACGAAGTGATGGCAAAATATCGCGTGGATGCAGACCGTGTTTATCTGACCGGCCTCAGTATGGGGGGCAGCGGCACGTGGAACCTGGCCACGGAAACGCCCGAACGCTTTGCCGCAATTGCACCTATCGCTTCGCCCGGCAACAAATTCGCGGCGGTAGATACTCGCGAGTTACCTACATGGTGGTTCATCGGCGAAAAAGATGGTGATTATCTCGAACTGTCGCAGCCACTTAAAGCTGCGCTGGAAAAATACAATGCAACGTTTAAGCTGACCGTTTATCCCGGTGCAGGCCATGTCGAAAGCTGGGAGAACGCCTACAGCAACCCGAGTTTCTACGAGTGGTTACTGTCGCAACGTCGCGGACACGCTGCGCAAATGCAAATCGCCGCCGCGAGTACTCCGTGAACTGGTGAGAAGTAACACAAGCGGCGTCACGTAACTATAAGGCGTGCTACGAATCGTTCAATGTATTCGCAGTTTGATTATCACTCATGGCGTCGGGTGGCGGCACGGTTGAAACATCGACGGCCTGTTCCGCAGTCTGGCTGGCTTCGGAGCCGCGCAAAATGCGACCCTCGTCGGGATGCAGGCCGCTTTGATCGGTCGGTTCGGTGTCTTTGGTTGTGATGCTACCATCGAGCGGCAGCGAATCGTCTTCGATGTCGGGATTGTCGATGACGTAAGAAACATCGACCGGCACATCGCGACGCGCGTCCTTCTGAGCGCTTTGCGGCGTGTTATTGCCGGTGTCCATTGAGATGTCGTCGGAAATCATGGCTAAACTCCTTCAGTGTAAAGCCGGTGATGCAAATTCATCGCCGCTCCAAACTTATGAACACAACATTTCTTCAGGAACTGCAAAGCATTCTTGGTAAAGGCGGCGTAATATCTGGGCCGGATGAACTCATGGTGTACGAGTGCGATGCCTATGTCGCAGCCAAGCAGCGCCCGCAGGCTGTCGTATTTCCCACGAGTACTCAGCACGTTTCCGAAGTGGTGAAATGCGCCAATCGTCACGGCGTGACAATCGTGCCGCGCGGCGCGGGAACCGGCCTGGCCGGCGGCTCACTGGCCGAAACAAATTCGCTGATGCTTTCTCTCACGCGCATGAACCAGATCGTGGAGATCGATATTCCCAATCGCTGCGCCCTGGTCGAGGCCGGTGTCGTCAATATTCACCTGACGCAGATGGTGTCACCCGCGGGCTTTTGTTTCGCGCCCGATCCCTCATCGCAGGCGGCGTGTACCATTGGGGGCAACATCGCGGTGAATTCGGGCGGGCCGCACACACTCAAATATGGCGTGACGGTCAATCACACACTGGGCGTGGAACTTGTCACGCCCGATGGCGACATTGTGTGGCTGGGCGGCAAGGTCGAAGGTGCGCCCGGCTACGATTTGCTGGGCACCTGTGTGGGCAGCGAGGGCACGTTTGGCATTGTGACGCGCGCCTGGGTAAAGTTGACGAAGCTGCCGCAAAGCGCCCATGCGATGCTCGCGATTTTTGACGATTTCGATGAAGGTGCGCAGGCCGTTTCCGACGTCATCGCAGCGGGCATTATTCCCGCCGCTCTCGAAATGCTGGATGATGTGTTTTTGCCCTGCATCGAGCAGGCCTACAAGTTTGGTTTTCCACTGGACGCAGCCGCCATTTTGCTGATTGAAACCGACGGCTTGAAAGAAGGCGCCGCTGCCGAAGCCGCGCGCGCGGCCCAAATTTGCAAAGATGCCGGTGCGCGTGAAGTGCGACTGGCCAAGGACGATAAAGAACGCAAGCTGTTGTGGGCAGCGCGCAAGGGCGCTTTCGGTGCGATTGGCCGCATCACACCCAGCTATGTAACACAAGACGGCGTGGTGCCGCGCTCGCAAATTGCGCCGATTCTTAAGGAAATCAAAGAAATTGCGGCGCGTCACGGCGTCACTTGCGCCAATGTATTTCACGCCGGCGACGGCAACCTGCATCCGTGCATTTTATTCGATGAACGCGATGTCACACAGCTTCCCCGAGTACTCGAAGCGGGCGAAGAAATCTTGCGGCGCTGCATCGACCGCGGCGGCAGCGCCACCGGCGAGCACGGCATCGGCATCGAAAAAATCAACCTGATGGAATACGCCTTCACGCCCGAAACCCTGGCCGTGATGCACGACCTGCGCAGTGTGTTCAACCCGCGCAACTCGTTCAATCCATCAAAGGTGTTGCCGTCATCGCGCGGCTGCGTGGAAGTCGGTAAAGCCTATTCCAATGCAGCTCAATCGGTAACTGAAGGTATGGGCTATTTGAGGCGCGGCGCACCGGTGTAAGAATCAAACCCGCTTACCTGGGGCAGGTGCTTGGGATCTTGTTTCGCACTTGTATCACCTTCTCGATGCGAATCTCTCGGTCATACTCACCCATGTGACCGTAGGTGCCACGCCAGGTTACAGTTCCCTCTACTTCCACGTAGCCCGTTTTGAATCTGATGTTTGGAAACTCTCTCGGTAAGCCACTGCGATCATAATCCGGGTAGAACGTTCGGTAAATTGGCTCTACATTACCTTTGGCCCACCATTTCTCGCTGCTGCCACATGGCACAAATTTGCTGGTTTCAAAGCCGTCGGTAAACCGTCCTCGATAAACATCAGTTCTTCTCTTCAATGAGAAGGCCAGCAATGCTAAGCACAGTGGCGCCATAAGTAGAACATACTCGATGATGGTTCTGTGCTTAGAAATATTTGTGCTCTCTTGAGTAATGCTACGCTCGGCGCGGAATTCGTTCTCCCAATTCGTGTCGCCTTAACCCACCGGCTCGACATCAATCAGCAGCGTGGCGCCCTTGGCTTCGATGGCGAGGCGGCCCTGTGCGTCGGCGGTGAGGATGCGCACTGTGGGCGCCGGTTGCTGCGGCGATGCAGCAGGAGTGTTCTTGCCCATATTCTTCTTGTTTGCTACAGGTGGAGCGGCAGGCGGCGCGGCCAGATCGGTGATGGAGACGCGGTGGCGTGAACCAGGTGCGACGCGGTAGTTGCCGACGAAGTTGGGCGCGTCGAACACCGTGAGGCGAACGGTTCCCGGCGGCGCAATCGTCACTTTGTAGTTGTCTTCCCGTGGCATAACGGTGGCGCTGTTGGGCCACACCACAAGACGAATTGCCTGCGGTTCGTAGCGCGACGCAGTTGCGGTCACAACTCCATTTGTCGGGTTTTGCACGCGAACAGGCAGCAGGCGCAGCACCTTGGTCTGGCCCGCTTTTACGCTTGCATGCAGCGTTACATAAGGCGTGCTGGCTGAGTACTCGGCAGTTGAATTGGTTGCATAGGCTGAATTTGCCTCGGCTGCCACGGCCACTGGAGCGGGGCGTCCGGTGGCTAAGGGCAACTGTGCTCCGGCATCCTCGTTGTCAGGCGGGAGGAACACAGCAAGGGCTTCGCTCCACAAAAAGTCGCCGGCGTTAGCGGTGCGCACCGCAGTGTGTTGCATCGTCGCGGAAGCTCCTTCGATGCTGCCAGGCGCCGGTGTGCTGTTGAGAGAGTTTGCAGGCGGCATCTGCGCCGAAGTGCGTGTCGTGACCTCGGGTTGCGCCGGTGCGGTCGATGCCGGTTGATGGTTGATGAGCGCAATGGCATTGGCGTAGTTTACGATTTCGGGTGATAGCGGCGCGCCTCCTCCCATAGCCGGGCCGGGAGCCGGTACAAAGGCTGGAGAGGTGAGCACGGCGACACCGGCGCCACGCATCAGTAAATCGCTGTGAAAGGTGCTGAATCCCAAATGGTCGGCGCGCCACGTATTCCACAACTGCCAGGGCGCGAAAACCGCCGCACCAACACCCACCGGATGCAGCGTCAGCAGAGAATGAAGCTGGCGAGTACTCGTTCCGGCCAGTGTTATGGCGGCTGTAATTTCCGTTGGCGGAGCCGATGCGATTATCACGGTGTTGGGCGCCAGCGGCAAAGCAAAATAGGCAACCGGCCCTCGAAAAGCCGCTTCGTCGGAAGATTTTCCAGCCGAAAGCATTGTGTTGCTGCTGTCGGCGTTGCGACTCCACATGGGAAAGAGCGGGTTGGCGGCCTGCGCTTGCAAATCGAACGAAGTTGTGGAAAGTGCCATGGCCGGCGGCAAGCCAAACAGGGCGGCAAGACGCGGCGGCAAAGCCAGCGTCTGTCCGCTGCTTTGAGCGGCGCCCAATCCCAGGTCGGCGACGACAACGCCGCCCTGTTCCACGTAGCTGGTGAGTGCCGAGGTCATTTCGGGCGAAACGGAAAGAGCCTGAGGCAGCAGCACAGTATTGTAGCGTGTCAACACGCTGCGTGACGGCGCCGCGCCTGAAGCGCCAAACGGCGTGGGCAACGACTCGTCATCCACTTCTTGCACGATATCATCAGGCGCCAGGTAATCGACGGCGCCGAACATGGTGCCCCAGCGCAGTGTATAAGCCAGGTTGCTGGGTTCGCCGCTCACCATGCCTTCGCCGAAACCATACAGGCCGCGCGGCCCCTGCGACCACGACGGCGGCCCTTCAGCCAGAGTATGGCCATCGGCCAATGGCGTCAGCACAACCGCTGCCGTCACAATAGAACGAGTACTCCACAGGACCGCAAAGGGTGGGGCTTGCAAGCGTTGCAATGTCGCCTGAATGGCGTTACGCAACAGCTCGTTGGCTGCCAGGTCGTGCCACGACGCAAAGCCGAAACCCGACGCGCCGTGCAACAGCGCAGTCTCGCACCAGGGCGCGACCAGGCGCGGCAGCAACTCTTTGGGCAAGGTCGGCGAACTGCTGGTGGCAAACATAGGGACGGCACGAAAGCGTCCGCCACGCCGCGCGATGTCGATGGCTTGCGGGTTGTGCGTCACGATGTCGGCTTCGGCCCAATCGGGTTGCAGGTCGGGCACGGAAACATCGACTTCGGGCGGCAGGCTGAGAAGTTGCGCGTAATCAGGCAAGCGACCCGACATCAAAATGTGCGACGGATCGTGCTCTTTGATTGTTTGCGCCCACCGACTCACCAGCATCCGATAAGCGTCCCATTTGAAATGTGCCAGCGCCAGTTGTGCCGGATGAAACGGCCAGTGCAGATCGGGAGCCTGTAGCGCCGCCAGTTTCTCCTGCTGCTCTCGCAACATGGCCTGCTGCTGCGCTCTGGCAGATTGATTGTTGGTTTTCTTCTTTGGTGTGCCGGTTTTCTGTGTCTCGGCGGCACTGGCTTCGAGTGCCTGCTGCGTTTGCAGCGGCGCGGCTTTGCGCTGCTGCCACACCTGCACCACCTGCGCCGAGTTGGCCAGCGTGACGTCGTCCAACGATTCAAAACTGGTATTCCACTGCGCGTTGAGTACTGCGACATCGGCGTAATTATCAGCGATCCACTTGGTGAAACCCACGTCAGCCGCAAAGGGCAGCGCGCGCGGGTCATCCGGCAGCATCCAGCCGAGCAGATTCGGTGTGTCTTTGAGGGCGTCGATTGCGCCCTTGATCCAGGTTGACCACAGCAGCAGATATGGTTCGCTATCACCCGCAATGCGAAACGCGCGCTCCTGCCCTAGTGGCGCCGGCGGCAGGCTGTACACCACTTTTAAACCCTTGGCGGCTGCGGCATCGGCAAAAGCGCGCGGAAAACGAAGGTCTTCCTGCGTAATGCTGCCGTCGGCTGTGGGACGCCACGTCAAACGCACGACAACGGTGTTTAGTCCGGTTCCAACGTAAGCATCAAGATCGGCGACTTGTGTAATGCCGTCGGCCCAGAAAATCGGATGGGGTAGCGCGGGTGCCGATGGCGCAAATGCTGATGGCGCGGGCGTATCTTGCTGCGCTGAACACGGCGACAATATAAAAATCGCGGTGAGCAGGCCGAAGAGCAGGCTGCTCAGCCGTTTTTGAAGGCCAAATTGAGAGTTACGACAAGTCACAACCACTTCACCAGCCAGATGGAGAGTACATACAGCACGCAGGGCGGTGCCGCCGCCGCGCCGAGTGTAAAGGGGTCCCACGTCGGGGTAATTACAGCTACGAGTATAAAAATGAAGACAACGACGTGACGCCAGTAATCGATCATGACGTTGCGTGACACCAGACCGATTTTATGAACAAAAATTGCGACAACAGGCACCTGAAAGCTCACGCCGAAAACGAGCAGCATCTTGGCGAGGAAGGTGGCCGCGTTGGCATACGACCACAGCGCCGCAGTGCCCGGCGGCTGAAATTGCAGGAAGAACTCGAAGAACATCGGCGACATGTAAAAGCCCAGCGCCGCGCCGCTAAAAAATAATATGACGGAAAACGGCACCAACACCGACGAATAGCGGCGCTCCTGATGTGTCAGCGCCGGTTCGACAAAAGCCCACACCTGCCACAATACATAAGGCAACACCACCAGCAGCGACGCGGTAAAGACGGTCTGCATGTAAATCGAGAAGCCTTCCGCCGGGCTGGTCGTGGTGGGAATGCCGCCATGCTCGCGCAGGGAGCGCACGATGGGTTCGGCAAAGAATTGCAGCAAACGGTCGCGCAGGCTCCACATCACCATCATGCCGATCGTCACGGCGGCGATGCAGCGCAGCAAACGGGTGCGCAATTCGGCCAAATGCGCGAAGAGGTCTTGCTCCTGATCGCGCGGATCAGCATTCGGTGCAGGTTCGGGCGCGTAATCGCTGCGTCGTGCCGTGATGTGACCGTTGGTTGGCGGGTCATCGAAGCCACCACCCGCGTAGCCACTGCTCAGCGGTTCGAGTTCCGGCACTTGCGTGGCGCCCGGCGCAGACGAATCGCCGCGTGTCGTGTCAAGCGCGACTTCGGAGGCAGCCGTGTCATTATCCGAGTACACATCGTTCGAGTACTCGTTCATCAAGTATTCGCCGGGCGAGGCATCGGACAGCGGCACATGAGGCAAGGCGGTGCTGCGTGCCACGGCTCCGGGCGGGGGCGTGTCGGGCACGAAGAGTGGACGGGCGTCGTCGAGCGCCATTTCGTCCAACGGCATGGAATCCGGTGGCCCGATCCATTCCTGACTAGGGTTTTCGTTCTCCGCAGCAGGGCTGTGGGGCGCTGCATTGCTATGCGATTCGGGTGTGTTCTCGATGCTCATGAAATTGACACGGTTAGTTTAACCGAAGGATGCTTCCTAAAGGGTGCTTCCCAAAGGATGCTTTGGACTCACCACAACGACGGCTGTTGCGCGGTTTTGCCTTGTGTCGCCGGATGTTTGCGCAGCCACGCTAACAGGCGTCGCATCGAAGAGGGTAGCGCCAGGTCAGCGGTTTCGTCCCACGGGAACCAACGCGCGTTTCGCGGCTGCGCATTTTCGAGAAGCGAAACGCCCCAGCATTCCAGCGTAATACGGTGATGCGTCACACCGTGCTGCACCGTTCGCAAACACGAATCGACAGAAAACGATTCTGCCGCTAACTCCAGTTCATCGCACAGCAAGCGACGTACGGCATCTTCGCTGCTCTCGCGTTCGCTGCTCTCGTTCTCGTGTGCCGTCAAGCGTGGCAGTTCCCACATGCCGCGCCACCACACCTTCGCTTCGTGCGGACGCTGGCGCAGCAAAACCTGTTCTTGTTGAGTACTCGCATCGTCGCGAGCGCTCGCGTCCCGGCGGCTGATGAAAACGCACACATCGCGCAATTCAATAGTTTGTGGCTTGGCGACGGCGTGCGGTAATTCGTTCTCTCGTCCCGTAGCATGCGCACCGCAGAACTCCGCGACCGGACAAAGCGGGCAGCGCGGCGCACGCGGCGTGCAGATTAAAGCGCCCAACTCCATCAGCGCCGGATTGACAATGGAGGGACGCAAGAGTTCATCCTGAGTACTTGCTGCGCAGGCTTCCATCAGAGCTTCGGCTTTGTCCCATAATTGCGCTTGCGGCTGGCGCGCTTTCAAGTCGCCCTCGATGAGAAACACGCGCGAGAAAACACGCGCCACGTTTGCATCCACAATGGGCGATGGCGCATCATACGCAATGCTGGTCACCGCGCCCGCCGTGTAGCGACCGATGCCCGGCAAAGCCAGGACTTGCTCCAAATCGCGCGGAAACACGCCGCCGTGCTGTTCGACAACCGTTTGCGCGCAACGGTGCAGCAAACGCGCACGCTGATAGTAACCCAGCCCGGCCCACAGCGGCAGCACGTCTTCCAGCGACGCTGCGGCCAAACTTTGCACATCGGGAAAGCGCGCGATGAAGCGCTGGTAAAACGGCACCACGGCGGCTACCGTGGTCTGTTGCAGCATGACCTCGGAAACGAGTACTCGATAGGGGTCGCGCGCGTTTTCGGGCCAGCGCCACGGCAGGTCGCGCTGCGCCCTGTCGAACCATTGCACGAGTTGTTCCGCAAAATTGGGGTATGAAAAGCCAGGGCCGGTATTATGTTGCTTCACTTGGGAGAACGTTTTGATCAATACGAAAACCAATGATTGTTGTGCATTAGCACTTGAGTCGGACTGACTGAGTTTACAACAGCGTTGTGCTCGCACCGGTGCAGCGCTTCCCGCCGGGCGGCTGCGTCGGCTACAATTAGAACGTTTAGACCACGATGGATGAATCGAACGGAAGACCAACATTGATGCAAAAAAGTTTGCGCGCTCACTTTCGTGGGTGCTTGCTGGGTCTGGCTGTGGGCGATGCACTGGGCGGCCCGCTTGAGTTTATGGATGCCAAAGCGATTGCACGCAAGCATGGCCATGTGACCGAGATGATCGGCGGTGGCTGGCTGAAGTTGCAACCAGGCCAATACACCGATGACACGCAGCAGACGCTCCTCCTCGCCGACAGTCTGCTGGAGCGCAACGCCTTCGATGCCGATGACATCGCGGCGCGCCTGGTGGCATGGATGGAAACCAATCCGCCTGACATCGGCACGCACACGCGCGGCGTGCTCAAGCGCATCACGGGCGGCACCGATTGGAAAACCGCCACTTATGCGGCGCAACGCAGCAGCCCCAGTTCGGCGGGCAACGGCAGCGTGATGCGTTGCGCACCGGTTGCGCTTTTCGACTGGCAGGATACACAGGCGCGCACGGAGCATTCGCGGGTGCAAAGCGAGATTACGCACGCGCACCAGGAATGCCAGTGGAGCTGCGCCCTGATTAACTCGGTTATTGCTCATGCCATGACAACCGGCGTGCGCGATGCGGCACTCGACCGCGCTCTGATCGAATGCCGCGACGCACCGGGCCACATTCGCAAGCGCGCTTCGGTGGCAGCCGGCAAGAATCGTGGCGACCTCAACCCCACCGGCTATGTGCTGGATACCGTCGATTGCGCGATCTGGGCGCTGATGAACAGCTTCAGTTTTGAAGAAGCTGTAACCGAAGCGGTCAACCTGGGCGGCGATGCCGATTCGGTCGGTGCCG
The DNA here is from genome assembly GCA_036388675.1 of Abditibacteriaceae bacterium. Classification (GTDB taxonomy): domain Bacteria; phylum Armatimonadota; class Abditibacteriia; order Abditibacteriales; family Abditibacteriaceae; genus DASVUS01. The sequence goes on along the minus strand of DASVRI010000013.1, from coordinate 208,202 downwards.
TTTGCGGCGCTTTGGCCGGTGCGTTTTACGGCGAAGACGAAATCCCCGCGCGCTGGCTCGACGTGTTGCACGATCGAGCACGCATCACGACCGTGGCAGACAGGCTGGCAGCGCGACACGGTTTCTAATTCCTGAAGCCGCAAAGAGCACGCAGAAAACTAGAATTGCGCACAACGAACCTGGAGCGTGAGCGACAGACTTGAATTTTAGCCTCGCTCACGCTCCAGGTTCGTAAAGAGCTGTCTGTGCGGCGCTTGTCATTTTCTTCCTCTGCGAAAACTCTTCACGTCCTCTGCGCCCTTTGCGCTTTCCCTATCGGAGATTTTTCGGGCCATGTCCGCTTTGGCCAAAGATGTGCTTCATGCGGTTCCGAGTACTCGTGACCGTCCTCGTCCACCTCCAAGTACATGTCTCATTACGCAACTGAAGAGCTTCTCCACCTGGAGCAGGCCGAGCAAAGGCGCTATCAACGTCTTGAAGTGAGCTTGCCGGTGTGGTTGGCCGAAGAAGACGACTTTGACCGGCCCGGCCAGACGCCGTGGTCGCTGGGCTACACGCGCGACGTTTCGATGGGCGGCGCCAAAGTGTACGTCCCTGAAACCGAAGAACAGCGATGGCAGGATATGGAGGCGCGCGGCGCCAATTGCCTGATTCGCTTCGACGTACCGGGTTGCAGCCCGGTGGAATATATCTCGTGTCATGTGCGCCGTGCCGCGCGCGAAATAGATACGGGACGCTTCTGGATCGGCCTCGAGTACAACGCCGGCAACTCCGAAGAAAAAGCCGCCGCGATGCGGGCCGGTATGCGCACTATGAAGTCGCGGCGACGCTGGCAGGTCGCGTTTTTGCTGACGCTGCTGGTGCTGGTGATTTCAGGATTCTTCATCAACAAACTGCGCACCGATGTCGCGCGACAGGAACAACTGGTCGAGGTCAAGGAAAAGCAGCGCCGCCAACTCAATCAGGAACTGAGCCTGCTGTCGCGCGCCGGCATGGTGAGTACTCGTGCGCAAGGCATCAACTCCAGCTTCGAGCGCAAACGCGTACAGACCCTGATTCGCGACCTTGATCGTCTCAATGATCCCGCTAACCAGAACGAGGTCGAGCAGGAGCGCGCCACGCGACGCCTCAATCAAGGCATCGAACTGCCCAGCACGTCCGGCGCCAATGTTACGCTGGGTGTGGCGTTGCCTTACGGTTACGCCTGGCCTCTTGTGACGGATAACCTTGAACAGTTGCTGGGGCGAAACATTCCTCTTGTGGTGACGTTTCGCGACTTCAAGTCGGGTTTCCCTCTGGAAGATTGCCTCGAAGCGCGCGCGCGTCACAAGACGCTGCAAATCACCTGGGAGCCGTGGCTGTTTCCCACCAAACAAGCGGTGCGCCTGCGCGACATCGCACAGGGCAAGCACGACAAATACATTGATAGCTGGGCGCAAGCGTCCAAGTCGTTCGGCAGTGAAGTGTGGATTCGCTGGGGCCACGAGTTCAACGGCAACTGGTATCCGTGGAGCACATCCGCCAATGGCCAGAACCCCAACGACTACATCGCGGCTTATCGTCACATTCACGACCGCTTCACGCGTGCCGGTGCGTTCAACGTGCGCTGGGTGTGGTGCATGAACGCCGAAACCGTGCCCAACACAAGCTGGAACGACCCCTTGCGCGCTTACCCCGGCGATGCCTTTGTTGATATGATTTCCATCGACGGCTATAATTTCGGCACGACGCTACCGAGTTCGCGCTGGCAAAGCTTCGCCGAAGTATTCGCCGAGCCATACGCGAAAATCGTGCGGCGCTTTCCTAACAAACCATTGATGATTAACGAAACGGCGTGCGCTACCGTCGGCGGCCCAAGCGGAACTGAGCGCGACAAAGCGCAGTGGATACGCGACATGGACGCCGCACTGCGCCGCACTTTCCCGCGTATCAGCGCCGTGGTGTGGTTTGAAACCGAAAAAGAAGCCGATTGGCGCATGGTGTCATCGCCTGCCACGCACGAAGCCTCCCGCCAGGTATGGCGCAAAGCCTACTACCGTCGCGGCGAAACATAACGACAGGGATGAGGTGAAAGGGATGTGGGACGAGTTGAATGCTCGCACTGCTCATCCCTTTCACCTCATCTCTCATCCCTTCTCATGCTGATTCGCTCCGAGTACTCAACCTATTCCGTCGAAGCCCACGACGACTTGCTGCGACAGTGGGAGGCGGCGCGTTACGAAGCAGGGCCGCTGCAACTCGATTTGTCGCGCGTCGGTTTTATCGACCCTTACGGCATGGCGGGGCTGGTGCTGTTCCTGAACCATTTGCCGCCCGAAGCGCTGCCGGTTCACTTCTCATTGCAGGGCTGGCCGCGTGCCGAGTACTCGGAACAAGAGTTTTCCGGCGGCCCGGTTTCCTACCTCACGCGCATGGGTTTCTGGGAAGAGGTTTATCAACTGCTGGATGCCAAAACCGAGCAGATTCCGGTGCGTCCGGCGCGTCTCATCGACCGCAGCGTGCTGCTTGACATCACCATCATGCGCAGCCACGACGCCATCAGCGTGATGCTGCGCAAAACCGGCGAAATTCTGCAAAACCTGGGTTTCTCCATCACCTCACGCGGCCACGTTTTAGAAGTGCTTTCCGAGTTGTGCTCCAACGTTTTGCTCCACGCCCAGACCGAGTTCGGCGGCGTGGCGGCGATGCAAACCTATCGCAACCGCAGCGGCGAACGCTACCTTGTGATGAGCATCGGCGATGCCGGAATCGGCGTGCGGCGCAGTTTGGCCGCCAACATGGCGCTGGCCGAACGGCTCGACTCGGATGCGCAGGCGCTGGGCGTTGCAGTGCAGCCGGGAGCCAGTCGTTTCGCCAGTGGCGGACACGGCGGGGGCTTGCCACGAGTACTCGAAATCGCGCGCCGCTACGAAGGCAAAGTGGCATTTCGCAGCGGTATGGGCGCGCTTGCTTTCAACGGTGCCACCGGCGAGCGCCGCTCTTTCGATGCTTCGCCGCTTTCCGGCACGCAACTGCGCATCACCTTGCCCGAATCGAAAATGCGCACCGATACGCAAGGCGATTTATTGGTGCCGGAAGAAGAGTAGGCGCGAGTGCCGTCGGTGTAGAGGCGAGGCGAGGCGTGCCTCGCCTCTACATCGACGTTATTTAACCAGTGGTGCGGAAGTTATCTCGGCCTTGCAAACGCGCTTGCTCTTCGCGCCAGATTTCCCAGCGGCGGCGGCCTGCGCGTTGCGCGAGTTCATGCCGTTGCTCCGGTGGCATTGCCTTTAAATAGGCGGCCAGCTTTCCTCTTGAATTGGGCACGCCGAAGCGGCTCATGATTTCGGCGGCCTTCTTGCGCTGATTTTCTCCGCTGCGTCCCCGCTTGAGAATGGCGGCGGCCCAGCTTAATTCGGGATTTGGCCGGTCGGCGTAGTCCTCAACCGTTAGTTCCGAACTGGGAATGCGCGACAACTGCTGCCTGAGTTCTCGTTTGCTCGGCGGACGTTCTTTGCTCCAACGCGCGAGCGCTGCCGTGCGTGCGGCCTGGCTTCGTCTTTCCTGTAGCTGCTCGGCAGTGAGCGGTTTGGCTTTCACTGCTTTGGGCTTCTCGACTCTGGGTTTGGCGACTTTGGGCTTCTCGACCTTGCGTCTGGTTGTTTTGAGCTTCTCGGCGTTTAGCTTCGCTGCTTTTGTCTTCGTTGCTTTCGCTGCGGTTCGCTTTGAAATGGTCTTGGTTTTCGGCATGATAAAAGTATGACCCTTGACGCCATTGTGCGCAAACATGCCATTCATCTCAGCACGCATTTCATCGTGTCGGAAAATAGCACGCGCAATTTCATTCGCCAAAACGGCGCTACAACACGCGAAACCCTGCAAACAGTCGCGTCGTTTTGGCGTGCGCATCTCGCGTTCTATTCCTGCCGCGATGACTGCAACTCATCGAGCACACCGAGCACTTCGCCGAGCCGCGTCAGGATGAAATCGGCTTTGCCTTCGTAGTCGCGTGCGTCGGCGAACTGCGGGTCGGGAATGGCCGCCACGGTCATGCCGGCGCTTTTGCCCGCCTGCACTCCGGCCAAGGCGTCTTCCACCACCAGGCATTGCACGGGTTCCGCTTGCAGTTTCTCGGCGGCGTGCAGGTAAATGTCGGGGTTAGGTTTGCCGTGCTCCACTTCTTCGCCGCCTACAATTGTGTCGAAAAAGCCGCGCAACTTGTGGCGCTCCAAAAACGCCAGCGCCAGAGTACTCACCGAACTGGTGGCCATGCCGATGCGCAGGCCGCGTTCGCGCAGCGTTTGTAAAACGTGCGGAGCATCGGCAAACATCTCGATGCGGTTCGCGTAGTATTCGGCGGCAATGGCGCTGCGTCGCTCCATGAGATGTTCAATACTGGGTTCGAGGTTGAACTGATCTTTGTAGAATTGCAGCGACAGCGCGAAGCTCTTGCCGAGCACCTGATGCTTGTGCTCGCCCGCATAAGTGACACCGTGTTCGGCCAGCATGGCGGCGTCGATGTCGTTCCACAGCGTTTCGGAATCGGCCAGCACGCCGTCCATATCGAAAATGACAGTGTTGATGTTCATAAGAGAAATGCCCTACATCACTATATCAGAGGCGTAAAAACTCAGACGGAACGTTGCACAACGCGCGACGTTGGGATATAAAAGAAGGGTCAACGGCAGTCGATGCGCATAACTATGCTCCCAGCCGTGGCACGGGCCGTTAGCTCAGCTGGCAGAGCAGGGGACTCTTAATCCCAAGGTCGGAGGTTCGACCCCTCCACGGCCCATTTTCTTCGTGTCTTTTGTCGTATTTTTACGTCAATGTAATACCTGCAACCCACAAAGCGGAATCCAAAGCGCCATGCTCATCCCGAGCCGGGTCGCTTTGGTTCCGCTTTTGCATTTGTCGTATCCATCTTTTCCAACGAACCCAAACTGAATACAAGCAGTAAGATCTGAGGAGGCCTTATGTCTCAAGACAATCATAACGGAACTGAGCCGCGCAACGGCACGAGCAAGAATAGCGAGCCGGCCCGCGATGCCGCCGGTTATATCTCGACCCAGGTGCAGCCGGAGCGCGTGATTATTTCGCAGCTTGTGCTCGACGGCAACAAGTCGAGTACTCGCAACACACCCTTTGAGTCGGAGGCGACCGAAGAGGAAAGCCTGGACGAACTGGCCGGCCTGTGCGAGGCGGCCAACGCGGTTGTGGTGGGCAGCATTACCCAGCGTCGCGACAAGCCACACGCCGCCACACTGTTTGGCAAAGGCAAAGTCGAAGAAATTGGTGAATTGTGCCGCGAGCACGAGGCCGATGTTTTGGTGGTCGATCACGAATTGACGCCGGCGCAGGGCCGCAACCTGGAAAACGCGCTGAAAGTGCGTGTGGTTGACCGCACCGAACTGATTCTCGACATCTTCGCGCGCCGCGCGCAAACGCGCCAGGCCAAGCTGCAAGTCGAGCTGGCGCAGCTGCGTTATCAACTGCCGCGCCTGAAGCGGATGTGGACTCACCTTGAGCGCACTGGCGGCGGCATCGGCACGCGTGGCCCCGGTGAAACGCAGCTCGAAACCGACCGCCGATTGGCCGGTGAGCGCATCGCTTACTTGCAAAAGCAGCTCGACGAGATTCGCAAGCAAAAGCAAACCGAATCGGTTGGTCGCGCCGATTTCCAAACTGGTGCTCTGGTGGGATACACCAACGTCGGCAAGAGCGCGCTGCTCAATGCGCTGTCGCGTCCGACTGGCAAAGGAGTGCTCGTGGCCAACCAGTTGTTCGCTACACTGGGTGCTTCGACGCGGCGCGTTGAGTTAGGTCAGGGCCGCGATGTGCTGCTATCGGATACGGTTGGTTTTGTGCGACGCCTGCCGCACAACCTCGTCGAATGCTTTCACTCGACATTGGCCGAAGTGGAAGCGGCGGAGTTTCTGTTGCTGGTGGCGAACGCCGCCGACCCGGAACTGGACGACAAAATGCGCGCCGTGCGCGGCGTGCTGAACGATGAGTTGAACGTCGCCGAAACGCCGCAAATTGTAGTGCTGAACCAGAGCGACCGCCTGAGCCACGAAGACCGCGCCGCCTTGCTGCTGCAACATCGCGACGCCGTATTCACTTCCGCCCTCACCGGCGAAGGTTTGGATGAACTCCGTGCGCGAATTCTTCAGGTGCTGGAAGCCGGCGACCGTGAAATCTCGCTTACGCTGGACGCGAGCGATGAACAGACCGGAAAGCTGCTGGCCGACATCGCGCGCCACGGGCGAGTACTCGAAGAAAGCTGGAGCGCCAACAGTGGCTCGCAGCCTCAGGTTCACGTGCGCGCCAAACTGGCCCCGCGCTGGTGCGAGAAGCTGGGCATCAGCGACAAGTTGAGCATCGGCACGAAAGAATCGGTTGCGGTCGGTTAGAATAAGAGCATCTCACCTGTCATGCAAGGGGAATGCTCATGCGATTTATCAACAGCGGCCTGCTCGTGGGAGCTACGCTTGCCACAACAATGTGCCTTGCCGTAGGATCACGGTCACTCACATCGTGTGCGTTTGCGCAAGGCACAGCGCCTTCATCCACAGTGCCTCAAGGCACAGCCGCGCCCACTACAACGCAAAGTCCTGAAGCGGCCACGGCGGTGCTTCAGGCTTTGCTGGCCGGGACGGACGCTCCACTCACATTGCAGCTGAAGCAACTGAATAACGAATGGCGGCGTGTCGCGGTTGCGGGTCAGGGCGATATGAACCCGCTCACCATGATGTTCGCTCCGCGCGGCGATGAATCTTACTTTACGCGTGGAAAAGTTGTCGGTGTGGGCGTGGAGAATTTTCTCGTCGCTTATCGTTTTCCCGCTAAAAAGCTCGACTTCATGGCGCTGATGCGCATGGGGCCCGGCGCGCAAGGCCCTGTGCCCGACAAAATCACACCCGACACACAACTTTCTCTGGTGCTGCTCAATTTACGAGTTGTCAATCTGATTGGCGCCATCAGCCGCTTCGACTTGAAAGAAGAGCTGGCGCGCAACGAACAGCAAATCGCCGAGGCTCGTGTGGCGGCGCAGGCGTTGCCGGGAGCAGGCGGCAATGCGCAAGCTCTTAACGCGGCGTCCAGCAGCAACTTGAAGCAGCTTGCGCTGGCAGCACTGCAATACAGCCAGGATGTCGGTGAGAAGTTCCCGCCAATGCAAAACGCAGATGAAATGAAGAGAATGCTGCTGCCCTATGTCAAGAACGAAGCGATATTCGTTCATCCAGGAACGGGCGAGCCTTATCAACCGAATGCGGCGCTGTCGGAAAAGCGCCTGGCTTCAGTTGCAGAACCGGCGTCTATGGTGCTGTTCTACGAAATGAGCCCTGGCGACGATGCGCATCGTGGCGTCGCTTACGTGGATGGGCACGTCAAGCGCGTCTCGGAAACCGAGTGGCCGCAAATCAAGAAAGCGTCGCGCGTTCCTTGAGGACAATGCGAGTACTCGTTGCGTGCAACTCAAGGTTCAACGGGTCTCACGGCGGCGTAGAAATTCTGAGCGGCCAGCAGTTTGCGGGCGTAAGAGCGGCGCACTGTGGTCGTGGCCAGCGTATTGAACCACATATCGGTGGTGGTGCGCGGCGGCAGGGCTTTAACGTGGCCGTCGGCGAAGAGGAAATTGGAGAATACGTCATCGCTCACGCCTTGGTTGCCAAAGTCTTCGTGTCCGGCAAAGAGCACCTCGCCGCGTCCGAACTGAGTTACGCTGAGATCGAAACGCATCGCCGCGTCGCCGCGCGCGCTTTCGCCCACTAAAATGAGGCTGGCGACCTCATCCAGGTCCGACAGGGATGTCGTGCTTCCCGTCGGTGATTCGTTAGCGGTGTTGATGACATTGGCGTTGGCCGCGTAGGAAACTGCAATGGGCGCGTCTGCCAGGGTGTAGTAATCTTCACTGGCAAAAACCTGCCGGCCTTCGGGTGTTTTCTGCGGTACGGCGCCGGGCCTTAACATCGTGCGAGAATGTGAATTCTCTGTTGCCTTGTCGCCTGTGGCGATTTCCACACTGTATGGGTTAAGCGGACACTGGAACACGACGTTGTTTCGGATGTAAGGCGCAATCAGGCTGCGCCAACTCGTCTTGTTGCCGCGATAGGTGAGAATCGGCATTTTTTCATCGTAGTCCTGCACATACTGCATGACGCCCAGCCCGATTTGCTTGAGATTGCTCGCGCAGGCGAAATCCGGTGTTTGCGGTTTGGGTTGCGACGCCCGCACGAAAACAGGAAGGAACAGCGCCGTTAATGTCGCGACCAGCATAACGATCAACAGCATCTCGGGAAGAGAAAAACCGCGCCGTATGGAGCCGCGCTGGATGAAGCCGCGACGGGGACGTTCTGAGGTAATGTTTGCACGCCGTGACGTAGAGTGTCGCATGATGGTCTTCTCCAGCGGGGAATAGGATCATTATACTTGTTGGTTTCGTGCGCGCAAGGTGCAATATTTAGAGCGGTACGCAGCGGCAGCGCACGCAGCGGCAGCGCACATGTAATAGAACCCAGGCCAGCAATGCGAGATAAATTGCCGCGACGCCAGGAAGAAACGCTCGACCACATCATCACCTTTGTGCGCGAGCATGGCCACTCGCCTTCGATTCGCGACCTGTGCCAGCGCATGAACTTGTCCAGCCCGGCTACGGTGCATGGCCATTTGCGCGGGTTGGCGGCGCGCGGGCTGATTTCAATGCCGTCGCGACAAAGCCGCAGCATGGTGCTGTCGCCCTACGAGAACGCTGCAACAGCCGGGAAAAGCGTGCTTATTCCCCTGGTGTCGCACGTAGCAAGCGGCACACGAGTACTCGACCGGCGCAACTGGGAAACGCAAATTCCTCTTCCGGCGCTGTGGCTGAGCGAGCGCGACGGACACGAATGGCTGCTGCGTGTTTCTTCGGAAATAACAATCGGCACTTATCGCATCGGCGATTACTTGTTGCTGCGCGGAACGGAGAAAACACCTCACGACGGTGAAATCGTCGCGTTGCCGCAAATAGGTTTGCACATCTCCGAGGAAGACGCGCCCAATTCATCGAGTACTCGCATCGTGCTCGAAGCGTTTACCGCGCACACTGCGCATGACCAACGCCCTGTGTTGGGGCGTGTGGTCGGTCTGTTTCGTCCGCCGCTGTAGCGTTTGCTTTAGCGTTCGCTTTCGCAGTTGCTCCGGTGTGCGCTTCATCATATTGAAGCGTGTGCTTCCCACCGTTTCGCTTGCCGCGACGCGGTGTTTTACCTATAATTGCAGAGAATCCGCACCCCTTTTGATGTGTTGGATGATGGGCTTCAGGCCATGCCGTAACAGAGCCAAAGCCTCTCATCGAACCCGCAGACCGAACACATGGCCAACATTCCGATTTTAGATGGCTGCACTTTGTTTGGCCCGTGGCCGCAGCACGCGGCTGATCTTTCGGTTGAATCGCTGCTGGCGACGATGGCGCAAAACGGCATCGTGCGCTCGATGGCGACTGCCACAACCGGCATTTTCTACGATTATCGGCAGGGTAATGCCGAAACGCTGGGCGTTGCCAAACAGCATCCGCAGCAGTTGTTTCCCGTAGCGACGCTTGACCCGCGCGCCTACCCCGAGTGCCTGCAAGAAGCCGAAGCGCGCGCTGCCGAAGGCTTTCGCATGTTCCGCTTTTTCCCGGATCGCCAGGGTTGGCCGCTGCGTTTTGCGCCGTTTCGCGACCTGCTGCAAAAGTGCGATGAACTGGGTGTGCTGGTCGCTGTGACGACGGCGCACGCCGGCGATATTACGTCGCTGGCCGATGAAGTAGCGTTTACCAGAGCGCCCCTGCTGCTGGCCGGTGTCACATCTCGGCACCTGGGCGAAGCCATGTCGGTGATGAAAAGCGACCCCAAGTTCTACATGGAAACAACGGCGCTGCTGGCGCCGGGTGCATTGGAAAGCGTTTGCGAATGCATCGAGAACGGCGCGGAACGCTTGATCTTCGCGTCCTATTCACCGCTGCGCTATCTCTCGACGGCGTTGGGGCCGGTGCTGTCGGCGGAGCTATCCGATGAAGACAAGACGCTTATACTTGGCGGCAATCTCAAGCGCCTGTTGACCAAGCAATAATGCCAGCGGGGCTGCGAGCAGGGTTGCAAGCGGCACTCTGAGTACTCGTTGCCAATATCGGGAGAAGCACTTTTACATCAAATGCCACTGATCGATCTACATTGTCATTTCGGCATGACTCCCGGCGAGATGGCCGTTCGCCCGCCTGATTTGTCGCACGCCTCGGCTTATGCCGATGAGTGGAGCGTGGAGGCGATGTGCTTTGCCGCGACCGAAGCCGAAACCGACATTGTGGGCGGCAACGCGCGCCTGACCCAGGTGCTGGCGACCGACCGGCGTTTTCGCGGCTGGCTCACGCTTTCGGCGCATCAACCGGATGTGTCGCAGGAATTGGCGCGCCATTACCTGGTGCGCGCCGGCTGGGTCGGGGCGCGCTTCGTGCAAAAATCCGAAGGCGATGCGGTTGATGTCGCGGGTGGTCACGTTATTCTCAACGCGTTGCGCCGCTACAGCCGTCCCGTGTTGATTACAGCTAATTCTCCGGCCACGCTACATGCCGCTGTGCGCGCGGCGCGCGAGTTCACCACGCTGCGCTTTCTGCTGGTGCCGCAAAATGAAGATTTGACATCGGATGCGCTGGCAGCCATCGAGGAAACGCTCAATATCTCGCTTGTTCCCTCGGCGGCTTTTGTGGAGCGCGATGTCATCGCGACGGCAGTGGCCCACATGAGCGAGCGTCGCGTGCTGTGGAGCTCCGATTGGGGGCGTTTGCATCCGGCTGCCGCGCTGGGCATGTTGCACGAAAGCGCTTTAACCGGCCCGCAGCGCGACCGCATCGGTTATCGTAATGCGCGTGAGTTGTTAAACGCCGGATAGTTGGCCGTTGGGTGTCGTTGAGTTCCCGGAAGGACGCTGAACACCGTATTTGATGTCACACATCGTAATTGATGTCACGCCGCCACGAGGCGCGCTGGTGAGTACTCGGAGAGCGGGAGTGGAGACCATTCTATGAAAACAAATTTGAAGATCCGGCATCTGTTTTTTTGTACGCTGCTGGTGCCCACGCTGCTGGTGCCCATGCTGTCCGGCTGCGGCAATATGTTGAGCGTTCCCGATCCTGAACCGGTGCCCGCGATGGCGACCAAGCCGACCAGGCCCGTATTCAATGCTGCCGATTACATCACGCCCGGCAACAAGCGCCCCGGAGTCTTTCGCGTGCAGAACGTAATTTCCGCTGATACGCTGGCGGTTCAAAGCGTGGCCATTGATGCCAAGACGGGTAAAGCCACTCCCAACAGCGTGGTGCAGACAGTGCGCCTGGCCGGCATCGTGGCGCCGCAACCCGGCCAGCCGGGCTGGCAGGGCGCCGTAAAGACAGTGCAGAACTGGACGATTCTCAACCCACGCACTCAAACGGTCGAAGTGGAAGATGACACTCGCTTTCCATTCGATGAAGATCGTAACGCCAACGTGCAGGTCTATTTCAACGGCACCAGCGAAGCGACAGCGAGTACTCGTTACAACCTCAATCGCATGTTGGTGCGCAGCGGCTGGGCGCTGGTCGATTTGCACACGCCGACTTCCATCGAGTTGCAGCAGTGGCTCAACGATCAGCAGTATGCTCAACGTGCTCGCCTCGGTCTGTGGAAATATCCCAACACGCAGGACTGGATTTACAAGGCGTTGCTCGTGCCGCGCCCGCGTGTGACAAGGGCTGGTGGCCGCACCGGTCGCACCTCGGTGATTAGCACAACGGCAGAGGGCAGGCTCAGGACAACTCAAGCCGGCCCGGGTGGACCGGCCTCAACCACTGCTGGCCCTGGTGCAGGTAGTAACCCGGCACCATCGGGCGCGCCGCAATCGCAGCTACCACCAGGAGCAGCACCACCAGGAGCGGCACCGCCGGGAGCGGCACCGCCGGGAGCAGCACCGCCGGGAGCAGCACCGCCGGGAGCGGCACCGCCGGGAGCAGCACCGCAGAGACCCTAGATTTTATCTTTTGTTGAGTGATGTCGCGAACGAGTACTCAAAAGCGTGGTGAAGACGGCGAGGATGTTGCCGCACGCTTTCTGCAACGCCACGGCTACACGCTGCTGGAACGCAACTGGCGCGCCGGCAATGCCCTCCGCGGCGAGATCGACTGCATCGCGCGTCACGGTAAAATTCTGTGCTTCGTCGAAGTGAAAACGCGCGCCTCGAATGAGCACGGCGCGCCGCAGGAAGCCGTAACGCGCGGCAAACAACGCCAGTTATCGCGCCTGGCCAACGCCTACGTTTCCATGCATCGTCTGGCGGATGTGCCGTGCCGTTTCGATGTCGTGGAAGTGTGGCTGCCGCACGATGGCACTGCGCCGCGTGTGGCGCTGCATCAAAACGCCTTTGACTACGTTGAAGGCGGCTCCGCAAGGGCACGCGGCGCGCGCATCTTTTAAAGCCGCTCGCGTCGGCATTAGAATATAATTACCGCTGGTCACGCCTACCTGTCGGCGTGATTCGTTAATGAGAAACGAGTACTCTGTATGTTAGCTGCTGTTGATTCTATGGCCGTGCTGGGCGTGGACGCTTATGTCGTTCGCGTTGAGGTCGATGTTTCCTCCAATTTTCAATCGTTTGCCATTGTTGGCCTGCCCGATGCTTCGGTGCGCGAATCGGGCGAGCGTGTGCGGGCTGCCGTCAAGAACTCGCAGTTTACCTGGCCGATGCGGCGCATCACGGTGAATCTGGCGCCCGCCGACACCAAAAAGCAAGGCCCCATCTTCGATTTACCCATCGCTCTGGGCGCGCTGCTGGGCGACGAGCAAGTTCGCAACGCGCACTTCGAGAACTTTGCTGCCGTAGGCGAACTGGGACTGGATGGGGCCGTGCGCCCCGTCAGCGGCGTGCTTCCGATGGCCTTAGGTGCCAAAGCAGCCGGCAGAACTTCGTTCATTGTTCCCAAAGATAACGCGCGCGAAGCGGCTGTAGTCGATGGATTACAGGTCTTCCCCGTGGAGAGCCTGGCTGATGCCATCGACTTGCTGAGCAACGGTGGCCGTGAACCTGTCCTGCACGATCTTTCCGACAACGCCCTCAATACGCCGCACTCCGATGTCGATTGGTCCGACGTAAAAGGGCAGGAAACGGTCAAGCGCGCGCTCGAAGTCGCGGCCAGTGGCGGGCACAACGTATTACTTATTGGCCCGCCGGGAAGCGGCAAAACGCTGCTGGCGCGGCGTCTGCCCACCATTTTACCGCCGCTCCTGCTGGATGAAGCGCTTGAAGTGACCAAGTTGTATTCGGTGGCGGGTTTGCTGGGCGCCAGCCAAAGTTTGTTGGCAGAGCGGCCTTTTCGCGCACCGCATCACACGGTGAGCCATGCAGGTCTGGTGGGCGGCGGTTCTTATCCACGTCCGGGCGAGATTTCTCTGGCGCATCATGGCGTGCTGTTTCTCGATGAACTGCCCGAATTTCATCGAGATGTCCTGGAAGTGATGCGCCAACCGCTGGAAGACGGATTTGTCAGCATCGCGCGCGCCGCGCAGTCGTTGAGCTTTCCGGCGCGCTTTCAGCTTATCTCGTCGATGAATCCATGTCCTTGCGGATTCTTTTCCGACCCGCGTCGCGCCTGCGTTTGTTCGAGTACTCAGATTCGGCGCTATCTGGGCCGCATTTCCGGGCCGCTGTTGGACAGAATCGACATCCACGTCGAAGTCCCCCGTTTGTCGCCGCAGGAATTGATGGGCAAGAGCGTCGGAGAAAGTTCGGCCACAGTGCGTGAACGTGTGGCGAGAGCGCGTCAACGGCAAGTCGAACGCTTGCAGCCGGACGGCCTCACATGCAACGCGCAACTCCAGGCGCGGCAACTGCGGGCGCATTGCGCGCTGGATGGCGGCGCGCACGACCTGCTGAAAACCGCCATCAACCAGTTTTCGCTGTCGGCGCGCGCATACGACCGCATTCTCAAGGTGGCGCGCACCATCGCCGACCTGGATGCCAGCGAAACCATTCAATTGCACCACATCGCTGAGGCGATAAACTATCGTACGCTCGATCGCAAACTTTTCGGCTAAACCAGGAGCGACTCGATGCTCTATCCGGCGTTGAGTACTCGTCCTTTCGTCAGAAAGGAAACACTCAATCGGAAAAGTCTTGCGATGCCGGATGCTTAAACCTGAGGTGTACACTTTATGAACCCTTCTCACACTCCAGTCGCGAGTCGTTTTACAGTTTCTCGCGAGTACTCATTGTTTCGTGTGGCACGTCTGCGCACTGTTCTGATGCTGTTGCTGGCCACTGTTGGCTCTGCTTTTTTGTGGGTCAATGCGGCTGTGGCGGCTCCACCGGCTCCGACAAATGTCACGGCGGAAGCGGGTAACAAAACCGTGACCGTGCGCTGGGACGCCGTGCCCGGTGCCACCCGATACAGGGTGAAACGCGGCGCGTCGGCGACAGGTTCGTTCAGCACGGTCGCGACGGTTTCGGCTCCCGCTACGCAGTATATCGACACAAAAGTCAAGAACGGCAGAACGTACTATTACGTGGTGCAGGCTTTGGATAACGCAAAAGGGGCCAGCCCCAATTCGGCGCCATCGATGGCTGCCACACCGTCTTTGCCTGCGCCGGCGGGACTCGCTGCCACAGCGGGCAACCGTCAAATAAAACTGACCTGGAACGCTGTCGCCAGCGCCGTTAGCTACCGCATCAAACGCAGCCTGACTCCTGGCGGGCCTTACACGGTGATCGGCTCCAGCACTACGCCATCTTACACCGATACCACGGCTAAAAACGGCACAACCTACTTCTACGTTGTGAGCGCTGTTGACGCCACGAGCCAGAGCGCCGACTCCAATGAAGCGAGCGCGACAGCAACTTTGCAAGCGCCAACGGGCCTGCAAGCCACAGCGGGCAATCGCCAGGTGACACTGACATGGGATGCCGTAGAAGGTGCCGATAGCTATCGAGTGCGCCGCAGCACAACCTCTGGCGGCCCGCCGGAAGACCCGTATGAAACCGTAGCGACGGTGAGCAGCCCCACCTATACCAACACCGGTTTGAAGAACGGCACAACCTATTACTACGTCGTGCTTGCTGTTGAAGGTAGCGAGCGTAGTGGTAATTCAAATGAAGCCAGTGCAACGCCGCAGTTGGTGGCACCGGCCAACCTGACCGCCACAGCGCAGAACATGCAGATCACGCTGACCTGGAGTGAAGTTACCGGCGCCGACAGTTACAAGGTCAAACGTTCCGATACTCCTGGCGGAGAGTACTCGACGATTGCCACGGTTGCGGAAACAACCTATATCGACAAAGGCTTGAAGAACGGCAAAACCTATTACTATGTCGTAACGGCTGTGGAAGGCGATGAGCAAAGCCCTAACTCCAATGAAGTCAGCGCTACGCCGGTACTGGCGCCGCCCACCAACCTGCAAGCGGAACCCGGCAACCAACAGATAAAACTCACCTGGGAGCCTGTGCCCGGCGCCGAGTTGTATCGTGTAAAGCGTTCGGGCACGGATGACGGCACGTATACGACAATCGCCGAAGTCGCGACCAACTCTTACCTCGATACCGCTGTCCAAAACGGCAAAACATACTACTATGTGGTGTCGGCGATTGACGAAGGGGCGCAAAGCGCCAACTCCAATCAGGTCAGCGCGACACCGGCTCTGCTGGCTCCCACCGATTTGGAAGCCGAACCCGCAAATCAACGCGTCACGTTGACCTGGACGGCCTCCTCAGGTGCGAACTCTTACAAAGTGCGCCGCTCCACTTCACAGGGTGGGCCATACACCACTATCGCTACGACCAGCACCACGACCTATGTGGATAATGCAGTGAGAAACGGTCGGACATACTACTACGTCGTGGCGGCAGCAAACATCACGGAAACCAGCGCCAACTCCAACGAGGTGAGTGCCACGCCGCAAGCCTCGCTGTCGGCAACCGGACTAACTGCACCTCCAGCGCCGATTAACCTGGTTGTTATGCCATCCAGCAAGCAAATTGTTTTACAGTGGAAGGGCAACGCCCAAGCGCAGAGCTACAACGTGAAGCGTTCTTTGAGCAGCGGCGGCCCTTACGAAACCATTGCCGGCACAACAGCGCAAAACTACACCGATGACGCGGCTGAACCTGGCCAAGCCTATTACTATGTTGTGACGGCAGTGGGCGAAGCTGAAAGCGAACCTTCAAACGAAGCAAGCGGCACCGCCGCTGAGTAGCATTGGCTAAAGCACGTTTCAGTAGGTTGTGCCGGTGTTTCTTGTAGGAGCGCATGCCATGCCCTATGTGGTTGCCGCAGCATGAGGGCGCACGCCATGCGCCCCTACAAACAGTTAATAGCTTGCAGGCGACACAGAACCCCAAGCGTGAGCGCGGGGCTAAGGCACCACGGAGTTCAGCCCCGCGCTCACGCTTGGGGTTCCGGGGTAATCGTGTGTAGCCTACAAGTCGTTAACTGTTATACAAACAGGACAACGCCATTGAAATATGCTCTAAAGCACAATAACGCCAGCGTCATGCACTATGACGCTGGCGTTACTATCTTCTACCTCGGCGAGTACTCGTGCGCACTAGCTATGAGAATCCATTCAAGAGTTCAGCCGCGTTCGCAGCGGTGCAGCAGTTGTTCGTAGGGCATTTGCGACAGCACGGCCACGATGCGACGACGTGCATAGCGCAGGGCGATGCGGGCGCAGAAAACACCCAGAGAAAGCATCACCACAAAGCACAGAAAGCTGAATACGCTCCACGGCAAGCCCAGTGGTTGTAGTGCTGCGCCGGGTATGGTGTCGATGCTGATGTAGAGCAACGCGCCCACCGCGAACGCCACGGCAAAGCCGGCAAGCAATCCCCAGAACAAGCCGACGTTTTCGAGTTCCTGCTGAATCAGCGCGCGGCGTTTGAAGTCGCGACGGCGCTCTACACGACCGGCATCCATGCGCATCCATTCCGGTGTGGCGGCGCGAGGTGGCGGCGTTTTCAGCACTGACGGCGCAGGGGGTTGGGGCCGATGGGTGTTCGTTGTTGGCAGTGCGCCCGGTGCGGCTGATGTTTGCGCCGCTTCGAGTTCCGGTGCGGGCGGCGCCTTCTCGAAGCGCAAATCGCTCTTGTTGCCCGTCGCCTGTTTGTGATGCGCTTGCAGGTGCTCGTCGTAGGTGGCGCGGCGCGCCTCGTGTAGCAATAGGTGATGCGCTTGCGGCAGATAAGTTTCGAACAGCTCCTGATAAAAGAAACGTTTGCGGAAGTTGCGGTGGTCGAGGTTGTTCTGCGCCTCGATGTACAGGCTCATGATGCGTTTGCGAATCGTGGCCACATCACTATGAGACGGCAAGTCAAGCAAGTCATACAGGTCAACGAAAGGCGCCGTTTCGTTTTGCGGTGGCATCATGAGTACTCAATTGTTGCTCAAATTCATTCGTCCCACACGATGGCCACTTTGCCGCTTTGACCGCTGTCGAAAAGTTCGTAGGCCTCGCGCGCTTGCTGCAGTGTAAAGCGATGTGTCACAGTTTCTTCGGGATGCAAATTCCAGCGCACCAGCAGTTCGACCAGGTCTTCCATCTCACCGATGGAGCAAACCCATGAGCCGTGCAGCGTCAGTTGTTTGTGAATCAGCAACGGGCTGGGCGCGAACTCGACGGTACCACCTTCGCCGACAAACACGACGCGGCCCCACTCGCGCGCCGCTTCCAGGCACAGATGCCGCGCCGCGCCAACACCCGAACAATCAATACCCACTTCGAAACCGTGCCCTTCCGAGTACTCCATGAGGGCAGCCAAAGCCCCGTCGCCGGGTTGGACAACCGCTTCAAACCCTAACTGGCGCGCCAACTCACGCCGTTGCGGAATGCTCTCGACGCCAACCACCTGGGCGCCCATTGCGCGGCACAGCATGGCGGTTCCCAGGCCGACCGGCCCCATGCCGGTGATGAGTACTCGGTCGCGCCCCGAAACGTTGCCCCGAAGACAGGCCGAATACGAAGTGCCGAAACCGCATGCCACCATCGCGCCGTCAACATAAGAAAGCTCATCGGGTAGAGCCACCAACGCGCTTTCATCGGCAAGCATGAACGGCGCATGGCCACCATTGCGCTGCCAGCCGTAGCCGCCGCGCAGGTCGCTCGTGCAAGAGAGCATGTATCCGATGCGGCAATCGTGGCACAGGCCGCAGCCGGCGATGTGATAAACGACCACACGATCGCCGGTTTTGAAGCGCTTTACTCCCGGCCCGACGCGCTCGATTTGTCCGCACGGTTCGTGTCCGGCGATAACACCCTGATAGGCTTCCGGCCCGCTGCCCTGTTCAATCGGGCGGTAAATCGCGCGCAAATCGCTGCCGCACAAACTGGAGGCCTTCATGCGAATGAGAACCTGTCCCTGTCCCGGTTCGGGAACGGGAAAGTCGCGTATCTCCAACTGGCGGTTGCCCGGCAGCACAACACCTTGCATCGTTTGCATCGTGTCTCCTTCTGAAGTCCGAACGGGTACCTGTGATTGCTAAATGGTCATCGCGGAGAAGCCGCCATCGACGACGATGTTCTGTCCTGTCACGAAGCCCGAAGCGCTCTGGCTGGCCAGCCACACAACCGCGCCGGCGAGTTCTTCAGAGGTGCCAAAGCGGCCCATCGGCGTGTGAGACAAAATCTGTCCGCCGCGTTCGGTGGGTGTGCCGTCTTCGTTAAACAGCAAAGCGCGATTTTGCTCGGCGGGGAAAAAGCCGGGACTCAGGGCGTTGACGCGCACTCCACGCCTGGCCCATTCGCGCGCCAGGAACTGCGTGAGATTGATAACCGCTGCCTTGGCCGCCGAGTAGGCCACCACGCGCGATAGAGGCGTCATGCCCGCCATCGAAGCGATGTTGATGATGCTGCCTTTGCCCGCATGGAGCATCGTTTCGCCAAAGACCTGGCACGGCAACAGTGTGCCGCCAACCAAGTTGAGATCGAAAACCTGCTGCCAGCCTTCCAACGAGAGTTCCGCGAATTCTTTGCCGGGCGGCAGCGTCGCCGAAGGATGATTGCCGCCTGCCGCATTGACCAGGATTTCAATGGAGCCGGTTTGCTGCACAATGGCATCGCGCGCCGTTTGCAGGCTGTCGCGGCTGAGGGCATCGGCTGTCTGAAAGAAGGCTTCTCCTCCGCGGTCGCGAATGTTGCGGGCGCGCTCTTCACCACGCTCGGCGGAGCGGCCCAGCACGGCGATACGCGCTCCGGCGGAGGCCAGCGCCTCGGCCATGGCGCCGCCCAACACGCCGGTGCCGCCAATGACGACAGCGGTTTGATCCTTCAGGTTGAACAAATCGTGCATGCAGGTTGTCCTTTGTCTTCTTCTGTGCCGATGCGAGTACTCGTTTGAACAGGATGCGGCGTTGAAGCACCGTTGATTTTACCACCGTCCGCGCCTGTGTCGAGCTTGAGGTCGATGAGAGTAGGTGTTGCGTAGAGCGCTCAGCGGTTGATAAGACGCCCTAAATTTGGTTAAATAGAGCGCGTCCAACAGCAAACACAAGCCTGCTCCCAAAAAGTTTTTCGCCAGCTTATATCGTTGAATTCAGCCCGTTTCCAAGACGCTTCACCCTCTTTAGAAGGAACAATTCATGGATGCGAGGACGCACCCTCAACCCCCCGCCACTCCAGCGCCCTCCGGTGCTGTAACAACTGAGTCGGCTCATGGTCATGAAGACGGCAGTTCGCGCGGCGTAACCTTTCGCGTCGTGGCGCTTTGTCTCGCCCTGGCTGTGGCTTTCGGTTATATCATTCCCATCATCGACGTCAAGATGAAAAACACGTTTTTAGGTGCGCAGCATTTTCCGCCGGGCGCCATTGCCGTGTTGCTCATTTTGCTCCTTGTCGTTAACCCCATTTTGAAGCTGTTGTCACGACGCGGCGGCTTCTCTCGTAACGAAATTCTCACGGTATATATCACGTGCCTTTTCTCCGCCCTGGTGCCGGGACATGGCTCGGAAAACTTCTTCGTCACCAATCTTATCGGGCCGTTTTACTTTGCCAAAACAGAAAACAAATGGTTGGATTTTCTGGAACAGTATCTACCGTCGTGGTTTTCTCCCGCTCTTATGGACGGCGGCAAATACCAGGGTGCAGGCTACGACGCCGTGCAGAACTGGTATGTCGGTAGCGGCGGTGTGGTGCCGTGGAACATGTGGATCGTTCCCCTGGTGGCATGGGGAGTACTCATCTTTGTTTCCTACTTCATGCTGGCGTGTCTCAGCGTCATCGTGCGCGCGCAATGGAGCGAACGCGAAGCCCTCGCCTTTCCGCTGCTGCGCCTGCCGTTGGAACTCACTGAAGATGTTGATCGGCCCGACCAATATGGCGTGATCGGTCGTTTCTTCCGCAATCCACTTACATGGATCGGCGCAGGCATTGGTCTCTTCATTCAAATGCTGACCGGGCTGAACCTTTATTTCCCCGATGTCCCGACGTTCCCGCTGGCTATCAGCGGAAACTTCTTCAGTGAAGTGCCGTGGAACCAGGCCGGTTGGATTAACATTCAGGTGTATCCGATCATGATCGGCATTACCTACCTGCTGACCAGCGAAGTTTCCTTCTCATTGTGGTTCTTTTACTGGTTCATCAAGTTCCAGCTTGTGGCGGCCTACTATGCCGGCTTTATGCCGGATGCGCTGCCCAACATGGTTGGTAATACCGGCGGCGCGAAGATCTTTACCGGCTACCAGCATGTCGGAGCTTACCTGGGCTATGTTGCCATCGTATTGTGGACGGGCCGCGAGCACTTAAAGCATGTGGCACGCCGCGCTTTTGCCCGCGAGAAAGCCGGTGAATCGGAGAAGACCGAAGCGCTTTCTTATCCGGTTGCGTTCTGGGGTTTTGTGCTGTCGTTTATTTTCATCATCGGGTGGAGCTGTGCCGCCGGCATGGGGCCGGGCGCGGCGCTGGCATTGTGGCTTTCCTATCTGGTGATCTCCATTGCGCTCACCCGCCTGGTGGTTGAAGGCGGCTTGCTGTTTGTGCAGCAGGGCTGGACTTCTCTTGGCACAATGGCGCAGCTTGTCGGCTCGGGAACGGGCACGCTGCTGCCGCCCCAAAGCATTGTGCCGGGCGCTTTTCTGCAAGGTTCACTGATGACCGATATGCGCGCCTTCCTGCTGCCTTCTTTTGTGCAGGGTTTTAAACTGGCGCATGACCGCAAAATTCGCATGAAGCCGCTGCTGGCGCTGATTATGGCTGTGGTCACGATCACGCTGGTCATGAGCATGTGGATGAACGTTAGGCTGGGCTATGAAAGCGGCGGCCTGGCGCTTGAGAGCTGGTTTGCACAGGGCGGTGCGCAGCAGCCGGCCACCAACGCCAACCAGTTGATTAGCGGCATCAGCGATGTTCGTTGGACAAACTGGATCTGGCTCGCGGTCGGTGCATTTATGACCTACGGAATGATGATAGCGCGCAGCCGCTTTTTGTGGTTTCCGCTGCATCCGTTGGGCTTCTTGATGTGCCTTACCTATCCGATTCAGCGCCTGTGGTTCTCTACTTTCCTCGGCTGGATGGCCAAGACGCTCATCACACGCTTTGGCGGCAGCGATACTTACCGTAAAGCAACGCCGCTCTTCCTGGGCCTGGCGCTGGGCGATATTGTCATGATGCTGGTGTGGCTCCTCATCGACGCCTGGCAGGGCCGCGTCGGCCACCAGTTGATGCCTGGCTAGTATCGAGTACTCGAAACAGCAAGAGGAGCCCGCGGAAGTTTGCGGGATCCTCTTGATTTTGCAGGCTCGTTTTCTCAAGTCGCACTGAAGCGCCTGCTAATATCAGTGCAAAACGCACACAAGCATCACCGCACTTTGTACTTCGCTCTCCGCACCTTACTCTGCACCTTGCTCTTTTCCTGGCTGATTGAGTTTGTAGCAGTGTACAGCGCTACTCTCGCCCCAGACGCGGCTGCCATGTGCCGTGGAGTGTGTCGTCGCTCCATTTTGCGGCGCACATCCACACAATGTCGCCCGGCGCGATTTGTTGAGTACTCGATTCCAGTTGGACGCGTGCTTTGACGTAGTGCGGCGTCATGCCTTCGATCGCGTCATGGCCGGTTGATTCCACCAGCACGGGCAGCGTTTGTCCCAGGAATTGCGCCGCATATTCGGCGGATAGCTCGCGTGCCAATTGCAGCAGTGCATCGACGCGACGCTTTTGTTCGGCGGGCGCGACATGATCGGGCAAGCCGGCGGCGACGGTGCCGGCGCGTGGCGAGTAGGGAAACACATGAACAGCGGAAAATTTGGCTTCGCGCGCGATGTGCAGCGACTGTTCAAAGTCGGCGGCGGTCTCGCCGGGAAAGCCAACGATGACATCGGTGGTTAACCCGCCGTCGGGACGAATTTCGCGCCAGCGCTTAGCGGCACGCAAGAACATTTCCGGTGTATAGCGGCGTCGCATACGGCGCAGCGTCGCAGCACTGCCGGCCTGCAATGCCAGATGAATGTGCGGGCAAACTTTCGGCGTGTTCGCGACGGTGTGCAAAAACTCGTCGTCCACATCAGCAGGATCGAGAGAAGAAACGCGCACCCGCTCCAAGCCTTCGATCTTTGCCACGCTGCGCAGCAGGTCGCATAGAGCGGCATTGCGGCTGTGGTGGTTTTCGCGATTTTGAGCCGCTCCCCAGTCGCTCATCGAAACGCCGGTTACCGTCAGTTCGCGTGCGCCTTCACGCACAAAAGCACGCGCTTCGCTCATGATGGTTTCGCGGGTTTTCGTGACGCTGGCACCACGAACGGTAGGAATAATGCAGTATGAACACTTGTGATTGCAGCCGTCCTGAACCTTTAAAACGGCGCGCTCGCGAGTGGCAGACGGCAGCGGCTCACTGCCGATTTCGTCGCGCAGTTTCGAGTACTCGTTGTTCCAGTCGGGGCGGGCCTGCAATGCGGCGATTGCGAGTTCGGGCAGTTCCAGCTTGCGTGTGTTATCGAGCACAAGAGCATCCGGCACAACGCGCTGGAACTGATCGCGCGCATAGGCCGCGGCGCATCCCGTGATGGCGACAACGGCTTCGGCGTTGTTGCGATGTGCACGTCCGGCTGCCTTGCGCGATTTCTTATCGGCTTCCGCCGTCACGGTGCAAGTGTCGATAACGTAGAGATCAGCCGATTCGCGGAACTCGACGCGGCGAAAACCGCGCTGCACCAGCGAACGCGAAATCTGGTGCGAATCGTATTGGTTGACTTTACAGCCCAACGTATAAAGGGCGAAAGTGGGACGGCGTGTGACGGCCTGCAACGCAGACGAGACAGGCGAAGTGGAAAGTTCTTGACCGCGTTGTGTGATATTCAGCGGTGTTTGTGGAACAAAAACAATAGAAGCGTGATGTGACATCATCAGCAGTGTAGGGCGCGCTCGGAAGCGCTGTCAACGCGGGAACGGTTTATTCGAGTACTCGCCGAGATTTCAGTCCTGATTACGTGCAAAGTGTGGTGCTGTCCGGTCTCTGATTTCTGTCATGTGGAGGAAACCAACATGTTGTATTTCGCCTTGCTGATTGCGGTCGCCTTTTACGGCGTAGTTTATTTTTTGATGTCGGTGATGCAGCCGCATCTCCAACGCCCGACTGCGACGTTGCTCTGGCTGCGCGATCTCTTCCTCGTTGTGCCCGATCCCACGCTGATGTCTTTTATCAAACAAGCGTTTTTGTATGTTGTCGCTTATCTGGTGCTCGATTTCGTCATTTCATCGGTGAAGCGACTGTTCTCGCGCAAATCGCGGCGTGTTTCGGCAAAAAATCTGCGAACCGTTGTCGTGCAGCAAGGCCGCAGCACCTCGCTCGTGTTGGCGACCGAAGACAGCCTGTATGACACAGCCTGATACATCGAAGCCGCGCCGCATACATCTAAACCGCGCCGCGTGATGTTTCAACTTAAATGTGCCAAAATAGAAATGAGTTGTTGCCAAGCATTGACGTTCGCACGGATGAAGCTCCAGGCTATAGACCTCTTGCATAAGTCCTGGCGAGGGCTGTCTTTCCCAAGGCGACGTTTCGCAACCGCGACCGTGCGGAAGCGCACTTGCGCAAGAGGTCTTATGTTATTTGTTGCTCTGATCGTTGTCTTTTTTATATACATTGCGCTGGTGTACCTGTGGACGGCGGCGCAGCCACAAATCAACTCCGCGACTCCTGCACTGGAGACACTGCGCCAGACATTCCTCGGCCTGCCGCACGAGACCGCGTTAGCCATTCTCAAATGGGCGCTCATTCTGATGGCTTTTTATCTGATTACCGATGCGCTGTTATCCGCGCTGCGTAAAGATCCGCGCAGCAAAAGTTCACGCCTGATGAAGAAAGATACCGACCTTAACGATTCTTCATCGTCTGGTAAATCGCGCGGCAAATTGTCGTCGTGAGGCTTTTTGGCAACGCTTCTTCTGCTTTGCTCACCTTCATACTTGCCCCTGATTCTCTCAAAGGCGCTCTTTGCGCCAACGATGCTTGCCTTGCCATGCAACGCGGCGTGCAACGCGCTCTGTCGAGTACTCACAACGACCAGTTCACCACAATTCCGATTCCCCTCGCCGACGGCGGTGAAGGCACCGTTGAAGCGTTTGCACGCGGCGCAGGCGGCTCAATCCGGCAGGCAACTGTGCGCGGCCCATTGGGCGATTCTGTGCAGGCGCGCTGGCTTCTCTTGCCCGATGGTCGCGCCGTCATCGAAATGGCGCAGGCTTCCGGCCTCACTTTGGTGCCGGAAGAGAAACGCCGTGCCACGTTGGCTTCATCTTATGGCACCGGCGAACTGATTCGCGCTGCCCTGGATGAAGGTTGCCGCGAAATTCTAGTCGGCATTGGCGGCTCGGCCACAACAGATGGCGGCACCGGCGCTTTGCAGGCGCTGGGCGTGCGGTTTCTGGATGAGAATGCCACGCTGTTGCCTCCGGGCGGCGCTGCCCTCCAGCAATTGTCCGCCATTGATGACAGCGCTCTGGATTCGCGATTGGCTCAAACCACCATTCGTGTGCTCTGTGACGTAACCAACTCGCTTTACGGCGAGAGTGGCGCGGCGCGCATATACGGCCCGCAAAAAGGCGCTTCTCCCGACGAGGTGCAACTTCTCGATGCGGCGTTGCGGCATTATGCGCACGTCGCGAGTACTCACATTGGTCGCGACATCAGCCAGACGCCAGGTGCGGGTGCCGCCGGCGGCATGGGCTTCGGCCTGATGGCTTTCTGCAGCGCGCAACTGGTGCCCGGCATCGACGTGGTGCTGGAAACTGCAGATTTCGCGAAGAAATTAGAAACCGCCGACCTGGTACTCACGGCGGAAGGCGCCATCGACGAGCAGACGCCGCAGGGCAAAGCTCTGGCGGGAATCGCGCGTGCCGCTTGCGTGGCAAGCAGCGGACGGGGCGTGCCGGTTGTGGCGTTTGGCGGTGCCATAAAACTGCGCGGCGAGGAACTGCGACAAATGGGGATTATCGCGGCGCTGCCACTGGCCGATGCACCTATGGCGCTTGAGTACTCGATGGCCAACGCGGCCCAATTGCTTGAAGACGCCGTAGAACGCGCCGTGAGCCTGTGGTTATGTGGCCGAGTCAGCATCTGATAAGTAACCCAAGTTGCCCCTTATGAGGTTGTCCGCCGCTGAAGCAGTGCTGCTTCAGCAGTGCCGCTGAAGCAGCGGGCTGATGACAAAAAGCCCCCTGAACGGACCTATGGGTGCCGACAAAGACCGCTGAAGTGGTCTTTTCCACACTCAGCGCGCTCAGCCCAACGTGAAGCGCCAATGCGCTTCCCTCGCGGCGCCCAACATTCACGGGCGGGCTACTCAGGTGGCAGCTTGGATTAAGTAGCTTCTGATAAATTAAATCTGGCGCGTCATCAAAGCTCCCCACATCTCCAAAGGCGCTATAATCATTGATGAACATCTCCACAAAGCGTGCAAACCTCAACAGGAACTGTGACCAACGTGCCGACCAAGATTCTCATAACGGAAGACGAACACGAACTCTGCCAATTGCTTAAAGAGCATATGGAAAAAGCGGGTTATGAAGTTGTGACGGCCAGCAATGGGCGTGAGGCTGTGGAACGCGTCGGGATCGAGGCGCCCGATGTAGTGCTGATGGATGTGATGATGCCGGAAATGAATGGCTTTGAGGCCATGCGACAGATCAAAGAAAATCCATCCACCGCACACATTCCGGTTGTGATGCTAACAGGTTTAGACGATGACATCAGCACGACCAGGGGCTGGAAAATGGGCACTTCGCTGTACCTGAAAAAACCCTTTGTTCCAGGACAACTCATCAGCTACATCAAGCTCATTCTTGATCACGACTAGTTTGCCTTGAAACACAAAAGCGAGTACTCATTACGAGTACTCGCTTTTTGATTGTGTCGGGATGGTCTTAAGACCTCTTACATAAGTCTTGGCGACGGCTGTTTTTCGCAACCGCGACTTTTCCCAACCGCGCCCGTGAGGAAGCGAGCTTGCTGAAGCGATTTGCACAGAAGCGCATTTATGCAAGAGGCCTTTAGTCGAAACGAATTTCGCGGCCCGCCTCGCTCGATTCATAGATGGCGTCAATGATGCGTGTGACTTCAAGTGCTTCTTCGCCGGGCGTGTAAACCGGCTTGTCGTTCACCACCGAATCGACAAACGATTTAATCTGCTCGTGATGCGCCTGCACGCCGCGCGGCAGATGCACCGGCGTGATGTCGAGCAGCGTTTTATTCTGCTCGCTGAACATTTTCAGCGGGCTGTAAGTTGCGCCGCCCTTGTCGCCGAAAATCTGGAATGTCATCTTGTCGTTCTCTTCCATGTTGGCCACGAAGCTCGATTCCAGCGTCAGCGTAGCGCCATTTTCAAAACGAATCAGGCCCACGGCGAAATCTTCAACAGTAAAGTTCTTGTAGTCCCACTGTCCCATCAGGCCGAGCACGTCTTTGCGCTTGCCGAACTTCTGATAAGTCTGGCCGCTTACGGCAATCGGCCTGGGGAAGCCCAGCACATGCAAGGTGGAATCGAGCATGTGGACGCCGATGTCAATCAGCGGGCCGCCGCCATTCTTCTCTTTGTTGATAAACATGCCCCAACCAGGAATGCCGCGACGGCGCAAGGCCTGCGTGCGTGCGTAATACATATCACCAAAGGCGCCGCTTTCCGCAAAGCGCTTGAGGCACTGTACTTCGGGCGAAAAACGATAATGAAAGCCGCACATCAGCTTGTTGCCGGTGCGCCGCGCCGCCTCGACCATAGCTTCGCCTTCCTGCGCGTTCATCGCGAGCGGCTTTTCGCACAGCACATGTTTGCCCGCTTCCAGTGCGGCGATAGTCGCTTCGGCATGCAGGAAGTTAGGCGTGGTGACGCTGACCGCATGAATGTCATCGCGCGCCAGCATTTCGCGAAAGTCATCGTAAGTGCTCTCGATGCCGAACTGCTCGGAGGCGCTGGTGCGCGCACCTTCAAACGGATCAGACACAGCGAGTACTCGCGCGTTCGGGAGCTTTTGATAGCCGGGAATATGCACGCCGCGCGCAATGCCGCCCGCGCCGATAATGCCGACGCCAATGCTTTCAGGAGCTTTGGCACGAGTTGCGCGCGTCGCTTTGGCTGCGGTTTTGCCGCCTTTGGAACTGGAAGTTTTTGCCACGAATTCAGTACCTCTTTGTTGTAGGTTGCGCGTGGCAGTGTGACGCATGGCGCGCAGTGCGTCAACTATTTTGCAGGCAGGAAGCTGGTGGTGAACAAGAGCGTTCGAAAGTAGCCGCTTCTGAGTACTCATTTTGCTCACCTGTAACTTTTCTGAAGGAGCCAGATAATGTTGCAGCACGCGCTCGTGAGAACGGCCCGCCTACTCGGAAAGAATGCTGGCGGCACGCGCGATGTCGCGCTGCATCTGCGTTACAAGAGTGTTCAGGTCAGGGAACTTTTTTTCGTCGCGCAGGCGCTCGATGATTTCGAGTTGCACGTTTTGTGGGGGTGCTTCAATGTTTTCCTCAATGACGTGGAATTCGATGCTGAGGCTTTGCCCGTTTACGGTCGGACGCGTGCCGATGTTAAGCGCGGCGCGGTGTGGAATAGGGGAATGGTCGAACAAAGCGCGGCCTGCGTAAACACCATTGGCGGGCAGCACTTTGCGCGGGTGAACTTGCAAATTGATCGTCGGCACGCCGATCGTACGGCCAAGTTGCTGGCCCGAGATGACGTTGCCCTGCAAAGCAAAAGGACGCCCCAGCAAGCGCGCGGCGGTTTTCATGTGACCGTCTTCAACACACTCGCGGATGCGCGTTGAAGAAATAGCGCCTTCGTCATTTAGTTTTTCGTCGAGCACAACGACTTCAAAGCCGTGCTGTGCTCCGAGTGTGCGTAGCGCAGTCACATCTCCAGCGCGGCCTTTTCCCAGAGCAAAGTCCGGCCCGGCGACAAGAAGTTTTAAACGTAACTTCTCTACGAGTACTCGTGTGACGAATTCATCGGCGGGTTGCTCCGCGATCTGTTTATCGAAGGGCACGATCAGAAGTTCGTCTATTTTCAGCGGTTCAAAGGCCTGAGCTTTTTCATCCGGCAAAGTGAGAAGCCGCGAGCACTCATCGGGGCGAAAGTAGCAATACGGCATGTCGGTGAACGTCAGCACTGCCGTTTGCAGCCCGCGTTGTGCGGCTTCGCTTTTCAACTTCTCAATCAAGAAGGCGTGGCCGCGATGCACACCGTCAAAGGTGCCCACAGTCAGGGCAAAACTGTGATGCAAAGGGGCCTGTGGCAGTTGGCTGAGTACTCGCATGAATCAATCGTCGCCGTCGAGAAAGAAGACTTTTTCCGGCTTGTAATATGCGCTGTCGCCGAGTTCTGCCGGTATCGCGAAAGCGGCAACCGTGTGTTGCTCGTCCACAAAGAGAACGCGCTCGTGTAACACCTGCTTACCACTTGCACTTGCTTTCGGCGCTTCGATTTGCCGGCCCTGCGACAAGTGCTGCACCACAACATTGTCAGTCACTGTTGTCGCGGCGCATAGTGCCAGAGCATCCATGATCGGCAAAATCGCAGCACGACAGTCGCGACCGATTTCCTCGACTGTATGAGACCTATCAAATTTAAACACGCCGTTGCGCGTGCGCACCAGAAAGGTCATGGTGGCGCCGCAATTCAGGCTTCTGCCGATGTCGCGCACCAGGCTGCGAATGTAAGTGCCGCCGCTGCATTTGATGTGCAACATGGCACATGGTTGTTGAGTACTCGTATCGCCTGGCACAAAGCGCGTCAGATGCAGTTGACTGATCGTCACTTCGCGGCTTGCAATTTCGACTTCACTTTCCAGGGTGCCGGCGCGCGCCAGTTCATACAACTTTTTGCCGCCCTGCTTGATCGCTGAGTAAAGAGGCGGCGTTTGTTTTATGATGCCGCGAAAGGGTTCGAGCGTCGCACGCAGCGACTCCAATGTCACGCCGCTTGCATGGCCAACGGATACGATTTCTCCCATTGCGTCGAGCGTATCGGTCTCGTGGCCGAACGTCACTTCGGCAATGTATTCTTTGGTGCCTTCCTGCAAATACTCGACGAGGCGCGTTGCCTGGCCAATGCAAATCGGCAAGACGCCAGCTGCTGCCGGGTCGAGCGTCCCGGTGTGGCCAACACGCTTAGTGCCTGCAATGCGTCGCACAAAAGCCACCGCATCGTGGCTTGTCATGCCGGGCGGCTTGAGGAAGTTGATAACACCGTGCATTGATACGACTTCAGTTGATGAAGCGGATGGTAAGTGGGTAGCGATACTGCTCGCCGTTGTTTGCACGAACGGCACCGATGATAGTCATTATCAAGGTGGCCAGAGCGACCACCGGTAAAAGAATAAAGCCGATTAACACAAACATCGACAGCGCCGCGACCAGCATATAAATCGAAGCCGAAATCTGGAAGTTCAGCGACTCTTTGCCCTGATCGTCAATGAACGCTGACTCATTTTTCTTCATCAGCCACACCACGAGTGGGCCGATGACGTTACCGAATGGAAAAATAAAACCCGCCAGCGCCGCTAAGTGGCAGGCCATGCCCCACGTCTTGTCTTCGTTGCGTAGCATTCTGGGTTCTCCTGAGTACTCGGAAGGGGATTGCATAGGCTTAGTTTACCGCGTTTTCGACCGGCGGATGATCTTCGCGTAGCCAGGCTGCGGCGCTTTGTACCACGTAAGCCACGCTATCGATGAACGATTTGTGGCGCACGCGGAAACCTGCTGCTGCCGCATGGCCGCCGCCGCCGAACTTCTGGCAGAATAAATCGGCGCGCATTTCGGGGTCGCAGCGCACGCTGACGCGCGTTACTGTGCCGGTTTCGTCAAACCGCTCGCGCAGGATAATCGCCATGCGCGCGCCTCGCACACTGCGCAGAAAGTTGACCACGTTCTCGCTGCCTTCGTCGCCTGCCTGTGCCGTGTCGAAGTCTTGCGCGGTTAAAGCCGCCCAGGTAAGTTGGCCATCAGCTTCGCATTCCATCTTTTGCAGCGCGATGCCCAACAGCTTGGTTGCGCCGAAACTACGCTCATCGAACAGCTTAAAGGCGACTTCCGCCGGGTCGGCGCCGAGTTCAACCAGGTCGGCGGCGGCGTGTAAACAAGCCGGAGTTGTGTTGGGAAAACGAAAATTACCCGTATCGGTGGAGAGGCCACACAGCAGGCATTGTGCGATGTCGGCGTTAAGTTCGACCGGGAGCTTTTTGATCAATTGATAGAGCATCAGCGCTGTGGCCGATTGCGATGGGTCGATCCAGTTGACATCAAAAATAGGCTGCGATGTGCGGTGATGATCGATGAGAACTTTATGGCGCGTATTTTCAATCAGGTGATACGGCGCGGCGACGCGTGGCGGGGTGCCGTCGCAGTCGAGAATGAAGACGCACGGTGGCTGCGTCGGTGGGTTGCCGCTGATTTTGTCCCAGTCGGGCAGAAAACGGCACGACGGCGGCACAGCGTCATTGGAAATCATCCACGCATCTTTGCCCATAGCGCGTAGCGCGTGCTGCAGGGCCAGGCCTGAGCCGATAGCGTCACCATCCGGCCCCACGTGCGCCACGATCAGGAACGTGTGATATTTCTCGATGGCAGCAAGAATCTCATCGAACGGCGGGGCAGATGCGGCGAAATGCGCAGTCGTCATCGGTGTGATTTCGGTTTAAGGTTGTTTATCACGGCCTTGTTCGGTTGGGCCTTGTTGCTGCTGGCTCTGCGCAGCATCCGCGGGTTTATCGTCACCTTGCTGTTGTAATTCGGGCAAACCGGCCAACAGTTCCTCGATGCGCAGGGCGTTATCTGTGCTGCGGTCGTAGCGGAAGATAACTTCCGGCACGGTGCGCAGTGCGACTTCTTCGCCAATGCGCGAGCGCAAAAACGAATGCGCCCGTTCGAAAGCACCGGCGGCTCGCTGGCGCGCATCGTCGTCGCCCAGCACAGTGTAGAACACCTTGGCGTTTTGCAGGTCGCGCGAGACTTCGCACGCCGTAACCGTGACAAGCCCCAGACCGGGATCTTGCACTTCTTCACGTAGAATTTTGGTGACTGCGGCACGAATTGCTTCAGCCGCTCGCTCGGGACGAAATGTGGTTGACATCGAGGAGCCCCGCTTTCTAAAGAATTTCGATTTGACAGCTTACGACATCACAGCGGTTTTCGCTTTCGGCCACGTCACGCACATGATTGAGTACTCGATTGGCGACTTGCGCGTCGTTGGAAACAACAGCGATTCCCAGCGTCGCACTTTGCCACAGATCGTGATCGTCAATTTGTGCCGCCGAAACGTTAAACCGGGCGCGGATACGATCAAGAACTGAATTGACCACCATTCGCTTTTCCTTCAAGGAACCGGCATCGTGCAGATGCAGTTCCAAAGTGAGTACTCCAATGAACATAAGTGTTGAGTAAAGGGCAATGAGTATCACTCATTGCCCTTTACTCGATACTACCGCTTCTGCGGCGGGCCAACGACGGCGGTTTCGGGACGCCGCGCCTCGATGTCGCGCTTGACGCCCTGCATCACGATGCTCTGTAAAATGTCGCCTTCCTGGAAATCGTCGAACCTGTTGGAAGAGACGCCGCATTCCTGGCCGGCGACCATCTCCTTGACGTTTTCCTTGACATGCTTGAGCGAATCGATCTTACCGTCGAATACCTTGTTGCCGCGACGCCACACGCGCAGCACAGAGCCCTGAACCAACTTGCCGCTGGTCACGAGGCAACCTGCGATAACACCGGCCTTGGTGCTGCGGAACGTTGCGCGCACTTCGGCTTCGCCCGATAGGCGCTCTTCGAAGACGGCTTCCAACATGCCTTCGAGCGCAGCCTTCACTTCGTTGATCGCGTCGTAAATGACTTTATACTGGCGAATCTCGATCTTCTCTCGGTCGGCCAGGCTCGCAGCGGTATGCTCGACACCCACTGAAAACGCAATGATGATCGCGCCCGAAGCGCTTGCCAGCATGACATCGCTTTCGGTGACGTTGCCGGCACCGCGCGACACGATCTTGACGCGCACTTCATCGTGCGCCAACTTTTCAAGGCTCTGGCACATCGCTTCGACCGAACCCTGAACATCGGCCTTCACGATGACGTTCAGCTCTTTGGCCGCACCCTTTTGAATCTGTGTGAACAGTTCATCCAGAGAGATGCGTCCTGTGCCCAGGTAGCGGCCCTGCTTGGCGTCCTGCGCGTAGGCTTCGGCCTGCTCACGAGCTTCACGCGACGAACCGACAGCGCGCAGCGTGTCGCTGGCGTGTGGCACAGCCGACAGGCCCATCACCGAAACCGGACGCTTGGGACCGGCTTCCTGCAAGCTCTCGCCCTTGTAGTCGTTCATGGCGCGCACGCGTCCGAAGACATCGCCCACCACGACGTGGTCGCCCACGCGCAGCGTACCGCGATGCACGAGTACTGTGGCAACCGGCCCGCGCTGGTTGTCCTGCTGCGCTTCGATAACTGTGCCGCTGGCCGGTCCATCCGGGTTGGCTTTAAGTTCTTGCAACTCGGCCACGATCAGAACCATGTCGAGCAAGTCCTGCACGCCCTGTCCCGTTTTCGCTGATACCGGAATCACGATGGTGTCGCCGCCGTAATCTTCCGGGATCAATTCAAGCTGCGCCAGTTCGCCTTTGACGCGGTCGGGGTCGGCTTCGGCGCGATCCATCTTGTTCATGGCCACGATAATCGGCACTTTTGCGGCGCGTGCGTGGTCGATGGCTTCGCGCGTTTGCGGCATCACGCCATCGTCGGCGGCCACAACCAAAATCGCGATGTCGGTGACGTGTGCGCCGCGTGCCCGCATACGGGTGAACGCTTCGTGGCCCGGTGTGTCGAGGAAAACAATGCGCTCGCCGTTGTGCTCGGTTTCGTAAGCACCGATGCGCTGCGTAATGCCACCGGCTTCGCCGCTTTGCACGTTGGCCGAACGAATGATGTCGAGCAACGAAGTCTTGCCGTGATCGACGTGGCCCATGATGGTCACGACCGGCGGGACGGGCACGAGTTCGCCTTGCTCTTCTTCCAGAACATGGGTTTCGGGACGCGCCGTCTCGACTTCCATGGTGTAGCCGAACTGCGCCAACAACTGGCCGGCTACATCGGCGTTGATCGCCTGGTTTCCGGCGCGCACAATGTTCATCATGAACAGCTTCTTGATGAGCGTGGCGACCGGCTGGCGAATTTTGTCGGCCAGCTCGGAAATAGTGATCTCCGGCGGCAGCGTCAACTTCTTGTCGCCGGTATCTTCCTCGACCGGCTCCGGCGCGGCGGGTTCATGATTGCGGTCGCCAAAGCGCGAGGCGCCACGAAAACGGTCGTCGCGGCGCGGCCCGCCACGGAAATCGCGGCGTCCACCGCGTCCCTGGAAGCGTCCGCTATCGCGCTGCGGCGGTGCGGCTGGGGCAGCGGGCGCCGCGCCGTTGGCCGAGCCATTGACGGTTGCCGCGCCGTTGCTTCCGTTAGCGCTGCCATTGGAGGTCGAAGCGGCAGCCGGTGTTGGAGTTGCCGGGCGATTTTCAACCGGACGCGGCGGTGCAGGACGGCTGGGAGCAGGGCGATTGTCGGCGGGACGTGCGCTTCCATAACGACCGGCATCGCTCCGCGCACCGGGGCCGGATTTGGCCGGTCCCTGTGTTATGAAGTCACCTTCGGGTTGCGCTTGTTCGCGGTAATCTTCGATAACATCCGATGAAACATCGTTTGTATCAACAGCGGGCGCGGCACGACGGCCACTGGCGCGAAAGTTTTCAAACGCGGTGGGAGTTGCCGGAGCGGGCGCTGCAACCGCCGCCACTGCCGCCTGCGGATTATTCTTATTTTCAATCATCTGGCGCAGCGAACGCGCAGCCGTGTCCTCAATGGAACTCGACGGCACCTTCCCCGACACACCGATGGTCTTTAAAAGTTCAAGCAGCTCTTTCGGCTGGACTTGTAACTCTTTTGCGAGATCATACACTCTCATTTTTGCCATACGCAACACCTTCTTTTCAGTGATGAGCAATGAGTGAAGTGAAACGAGTACTCGTCACCCATCACCCATCACGCTAAGTGCCTGCTCGATTTCCATGCGAATCGCAACAGGCACGCTCGTTTTTAATTTCAACGTTCGTTCCAGACTGTGTCGCTGTAGCGCACGTTCCATGCAGGCTTTTTGACAGCACAGGTAAGCGCCGCGTCCTGCCGCACGAAACTGCATGTCCACAACTGGCGCCGCACCATCTTTGGACGCGATGCGCAACATTTCACGTTGCGTCTTCTTCGCGCCACAGCCGGCGCATGTGCGAACAGCACACGTGCGCACCGGATGCTTCCCGCCTTCCATACTTTGTGACGCTGAGGAACGAGTACTCATGGGACGATACTCATGCCTCAGATGGCCGGCTTACGCATTCACCGAATCAGCCGGTGCCACGCTCGAAATGCCGCCCGTCACGGAACCGGCCTCACTGGCGCGGTCGCCGGTGTCGTCGATGCCGACAGTGAGCGCGTCTTCTGCTGAAGTGTCAATACCGTCCAGCGGCGATTGCACATCTTCCAGCGGAGCGCTGCTGCCGACGGCAGTCTGTTCCTCGGAGTCCTCAGCATCAATCGCGAACAGTTCGGCGTGCTCATCCTTCGACTGGCGCACCGTCACGGCTGCCGGGAAAGCTTCGCCACCGCCATCCAAGTCGAACATCTTCTTCGCCTGTTCTTCGGCATACTGCTTTTCGGTGCGAATGTCGATCTTCCAGCCCGTCAGCTTGGCAGCCAGACGCACGTTCTGTCCCTGCTTGCCAATCGCCAGCGACTGCTGGTCTTCCGCCACGATGACCGTTGCAGTGCCGGCATTCTCGCCGCTGTGATTGCTGTGCTCTTCAACCAGAATGACTTTCGAAATCTGCGCTGGCGACAATGCGTGTGAAATGAATGTAATTGGGTCGGGGTTCCAGCGCACGATGTCGACTTTCTCGTTGCCCAACTCCGCCACCACTTTGCCGACGCGCATACCGCGCGGCCCAACGCAAGCACCGACCGGATCGACATCCGGGTTGTTGGCTGCAACCGCAATTTTAGTGCGCTGTCCGGCTTCGCGCGCCACGCCTTTCAGTTCAACAATGCCATCGGCGATTTCGGGCACTTCCAGCATGAACAACTGGCGCACCAAACCGGGATGCGTGCGCGAAACCGTGATGCTGGGACCACGCATGTTCTGCCGCACTTCGACCACGAAAACATAGATCGAGTCGCCGATGCGGTAATTCTCGCCTTGAATCTGCTCGCGGCGCGGCAAGATGGCTTCGGCCTTGCCGATCTGCACGATGATGTTGCCGCGCTCCATGCGATAAACCTGGCCACGAAACATCTCGCCCGATTTATCGGCGTATTCCGACACGACCTGCACGCGCTCGGCTTCGCGCAGTTTCTGCAACAGCACTTGCTTGGCCGTCTGCGCGGCGATGCGTCCAAAGCCCGAGGGCGTGACTTCCTGTTCAACGGCTTCACCCAGGTTGATGCCCGGATTATCGCCGCGCGCATCGCGCCACGCAACTTCGGTGTTGGGGTTGAGCGCCGTCTGCACCACGCGCTTCTGCGCATAGACGCGGAACTCGGTGTTCACTAAATCGGCCACGACGCGCACATCGCCTGTGCCACCGTAAGCCTTTTTATAAGCCGAAGCCAGAGAGCCTTCGATGCTGGCAATCAGCGCCTCGACCGGGATGTTCTTTTCCTCGGAGACGCGCCGGAGCGCTTCCAACATTTCAGATTGTGTCTCGGCCTGTGACTTGGCCACTTTCTTCGTCGCCATCTTTTTGTTCTCCGTTGAGTACTCAGGAATAAAACCGTAGAGGCGGCTAAAACCGTCAGTACGAAATGGTAAAAACTTTGTTGCGGAAATAATGCGGCAAATAAAAAAGCGGGTCGCAGGGCGCCCACTTTCGGAGTTCTTTACCAAGTTGTCTCCGACCCGCAACAAAGAATTCTACACTAAAATACGAATAATCGCAAGCTACGTTTCGTTTTACTTGTCACGAGGCCCTCTATTTGCTGGCGCGTCTGCGCTGTTTGAGTACTCGCAGTGCGTTGCGACGCATACCGCGCCGTTTTGGACGCTTGAGCGGGCTGCCTTTGAAGCGCCGCGAAAACTCTTCCTGCGGCATGAGCAGCGTTTCGAGCAGGGTGGGGAACTCGCCGCGCGTCCACAACTCCGGCTCGTCGCTGTGCGCTGTGCTCTTGCCGTTCCACGGACACACTTCCTGACACACATCGCAGCCAAAAAGCCAATCGCCAAACTTGGTGCTCAACTCCTGCGGCGCACGCTCGCGATTCTCGATGGTTTGAAACGAAATGCACTTATTCGCATTGAGCACATAGGGCGCTTCAAAGGCTTGCGTGGGACAGGCATCCAGACATCGCGTGCAACTACCGCAAAACTGCTCGACATGCGGGCGATCAGGTTCCAGTTCAATATCGACCACAATTTCGCCGAGCAAAAAATAAGACCCCAATTCGCGCGACAGCAGCATGGTGTTTTTGCCAACCCAACCGAGCCCAGCGCGCCGCGCCAATTCGCGTTCCAGAACCGGCCCTGTATCGACATAAACGCGACCATTGCAGCCCGTTTCTTCTTGCAGCCACGCCAGCAACTCGCGCAAACGAGTACTCATGAAGTCGTGGTAATCGAATCCACGCGCATAGCGAGCGACTTTGCCGTGCACGGCTTCGTCCCACTCTTCGTCCGTGCGATAGTGCATTGCCACACAAACGACACTCTGCGCACCGGGCAGAACGCGCCGCACATCAGCACGCTTCTCGACCGCATCTTCGCGCGCCATCCACTGCATTGTGGCGTTGAAACCATGCTCCAGCCAACTGCGTAAATATCCGTGCGTTTGAGACGGTTCCGCAGGCGTGATGCCGCAAGCCGCAAAGCCCAGCTCTGTGGCGCGCTGTTTAATTTGTTGACTCAACCGTGACGATGACATGCCGGAGTAGGGACGTGCGATGCAGATAAAGGATGCCGGCAAAGCAAAAGCGGGAAGCGAGTACTCGCTTCCCGCTGCCTAGAGGCTACAAGACCTTCTTAAGAAGCATCCTCTGCCGGAGGAGCCGCCGCTTTGGCCGGCCGCGTCGCACGGCGGGTACCGCCACGCCGTCCGCGCGATGTCTTCTTAGCAGGAGCGGCATCGCCTTCTGCTGCCGGAGTCTCGGCGGCATCTGATGATGTGTCGGCTGCGGCATCTGTTGCCGCAGCATCTGCCGATGTCGCCTCAACAGGAGCCTGGTTGGTGTCGGATGCACCGGCATCACTTGCTTCAGGAGTGCTGGCGCCGGTTTCGGGTGCTGCATCGGAAGCTGCGCCAGCGGCAGATGCTGGTTTGCGACGCCGTCCCCCGCGACTGGTGCGCTTTTTAGGCGTCGCAGGCGCGCTTGCATCTTCAACTGTTGCCGCAGGGCTGTCTTCGTTCGCTGCCGGTATATCGCTGGCGAACGTGGTGTCAGCGGCAGTTGCGTTCTCCGCTGCATCAGTGGTTACAGCGTCCACATTAACAGTCTCCGCATCGCTGCCGGTGTCCGGCAGGTCGGCCAATGCTGCTTGCACTACATCTTCCTGCACTGCTTCGGGAGCTTGGGAAGTTGCAGTCTGCGCTGTTGCGTCGTCTGTGGGTGTTGAGCCAACTTCTTCCGGCGATGTAATTGCCGGGGTGCCATTGCGCGGCAGCACTGTGCTGCGCCCGTTCTTGGCTGAAAAACGCAAACGCCCGCGACGCAGGCCACTGCGCGCCGACAAGGGAGTACTTGGTATAGGTGCCACATGCAGGTCATCAATCGCCTCGGCGGTTGTTGCGGCATTGCTTGCTGGGGCAGGAACTGTTTCGCTGACATCAGAGGAGACTTCAGCCACGGGTTCTGCCGGTGCTGGTTCTTCGTTACGCCTGCGGCTCGATGAAAAACGCTCTCCACGTTGACGTGAAGTGGCGCCTCGCGCCGAGTCGCGCTGGGTGGGAGTTAATTTTGTTTCAGCGCCTTGAACGTCGCCATCGCTGATCAGAATGACGGCGTATTCACCGGAAGTTCCATCGCGGTCGCCCAGTTTGACAATGCCGGCGCGCGCGGCGCGGTCAAGAAACTGCTTGAACTGGCTACACGCGAAAGTGCGCTCAGAAAACGCAGGGTTCAATTGCAGCATCATCTGCTTGACCGTTGACGAGCGCAAGTCCATGCCGCGTTCGTTCAGCGTGTTCATGGCGCGTTGCAACAGCTTGAAAGCGCCCTCAAGGCTGCTCACATCTTCGGTGGCGCCCACGCTTTCGGCCAGCAGGTTCTCGTAGGCGATGTACTCGTTGCAGTTGCGCCGCACCAGTTCGCTGGTGAACTTCTGGCCGGCAATGACAATGACGCTTTTACCGAGCAGTTGCAAGCGCTTGATGAGCGGCAGAAAATCGCTGTCACCCGACACAAGGCAAAAGGCATCAATGTGGGGATGCGAAGTGGCGACATCGATGCCGTCGAGCACAATGCGAATATCCGCCGAGTTCTTGATAACCGGGCCGAAGACCGGTGTTTCCACCAGTTCGATGCCCTGTTCCATCAGTTTGCGACGGTGACGGTGATGACGATACCAATCGCCGTAAGCACGTCCCATCACAACCACGCCGCGTGAGCGCAGCGCATTGACCACCAGTTCGACATCGAATCCGGGGTCATCGACACCTAAAATCACGTTGTCGAAGTCGATCAACAAAGCGATCTTGGTGCCCTGTATTGCATGCATCGTTTCCAAATTATTCGTTCCTCGTCAGGAGAACGCTGCGCGCAGGGAAGTGAGTACTCGCATCATGAAACGCGAGATGGGAGAAGGCTCCAGGCACCGAATGAGGCTTGTCTTTGGTTCCCGCGCCTGGCTGTTCAAAAGAAGCGCGGGTGTCTCATTGTCAAGACGTTCTGTTCGTCGTGTGCACAGCCGTTAACGATCTGAAATGTGGCGGAACAACTGTGCAATATCATTCGGTGCGCTGCAAAGCCGCAAGAGATTCCCCTCCGCTGCAGCATTCAAATTTTGTTGAGTGTATCACACGCGACTGAGGAAGCGACAAGACCTTCGTCAAGGGACCGGGCAAACGCATTAGGAATTTTGGTTAAACAAGCCCGCTCCTTGGGGGCGGGTGAATTCCATATCCAATTTATAACGCGATTGCCCTGGTCGGGGGCTGTTGTTAAACGCAAAGGGAGCAGCGTCACCGTGACGCTGCTCCCTTCATTGCTTCGAGTACTCGGAAACTGTTTTAGGTGCCCGGCACCGGATCATTGATGCGACGCACGATGCGAGCCGTCACAAAAATGATGAGTTCACTGTCGAATTCGGTTTGGTCGTTTGTCCGAAACAATCGGCCAATCAAGGGGATACTGCCAAGGATAGGTATGCGTCCACGCACATTTCGAATGTTCTTTTGTCGCAGACCGCCGATAGCCAGAGTTTCACCGTCTTTCACATTGGCAAGAGTATCAATCTGCTGCTGTGTGATAATCGGGATGACACCACTCGAGTTCGGGCCGGGAACGGCTATGCCATCATTTGCATCCGAAACCAGAGGCTGCATGGCAATCGTAATCGTGCCATCCTGGTTGATAGTCGGTGTGACAGTCAGGATGGTGCCCGTGGTGAAGGTTAGGATGGTCTGAGTCGTTGTGATGGTTGGAGGCGCGCCACCAGTTCCCGGTGTAATGTCGGACTCAGTGATGATGACAGGCTGGTTCCGAGTGGAGACTATGCGAGCCGTTAAATTATTGAACGTGGTAATTCGTGGTGAACTCTCCAGGCGTCCCGTTCCTCGTTGAATTAACGCGTTCAACAGGAGGCGATAATTACCTCGCACAACGTCAACGCTGATGCCTCCAGTCCCTGTTTGTACACCTGTAGTCGGATCGAGATTGCCACCACCAATATCTGTGTTGCCGCGCGCGCCCCGGAAACCAATTTGAAATCTGTCGATGTCCGTACGCGATACCGATACGAACTGAGCTTCAATCTCTACCTGCCCGATAGGACGATCCAGATAAGAGATAACGTTGCGGATTTGATCGATGCCTTCTTCCGTGCCACGCACCAGCAATGCGTTCTGAGGATCGATGGCCGTCATGCTTTCAACACCCGGTGGTAGGGCAATGAGACCTTGAGCAGAACCCAGTCCACCGCCGCCACCACCGCCGCCACCGCCACGACCGCCGCCACCGCCGCCGCGACCGCCACCCTGGTTGCCACCGCCGCGACCGCCACCCTGGTTGCCGCCACCGCGACCGCCCCCGCCGCCAAATTGGGGGTTAGCCTGCATGTAAGGGTTGTACGGGGAATACGGGTTGTTATTGAATTGGCCGTAGCCGCCGTAGCCCTCAAAGTTGTCAGAATTGCCTAAACCATTACGGTTTCTCCTGTTCCGG
Source organism: Abditibacteriaceae bacterium (assembly GCA_036388675.1). GTDB lineage: Bacteria > Armatimonadota > Abditibacteriia > Abditibacteriales > Abditibacteriaceae > DASVUS01. The sequence goes on along the minus strand of DASVRI010000013.1, from coordinate 167,330 downwards.
GAGCTATCTTGCTGGCGCGGTATAATCTCGGCACTTGGGTTCTCCAGGCGATCCTGCGACTGTTGAAATTCTGCCGGCATTGGATGGTTCGCTGGATCAAGCCAATACGCCATCATACTGGGTTTGACATTGCGCAAGGTAAGGGCTTCGAAGGTGCGTTCCTCGTCCTGATCATTAGAGCGAGTTGGTGCGACTAAGCTCGGGATGGGAACATTTTGTGGAAGTATGCCAATGCCCGGCAGCGTTCCAAATGGGTTTGAGGGAGTGCTGGACGGGGTTTGTGCCGGCACCAGGGCAGCAACAGAGCTGGGCAAGGCTTTCGAGATAACATAAGTGTTGTCAATCTTGGTGAGTGACAATTGGCTGCCTTGCACCACGGCTCGAATAGCTTCATCAACTGTGACATTATTCAGGGAAAGGTTTTTAACACGATTGTCAACATCCTGGTTAACCATGATGTTGACATTGCCCTGCTTGGCGATCATTGATACGACTTCAGCAACCGGCGCATCGGCAAAGTCAATCGAAATGAGCACGGGCCCTGTCGGTAGGGGCGGAGCCGCAATGGATGCAGGCGAGGGAACTGCTGAATCTGCTGGAAGGGTGAAGGCACTGGCGGCCACATTCTGCTGCGAACTGCTTGCCGGGGTAATGGCATTGATCGCATCCGCAGCTTGCGATTGCACACTGCACATCGTCAAAACACACAACGACCCAATTGTCACTTGACAAATATCACGGCCTGCTTTGCGCCGTGAGGAAACCATTTTCGAGGTTGACTGCATTGCCTGCATAAATCTCCTTGCTGAAGTCTGCCAGACAACCGGGACAGAGGCGTTCTTCAACTACGTGGAAGTACCTTGATTTAAAATTGCCGGCACACTCGCTGCTTGCGTGTCGCTTGCAGCGAGAGGCCACTCCGCCGCGAACTTAACGCCCGCCGAAACCACCGCCACTGCCGCCACCGCCGAAACCACCGCCACTGCCGCTGTTACCACCGCCACCACCATTACCACTATCGCCAGTAGTGCCCTCGAACGTAACTTCCGGCGTTCCGGAACGCTCTTCCAGGATACCGAAGATGGCATCTTCCCGTGCAACCTGGGGAATCACAAAGTCCTGGGTGCTGAGAACGGTCGCGCCTTCAAACAGAAAGGCGATGCCACCTGCATAAACATGCTGCAAAGGCAGCAGACGGAATTCACCGCCGGTGACTGTGCCACCGAGGCCACCGAGTCGTCCGGGCAAAGTTTGTGGGCTGACACGCGTTGTTATAGAGGGCGAAACGGAACGATTACCAAAGGTCGCGATGCCGCCAAACGGGTTGCGTCCCTGGCCACCGAATCCTCCGGGTGGCCCACCGAATCCTCCGGGAGGTCCACCGAAGCCCGCGGGTGGCCCGCCGGGAAAACCACCGGGAGGGCCACCGGGAAAGCCGCCCATGGCGGGAACGGGGCGGGGCGAGACGAAGTAAGTACCGCCTTCATTGCGCACGCGGAAGTTATTCTGGCTGGCCAGCCTGAGCACAATCTCATTCCACTGCTGGTTTTGAAATGTGACGCTGCCAATGTTCACTGCTTTGGCGCTGGGGTCAATGACGTGAGACGGATTGCCGGCTGCACGATACACCATTTCCAGTGCATCGAAGAGCGAAGCATCGCGCAACTCCACAAAAACTCTGGTTTCGGCATTTGCGGTTTGCGCGGACGCCGGTTGCAGCGTGCCGGCCAGTAATGCTCCTGTGGCGACCAGTGTTGCAAGGGGACGTAATGGTGTGTTCATGTTCAATTCTCCTCGTGAACGGATCTTAACGAGTACTCGTATCCGCACACGCCTTATAGCTGGCGTCCTACATTCTTGTTCGTGAGCAGACGGCAAACTCATATCGGCTACTACAAGCCTTCGACTATGAACCGTCTTCAAACGTTGCGTTGGTGAAAGTGAACCTATTTTAACTTGAAGAAGGCTTCTTCCGCAACTAATTTTCCTTCAACCTGCGTCGCAATGAGAACAAGGTGATCTCACTGCTTAAACAGATGTTCTATCAGAAATTAAGGGCGAACTCCGGGAGGCCCACCAAAGCCTGGCGGCGGGCCAAAGCCTGGAGGTCCAAAACCGGGTGGCCCTCCGGGGCCACCCGGAGCGGTCGCAATCGGGTTGGTGGAAGCTCGCAGGTCAACGAGTTGCTCTTGACCGTTCTGGCTTACCACCATGCGTGTCACGGTATTACCGCCTTCGGTTACGCGCTCGATGCGCAAAACACGCACGCCTTCAACTTCATCGCCAGGCTGGACGACACGCGTAATCGTCTGCTGGCCATCGTTAATCTCCAGCAAAGCGCGCACGGAATCGCCAATAGCGACGCCGGCCAGCCGCTTGTCGGGCGCACTCTGCGCATTGCCCGAAGAGGAACCGACAATATTGGCCGATTGCAAGAAACGCGGTGTCTCACGCGGCTGATATTGTGGGATGCGCGTTGGTGGCAAACCCAGAGGTTGGTTGATGTCCGGTGCAGCACCGCCTGAAGGCAGCAGGACAGCCGGTGGAATGAAAGAACCTTCCGGCGACGGCAGACTAACCGGCGGCTGCGGGGTTGGCGGCGGCGGTGGCGGCGGAACAGGCGGGATGACCTTGGGCGCAAACGGGTCGGATCGTGGATTGACGATACCGAGTGTGGGCACTCCACCGCCGGCACCCGTCGTGACGCTACCCATCGGAGCACCGCCCGGCGCAGCACCGCCCATTCCCGCCGAGCCGTCCGCAGATACAGGGTTCACTACCGCTGCGGGGCTGCTTGCTACGGTTGTGGGCGGAGGCGCTGTCGTGGTGTCGGACGCAGGAGAACTCCCGCGTCCAAAAGGTTTGATGACAAACAGCACCACCAAAATCAGCACGCCGGCCAAGCCGCCTAAAATGTAAAGTTTTTTCTTTTCGTCTGCACCAATGGCTACCATAACGGTTCACCTGCTCCCGACCTCGCCGCTGCCAGGCCATTCATCTTTTGTATTACAACATTTATGTCACAACATCTGTGTCGTAGTTTGTATTCGTCAACTTGACCACGACCCAATTCTTGCAAAGCATCATTGCACCAGCACTGCCTGAAAGCTTTGTTATAGCCCCAGGCACAAGTCGAGTATTCACTCTATGCCCGTAGCAGGATGCGCAGCACTCAATGCGCAGCACGCGTTGATGGCGAATATCGACCGAAACTCAATACGTCTACGACTATTACATAACCCAAGTTGCTACCAACAGTGCCCCGCCCATGAACGTTGGGCTGAGCGGGCTGCGCTGAGAACAAGACTGCTTCAGTGACAGGCAACCTCACAGGTGATAACTTGGATTACATTACTCGCATTTGCACCGTTACGGCCTCAGGGCGGAGTCGATCCAGCCGGCGGAACGCTTGGCCCGGCGGGTGAGCCGGGCGGTGGTCCACCCGCCGGTCCGCCACCCGGTGGTCCACCGGGGCCGCCTGGTGGTCCGCCGGGTGGGCCTCCCGGAGCCCCTGTTGGTGCACCCGTCGCGGCAGCACCACCCACAGTCAACGTGACGCCCGAACCGGCAGCCAGCAAGTAAGGAGTCACAGTAAATGAAGTGGTAATCTGATTAGGTTCGCCTGGTGTCAAAGCAGCCGTTGTCGCCTGTGGTGGGCCACCCGGCCCTCCTGGGCCGCCTGCGCCTGCGCCCGTGCCTGCATTTGCACTATCCAATTTGATGGTGCCGATCACCATGAGAATTGGTGAAAGGTTGATACGGTTGAAAAACCGCATGGTGTTGGGCAGCGAACCGGTGATACTGGCACTAAGCACACCGCTACCGGTGTTGCTGGTGGGGCGAAAGAAGCCGTTCGCCGGAATGACGAGATCTTCCGGTGCACGGGGCGGCGCATCGATCTTGGGTGCCGCGGTGTTGATTGTTACACCGGTTTGATCGGCCACGCTGACAAGCGTCGTGCGCAGTGACCTGTGGTAATCGGCATAAAATTCTTCCAGCATTGCGCGCCACGCCCGGATGCGGTTTGATTTCTGTATGCCGGTTGCTGTGGCCATATCGTTACCGATGTCGCCGAATTGCAGGTGACGGTAACGCTGCCGGAAGTAGGCAAGTTGGCCTTGTAAATAGACCGCACGATCCTCAGCCTGTTTCTGTGCCGCGAGCCTAGCCGGCAATGTATCAGCCACGCCCTTGCGCTCGGTGTACTGCTGTTGTACGGAGGCTGTTCTTTCTTTAAGCGGCTTTATCAGCGCGAAGAACCATGCGGCGATCATACCCGCCAGCAGGACGAATGTAACGCCGATGAGGATGTAGATATTGCGCTTAATGCGACCTTCCACAGTGCTGTCCTTTGAATGTTTTCACTCGGCGATTTTAGCGGCCGATTCACACAGTTCTTATTGCCTCTTCTACGCGGCGCAAAGGCTTAACCTCCGGGCGGCCCCGGCGATGCTGAAGGCGGCGGCCCGCCCGGTGCTCCGGGTGGTGGTCCACCGGCTCCGGGCGGCGGCCCACCCGCTCCGGGTGGCGGTCCACCAGGAAATCCGGCGCCGCCCTGAGCAGCACCAGCCGGTGCGCCACCGGGTTCGACCGGCACTTCAATGCGATCTTTCAGGGTGCCGTTACTCGCAATGGAAAGCGGCAACGTCACAATGGTGGGCTCTGTGCTGGCGACCGGCAGAATGAAACGCTCGTTGGGGCCACCGGGAATTCCACTGGCCGTTACGGCATTGCTGCGAGGATCCTGCGCAAAGAGTTGACCCCCTGGATTACTGGCGCTACCCCTGCGCAGAGCGAGCAGAAACTGCGCGTAGTCTTGCGGAGTGGCGACCGTGGCATTGATCTTTACTGTTTGGCCGTCCGACATGTCGATGGAGCTGACCACGGCGCCGCCGTAAATGTAACGACGCACCAGGTCGATGAGCGCGGCCCGCTCTGGGCCGGTCTTTCCTGCTCTCACCATGAAAGTGACGGCAGCATCGACAGGCGCAGCCGCTTCGGTTGATGCCGTCGTAGCAGCCTGTGCTCTTTCGGCTGCTTCAGCAATCGGTTGGATGTTTGCCAGGTTCTGCTGATAGACTTCCAGAGTTTGTTGCCCCTGGCGATACAGCAGAAACAGAATCGCCGCCGTGGCGGCGACTAGAGCCAGCGCGCCATAGCTCAATCTTTTGAACCAGCGCCGCAGTCCAACGTAACCCGGCAGCAAATCAATTTTAACGGACATGATAGAGAAGAATCGCCCCGAATACAGCTAAACAAGTGGCTGGTTGAATGCACAGCCATTTTACACTAATTACGGTAACCGCAGCAACAGGCTATGATAACTCACTGTTACAGCGACAAAGAGTTCGACAACCCGGCTATACCAGGTCGCGCATGGCCAAACCCAGAGCAACCGCGAAAATGGGGCCGTTCTGTTCGGCGTAGCCGGCTGGCAACCGGGACGCCCGCACCGGCAAGTGCGCCAGGGGATTGCCCACAATTGTAGGAATCCCCAACGATTGAGTAAACAGCGCATCAATATTCGTAAATCTCGCGCCGCCGCCAATCAACGTGATGCGTCGCACACCGGCATCCGGGTAACGTGAGCCATAGTATTCGAGCGAGCGGCGCACTTCACCGACCAGTTCTTCCAGCAACGGTTGCAGAATCGAATACACCGTTTGTGCTGAAATACCGTCTGTGCCGCCGCCTAAACCCGAACCGAAATCGGCAAAATCCGAGAATTCGTCGTTGTCGTATCCCGTGCCTGTGGCGCCGAAAGTGGTGGCTCCAAAATCATCCGCGCCGAAATCATCCGCTGGCGGTGTGGCCGCTACACTGCCCGCAGCAACGCCGCCAGCAACACCAACAGCAGCCGGCGCAGTCAGGCTCTCCAAATCGAAGTCGTCGTCCGCCACGTTTGCTGTCGCGGGATGCGGATCTTCAAACGAGGGAGACGGCATCTCAATCGTGTCATCATCAAACCGTGACGTGGTTGTAGCTGCCGCTGAATGGCCTGCTGCGGCGGGCTCCAGGTCGTCCAGCGCATACGCTGAAGGCATGTCGCCGCCTGTCGCCACTGTTTCTGTTGCAGCAGGCACCGGGCTGGTTTCGGTCGGTGTGGCAGCGGCAGGCGGCTCATTCATGGCAAAGTCGAATCCTGCGGGCTGAGTCGCGCCAGTACTCGCTGCGCTACCAGCCACTGCGCCACCAGCCACTGCGACATCCGACGGTGCAGTCTCAGACATTGTAGGCAGCGTGGTCAGATCTTCATCCGCCGCATCATCGGCCAGGGCGGGGAAAGAAGGCAGTGCAGGGTCGTCCGCTGCATCGAATTGGAACATCTGACCGCTGGGCGCTGTGGACGGCGTGGTAACATCGTCGTCACCGTGCAATGAAAAATCGAAGGAAGCCGGTTCCGTCATGGATACAGCGGGCATCTCCATGGTCTGCGGCGCACCGGAAGGTAAATCTACCTCATCGGCTTGCAGGCTCGATGGCGCAGAAGCTGAAGCTGGCGCAGAAGCTGGCGCATCCCCCGGTAAATTGGCGTCGGAAGCGTTAGCCGCACCTGCGCCCGCCGGCTTGTCATCGTCTAAGGCGAAGTCGGAGAAGTCGAACGGGTCTTTGCCTGCGTCGCCTTCTTTTTGCTGATGCTGCTCTCCCGGCTCGTTTTTAGCCGGCCCCTGATTGAAGAAATCGAGGTCGAAGGGGTCGGCGCTCGAAGCCGCATCGGGATCGTCTGCCGCTTGCGTCACCGGAGCCGTTGTTGAGTACTCGGTCTCGGCGGTTGCCGGAGCCGCACCTGCCGGAGCCGCGCCTGCCTCCTGCGTGGCATCAAAGTCGAAGTCGCTCCAATCGTCGGTGGCGTTTGTGGCCGCGGGTGCATAGCCGGTGTCGCCAAAAGCCGCTTCGGAACCGGCGTAACCGGCACCGGCATAACCGGCGGTGCCGGTGTCCGTGCCATAGGCGCCACTGCTCGTGGAGGCGTCAACATGCGGCAGTGCGTCGCCCATTTCGCGCTTGATGCGCTCGGCATCCGGCCAGGCCAGGCCCAGATTATCGGCCAGAGCCTGAGTGAAGGCGTTGCCGCCATTGGGCACGGTGCGTGTGAAGACCAGCACATCGCCGCGCAAAACCGAGATTTCAGATCCCGTGGCGCCAATGTTAATTAAGGCGGAGACATCGTTGTAATCGACGTGGTTGCCGTTGGAAGCGCCATTTGTCGCGCCGTAGGTCAGGCTACGCGCGGCGGACAGCGGCTCAACGTCAATCGAAAGCGGTTCCAATTTGGAACTTTCGATAACTCTTACGTGCTGGTCAACCACTTCGCGCTGTGCGGCGGCCAGCAGCACTTCCATGTTGGCCGCATCCGGGTCGCTGGGCAGGTCGCGTAGCGCCTTGAAGTCCATAATGACTTCCGAAGGCGGAAACGGAATGTAGCGGTCGACATCCACTTTCATGTTGTCGGCCAGCTCGTTATCGCTCATGCGCGGCACTTCAATAACACGCACAATCAGCGAACCTGTGCCTGCAACCGAGGCCACGATGCGCCTGGTTTTAATGCCGGCTTGCTTCAACAGGTCGGTGATGGAGTGCGAGAGCGCAGCCGGGCTCATGACGACGCCGTTGGAGATGCTTTCCGCCGGTGTGGGAACCATACCCATTCCGGTGACGGCGACGCTGGTGCCCTTGCCTTTCAGCTCAACGACTTTGATGGAGTCGTGGCCGATGTTGAGGCCGACAACCGCGCCGCCGCGCAAGCCACGCGGTCTGGCAGGCTTGGATGTCTTATCGGGTTTGCGGGCGCGACCACGCGTGCCGCCTTCAGCAGGCGGTGCAGCGGTACCGCTCAGCGCGGCATCGTTAAATGCCGAGAAGTCTTCGGTCGCGGGAGTGTTGGCAGCACCCGATGTGCCGGGTGCTGTGGGCATTGCCGTAGGAGGCGCCGCTTGATCGTTTTTCTTGCGGGAGAACAGAGCCATAGAATTAATGCCGAACCAGTGAGTTTTTGCGTCCACTACGTCGAAAAAGAGCTGGTGAGTACTCCAAACTATCTATTAAGTATGAAGTATAAGGTCTGGTGGGACGAGTACTCAAAAAAAGACGCAAAAGACTTGAAAAAGAGTCAAACAGGCGGCAACGGCGATTAATGCGACTATGGTGACAACTGTATGGTGACAACTGCGACACAGTTGGAGAGCAGAGTTGGAAACGTGTTGTTATTATTACGCTTCTTGCGGTCTATTGTCAATCAATTTCTTAGGTTATGCCTGCATTTTTGCTATGAAGGTGCGGCGCGGCTAAACTACCGCCGTCCAGAATTACTCCAAGCGGTGAACCCTTGAAACCCGAAGCAGCAACAGAAACCAACAAAAACGTGCTACGAATCGGCCTGCCCAAAGGCAGTTTACAGGACGCGACAATTCGCATGATGCGCCACGCCGGCTGGACTGTAAACGTCAGCGAGCGCTCCTATTATCCATCAGTGGACGATGACGAACTCGAAATCGTGCTCTTGCGCGCGCAGGAGATTCCGCGCTATGTGATGGATGGAGTACTCGATTGCGGCATTACCGGCCACGACAACGTGCTGGAAAACAGCGCCGACATCCATGAAGTGTGCGAACTCATCTATTCCAAGGCGACCGCGCGCCCGTATCGCTGGGTTTTGGCCGTGCCGCAAAACTCGCCCATCCAGTCGGCTAAAGACCTGGAAGGCAAGCGCATCGCCACCGAACTGGTCAATGTCACCAAACGCTACCTGGAAAAGCACGGCGTAAAAGCCGATGTCGAATTCTCCTGGGGCGCCACCGAAGTGAAAGTGCCCGACCTGGTGGATGCCATCGTGGAAGGCACTGAAACCGGCTCGACACTGCGCGCGCACGGCCTGAAAATCATTGATGAACTGATGGCGTCCACTACGCGACTCATCGCCAATCACAATTCGTGGCAGGATGGCTGGAAGCAGAACAAAATGCAAACCGTGGCGACACTGCTACAGGGCGCAATGGCGGCGCAAAGCAAAGTCGGCCTCAAAATGAACGCGCCGCGCCAGAACCTGCCGCAGATTCTTGGCCTGCTGCCCTCAATGAAGCAGCCGACGATTTCACAACTTTCCGACACTGCCGATTGGGTCGCCGTGGAGATCGTGGCCGAAGAGCGCCGCGTGCGCGACCTCATCCCGCAATTGTTGCAGGCGGGCGCAACGGGCATCATCGAGTACCCGCTGAACAAAGTGATCGCATAGCAGCAATAGCGGTACACGTAAGTGGTGTACGTAGGGGCGAGGTTCACAGGAACATCGGGACAACTATGCAGGCGCGCAATGCGACAACTTGATGAGAGAACGCAGTCATGGTTAACACGCGCCTCGGTGGCTGCTTTGGTGTCCCTGTTCCTGCTGCACTTTGCCTTCATCTGTATTTACGCGGTTGACGTGCCTTACTGGGACGAATGGACGCTGCTTTCCCCGGGCCAGATTCCTGCGGGGTTTTCCGCTGAGACGTTGTGGGCGCCGCTCAATGAACACCGCATTGTGACGACCAAGTTGCTGGTGTGGGCGCTTTATTTCGTCAGTGGCTGGAATCTGATCGTGCATCAGATTCTAAACTTCGTCATTTTCGGTGCTTTAGTTCTTCTCTTGTTGTTCTTCAGCAGGCGCCTCGCTGCGTCGATGCCGCTTGGGGTAATCACTGCATTTCTCTTGTTTCTGTTGTCGCCCCTGAACCAGGAGAATCACACCATGGGAATTCAGACGCAATTTCACCTGGTGCTGCTGTTCTTTCTTGTGGCGGCATACTGCCTTTTTCACGAAACCCAGACCTGGGACAAGATTCTGGCCGGTGTTCTTGCAACGGGATTGGCCATGTGCTCGTCAGCCGGCGGCGCGGTTAGCGCCCTTGTTTTGCTGATGACCTTCAGCCTGTTCAAGGCTCAGCGCGTCCGTAACCTGGCAGACAAGGGACGCAAAACTGAAATCGCGCAATGGCTGCTGGTTATGTCTGTGCTGGGCTGTGCCGTCACCATGTGGCTCGTCGATTATCGAGGGACAGCCGGTTCTACGGCGTCGGCCTCACCACTTAGCGGCAGATTTTGGAACTATTTTTTCAACATTGTGTCGCTGGGCTTTGGTTTCGAGTTCGTATCATCCGCCGTCGGAGTGCTGTGCATTCTGGTCGTTGTGGCGCCCCTTATCGGAATGGCTTTAAAGAACAGGGCGCGTTTGCCCGCCAATTGCTGGACGCTTGGCGTCATGGTGCTCGGCATTTTAGCCATTCTCGCTTCGATCTCAGTAGGTCGAGCGAACGGCTGGGCAGTCGATCAATCGAAAAGCTCTCGCTACAGCGAGTTCGGCATGATGCTCGTCCCTCTGGCAGCGATGGCCTGGTGGCAGTTTGTGCAAACGTCTAAAGCGCGCACTGCAATGCTTCTCTGCTTGTGGTGTTTCTGCTTTGCCGGGTTCCTTAACAACTGGTCGTATTTCGCCTTTTATCAGGACACCTTCTTGCTCCGAACCGCAGGACGGGAATGCATCAGGAAGTACTATGACGAAGGTGGAGGAGATTCCTGCCGCTCGGTTGCACCCATGCCGCTGGCTTCTCAATTGAATGCGGCCAGGAAGTTGAACCTTTCTTTTTACCGCAGCATTCGCAGTGAATCGGGTGCTGACGCAAACATGCAGCAGTGACTCCATGTAGTGACACCATGCAGCCACTCCCACTGTGTGACTGTGTCGTGTTAAACGCTGTAAATCGTCGGCCAATCGAGTTCTACGCCCTGCGCTTCGAGTACTCGCTGAAAATCTTTGAGCTGGTTCTCGTTGTTGCGCACGCCGCGTGGCGTGAGGTTGTTTTGTAAGCAGTGTGCGGCCAGGGCACCGGCGCTTTCGCCGATGTTCCACTCCACGGGATGCAGGCGATAGCAACCATTGGTGATGTGCGTCACGCCCAGGTTCTTGCAGGCAGGCAATAAGTTCTCCACGCGCTGCGGAATCAAACTTCCGAGCGGAATCTGAAACGGCCAACTGCCGACATCAATGTAGTTCTGGCCGCCGGTGCTCGGATGCAGGTCGATGCGATAGCAGCCGATGCCCACGCTATCGGCGAATTTCTCGGCGCCGTCGGGGCGAATGGCGGATGCGACGTGCTGTTCCAAAACGGTGAATTCGGCTTTGATGCGGCGGCTTTCGCGGATGTAGGCATACTTTGCCAGCCCGTTCTTCGTGCCTGTGATGTCGCCGCGCAGCTTGATGCCGGGATAGCCCTGTCCACCATCGGGACGGGGGGCTTCGGTTTGAATCCAATGCACAAAGCTGAGGCTAAGACCCTGTGCGCCCAGCAAATGCTTCTGTTTTTCTTCTTCTGAGACGCCGATGACCGGCCCCAGCCAGTAATCGATCTGCGGCCAGTTCACCAGAGAAATGTCGCTGGAGAAGCTGCCGGCAACGAAGTTGTTCACGTCGAGAATGCGGCGGAATTCCCACAGGCTCCACCTGTCGTCGGGCGTGGAAAAGAACTTGCGGTCGCGCGTTTCGAGTGTGATGGGGTGCGTTTGCTTCCAGCTTAAATTGCGGTCGGGCCAGAAGTCGGCTTTGTAATCTTGCCAGAACGAGTACTCGGCGGGGCGCGCGATGGTGTGATCTTCGCCGGGGTGATGCGACAGCGCAAAGCAGTAAGTGATGCTCTGCTGGTTAAGCGGCTGCGCTGCGCCCTCGGCAGCGTGTGGCTCGCCGGTTTCGCTTTGCGCTTCAGCGCCCATTACGTGCTCGACACCCGCTAACTCCAAAACGTCGCCCAGTTCCGTTGCATCCAGGAAATAAGGCGCAGCGAGGACGATTTCTTCGCCGTCGTTGAGGTCGCGCACTGTCACGGCAAGTACTCGATCGGCTTCGGTTTGCGCGGCAACTGGAACATGTTCCAGCAGCAAGATCAACTGGCCGGAGGAAATATAGGGCTGCAACATCGCCTGCATCACGGCCAGCGAAATGCGCGGCTCGTGGCAGATTTGGGAGACGTAGCCGTTGCCGGGGTTGAGGTCGCGCAAGGCACGCGCTTGCGGCGTGAGCGGATACCACTGGCGGTAATATTCGCGGATGCCGTCGCGCAGTTGGCGATAGCTGCGTGTGCAACCGAACTGCTCGATCCACGGGTTTTCATCGGGCGGCACGGCCTGGCTGGTGAATTGTCCGCCGATCCAATCGGTTTCTTCCGTCATGACAACCGTGCGTCCCATGCGCAACGCCGCCAATGCCGCCGCTACGCCGCCTGTACCGCCGCCTATAATTGCTACGTCCCGTGCAATCTCCCGCATGTTCGTTCCTTTTCTGTTATGCCGCTCTAGCGTATGCCGCTCTAACGTATGCCGCTTCGGGCATTGTGCTGTTTGGTGCAGAACCCATTTTAGCGCATGGCGGAAGCCAAAAAGAAGACGGGCGAAGAAATCCCCGCCATCTTCTCGTTGATGAGCACTTGACGGCAACTCTTTGGATACAACTCTTTGAACATGTGCTTCATCAAATGTCACGGCTTAACTTTGTTAAACTGCGCCGCGACTCATCCTGGTGAATCGGGCTTTGGCTGGGACATCTGCTCTGAGCCTGGCCTGGAGCCTGGTCTTGTCACCGCGCTTATGTTTCTGCTGGGTTTAACGGGCAATATCGCCTGCGGCAAAAGTACCGTGGCGCGTCTGTTACAGGCGCGCGGCGCGCACGTCATCGACGCCGATTTGCTGGTGCGCGAACTGTATGCGCAGCCGGAGTTTGTGCGCCGCGTTGAATCGCTTTTTGCCCATCGAGTACTCGATGGGTCGCTTGTAGCCGCAGACGGTTCGGTTGACCGCACGGCGCTGGGCGCCCTGGTTTTCAACGATGCCGAAGCATTGCGCCGCCTTGAAGCGTTGGTGCATCCCGCAGTGGCTGCGTTGCGCGAGCAGAAAATTCGTGAGTTGAAAGCCACCGCGCAACCGCCTGCGGTCGTGCTTGAAGCCGTAAAACTTATCGAGAGCGGTCAGGCCGCAAGCTGCGACGTGGTGTGGTGGGTTACCTGCCGTGAATCGGTGCAGAAGGAGCGCTTGATGCACAATCGTGGCCTGGATGAAGCGGCTGCGACGCGACGCCTGGCACAGCAACCGTCGCCACAAAAGAAGCGTGCTCTGCTCGGCGATGTGCCGTTAGTCGAGATCGAAAACAATGGCTCCCTGCGCGAATTGGAAGCGCGCGTGGAAGCTGAATGGAGCAAGAGGGCGCCTGCCGCGAAGGCTCGTGCTGCGAGTACTCGTGACGCCTCGTGAACTATGCAAATTGAGCAATATGCCGAGAATGTGTCACGCCTGATGCAAAACATCGAAAGTGTTATTGTCGGCAAGCGCGGTGTGGTTGAAGGATGTCTCGTCGGTTTGCTGTCGGGCGGACACATTCTGCTGGAAGACGTTCCCGGCGTCGGCAAAACCATGCTGGCCAAGACTCTGGCGCGCAGCCTGGGCGCCAGCTACAAACGCATCCAGTTCACGCCCGATTTGCTGCCGTCTGATGTGACCGGCACTGTGGTCTTCGACCAGACGGGCGGCGATTTCAAGTTCCGCGAAGGGCCGGTCTTTTCACACGTAGTTTTAGCCGATGAAATCAATCGTGCCAGCCCGAAAACCCAGAGCGCGTTGCTCGAATGTATGGAAGAAGGGCAAGTCACAGCCGACATCAAAACGCACCCTTTACCCGACCCGTTTTTTGTCATCGCCACACAAAACCCCACCGAATATGAGGGTGTGTATCCCTTGCCGGAATCGCAACTCGACCGTTTTGCAATGCGTCTTTCCATTGGTTATCCCAATGCAGCGGCGGAGCGCGCTCTGATGAAGCAGCAACGCGTGCAGCACCCGATTGAAAACCTGCAAAGCGTGACCGATGTACACGAAGTCAGCGAAATGCAGGCTCTAGCGCGCACTGTCGCCGTACACGACAACCTGTATGATTACGTGCTGCGTTTGGCGCAGGCCACGCGCTCGCATCGTCGCTTGCTACTGGGCCTCAGCCCGCGCGGCGCCTTAACGCTGGTGCGCGCTTCACAGGCTCTGGCGGCGGCACGGGGCCGCGATTACGCTACACCCGACGATGTAAAAACCGTCGCCGTGCCCGTGATGTCGCATCGCCTTATCGCGCACCCCGAAGCGCGCATGAGCGGCTTCTCCTCCGAGCGCTTTGTGACGGAGTTGCTGCAAACGGTTCCCGTTGAGGAAGCAGCGAGCGTGCGCTGAATCGAGTACTGCTGTAACAAAAGTAAGGGCGCACTTCGATAAGAAGTGCGCCCTTACTCCTATTGGCCTCACAGAAATTACATATCATCCAACAAACGCACGACGAGGTCCGCCGACGGGAAGTTACTGGAAGACGTGCCTTCAGGATAACCGGCTTCGGCATTGGGATTGTCGGTGTAGGACGCCGGCATAATGCGCATTTGCATTTGTGTGGTTGTGGCAGAACCTTGCCCGGACTCGTTTACGTCGGACAAAAACACGGTGGCGAACCTTTTGATTTCTATCATGTTGTTACCGCTCACCGAGGGCGTTTCATCGGCTACCATGATGGTAAAAATGCGCGGAGACGCTGCTGCCGGGTAATTCGGATAGTAGGTATCAACTGCGTTCTGGGGAAAGCCTAAGTCGGCGGCGCGCCGCATTCGAGCATCCGTTGCGTCCTCCATGGCATCTGCCAGACGCCGCGATTGATTGCCTTCGTTGGCATTGATGGCGGTGTCTGAGCTATAGTCGATGCCAAGTTTAACTTTATCGTCCGTGCCATACTTGACTCCGTCTTCCCACCAACTGGGCGATTTGCCCATGTTGCTCGGATCTGTGTCAACGGCCACGACCTCGCCCATTGATTGGCCTTTACTGGCATTAGAGGCCGCGGAATCCAGGCCGTCACCACCCTGCATTCTTTCCAACTGTACCCAGAAGCGAGTTCCATTTTTGTAGGCTTCGTAATCACGCGTGGTGATGACAAGCGGAACTGCGCCCAACAGGCCTTTGATGGGCGTCACTTCAGCAGTGGCCTGGCGAATGACGGTGCCGCTGTTGACGCGCAGAATGGGTGCGAACAGAAATTGTCGTTGATACGATCCCCGCACGCGAATACGCGTATTGTCGTTGGAAAACGTGACGTCAGCGGCTGTGATTGTGACGCCGTTCTGCTGTGCCACCAAAATGGCTTCTGAGCGTGCGTTTGCCGTATCGGTCGCGTCGCTTGTGGCAGTGGTTCCGCTCTTCTTCAGTTTGGCGGCTCCAGCCAGTGCGGCTGCGTCGCAGGCACGCTGCACCCGATTGGCATCGGAGTTTAGAACTCCGTAATCAACAGCCAATGCACAGCAGCCCAGCAGCGCCACAGAACTCAACGCGACGATAACAACAACGCTGCCTCCGCGCCTACGATTTCGACCCCACTTCCTGCCTGTTTGTATGGTTTTCATGTGTCTCTCCTGCCGATGGAATCACTGTGATGCACAGCCTTACAAAAGTGCTTATTGTTCCCGGCGCATGGTGGTAAATTGTTCGATAACGCGATTGCTCAAGAACGGGAAAAATCCCGTCAGTTGGCGATGATTGCTGCGCACGCGCACGCGAAGCAGGGCTCCGGTGGGAATGAGATTCTTCGTCGACCCCGTGTCGGAAGCCCATGCCGTCCAGGTTGCACCGTTATCAATCGACTGTTCCAGTGTTACGGAGCCAGTGGGTGAAGCGACCGAAAGTGAGCCTGCCGAATTGGTAATGCGGCTTCTTGTGGCCGCACTCGTCCGGCCCACCGCAGCCACTCGTGCGCCTTCACGTGAAGCATTCGCAATAATCAGGTTATTGCGAACCAGCCAGCCAAACTCGATAATGCCGATGATCATCGCCAACAAAAACAGCAGGCTCATCGCCATCTCCACCAGAGCCTGACCTCTGTGGCGGCTACGCCTCGACCTGAAGCTCTTTAATCCCACTTTCTTGCTATGCGTATTTCTCATTTTTAGACATCCTGGATAGGCCTTGATACATCTTCTCACTACCTTCAACTCTCACGAGAATTGCCATTGCCGGTTTGAGCCTTATTCGCAGAAAGGTTTCCACCTTGCTTCAAATCTTCCACAGTTTCGGTTGACTTTGAGGTGAAAACGAAAAATTTGCGTCAACGGAGTAAGATGAGCACCGGCACGATAACCCCGGGTGCAAGAAGGGCCATCACTCGGCCATACTAAAGCTCTTATGACTCGTTCTCAAGAACTTTTTGCCGAAGCTCGCGAACTGATGCCGGGCGGCGTTAATTCGCCGGTGCGTGCCTTCGGCTCTGTCGGTGGCGACCCACGCTTTATGGCGCGCGGTGAAGGCGCCTATTTGTGGGATGAAGACGACAACCGATACATCGATTATGTTGGCTCGTGGGGCCCGCTGATTCATGGCCACGCGCCGGTGCGAGTACTCGATGCGGTGCGCGATCAGCTCGTTCGCGGCACCAGCTACGGCGCGCCGACCGCGCTCGAAGTGGAAATGGCGCGCGAAGTCATCGCGGCTGTGCCGTCCATTGAAATGGTGCGCATGACCAATTCAGGCACCGAAGCTGTGATGGGCGCCATTCGTGCGGCGCGCGGCTACACCGGACGCAAAAAAATCGTGAAGTTCGCCGGCTGTTACCACGGCCACATGGATGCGCTTCTGGTGCAAGCCGGTTCCGGCGCGCTGACGCTGGGCGTTCCCGATTCGGCGGGTGTGACAACAGCGCAAACCGCCGATACGGTTTCGTGCCAATATAACGACATCGAAGGCACGCGCCGAGTACTCGAGGAATTGGGTGATGACCTGGCGTGTGTTGCGGTCGAGCCGCTGCCGGCGAATATGGGCGTGATTCTGCCGCAACCCGGATTCTTGGAAATGCTGCGCGAAGAAACACAAAAACTGGGCGCGGTTCTGTTATTCGACGAAGTGATGACCGGTTTTCGTCTGGCGCGCGGCGGTTTTCAAGAGCGCTGCGGCCTCACGCCCGACATGACGACGTTGGGCAAAATCATTGGCGGCGGTTTTCCCGTGGGGGCTTATGGCGGCAAGCGCGCCATCATGGAGTGCGTGGCGCCCAGTGGCCCGGTTTATCAGGCCGGAACACTCAGCGGAAACCCCGTTGCAATGACGGCGGGCCTGGCCGCACTGCGCGACCTCAACACCGACGCATACAAAAAGCTGGAAACGCTCGGCGCGCGTCTGGAAAGCGGGCTGCGTGCAGTGTTGGCGGAAGCCGGTGTAACGGCGCAACTGCACCGCATCGGCTCGATGTGGACGCTGTTCTTCTGTGCAACGCCGGTGACGGATTACGCTTCGGCCAAAAACAGCGATACGAAGCAATTCGGGCGTTTCTTTCACGCCATGCTGGAACGTGGCGTTTATCTGCCGCCATCGCAGTTTGAAGCGGCGTTTATTTCGCTGGCGCACAATGAAAGCGACATCGACAACACCGTTGCCGCCGCGCGCGAAGCGTTGCAGGTTGCGGCGCGCTAAAGAATTGCGGTTGGTCTACCTTCAATTTATAGCAGTTAACGACTTGCAGGCTACACATGATTGCCCCGCAACCCCAAGCATGAGCGCGGGGCTAAGGCACCGCTGAGTTCAGCCCCGCGCTCACGCTTAGGGTTCTGTGGCGCCTGCAAGCTATTAACTGCTATACGTGCTCTGAAATACACTGAACTGAGTACTCGTTGCGACCGCTATGCGCTTTACGGCTCGACTTTGATCGTCTTGTCGTTCAGCACAATAATAGCGCGCTCGCCGATGCTAAGCCACTTGGCGACTTTGGCATCTTTCATCAGGTTTAAATACTCCGTTGAGAAGGCTTTAATCGTCACAAGTTTTGGCGACTTGGCTGCATCGTAAGCGCCGTCCGTCCAGATGCCGTCTTTTAAGAAAAAGGCTTTGCCCTCAATGTAGCGCACGTTGGCTTCATCTTTCACCTGCCGCGCTTCGCGCAAGGCGACGGTGGCTTTGGAATCGGCTATGGCACCCGCACCGCTTCGCGAGCGGAAGAGTTGACCTCTGGCAGGCATCGCGCCCCTGGCAGAAAGCCGTGCGCTATCCAGAGACTCGGCCTCACGTCGTACACCAGATGGCGCGCTGGGCATGCCTCCGGCGAATCCACCGGCGAATACGTTGGCTGGTTGTGGGCCAGAAGCGAGGGGTATAGCTCCATCTTCGGTAATCAGGCCCGCCGTGAGCGGCGTCACGATGCCGTAACGTTTGCTCAATTTGATGATTTCGTCTTGCACTTCTTTATCGATGGTGCGGCCTTCGCGACGCGCATCGTCCAGCAGGTAGCCGACTTTGCGCACCGCCCACAGGCGCGGCAACGTGTCGTTAAGCTGTCCTCTGTCACCGAAATTGCCGCTGCCCGCCACGCGCTCTTCGCGTCCGCGTGAGGTGCCGATAAGTTGCACGCGCGCCGCGTTGCTGCCTTTGTAGCGGCCAAAGACCACGGTTTGCGTGCCTTTGAACAGGTCGGGCAGGCGCTTGGGATACACATCATAAACGCTCATGCCGCCCCACTCCACGCGCGGATTGGCGAGTACTGGATAGGCGATTTTCGCATACAGCGCGCCGACTTTTTGCTCGATGTCTTCCTGCGGCAGCACGTAATCGCTGGAGCCGCGATTGTCTTCGGCCAGCGTGTCGAGCAGGCGCGTGTTCACGTCGTAACCAACGCCAAAAACAAAGAGACGTGTCGCATCCGGCTGCGCCGAATTACTTGTTGTCCCCGCATTGGCGGCGCGCACGTTTTTCAGAATTTGTGCGACATCGGTTTCGCCGACGGTGGGTTGTCCGTCGGTCATGAAAACGACTTGCTGCGGGCGTTCGTTGCTTCTCATCATCTTGAGCGCTTCGATGAGTGCATCGTTGATGTTGGTGCCGCCAACGGCTTTGATTTCACCCGCGAAAGTGCGCGCCGCCGCCACACTTTGAGTACTCACCGGCGTAAGTCCATCGCGGAAAGTGCGCACATCGGAAGAAAACGTCACGATGTTGAAGCGGTCGTTTGGATTTAGATTGCCGAGGAGATTCAGCAACGCCTTGCGCGCCTGCTCGATTTTCTCACCCGCCATGGAGCCGCTGGTATCAAAGACGAAAACGACATCTTTAGCAGCGATCTCCTGGGGCGCAATCGTGGCGTCGGGCGCGGCCAGCAGCATGAAATAACCGTCTTCGTCGCCGGTGCGGTGTGTCACCAGATTAACGCCCACGCGCTGGCGGGCCGTCGTATAATAAAGCACGAAATCGCGGTCGCTGCCGCTATGGTCGCTACCGCTGCGGTTGTTGGGAGTACTCGTTTCATCGCGCAGCATCGCGGGCAGCGGTCGCGGCTGCAAAGTGCCCCATTCGCCACTGATGCGCGCCGTGTCGCCGTCGCGTTTCACCTCGACATCGTGCGTTGGAGAGTATACGGCGCGAATACCTTCACTCGATTCGATGCGCACGTCCACAGTGGCCTTTTGCGCCGCGCCGCCGGTCGGCAAGCGTAGCGGCACCACGAAACGATAAGCGCCGCTTTCGGCCTTCAACGATTCCGAGTACTCAAGCTCGATTTTCTGTTCGGCGCGCGCTGCAATCGGAAAGATGCGGGCGCGCACCAGGTTGCGGTCGATGAACTCCAGAATGGCCGGGTCGCGCATTTTCTGGACAATGCCGGTGTAGATTTCGCGCGCTTTGTCGCCATCCAGAATTTCGGCTTCCTGGCGCTTGCCGTTCACCATCATGGCGAAACCGGATACCGCCGCGCCTTCCGGCAAAGGAAAAACGTAAGTGCCTTCAATTGTGTGGTTGGTCGTGTTCTGAAAGGTTTGCAGCAGCTTGGTGTGCGCTACGCCGCCCTTGATGCTCACCTGGGCCGTCTGGGAAATCAGTTGCAGTTCGCGTCCCAGTTCTGGTCGCGGTGGTGGCACGGGACGTGGCGGCCAAATCGTCGGGTTCGTGATTCGCCGTTCACCGGGTTGCGTATTTTGTTGTGCACTCGTTTGCGTTTGCACGGCCAGCGTTCCCGCGCCGAGCAACCCGCCCAGGAACAACGATGCGCCGAGTGCGGGCCACCATCTGGATTGTTCTACTCTCTTCATTTTGGCCTCCGTAACCGCTTGCGTTTGGTTATCGACTCGGCAGGGATAAAATTTGTTCCCGCACGGTTTTCCAGCCGCCACCGTGAGCCTCTTCCAGAATCACGCGCAACGTGCCCGGTGCCGCAGTGCGCAGGCGGAGCGCGACCACAATTTCTTGTCCGCGCCGTGCCGTGCCCGTCCACACCATCTGCGACGTTACGCCATTTTGGGACAGGTGAATGCCGGTAGAACCCACAACACGCAGGCGTGCTCGTGTTACGTCGCGTGGTGGTGTCACGACAAGGCGGGCCGTAGTCATGGCGTCGCCGGCACGTGGAACGTTCGGCGCATCGACGCGGGCCGCAATTGTCGGTGTTCGCAACGCTCTGACGGAGCCGGCATCGGTGCTGCCTCGGCTTTCGGCTGCTGACTGAGAACGCGTCGTGCTTGCATCGCCGGACGTGGTTCGCTGTATGCGCTCTGCTTCAGGAGTTGTTTTCTGCCTGTTGCCCGCTGTGGCGCGTTGCGCCTGTTCGCCAGGTGCCGACTGCACGCCCTCAGGTGCGGCATCTGCTGAAGCGGCGTTGCGCCGCCGCACGGAGAATGCTGCGGTTCGGTCGGGAGCACTTGGGACGCCTGGCGGCCCCGCGCCGCCTGAGGCACTGGCGCCACCTGTCACGTTGTTTGAGTTCTGGCTATCTAGTGTGGCAGCGGCATCCTTTTTTCTGAGCGGTGCGGGAGCGGTGGCGAGTGCAGAGCTTTCAGGATCAGTTCCCAGCGCCGGAACTTCACGCAAAGACGGCTGTTCGGCCCGGCCTTGCACCTGAAGACGAGCGAACAGGGACGCATCGCGCGCAGGAAGCGTGTTCTCCGACGTGGCGAAGTTTGGGGGAGCCATAGCCCGAGGCGCGGGCTTTGATGCCACTTTGCTACTGGGGCCATGCCGTGGTTTAACAGCAGGGCTTGCTGCTGACGGCGCAACAGTGTCCTGTGCAACAGTGTCCTGTGCCGGTGTTTCTTTCACCCCGGCGTCGAGTGCTGCCTTCTGTCCGCCCGTATTCGTGTTCCGAGTACTCGCTCTGGGCTGTTGCGCCGGCGCTGCCTGCGGCGCCTGGACGTTGGGCACGTCGTTCGAGTTGGGCTGCGTCGCCGGCGCACTGCGGTTCCCATTCGGCGCCGGCGATGTCGCACGCTGCGCCGGAGAACGGCTTGTATTGCGCATATCCAGACGCGGTGCGGCCTTGCGCTGTATCTGTCGGACGGTATTTTGTGGTGGCCCGGACGGTGCAATGGCTGCCGGTGGCGACAACGATGGCGCGGTGGCTGAATCCGGTTGCGAAGACGGAAAGGGCACGTTTGTTTGTGTGGCCAACAGCAGCAAGAATCCGGTCAGCGCAACGCCGGCCCAGGCCACGCGTGCCGGTCTGCGCCAGAAGTCGCGCCACGACTGAGACCATGACGCAAGCGAATTGCGGCTCGGCGCCTTCTGCTCCTGAGCGATGTCGGGCTGCGCTACGGCGTGAACTTCGTTCGCCAGTTGGGATCGAATGCGCGCTCGTAGATCAGGCGGTGCGGGCAGTGAAGGCAGGTTGTGCAACTCGGCAGTCAGGCCGCGCAGCAGTGCCAGTTCGCGCGTGCAGGACGGACACTGCGCCAGATGCGCCTCGATTTCGCTGCGCTGAGTACTCGATAAAGCAGTGTCCTCTTGTGCTGCCGCTGTTTGCGCCCAGACCGGCACGCGCGTTGGTGCCTCACCATTCTTGGTCTCGATGAGATCGGCCAGGTGGGAATGGAGAGCTTCGCGACAGGATTCGCAGGAAATCGGCATGGCGTTTAAATGGTAGGCTACAGAGCCGGTGATAGAACTGGCACACCCGGCAACAGACTGTCAAAAAGTTGGACTGGCTCCCTCCTCAAAAAGTTCCCGGCATTCTTCCAGGCGCTCACGCAGCGCCACGCGCGCCCGGTTAAGACGGCTTTTCAGGGTGCCGATCGGCAATTCCAGCAAAGCCGCTGCTTCTTCATAGGAGTAGCCTTCAATATCAAAGAGCACCAGAACCGTGCGATGATTTTCGGGTAGTGCCGCGAGAGCACGCCGCACCGCCAAACGACGCTCGTGCTGCGCCGCGATTTGAGCCGGGCCAGGAGCGGGATCGGGCGGGTCGGTGTCGGGCAGTTCGTCGTCTGTGGAAGTGGCAGCGGAAAAAGGCAGGGGAGCGCGACCACGCCGCCGCGCCGCGTCATGCGTGACATTGAGCGCGATGCGGTGCAGCCAGGTGGCAAAAGCGCTTTCACCACGAAACTTGGCGATGGCTCGCCAAGCGCGCAGAAAGGTTTCCTGTGTGGCATCGGCGGCTTCATCAGCATCGCCCAGCGACCAGAAACATAAATTGTAGATGCGGTTCTGGTGCAGCGCCACAATTTCGTCGAAGGCCGCCAGGTCGCCTTTGCGGCATCGCTCGACCAGTTGCAGGGTGGATTCAGGCGTGGGAGCAGGGGCGGAATGAGTACTCAATGCTCATCCCCGGGTTTCAAACGCGTTGCTCGCGTAGCAGCGTGCCATCGACATAAACGCGCACAATGGCCGTTGTGCCCTGGCGGCGAGTCACCTGAACGTCTTCGTCCACCAGGTCGCCGGGCGCGTGCATGTGGCTGTAAACCGTATGTTCGCCGTCGCTGTCGCGCACCACGACGCGCACTTCCTGGCTGCCGCCATCGGCTGGAATGGCCACACGCACGTGCACGGTGCGCGAAACCAGGGCCACTTCAGGCGTATCGGTTGATTGCGTGGAGAGCGGTGAAGAGGGTGCAAAATCTTCCGTGGGTGAACTACGCGGCGGCGGTGGCGGCAACTGCGCCGGTTCGGAGGAAAGATCGGATAGCTGCGGGCCCAGGCTGACAATCAGCGTGATTGGTTCGTTGCGTTGGAAGCTTTGCCCCGGTTCGGGGAACTGGCCGCAGATATAGCCTCTGGGAATGGTGTCGTGATACTGCGTGGCAAGGTTGCCGATCCTCATGCCGCCGCGTTCGATAATCTGGCGCGCGCGCTGCAAATCCAACTCGGTCAGGTCGGCCATGGTAATCGGTTCCTGACCGCGTGAAACCGTAACACCGACTTCGCGTCCGGTGCGCACCAGCTTCTTCGGCGCAGGCTGGCCCTTGATAACCGTGCCCTCAGGCCGTTTCGGATCATACACCTGGCCCACAATAACCATCTTGAGGCCGGCGCGATTTAGCAGGCTGCGCGCCTCATACTCGCTTTTGCTGAGGTAATTCGGCACACGCACTTCGCGCGGCGTTTCTTTTTTCCAGAAGTAGTAGGCACCATAAATGATGCCGGCGAACAGGCCAATAGCTACCAGAAGCCAGAAAACAGCAAGCAACGCTCCGATGGCCTCGCGACGGCGTTGCGCACGCCGCGCCAAACGTTCGTCATCATCTCTAAAGGCTGTGTCGTCTGCATCATGAGTGGCCAGGGCTTGTGTGTCGTCATAGCCGCCCTGAGGCACGCGCGCCGTGCGAGCCGGTGGTGTTGTGCGCGCCGTATTTGCTACCGGCACAATGGGTGATGTCGAGAGCGGTGTTGTCGTTGTTGTCGCTCCAGCGGCTGTCGCTCCAGCAGAGATGGCTCCAGTGGAGGTGGCTCCAGCCGCGCCAGCAGCTGTTACTGCTGCGACAGGTGCCGCAGAGGCTGCCGTTGCTGCCGCAGTTCCTGCCGTTGCTACTCCCGTGGCGACACCGCCAGCAACCAGAGCTGCGGCTGGTACCGTGCCAGCGGCTACCGCTCCTGCGGCTGTCGCTCCTGCGGCTGTCGCTCCTGCGGCGATAGTTCCTGCGGCTACTGCACCGGCAGCGGAAACGCCTGTGGCGACAACATTCGCGGCAGCGCCCACTCCGGGAGTTTGAGGTGGCGTTATGCTGTGAGACGGCGCCGCCCCGTTGCCGTTAGGTTGAGGTGCAGAAGCCACCTGAGTACTCGCTGCGGCGCTTGCAGTATCGTTGCGCGCCGGTCGAGAAGCAGCCGGCCCAACGGCAAGGTCGCGCAATAATTGTCCGGCGGAGGCGTAGCGTGCCTGCGGGTCTTTTTCGAGCAGGCGCATTGCGACGTCTTCAAGATCAGGCGGACAATCGGGGTTAAACTGTGAGGGGCGCAGCGGCGCGTCCTTGCGATGGCGCAGGGCGATGGACAGGGGCGACGGCCCATCAAACGGCACGCGCCCGGCCAGCATGCGATACAAAATGACGCCCAGCGCATAGAGGTCGGAAGCCGGCGCGGGCGCCGCGCCTTCAGTGCGTTCCGGTGCCGTGTAATAAACGGCTTCTTCCATCACGTCCATCGGCGCTAGTCCGGCGGCAACAAACGACTCGTAAAGACCGGCATCGGTCAGTTTCAGGCTGCCGTCGGCGGCGGCACCCACATGGCGCGGGCGTAAATCGCCGTGCACAGCGCCGTTCTGATGCAGGTAATGCAACGCTTCGGCAATCTGGCGGGTAAAGGATAGCGCTTCGGCGCGTCCAAACGGCGCGCGGCGCAAACGCTGCTCCAGGTTCTGTCCGGGCAGCCACTCGGTGACCAGAAAGAGAGTGCCTTCTTCTTCGCCCACTTCCCACAGGCGTGCCAGGTTGGGGTGCGACAGCTTGGCCATGCGGTCAACGCACGCCGTCAGAGTACTCGCGAAGCGCGGGTGCCGGTTAAAAGCGCCCTTGAGCGCCTTGAGCGCCATCACGCGGTTGTTGCTGCGGTCGCGCACGCGGTAAACCACGAACAGGGTGCCTTCGCCAACGCGTTCCAGAACTTCGTAGCGTGAGCCGGCAGAATCCCAACGGTTGCGTGTTGCGGAGCCTTTACCGCGTGGTGATACAGTTCGCATCGATGTCATTTTAGCTTACTGGAAGCCTCTGTGACAGGGGCCACTTCTTGTAAGAAAATGGAATTTGCTCCGCCCCTCGCGCCGCACAACCCGACCCTGCTAAACTGCGTGTATGTTTTTGCACCCGTGGCATGGTATTCAGCCTGGTGAGCAAGCTCCGGAACTGGTCGATTGCATCATCGAAATTCCGCGCGGCAGCCACCAGAAATATGAACTCGACAAGAATTCCGGCTTACTTCGCCTTGATCGAGTACTCTACTCGGCGGTTTTCTACCCGGCCAACTACGGGTTTATTCCTCGCACTTACTGCGACGACCGCGACCCGCTCGACATTCTCGTGCTGGGCCAACACGAAGTGGTGCCGCTGTGCATTCTCACAGCGCGGCCCATCGGCGTGATGCAGATGGTTGACCAGGACGAAGAAGACGATAAGATCATCGCCGTGCACGAGCATGACCCGGCCTTTTCTCACTACCGCGACATCTCCGAACTGCCGCAGCACACGCTCTACGAGTTGCAGCAGTTCTTCGAAGATTACAAAAAGCTCGAACACAAAAAAGTGCGCATCGAGCGCCGTCTGGGTTGGGAGCAGGCACACCGCATCATCGAAAAGAGCTTCCATTTATATGACGCTTCTTTTGATACCGACGGTGGAAAACGCCCTGACGCGCCGATCCTGGACAGCGAAATGAAGCGCGAAGATGGCCCTAGCCGCGCCCCATCGCGCCGCACTCTGGCCGATGCCGCGCGCCGTGCCGCCGCACGCCACCTGGCCATGGACGAAGAAGGCTCGTTTTTCGCAGCCTATGGACACCCCGCAGCTAATGCCAACGGCACACAGCCGGTGCCAAATAGCCATGCGAGCATTGCCAACAATCACAAACAGTCGCTGGATGGAACATCACCGGGCGAGGACGCGCTGTCCGATAATGGTGCCCTGGTCGCAGGGAGTGTGCCGGTTACGGAGAGCGTGCCGCCTGCCGGTTTAGCCGAAATGATTGAAGGCAACGACGGCGATTGCATACCGCCGCAAAGCTCTCCCGGTAGCAGCGAGGCGTAAAGCACGTTTCAGTGTGATTGTGCGGAGTGTTTCTTGTCGGGGCGCACGCCATGCGCCCTCATGCTGCGGCAACGTCATTGAAATAGGCTCTAGGAAGCTGTTGCAACCCGCACGAGAACTTTATTCGACCTCTGATGCACGCCTGTTTGCGTGAACGGATTACGTGAACGGATAACGAACCCACAGCGTGAGCGACGGGACTATGCAGCTCTGGGTTCGTGCTTAGCCCCTCACTCCCGTTCGGGGTTCGGGACAGCACCTCAATTCTCTACCCGGTTGGAACACTAGCACCACTGCGGCCACTGTTCGATGAGAGCGGCGATGCTCTGGCCATCGACTGGTTTGGAGAACAAATACCCTTGCCCGTAGTGGCACCCCATGAGTTGGAGCTGTTTCATCTGCTCGGCGGTTTCGATGCCTTCGGCCACGACTTCTAAATTCAGGCTGCGCGCCAACCCGAGAATGGTGCGCACGATTTCAGAATGTTGTCCTTCCGGCCCGATGCGGTTGATGAACGAGCGGTCGATTTTCAGCACGTCGATGGGGAAGTTGTGCAGGTAAGATAAGCTCGAATAGCCAGTCCCGAAGTCGTCCATGTAAAGTTGCACGTTGAGTGCTCGCAGGTGGTTCAGTGTGGCTGTGACGGTGGCTGCGTTCTGCATGATAACGCTCTCGGTTATTTCCAGCTTCAGCATCTGCGGCTGGAGGCCTGTCTCCTGCAAGATTTGGGCGACCTGCGTGTCCAGGCCCGGCTGCGAGAATTGTTTGCTCGACAGATTGACGCTGACTGTCAGCCCTGCAAACTGCGGCGAGTGTTCCTGCCATTGCTGCATCTGCCGACAGGCTTCGCGCAACACCCACTGGCTGATGGGCAAAATAAGCCCGGTTTCTTCGGCCAGAGGAATAAATTCCGCCGGCGGGACCATGCCGCGCTCAGGGTGGCGCCAACGCACCAGCGCTTCAAAGCCGACGATACGGCCAGTGCGCAGCAATACAATCGGCTGGTAGTGCAGCATAAGCTGGGTTTCCAGGGCGCTGCGCAGTGACGACTCCAGTTCCAGGCGCGTCACGGCCTGCACGTGCATCGTTTTGTCAAAGACTTCGTAACGGTCACGCCCGCCACTCTTGGCGCGATACATGGCCGTATCCGCATCGCGCAAAATGTCGTCGGGACGCTCGTAACCCGTCGTGCTCAGTGCAATGCCGATGCTGGTTGTGGTGAAGCGCTGGTGGCCGTCGAGGTCGATCGGCTCGGCCATTTCCTGCTGAATGCGGTCGGCAATTGCGGTTGCCGTGTCTGCGTTCTCAATGCCGTCCAGCAAAATGGTGAATTCGTCTCCACCCAAACGAGCGACTGTGTCGCCGGGGCGCAGGCACGATTCGAGACGCCGCGCGATGGTGCAGATTAGCTGGTCTCCAACCACATGTCCCAGCGAATCGTTGATGACCTTGAAGTGATCGAGATCGAGGAACAGCACCGCGAACGAGTACTCGGTGCGCCGCTTCAAACGCTCCAGAGCGTTTCTCAAGACTTCTTTGAACAGAGCGCGGTTGGGCAGCCCGGTCAGGCTGTCGTGGATCGCGTCGTGCAGCAGTTGCTGTTCGGCGACTTTGCGCTCGGTGATGTCGGTCTGTGAGCCGGCCATGCGATAGGACGCGCCGTTTGCATCGCGCACCGCCAGGCCGCGTGTCAGCATGTAGCGATAGGTGCCATTTTCATGCGACATGCGATGCTCGTTTTCGAAGTGCGATGTGCGCCCTGCCAAATGGTCTTGCAAGTCGCTGTGCACCTTGGCCGCGTCGTCGGGGTGAATGCGGCTTAGCCACTCGTTCGGGCTGTCGCCGATCTGCGCGTCCGAGTAGCCCAGCATGCTTTTCCAGCGCCTCGAAAAATAAATCTTTTCGGTGCGCATATCCCAATCCCACAGACCGTCGTTGGCACCGCTGGCGGCCAGGGCATAGCGCTCTTCGCTTTCGCGCAACGCTTGTTCGGCGACTTTGCGCTCGGTGATGTCGGTGACCATGCCGAGCACACCGGCGAATTCGCCTTCAGGGTTGCGCATGACATTGCAAGAGATAAACGTCCATAACTCGCTGCCGTCTTTGCGGCGGAAGCAGAATTCGATTTGCGCTGAGCCGGTGGAGCGCTCTCGTTCGAATCTCTCACGCAATTCTTCGCCGGCATCTTTGTCCGCGAAGTCATAGATGGAGCGCCCGGACATCTCTTCCGGCGTGTAGCCCAGCATTTGGGCCATCTGCCGGTTGACGTAGCTGGTTTGCGAGTACCGGTCGAGCAACCAGATGCCCTCGTAAGCGGTATCGACGATGGTGCGATACTTTTCTTCGCTTTCGCGTAAAGCTTCGGCGGCGCGGTGGCGCTCGATCATGTTGCCCAGCAACGAGCACAAGACGGCGGCCATTTCCTGCCTCACCTCGTCGAACGGCGCGCCGCTGATTGCGGCGTCGTTTACGAGTACTCCGACCGGGACGCGCACCGGCCCATGTGAAGAGAAAATTGGCGTCATGGCCGACCAGCCGGTCGCGCATTCGACATTGTCCGTGCCGTCCCACTGGGTGAGGGCTACATTCTCTATGACGTTCCAGCGACGCTGCTCTCTGGAAGAGAAATCGAAGAACGTTTCACGCACACCTTCCAGAGGAAAACCGTGCGAGTGCTCATCGCTGGTTCGTCCCTGCGCGTCCGTGCCGTAGGTGCCGGCCATGATGTTGTTTTCGTTGTCAACCAGGAAAATGGCGCAACGTTCGATCCCCAATCGTTCTCGTGCCAGTTCCACGGTGCGCATCAACAGCGCGTCCAGCGACGACGTGCCGAGCAGTTCATCGGCTAC
Source organism: Abditibacteriaceae bacterium (assembly GCA_036388675.1). Taxonomy (GTDB): domain Bacteria; phylum Armatimonadota; class Abditibacteriia; order Abditibacteriales; family Abditibacteriaceae; genus DASVUS01. The sequence continues at coordinate 138,472 of DASVRI010000013.1, read as the reverse complement.
ATCGAGCACCGCACGCAGGCCTTTTCCCATTGCGCGCTGGCGCTCTTCGGCTTGCTTGGTGGCTGTGATGTAACGGTTGGTGCCCACGATGCCGACAATGTTACCCTGGCTGTCACGCAACGGCATCTGGCTGATAAGGAACCACTCCGGCTTGCCCCCGGGGCCATGTCCGAGATACTCCCAGTCCAGAATGGGCTGCCCGGTTCGCATCAACTGCATCTGGTTTTCGCGGTGCAAGATGGATGCATCTTCCGGGAATAAGTCGTGGTCGGATTTGCCGAGCAGCCAACCGGGCGAAGGCAGCGCAAAGTGGCGCACCACGGACTCGTTATACAGCGTAAAACGCCCCTCAAGATCCTTGATGTAAATGTGATCGGGCAGGCTGTCGATCAGCGTGCGCAGCGTGTTGCGCTCTTCGGCCAGAGTTTGCTCGGCGCGCTTGCGCTCGATAATGTTGCCCAGTAGCGAGGAAAAGACGGCCAGTACCTCCTGCTGTGTGACATCAATGGGCGCACCGCTGATAGCCGTGTCGTTGTAGAGTACTCCCATAACGCCGGTGGACGAGACAACAGGCGTCCCTACGACCCAGCCTCTTGTGTCAAGCGAAACATAGTCGTTCCCGGTCCACTCGCACATCGGCTGGTCTTCAAATATGAGCCAGCGAGGGCGGCCGGTTTCGTTGTTTTCATAATCCTGAACCCAGGAAATCTTTTTTAGCGATGTGTGTTCGTCCGTGGTGCGGCGTTGCAGGTCGGTTCCGTAGGTGCCTCTCATCTCACCTCGTGCGGCATCGACCAGGCAAATACCGCAGCGCTCGAGTCCCAATCGCTCACGCGCCAGTTCCACGGCGCGGCGCAACAAGGTGTCGAGGTCGGGACAGTTCAGCAACTCATCGGCAGCCGTCATAACGGCTTTGAGACCTTCGCTGGTCGCGCGTTGGCGTTCTTCAGTGCGCTTGCGCTCGATGATGTTGCCCAGCAGCGAGCAGTAAACTGCAATCAGTTCCTGCTTTACCTCGTCCACCGGAGCGTGCGTGCGGGCTGTGTCGTTGCTGAACATGCCGACGGGGCCATGCAGCGAGTAAATCAGCGTGGTTGCGCTCCAGCCAACGCCGATTTCAACGCCATTTTGTCCGCGCTGCTCCCATAGACTTGCCTGTTCGCGCACAAGCCAGCGTGCTTCAGGCTGCTGTTCCATTTGGAGCCGACGTTGCCTCCAATGCGCTTTGCCCAAGCGCACATGGTGCTCATTGGTGGTTTGTCCCTGTATGTTGGTGCCGTAAGTGCCGTTCATGCACTCGTTGTCATCCAGCAGGAAAATGGCGCAACGCTCGATGCCCAATCGCTCACGCGCCAGTTCCACCGCATGCCTGGCCAGGGTATCGACATCAGGACAGGAAAGCAGTTGATCGGCGGCGGACAGCACGGCGAATAACCCTTGCGTTGTGGCCTGGCGTTGTTGCTCGGCGCGCTTGCGGTCGGAAACGTCGCGCATCACCGAAAGGTGTACGCCCGGAACAATGTTGGCGACAGCACGATATTCAACAACCGCCAGTGTGCCGTCCTTGTTGTTCAGGACATACTCGCCGCTCTGGTGGCCATGTCCGATGAAGTCGCGCAACAAGTGGTCTGCGGGTTCGTTCTGCCCGGCGGCTGTGATTTCACGCACTGTCTTGGTGAGAATTTCTTCGCGTGTATAGCCCAGTAACTCGCAGGCCGCCGGGTTGGCTTCCATGTAGCGACCGGCATCATCCATCAGCAAGATGGCGTCTTGGGCATTGTTGAACAGCGCTTGCAGGCGATATTGGCTTTCTGCCAGCGCCGCTAAGGCCTGCTTGCGCTTCGTAACATCGGTAATCGCGCCGAGCGTGCCGCAGATATTGCCCTCGGCATCGAGATACGGTGTGGCATTGACTTCCGCCCAGAAGGTGTTGCCGTCCTTGCGGTGCATGAGCACCTCGTAGCATTCCGCTTGCCCGCTCGCGCGCTGCTGATTGCGTTGGAGCAAGTCCGGCCAATCCTCACGAGACAGCAGCAGTTCATAGGCCGGGCGCCCCAGCAACTCTTCGTGCGAGTAGCCCGATAACTCGCTCATGCGTGCGTTGGCATATAACACCGTATCGTTGAGATCGGTGATGAGCAAACCTTCGCCCAGGTTTTGCACAACAGTGCGGAAGCGCGTTTCCGACTGGCGCAGGGCTTCTTCGGCGGCCTTGCGTTCACTGATATTAAGCGCCACGCCGAAAACACCGGTGATGTCGCCTCTGGCATCGCGCACCGGCGAGTAACGCGCCTCGAATGCCATGTCGCCCAGTTTCGTTTCAAGACTGACTTCTTCGCCGGCAAAAGCCCGCTCATGGGCACGTATAATCTCCGGGACATTGCCGTAAATTTGCTCCAGCGACTTGCCGACCACTTCACCCGGCTGCAAACCAGGTTCACCGAGTACTCGTCCGTTGGAAAAGCTGAAGACGCGGTTCGTATCAACGATCCAGACCACAAACGGCGTGCCCTTGATCAGAGTGCTCAGGTGCATCTCGCTTTGCCGGCGATGCTCTTCGGCAGTCTTGCGGTCGGTGATGTTTTCGTGTGCCACAACAACGCACACCGAATCCCTGCTCTGAAAGCGCGTCACGCGAACGTTGAACCACAAGTGCGATTGCGGGGTAACACACGGATATTCGAGTTGGAATTCCTGGCACTCTCCGCGCAGAACCTGACGGATGCCCTCGGCCACGGCCACGGACTCGGCGACCTCAGGTGCTGCGTTGCAGATGTCGAGGTAATTGGAACCGATGCCATAGGAAGAATCTTTAAAATCTCCCTGATGGGCAAAGTTGCGCCACGCCTCATTAACGGCAATGACGATGCCCCGGTCGTCCAGGACAGCGATATTGGCGGCCAGAGCGTCCAGCGTGAGCTGTAGAAACTGCTGCGATTGCTGAAGTTTTTCCTCGCTGCGCTTGCGCTCCATCGCGTAGCGAATGCTGCGCTCCAGAAGCGGAGCCGAAAGTTGGTCTTTTACAAGGTAATCAACGGCGCCGGCACGCATCGCTTCAAGATCAACCTCGCGGTCGCTGAGGCCGGTCAGCATGATTATGGGCACTGTGCATCCGGCTGCGCCAACCTCGTGCAACAGGTCAAGACCACTTTGTGCGCCCAGAAGATGATCCAGCAAACAAACGTCGTATTGGCCACTGAGAACAGCGGCCAAACCATCTTCATAATTATCGACCCAGTCGAGACGCAGTGTGAGATCGTTGCAGTCTTCAAAGAAGTCGGAGGTGATGAGGTAATCGTCCCGATTGTCGTCGATTAAGAGTACTCGAATGGGCAGATTCGCAGGCCCAATTCGCGCCGGCCTCGACACCGCCACGACGTGCGACGACGCACCGTTAGTCGCCGTGCCGTTAGCCACTACGCCCTGGTGCGTCACGCTCTCGTGGGTCGCGCCCTGGTGCGTGTGGTGGCTTGATGGAGTTGTCAGATAGCCGGGTGTGTTCAAGAAAGCCTCTTCTCCGCATCAACGATGGTGTTGATACAAAGTCGTCAGCAGTTCGGGTGGATCTCTCTTTTTGCCGCAACTGTTGCACCAACCAACTTGACACGGAATTGGCCAAGAACAGAGAAAAAACATTGTGTCAACCAGGCAGAACTTGAGTTACTGTCGTGCAGGGCATGGAACGTCGCGGCAAGCAAACGGTGCGCTTGAGGAGCCAGGCGCACCGTTTGGAGTTGAGGCAACGAACAGGAGCCGGAGTTCTAGCCGGGTGGTAAATCTGGGTTCGCTATCCATTCCTACAACCCAATTTGACACCTTGTATGGGCCACAATAAGGCGGCAAATTGGATTACACACTACGCGGTTCCTGCACCCGGCGAGAAGCACTACGCGAGTTGAGCGGCAGCTTTTTCGAGGTCTTTGAGACGCGCTTTGCTGCGCGCTTCGGTGTAAACGCGCACCAGTGGTTCGGTGCCTGAAGGGCGCATCAGCACCCAGGAGCCGTCTTCGAGGTTGAGCTTGACGCCATCAAGCGTCACTGTGTTCGCTACGCTGACGCCGGCAAACGAAGATGGTGGGTTGTCGCGAAAGCGGCTCATCAGCGCATCTTTAGCATCACCCGCCAGATGCACATCAATGCGCGATGAGTAGAACGAGCCATATTTCTTGAGCAGTTTGGCGTAGCGAGTACTCAGAGGTTCTTTGTGCAGGGCCCACACTTCGGCAATCAGCAAATCGGCCACCACGCCGTCTTTATTGGGCGCGTTGCCCGCGATGCTCAAGCCGCCCGACTCTTCACCGCCAAAGATCACTTCACCATCGTTGATGGCTTCGCCCACCCACTTGAAACCAACCGGAGTTTCCAGCGGCGCTTGCTGCTTGTGCTTGGCCGCGATGGCATTCAGAAGATGTGTCGTGGCGACAGTGCGCGCGACGCGACCTTCCATACCGCGATGCTCCAGCAAGTGAACATAAATGAGGCACAGCACCTGATTCGGCGTGAGATAAATTCCCTCACTATCGACGGCTCCAAAACGATCGGCATCGGGATCGTTGGCCAGGCCTAAATCGGCCTTGTTTTTGAGAACCGCTTCGATCAACGTCTGGTGCGTGGCCGGGTTAGCCGGGTCCGGCAAAATGCCGCCAAACATTGGATCAGGATCGGCGCGAATGGTCTGCACATGCCAGTTGCACTCACGCAGGGCATGGTCGAGCAGGCCACGTCCCACACCATGCACAAAGTCGCACACCACTTTGCCGCGCGCCTTTTTCAGCAAATCGAAGTCGATGACGTTGCGCATCCCGGCCAGGAAATCGGGCTTGGGATCGAACATTTCAACGGGGGCTGGAGAAGCGGCTATGCGCGCCTTTTTGCCCAACATTGATTCAACTGAAGCGGTCGCCTCTTTGTCGGCGGAGCAGCCGGAAGGCAGAAAGAACTTAAAGCCGTTCCACTTGGGCGGGTTGTGCGAAGCCGTTATCATCACGCCAGCGGCGAGATTGCGGCTGCGCACGGCCCACGCGATAGCGGGCGTAGCGCAATCGCGGTCGGAAAGTAAAACCGGAATACCGGCTGCTGCGATGGTTTCGGCGGTGGCTTGCGCAAACTCGGTCGATAAAAAGCGTGTGTCGTAACCGATGGCAACGCCATTCTTCGCGCGTTGTGCTTCGTTTTCCAGAAGATGTGCGGCCAGCGCTGCGGCCACGGCGCGCACGTTGTCGAATGTATATTCCTGCGCGATCACGGCACGCCAACCGTCAGTGCCAAACTTAACGACTGAACCGGACGAAGTTTTCATGCCATGCTCCCGCGCTATGAAGTGAGGATTGAAACGAAGTATCAACGAACAGCAAACGCCGCCTATTTTATCACACGGCGTGCTGTACCACAGTGCTGCGCTTGGCAACAGGAAGTACATGCATTCGGCTAGGATGTACTTTTCAGGCGGTAAACGCGCACTTGCGGATTGGTGTACAGGAAATCGTGCGGCACCCAGGCGCGTCCCGGTAAAAGGGCGGGCGCACCGGCGAATGTCTGCTGCAATTCATAGTCTTGGTTCAGGCTCGTCACAAACACCTCGTAGTTGGCATCACGCAGACGTTCCTTGTCACGCCATTCAAGTTCGCTCATGACCACATACTGCGGTTTATCGCGGCGCAGCCGGCTGGCGTCAAAAGCCAGAGTACTCAAGTTATAGGATGTGCCCGCTGTGGCAGCCTGCGCTAAGGCGTCTTCAACCGAAGTCGCCGAACCGGGCGGAGAATCTTGCGGCGACAAAGGCGCAGACCAGAACCACGGCCTATCGGATGCCAGGGCAACTGTGGCCGATGTTGCATTAGCTTTCAGCCACGTCGCGGCGGCGTCCCGTGCATCAGTTCGTGCAAAGGGTCGCAAAACATCAACGGTTCCCATAAGTGCCAGAAGGCACAATGCGGTTCCCAAAACGATACCAAGTCGCGAATGTGTTGCACTACGACGTGTCGCGACGAAGTCAATCAGCAGCGCGGCGAACACGCACAGAGCGGGGGCCAGCGGCAAAACATAGCGCATGAATCGCACCTGCGAAAAGCCCAGTGCGAAAAAGTAAACGACGGCAAAAGCGAGCAGGGGAGCAGTGAGTACTCGCTTATCGTGAGTCTGCATTTTTAAGGTAGCAGCGCCGATGATGGCGGCGCAGAGCAGCGGAGTTGTTACCGCAAACGGCAAATTGAAGGTGAGGTGATACCACCAGCCGTTGCCCGTATTCTGGAAAATTTCGCCGCTGCCTTCACGGGGATGCACAAACAGTTCATAAGCAAAGCCATTGACATCTTCACCCCAGAACTCACGAAAGTTCAGCAGGCTGTAAGGACATCCGATCACGAAACCGGCAATGGAAAGCGCAAGCAAGAGCGGCGCTGTGTGAAGTATGCCAATGGTCTTCACGCTGTGCGCCTGCTTGCCTCGTGCGCTTCGGTGCAGCAACCACAACGCAATCAGAGGAGCAATGAGAACAATCACACCATTGTATTTGGTGGCTGCTGCGAGTCCGGCGGCAAAGGCCGACCACATCAAGCTATTGCGCCGCCAGCGTGTGATGTCGTCTGTCGGGTACTCGTCCGAATGCTCGTTGAACTTTGTGCTGTCCCGCAAAGCACGCACGGCCAGCCACAGCGATAGTGCCACGAAAAATGTCGCGGGCACATCGACTGTAGCAAAATGAGAATGTTGCACATGGCCGGGAAGCAGCGCCATTAGGGCAGCGGCGATAATGGCAATTCGTCTGTCGCCAACTTCGCGCGCCGTGAGATACACCAGCGGCACCGTCGCCGCGCCCAGCACTGCGCAGACGAAGCGAGCGCTGAAAATGACATCGTGCGCAAAGGCCCACATCTGGTTTCCGGTTGTAATCTGGTGCGTCAGGCCGAAGCCGCTTGTCAGAAAATGCGCGACATACCCCAGATAAATAAAAAGTGATGGATAGTTGAAGAAGTTGGGATTGAAGTCGCCGCTAAAGAAATCGAGGCTGAGAACGGCGGCTACAATCTGGCGCTCATCGGGGTGGTAAGAATACCAGCGCTCGGGCGAAGGCAGTCCCCAACGCAAACCGATGAGGCGCGCGCACAATGCGAGTGTGAACAACAAGAGCGGCAGCCAGGCCCGCGCGAGCAACGAGTACTCAGGAACAGCTTCCGTGGGTTGTTCTGCTACGTGTCGCTGCCCTTGTCGCGTTTCTCGCATTAGCGCATGACCAGCAGTGCATTAGAAACGCTGCGCTCGGTGCCATCGGACGGTTTGTTCACAACGCGGCTGCGCACGGCGAGCACAGTCGAGCCGCCACCATCGAGATTAAGAGCGTCCACGGCACCGAGTTTTTGCATGGTGTAAGCCATTTCCGTGAGAGTGAGGCCCGTGGAATGAAACTTCTGGCGCCCGTCTACAACTGCGATGATGTAGCGTCCGCTGCGGTCGATGCCCAGCGCGGTGCGTGGCCCCAATCCGACGCGTACATCGGCGCGAAAGGCCTCTTCTAATGCCGTCACTTCGACGCGGCCATTGTTCAAAAGACGCGGCCCTCCGCCCAGAGCCGTGGAGAAACCTTCCCAGCCGACGGGTTGAATTTTCAACGAAGCGCGTTGGCCACGTTGCACTTTATCGAGCCAGGGACGGGCCGCGCCGCTGGCGATTAGGGTGAACCCCTCCTGGTGAATATGCACGCCACCGCCGCCCGGCTTGCCCACTACGGAGCCGTCTTTGACGACAACCGCCATTTCACCGGAACGAAGTTGGTAATAGTTGCCGAAGCGCCGCGTCAGCGCCGTCACGAAACCTTTATCCGGCCAGCCGTTGAGGTCGCGCACGGAGATGCTGAGGCCACTGCCGAACTGAGCCGTGGCGCGCGCCTGCATGTTGCCGATGCGCGCCGTGCCATCGGGACGGAAGCCAACAGCCGTGCGACCTTTCCACGGCAGGCGTATCCACTCGCCATTAATGAGCAGAGCGCCCACCGCAGCGCCATCGTAGGCGAAAAACCCACCGTTGACTGCAACCAAAGCTTTGTGACGGCTGGCAATGCGCGACGGTCGTCCGCGTTGCAACACCGATGCGCCGCCGGTTGCCACACGCAAACGCCATCCGTCACGCGGGTCGACGCGCACCACATACATCTGCACCGGGCCATGACCCGTGCCGCGACGAATCTTAGTCAGCGCCAGGCCGCCTTCAATGGGGTTGGTGTTCTTTTCCTCGAACAACCGCTGCAAATCAATGACGAGGCGCGGCGGGCTACCGACGGTGAACCAGCGCACCGGCGCCGAGTAATTGAGCCGAACCGACACAACGGCGCGCCAATCTCCACTGCGTGTCACGGCGCGTGGCACGAGATAGTCGTTGACTTTAGTTACGGTTGGTACATTGGGGCGTCGCGCTCCGGCCAGATAAAACTGCACGTCCAGGCCGTCTTGCGCCGCAACAATGCGAGTTGCATTGCTCAGATCAACTGTAATGCGCGTGCGCTCAGGAGAAACTGAATGCCGTACATTCTGAATGTAAGCTGCCGGATATTGCAGCAGAAACGTTGTTGCATCTGCTTTTTGTGTGGTGGATGCAGCAGGCACCGGAGACGTCTTAGCGCGTGATGAGAGGGCGCTGCCTCTGACCGCAGCGTTGTTAGCAACAGTGCTGGACGCTTCGCCGCCTTGATCTGGGTTCGCCTGCGGTGAGACGATGCGCCAACGCACGCCAAAGAGTTCGGCCAGCGGCGTCCAGGGAACGTAGAGAGTGTCGTTTATGGTTTGCGGTGCTGTTGGCAGCGTCACCTGCCGACCGTCAAAGCGTGCGCCCTGCTGGTAAGGGTAAAGATCGACCGTGTGACCAAAATACAGGATGCGCCAGTGACCATCCTTTAGCGGCCCCACTGAAGCGCCCAGCCCGTTTGACAAAAAGGAGACCGGCACCATGGTGCGACCGTAGGCCACTTCAATCGGCGGCCTGGCTGCAACATAAGCCTGCGCCAGCGGCGGAGGTGGCGGCGCAATCGGTCGCGGTGTTGCTGCCGGCGTCGCAGGTGAGACAGCCGGTGTTGTCGTCTGCTGTGTCGGAAACTCGGTTGCGTTATCGTTGGTGCCTTGAGCCAAAGTCATGGCACTTGAAAGCGTCAGCGTCAGGCAACTCACTGCGAGTACTCGCAGCTTGTGTAATGTGGTAGACGCCGACTTCTCGGCACGAATTTCGGCTGCGTCGAATTGCACGGCACACGCACGATGAGTAGGTAGAAAAAACAACGAGAATTTCATGACAGCGCTTTCATACTTAAGTGGCAACGACCTTATCCAAGACGCTCTGTGCCTGGAAAAGTTGAAGTGTTTTTCCAACAACCGATAGCATACAATGGACTGAACTTATGTCGCAGCAAAGCTTAACTGGGCAAAGTTCTAACCAATGCACAGGAGGCCTTGGCTGCGACCCGCACCAGCCAAGTGAGTGCTCAATTGCATAGCATCAGATTCATTGCATCCGAATAGGCGTGAGAGGGGTTAGCACAGCCTGGCGGTTCCGAACAGCACTTAACAGAGTCGGGCCACAAAAAGCTCCAGCAAAAGTTCGGGTAACTGTCTGCTTTCGGCGCCACCATCGCCCTCGATGCCTTTCATCGCCAGGTCGGCGGCCAGAGCGGCTTGCAGGGCATCTTGCAACTGCGGCGTTGAAAAGTTGCGCGCTTGCTGAGCAAACAGACGACCTTTCCAACCCTGCGATTGAAGCTGCATGCTGAGGCTGTCCAGTCCTTCGCGTGGGAACTGCGCGGCCACAGCCGGCGGCATGCGGTTGAGAAAACCGGCATCGACCGGCGCTTTCACATCCAGGCAGGCGCGGGCTTGCAGCAGATGACGCAGATGGCGCACCAGCATCGCAAGCACAAGCTCGGGCGGCTCGCCGCTGCCAATTAGCTCGCGCAGCAGGCCAATTGCACGCGGCCCCTGCCGGGCACCCAGAGCATCAGTCAGGTCGAAGATGGTTTCTTGCGGCGCGCGTTTTACCATGTCGTCAATGACAGCGTTCGTGACGGGTTGACCGATACCGGCGCGCAGCGCGCATTTCTCCAGTTCATTGAGCAGACCCGCAATGTTGTGTCCGGCACGCTGCACCAGGTGTTCGGCGGCGCTTGGCCCCAGAGGAATGCCAAGACGTGCCGCTTCGTTGTTGACAATCGCCGTCGCCATCGAACCGGCCTTTGCTCCCACAGTGCAATCAATGACAACGCCATGCTCTTCGAGTACTCGATCGACGGCGGCGTTGATGCAACGCGGCGTTTCCTTGCGCGCGCCGGGCTCGGGTGTTTCGGCTGTGCGCGACAAAATGAGAACCGTACTCGCGGGCAGGTTCTCGATGCCATTGGCGAAACGCTTGGCCGGCGATTCCTTTGTTCCCGAGGCTTTGGAGCCTTTGCCGGACTTGGGTTTTGCGCCGTCGCTTTTTTCGTCGCCACCACGGCTCAAGCCTTCCAGCTTTTCGGCGCGTTGCACCAGCACGACACGCCGCTCGGCCAGAAACGGCAGATTGCCGCAACGCGACAGCACATCGGTGATGGAGGCGCTTTCACCGTCGAGGGTATCCATGTTGAAGTCGCGGCCACCTTCTTCAGCGGGCAGGCTCCAGTCGAGCAGCGATTGTATGACAATGTTTTGCAGGTAAGCGTCGCCCAGCGTCCCGTAAACGCGGTGTGGGCCGGTTTTGGGGACGACTTTGGCACGCGCAAAAGACTGGTAGGGAAGCATTTGGAAACGAGAAGTTTAGGTGTCGGCTGCCCACAAATACTCAAGCGAGTACTCGTGCTTTGTTCGTGACTGGGTGTAACTTAGCGTAGCGCGCGGCGCAAGCGCTGCAATGAGGCGCGCAAGTGTGTTTCGTTCACCACATTGGCTAAGGACGCCGTGGAATAGTTGGCCATCACGAAGAGATATGTTAAGGCCGAGAGTTCCTGTTTGGCTTCGGGCGAGATGTCGCTGCTCAGCACAGTGGCTTCATACTCGTGGGGCGTTTGTCCTGCCGGGCCGCGCACATGACGCGCCAGTGCTCGCTTTGCCGTGACATACGTACTGCGAATGCGCTGGCGTGTGTTGTCGTCGGGTGTGTTGATGTGGATCATGGCCGGTCGCGCGGCTTTGCGCTTGTCCAGCAGCGTCCAGGCTCCGCCGGTAAGGAGGAGTAATACGCCCAGTGCAGGCACCACCAGCAAATGCCCCTGATTGCGCAACTGCGACAGATGCAACAGGTTGAGCACCTGCGCGCCCAGCGAGTTGTTTGCTTCGTGCGTGCCATCGGTCGGGTCGTAAGACATCCATCCCAGGTCGGGCACAAAATACTCGACCCAGGCGTGGGCGTCGCGCTCGCGCACCAGGAAGGATTTGCCTTCGGGGTCTTCCGGTATTTCGGGTTGCCGGAAACCGCTGGCGACGCGCGCCGGCACGTCCATGGTGCGCAACAGCAGTGCCATCGCAGACGCGAACATATCGCAGGCGCCCTGGCGCGACTGCGTCAGAAAGAATATCACGCTGTCTTCGCCGGGAGGAACGGACGGCGTCGCCAGCGAGTACTCGCAGTGATCAATAAGATAACGGCTGATGGCAACCGTTTTATGGTAGGGCGTGCGCATCTCACGGTTGTTGAGCCGGGCATCACGACGAATTTGTGCCACGATCTGGCGCAAGCGTTCGTTCGTCTCGCCACCGGGAAGTTGCAGAGTTGGTGCTGTATATTCGTCTTTTCTCCAGTTTTCCAGACTGGCTGTATCTAAACCGGGCGCGTTGCTCAACTTTGCCAGGTTAGGCTCGATAACCTGCGAGCGAACCCTGAAAATGCGCCGGCCACGGACGCCATCGGCCATGCGCGCGGTGCCGTCGGTGCGCAAAGCGATGGTTTCATAAGATGTATTCACGGCTACAGGCTCGCCCGAAGTATAAACCGGAACGGCTGCTCCACCGGAAAAGCCTTCCAGCAAACTAAATCTCTCGGTTACGCGCTTTCGCGTGGCCATGTTGTCTCTTAGAGGCGGCAAAGAGCGTTGCAGACCGGACTTCACCTGGGACTTGGTCGCTTTTAAACCGATCCACGCTTGTTGCTTGGCCGGTATTTCTTCGTAGGTTCCTTCGCCGCGTATTGCAAATATCTCCCAGCGCGAGGCCGTATCACTGCGACCGGAGTACTGTTCGTAAACGCGCCCGCGCCACAATGATCTGGATTCACCTTCCTCTATGCGCACTCTCATAACAGGCCTGTCAGAAAGCGGATAAGCGCCACCGCGCAGCTCCATAACACGCGTGGCGTCGCGCCAGTCGCGGGTTTCCTCGCGACTATCGAGGCGTGAACGCACGAAATCGACAGACAGCGACCACGGCAACAGCACCGACAAGGGTCCATAAAGCAAACCGGCACCCACGGAGAAAATAGTCAGCCAGACACCACAGGCCACGATGTAGTGCCCGGCGGCCTTGCGCACGCGCCCGGCCAGAGGCACTTCCGCAGCGTGCGATGGTGTCGATGACGAGAGTGTTCTGTTGCTGAATGGCTTGCGCACCAGGTAGCTTTCGTATGCGAGCAAATAAAGTGTGGCGGCGGTGTACACCATGAAGGCCACCATCACGGGAGTATCGACTGACACAATGTGAAGCAAACCGAAAAGAGAAAGCTCGGGCAGCAGGGCAACGGAAAACGGGACGGGCCGGCTGGGGCCGAAAACCGGCCCCATGAGGACACCGGTAAACATGATGCAAGCGACTGTAAACCAGCCCATGAAAACCGCGACAAGCAGGTTGTTATCGGTTGCCACATCGGCGGGCACAAACAACGGTACATGCAGCACAACACAAATCGGCGGCAGCACTGCAAGCAGCAGGGCTACAATCCAACTCAAACCCTGCCAGAAGGCCCACATGCGACGGCGTGCGTCCTGCGGCGGCAGTTGTAGCCGGCGTGTTGTGCCGTAGCAATTTACCGCGCAGTTCGCCAGGGCCACCGCCAACGCCAGCCACAATTGTGCAGTGAATTCGGGCAGCGCGACGGTATGGGCCAGCGCATAAACGCCAACGCCGGCGGCAACAACCAGGGCCAGGAAAGCGGGTGCGGTCGCCAGAAGCGCCGCCTTGGCCGAAGTGCTTACCTCCGCCAGAATGCCTGCGTCGAGAACACTTTCTGTGTTGGCACCTTGGGCATCAGGGCGTTGCGCCTCAGGGCGTTGCGCATCGGGGCGTTGCGGCTGGCCCGGCGCGCCGGTATTGGTGGATGTGTTGGCCGGTGAATGAGATGCGAAAAATTTCACTTGGTGGTGCCTCGGAGTGGTGCCTCGAAAAACTACTTATGCAGACATTCGATAGGGCCGTTTCGTTCCGTTTTGCTGTGGCCCTGCGCCACATCGCTTCTGCACATCACTGCGTAACTCTTGAATACGGCTTCATCGTTCAAGAGCGGTAATTAACGAGTCGCCGCGTCGCACGACTCGCACATTGGAAGCTGCTACTCTGGCCGGCGTTGCGTTGCCTGCGGGCTCACTGGTGCCTGGCGAAGAGTCGCCGGTCGAATTGGTGGGGCGCTGTGTGGTATCGGCTGAAGCGACAAAGCTATAAGGATCGACTGCCAGTATATAAGGCGATGCAGCACCGGACGGGCGGGGGATCTGGGCACACGCTTTGGTGTAATCCGATAGCGTGGAGCAGATGATGACAGTGCCGCCCGCGTTGGTGGATCCCCGTCCAATCTCGGACGCCAATTCTTGCGCCATACGTGATAGCGAGCATTGTTGCGCCGTTTCGCCATCGAGATCGCTTGCGCCTCGCAGTGTTTGTAGCTCCGCCAGAACTCTCATGGTGCCGGCAATCTCGCCGGTGCGTTGCGCGCGGTGGCGCTGCACCGTGAAGTTTGCTGTTTTCGGTTGGTCTGGTGCTTGAAGCTCATCAGCACGAAGCTTATCGGCAAGCGGCTGCCAGCAGAAAAAGCGAAAAATGCGCCCGTTCTCCAGCAGATGCGCCGCAATCGAGGCCGCGATTGTAATCTGCGTTTCCAGCGCCTCGTCAACAATATCTGTGTCGGCGCCATCTGATTTGACATGGTGCTGAGTACTCGATGACGGTATGAAACTACGCGCGTCAAAAAGCACGTTGAGATCGCAGCCGGGGTCTTCTTCCCACTCGACGACGTGCAATTCTCCGGTGCGCACGGTGCTTTTCCAGTGCACGCGCCGAATCGCCTCGCCGGGCCGCCAGGTGCGAATGCCGTGAAAATCGGTGGCATCGGCGGTGGCCGTTGCGGCCTGCGGGGTGTGGGCGCCGTGCTGTGTGCCACCGCAAAACCCCAGGCGGGCGACACGCACCGGACGCGGCAAAATTGTGATCGTGTCCGGCGCAGTCGTGGGCTGCGTGTTGGTGAACAAGCCCAGCGGATCACGCGCGCCGGCTTGCACCGGCGGTAGTTGGTAAACGCCGCGCCGTCCCAGTCTCCACTGAGGCGACCATTCCGCCGTTTCACCGGGGCGCAGCATGGGCATGACGTATTCAGCCGGGCCATGAAGCGCTAACGGCGGTTGTGCTCCACCTCCAATAGAGCCGGGTCGCAGATGCACCAGAAAAGTGGGAATGCGTCCGCGCTGCTCCAGCATCAATCGTCCCACCACGATATCGCCGCTGGTGCCGACCTCGGGCAATTGTCGCGCTACGGCAATGCCGCGTCCCATCAACCGTCCGACGATCAGGCCCATCAGCGGCGCGGCGCATAAAAAGGCGGCCATGAACACGATCGCTGTGGTGCGAAACATGGTTGCCACCAAAATCGTGAACAGCATCGCCACCAGCAGCGCCAGGCGAACGTGGTTGACTTCGCGCCGGGCATTCCGGGCTTTGGTCTTGTTGCGAGGAAGCTTACGATTACTGCTCAGGTGACTGGCACTTTGATGATCGGCGCTCGCTTGATTGACGCTCGCTTGACCGGCGTTCGCTTGATGGGCACTCGCTTGATTGGCGAGGTTCTTTGCGGCGCTGTTACGACCGGCTTCGCGGCGCGCGTTTTTGGAGCCGGATTGAGGAGGTGCAGGCAACATAGTTCAAGATCAATCGCTGCCGGACATCCAGGTGACACGATAAGTTTTAGCCTCGTGACAAACTGCGTCGTGACAATCAGACCGACGTGGCGGGAACGGGTACTTCGTCCAGCAGGCGTTGGAGCAAAATCTCGGCAGAACCGTCACGCGCATCGCCGGTTTGCATCACCATGCGATGCGCCAGCACCGGGATGGCCAGTCGCTTAACGTCGTCCGGCAAAACATACTCGCGGCCTTCAATGGCGGCTATGGCTTGCGCTGCACGTTGCAGCGCAAGCGAACCGCGCGGGCTCACGCCCAGGCGCACCTCAAACTGATCGCGCGTTGCATGAGCCAGCGTCACGATGTATTCGCGCACCGGCGGCGACACCCACACGCGCATACGTTCGGTTTGCAGCGCCTGCGCTTCTTCGGGCGTCAAGACGGTTTCAACGCGCTCCAGCAAAGCCATATCAACGTTGGCGTTATCTTCGGGCGTGTCGCTATCGAGTACTCGGTCGGTTACGCTGCCGCCGACAACGCTTGTGCTGTGCGTGCTGCCATTGTGCGAGGGCGGAGCCGCGCCGTTGAGGTGCAGGCCCGACGACAAGGTTGACTCGGAAGCCAGGTCGAGAGCGGAGTGACGTTCCAGCATCTCGATTTCTTCGTCATGGCGCGGGTAGCCCATCGAAACACGCATCAGAAAGCGATCCATCTGCGCTTCGGGCAGCGGATACGTGCCGCGATATTCGACCGGGTTCTGTGTGGCGACGACGAAAAACGGTGTGGGCAGCACACGCGTCACGCCATCGACTGTGGCCTGCATCTCTTCCATCGATTCGAGCAGAGCGCTCTGCGTCTTGGGCGTGGCGCGATTGATCTCATCGGCCAGCACGACGTTGGCGAACACCGGCCCGGCGTTGAAAACAAACTCGTTTGATTTCTGGTTGTAAATGGTCAGGCCGGTTACATCGCCCGGCAGCAAGTCGGGCGTGAATTGAATGCGCTTGAAACTGCCGCCGATTGCTTTGGCCATCGCTTTGGCCAGAGTGGTTTTGCCGACACCCGGGATATCTTCGATGAGAACGTGTCCACGGGCCAGCAGCGCTACGGTGACGAGTTCAATAAGGTCGCGCTTGCCGACAATAACGCGCTCGACCTGGGCGATCACACGACGTGCGGCGTCTCGAATGGAAGCGGCTTCTGCAGCAGAAAGTTTTTGCATGTTCAGGAACGAGTTTCGCGCATGAGACAGCGCTTCTTAACGGAATGTTTGAACCCAACAGGTGCGTCCGTCGGAGAGAATCTCAACCGCGCCATCAATATCGGTGCGAAAGGTTGCGACACGTTGTTCGGCCAGACGTTGCAGCGTCACAGGATTAGGGTGTCCAAAGGAATTATAACGCCCACAGGATAATACCGCGACTTTTGGTGCCGCCGCGCGTAGAAACTGCGGTGACGTGCTGGTTTTCGAACCGTGATGCGCCACTTTCAAAACCGTGCATTGCAGGGGCGCACCGCGCCGCAGCAGACGCTCTTCGGCTTCGCGCTCAATATCGCCCGTGAGCAACATGCTGACCGCACCATGATCGAGACGCAACACCGCGCCGTTATTGTTTTCACCGCGCAACGGCGGAGATAAAGGCGCCACCACAGTGAGCACAATGCCATCGCCCAGTTGCAGCTTTTGTCCGGCGCGAGCTGCATGAACCGGAACACCGCGTTCGCACCACAATCGCTTTACGGCGGCGTAATCGGCGACGCTGCCCATGTCGGCGGCTCCAGAATCTCTTTGATCGATCGCCCGAGTACTGGGTGCGCCCAACATTTCGTCGTGCGCCGCAGCACCGTCGATAGCCAGACGAACCGGCACTTCGCGCAGCACCGCAGGCAAGCCGTTGCAGTGATCGGAATCGGCATGGGTCAACACCATGGCGTCAATCTGTTGTATTCCCATCGATTGCAAATAGGGCACGATGACGGAGCGACCCACTTCGCCGCGTCCTTCGTCGCCGCGCGTGCCGCCGTCGATAAGAACCGTGCGGCCCGACGGGCTTTGCACCACAATAGACTCACCTTGTCCCACATCCAGCACGGTGACGCGCAGCGGCGCGTTGCGGCTTGCAACGGTGCGCCACACAGAGTATGCGGTGCATACCAGAGCCAGGCAGACCAATGCGCTTTGTGGACGGAAACCCATCGTCTGCCGCTTGCGCTGCCACCAACTGATGAACTGGTGCCGGAGTATCGTCAGGCGAGTACTCGCATCGAGTTCGTTCCAGCGCTGGTTCCATTGGCCCGGAAGCAATGCCAGGACGAGTAGGGCGTAGCAGCCAATTGTCCACAAGAGTGGCAACGGCGGTGCCTCTGTCTGCGCGCCGGGAGCCCTTGCGGCAACCGTCGCGACACCATCCATGAAGCGCACCAGAAGGTAATTGAGCGCGTTAGCCCAGGGAACGACCAGGCCAACGAGGCCGCCGGTAACGAGCACAGCCGCCAGCGGAACCGCAATGAAGTTGGCGCCCAACCCGACCAGGCTCATGCGCCCGAAGTGATACAGCAAGAGCGGCGTGGCGGCGAGTTGTGCTCCGAGGGAAAGCGCAGCCAACTGCGCCAGCCATCCCGCGCCGGCTATGCGCTCCAGACGAGGGCGCAGGGCTGGAGCGAGCACCAACAATCCCCACGTAGCGGCGAACGTGAGTTGAAAACCGAGATCGTGCAATTGCATCGGTTCGATGAGCAGCAGGATGATGAGAGACAGCGACCACAACGAGACTCCATCAGTATCGCGCCCCAGGAGCAAGGCCCACGCAACGCAAACACCGGCTACCGTAGCGCGCCAGATGCTGGACGCGCCACCGGCCAGCATCGCATATAGCATCAACGTGGGCACAACCAGCAACAGCAACCAGCCGTGACGCAAGCGCAGCCAGCGTGCAGTGCCAATGAGCAGCGCCCCGAGAAACGCGACTTGCGTGCCGGACGCGACCAACAGGTGCGATAACCCGGCAGCGCGGAACTGGTCGCGCGTGAGGCGCGGCAACGATTGCTGCAAGCCGCCTTCGCCAAAGACCATGGCCACCAGCAACTGCGCCGTCGCGTGCGCGTAAGGCCGCGCCGTTTGCGAGGTTGCAACGCCCGATGCGGTGCCCGGTTCCGTCATGCCGCGTGCTGGATCTCCGGGTGCGGCCAGCGCCGTTTCGTAGTGCGTCATCAGGCGCTGTCGCAAGGCGGCGATATGGCGTTGCAGCGCATACCGAGTACCGCGTTGTACCACGCGCACATCTTCGACTTTGCGCACGCGCGCCATGCTCCAGCAGCTTTCCAGAATGTAGCGTGCCTGGCGCGAGCGTTCACCGATGTTGCCTGCGTGCGGCAAATCGGCTAACTCCGCTTGGGCTATGACGGCATCGCCAACCTGAAAGGCAGTAGCGGACTCTGCTTCCACGGGCAGTTGCATCCACGCGCGGCCCTGTGTGCGTATGGTGTCGATCTTATTCTGAGTACTCGTTACCTCGTCGCATTGCAGCGGGAACTCGATTCCAAAGTCGCTGCGCTGCGGATGATCGGCCACCCAGCCCGAAATCGTGACTGCCAAGCGCTTTTGCGCCGTCATGCGCGACGCTGTCGATGTCGCCGGATTTGAACGCACCCACTGCGAGATGTCATCTGCCGGCGGCGTGCTGCGTTGCGCGGCGAGCAGAGCGCAGGTCGCACACAAAGCGCAGACTGAGGTGAGCAGGCTTGCACGCGATGCGGGCCGTCGCTTGCACAGCCATAAAATAAGGCCGAGCCAAAACACCGCGACAAGTTGCAAGACGGGCAAAGGAAGTGCAACCGAGCGCAGCAATGCGGCGCGCAGCAATGCGGTGCCGATAATCGCCTGTCCCAGGCCCAGAGCGCATCCTGCGACCACTATCGCCGCTAACGGCAGCAAGGGGCGCAGGCGCAATGTGTCGCGCCATGCTGTAGTGCGCCATGCTGTGGTGGGTGCAACTGAGTACTCGGTACCAGCGCTGTACCTGGAATTGTTGTGTGTGGAGTTAAGGCCGCTGTCTTGCGGCATGATAGATGGATAATGGGTGCGTTGCATGATAAGCAGAAAAGCGCTTTCTGATAGGAGTTGTTGGTTGCACCATGAGATTCACTTTGCGCACTTGTCGGGTGCGACTGCAATAGCAAGGATAGGGTTTCGCTTGATTTGTATGCTGCTCACGCGTAAAATCACCGATGCCGTTATCTTTTATGCGTCCTTTCTACACGGCAGGCGGATTCTTCTTGCGCCGACTTCAATTCCTCCCGCGACTCTATTTACCTTTAACGACGTTGCTGTGCCTGGTTTACGCGTGGCGCCCTATCGGTGGCGGCTTCGACTTCTGGGCACATGCGGCAGTTGGGCGCTGGATAGCCAATCATATGCAGGTGCCGCGCCAAACTCTGTTTTTGTGGAGCGCTTCTTCCGAGTGGGTGGCACACTCGTGGCTTTCTGAATTGTTCTTTTACATCTTGATGCAAGCCGGTGAAAGCCTGCGCCGTGGTTGGGGAGCTTATGTGATTGTCATCTTTACGGCGCTGCTTATCACCGCGACGTTTCTGTTGCTGTGGCGCCTGTGGATGCGACACGGCAGGCTCAACATTTTTGCGCCGGTTCTTTTTGCCCTGGCCATTTGGTGCTCGGCGCCCCGCTTTCAGCCGCGCCAGGAAATTTTCAGCGCGCTTTTTGTCGTTCTTTTGCTGGCCTATCTGCTTGCCTGGTCGCAGGAGCGCCTGGGACAGTGGCGTTCTCACTCGCGTGCGGACGACATTCCCGACTCGCTGGCTTTTGCCCTCGTGCCGCTCTTCCTGTTGTGGGTGAACCTGCATGCACTGGTGCTTGTGGGACTGGCGCTCTTGACAGTTACAGTCGTCTGTGACGCATTGCAAGATGGTTTCGAGGCGCGCGTTCGTCTGCTGGTTGTGGTGACGGTGTTGTGCGCCATTGCAACGTGCATCAACCCGTATGGCCTGGATTATTGGAGTGCCGCCGATCAACTGCGCCCCGGCAACATGGCGCAGTTCATCGAAGAGTGGCAATCGCCGCTACATTCCGACGCGCTGGTGCCGGCGATGTGGAGTTATGTCATCGCAGAATTCATCCTGGTAGCGGCGGCCTTTGGTGCGTGGCGTCTCAACCCGCAGCGTCGCTGGAGCCAGGTGGCCTGGCTGCTGGTGATGAGCATACTGTTCCTGCGGCAGCGGCGTCACTTATGGCTCCTGGCGCTTGTTGCACTGGTTGTGCTGGCTGCCAACGCGCGCTACCTTGACACGGAACGGATATGGGCTTGGTGGCGTAGAGCGACCAAGCAGCCGCAAATGCTAAACATTCCCGCCGGGCCGCGCGCCATTGCACAGTCGGGCGTTGTGTTCTGTCTCGCGTTGTGGATTGCGACCGCCGCACTGACCAAGTGGCGCGACCTTTGGCCGCTGCGCGCTGTAGGCCGCGATGTGCCCGAAGGTGCGGTGCGGGCAATAGAAACGCGCAACTTGCGTGGCCGCCTGTTCAACGATTATGAAAATTCGAGTTACCTCCAGTGGCGCTTGAACGGCCCGCTGCAAAGCGGCCCCAATCGGGGACGAGTACTCACCCACGGCCAACGCCCTCTTTATATCGATTTGCTGAACGCTTATCCGGATGGCGAGAACGGTTTAATGGTGGAATACCTGGATGCTGTTTTTAAACCGGGGCGCGCCGCACAAGTGTTACAGCGGCGGCGTGTCAGTTATGTGGTGCTGGGCGCGCACAGGCGTAAGTCGCCGCTGGCGCAGTATCTTACAAGCCAGGGCAAAACCGTTTGGGCGCACATCTACAAAGGCTCCGATGCCGACATCTGGGTGCGGCGCACTGCACCGGCAAACAGCTCGCTGCAACGTCAGAATGCGAATCAGAGTGCGAACCAAAAAGTGCGAACCGGAATCGGCACGTTTCATGAGTGAATCCAAAGCAGATTACATTCGAAACTGGCGCAGTGAACACGCTTCGGTCGAGTCGCCGCCCACTGAGTACTCGGCACCGGGCACAGAGCGCAACCTCAAGTCGCGCATTGCAGCGTGGTTGCCTGCGCTGTATTTGCCGCTGATGATTTTGGTTTGCATCGCTTACGCGTGGCGGCCTCTGGGCGGCGGCGATGACATCTGGGCGCACGCCGCTGTGGGGCGCTGGATGTGGGGCCACATGGAAGTGCCGCGCCAGACGCTTTTCCTGTGGGGCACGCCGCCCGTGCCGTGGATCGCGCAACAGTGGCTGTCGCAGCTCCTGTTTTACTTTCTGTTGCAAAGCGGTGGGCCTTTTTTCGCGGTGTTGTTCACCGTGGCCATGGTGACGCTCACCTTTTTGTTGCTGTGGCGTTTGTGGTTGCGTCACGCGCCGATCAACGTTTTTACGCCGCTGCTTTTTGCAGTGGGCATCTACGCGGGCTCGTTGCGTTTTCGTCCGCGCCCCGAACTGTTCACTGCATTTTTTCTGGTGATTACCATTGCGTATCTGGCGGCGTGGTCGCAAAAGCGCATCGAGGCCTGGCAGGACGCACCGCGTTCACCGCAGTTTCTTGATGGCGCAACCTTTGTATTGCTCTTCATGTTTGCGTTGTGGGCCAACCTGCACGGCGCCGTAGCCATGGGAGTACTCGTTGTGCTGCTGACGGCGTTTTGCGACGTGGTACAGGATCGCTTTGATGCGCGCTCGCGTTCGTTGCTGTGCATTGCGGCCTTGTGTGTGCTGGCGACATTTATTAACCCGAACGGCATCGGCCTGTGGAACGAAATTCTGCGCCCCGCCGGTTCGGAAACTTTCAAGAACATTGACGAGTGGAAACCGCCTTTGCAGGCGCGCGTGCTGTGGAGCTACGCTTTTGGCGAATTGGTTCTGGTGCTGGCGGCGCTGGCCGTGTGGCGCTTGAACCCGCAGCGTCGCTGGAGCCAAGCCGCCTGGCTGCTGGTGATGACCTTGATGTTTCTGCGCTACCGGCGTCATTTGTGGCTCTTTGCTCTTGTCTCGCTGGCCGTTCTGGCGATCAACGCGCGTTATATCAACACCGAGCGGATGTGGGACTGGTGGCGCAAAATAACCAGGCAGCCACGCATCGCGTTGCCGCAACCTTTCCGAATTATCGCACGCAGCAGCGTGGTGTTGTGCCTCGTGTTGTGGATCGCCCTGGCCACGCCGTCTAATATCTGGCCACTGCGCGCCACAACGAAAAACCTGCCGGAGGGCGCGGCGCGTTTCGTCGAAGCAAAGAAGTTGCGTGGCCGCCTGTTCAACGATTACGAGAACTCGAGTTACCTTCAGTGGCGCTTGAACGGCCCGCTGCAAAGCGGCCCTAACCGGGGCCGAGTACTCGCGCGGGGCCGGCGACCGCTTTACATCGATTTGCTAAACGCTTACCCGGACACTTTGTTGAAAGATTACTTGTCGATTATGGACAGCGACGCCACAGGCCGCGCCCACTTTGAAAAACTTGATCTGGGTTATGTGGTTCTCGGCAGCGAAAAGCGCAAGAACAAACTGGCCAAATACCTGAATCGCAATCCTCAATGGGCGCGCGTCTACGACGCCAAAGATGGTGTGGTGTGGGTGCGCCGTGCCGTCAATCCTTCCGTTCGATGACAAAAACTCCTGATGCTACAATTCACATCGCGAGCCTGGATGCTGTGAGTCGCATTGCGCCATCGCGCCGCGAACGCCGCACCTGCTGGCTGCTGGTGTTGCTTTGTGTCGTCGCTTATTTGCCGGCACTAATCGGTTTACTGTTCGGTGCGATGCCTTTCGCGGAGGATGCGCTGTCGCTCTTCGGGCCATGGCGCGAGTGGTCGCGGCAAGCTTTGTGGAACGGTCATCTGCCACTGTGGAACCCTCACATCTTTGGCGGGTTGCCGTTCATGGGCAACGGACAGGCATCGGTACTTTACCTGCCCAGCCTTGTGTACTGGCTGTTGCCGGTTCCTCTTGCCTTTGTGGTGGATGCCATTTTTCACAATTGTTTGCTGGCGCTGGGTGGCTACGCTCTGGCGCGGGCGCTGGGGCAAAGTCGCACGGCGGCCTTTGTTGCAGGCGCAGCACTCTCTTTAGGCGGTGCGGTTTCCGCACACATCAATACCGGACATTTTACGTGGCACGCGGCGCGTGCTTACATTCCGTGGGAGTTGTGGGCGCTACTGCTGTATCTGCGCAGCGGGCAGCGGCGCTACGCTTTTGCCCTGGCGATTGTGGTAGCCCTGCAAGTGGCCAGCGGTTATCCACCGATGGTGCTGCTGGGCGCCGGAATGTGCGTCGGCCTGATCATCGCTTATGTTGTCTCACACCTGTTAAGGCCACAGCATAACACTTCGCGTGGCACTTCGAGAGGCGCTGCGCGTGGCGCTTCCAATTTGCCACATGGTTGGATGAGTGCCGCTTTGCTTGCGCTGGTGTTGATCACCGCTTTGTCGGCGGTGTTTGTGCTGCCGTTGCGCGAAACCAGCAAACTTTCGGTGCATGGCTCGGGGCTGGATTTTGGGGCCGCCAGCGGCGGCTCCGGCACGTGGCGCAGCATTCTGCGTTTGTTCGTGCCCGATTTTTTTGGCGGCAACCAACCCGGCCAGTGGAGCATGAAATTTGGGGCCTGGGAAGAAGCGGCTTATGGCGGCTTGCTCGTTATCGTGCTGGCTCTGGGCGCGCCACTGTTGGCGCGTCGCGCGCATTCCGACGCCGCGAATAGTGACGAGTCATCGAGTACTCGTAACAACTCTGTGCCATCTTCGCGCGCTGTGGTGTGGCTGTGGGCGTTGCTGCCCTGTTCACTGCTTGTCGCCTTGGGCGCCAACACTCCGGTGTATCACTGGCTATTTGAACACGTCGTCTTTTTTCGCCTGACACGTGTGCCGGTGCGCTGGCTTGAAGTGTGGGCTTTTTGCGCCGCGTTGCTGGCCGGATTTGCTTTCGATGCTGTGCTGCACCGCGCGCGTGGCATGGACAAGGCCCGTGCTGTGCAGCGAACTCTGGGTGTGATCTGCGTTGCACTGGCGTTGCTGGTGCTGGTGATTGGCCTTGTGCCGGCCAATGCAGAGTGGTGGATGAAGCGGGCGCATCGCCTGGCGGATGCACCGATCAGCGATGCCGTCGCGCTGGAGATAACTTCCAACTGGCGCGCCACGGCGCTGGTCGAATCGCTTAAGGCCCTTGTGATTGCGGCCATGGGCGCTGTGGTTCTGGCGCGCTGGCAACGTGATGCGCGAAAGCGTGATGCGGGAAAGAGCCGCCGTCGTGCCGAACTATTGATTGTGGCCGTCATCGTGTTGGACGTGATGCTCTTGTTCTGGAAGTCGGCGCGCGTTGTCTCGCCGCGTGCGATGAGTACTCGTGTGTCGTGGCCGCAGAGCCTGACGGCGCAAAGTGAACCTTCTCAACGTTGGATAACGCACATCGATTGGGACGCATTCAACGGCAACCTGGCGCATGGTGTTCATACTTTCAATGGCTACGATGCGCTGGGAGGCCATGGATACTACGAGTTCATCAGCGAGTTGGAAGGCCGTGAAATCTGGGCTGCGATGTATCAGCCGTTGCGCATTCATCCTCTGTTGCGCGTTGCCGGAGTGACCCGCCTTTTGTCCTATAAGAGCTTGCCGCCCACAGTCTTCGAAGGGCGCACTGTGCTGCATCCGCTGGCGCAAAGCGGCGATTGGAAACTGTGGCGCTACAATGGGACGTGGCCGCGCGTTTATTTGTCGCGGCGCGTCGAGCGCGTGCCGCAAGATCGGCAACTACCTGTGCTCAGTCAACTGGCGGCTGCGCCGCAGGTCGCAAACTCCTATCCTGTTGTCGTGGCACCGGATGCTTTTCCAAGAGTTGCTGTGGGAACGCTCCGTGCCGGGGATCGAGTACTCGACGAGGCGCGCACCGACAACACCATGACAACGCAGGTACAGGCGACTGAGCCATCTTTACTGGTGCAGTCGGAAACGCTTTATCCCGGTTGGAGAGCCTGGGTTAATGCAAGGCCGGTCGCGCTCCAATCGGCTAATTTTCTCTTCCGTGCCGTTGAAGTGCCGGCGGGCCGCTCGCGTGTGGATGTGGTCTATGATACGCAAACATATCGTTTCGGCAGTTTTGTTTCGTTATGTGGCTTGGCCGCAGTCGCCTTGCTTGTTGCTGCCGGGAGAAGGCACCTGCAAAACCGCGACAATATGTTCAAAGCGGCACAATAACTGGGTTTTTATGCCATCAATTTCGGTCGTTATACCAGCCTACAACAGCGAGTTAACCTTGTCTCCGTTAATCGAGGATTTGCAGCAAGTACTTTCGTCGATCACCGATGATTACGAACTCATCTTGGTGAACGATGGAAGCCGCGACGGCACCTGGAATGTCGTGCGCGAGCTGTCGCAACAACACTCCTGGATTCGCGGCATCAACCTGATGCGCAACTATGGCCAGCACAACGCGCTGTTGTGCGGCATTCGCGCCGCGCGCTGTGAAATCATCGTCACCATTGATGATGATGGCCAGAACCCGCCGCATGAGATTCCCAAACTGCTGCAAAAGCTGGAGGAAGGCTACGATGTCGTGTATGGGCCGCCGCTCCAGGAAGTGCATGGATTCTGGCGCGACCTTGCCTCGCAGATGACCAAGATGGTGCTGCAAAACGCCATGGGCAGTGAAGTGGCGCGCAGCATCAGCGCCTTTCGCGTGTTTCGCACCTTTTTGCGTGACGCGTTTGAGACATACAACGGCAGTTTCATCTCCATTGATGTGTTGCTAACGTGGGCCACCACGCGCTTTGCCGCCGTACGCGTGCGTCAGGAACCGCGTCGTGTCGGGACATCCAACTATACGCTGCGCAAGTTGATTACGCATGCTCTCAACATGATGACCGGCTTCAGCACGCTGCCGCTGCAACTGGCGAGTTGGATTGGCTTCATCTTTACAGTCTTTGGTTTTGTAATTCTGGCCTGGGTCATCGCAAGTTACTTGATTCTGGGGAGCAGTGTTCCGGGTTTTGCTTTTCTGGCATCCATCATTGCCCTCTTTTCCGGCGCGCAATTGTTTGCGCTCGGCATCATTGGCGAATACATAGCACGAATGCATTTTCGTCTCATGGACAAACCGGCCTACACTGTGCGTGACCACACGCGGCGCATTGAAAATCAAAACATGATACAAATCGACGCGCTCCCTGAAGAGCCTGCGCAGGCTCTTGCGAGTACTTGGGTATCGGCGCAGCATGGCGCAATGCAGGAAGTTGAGAGCAAAACATCGTCGCTATGAAACAGGTTGAAAAGAACGCTGTTGGCGATGGAGCCTTTGGCGATGGAGCCTTGTGCCGCTTTCTGGAATGGGACTCCCGTTTTTTCGGACGAAACATCGCGTGTGTAACAGTCGAGCATCTGGATGTGGGGCAGCACGAGCAAGTGCGATTATGGTGTGAAGACAACGCTATCGATTGCCTGTATTTTTTGGCCGATTCCGATGGGGGAAATATCAACCGAACACAGGCCAACGGCTTTTGCCTGCGCGATGTGCGCGTAACGTTGGAACTCCGCCGGGTGGTGCAGGAAGTTGAAGGGGCGCTTCATTCGTTTGGGGTCGCACCGTATGAT
This sequence comes from Abditibacteriaceae bacterium, assembly GCA_036388675.1. Taxonomy (GTDB): domain Bacteria; phylum Armatimonadota; class Abditibacteriia; order Abditibacteriales; family Abditibacteriaceae; genus DASVUS01. Next base: position 111,816 of record DASVRI010000013.1, on the reverse strand, counting down.
CCGCAGGATCTCCATGCCCTGCGCAACCTTGCGCGTATCAGCCATCGTGATACTCGCTTTTATCGCGACGGAAACTTTCCGACCGATTTATGTGACCGCCTGTATGAGACATGGATTGAGAAAAGCTGCCAGGGCCAGGCAGATGCTGTTTTTGTGGCACGTTTGGATGGCCAGGCCGTTGGTTATGTGACGTGTCACCTCGAAGCGAATAATGATGTTCGTGCGGGAAGCATCGGCCTCGTTGGTGTTGCAGCGGAGGCACAACGAAAAGGGTTTGGTCAGGCTTTGATTGAGACCGCAGTGCAATGGTTCGACGGGCGCGGCGTGGAGCGAATCACCGTTGTCACACAAGGTCATAACGTGGCCGCGCAACGGCTTTACCAAAAATGCGGCTTCGCGACTTGTGAAGTGCAATTCTGGTTTCACCGTTGGTTTGCCTGAAACTCATAATGTTGTGCAATGATTTAGAGAATGGAGACGTGCGGCGTGGAAGAAACAAAACCGGCTTACAGCATTCCGTTTAATCGTCCGACGCTGGTCGGAACGGAAACCGATTACATTTTGCAGGCGATTGCCGCCGGGCACGTTTCAGGCGATGGCCTGTTCACGCGTCGCTGTCACGCCTTCTTTGAAGAGCAGTTGCGAGTACTCAAAGCGTTGCTGGTCACTTCGTGTACACACGCCTTGGAAATGGCCGCGCTGCTGCTGGATGTTGGGCCGGGCGATGAAATCATCGTGCCGTCGTTTACTTTCGTCTCGACGGCCAACGCCTTTGCATTGCGCGGGGCAAAGCCCATTTTTGCCGATATCAGACCTGACACGCTTAACCTCGATGAACGACAACTGGAAAGCCTGATTACGCCCCGCACGCGCGCGGTTGTGCCGGTGCATTATGCCGGTGTCGCCTGTGAAATGGATGAGATTTGTGATGTAGCGAACAAGCATGGCATCACCGTCATTGAGGACAATGCACACGGGTTGTTTGGCCGCTACAAAGGTCGCCTGCTGGGCACTTTCGGCGCGCTGGCAACACAGAGTTTTCACGAAACAAAGAATTACATCTGTGGCGAGGGCGGCGCGCTGCTTATCAACGATGCCCGCTTCATAGAACGCGCCGAAGTGATACGCGATAAGGGCACCAACCGGGCGCGCTTCTTTCGCGGCGAGGTCGATAAATATACCTGGGTCGATCTGGGTTCCAGCTATCCACCGTCTGATATTTTGGCGGCATTTTTGTTTGCGCAATTGGAAGCGCGCGAAGACATCGGACAAAAGCGGCGGCACCTGTGGGAACGTTATAACCAATCGCTCTTTGCCTGGTCGCGCGAAAATGGCGTGCGCCTGCCGTGCATTCCCGCGCACTGCGAGCAGCCGCATCATATGTTCTATGTTTTGATGCCGTCGCTGGAAGAACGCAGTCGTCTTATCGCGCACCTCAAAGCGAAAAGCATTCTGGCTGTTTTTCATTACTTGCCGCTCCATGCCTCACCAATGGGCGAACGCTTCGGCGGCAAACTCGGCGATTGTCCCGTCACCGAAGATATCAGCGACCGCTTGCTGCGCCTGCCATTTTATAATGGCATGACTCAGGACGAACAGTCGCGCGTCATCGAAGCCATCGAGGAATTTCGTTGTGGTTGAGGCCTCTGCCGGGCAAGTCACAAACATGGCGACGCAATCTTACGACCCCGCGCACTTCGCCCCACTCTTTGCTGCTGAAGATCGGCACTTCTGGTTTCGCGCGCGAAATCGCGTCATCGCAACGCTGGTGCGGCAAATTGTTAAAAACTGGGCGTCCAGCTATCGTGTGTTGGAAGTGGGTTGCGGCACCGGGAACGTGTTGCGAGTACTCGATCGCGCGTGTTGTCACGGGCACGTTGTCGGCATGGACTTGTTTGCCGAAGGCTTGCAGTACGCGCGACGCCGCACCACTGTTCCTCTGGTTCAGGGCGATATGCATCGTGCGCCTTTTGCCGTGCCGTTTGACATGATTGGTCTCTTCGATGTGCTGGAACATCTGCCCGACGACAGGCGAGTACTCGCTGACTTACACGGCATGTTGCAGCCACATGGCGCGTTAATTTTGAGCGTTCCAGCGCATCCTGCTTTGTGGAGTTATTTCGACGAAGCGGCCTGTCATTGCCGCCGCTATACATTGCCTGAACTCGAAAGGAAACTGCGCGAGGCCGGGTTCACCATCGAATATGCAACGCAGTTTATGAGCGTGTTGTTTCCGCTGGTATGGAGTGGGCGTCGCATTGCGGCGCTGCTTAGCCGCAACCAAAGGGGGCAAGCCGCAGCCCGGAAAAATATCGAAATGAGCCAACAGGAATTGCGCATCGTGCCTGTTGTGAACGAGTTACTCACAGCGATTTTGCGCCAGGAAGAACGGCTCATTGCGCAGCGCCGCCGCTTGCCCTGTGGCACATCTCTGTTGGCGATAGCCTGCAAAAGCAGCAGCGTGGCAGATGGCACGCCAGAGGAGCGCAACGCATCCCTATCATGAAAACTCCGTTGCATGCGGCGCGTTCGGTGTTGTCGTTACCCGCGGCCTATCGCGCTTTTCGCACGCTGGTCAGCGGAAACTTGCCACATTTTGTGCGCGAATACATTCCGGCCAAAGCCGGCGACCGAGTACTCGATATTGGCTGTGGCCCCGGCGATATTTTGATGTTCCTGCCGGATGTGCATTATGTCGGCTTTGATTCGGAGCCAACATATATCCAGGCAGCACAGCGTCGTTATGGCAAGCGCGGCGAGTTCTTTTGCGAACGTGTCAGTCGCAGCACGTTGGAGGAACATGGCGCCTTTGACATCGTGCTGGCGATTGGCGTAGTGCATCACCTGGACGATGGCGAAGCGGTGCAGCTATTTGAACTCGCGCACAGCGCACTGCGCAGCGGCGGAGTGCTGGTAACGTTGGACGGCTGCTATGTCGCGGGCCAATCGCCGTTTGCGCGCCGCATGCTCGATAACGATCGTGGCCAGTTCGTGCGCAACGAAGAACAATATATGGCGCTGGCTTCGCAGGTGTTCTCAGAGTGCAAAGCCGCCATTCGCCACGACTTGTTGCGCCTGCCTTACACGCATCTCATTCTCCAATGCACCAAGAGCTAACAGTTTCCACAGCGAGTACTCATGAACAAGGTGAGCCTCATCCTGTCACAGCCTCGAAAGGCGTGCTCGTTTCGCGCCGGTTCTCATTTGATCCGCTCTTGGTCGTGATCTTTCTGCTGGCTTCCTATCTGGCACTGGTGCGGCTCGACAACACTGCGTTCTGGGACGATGAAGCGCACATCTCGATTATGGCGCGCAACTTCCTGCACACCGGGACGTGGACAGGATGGGATGGGCGCAACCTGCTAGGCTATGGCAACGGCATCGTGTTGGAGCCAAACCTGCGCCACATCATTCCACAACTGGATGCGCCAGTTATGGCGGCGTCCTTCGCGCTGTTTGGTGAAACTACCTGGGCCGGGCGCTTCCCTTTTGTCGTGGCCGGATTGCTATCGCTGCTGGTGTTCGCTCTGCTTTTGCGGCGGGAGTTTCCCCGGCAACGCTCCATGCAACTGTTCGCATTCGCGTCGTTGGCTTTCTCGGTGCAGTTCCTGCTCGCGGTGCGCGTCTGTCGCTATTATGCGTTGGCGATTTTGTTTTCGCTGCTGGTATTTAGCACCTACCGTCGTTGTGTGGAGGACAAACGCCTCCTGGACTTTATGTGGTTGGGATTGTGGTCGTTACTCCTATTTCTCACCAGTTGCCTCAATGGTGGCGCATTCCTGGGTGCGCTGGCGCTATTGCATTTCGTGTTTTATCGCAAGGCGTGGAACTCGCGAGAGTGGACAAAGGCTGCCGTGGCGGTCGCTGTTTTTCTTGTCGGTGCGGTGCCGTATGCGCTGGTGAACCGCATCTGGGACTTTCCTCTGCCGGTGACGCAGCCATGGTTACAGAGAAAGTCGATCATGCTGCTGGCAAACACCATCGACTTGAACACGCTCGGAATGTCGTGGTTGGTTGCTCTGGGCCTGCTGTTCCTCCTAACAGCGCACTACCTCAGACCGGCCCCAATCAGGAATGCGAGTACTCGCGATGACACAGATTATGGCGATACAGACAATGTGGGCACTGTAACCAGGCGCGCGGTACAGTGGGCGGTGCTGGTGCTGGGTTATACTTTTTTTGTCTCCATGCTCTCTCCCCTGGAGTTCTTTACGCCTTTTGGTTCCGCGCTGCGCTACTTGTTCCCGCTACTGCCGTTTATAGCCGTGTTGAATGCAGCCTTTCTGTGGCTGGTTTGGCGGCGCATGAAGTTGCTGGCTGTGGCGCTTTTCCTGCTGCTCATTTGCACCAACTTATTGTCTCTCACGCCGCGTGAAAGGGTTTTGCAATTGCCGCTGCTCTATTACATTGGGGAGGTTCATCAACCTTATCCGACAGCATATAGTGAGGCTTTGCGTTTTCTGGACGCGCACGCCAGGCCCGATGAACGAGTACTCGCCATACCCGATCACATGAATTACCCGCTGATGTTCTATCGAGGCGACAGGCTGCGGTTTGCCTGTTTGCTCAATCGTCGCACGCACCTGCCGTTGCAGACCATCGCTGCTTTGCCCGCTCCCTTGCTGGCCGAAGAGAACTTTCCCGATTGGCTCATTGCACTTGGAAATCGACCCATGGCCAATAATAGCCTGCGCTATTTTTCTCGTCCACATTGGGAAAACGGACAAAGAGTGGAGTACTCGTATCGCCTGTTCACCACACTCGATGTCTTCTTCGAGCAAACGCAACGCCCCGAAATTCCGTGGCATTCTTTTGGGCCACATCGTAACTTCGACCGCACCCAAAATGCGGTTTACATCTATCGTCGTGTTCTGCGTTCGCGTGGTGGCGCCTCCTTGCGGCACGATAACGGGAAAGACACTCCACAAGACATTGCGCCGGGCGACGTTGCGCCGGGCATCGAATTAGGGGCATGATTGAAGCGACATTTGAATCCAGCCAGGAAACACCGCGCACGCCTTCTCTCATGCAAGCAGAAATAACGGACGTTGCACACCCCCACATTACAAGTTCTCGGTTTTTCGATACACGCTATAAAGTTGTGTATGCGCTGATCTTTCTGCTGGCTTCCTATCTGGCGCTGGTGCGGCTGGATAACACGGCGTTCTGGGACGATGAAGCGCACATCTCGATCATGGCGCGCAACTTCCTGCACACCGGCACATGGACAGGTTGGGATGGGCGCAACCTGCTGGGCTACGGCAACGGCAGCGTGTTGGAGCCGAACCTGCGCCACATCATTCCACAACTGGATGCGCCCGTCATTGCGACTGCGTTTGGGCTATTCGGTGAGACCACCTGGGCCGGGCGCTTTCTTTTTGTGGTCGCCGGTTTGCTATCGCTGGCTTTGTTCGCTGCTTTGTTGCGCCGCGAGTTTGCGCAACAGCGCGCATTGCAAATCTTTGCCTTTGCTTCGCTGGCGTTCTCCGTCCACTTTTTGATGGCGATCCGCAGTTGCCGCTATTACGCGATTGCTATTCTGTTTGCACTGCTGGTTTTCGGAACTTACCGGCGCTGCCTGCAACAAAAGCGAGTACTCGACTTCGTGCTGCTGGGCCTGTGGGCGATTCTGCTCTTTCTCAGCAGTTGTCTGGTAGCTGCGGCGTTTCTGGGCGCATTGGTGGTTGTGCATTTAGTTTTTCATCGCCGCGACTGGCGAGCGCGCGATTGGAGCAAAGCGGCCTTGGCAATCGCTGTCTTCTTGTGTGGCGCGGTGCCCTATGCCGTGATCAACCGTATCTGGGACTTTCCCATTCCCAATACGCAGCCCTGGTATGAACGCAAAATGTGGCTGCTGGTCTCGAACGTCAGTGGCTTGAACTGGGTGGGTTTGCCCTGGGTCGTGGCACTTGGAGTCGTGTTTTTCGTTTTACCCCGTCCAGGAATCTTCGGTAAGAAAGAAGACGAAGAAACGAGTACTCGTGAGCAGGCCTCAGTTGTTTTCACAGTGCGCGAATGGGGCATGCTCGTGCTGGGCTACGCATTCTTTATCGCGATGCTGTCGCCTCTGGAAATCAATCAACCCAATGACGATGCGTTGCGCTACCTGTATCCTGTGTTGCCCTGGATGGCCGGCCTATGTGGTGCGTTTTTGTGGTTTGTGCGACAGCACATGAAGCTGCTGGCGCCGGCTCTCTTCCTGGTTATTATCGGTTCCAACTTGTTGTCGCTCTCGCCGCGCAGTGCAGTGCCGCGTTTCTTGTTAACCGATTACATTGCTGAAGTCCATCAACCTTATCCCACGGCTTACGGTGAAGTCGTCAAATTTCTTCGCCGTCATGCGCAGCACGATGACAGCGTGTACGTTGTGCCGCAGCACATGAATTATCCGCTGATGTTCTACGTTGGAGACCATGTGCGCTTTGCCGGCCAGATTAACCGCAAGACGCATCTATCGCTGGACACCATTCGTGCGCTGCCGGCGCCTCTGATATTCGAAGAAAACTTTCCCGATTGGTTTGTGTCGTTTGGCACATGGCCTGGCACGCCACGCACTCTGCGCTTCTTTTCGCGCCCGCACACGCAAAGCGGCAAACGTATCGCGTACTCGTATCGCCTGTTCACCACACTGGATGTCTTCTACGAGCAAACCCATCGCCCCGAAATTCCGTGGCACTCTTTCGGGTCGCATCGCAACTTCGACCGCACCAGGAACGCGGTTTACATCTATCGCCGCAGCGCGCCACGAGTACTCAACGCGAGTGCTCGATGAAACTCGAAGGCTTGATGAAGCTCGAAGGCTCAGCGGCGCAGCAACACTGGGCCGGCGTCGATTTTTACGCGGTACACCGCATACGGTTTGCGTCGCAAATCTTTACCGTTGTGGTAATTGGGCTGGCGATGCAGTTGGTTGGCCGTGAAATAAAGGTAACCGTTGCGCGCCACCGATAGCGTATCGGGCCACAAGACGCGCGGGTCGTGCACCACCGTTTCATACAGCCCGTTCGGGTGGCGCCGTACAATGGCGTTGTGCTCATATTCGGTGCAGTAAACGCGATTTTTGTTATCCGTTTCGAGGCCGTCCGAGGCGCCCTTATCACCGTGGTCGATGACCGTGGCTGCGACTTGCGTGTCGCTCATCGTTTCGTTGGCCAATGCATCGACGCTTACGCTGTAAAGTTTTCTGCTGGCGAGCGGGCAATAATACAGGCGTTCACCATCGGCACTGATGGCAATTCCATCGGCGCCAATGGTGATGTATTTGGGGAACTGTCCCGGTTTGCGCTGCATCAGTGCCTGGCCTTCCACAATCGGCACGAACTTCGGTTCGGCTTTGGTCGATGAATGGTCGTTGAGGCGACGCCAACTGCGTCCTGTTGCGAGGTCTACTACGATAATTGCGTTCGGTCCGTTGCCCGATGAATCGGTAATGAAAGCCATGCCCTGAGTGCCGCGCCGCAAATCGAAACGCACATCGTTAAGATAAGTCGTGGGCAGCGCCACATTGCGCGGGAACAAAATGGTGCGAAATACGCGATTGGTGCGTAGATCAACCCCGACCAGTTTTGGGCCGCCGGGCAGAGTTGGACCAAACTTTACGCTACCCGTATCGAGAATCCACAAACGATCGAGAGGATCGACCACAACGCTCTGCACCGAAACTAAACGCTGCAAGCGATCGCGCTTTGGGTCGAAGATGGCGCGGTTGGGGTAGGGCACCGCGCGCCCGTTGCGAACTTCTGCAACCGTAAATGGAACACGATCGCCCCAGCGCGGATAGTTCACAAAGATACGCCCATGATGTGAAACCGTTACGCCAGTCGGCATCGGGCCATAAAACGAAGCCACGCGCTCGATGCGTCCGATGGTTTTTTCTCGCGGTGCGGCAGTTCGAGCGGATGCCCTAACTTTAGCAGGTGCGCCTTGTGGTGCGGCCTGAGCCACAGCGAAAAACGGCGCCTGCGAAAACAGTAGGGCCGATGAACAAAGCAACAGTGCGCGATGGGTTCTCATGATGGCTCCAGACGTGCTCGTGACAGAATAACGTCGCGTCTGTGGGCAAAACCAATACCGCTGCTGCTTGCCTTTGAAAGCTGTTGTCGTTGCGGTTAAGATGTAATTCGTCAGCACATTCGGGAGAAGAACATGAGTTCCAAATTAGCCGTGCAAATGTACACCGTTCGGGATTTCACCAAGACTGCGAGCGACCTTTCCGAGACTTTGCGCAAAGTGCGCGAAATGGGCTACCCCGCGGTGCAGCTTTCGGCGGTTGGCGCCATGAACGGTGATTCGCCCGCAGTCTCCGCCGGCGATGCTAAAAAGATGCTGGACGATAACGGCCTGCGCTGCATCGCCACGCATCGCAGTTGGGATGACCTGAAGAACAATACCGAAAAAGAAATTGACTTTCATCACACGCTCGGTTGCAATTACACCGCTATCGGCAGCATTCCCGGTGCGTGGGGCGAAAAGTCCTATGCCTCCGATGGCGCGGATGGCTATCGCCGCTGGGTGCAGGATGCACAGCCGGTTATCGAAAAACTCAAAGCGGCGGGAATTCAATTCGGCTACCACAATCATGCTTTCGAGTTCGTGCGCACCACACCGGAGAATTACGGTAAAGATCCGCAAACGCTCTTCGACATCTTCATTGAAGAAGGCGGCGCCGATCTCATGCTGGAACTCGATTTATACTGGGTCGATCACGCCGGGGCCAGTCCGGAAAAAGTTCTGAGCCGCAGTCGTGGGCGCGTGCCGGTCATTCACATCAAGGACAAAGAGATGGCGGGCAACGAACCGGTCATGGCGCCCATCGGCGAAGGCAACCTCGATTGGGACAGCCTCATTCCCGCCTGTGAAGCCGCCGGAGTGCAGTGGTACGCCGTCGAACAAGACGTTTGCCGCCGCGACCCCTTCGATTGCCTCAAAAGCAGTTTCAATTATCTCAGCACCAAGATGGCGAGCTAAGCAAAAAACAGCGGCAGAACAAAAGGCCTCCCGAACTATTCGGGAGGCCTTTTGTTTGTAGTGCAGGCGGCTTAACCTACATTACACCGGCATGAAAACCGAACATTCTATGGTATGAGTACAAACAAGAAAGTGAAACACGCCTTATGGCTGTTAATAAACCTGACATTCGCCCTTTTGTGTGGGTTTATGACTTGTCTTATGCCGGTTGTCAATGCGCTCGAAGATGAAACGACCGTCACCCTTGCGCTCACAGCATCAGGGCGTTTTGAAATAGCTTTGAAAAGTTTTATCGGTATTCTTTTTCTGTCGCTTTTCCCTGCCGGCTTCAGCTACCTGTTCAGCAAAGCGCTTGGAATAAAGGACGAGCAACAGACGAAACTTAGTAAAAGTTTGAGAATGTCCTTATTCGTGTGGACAACGCTTGTCGTGACTGGCTTGATTGGCGCTGTTGCATTCTGGCTCCAAATTCATCCGCTTCAGTCACTCTGAAACACGTTTCGCCGCATAACGATACACTGTCCCAAACGCGTCGAGCGTCACTGCAGTTCTATAAAGCTAACGGTTTATAGAACTGCATAAAACCAGACTGTAGGTAGCAGAGATTCACTCCGTGTCATTCCGAGCACAGCCTGTAGCTTATGGCTGGTAATTGCTATGAATCAGGACTTACGCAGGAGAACTCAACTGTAGGGGCGAGGTTGCCTCGCCCAGAGCGCGAAGACCGCGCCCCTGCGAACAATTACGATACTCCTGGGTATGCTTTGTAACGCTGTGCCGACACAACTCAGGCGATAACTTCGGCGCCTTGTTCGGCTTCGCATTCCCAGCAGCGGGCGTCGCGTCCGGTGGCGGTTTTGTATTCTTGCGGCTGGCGCTGCATGAAATCGGCGACGCGGTCTTTGCGAATCAGCGTCACGGTGCAGCCACCGAATCCAGCGCCGGTCATGCGGCTGCCGAGTACTCCATCCTGAATGCGCGCCCAGTCGGTGAGCCAATCGAGTTCGGCACTGGAGACTTCATACAGGCTGCGCAATGAGGCGTGCGAATCGTTCATGTGACGGCCAAAAGCGGGCAGGTTGCCGCGCTTCAATTCGAGCACGGCGGCCTGCGTACGCGTGATTTCGTCCACGACGTGTCGCAGGCGTCGCGCTACAATCGTGGGCATCTCTCCTTCGTATCGTGTCAGTTCGTCGGGCGAGACATCGCGCAGCGAACGCGCTTCGGGCAAATGTCTTTGCAAGATTGCCAGGCCTTGCTCGCACTGCGCGCGGCGCTCGTTGTAAGCCGAAGAAGCAAGTTCGCGCGGCGCGGCGCTGTCGGTGACGACAATCGAGTACTCGCTCAGTGCGAACGGCACGTGCTCCAGTTCGAGCGAGCGGCAATCGATGAGCAGGGCGTGATCTTTCTGACAGGCGGCGACCGCCATCTGATCCATGATGCCCGAGTTTACACCGACGAACTTGTTCTCGGCGCGCTGGCATAACAGCGCCGTCTGCACCGGCGGCATCGGGTAATCGCTGAGATGCGCGAAGGCTAGCGCCGCACCAACTTCAATGGCCGCCGAAGAAGAAAGCCCTGAAGCCATCGGCACCGTGCTGGTGACCACACCTTCAAAACCACGCAACTTTACGTTGAGCTTTTGCAGTTCATCGGCCACGCCCTGCACATAATCGATCCAGGTGTCCTGCTTCTGGATGTTGTCGAGGGAGAACTCTTTTTGGTCGTCCAGGTCAACCGCATACAGGCGCACGATGTTGTCCTGGCGCGGGCGAACACGCAGCACGGTTTGCAGCGAGATCGCCATCGGCAGCACAAAGCCATCGTTGTAATCGATGTGCTCGCCGATGAGGTTCACGCGCCCCGGCGCACGCACTGTAAACGCCTGTGCGTTGGACACCTGTGCGGCATCGCCGAAGCGAGAAGAAAAAAGCTGATTGATGTCGCTCATAGGTTGGAGTTGAGAACAATGCCTTTCGAGTACTCGGAACTGAGCACTCAGATTCTGTTTTACGCTGTCGAAGTTTATGACTGTTGAAGCGGCAGGCGAATGGTGAATGTCGAGCCTTTGCCTTCTTCACTGTCTACAGAAATCGTGCCGTTGTGACGGCGCACGACCGCACCCACGATGCGCGTGCCCAGGCCGGTACCGCCCGGCTTGGTGGAAACCGCTTCATCGGTAAAGAGCCGCGTGCGCACATATTCGGGCATGCCGCGACCGGTGTCGCAAACATGCACCGAGAAAGTAACTTCACCCGGTTGCGGCGCCTGCGTGCGCAGCGTGATGGTGCCGCCTTCGGATGTTGCGGGAATGGCGTTATTGATCAGGTTATAAAGTGCGTTATAAAGTTGTTTGCGATCGAATTCGGCACGCGGCAAATTTGCATCCAGGTCGAGCACTAAGTGCAGGCCCACGCTCTCGGCCACCATGTTCAGTGGGCGCGCGACTTCCTGCGCCGTTTCGTTGAGGTCGCATAGTTCAAAGAAGGGCGGCGCCAGTTCGCCTTTGACGGCATCGGCGATTTCCTTGGTGCGCGCCTGCACTTGCTCGCACGATTCGAGAGCGCCTTGAAATATCCACCTGTGATCTTCACGCATCAGCGACATCATGCGGCGAATATCCTCGGCGGCTTTGCGGCCCTGGCACTGCTCGCATACGGTGTCCAGATCGGCCAGTAACTGCTCGACCATCGGTTGCAGCGTCCACATGCCGGTTTGAATCGGCGTCAGCATGTTCTTGATGTCATGCGAAATGTCGCCGATGATGTTGACGATTTCGGCTTTGCGCGCCTGCTGCGCCAAACGCGCGGTTTCAATCGCGGCGGCGGCTTGCCCACACAGCACCTGTAACACTTCAAGGTCGCGGTTATCGAAGCCGGGCTGGTGTGCGTTGAGAATTTGCATCACGCCGATGGCATTGCCTTCGGGACGCTTGACGGGAACCGTCATCATCGACTCGGTGTGATAACCGCTGACTTTGTCGATGTCGGGGTTAAAGTCGGCGCGCTCGTCGACGTGTTCGGCGAGATCGGGCACTCCGCTGCGAAATACTTGCCCGGCGATGCCCTGCGATGCCGGCATGACATACCCGGTGAGACGCTCGGACGCCGGGCCGACAACGTAGCGAAACACCAAACTGTCGCTGTCCGCGTCGTAGAGTTGCAGCGAACCGGCTTCGGCCCCCAAAACCTCAAGAGCGGTATTGAGCGTCTGGCGCACCATCGAATCAACGCTGATGTGCTGGAACAGCGCTTCACTGGTGCGGCGCATGGCATGAATCTGACGCTCGCGATGTTCCAGCGAGACCTCCAGTTCCGCGATGCGCGCCTGCATCATTTCGACACACATCACATCCGATAAGATAGGCTCTGTCAGCGCCGATTCGGTTAAGCTCGCTTCGGCTGGAGGTAAGACTGCTGGAGGTAACACCGGCTCGATTTTGATCGCATCGAGCGAGGCGTCCGCTTCCATTTGAGGGACACGAGTACTCGGAAGCGAATTAACATTGGGATCTACGGATGAAGCTGTAGAGAAAGCGGCAGAGGAAGAGGGCTCGGATTCTGCGGCGGTCTTTTGCATGATTGCACATCCACCAGGGAAGTATGAAGGCTGTCAAAGATATAACCGCAATATCATGGTTCGTCAAACACAGCGGCTTGAGGTGCCCTAGTAAGGCGGCAGTGTAGCAGGGAAAAGAGGGTGGTGAAAGGACACAACCTTCACAGTAACGCTCGGAGATGCACTCATTACGAGTACTCGTTGGCCTTGCCGGGATGCACAACGGCATGAAGTGCGACCAGCAGCAGCGCAATTTCCAGCGGTAAACGCCACGATTCGCCGCCCAGCGAAAAGCCGGCGACTTGCAGCGCTTGCCCTCGTGCGCCGCGCCAGCCGACCAGAGCGATGGCCGCGACCATATCGCAAGCGAGAAAAGCGCCACTCCAGCGCACGAGCCATGGACGATGATGTTGCGCCAGCAGAACGCAGCCGCCTGCGATCTCGCCCAGCGACACCATGCAAGCGAACAGGCCAGGCCACGGCACGCCCAGAGTTGCGAGCACCGGCTCAAAGCGAGACAGCAGCAGAAACTTAAATGCACCCGCCATGATGAAAACAAGCCCGGCGATGTTTCGTAACGCGCGCACCGCAAAATGCACACGCTGCGGCGCGGCGACCTCAAACCCAGGTTGGTTGTTGCGTGGAGAAGACGAGTGGAGCATAAAGCCTGGCACTGCAAACCGCCCGCCAGCAGGCTTCTTGCTGCGGTGTGTGGCGGTGAGCAGGTGAAGAGAGATTCTTTAATTTGATAGAATAACGCACGAACCTGTTTCCTCCTTATGAAAGTAACGCTGTCTTTGCTGGCTTATAACGAAGAAGAAGTTATCGAACGCGTGACGCGCGACGCGGTGGAGCATCTGGCGGCGGTCTTTGCACCCGGCGATTGGGAACTGCTCATCATCAACGATGGTTCGCGCGACAACACCGGCGCACTGTGCGACGAATTGAGTACTCAGATTGAGGGCGTGCGCGTTTATCATCACAATCCAAATCGCGGTTATGTCGAAGCTACGCTGTCGGCAATGCGCGAGGCGCGCGGAGATTACATTTGTGTCTTCGATGGCGATGGTCAGCAAACCGCCGCTGATGTGCCGCGTATCGTGCAAAAGCTGGAAAGCGGTTGCGACGCCGTTTTCGGCTGGAAAAAAGAGCGGCACGACGGCACAACGCGCCACACCTTGAGTTGGGGCCTGCGCATGATGGCACGCTTCTTTTTGCATTCGCGCCTGCACGACATCAACGCCGGCTGTCGCGGCTTCCGTAAAGAACACGTCGAGAAGTTGGCTGTTATCAAGCATCGCATCAACTTCATCGGCCCCGAGCTTTACACACGAGCACGGCTGCACAACCTCAAAATATGTGAAATTGCTGTGCGTCATGCGCCGCGCGAAAGCGGCGCCTCCTCGCATCCGTGGAAGAAGATTCCGCGCGAGGTGTGGCAGGTGCTCAACTATCTCCAATCTCTGCGTGGCGAACTGCGCGCAGCGGGTAAGTGGCGTCGCTACCTTCCCTGATTTGTCCCGTGCCGTCACAATCAATGCCCGCTCATTTACCCTTTCTGTGGTTTCTTCTGATATGGCTGGCCGGCTGGTGCGCCCTGCCCCTGTCGTGCCGCATCTTCGCATCTCTGCCTGATAGCGGCCTTGCAGCGGGTCGAGTACTCGTGTTGTGCGTATGGACGCTGCTATCGTTCTGGCTGGGCTATTTGGGAGTTGCGGTGAAGGCGAGTGCGCTGCTGATTTATGGGCTGCTCGCTGTCGGCGTGTTCTTTCTCGTGCGCGATTGGCGCGACTTACGAACGTTTATTCGTGAGCAACGGCACGGCATAATCGCGAGCGAAGCGGCGTTCTTGCTGGTTTTTGGGCTGTTCTTTGTCTTGCGCGGCTACTGGCCCGACATCGGCAACGGCGAAAAACCGATGGACATGGCCTTGATTTCGTCGCTCACGCGCGCCGAGTCGCTGCCGCCGGCCAGCCCGTATGCAGCCGGGGTGCGTTTGCAAAGCTACTACTATCTGGGCCATTTGCAAACCGCGCTCTTAAGCGATGCGCTATTTGCCGCACCCCGTTGGACTTACAACTTGATGTGCGCCACCTTGCCGGCACTGTGTTTCTCTACGCTGGTTTCCTTGTGCGGCGCTCTGACGGGCCGCCTGCGCAACGGTATTGTGGCTGCAACATTGATATTATGCTGCGGCACGCTCGAACCGCTACGCCAGTGGTTCGCGACACCAAATAGCCCGGGGCGTTGGCCTTTTGGCACCGAGCCGCTCGATTACATGGCGACCTCGCGCGTGATTCCTTACACCATTAACGAATATCCGTGGTTCACTTTCAACTACGCCGATTTGCACGCGCACTTCTTCGCCATGCCGATCAGTCTGTTGGTAGTTTGCCTGGCGTGGGCACTTTTCGGGCGCACTTGCGAGTACTCACCACAGGCTAAATCACAGTTGATGTACCTGGTGTGGCTGTGCGCTTTTGTGCTGGGCGCGCTGATTGTCACCAATACGTGGGATTTTCCCATGTATTGGTTGCTGCTGGTGCTGTGCCTGCCGGGTGTGCGCCGCGCCAGGGCGGTGGATGTCGTAACGCCGGTGAACCGCGCTCCAATCAGGAGCAAGGCCACGCCTACGAACAAAGCGGCATCTCTTGAAAAAACCAGGCGCAAGGACAAACAGCGAGCAACGGCAGCGAATCGTGCTGCGGAACCCTTGTCCACGCCTGAGACTACAACACCCGCATCAACACAATCGCTGCCGTGGCGCATGATTCTGTTATCGGTGTTGAACCTGTTGATCTTCGCTCTGCTGACCTCGGTGCCGTTCTTGTCGCGCCTGCAATCGGAGGCGCGCGGGCCGCGACCGCTGATGCAACCGGCCTCGCCGCCGCTTGAGTGGTTGTTGCTGTGGGGCTTGCCGGTCGTGGCGTGGCTGTGGACACTGCTGGTGTATGCCATCCTGCTGCCATCCGCTTCGGCTTCGGCTTCGGCTTCGGCTTCGGCTTCGGCACGCAAGCTCGCCGCTTTTGTGATAGCAGTTCCTGTTTTGCTTTGTGGCTTTATCTGGTTCACGAGCGGCGGCAACTATTTCGTGCTGATGCTCATTTTGGTGCTGCTTGGCTGGACGGCGCTGGCAGCGTGGCGCAGCACTGATATTAAGACATCGTTTCTGTGTCGCATGGCGTTATGTGGGCTGCTGGCCTTGCTATGGAGTGAAACCACCTGGAGCGGTTTTCTCGGCGCGCCGGAGCACATCGGCTTCGACGACTACAAGCGTCAGGACACGGTTTTTAAATTCGGCTTGCAGGTGTGGTATCTTCTGGGCACCGCAGCGGTGTGCGGCGTTCTGCGCAGCGTGTGGCGCAGCACCTGGAGCAAGAACTACAAAACCCGCGACCGGGCAACCCTGGCCGTGCGTAGTCTTCGCATTGCGCGCTGGGCGTTTGTTTTGTTCTTGCCCATTACTTTTGCCGCGTCTTATGCCACAACCAGGGCGCGCGCGCGCAACTTTGAGCAATGGGAAGGTTGGGATGCGTGGGCGCATTTGAACCCCGCCGAACGCCAAGCCGCACAATGGCTCCGGCAGCGCGCGCGGACAAACGAGTACTTGATCGAGGCCGAACAAAAAACCGGCGGCGATTATTCGGAGTTCACGCGTTATGCGCACGCCACCGGCATTCCAACTGTCATCGGGCCACAGTCGCACACATTTCAATGGGGCGTGCCATGGCCTAAAGTTTTCGAGCGCAAAGAAGACGTGCGCGCTTTCTACACCGGCCAAGACAAGGCAACACGCGACCGCATCTTGCAGCGCTACAATGTGCGCTACGTCGTCTGCGGGCAGTTGGAAAGGCAAGAATATGGTGTGGACAATGTCGCGCGCATCGAAAACGATTTGCCGCGGGTGTTTCGCAGCGGTGATGGTGACGACCGTGTCGTAATCTGTCTGGCAGCGCAATCGCGTTGAGCGGTTTTTGAAGGTATGAGCAAAAAAAAGAATTCTGTTTCCAGGACGACTCCAGCCACAACTGCGTCGCGCGCGAAAGCCAGCGCTTCAAAACCGGCTGGCTCGGGGCCTAACGCCGGCAGGCCAACTACCGGCAGACCTGCTGGCGCAACTCCCAGAGTCTCACCGGGCCGTGCCGGAGTGGGGCGTGGCACGGTGCGCACCGCTACGGGCTATGAGCCTTTTCGAGTACTCGATAACACAGGGACGCATCTCTGGCTCTGGGTTGCGGCATGGCTGTTCGCGGCGGTCGTCTTGCGCCTGCTTTGGCTGGGAAACGGCCCTTACTCGCACGACGAAGCGATTCACGCCAACTTCTCGCTGCATTTCGCCGATTACAAATACGACCCGATCTATCATGGGCCGTTGCTTTATCATCTGGTGGCTACTATCATGTGGCTGTTTGGTGACTCCGACTTCTCAGCGCGCCTGGCTCCGGCACTGCTTGGCATCGCAATGCTGGCGGCGGCTCTTGCAACGCGCCGTTGGCTTGGGGCACGCGCCATGTTGTGCAGCCTGGCGCTTCTTGTGATTTCGCCGGTCATTACCACTTACAGCCGCCACTTAATCCACGATTCGCTCGTCATGCTGCTCACTCTGGGCGCAGTTCTCTGCTTTCAAACGGCGCGCGACAACCCCAGCACCAGCGCACGCGGTCGCTGGGCGCGTGTCGGCGTGGTGTCGCTGCTGGCTCTTCTTATCTGCACCAAAGCGAACGCGTTTTTTATTGTCGCCATGCTGCTGTCTTTCTGGGTGGCATATAAAGGCAGTGACCTGTTGCGTGGCGATCACAAAGCGACCTGGCCGTTCTGGGTGCCGCTGGCGGCGTTGCTGGCTGTGGCAGTGGTGTCAATTGTCATCAATCGTGAAGTCCACTGGCACGAGAGGTTCTTTTCGCTGTTTTGTGTTGCGTCGGTTTTTGTCATCTGGGAATGGCTGCGCCGCGCGCCCGAGTACTCGCAAGATGCAACAACCGATGAGACGGCGGCTGGAATCGAAGAGGCCAATCGCGATGTGCGCAATCTCTGGCACTGGATTACACCACTGCTGTGTGCGGCTGCCGGGTTCTTCCTTTTCGCGTTTTTCTATGGACACGGTTATCTTTGGCTCAGCGATCCCGCTGCTATTTCGCGTTACTGGGGCGATGTTGTGGGGCGGGAAAGCGCCATTCCCAAGATGCTCCAATACTGGGGCGGACAGCAGGCCAATCCTCGCTTGCCGGGTCGTCACGATTATTACATCGTGTTGATGGCACTCTACGAGTTGCCGATTATTCTGGCAGGGTTGTGCGGATTAGTTTATTTATGTCGCCACCGCTCGCCGTTCACCGATTTGCTGATCTGGTGGGCGCTCACGTCTTTCGTGTTGTATTCGCTGGCGAACGAGAAAGTGCCCTGGCTGATGACGCACATCATGCTGCCGTTTGCGTTTCTGGCGGGCACCTGGATCGCTCATCACTGGGAGCAATTCGTTGAATCGCGTGACGATGAACCGAATAATCGCGCGTCGAGTACTCGACACGTTAGCTCGCCTGCCAAAACCTGGAGCGTGGTGGCCGCTATGGCGGGAATCGTGTTCTTGCTGCGCAACTTATCCGCGACCAACTTCGAGCGACCCGCCGACCGCCGCGAGCCGATGTTCTACGCGCAGGCGACCGAAGATTTCCGCGACAAGCTGATGAACGGACTGCGCGATACATCTTCGAGCAACGCAAACATCTGGGTGCATCCCGATAAATCGTGGCCCCTGGTGTGGTATATGCGCAATACGGCGCCTTACATTGGACAATCGAGCGTACTGTGGAGTCGCATCCCCGGCGAGGGCCCGTTGCGACTTGCCGTTCAGTTGGCGCCTGAGGATTGGCAAGCAGCTATCAAGGCAGGCACCGTGACACAGCAACAGTGGCAAGACGCTCAATATCGTCTCAGCGGCTGGAACTCGCAACGTGCCGATTTCATCATCTGGCCCCGCGCCTCTTGGAGCGCATTACGACCAGGAACCTTCATCACATGGTGGCTTTCGCGCCAGGCATCGCGAGAAAACGGCGTATTGCACGAATGGAGCGTTAGCCCGGTTGTCGTTTCCACACCGCCACAAAACTGATCTTTCTCGATACATGAAAGTTCGGGCGAACATCTACGGCTGTTGTAGCAGTTAACGACTTGCAGGCTACACGCGATTGCCCCGGAACCCCAAGCGTGAGCGCAGGGCTAAGGCACCACTGAGTTCAGCCCCGTGCTCACGCTTGGGGTTCTGTGTTGCCTGCAAGCTATTAACTGCTATACCAAGAGCAAGAGCGCACTTCAGCACAACTCTTCATAAGACCTGTTGCATATGTCTTGGCGACGGCTGTTTTTCCCAACCGCGCCCGTGAGGCAGCGGGTTGATTCGCTTCAGTAAGCCCGCTGCCTCACGGGCGCGGTTGCGTACAAGTGCATTTACGCACGAGGTCTATTGATAATAAGTCTAGAAGGTGAGTCTTCTGCAGTAGGCTGTCCAAGGCAAAAACGGCAGCAAGGCAGGCGTGGCTTTATGTCCAGATTACTACCTCACCCCCACTGCAATCATAAAGGTGATCTGGTGTAGCGCCTTGTTGTGCCGCTGTTGTCTCCTCTGAGGCGAAATGCGGTGCATCATTGCAGTGCCGCACTTCGCCATGTTTCAAGGATTCACGGCACGGGCACAGGTGTCGTCCTACTTTGCAAGGATTTGGTCTTGGTTCGCCATGATTTGCTTTTGGTTCGCCAAAATCTCGTCGAGTTTGCTTTGGTTTTCTTTGATGTCAGCTTGATTTTCCAAGATTGTCTTCTGGTTATCCTGGATCACCGTTTGATTCTCAAGAATCTGATTCTGGTTGGCAATAACTTGATCTTCGGCCATTATTACACTTCCTTTGTTCATGTTTTCCTGCGCCCTTTATTGTCGCTCAGGTTGACTTATTTTGCAATCTCAGGCTTTGTATCCAAGCCGCTCACACCGGCACAACGATTAGGCTTAGCGGCTGCCGAAAGCTGGAGCGTAGCGCAAGCTGTAAGCACTCCGTTGCAGCGACTAGTTAGCCTGCTGTTGCCGAATTGTAATATCAGAATTTGTTAGAGATGGTTTCACAACTTCACATGTCGTTTTAAAGAAATGCTTTCGGCTCTTGCAACACAAGGCTCCGAGTACTCGTTAAAGGGCCGCAGTGAGGTTGTGAAACCGCTTCTAGTCAGACACTCCTTCATCCCAGGGATATGTAGTGCCAGTTATGTTGTCGTCACCTGGATAAGGCACGTCTGCAAATACATCTCTTATTTTCGCGACGAGCAACGTCTTCCTCTGGGCGAGCTGCGCTAATTTATCATCGAAGTCAGTATTCATATTTGAGCTGTTGAATGTGTCGGCGTGCAGCGCCCTGTTGTGTTGCAAGTTAGGGACTTTGAAGGAAAGTTCTGGTGCGGCTTATTGCTCTCGTCGTTTTCGAGCAGCGATGACAGCAGCGACCGCCAAGCCGACACAGCCTCTAATAACGGCGGCAACGGGTGTGCCTACGATTAGCGTTGCCCCATTTGCAATTGCTCCGCTATCTTGTTATCCAGATGGTAACTTAACGCGACTCACTGGAAAGATGATGAGCAGGATAAATAATGCAGTTCCCACAACGGCGCCAACAATAAAGCCCATACAACCTTTCAAAGGTAACCCTCTGAGTACTCTTATCCTGACATCTCAACTGATGGTTGAAATTTGTTCGTTCGCTTTGATTTGGAAGATATCAATTCCAGAAGTGCCGCGCGCTTGCAGCACAACGACCGAGTTCACCGGCTGCCGGAAGCGGAGTGAGGAACGAACGGAGCTGTAGGCAGTCCGGTGAACTCGGTCGTTGTGCTGCTTGTTTGGGCAGTTCTGCCGCCATATTATGGCCGCCGCAGAACAGCCACAAGAAATTCAATGAGCGCACCTGCGATTGCACCTATGATTACACCTGCTGGAATAGAAAGTAAATAAACCAAACCCCACTGGCCGTCTTGCAGAATACGTGGATTGGTAAATTGGTAATAAACAGGTGGGAGCAGAAAACCACCTATGCCACCCACAACACCACCAAGACCAAATCCTGTGCAACCTAACAGAAAGCTATTTGGCGGTTGAGGCTTATTTTGGTCTTGAAGCGGCATAATTATTAAAGTTCCAGTTTCGCACTGCTAAGCGCAAGCCGCACAATATCTGATTAGACCGCTGAAGGGTAAGGCCGCAACGTAATGCGTCAATCGGCGAGATTATGTTGCGGCCTTCATCAGTTAAAAGCGGTCTTCGAGGCCTTTGCCGTAGCCTTCCAGGTACTCGCGCCATTCGGGGCGGCGCATGGCGGAGATGAAGCGCGGAAACGAGATGTAGGGCACGTAGCGCGGCTTGCGGGCCGGGTGGGGCAGGCGCATGCCGGCTTCTTGCGGCGTGAGCGGGCCTTTCTTGTTGTTGCAGCGCAGACAGCAGCAAACAAGATTTTCCCATGTGGTCTCGCCGCCACGGTGACGCGGGAATACGTGATCGAGCGTGAGGTTGCTGCGCGAGCCGCAGTATTGGCAGGTGTAATCGTCGCGTGCCAGAATCGACTTGCGCGACATCTTCAGTTGCGGTGTCGGACGCTTAACGAACTGGCGCAGGCGCAAGACGCTGGGCACCAGAAACGATTCGCCGCCCGCTGAAGTCAGCACGTCGTCGCTAAAGCGCAGCACTTCGGCTTTGCCCAGATACAGCAGCACCATGCCGCGTTGCAGCCCGCAGATGTTCAACGGCTCGTAGTTGAAGTTAAGAACGAGTACTCCAGTTTCCATGATGTTTGTTGGCTCACATTAGCGCCGCTAAATTATTGCTGTTCTATGAACATTCAAACGGCAGAAGCAACATTTCACCTCATTCTCGTATGTAATTTTTGCCGAGCTCAATGCTCGACCCGGCCTTTGTATCAAAAGTCACGGCATACCAAGAAGTCGTTTTTGCTCGTCGATCTCACGCTGTGCGCTGCGCGCCGCATCAACCGCCGACACGATATGCCACACAGCGGCAATGACCAGAATGCCACCGATCCACACTCTTTCAAAACCGCCCATGCTCCAACCACCCAGCCAGGGAACGGCCCACGTGCACAACAGCAGCAGGGCAACCGGGAAAAACACCAGGGCGCGCTCCGGCTCCTCGTTGTAATACTGCCCTGCTCCCGGCACCATCAACGACAGAAATGCCACTGAAATCGGTTTGCGCTCGCTGGTTCGTTCCTGTGCGCTCGCCGTGGGGTCGGCCAACAACTGCTCTTTCAGGATGCGGTCGCGTTCCATCTCTGCCAGGTCGACATGGGCCAGAGCGATTTTTTCCTCGAACGCTGCGTGTCGTGGATGATGCTGACGACCCCGTTCAAAGACCGTAATCGCTTTTTGCTGCTCGCCTTCTTCTAAAAAGATGTCACCCAGCAACTCGAAGGCACCGCAATCGGTCGGGTTCAGCATGAACGCCTGCTGCAACTGCGCGCGTGCCTGATCCCGCTGGCCTTTGCGCAACATGTTGCGCGCGTGCATTACCAGCCCCGCCGCCTTTTCTTCGCGGCGCAGCCTTTCCGCGCCGGCGTTGCTCTCGTCACGATTCGTCGGTTGAGAACGATTTGCCGCGCTTTGTGCCGGCGGACGCTGCGGTGCTGAACCATTCGGCACCGAACCATTCGGTGCCGCACCGTTTGGCGCGCCGCCACCAGGCACGACTGTGCGGCGTGCGTTTTGCGGCAGGTTCTTCCCGGTTGTTTGTGAATCTTCGTTCATCGTTATGCCAACTCTAAAAACGGCAGCACAAACAAAAAGGCCCGACACGTTTGCGCTCTTCTCGCTGGAGTTACCATGCGGATAAAGATGCGCTCCCGTGCCGGGCGGTGTAATCGGCGGGGAACCTGGACCTGGTGGTCGTAGGTCGCCCGTGTGATTGCACACATTGCCTGTGGAGGCAAAGCCTCTGAAAGCAATGTTGCCTGGAGGCATGTTGCCTGGAGACATATTGCCTCCACAGGCAGTGCCTCCAACGGGAGTGCGGCCTCTGCCGATGATTCATGTGCCGCTGGCATATATGCCCATAGCACATGGCCAACGCAAGCCATATATTTTGTAACGAGGAAAGTCTCGGTTTCATGTGATCAACGTACGACGGATACACTAAGCCTGCTCTCCACTATTATCATCTGTTGCATCGCGAGTACTCGGCGTGTCATTTTCAGTCGCCCAGCGCGTTGCTTTAGCATCCGACCATAAGCGCTCCAGGTCATAGAACTCGCGCGTCTCGTCGCTAAAAATGTGCAGAATGACATCGCCATAATCGAGAATCATCCAGTAGCTTTGCGCATCGCCTTCAGGGCGCGCACGCATTTTCGCTTCCTCGCGCAGACGATCTTTCACACCCTCAGCGATGCTCTGGATGTGCGTGATGCTCGTTCCGCTGCACACCACAAAAAAGTCGGAGACAATGGTCTGGCCTCGCACGTCCAGGTACACGATGTCGCGCGCCTTGATGTCCTCGGCGGCAGCGCAAATCAGACGCACTTTTCCCTCAATGTCGAGGTTGCTTTGCTCCGTGCTGATTTGTTCAATGCCGTTCTGCTCTTCAAGTT
This sequence comes from Abditibacteriaceae bacterium, assembly GCA_036388675.1. Taxonomy (GTDB): domain Bacteria; phylum Armatimonadota; class Abditibacteriia; order Abditibacteriales; family Abditibacteriaceae; genus DASVUS01. The sequence goes on along the minus strand of DASVRI010000013.1, from coordinate 88,660 downwards.
CAAACGTCATATTGTTTTCAATCGTGTTAGCGATGGTAAATCCCTCTCTTCAATCGGCGCCTTGCGGCACTTCGCGGTTCAACCCTTCGCGGTACAACCCGCGCTCTTCGATAGCCTGTGCTACGGCATCAGGAGTCAAATAACGAATCGGCAGGCCCTGACGCACGCGCTCTCTCAAATCGCGACTGGCGATGTGCAAACCCGGCACTTCCAAAAACTGCACGCGCTGCAACTGCTCGGGCGATAACTTGCGGCGCGCCGCATCAATACTGAAACCGGGCCGTGTCGCTGCGATGAAATGGCACATCGAAAACAACTCCGCACCACGATACCAGGTCAAGACTTCACTGATCGAGTCGGCGCCCATGATGTAGAACAGTTCTACTTTCGGGCCAAACTCATGGCGTAGAATGTTCAACGTATCAAAGGCATACGATGGGCCAGGCCGGTCGAGTTCGACGCGCGAAACGCAAAACCGCGCGTTGCCCTCAATGGCTAGCTCCGTTAGCATCAGACGCGTTTCCGCATCGACGTGGGTGCTCTTGCCCAGCACAGGCGGCGGCTGGTTGTTGGGGAAGAATATCACGCGGTCGAGGTGGCAGCGCACGCGCGCTTCCTCGGCGATGAAAAGGTGCCCCAGATGAATCGGGTCGAACGTGCCGCCCATCAAACCGATACGGTTCAAACCGATTCGCTGCGCCGTCGCCGGCGTGTCTCCACCCACAGGAGGATTATAACGATGTGACAGGAATGAAGTCAATTCTTACGCACAGCGTTGCTGCGAGTACTCGGAACGGCAATTGGCCCCGGCGCGCCCGGCGCAGGGTATGGCCTGACATCAGCAGGGCATAGGCGATAGAATGCTAGACGTTGGAAGGCGATCAGCCTCTGTCGGCGTGAAGACTCTGGTCAGGTAAAACTACAGGCAGCTTTGCTGCACTGCTTTTATGATTCTGCAAGCGATTGCTACAGTCGATCCACAAATCAATCCGTTCGCGGCGTTGTCGTTGATTGCAGCGCCGGCAGTGCTCACCAATTCGTCGTCCGTGCTAATCATGAGCACCAGTAACCGCCTGGCACGGGCCACCGATCGCGCGCGAGCGCTGACCGCTCAGTTGGAGAATGCAGAAACTCTCCCCAATTCGCGTGCGCCCGTGCTGCTTCAAGAATTGGCAGCGACTTCGCAGCGCGCATTGATGCTATTGCAGGCGCTACGTTGCTTCTATATCGCGTTAGGTTCATTCGCGACTGCTACGCTTCTTTCCCTCATCGGCGCGGTGCTGGTGCCGACCGGACAAAGTCCGATGATTCGCGCTCTTGAAATCATCGCCATTATAGTTGGGGTGGCTGCCGTGATCTCCATTGTGTCCGGCTCTGTGCTCCTGGTGCGCGAAACGCGCATTGCTGTCGATAGCTTGCAGCAACGCACGGCGATTCTGACACAGGAAATGCAGGCGCGCGACCGAGCACGCAACGAAGCATCGCGCGGGAACCCGTCAACGAATTGAAGTCGCGTTTGCAAAATTGCAGAGTTTCGCCGCTTGTACTGGTTGGGGCTCATGCACAACGAAGCCGGAGCGTGCGCGACGGGCCAAGACTTAAGCCCATCACTCACGCTCCGGCTTGATAGAGACCTTTATGTATGGGTGACTTGCAAGTATTTGTTGCTACGAGTACTCAACAGATGAGCCGAGTTGCAATTTTCCGCCGAACAAGTGTAGCGAATAGCCAGCTTTAAACTGCGTTGCTAACTTCACGCCGCACACGTCGCGAGCCGCGCCCGGCGATGCGCCGTCCCGTTTTTTCTTTTGGCTGCTCGTCTTGAGAACTCGGCTTACCAGCACGCTTGCGACCGGCTGGCGCTTTGCCGCCTATGATGGCGATGGCCAGTGCCTCATCCAGGTTGTCCACCCAGTGAAACTTAAGCGCATTGCGCACTTCTTCGGGAATGTCGTCCATGTCACGCTCGTTCTCGCGCGGCAGCACGATCTCTTTGAGCCCGGCGCGGTGCGCGGCCAGCACTTTTTCTTTGACACCGCCGACAGTGAGTACTCGCCCACGCAGTGAAATTTCACCAGTGAGCGCGATTTCCTTGCGCACCGGTTTTCCTGTCAGGGCAGAAATCACCGCAACGGCAATCGCGACACCAGCGGAAGGGCCATCTTTGGGCACGGCGCCTGCCGGAACGTGGATGTGTGCATCGTGCTTGCGTGTCCAGTCGCCGCTAATTCCTAATGCAGCGGCATGAGCACGCGCGTAGGTCATGGCGGCTTCGCACGATTCTTTCATCACGCTGCCCAGGTTGCCGGTCAGCTTGGTGGAACCTTTGCCTTCCACGAGCGAAACCTCGATCGGCATCGTTTCGCCACCGACTTCAGTCCACGCCAAACCCTGCGCCACGCCGATTTCGTCTTTTTCTTCCGCCGCGCCGTGCAAAAACTTGCGTGCGCCTAAATACTCGGCCAAGCGGTCGGGCATTACGATGACTTCCGGTGTAGCATCATCGGCAGCGACATGGCGCGCCACTTTGCGACACACGGTCCCGATTTCTCGTTCCAGGTTGCGCACACCGGCTTCGCGCGTATAATCGCGGATGAGTTGCGTAATGCCCTCGTCGGGAAACGTGATGTGCTGCGGGCCGACGCCGTTTTCCTTCATCTGCTTGGGCACCAGAAAGCGGCGCGCAATAGCGTGCTTTTCCGACTCGGTGTAGCCGGGAAAACGCAGCACTTCGAGGCGGTCGCGTAGCGCTGCCGGAATGGGGTCGAGCAGGTTGCCGGTCGCGACGAACATCACTTCGCTGAGGTCAAACGGCACTTCCAGATAGTGGTCGGAAAAGGCCGTGTTCTGCTCCGGGTCGAGCGCTTCCAACAGCGCCGAACTCGGGTCGCCGCGAAAATCGCGCCCTAGTTTGTCGATTTCGTCCAGCATGAAAACAGGGTTCTTAACTTTCACGCGGCGAATCGCGGAGATGATACGCCCCGGCATCGAGCCGATATAGGTGCGACGATGGCCGCGAATTTCGGCCTCGTCGTGAATGCCGCCCACGCTGACGCGGATGAACTCGCGCCCCAGCGCCTTGGCGATTGATTTGCCGATGCTGGTCTTGCCCACGCCGGGCGGACCGACAAAGCACAGAATCGGGCCTTTGGAGCCAGGATTCAGCTTGCGCACCGCCAGGAACTCGATAATGCGGTCCTTGATTTTTTCCAGCGCCCAGTGATCTTCGTCCAAGACTTCCTGCGCACGTGCGATGTCAAGGTTATCGTCGGTGCGCTTATCCCATGGCAGGTCGCACATCAGTTCGACATAGGTGCGAATGACGGAAACTTCCGGCGCGATGGACGGCATTTTCTCCAATCGGTCGATCTCGGAAAGCGCCCGTTCGCGCGCCTCATCGGTCATGGCAACCGAGGCCACACGTTCGCGCAACTGATCGGCTTCTTTGAAACTGGAATCGCGGTCGCCGAGTTTGTCCTGAATGGCCTTGAGACGCTCGCGCAGAAAATATTCGCGCTGGCTTTCACCGACACCTTCGCGCACCTGCGCATCAAGCTCTTTATCGAGTTCGAGAACCTGCAACTCCTGCTGCAACAGCCCGGCGACATCGCGCGCGCGCGCAATCGGGTCGAGGTTTTCCAGCGCGGCCTGACGCTCGGCGACGGGGATTTCGAGGTAGCTCACGACAAGGTCGGCTAATGGGCCGAGCTTGTCCTGGCTTTGCGCGGTTTGCAGCGCTTCGGGCGGAATGCTTTTCGACAGGTTGACCGCGGTTTCAAACTCGCCCTTCAAGCGCCGCGCCAGGGCCTGCACCTCGGTCGTTTTCGCCGTCGTCTCTTCTTCGATGGTTTCAACGCGCGCCACCATGTGCGGCTCGTCGCCGACCCATTCGAGTACTCGCGCGCGCGTGCGGCCTTCCACCACGACACGCACGTTGCCGTCCGGCATCTTCATGATCTGCACGACTTCGGCGAGCGTGCCGAAACCGAAAACATCGGCGGTGCCGGGCTCCTCGTTGGCTTCATCGCGCTGCGAGACCAGCAGCAGCATCTTGTCTTTTTCGGCGGCGGCTTCCAGCGCGCGCACCGACTTTTCGCGCCCGATGAAGAGGGGCAACATCATAAACGGAAACGACACCATGCCGCGCAACGGCACAGCCGGCAAAGTGTGGATGGCGGTCTTTGTATTTGCAACTTCTTTGTTCTTAGGTGTTCGCTTCGACCGGGTTGATTTTGGCTTGGCAGCAAGGGACATGATAGATATGCAGTCTAACAAAGAAACGAAATCCGATTGAGAGGGAATTCCCTCTCAATCGGATTGAACGTGTGAAGCTGCCAGCCTTGCCCTGATGCTTACATCGAGTACTCACCCGGCCTGCCGCAGCTTGAATCAGACGATTTAATAGCGCTCGCGACGATTGCCGCCACGACCGCCGCCACGACCGCCGCCGCCACCACCGTAGCCGCCACCGCCGCCACCGTAATCGCCGCCACCGCCACCGTAGCCACCGCCGCCACCGTAGCCGCCACCGCCGCCACGACCGCCGCCGCCACCACCGTAGCCACCGCCGCCGCCACCGCGCTCTTCACGCGGGCGAGCTTCGTTGACTTTGAGCTGGCGTCCGCTCATCTCGTAGTTGTTGAACATGTCGATGGCTTTCTGCGCATCTTCATCGGTCGCCATCTGTACGAAGCCGAAGCCTTTGCTGCGTCCCGTGTCGCGGTCGTTGATGATCGTCGCGTCTTCCACTGTGCCGGCCTGCTCAAACAACTGTCGCAGATCGTCTTCCGTCGTGTTGTAGGGCAAGCTCCCCACAAATAACCGTTTGTCCACTGTATCTCCTTACCACGTCCTCGCCACATTCTTATTTTGACGAGGCCGCTGAACCCCTGTCGGGTTCTTCCTGGGCGCAATCATTCTTGCGCCATCCGTTCTCCGGCTGTCTGCTCCGAGCAAAACGCTCCAGGCTGTTGGCCGGGGAACCTGCACACTTAGGCCGTCACTCACATTCTCTGCGACGGGCGACACTCTGCGGTATTGGCAAAACTCGGTCTAGCGCCAGATTCATGCCCGAACCGCTCCGCTCAACGCCTCCTCAAACACGCTCTTGCACCGGCACGATTCGCAAAGGCAAGCTCTGCCTTGGCAAGCTCTGCGCTTCTCCTGAGTACTCATTGTAAGTACTCACACCCGCAGTATCCAAAACTCTTCAGGCCGCTTCAACTTCAATTGAGTCTATCTGCTTTTTGCGTCCTCGGTCTTCACGAGTCCGGTCTTCGCGGGCGCGTTCCTCGCGTCCTTCGTGCAAAAGCTGCTCCCGAGTTACCAGTTTCGGCTCGGAACGGTCACGAATTGTTTCTTCATCGACCACGCACTGTGCGATGCCCTTCTGCGACGGCACTTCATACATCACATTCGTCATGGTTTCTTCGAGAATCGAACGCAGGGCGCGCGCACCGGTGCGACGCTCCATGGCGCGTTCCGCAATGAGGCGCAGCGCTTCAGGCGAGAACTTCAACTCGACGCCATCTGCGTGCAGCATTTTGACGTACTGCTTGGTGAGTGCATTGCGCGGCTCCGTCAGAATGTTGACCAGGGCCTCGGTATCGAGCGGCTCCAGTGTCGCAGTGACAGGCAGGCGACCGATGAACTCGGGAATGAAGCCGTGCTTCATCAAGTCTTCTGGCGTGGTCTGGTGCAGCAACGTAGCACGCTGAGCCGTATTCGAGATCTTGCTCTGCGGCTTGGCGCGGAAGCCGAGGCTCGTTTCACTCACGCGGCGCTCTACAATTTTGTCCAGTCCTTCAAAGGCGCCGCCGCAGATGAACAAAATGCCCGACGTGTCGATCTGGATGTATTCCTGCTGCGGATGTTTGCGCCCACCCTGCGGTGGAACAGCGGCCACAGTGCCTTCCAGAATCTTCAACAACGCCTGTTGCACGCCTTCGCCCGACACATCGCGCGTGATGCTGGGATTGTCGCTCTTGCGCGTGATTTTGTCGATTTCGTCGATATACACGATGCCTCGCTGCGCCGCTTCAGCATCGCCATCGGCGGCCTGAATCAGCTTCAGCAAGATGTTTTCGACATCTTCACCGACGTAACCGGCTTCGGTGAGCGTCGTCGCGTCGGCGATAGTAAACGGTACATTAATGATGCGCGCCAATGTTTTGGCGAGCAGCGTCTTGCCGCAACCGGTCGGGCCAATCAGCAGGATATTGCTCTTTTCAAGCTCGACATCGTCGCTGCCGCTCGATTCCTGCATCGCGATTCTTTTATAGTGGTTGTAAACCGCCACGCTGAGCGTGCGCTTGGCGCGTTCCTGCCCCACGACATACTGATTCAGCACATCGAAGATTTCTCTTGGCTTGGGCAGCGCCATCAGCTTGGTATTGGCCTCGGCGACTTCCGGGCGCGCGTCCTTGCCGATGATCTCGTTGCAGAGATCAACGCATTCGACACAGATGTAGACACCCGGCCCGGCGATTAAATTTGCGACTTGCTCGCGGCGCTTGCCGCAGAACGAACACCGCAGGTTTTCACGGTCTTCTCCAAACATTGCCACAGGATAGCACTCCTCGGGAGCTTTATGCTTAACTTGCTGCTTAGCATACAGCAATCAATTGTCCAGTGAAAGACGATGCGCCGACACTTTCGCCTCTTTTATTTTTAGAATCGCTGCTCGTGTGCCTTTTTTGTTGAATTTTTTACAATCCGTTTGAAAACGGAGCGCGGTGGGTACATTCTGTTTGCCCTGTCAACACGACTTGAAACCGGAACCGTGTAGTATGTAGGAATGGATACCGAACCCCGAAGTGAGGGCTAAGCACTAGCCCCTCACTTCGGGGTTCGGTATAGCACCTAATTACCGGGTTAGAATAGCAGGTTTGCATTCTAAAAGCAGCAGCGGCGGTGAATTGGTATGTCTATCGAGTGCCAGTTCGGGCGGCACCTGTGGGAGTCCTAAATTGACTTTGCGCTTTCTCCTTTTTCCTGCATTGTTGACCATCGGCATCGGGCATTTACAGGCAACTGCCAATGCTGCTCTTGCCATCAATGCACAACAATGGCAGCCGTTGCCTATCGTCACACGAACCACCCTCGACGCCGGATTCAAAGGCGGCGAAGGCGGTCAGGTCATTCGTTCGCTGGCCATCTCTTCATCCGACCCAGACTTTCTGATGATGGGCACCGATGTGGGCGGCCTTTATCGCAGCCTGAATGGCGGACAGCGCTGGGAACCTTGTAACGTGGGCTGGCACACGCGCGGCGCCAATGCCTTTGCCATTGATCCACGCAACGCCAATCGAGTACTCGGAGCGGGCGGCAACTCCATCGGCTGGAAAGTGGGCGACATTGGCGTGAACGGCCTCTATCTTTCGACCGACAAAGCCTCCTCGTGGAAGCATGTCTTACCGATGCCCGAAGCGCACGGCGGCTCGATTGCCTTCGATGCCGGTTCTTTCGATGCGGCGCGCGGCTTCTGCACCGTCGCATATTTCGCCAGCCCCAAAAGCGGCATCTGGAAAACGAACGACGGTGGTGTGACGTGGCGGCAGGCTTCTACGCAACTGAGCAATTCGCAGATTAAAGTACATCCGACCAAAGGCATCGTTTATGTTGCCAGCTCAAATGAAAGCGACGCCGGCTTCTATCGCAGCACCGACGGCGGCGTGAGTTTCAGCCGCGTTCGCGACCAGGCGACATGGGGCGTGGATGCAATCCAAAGCGCGCCGGATACGGTTTACATTTCTGGTGCGGGCGGCGTATTCAAGTCTTCCGATGCAGGGTTGACCTTCGCTGCCGCCGGGCGCAACAGCGGCCTGCCCGCCGACAAGCCGGCGCGCAACGTTCAAGTTAGCCCGGCCAACGCGCGCAACATGGTGTGCTACACCGACACTTGGGCCAGCACGACACGTTTCTATTCCAATGACGGCGGCGAGTCATGGGCAGAAATCAAGTTCGACAACACGCTTTCCACGTTGCCGTTTAACCGCCGTGATGGCGTGTGGGTATGGCATCCCACGGAAGCGAGTACTCTCTTTGGTATCGGCGGCGACTGGATTACGCGCAGCACCGACGCCGGCAAAACTCTGGCGTGGAGTGCCAACGGTTACAACGGCATCATGCTGGGCGGCATGTTCAACTTCAGCCCGACAAGCCCTGATACGGTCGCTTTGTTCTTTCAGGACTACAACGGCGCCTTTACGCTCGATGGCGGCAAAACCTGGAACTACCGCGACATTTCGGGCAAAGGCTGGGGGGGCTTCTGTTATGGCGGCTACGCTGTGGACGCTCAGGTGATGTGGGGTGGCGATGCAGAATCGTGGGGCGGCAAGCGGCAACTTCGCGTATCACGCGATGGCGGCGCCACATGGCCGTTGGCCAAAGACGCGGCTGGAGAGATTATCATCTTCTCCGGCCCAGATGTGAGTTATAGCGACCCGACTGACCCCAGAATTGGCTTCGCATCCAACTGGCGCACGACCGACAAAGGCGCCACCTGGGCAGCCATGCCCGGCTGTGATGCGGTTTACGCTTTCCGTTCGAGGGGCACACCGGCTCTGTACGGCAAAAAAGGCGCGGACATCGTTCGTTCCACAGACAAGGGCGCAACGTGGACGAAGGCGGCTACTGTTCCGGGCAAGTTCCTCGATATGGCTTATGATGCCGCGCGCGACCGCTTTTACGTCGCTGCCGAAGACAAGCTGCTGCAACTGGAAAACGGCACCTGGAAGACACTTGCGACACCGGCGAACCAATTCGGTGCGGTGCGCGTCACAACAGTGGCTGTTGACCCGGTGAACACGGCAGTTGTGTACGCGGGTGGGCCATCGAACGTGTATGCCAATCACGCCACGATCTGTCGCTCCATTGATGCCGGTCAGACATGGCGCAACCTCACGGTTACAACACCCCTAAGCGCGACGCAGCAGGATGGCCCACATGAAGTGGCGGCAGTTCGCGTTCACCCTCGAACGCGTGAAGTCTGGGTCAATGGTCAGTGTTTCGGCATGTGGAAAATCGCGCCACCGCAGTAACACTGTCACAGTAAGACTGCCGCAGTAACATTATCGTAGTGCAAGGATGAGGGCGCATAAACTTCACGTAGTTACTTGCGAAGTTCAGGTTTGTATCCACCGGCACAGGCGTTTGTTACTGCGGCACAAACTTGTTAACCGTCACTGCGCTTCAGTATGGCCCACGAATGTGCGCGGCCACTTGTGCCTCGTAGAAATCGCGCAGTTTGGCGTGCAGTTCTTCACCCAGCGGCGGAAGAGCACTGGCCGATACATTGGCGGCAACTTGATTGGTGTTCCTGGCACCGGGAATGACCGTTGTCACGGCATCGTAATCGAGAATCCAACGCAACGCCATCTGCGCCATCGTCATGCCCGGCGGCACCAACGCTTTTAGCCCATCGGACAGCTCGACACCTTTCTCAAAAGGCAAACCGGCGAATGTTTCGCCCACGTTGAAGGCTTGCCCGTCGCGGTTGAAGTTGCGATGATCGTCAGTGCTGAAGTGCGTTTCTTTGGTGAATTTGCCGGAAAGCAATCCGCTGGCCAGCGGCAACCGCACAATAAGTGCGACTCCTTTGGCCTGGGCCGCTTCAAACAGTGCGCTGATTGGCTTCTGGCGAAAGATGTTGAAGATGATTTGCAGCGACGCGAGGCCATCCTGCTGCAAACAGAGTAGCGCCTCGTCCATTGATTCGACACTGGCGCCAAAGTGCCTGATTTTGCCTTCCTTCTGCAAGGTGCGCAGCCAGTCGAACACTTCGCCCTGCTGCAGGACTTCAGTCGGAATGCAGTGCAACTGCGTCAGGTCGAGCGCTTCAACGCCCAATCGTCGCAGCGATGCTTCGGTATGCAGGCGAAACGAATCCAGTGAGAAGTTGGCGGCACCGCCGGGCGTTCCCGAGCGGCCCAGCTTCGTCGCGACAAATATGTCGGCGCTGCTTTCCTGAAGAAACTTGCCGATCAGGCTTTCGCTGCGGCCATCGCCATAGACATCAGCCGTATCGAAAAAAGTGACGCCACTTTCGGCTGCCGTGCGCAGAACCGCCAGCGATTCCTCTTCGCTGACATTGCCCCAGGAGCCGCCGATTTGCCAGGTGCCCAGCCCCACTTCCGAAACCTGCACTCCGCTGCCGTTGAAAACTCTGCGTTGCATATGTTCTCCTCTTGTGTAGTGTCACCATAAAACAACAGGGACATGCGGTTGCTGTATGCAACGACATGCCCCTGTTGAGTACTCGTTTTACGACTTAGCGCATTTCGCGTTAACGCATTTCTTTGTTAATCACCTCGTCGATCATGCCGTAAGCCTTGGCTTCTTCGGCACCCATCCAGAAGTCGCGTTCGGCGTCGGCAGCGACTTTCTCTTCGGGCTGACCGGTGTGCCTGGCGATGATGCCGTTCAGCGTGCGCTTGTGCAACAGCATTTCGCGCAGGTTGATTTCGGCGTCGGTCGCCTGACCTTCAAAGCCGCCGCTGGGCTGGTGAATCATGACGCGCGCGTGTGGTGTTGCATAACGCTTGCCCGCTGCGCCGGCGCACAACAGCAGCGCGCCGTAACTGGCCGCGTAGCCGGTGCAGATGGTGGCCACATCCGGCTTGATGACCTGCATCGTGTCGTAGATGGCGTTGCCTGCCGTCACGCTGCCGCCGGGGCTCATGATATACATCTCGATGTCTTTTTCCGGGTCTTCTTTTTCCAGGAACAACATCTGTGCGATAACCACCGATGCGAGCTGGTCGGAAATCGGGTCATGCACGATAATGATGCGGTCTTTGAGCAGGCGTGAGTAAATGTCGTAGCCGCGTTCACCGCGCGGTGTGTCTTCAACGATGTAAGGAACTAACATGGAAACCTCTTCAGTACTAAATTCACGTACTGTTTCAGACGGCTCACGACAAAATCGGTTGCATGGGCAGCAGCTTAGCTCTTTGCTAACCTGCTCAGTGCTTTAGCTGGCCGCGCTCTGCTCCGGGCTGCTTTCTGCGGCCACAGGTTCGTCCGCTGTAGAAACAGATTCCTCCGGCACAGCCACGGGTTCTTCCAGCGTAGCAACGGGCGCCGCAGCAACAGGCGCGCCGTCTTCACCGGTGACGACCGCTCTTTCCAGCAGGAAGTCGAGCGCCTTGCGCTGCAGAATAGAAGCGCGCGCCGTTTCGACATCAAGGCGTTTTACGATCTCTTCAATCGGCTGGCCCATGGCCGCAGCGACCTGGCGATAGTGGTTCTCGATTTCTTCCGGCTCGGCTGTGATGCCTTCGCGCTGCGCCACCTCATCAAGCACGAGTTCCTGACGCACTTCCTGTTCCACTTCGCCGCGAATTTCGGTGTCGAACTCTTCGCGCGTTTTGTCGGTGCTCTTCAGGTAATCGTCGAGCGTGGCTTCGCGGTGCGACAGCTCGTGTTCCAGGTTCTGGATGCGACGTTCAAAACGTGTGTCCACCAGGCTCTGCGGTGTTTCGAACTGCGCCGATGCGACAGCGGCCTGCGCGATTTGCTGGCGCACCGAATCGCTCGCTTCGCGCTGGCGGCCTTCCTGAATCGCCTGGCGCATGCGCTCGCGCACAGCGGCCATGTCGTCCAGACCCAGAGTCTTGGCGAACTCGTCGTTCAGCTCGGGGAGTACTCGTTCTTTCAGCGAAGTCACTTTGATGGCGAATTCGGCAGCCTGCCCGGCGAGTTCCTCATCCTTGAAGTCGGACGGGTAGGTGACATCGAAACGGCGCTCTTCGTCCAGGTTAGCGCCGAGCAAGTGTTCGTCGATGCTGGGCACGAAGCCGCTTTCGCCCAGCACAAAGGCGCGCAAACGGGCCGGTTCACCTTCGCCGTGCAACTCGCCGCCGATGTAGACCTTCAGTTCGCCATTGACGACATCACCCAACTGCGCGCCGCGACCTTCCACATCGCGCATGGTGGCGCGTTGTGCGCGCAGCTCTTCCAGGCCGCGCTCGATGTCTTCTTCGGTCACTTCCGCCGAGGGCTGCGTGGCGGTGAGGCCGCTGTAATCGCCCAGCTGGATTTCGGGGCGCACCACAACACGCGCTGTGAAAACCAATGGCTTATCGCCATCGAAGGCATCGAAGGTGAGTTCATCGACCTGGGCACGGTCGAGCGGCTGCAATTCGGTCTGGCGCAACGCGGCCTGATAGGCGACGGGCACCAGTTCATCGCTGACGGCCTGCGAAATGGATTCATCGCCGATTTGACGGCGCACAATGTTGGCCGGAATATGTCCGGGTCGAAAACCCGGCACGCGAATGCGCCGCGAGTACTCTTTGATGACGCGCTGACGCGCTTCACGCACAGTGTCGGGTGCGACTTCGATTTGCATCGCAACCAGGCCGTCTTCGCCGCGCTCAACGCGCACGTCGTTCAACTGAACATCACTTGCAGTAGCCATCGTTGGTGGGTCTCCCAAAACGGACGATCAAGAATTCACTCACAAAAAACGCCTCGCCCCAACAGCGGGCGAGGCTTAAGTTCGGTGCGGCATGAAGGATTTGGAGCGGAAGACGAGACTCGAACTCGCGACCCTCACCTTGGCAAGGTGATGCTCTAGCCAACTGAGCTACTTCCGCATATTAGAACGTCTAAACTTCACCGGCTCGACATATTTTAAACCAACCTGCGGGCGCGTGCAAGGGGCGTTTGCGAATTGTGTGTTGAACAACAATGCTCGCGGAGGGAGTCGAACCCCCAACCTTCAGATCCTAAATCTGACGCCTCTGCCAATTGGGCTACGCGAGCGCTTCCGAGTACTCGTAACGCAACGAACTCAAACAAAACGTCCGGGCAGATTGTGATTATAGCAAAATCGCGCGCCGCAGACCTGTGCGTCAGGTAGAGACGCGATTAATCGCGTCTCTACCTGGTTTGTCTGCCGCCCAACGTGGGCATGAGCCCACCACGTCGGCGATGAACGCTCAGGTAGCTGAAGCGCTCACTGGTGCTTTCGATGAGGCGCTCGCTGCCCTTGCGAACGAGAAGAGATTGGCCCATCTGCAACTCGAACGCTGCGCCATTAACAACAACGCGTCCCGTGCCGTGCAGAACGACAAGCAGCACATCGACTTCTGTGTTGACGTGTTGCGCCACACCTTCGCCGTGAGGCCACGAGAGCAAGGTTACATTGAGATCGTCGCTCTGGCCGCCCCACAACACGCCATTGTTTTCTGTTTCCAGCAGCGCCGGAGCGTCCAGGAAAGTTGCATCAGAGTGAGAAATCATTCAAGTTCCTCGCGTGCGACTGTGTACCGCGCTTGCTCTCTTGTTTGTGATGCTGTCATAAACGCGCGATGCGATCTTGAGTTTCGTGCGCCAGCGCATCCGAAACATCGTGAAACGCGACTTCATCGAGTGTGCCGCGCAACCGCATCCAGCCTACGAAAAACAGCACGGCCAGCACCGGCAGAATGAAATAAACCAGTTCAGGTGCCGAGGCCAGCAACAACGCGACCACGCTCCCACAAACAAAAAAGAGCGCGATGGCTCTGAGTAATGCCTGCATAAAAACCTCTACACGCCACGATGGTAAACCCACCACTCGATGGTGAGCAACAGCAAAGCGGCTAACGCAATGTAACCCCATAACTCACGATTGGAGCGCGCGCCGGTTTCACCTTGTACTTGTTTGCCGCCGCTGACTTGCAGCGCATCGCGCGGAGTGAGATTGCTTTCGCTGCTGTTCAGCAAATTGACGGCGAAGGTTTTCTTCCAGCCGCTTTGGTCGTTGGTTTCGGCTGTGTAAACACCGACCTGATCGGCGCCGGCAAACATCACGGGCGTGCTTTGAACCGGCACGCGCTGCCGCGATTTATCCGGTGCCGTGACAATGATTTCTTTCGTGCCCGCCGGCACACTCAGCGGCACCGGATCACCGGCGCGCAGCGGCGCACCTTCCTGAGTACTCGTGGCGCCGCGTGGCGCCGTTAGCCAGTGCAGCGTGTTGGTGATGAAAATGGGAAACGCTACGCGCAAAGGCAAATCGCTTTCCCGCAGATCGAAGCCGCACCACACGACGCGTCGCCCGCCCCGTTCGCCGCCCACAATCAGTGGTGTGCGTTCGGCTTCCACCAGAGCCTGTCCCCACGGCTTGAGTTGCACGGCTTGTGCCTGTGCCAGACGAATGTCGTTCCACGGCGCAAAGCGCGTCACGGGATGCTTGCGATCCCAGTCGGCAACGCTGGGCGATGGCGCGATGCCACCTTTAACGACCGGCGCCATGTCGGTAAAGGTGTTGAACAGCAGTTGATTGCCCGCAGGCAGATTGGCAGGCGCTGCGCCATCGCACACGATCACGTCGTATTCGCCGCCGGTTTTGGCAGTTGAATAAGCGCTGGCACTGGTGCGAAACAGTTCCACATTCGGGTCGACATTCAGCGCACGTTCCAGGAACAGATTACCCTCGGAGATGAGCAGCACGCGAATGGCGCGTTGCGGCTCCAGCGTGGTGTAGGCGATGTTGTCGCGCTGCAGATCGTCGTCGGCGTCGAAGCGCACGCTGAACAAGCCTTGTTTTAGACCTGTGTTCTCAAACAACTGCGACTGCTGCCCGTTCGCTGCAACCTGCAAGGGCCGCACCGCCACGAGGTTGCCTTCGTGCAGCAGTTCAAGGTTCACGGTGCGCGGCTGCTTGGAGAAATTGCGTACCGTTGCGAAAATTTGATAATCGCTGCCTGTCGCGTAGCCGCGCCGCACATCCATCGCTGTGATGGCGAGGTTGTCGTTACCGCTGCCAATCTTGACGAACTGCAAGCCAATATCGCCCGTCGAGAGGTCATTCATTTCCGGCACCGCGCCGTCGCTCAGCACATAGATTTGCGCGCCGCGCGTGTTCTTGTTTTTGCCGCGCAACAGCGAACCCGCCAGCACAATCGCTTCGCGCAAGTTGGCGTTGGTGTCCTGGGTTGAAGCCCCGGAAACCGCGCGCTTAAGAACGTTTTTATCACTGGTCAGCGAAGCGAGTACTCGTGTCTGCGAACCGGCGCTGATAACCGTCGCGCTGTCGCCGGTTGAGAGGGCGTTGATGAGGCGATTGGCTTCGCCACGTGCCCGCTCAAAGCGCGACGGACGGACGTCCGTAGCCGCCATCGAACCGGAGGCATCGACAATAATCGCGATGTTCTGTCCACCGGAAGTGAGTACTCGTAGGGCCGGTCGCACCAGAGCTAGAACCGCCAGCACCAGAAACGCGATTTGCAGCCACATCAGCAAACTGGAGCGCAACTTTTGCCACGGGGAGTTCGCCTGCAAATCGCGCAACGCGGTCTGCCACAGCATAGTAGATGACACCACATGCTCGCGTCGCTTGAGGCGCAGCACATAAAGCAGCACCACGATGCCGATGAGTCCGGCGAAGAGAAAGTTTTGTGGTGAAATCAGGTTCATCGAGTACTCGATTTAACGCCGACGCAGTTAACAACCTTTGCGTTCACGACCTTCGCGTTAACGCTCTTTGTGTTAACGCTCTTTGCGTTAGCGACCTTGCAGGCGCGCAACGCCGCCCATCAAAAGCAGAAACAAAACCCAGCAAACAACGGTAATAGCGGCACATATGCCTAATCGCGAGTTGATGGGCCGCGTTTCATCGCGCGCGATGTTGATGCAACTGAAAGCTCCTCCGGCGCCAATCGCGCTGGGAAGAACACCGCCCAATGTCAACACCGGAATGATGCCGCATCCAACCGCAAAAATCCACGCCCACGGCGGAATTCGGCCTTGCGGGTTCGGTTGCTTTTCCGGCGGAGGCGAATCCGGCGTTGGCGCATCCCGCGGCGAATTGGATGTCCAGGGTTGCTGCCCTGAATTCATGATTGCGGCTCCTCCACAAAACGTCGCTTCTGTTCCGAAGTTGGTATCATGCAGGCGTCGCTGTGTCCGAACACGCGGTAGCGATACCTGGCAATCAGGCCATACACGGCGTCACGCAGCGGGCGCGGCACCAACATCAGGCAGTAGAACAATGCCCACACTCCGCCCAATCGCCGCGCCAGACGCAGCGCTGCCGTCGAGCGACTGAATAGCTTGCCATGCTCCAGCAACAGAAATGAGTTTACACCTTCCGGCGGCAGGCCGTGGCTTTGCAGCAGGCGCTGTCCGGCGGGAGATTGCAGGGGCGCAAAACGGAAGCGGCCTCGCTCATCGTGTCGCAGCACGAAGTTCACCACGCCATTGCACAGGCCACAGTCGCCGTCGAATAGGATGACCGATTGGAGTGGTTGCTTTGTCATAGATGGCTTCTTCGCGCACCGACATCTCAGGGCTATAAGGTTCAACCTGTTGCAGAGTTGAGGCTCACCCGAAGCGCCGCGATTCTTCCATACTGACCGACCATCTCTGTTTGGAAGCGAGGATCGCGTTGCAAATCGTTGCGCCGCCCCGGTGAGGTGATTAAAATCACGCTCGATTTGCCTTCGCTTTGCTCATATTTCAGCGCTTCGATGAGTTGCGCAGCGATTTCGACGTCGAGTTCATCACCACGCGCCATGCCGTGTAGAATCCGGCTGCCTTTGTAGAACTTGACACGTCCTTCGTTATAGAAAACCGGCGCATACTGCCGGTCGGTGTGGAACAGAATGATCTCTTCCTGCGGCTTGAGCGCTGCGGCAATTTGCAGCGAGAGCGGCTTAAGACTCAACGACTGATACACGCGTGGAAACAGCACCGTGACGGCGACAAGAATGATGCACGGCATGATTGCCACTGGACTGATAACCGCCGCACGCGCCTTGCCCACAATGGTCCAGGTTGCTGCGATAAGCCCGCCAGTGCAAAGCAGACCAAGCAGTGCCGTAACCGTGCCGCTATCGAGTACTCCACCCTTGCGGTGCAGATAAATTCCGGCGCCCACTCCCAGCGTCAACAGCAACGCGAAGGTAAGAAAAATCAACGCCTGTTCCAGACCAGTGCGCGTCCCGTTCGTGCGTTCGCCATCCCAAGTGCGTTCGCTGTTCCAGATGCGCTCGGCTTCGAAACCCAGAACCACCGCTAGCGCCGGAAAGATCGGCAGGATGTAGCCCGGCAGCTTCGAGGTGGAAAACGAAAAGAAGAGCAACGGCACCGCGACCCATATCCAGGCCAATGCTAGAAGTGCGTCATGCTCGTTCCGGCGCGGTTGCAACGTGCGCAACCGGCTTATCGCCGGCAACAGAAAGAACGTCCAGGGCATCGCACCGACCGCACTGACAAACAGATAGTAATACACTGGCTGGGGATGATTGTAGTCATTGGTCAGGTAGCGCTTGAAATGATGATTGATGAAAAACTCGTCGATAAACTCCTGGCCATGAGCTAATGTAACCGGCACATACCAGAGCGCCATCACCAGCAGAAAGACCGCAGCCATGCCCAACGCTTCGCCGGGACGTTGTATGAGGCGACGACGCGTTACCACGGCGTAGATGCCGAGAATGAGTACTACAAAGACAATTCCGACCAGCCCTTTTGCCAGCATCGCCAGCCCGGTTGACGCGGCGCATAACAAAAGAAAAGTGCGGCGTTGCCTCTCGACAGCAACCGTTTCGGCGGCGAGTGTCGCGGTAGAAACCGTCTCGGTGGCGAGTGTTGCTAAATAGCCTGATAACACCGCGACGCTAATCGTCGCGGCCAGAACCATGTCGGTTGTCGCACCGCGCGCGAAGCCCCACCAGGCCACACTGGTCGCCAGCACCAACGCCGCCAGCAGGCCCATGCGCCAGGAAACCGCACGCCGCAACGCAAAGTACACAAACAGCAACGTGGCCAGCGCTGCCAGTGCCGAAGGAAACCGTGCTGCGAACTCACTGACGCCGAATACGTGATAGGCAGCGGCCTGCAACCAGTAGAGCAGGGCCGGTTTTTCAAACCAAAGGTGCCCGCATAAAAATGGCGATACGTAGTTGCCGCTGGCGAACATCTCGCGCGCCACTTCAGCATAGCGTGGCTCATCGGGGCCTAAAAGCGGCAAGCCTCCCAGCCCGATGAAGAACTGCACGGCGGCCAGCATCAATAAACTGCAAAGGACAATAATCGAACGTCTGGAATCCAGACTTTGCGGCAAAGGCTCTGTTAAATTGCGGTTCATGTAAAAATTGTTTCGTGCAATGCAATTGTACGGCTTTAGCGAGTACTCCACGGGTGAAACTATTTAATCAATCCGATGCTGCGGCACAGGCGCAGCATCGTGACATCCACCGGCGTATCGTTGGCCACCAGCAAGTAGTTCATGTTGTAACGCAGGCAAAAAGCGCGCAGTTCGGCGCAATAATTATCGACATTGCGCTTGTAGGCGCGCAGCAAAGGCTGGCTGACCGTCACTTCGCGCAGCGTGCCGGTTTCGGCATCCACCAGCTTGAGGTCGCCGACAATATCCGGCTCCAGTTCGCGGCGGTCGAGTACTTGAATCGCCGTCACTTCAAAGCCGCGCGCCGCCAGCGTTTTTAGTCCGGTCTGATAGCCGTCGGGCAGCAGAAAATCGGATAGCACAACCGCCATGCCGCTGCGTCGTGCCTGCATCGCGATGCGTTTGGTGGAGGCGCTCAGGTCGGCGGTGCCGGTGGCGCTCTGCGCTTCGAGGAAATTGAACAAGCGTCCCGCCGCGCCGCGCCCACGCGTCGGCGGAAACCAGGCGCGAACCGTGGCATCGAAAGTGGCGGCTGTAACGCGGTCGAAGTTGGTCAGGCCGATGTAACCGATAGCCGCCGCGATTTGCTGCGCCGCCAGCAGCTTGGACGGGTTGCCGAACTGCATTGAAAGACTGGCATCCACCAGCAGTGTGATGTCGAGGTCTTCTTCTTCCAGAAACATCTTGAGATACAGCTTTTCGAAGCGTCCGTAAGCGTTCCAGTCGATGCGACGAATGTCGTCACCCAGGTGATAGGAGCGAAAATCGGCGAACTCGACTGAAGAGCCGCGCCGCGTCGAGCGCTTTTCACCACGCGACGAGCCGGTGAACGCCTTGCGCGCTTGCAACGACAGCGCATCCAGTTTCTTAAGCAGCGGTGGGGAAAGCAGCATGATTCGTGCTTTATATTATGACCGTTTCGCCACGATAGCCGCCAATTGAGCGCTTAAGCGAGTACTCGAATGTGGTGGAACAACGAGACGACTTGCACGTTTAGTCACTGTTGGCTATATTTAATTTCCGCTGTGCGTTTTGCGGCGCCATC
Organism: Abditibacteriaceae bacterium; assembly: GCA_036388675.1. Lineage (GTDB taxonomy): Bacteria > Armatimonadota > Abditibacteriia > Abditibacteriales > Abditibacteriaceae > DASVUS01. The sequence continues at coordinate 69,494 of DASVRI010000013.1, read as the reverse complement.
GTCTATCGGTTAGGACACGGCCCTTTCAAGGCTGAAAGAGGGGTTCGACTCCCCTTGGCGCTATTCTTTTGACTCTTGCTCCACTCTTGCCGCGTCGGCTCCATTGTTGCATCCTCATTAAAGGCGTGAACTTCCCGGGCACGGCTCTTAGTGGGTCGTGCTTGCCCACATTTGTGCTTGCCCACATTTGTGCTTGCGCATTTGTGCTTATGCGCATTTGTGCTTATGCGTGTTTGCGATTGAGTACTCGAAGGAATTTTTTAACATACCGTCATCATGCAGGCGCAACGCCCCGGCGACATACTAATTGTAGATGTGGATGAAGTTTTTCTCTCCGCGGCGTGTTCGGCGCTGGTGCAGTGCGGCCACATGGTGATGACTTGCCGCACCGGCAGCGAAGCGCGTCGCCACCTGGAGCGCATGCCCTACGATGTGGTGCTGTGTGGCTGGAAGTTACCCGATGAAGACGGCGCCTCATTATGCAATCACATTAAATCCAACTCGGAATTGCTGCACGTCCCGGTCGGTATGCTGATTGATGCCGCTGCCGATGACATGTGGATCGCTAAAATCTTTGCCGGCAGCGCGGGCGAGGGGCGCAGCAGTCTGGCGCCGCCGGACGAACTTATTGTGCGCGCCGTTAGCGGTCAGGAACTTTGCGTTCGCGTGCAGGCCTTGTTGCAATTGCGCCGCTACCGTCAGGAAATCGATAATGCGCTCGAAACCCTGATGGCGCTGGCCGAAGGCGTTGAGGAGCAGGATCGGCGTGCGCGCGGGCATTGCAAACGATTGTCGATTATGTGCATCGAACTGGGCGCTGTGCTGGGCTTGGACGAGTGGCAACTGACGGCGTTGGAGCGCGCGGCTTACCTGCACGATGTGGGCAAAGTCTCCATTCCCGGCGCGATTATCTCGAAAGTCCAAAGCCTCACGCCGCGTGAAATGGAAATCATACAGGGGCATTGCCAGCTTGGTGAGGCACTGTGTCGGCCGATGGCGGCGCTCAAGCCGGTGCTGCCTATCATACGCCACCACCACGAACGTGCCGACGGCACCGGTTATCCTGATGGTCTGCGCGGCGAGGAAATTCCTGTTCTGGCGCAGATATTTTCCATCCCTGATATTTACGACTCGCTGCGCATGTGGCGGCCTTATCGCACCTCGATGAGCGAAACGCAGGCGTTTCAGATCATGCGCCAGGAAGTCGCACAGGGCTTCTGGAATACGCACATTTTCGACGCCTTTATCACACATGTGCTGCCCGGCCTGGATGAGCGTCTCGACTCGGCTCATGTTCTATGGCCCAAGTTGAGCTGAATGAGGCGAAAAGCCGGGTTTAGCTTCGTCCGTGCTGCTCTGGTGTTGTTTAATCCTGCTGCACCTGCTGCGGGTTGGGTGTGCCGCGCGCCAGACATTATACTCTGGCCATATTTGCTGTTGTGGCGGCCCGAACTTGCTTTGAGTACTCAGAAGTCGCACCTTCAATTCCACAATCACTCGTTTGAGGAGCGCTGCTAACGTGCCGATTCGCGTGCAAAGCGGCGACCCCGCGTTTGATGCTTTGCCTTCCGCCGTAGCGGAATGGTTCGAGGCCGCTGCCGTCACCCTGGCGCTTGGCGACGAAGTGGTGCGCGGCTATCGCGCCGCAAGAACCGCCACCGTTTCGTTGCGCGAACACAGCAGAGCTTTGTCGTCCGGCGTGTATCTTCATGCAGATGTCACATCCGCGCTCGATGTTTTCTTTCGCGCGCCATTGCCCGACGGCTCTCTGTTTGATACCTTTGCAGCCCTCCCTGAACCTGAAGATGTGCAACCGGCACTGTCTCCACTGCACTTTGACGACCTGATTCGCCGTTTGCGTTTGTGGCGCCAGTTGCTCCACGCCGATAGTGAAAGCCTCGCCGTGCGAGCCGCTTTTCACGTGTGGCAGGCTACAGGCAACAAGATGTGGCTGCAATCGCATTTGCCCACCCTCGACCGTGCGTTGTCGCATTTGTGGCGGCACCCGCATCGCTGGTCGGGCGAACTCGATTTGCCCAAGCGCGCCTTTACTCTCGATTCATGGCCGGTTGAGTTTTGTGCCGCGCCTGGTGAAACTCGATTGGACACTCAAGCGAGTACTGGTTTGGGCGCACAGACCAAGTGGTGCGTGCATCCGGGCGATGCGGCGCAGTTGCATGCGGCGTGTCGCGATTTGGCCCTGATGCACGCCGCTGTGGGGAACGAAAGCGACGCTGCACGATGGCGCGAGCGCGCCGAACACCTCGAAGCGCAACTGAACTCGGTCGGCTGGAACGGGCAGTTCTACACGCACCAGATTCACCTGTCGCCGGTGCGCGTGCGTGGCGTCGATGAAGCGCGCCAACTGGCGGCGTGCAACGCCTTCGCGATGAATGCCGGTGTCGCCAATCAGGAGCAGTGCGCCGCAATTCTTAAAGAGTATGTGCGCCGCCGCGAGTTGTCGATGGAAACGTCATTTAGCGAGTGGTGGAGCGTTCAGCCGCCATTTCCCGCAGCCGCGTTTGGCACCGCGCCCGGCAGCGGCGCCAACGGCGGATTGTGGCCTCTGGTCGGCGGTGAACTGGCTTTAGCCGCTTTGCAACACGGCTCCGAAAACTACGGTGTCGAGACACTGCGTCGCTACTACGACTTAGCGGTGAAGCCACGTCGCAGTTTCGCCTGGTATGCGCCGGATGGCAGCGTGCCGCATGACGGCGGTGTGCCGCGCGACGAAAGTGAGTACTCGCAAGCGCCTTACGACCCATCCGGCGCATCGGCGATGTTGCGCGCCCTGGTGGAAGGGGTGTGCGGCGTGCGCGACGACGGCGTTTTGTTCGATCACATTCATCTGGCGCCGCGCTGGCCCGCGACAGGTCAGGCGGCGGCTGAAGTCGAGGTTTCCTATGCCTCGAATCCGGCTTACATATCCTACCGCTGGGCGCTCGACGGCGGGCGCATGACACTTGACTGGGACTGCAAAGCCAAACATATCGACTTGCACATTCTGCTGCCGCGCGGCAACACACCGGAGCGCGTGGCACTGAACGGGCGCACGCATCCGTATGGATTGGTGAGCATCGAAAAAAGCAAATACGTCGATCTCAGCACGGAAAAGAAGCGCGGTACGGTTGCGATTACGTTGAAGTAAAACTGCCGGATCAAGAGGGAGAATTGTTGTGAGCAATATTAAGTTTGGAGTTGTCGGCGTAGGCGGCATGGGCGGCTCTCATGCGAAAAACATCGGGCAGCAGGAAGGCTGCGAAGTCGTCGCTGTGGCCGACGTGAGCGAAGAAACAGTGCGCCGCGTGGCCGATGAAAGCGGGGCCAAACCGTTTACCGATTACAAGAAATTGCTGCGTGATGGCGGCGTTGATGCTGTGATGATCGCGACGCCGCACTACTTTCACCCGCCGATTGCCGAATATGCAGCCAAGCGCGGCATACACGTGCTGACAGAAAAGCCCATTGCGGTTTCAGTCGCTGCCGCCGATAAAATGATCGCCGTATGTCAAGAAAGCGAAGTTCTGCTGGGTGTGGTGTTTCAGCAGCGCACCGAACCATCGCGCCGCGCCATGAAGCGCCTTATTGATGAAGGTGTGTTGGGCAAACTGCACCGCATTTCGATGACGGCGCCGTGGTATCGCCCGCAGGCCTACTACGATTCCGGTTCGTGGCGCGGCACGTGGAAAGGCGAAGGCGGCGGCATTTTGATGAATCAGGCGCCGCACTCGCTTGATCAGTTCGTGTGGCTGGGCGGCGTGCCGCAACGCGTGCAATCGATTGCGAGTACGCGTTTGCACGACATTGAAGTGGAAAACCTGGCGCTGGCGATTTTCGATTACGGCGACGGCAAAATCGGCTGGCTGTACACCTCAACGGCGGAGTTGCCGGGCGGCGAGCGCATCGAAATCGCGGGCGACAAAGGCGCTCTGGTGTGGGAAGGCGGCAAAGTGCGCCATCTGCAAATCGAACAGCCTCTATCAGAGCATCTGCGCACCTCTCAGGAAAGATTCGGCAGCATCAAGGGCGAGTGGCACGATGTCGAATTGGCAGATGCGCCCAACGGTCACATGGAAGTGGTGCGGGCGTTCGCGCGTGCCGTGCGTGAGAACAATCCTTCTTTGCTGGTCGCCAATGGCGAAGACGGTCTGCACTCGCTGGAAATGGCTAACGCCATTCTTATGGCCGGCTACAAACGCAAAGAAATCGAGTTCCCGCTCGACCGCCACAAATATGAGAAGATGCTGAAAAAGCTGCAAAAAGGCGAGGCCGTTTCGTAGTGAGTTGAACCGCAGAGGACGCGAAGGGCGCAGAGGTTTGGGGACCTTGTCCGTTACTCCACAACAGTGTCATTCCGAGCCTGCGAGGAATCTTTAGCCGCAGCAGAGAAGATTCCTCGCAGGCTCGGAATGACACGTTGATTGAATCCATCCCAACCTCTGCGCCCCTCCGCGTCCTCTGCGGTTCAATCTAAAAATCATCTACTAAAACGATGCCGTCGCGCACGCGAAAAGGAATGCGTGGCGGCTCGAAATCGGGCGCGACTTTGAGGTGGAAGTTACGGTCGTTGGTAACGACGTAAGCGCCGCTGCGTCGTGCTTCGCGCGCCAGAATTTCATCGGCTTCCACGCCGGCGGGCACGATTTCCACTTCGCCGCGCCGCGCCATCGCCAGCAATTCCTGTGGTTCGTCGATGTTGTAAGGCAATGAAGCGTCGGCCACCAGCTTGATGGGAAAGCAATCGCGCCGCCGCAGTTCATCACGCAAGAGCAGCAGGCTGTTTAACTGTCCTTTGTTGCGCGGGTTCAATTCATAGCGCGCTACGTTGCTGGCATCGACGAGTACTCGTGTGGTTTCAACCGTCAACACGCGGCTGTAGTAACGACCCATTGCGCGCACGCTTTCGATGAACTGTTTGTGCATACGCGCGTGCGTTTCGCGCAACGCATCCAGGCTTTGAATCAAAGCGAAAACCCAGGCTTCGTCGTTGCGGTCGATGGCGCTTTTTACTTCGCGCGGCGTGACACGAAAATCTCTGCCGTCAACATTCCAGATAAAAAGCTGATCGAGAGCCGATACCACCGTGGTAGCAATCTTTTGCTTTGTCGCTTTGGGCTGCGGCGTGTTCGGCGCTGTTTGAGTGTTTGCTACGGATTGCCCGATGCCACTTTGTGGTGCGCTCGATGCGTTGACAGTGAGGAGCTTTTCCTCGGCTTCGCGCAGCTTCATCTGCTGGCTGGCGAGCTGCTTGCGCAGGTCTTCGTGCATTTGCTGCGCCTGCCGCAACTGCCGCTTCAAGCGCTTGTTCTCGGTTTGCAATTCCTCGGATGCGGTCTCGCTTTGCTTCAGGCGACGAGCTTCACGGTCGAGTCGTTTTTGCGTTTCCCCGGCTAATGTGGTCGCCGTAAGAGCGCGGTGCTCCTCCTGTCTGGCGCGCAACTGAAGAGTCTGTGTTTCGTGCTGCAATTGCGCTTGCAGAGCTTTGAGTTCTTTCTGCGCGGCGTGAGCGGCATCGCGCCACTTGTTCTTTTCGCCGCGCTCTTTTTGTAGCGCCTGCTCAAAAGCATCTCGTTGGGCTTGAGACTTGGCTTGCGCCTCAGCTTGCGCCTCAGCTTGCGCCTCAGCTTTCTCGTCATCCCGAGTACTCGGTTGTGTTGCCGTGCTGCCTGCTGTGGCTACTTCTTGCGTCGAGTTGTTTTGCGCTGCATCCGCATGAGCAGCAATGGCTCCAGGCGCGCTTTGATCGAGAGTTTCCCACGTATCGAGCGCGGCACGGCGTTCGTTCAACAGCAGCGATAGCAGAAACGCTTCGGTACCGTGGCGATGCAGTAGCGCCAGCAATTGCGCGTTGAGTTCATCATCGGAGAGCGCTTGAATGTCGTTGATAACGCCTGGCGGCGGGCTGCTTTTGCCCCACAATGCGAGCAGAGCCTGAAACGTTTTGTTATCGTGGCGCAAGTGGTCGGTAAGACGATTGCGCACAATTGGCTGACGCAGGGCGTTGGCCGTGCGTTGAAAGCCGCGTGTCAACTCGTGCAGAAGGGTGGTCTGCTCTTCTTCGCTGAGCCACTTCCACAGCGCGCGTGACGGCACGCTGCGCACCAGAAATTGCAGCACTTCGGGCGGCAAGTGAGCGGCGATTTCATCGTTGTTCAGGTTGGAAAGGGAAATTTGGTTAATCTCGGACATCGGCACCGCGAGCGTAAATTGTTGCGTCCAAGACTATTTCACAGATGCTATCTTACGGAATCTATAAAGACAGCACTTCGAGGCGCGCCTGCATGGTGTGCGAATCGCCCGCCTGCAACGTGACCGCGTTGCGCAGCGCATTAGCTGTTTCGATGCAAAGCATTTGCGGCCATTCATCATCACCAAAGTCGGGCATGGCGGCGGCTTTCTTCGTCCACGGGTTCCACACCACGGTCGTTTGCGAGCCTTGCTTGCTCACGCGGATGCGCCGCGCTAACTGCGGGTCGGTCAGGATGCAATCGGCACTGGTATCGAGATAAGCGCGATCTGTTTCGCCTGTGAATGTGATGTCGCCGCTCTGTTCTTTTTCGCGCGATTCATCAGCTTTGTCGATGTAACGAGTACTCGCCAGGCCGCTGATGGAAACTTGGCGCACGTCTCGGGCCACAAAGTAAGTGTGCAGCGCTTCTTCGAATGTCCACGCATGGTTATCCGTGTTCGTCACGCGTAGCGACAGTTCCAACGCGGCGCCGACTGAAACCGAGTACTCACAGGCGAAGCGGTGCGGCCACAGCGCGAGCGTTTCGGCATCGGCAGCGAGCGCGAAGCGCAGTGTCACGTCTCCGGCCTCGTTCTGCTCGGTTGCGGCCAGTTGCCATTCGCGCAGGCGTGCAAAACCATGCGCCGGGGAAGAAGCATCATCTGCACGCGGGCCAAACCACGGAAAGCAAATCGGCACGCCGCCGCGCAGCGGTTTGTCGGCGGTGAATGCGCTGTGCGTGCTCATCCACAAAACCGCTGCGTGACCGCGCGGCTGAAACTGCGCTACGTGCGCGCCGTGCGTGTAAATCTGCGCGGTTGCCAACTCGGTTTCAACCAGGATGCAGGGCAGGCCGCCTTCGCCGCTGGCCTGGCGAACGCCTGCAATGGAATTTAAATGGGACATAGTTGATGACAGGATAACCTGCGGCCTTGCACGCGTGCAACGACTTGGAGACTCTTTAGACAGGCGTTGTCATTACCAGCGCAGCGGAGAATGTCAGGCAATGCGTTCAAAGATTCTTCCCTGCGCTCGAAGTGACACAAATTGACTGTTGAGTCATCAAATGACTTCGAGGTAATCGCGGTCGGGTAGGGCGGGGAACGGCGTTGTCGGCAAAGTCTGATACCAGAAAGCGACACTGGCGATGTCGTCTTGCAATGGCAAGTATCGTCCGCCGCTGCGCCAGCCCAGCGCCTGTATGGTGACGTGCAAATCACTTTCAAAGCGAATCGGGTCGGTGATGTGCCAGCGATAAAGACCAAAGCGCGTCTGCGACTGGTAAACGCCATCGGGACGAATCACCTGCGGCAGGCCGGCATACGGTGTCGAGTACTCCTGGTATTGCTTGGTCGCCTGGTTCTCAAAGTTGTAAGAGCCGCAAAAATAATCTTCCGTGCCGGTGCCGCAGATCGTGGGATATTCGCCATCGCCATCCATGAAGAATTTGATTTCGCCTTCACCCCACCAGCCGGTGTTGTTGACGCCCCATGCCATGTAAGTGCCGACATAGTGCCCCTGTCCCTGCACGCCATCAAGAATGGTGTACACCTCTTTGAAGGGCAGCGGGTTGGTGCGGCGAAACTGCGCGTGAAAATAGGCTACATCTTCGGGCACATCGGTCAGCGTATAGTTGATCTGGTAGTACAGCGCCATGCGCTCGTCGGCTATATTTGTAACGGTGATGCGGCAACGCTTGCGAAACGGCATTTCCCAGTAGCAGTTGAAGGCGCTGCCGGGATTGACGCAAACCGCCAATGAAGACACCTGCGCGTATTTGCCCCAGCCGCAAGCAAAGAAATCGCCCAGCGGACACTCCACCGAGGGCGTTTCCTGATCGTCCCAGAAGATGCGAATGATGCTGTAGCGAAACGGGCCGGTCGGCGTCATCCACATTTGTTGAATGGCGCCCATGCCTTCGATGTCGGCGATGACTCGTTCTTCACCCGGTGCAATGTGGATGCTGGGTGAAATTTTCCAGCCGCGTCCCAGGTCGCGCGCGCAGTTGGCGCCGGTGCCTTCCTCGGCCATGCCGCCCTGGCCTTTCTCGCCGTTGAAGTTTTCCGGGCTGATAGAGCGCGTTTGTGCATGCGACAAGCGTGACAAATTACCGAGATGCATCCCTAAGCCGTTGAAAGACATGATGAAATTCCCTTTGATTTGTTGAGCGCAGTGGTCGATTCCCGGCCCCGAGTACTCGGGACGCGGCACCGGCCCGCCTGAGACGGATTACGCGCACCGAATTTGCAAGAGCCGCTACTCAGCCTGCTGTTGTAGCAATGCAATTCCAGACTCTCTGTAGAGGTGTGACAATGACTGGTGTTATGGCCGCAATTCTTATTTGTGTGGTAGTCGGCGCCGTTCTTATCGGCTGGACCACGATGATTCGCAGCAGTCGCAACAAAGGCCAGCCGCGCAACATGAGCGACGATTCTCCCGGCGGCTCGGTCGGCACCAGTGGCCCGTCTGAACCACCCAAGTAAGAATTGCGTGCCGCGTGCAACTCAAGCGGGAAAAGCCGCTTATCCCGTAGAGCCGCTCGTGGCTGAAACGCTCTCGGCGTGGCAGGGCAAAGCGTTCACGCGAGGCGCCGCCGTGTGCTGGTTCGCTCCTTACTCGTTGGCTCCTCCACCGTTTTGCGCCTGCCCCGGTGTTTGGATGGTGGTAATGCCTTTTTGTGCGCTCTGCTCCAACTGGCGATCTCCCAACCCCTGAGCCCACACCAGGGTTTGTTTGTAGTAATCCAACGCCTGCTCCGTTTCTCCGGTGCTGTGATAAGCCAGGGCCACGTTATGCAGGGTGCGTCCCCGTATTTCTTTGTCGCCGATGGCATCCAGCATTGGCACAACTTGCTGTAGATAGTTTTGTGCCTGCTGCGTGTCATCGCTGCGCGCGGCAACATAGGCCAATTCGCTGAGAATTTCGGCTTCGGCACCCTTGTCTGCGCCACCGCGCACCATGGGGAGCACCTGCTCCAGGGCGTGCCGCGCTTTGTCGAACTGGTCGGCCTGCATGTAGGCGCCGGCCAGGTTGCTCCATGTCAGGACAATCGCCTTCTTGTTGCCGCCGTTTTGCAGCAGAGCGACCGCGCGTTCAAAGGATTCGATGGCTTGCTCGTTCTGATCTTGCTTGCCGTAAATAATCGCGATGTTGTTGAGTGCCGTCGCTTCGCTTTGAGTGTTGCCCAGGGCGCGCCACAAAGACAGTGAGCGGTTTAGTAGATTGAGCGCCTCATCGAGTTGCTCCATGTCGCCATGAATGTCGGCGGCGCGGCCCAGAGCCAGCGCCTGCCCGGAACGGTCGCCCGAACCGACAGCCTGTTCAATGGCACGATTGTAAAAACGCAGCGCGCTATTGAGGTCGCGCACCTGGCGAGCTTCATCGCCCCGGTCGATCAGTTTGCCGACTTCGTGCTCGACACGAACCGTGCCCAGCGATTTTGAATCACGATTGCGCTCAACCCACAGAGTGATCTCGCGTGCCGGAAGCGCTTTTCCGCTGCCCATGTCTTTGCCGACGATGCTGAGGCGCATTCCCAGTTTGATGTCTGAAAACGCCAACTTTGTCGCGGCGTCGCCACGAGCGTAGAAACTCGTTGTGCCTTCGCTTGTGATGGTCTTAGGCTTGGCCTCGGAAAGCTCGACGGTTTTGCCCTTGGATGTCGTGAACGATTGCACGTCGATGGTGAACGAGTTGGAGGAAGCGATCATTTTGACCACGCCGTCCACGCGCAGCTCGCCTTCCTTAATGATAGGTTCAACAATAGCCTGCTTGGCAGGTGTTGCACTTGTAACGGCAGCACTTGTAGCGGCAGCGCCTGTGGCAGATGCGTCGGTGGGCGCTGTGGTTTCGTCTGGTGCAGGCGCCTCGTCGTCCGAGGCATCTTGAGCCGAAGACGGTGCAGAGAGGGCGAGGGCCAGAACCGGAACGAGCAAGCAGGACAGCGAACGTTTAAGATAAATAGGCATAAATAGACCTCGAAATAAAAGGCGGGATGAGTATCGAGTACTCATCCCGCTATCGGAGCGCTTCACTCGTCGGCGACGAGTTGGCGCAGCACGTAGGGTAAGATTCCGCCATGGCGGAAATATTCAATTTCGATGGGCGTGTCGATGCGCGACGTGACGGTTACTTCCTCACTTTTGCCATTGGTGCGGTGAATGACCAGCGTCAGGTCGCAGCGCGGCGTCATCTCTTGCATCCCTAAGAGGTCGAAGGTTTCCGTGCCGTCCAGATTCAACGTGGCTGCACTGGTGCCTTCCTTGAACTGGCAGGGCATCACGCCCATGCCCACCAGGTTGTTGCGGTGGATGCGCTCGAAGCTTTCGGCCACGACGGTTTTAACGCCCAGCAGGCGCGTGCCTTTGGCGGCCCAGTCACGCGATGAACCGGTGCCGTATTCCTGTCCGGCGAAGATAATCAGCGGCACATCGGCGCCCTGATAACGAATCGAGGCGTCGTAGATGCTCATCTGTTCGCCCCCGGGATACACCTTGGTGACGCCACCTTCGACGCCGGGCACCATCAGGTTCTTGATGCGCACGTTGGCGAAAGTGCCGCGCGTCATGACGCGGTCGTTGCCGCGACGCGAGCCGTAAGAGTTGAAGTCTTGCGGCACGACATCTTTGGCCTGCAAATACCAGCCTGCGGGCGAACTCGGCTTGATGGCGCCGGCGGGCGAAATGTGGTCGGTCGTCACCGAGTGTCCGAAAATCGCCAGCGGACGTGCCTTGTGAATATCGGTCACTTTGCCCGGCTCAGTCGAGAAGTTATTGAAATACGGCGGCTCCTGGATATAGGTCGAATCCGGGTCCCAGTCGTATAAGTCGCCGGTCGGGGCCGGAACGTTGTTCCACAGCGGGTTTTCTGCCGCGAAATTCGCATACATGCGCTGATAAGTTTCGGCGTCGAAGGCGCTGGACAGCATGTCGCCGATTTCATCCGATGTTGGCCACAGGTCGCGCAGATAAACATCGTTGCCGTTTTTATCTTTGCCCAACGGTTCGTTCGTCATGTCGATGTCGACGCGACCGGCCAGGGCGAACGCGACCACCAGCGGCGGGCTCATCAGGAAGTTGGCTTTCACGTTCTGGTGCACGCGCGCTTCAAAGTTGCGGTTGCCCGAAAGCACACTCGCCACCACAAGGTCGTTATCGGTCACGACTTCTTCAACGCGCGGGTCGAGAGGCCCGCTGTTGCCGATGCAGGTTGTGCAACCGTAGCCCACGGTTTGAAAACCGAGTGTATCCAGCGGCTCCTGCAAGCCGGTTTTCTTGTAGTACTCGGTGACGGCGCGCGAGCCGGGCGCCAGGCTTGTCTTTACATACGGCGGCACAGAAAGGCCGCGCTCAACGGCTTTCTTGGCCAGCAGGCCGGCGGCCAGCATGACGCTGGGGTTGCTGGTGTTGGTACACGACGTAATAGCGGCAATCACCACATCGCCGTGGCCGAGTGTCACGGTGCCGCGCGGATACTCGCCTTCGACTCCGGCTTCCACGCGGTCGGGCGTGGGGCGGTTGGTCATCATCTCTTCTTCGGTGACGGCGGCGGTGTTATCTTTGGTGACAAAACCGGCATGATCCAGCGAAACCGGCACCGATTCCATTGCCTGGTTGCCGCCGCCTTCGATGTGTTGGGCACCATGCCCGTTCACTGTCCAGCGCGTGCGAAAACTTTGATCGAGGTCGCCCAACGGCTTGTTGTAGCCGCCTTCGAGAACCGGCTTCTGAAACAAGTCGACAAAACGCTCCTTGATCTCCGGCAGGTTGATACGATCTTGCGGGCGCTTCGGCCCGGCCACACCGGGCTGCACATCATCCAGATCAAGCTCAATGAGTTGCGAGTACTCGATCTCACCGCTGCGCGGCATTCCGAACATGCCCTGCGCCTGATAGAAGTTGCGGAAGGTGTTCACCAACTCCGGGCTGCGGCCTGTAGCCAGCATGTATTTGCAGCTTTCTTCATCGACCGGGAAAAAGCCCATCGTCGCGCCATATTCGGGCGCCATGTTGCCGATGGTAGCGCGGTCGGGAATCGAAAGTGAAGCGGCGCCTTCACCGTGAAACTCCACGAACTTGCCCACAACTTTGGCTTTGCGCAACAGTTCGGTAACGTGCAGCACCAGATCGGTGGCAGTCACGCCTTCGCGCAGGGCGCCTTTCAGATGCACGCCGACCACATCGGGCGTCAGGAAATAAACCGGCTGGCCCAGCATTCCGGCTTCAGCTTCAATGCCGCCGACGCCCCAGCCCACAATGCCCAGCCCGTTAATCATCGTGGTGTGCGAATCGGTGCCGACCAGTGAATCGGGATAATAGACGCCGTCCTTTTCGAGTACTCCCTTGGCCAGGTATTCAAGGTTCACCTGATGCACAATGCCGATGCCGGGCGGTACCACGTTGAAGCTCTTGAAGGCTTGCGTGCCCCACTTGAGCAACTGGTAGCGTGCACCGTTGCGCTTGAACTCCATGTCCATGTTGAGCATCAGCGCGTTGGGCACGCTGGAAAAATCGACCTGGACGGAATGGTCGACTACGAGATCGACCGGCACCAGCGGTTCGATGATTTCGGGAGATTTTTTGAGGCGCGCGGCGGCTGAGCGCATCGCGGCGAGGTCAACCAGCAGCGGCACTCCGGTGAAGTCTTGCAGCACGATACGTGCGACAACGAAGGGAATTTCTTCGGCGCGCTCTTCATTAGCACCCCAGTTGGCGAGTTTGCGCACATCCGCTTCGCTGATTTTTTGCTCGTCGTAGTTGCGCAAGACGGATTCAAGCACAACGCGAATCGAAACCGGCAGTTTGGAGACGGGGCCAACGCCTTCTTTTTCGAGTTGCGGCAACGAGTAGAACTGGCCCTGCTGGCCGTTGCCGAGATCAAAACTCTGGAGCGTGTTGAACAGGTTGTGAGACATTTTGGAATTGCTCCGTTTCGGAATTTGGGTCGTTGATGCGATGAGTAAACCTTTTGCAGTGTAAGCGCGAATGCCCACACGGTCAAGCAGATTGAGCCGGAGAACAGGCGCTCCTCGTGTGCGAGTACTCGGCGTCATTGTGTGAGTGCGCATATCGCGGATACACTGTCGGTAGCACCATCCGGGGGCTTTGGCGTCGCTCCTACATTCTGCAAATGAGATAAGCGTCACAAGGAAGTGAACTCCGTGATTTCCATTGCCGTTATCGGCGCATCCACCAATCGCCGCAAGTTCGGCAATAAATGCGTGCGTGCTTATAAAGAACGCGGCGACACGGTTTACCCGATTCATCCCGTGCATGAGGAAGTGGAAGGACTCAAGGCCTATCACTCCGTGCTCGATGTTCCAGGTGAAATCGAGGTTGCCAGCTTTTATGTGCCGTCGCAGGTCGGCATCCGAGTACTCGAAGAGTGCGCGCAAAAGGGCATCGCCAAAGTGCTGCTCAACTACGGCGCCGAAAGCGACGAAATTCTGCAACGCGCGCAACAACTCGGCATTGAAACCAGCGTGACCTGCTCGATTATTTTAGCCGGACGCACACCGGCAGAACTTTGAATTGAAGGCGCCGGACAAATGGAGAAATTATGAAAACGACTTTGTGGCGTGTCGCACCGTGTTTGATGGCGTGTTGCACTCTCGTCCCGGCGTCGTTGTGCCGGGCCGCTGAACCGACTGCAGCAACTGCTACAGCAACTGCTGCAGCACCTGCCGTCACAGCCGCGGGAGCTGTTACGCCTGTTGCCGCAGCAGTTGCGCAAAACGACAAGGTCGAATTTCGTCTGCGCCTGAAGCAAGGTCAGTCTTATGGGCTGCGCATGCTGAGTGAGCAAAAAATTGTGCAGACAATAAACGGCCGGCAAATCAACATCACGCAGGTTATTGGCTTTGATATGCGCTATGACGTGCTCAAGGTGGATGAGGCGGGTAATTTGACGGTCAAGTTCTCCTACACAGGCGCCACTTTCATGATGAACGGCCCAATGGGCAACCTCGAATACGATTCGAGTGTGCCCGGCGATAAAATTGCCGACCCGGTAAAGGGCATCGCGGCCATGGTCGGTCAAAGCCTGCAATTAACTATGTCTCCGGCAGGACGAGTACTCGCTATTCAGGGTATTGATGCCATGATGGACAAGATGATCAAAGCAGTCGATACTCCCGATGCCAACATGCGTGAACTCATACAAGGCCAGATGAAAGCCCAGTTCAACACCGAAAGCATCAAGAAGATGACCGAAAGCAGCGCGGCTGTTTATCCTGACAAGCCGGTAGCCATTGGCGAGTCGTGGAATCGAAACGCTGCATTCGCCGCTATGGGCAGTCCCTCTCTGGCAATGCAAAGCACCTACACCTTGAAGGATCGCCGCGACGGCATCGCAATCATTGACTCTGAAGCGAAGATGGGAGGCGACGCCAACGCACCAACCGTTAAGGTGGGAATGATGGATGTCAAGAACGAACTATCGGGCGAGATGAAGAGCAGCCTTGAATTGGAAGAGGCCACTGGCTGGATTCGCAAATCGGACGGACGGCTGCTGGCGTCCGGGAAAGTCACGACGACCATTCATCGTCCGGCAGCCAATGGAGGAGACCTAACAATCGAAGCACCAATTTCGATCACCAGCCGCACACGGCTCACCTCCATAACACCCGGCACCGTAATCGCTGCGACGGCGGCAAACGCTGCGGCGGCAAACACTGCGACGGCGGCGCAGCGCGCGGCGAGTACTCAGACGGGCACCGCACAAACAGCAGCACAAACACAAAAAGGAAAAGTCATGACACAAGACAACGGATTGGTCAAAGAAGATTTAGTTGAGGGCACCGGCGCCGAAGCCAAAGCCGGACAACGTGTGACCGTACATTATCGCGGCACGCTCACCGATGGCCGTGAGTTCGACGCCTCTTATAACCGCAACGAGCCGTTCACCTTTAGCCTGGGCGCGGGCCAGGTCATCAAAGGCTGGGACGAAGGCGTCGCCGGAATGAAAGAAGGCGGCAAGCGCAAACTCACAATTCCACCGGCGCTGGGCTACGGCGCACGCGGTGCCGGCGGCGTAATTCCACCAAACGCGACGCTGGTTTTCGAAGTTGAACTGCTGAAAGTGAATTAGCCCTGGAAGGGGTTAATCGCAGACAAAGAAAGCGGAGCACATGTGTGCTCCGCTTTCTTTGTCTGTGTGGCTCCTTATTAATTATTTTCTGTAGGTACCTATTTTTTAGAAATTTGTGTCACAATGCGGGGAGAAGGAGATTCGATATGGATATTCGTATCAAGGAGAGGCACATTATCGGAAGAATGATGGCTGTTCCAATAGATAAACTACTCCAACTCACTCCCATTGGAATAAATTCACGATTTCGCAACCTTCTCATCGGGCAGGCACAAGAACGCCGCTATCAAATGGAGCGCAGAAGAGCTGTGCCTCCTGCCTTGCCCGACCGGGAAAATCCCGGAGACCGGCGCAAAAAGTCGGACAGAAGAACATCGCTCTAATCCTCTCCGCAGCGTAGTCGAGCCTCTGTCGAGGCTCTCATACAACTCCAGGCACACCTGCGGGGATGCGATGTATCGTCTCCCCAGAACTTTCTTGAATCAAAAATCCCGAAGGTACTCCACTCAAAGCACGTTTCAGTACGGTTGTCCGAGGTGTTTCCTGTAGGGGCGCATGGCATGCGCCCTGATGTAGTTGCCGCAGCATGAGGACGCACGCCATGCGCCCCAAAAACAGGACAACTCATTCAAATATGCTCTAAAAAAAACAAGTAAAACGTTGCCGCTACAATGTGAAATATGAGCCGGAGACATGGCCAATCTGGTGTTATAAGGCAGGTAACAAAATACGTTTAACAAGGAGGTGAACTCATGTCAGCACGGTGCCCGGTTTGCCACGCGGCTCTGGACATGCAGTTTGAACAGGTCCCGGAAGACGGTGCCATATGTCGGGGTTGTGGCTCGCAGGTTCAAGCGTTCCAGAAAGATGACACAGGTGTGTCAACACCGTCGAGTAAGCGGAGAGTTGTCTCGCCACTGGAGTCGGCTTCTGTTGGAAATGGCAAAGCCACCTGGGTGGCCAAGGCATAATCTGTGAGCTAGAACTGCAACCTGTGCAGGTCAATTGTGCAGTTTATGGCTCCTTAGCTCAAGGTACTACGACAACAAAATCCAACACAACGGCACAAGAACGAGTACTCGTATTATGGAATGAGTACTCGTTCTTGTGCCGTCTTCCCATGCCGTCGTTTGCAAAATGCCTGCTCTAAACAACCTGGCAATTGAGGCATCATGTGGTTTTGCTTTAGAGTGATGCCGTATTTATCGGTTGAACCGAGTTGCGGAACGCGCTTGTGCTTTGGCCGCCTCATCTTCCCGGTTCTTCGGAGCGGCGTTCGATTGAAGTGCGGCGAGAAGTTGTGCGGCGATCCGGGCAATATCTTCGACAGCCGCATTGAAGGCCGCTTCGTTTGTCTGCGAAGGCTTATTGAAGCCGCTGATTTTTCGCACGAACTGCAATGATGCCGCGTGAACTTCGTCTTCCGTCACCGGCGGCTGAAAATTAAAAAGCGGTTTGATGTTTCGACACATCGTGTTTGAACTCCTGAAGTCTTAGCCCGAGTACTCTGTTAACACACAATCGTCCACTGTGGTGCAGAAACGATATTACTCGTTTCTGCACCACAGTGGAATTACGCTTGCTGTGCTTCGCTGTATTCCAACCTTCGGTTGGTCACAAAGCCGTTTACTCCTGGGGTCGGAAGTTAGCCATCATACGCCCGCTTCAATTGCTCAATGTCGAACTTCTTCATTTGAAGCATGGCGTTCATCGCTCTTGCGGATTTTTGCTCGTCCGGGTCATTGAGCATTGCGAGCAAAGCAGTCGGAACAACTTGCCAGGAAAGGCCGTATTTGTCTTTCAGCCAACCGCACTGCTGTGCCGCAGGGTCGCCGCCAGCGGAAAGCTTGTTCCAGTAATAGTCCACTTCCTGCTGTGTTTCGCAACCGATCTGTAACGAGATGGCCTCGTTGAAGTGGAACACCGGGCCGCCATTAAGAGCCGTAAACGACTGCCCATCCAGTTCAAAGGCCACGACCATGACCGTGCCCGCCTTTTGTCCATGGACTTCTTGCCCGGCTTCTCCGTAGCGATTGACATTTGTGATCCTGGAGTTCTTGAAGATCGAGATGTAAAAGTTCGCGGCCTCTTCAGCTTGATGGTCGAACCACAAACAAGGTGTGATTTTTTGCATGTTAATCATGGCGCTTTTCCTCTGCGGGTTTTCTGCGTAATGCGCAAATTTCTATGCTTCGGCGATAACGGTCCATGTCACGCCGAAACGGTCGGCGACCATGCCGAAGCGCGAGGCAAAGAACGTGGGCGTCATCGGCATGTGAATCTGCCCGCCATCGGCCAGAATTGCAAAGACGCGTTCGGCTTCGGCGTCGTCCGCGACTGTGACGGTGAGTGCGAACCCATCGAACTTGGGCTGCCCCGTATTGCGGCCATCAGACGCCATAAGCTCGGTGTCGCCGATGCGCAGGCTCATGTGCATGATTTTGTCTTCGGCTCCCGGCGGCACCACGCCGTTTTCGGTAGCAGGCATCTCGTTGAAGCGCATCACCGACGTGACTTGCGCGCCGAGATTGTCGCAGTAGAACTTCGTGGCTTCCTCGCAGCGACCATCGAAAAACAGGTAAGTTTGAACTTTCATTTCTGCTCCCTCGCAATTATGTGATTTTGAACGCAGTTGAGATTCCGTTGCTAACAATCCGCACGAGTACTCGAAGGCATCTCATAAACATCTGCACCAACCCGGATCGTGGCAACGAGCACGCCGTTCGTGACAACGGCTTCTACTGCTATTTATGAGACGGCTTGTGAAGTTTGCATCGTGTCGAGAAGAGCCGTCAGACGATCAAAACTTTCCGTCCAGCCACCCTCGTGTCCGTCACGCGACGCTGTAGAAGCAAAGCCGGTCTGCTGAAAGGTCATCTTCGTTTTGCCGTCGTTTGCATCGGCGAAGCTGACTGTTACCAACGTTTCGCGATTGGGTGTGCCATCTTCTTCATCCCACACATGGGTAAAGACAAGTCGCTCGTCGGGCACGATTTCGCGGTACACCCCGCTCACCCAGTAATCGGTTCCATCGGGCGACTTCATGCACGACCGCCACGCGCCGCCGGGCCGGAGATCGCCGTCACAGAAGGTGATGGTGAAGTCTCGCGGTGCAGACCAGCGCACGAGATGCTCGCGCTGTGTCCACGCGGCGAAGACAAGCGAGCGCGGCGCATCGAGTACTCGTGTGATGACAAGTTCCCGCTCGAGAGTGCTTGAGGTGTCTTGATTCATGATGACCCTGCTCCTCCGAGTTCTGCCAGCAGTTCTTCAAGGCGGCTCAGGGTTTCGCCCACACCTGTTGCCATGCCGCTTGCGAGATGACCATCGCGTGCCTCGACTGAGGAGTGGAGAATGGTTTCCGTCACGGTCGTTTTGCCGTCTTGCTCGTCGAAGGTGACGGTGACGAGCATTTCGTATTGGGAATAAGGCTCTACATCGAAGATTTGCGTATGCACCAATCGCCTGGGCGCTGTAATTTCGCGATAGACACCCTTAAACGGGTACTCGCTACCATCAGGCATTTGCATCACGTAACGGTAAGCGCCGCCCTCGCGCAGGTCAACCTCACAAATCGCCAGCGTCGAAGCACGACAGCCCCACCAGCGCCTTACGTGTTCCGGCTTCGTCCAGGCTTCAAAAACCAGACTTCGTGGTGCATCAAAAACACGCGAAATCACAATCGTCGGTTCGCCTGCTGCGGCCACAATGCGCGTGTTTTTGTTACGAGAGCCAGAGTTTTGTACAACTTCTTCCAAGCGATCCAGGCTCTGGCTCCAGCCTTCTTCCATGCCGTCGAGCGCACCGGCCAATTCGGGCGCCGCCTTCACAACAACAGCCTGCACAGTGAGCTTCGTTTTGCCTTCGTGCTCCTCAAAGGTAATGGTATTACGCACTTCGAGCAGGGAATTGCCGTCTTCGTCTGCAAAGGCCGTCGTGGTCATAACGATGCGCTGATTCTCGACGATTTCGTGGAAAGTGCCTCCCATCGGGAACACTTCGCCATCGGGCCCGCACATGTGAATCAGGATGGCGCCACCGGGCCGCGCGTCCAATTCGCACACCGGGTTGGTGAAGCACTTTGGCCCCCACCACTGCGCGACTTGCTTCGGGTCGATCCACGCCTGAAAAACACGCTCTGGAGTCGTGTCAATGATACGAGTGAAAGCGAAGGCGCGCTCTGGCGAGTGCGGGGCATTCATCAGCAGGGTGGGAAGCGGCGCGACGTTGTCCGTACTACGGGTTGCGGTTTTCATCTGTCTTCTCCTGTTGTAGTTCGCGGAGGTAATCCTCCAGGCGGTCGAGACTTTCGTCCCAGAAGCGACGGTACTGTTCCAGCCAGTCGGTGACATCTTTAAGGGGCTCGGCTTCCAGTCGGCAGGGTCGCCATTGTGCCTGGCGACCGCGTGTTATCAATCCGGCGCTTTCCAGCACTTTAAGGTGCTTGGTGATAGCAGGAAGGCTTACGTCGAACGGCGCAGCCAACTCCGTAACGGAGGCTTCGCCTGCAGAAAGTCGCTCCAAAATCGCGCGACGCGTCGGGTCGGCGAGAGCGGCAAAAGTAGCACTGAGTTGATCGGCTGACATGACTTCTAAGCCCGTGGCATAATTAACCTACAGGTAAAATACGTCATTCCAGCCCAACTGTCAAGGTGCCCTGGAACTTTTATTCGTCGTGTGCAGGATGATAAGTCAGCGCCACGACACCTGAGCTGAAAGTTTTGCTATCGGCCAGGGTCAGCTTTACTTTGCTGCCGTCCTGGAAAAGTCGTTTGCCGTTGCCCAGCACAAGCGGGTAAATCAGCAGACGGCATTCATCGACCAGATTGTGCTGTAGCAGCGTATGCACCAGGGCGGCACTACCAAAGACCAGAATGTCTTGGCCGGGCTGTTGTTTCAGTTTGAGTACTTCTTCTGCGATGTCGCCCTTGATGAGGCTGGCGTTCCACACCGTTTCCTGTAGAGTCGTGGAAGCGACGAATTTGGGCAAGGCGTTCATGCGGTCGGCGAAGCCTTCTTCGTCAGTCATGGCGGGCCAGGCAGCGGCAAAACCCTGATAAGTTACTCGCCCCAGCAGCAGCGCGTCACTGGCAAAGAGTTCATCGCATTTAAATCTGGCGATCTCATCATTCCAGTATGGCACCGTCCAGGCGGGTTCTTCCATCACACCATCCACGGTGACATACATCGATACAACAACTCTTCTCATTTCCTGTTCTCCTCGCAGGTGGGTGTTAGCGTGTCGTATGACAGTCAGTGATTCTCCAGATCGCCCCAGATTGTCTGGAGGCAGTCGATCTGAGGTATGTGAGCGGCCATGTGTTCTGCCGGGAGGCGCATCCAAAAGCACTGCGCAACAGCAATTCGACTAATTCTGTAATAGACACTATGTTATTCGACTTGAAATCACACGTCAAGAGGAATAATATAGTAATTGATAAATAATTTTTGGAGGTGCATGATGCCTGCTGGTCGTCCGCGAAACTTTGATGTCGATAAGGCGCTGGATTGCGCTTTGCAACTGTTCTGGCGACACGGTTACGAAGGCACTTCGTTGTCCATGTTGACCGAAGCGATGGGAATCAATGTGCCCAGCCTGTATGCGGCATTCGGCAACAAGGAGACGCTGTTTCGCAAAGCGTTGGAGTGGTATCTGGAAAGCCCCGCCTCCTACATGGCCAATGCGCTGAAGGAGCCTACGGCGCGTCGCGTGGCGGAGAAAGTGATGAGCGGCTCAATTGAACTTGCGACGCATCCCAATAATCCCGGTGGCTGTTTGCTGGTGCAGGGCGCAATGGCAGCCAGCCCGGAGGGCGCTCCGATTCGCCACACGTTGAGCCAGGTTCGAGCTGCAGGTGAGGCGGCAATGCGCCAACGCTTTGAGCGTGCTAAAAGGGAAGGCGATCTGCCGGCCAGCGCCGATGCCGCAAGATTGGCTCGCTTTGTGATGACAATGAACTGCGGTTTCGCGGTGCAGGCCGCCGGTGGCGCCAGCCGGTCGCAATTAAAAGAAGTGGCCAAGATCGCAATGCAGTGCTGGCCTTCGTAGGGCCCAGCTGCGTAGCGAATGGCGGTGCCGTCCCGAAACCCGGAACCCCGAACGTGAGTGAGGGGCTAAGCAGGGGCCCGTCGCTCACGCTGCGGGTTCGTTATCCATGAGTATTCCGATTGTTCGGTTGAAAGAAGCGACATACGAAGGACTTTCGAGTACTCGAAAGCGCTCTGGGTTTCGTGCTGTTTTGATTTTGCAACAAATGGGCAAGCTAAAGTGTCCAATTGCTCCAACGTAATATGGGTAAGCATGGATAGAACTTAAAAGCCGCATCTCTGATCAAATCAGGGATGTTATCCGCTCGCTTGACGAGCGAACCCATTTGGGAGGAGAAACACTTTGGAAGAGCAGCGGAAAACTGAAGACTTATCGAGCCGTATCATAACGCGTCGCCGCTTTTTGCATGGCTCGGCCATGACAGCAGCCGGGCTCATCGCCGCTCCCGGCATTTTGCGGGCGCAGAACGCCGGTCAGAAACTGCGCATCGCCTTTGTCGGCACAGGTGGCCGCGCTGAATCGCACATCGGTTTGGCGAACTCGGAAAACTGCGTCGCTTACTGCGATGTCGATGCGAGTCACTGGGGCAAGATCAAGGCAATGGCGCCTAATGCCAAGGCGTATACCGACTGGCGCCTGATGCTGGACAATCACATGAACGAGATCGATGCGCTGATTGTCGCCACGCCCGATCACTCGCACGCGCTGCCGTCGTTGCGGGCCATGCGCGAAGGTAAGCATGTGTATTGCGAAAAGCCGCTGACCTGGAGCATTGAAGAAGCGCGGCTCATGGCTGAGACTGCGGCCAGACACAAGGTCGCGACACAAATGGGTAATCAGGGCCATGCCAACCAGGGCAATCGCCTTGTGGTGGAGTGGATTCGCGACGGTGCTATCGGCACTGTAAGCGAGGTTCACACCTGGACAAATCGCCCGGTGTGGCCACAGGGTAATTTGAAGCGCGAGCCGGAAGCCGTTCCTGTCGACTTGAACTGGGACGCCTGGATCGGCCCGGCGCCTTATCGCGAGCGCCACAAGAACCTGCACGGCTTTGGCTGGCGCGGCTGGTTCGACTTCGGCTGCGGCGCCGTGGGCGATATGGGCTGTCACACCTGGGACAACGTGTACTGGGCCATGAACCCCGATTATCCGACGGCGGTTGAACTGCTTGCCATCGAGAACAAAGGCACCGAGACTTTCCCGTCACAGAGCCACTTCAAGTGGGAGTTTCCGGCCAAGGGCACGCGTCCGGCCTTTACCGCGCACTGGTATAGCGGCGGTATGAAGCCTGCGGTGCCGGAAGAAATTCTTAACGATCCGGGCCGCGATAATAAAAATCTGCCGGGTAGTGGCACGTTGTATATCGGCAGCAAAGGCAAACTGCTGGTTTCCGGCGATTACGGCGACAGCCCCCGCCTCATTCCCGAATCGTTCATGAAAGCCTACCAGCGCCCGGAGCCGTCGATTCCCCGTTCGCCGGGCCACATGCAGGAATGGTTGATGGCCTCTAAAGGCGAGAAACCGTGGGATTTCCCCGGCTCCAACTTCTCCGGTTACGCCGGGCCGCTCACCGAAGTGATGCTGCTGGGCGCGATTACCGAGCGCATTGGTGAAGTCGGTCTCCGCATCGAGTGCGACCCGGTCGCGCGTCGCGTCAAGACCAAAGAGGCATTGCCCTACGTCACACGCGAATACCGCAAAGGCTGGGAACTGCTGTAAACATCAGTGCGAGTACTCATCCCGAGTCTTTGCACTGAACAGATGCACGGTTGAAACGGCTGCTCCGAAATGGAGCAGCCGTTTTGCTTCTTGCTATAACAGTTAATAGTTTGCAGGCGACACAGAACCCCAGGCGTGAGCGGGGCAATCATGTGTAGCCTGCAAGTCGTTAACTGCTATACATTGCAGCAGGCTAACAAGGAAAGGAATGGAATCGCAACCGTGGAGCGAATCGTGGGGCCGATCAACGCAGCCACCGATTCACAAGGTTACACTGCACACGAACAATAATCGACGCCCCAAAGCGGCATTGCTACGTGTAACATGGAGAAAATAGAAGCGCTGTGAAAAGAACATCCGGTTTGGGTTTTATCTTTGTTACGCTGTTAATTGATGTTATCGGAATTGGGTTGCTGATTCCGATTCTGCCGGACTTTATCGCCCATCTGACAAGTCAAAGCCTGAGCCAGGCGTCGCGTGACTATGGCCGTTTGCTCGCTTTATATGGCGCGATGCAGTTCTTGTTCGCGCCGCTGCTGGGCACACTCAGCGACCGCTACGGGCGGCGTCCGGTGTTGCTGTTTTCCATGTTGTTCTCCGGCATCGATTATGTCATCATGGCGCTGGCGCCCAGCCTGTTGTGGCTTTATATTGGACGCACACTATCGGGCATCTCCGGTGCCAGTTTTACGGCGGCCAGTGCCTACATCGCCGACGTGAGCCCGCCTGAAAAGCGTGCGCAGAACTTCGGCATTATCGGTGCGGCTTTCGGTTTGGGCTTTATCATCGGCCCGGCGGCGGGCGGGTTTCTGGGGCAATGGGGCACGCGCGTGCCGTTCTGGGTCGCCGCCGGATTGTGCTTTGCCAATTTTCTTTATGGCTGGTTGATTCTGCCTGAATCGCTGCAACCCGAAAACCGGCGGCCTTTCGTTTTACGCGAGGCGAACCCTGTGGGCGCATTGCGAGTACTCGGAAAGTATCCCGTTGTGTGGGGATTGACCGGGGCATTGGTTGCTTCGAACCTGGCGATGCAGTGCATCAACAGCACATGGGTGCTTTTCATCATGGCGCGCTTCGGTTGGGGCCCGCGCGAGACAGGTTTGTCGTTGGCGGCCTTTGGCGTGGTGGCGCTGATATTCCAACTCGGACTGGCGCGCATCATATTTCCCAGATGGGGCGAGCGGCGCATCATGCTCTTTGGTCTATGCGCCGGTACGGTCGAGTTCATCGCCTACGGGCTGGCCACACAGGGCTGGATGATCTACGTCATCATGATCGCGGGCGGCATTGCCATGCTGAGCGGGCAAGCGACACAAGGACTGCTGTCGCGCCAGGTCGCAGCCAACGAGCAGGGGACGCTGCAAGGCGCTTTATCCAGTCTCGCCAGCCTGACCGGAATCTTTGGGCCGATTATCGCTACGGCTATTTTTGCTCACTTCACGCGCGCCAATGCTCCGACGCAAGTTCCCGGCGCGCCCTTCTTCTTCGGGGCTGTGTTGAACATCATGGCGCTGCTGATTGCGGTGCGCGTGCTATCACGCCACTCAAATCGGGAACCGGCGGAAGCACAAGAGGTGCAAGAAGCACAAGAGGTGCAAGAAGCACAAGAGGTGCAGGAAGCGCAGGCTGTTGGCTGAAGGTGTATTCGGCTGAATGCCTATTCAATGGGTTTGAGGTTGGCCACAATCGCGGCGCGCTGCGGTTCCAAGAACGGCGGCAACACGACTTTTTCGCCGAGTGTGCCCGCGTCTTCATCAACGGCGAAGCCAGGGCCATCGGTTGCGATTTCGAAGAGAATGCCGTTCGGCTCGCGAAAATACAAGCTGCGGAAATAATAACGGTCAATTTCGCCGCTGTTGGCAATGCCCAGACTGTTCAGGCGCTCGGCCCAGGCGTGATACTGCTCTTCGTTTGGAGTGCGAAATGCGACGTGATGCACACCACCGGCCCCAAGCTGCGCGAAGCGCAGATCCGGCTGAACCGCTACGTGTAGTTCTGCGTGCGGCCCGCCCATGCCCATCTCATAAACATGAACCGCGTGTTGAGGATTTTCGGGGTGCGAGTACTCGCGCACCGCGCGCATGTTCATCGCTTGCGTCAGGACGGACTCGGTTCGGCGCAAGTCGGGAACACTAATCATGATCGGCCCGAGGCCGCGTATTTGAAACTCCACCGGCACGGGACTTTGCTCCCAGGGTTGCCCGGCGTTGCCCGCGCCGCTGTCGTCAATCAGTGAAAGGCGTTGACCTTCGCCGTCTTCCAAATCCAATGTGCCGCGCCCGTCGCGCTCAACGATGCCGTTTATGCTGACGCCCTGGCTTTGCAGGTGATTGGCCCACCAGTTGAGCGCATCTGCTCCGTTTACACGCAGATGAGTGCGCGTGATGCTGTGTGTTCCGCGCTGTTCGCGAGGCATCGCCCAGTCGAAGAACGTGAGATCGGTGCCGGGGCTACCCACGGCATCCGCATAAAACAGGTGATAGGCGCTCACATCATCCTGGTTGACACTGCGCTTGACGAGGCGCATTCCGAGTACTCGGGTGTAGAAGCGATAGTTTTCGCGCACATTGGCGGTGACGGCAGTCAGGTGATGAATTCCGGTGAATTCCATGCGGCGTCCTTTATGAGCAAAGATGGAGAAAACCTGCGACTTCAATTGCTGCTTTTGCGTCGCCAATGCCAACTATCGCTGCCCGAAAGGACACGACGGGCGTCTTCGGGCAATGTTTCCAGAAACGCGGGCGAAATCTCGTTGCCGGGCCAGGGCTGGAACATGGTGGGAGTGTAACCGGCCACCGTGATGAGGCGTTCGTTATCGCTGAAGATTTCGGTTGTGCTGTGAATCAACGACTCGGCAAACAGCAGAACCGATCCGGCTGTGGCCTCGACCTGATGGATTAAGCTTTCGTCTTCCTGCGCCGCCGCAATCATCTCCGGCTCGGGCCAACTCATTTTATGGCTGCCGGGAATGACGGCTGTACCACCATCTTGCGGGCCAACATCGGTCAAGAAGGCGATAGTTTTGACAAACAGACATTGAAAGCGGTTGTTGGCCTCGTAAGTGCCCCAGCCATGCCTGATGCCGGTATGAAAGCCTGTTGGAACCAAACGCCGTTGGCGCAGTGCCGCCACGTCCAGCGCCGGGTTGCGCCGATTGATAATTGCTTCGGTTTCTTCCAAACGCACCGCACCACCGACAACATCTTCAATCAGGGGAAGCAGGCGAGGATGCATCACAAAGTTCAGCAGCGCGGAATCATACTCAACAATGTGACCGACGTGCAGAATGTGCTCTTTATCCGAATTCACATAAATGCCAAGAGATTCGCGGTTGGGTTCGGACTTGATGCGATAAAGCGCGTCTTTCATGCTCGCCACTTCAGCGGCGGATAATACGTTTGGCAGCAGAACATAGCCATAAGCATCGAAGTGAAAACGCTGTGCCGGTGTTAACCCTTGAGACATTGAACGCCTTTGCAAATAATTTCTGCCGGCCAGTTTATCTCGATAAAAGTTGGTGCGCCCTGGAGTGATAGAGCGCCTGCAAGAATGCAGCGGTGGGCTTGCCCGTTAATCAGGGTTGATTCATGTGAGCGCCCCGGTGCGTGCCGCGAGCCTTGCCACAACGGCTGCCAACTCCAGCGGCTCGACCGGCTTGGCAACGTGCATCTGAAAACCGGCGCTCAGTGCGCGTGTGCGATCTTCTTCTTTGGCATAGGCCGTCAGCGCGATAGCGGGAACTCTGCCGCCGTGCTCCGCATCCAGAGCGCGCACTTGCTTTATCAGGGCGTAGCCATCTTGCGACGGCATGCCGATGTCGCTTACCAGAACGTGAGGTTTCCACTTTCCGAGTACTCGCATCGCTTCGGCTGCCGAATCCGCCGTCACGACTTGCGAACCGCATTGCTGCAGCACGGTGCGCAGCACATCGCGCGTGTCAGGCTCATCTTCCACAACCAGCACACGAATGTCATCCAATCGTGTGGCACCGTCCAACGCAGCGCCATATTGTGCCGTGGCATTTTGTGTCGTGGCAGGATCGCGCTCGCTTTCTTCCCCTGCGCGGCGGGCGACGGTCAGCGGTAAGCGCACCACGAAGGTCGCGCCTTTGCCTTCGCCTTCGCTTTGTGCTTCAACCAAACCACCGTGAAGTGTCACAAGTTGCCGCACAATGGACAGGCCTAACCCCAGACCGCCGTGGCGTCGAGTACTCGTTTGGTCGGCCTGGCGAAAGCGATCAAAAACATTCGGCAGGAACTGCGGGTCAATACCTTTTCCGGTGTCGCGAATGGTAATTTCCATGTACGATCCGGTGCGCTGTAAGGAAACATACACCTTGCCGCCTGCGGGAGTGAACTTGACGGCATTCGTGAGAAGATTCCACACCACCTGCTGCAAACGGTCGGCATCGCCGGGAACGGGGTCGGCCTTTGGGTCAAGCGAAGAGTGAAGCTCGATGCCGCGCGCTTCAGCCGCCGGTCGCACCGCGTCCAGGGCAGCTTCGATAATTTGTGCGAGTTCGATGGGCTGCAAATTGAGACGCATCTGCCCGCTGATGATGCGCGATACATCCAGCAAATCGTTGATGAGTTGTACTTGCGAATTGGCATTGCGCTCGATGGTTTCCAGCGCGCTTGAGGTGGTGGCCGCGTCCAGTTGCCCAACGCGCAGCAAACTCGTCCAGCCCAGAATGGCCATCAGCGGAGTGCGCAATTCGTGCGATACGGTCGCTAAAAATTCGTCCTTGAGACGGTTGGCCGTTTCGGCTTCGGCACGTGCCGCCTGCTCGCGCGTGAGGAGTTGTTCGCGCTCATTGTCGGCATTCTTGCGCAGGGTTATATCGGCGGTCACACCAACCATGCTGTAGGGCCTACCCTGGCTGTCGTAATTGGCGCGCCCCATGGCGAGAATCCAGTGCTCGGTGCCATCAGGCCACAGCACGCGATATTCGCAGCGATAATCGTTGTGCTCGTGTATGGCGCTTTCGGCGGCGGCGCGTACTGGGCCGCGATCATCGGGATGAATGCTTTCAATCAACGCATCGTAAGAGAATTCCACATCCGGGGGGAAGCCGAAATTAGTTTTACAACGTGGCGTGCAGTTTAAGTGGCCTGTCGCCAGATCGAGTTGCCAGGCGCCCAACTGCGCAGCATCGAGCGCGATGCGCAAGCGTTCCTCGCTCTGCCCCAGAGCTTCTTTGGCGCGCATCTGTTCGGCCATGTGGTCGCGCACATCGTATTGGCGGCGACGCGCCCGCAGCGCCGACTTGATGGAACTGAGCAACGTGGCGGCGCGCACCGGGCGTTCGATGAGCGTGACATTGCCCGCCTCGCCTAGTGCTGCCAGCGCGTCGGCGTTGAGCGGCGCTTGCCCGCCGCCGCTGGTGAGAACAACGAACGGAACATCCGACCACGGCGGTTGTTGCTTTACACTCTTCACCAGGTCGTGCAACGATTCGGGCGTAAGCGCTTCTCCGGTCAGAAACGCCAGACCGCAACCGTGTTGCAGTTCGCAGCACAGCGTCGCCGAATCGTCACACACTTGCGGCACGAGTCCGGCTTCGCTGAGAAAGCGTGCCGTCATCGCCGCGTCGCGACCAACCGGAGCCAGGATGAGTACTCGCTCATCGCGGCTCTGGCTGTGGCATTGAGAAGGATTAAACGTTGTCATCAGGCTCTTTGACCAGCGTGTTCTTCGCGTTGATGTAAGCCGGATCATTGTAAGGCGGACTGTCGTAGAAAGGGACGCCGGTCAGCACGCCGCGAAAGCGGGTCAAGGGTTGTCCGACGCGCAATCCCTCAGAAGTAATTGCCAGTTCACGGATGGTGTCTTCGTGCGCTCCAGCGCGCTTTTTAATGACCGACAGTGCGCGCCGCACGGCGCCCTCCGCCTCGAAATAGCGCAGCATCAGAACTGTATCGGCCAGATAGCTGACATCAACCGGCGACACCATGGATGTCCCCAGAAATCCATGCTGTGCCATGATGAGCAGGGTGACGATGCCGCGTTGATTCAGGTAAGTCAGCAGTTCGTGCATCTGAATGGTGAGGAAGCGCTCTTCGGGCATCGCATTCAGATAACCGTTGAGGCTATCGATAACGACGACGCGCGCCCCATGATGCTCGACGGCGTTAATGACGCGCTGCGCGAACTCTCCCGGCGCCAGTTCCGCCGGATCGCATTGCTGCAGTGCAATCATGCCTTCAGCAACAGCGCCACGAATGTCGGTGTTTATGCCCCTGGCTCGCGTCAGGTACATCTCGGTAATTTCATCGAAAACGAACACTGCCGACTTCTCGCCGCGCTTTGCCGCCGCTGCTACGAACTGTGTCCCGATAGTCGATTTGCCTGAACCTGCCGGGCCAATGACCAGAGTACTCGAACCTCGGTTGAGTCCGCCGCCCAGCAAGGAATCGAGTGCGGGCACATCGCTGCTCACTGCGCCACCGGCTGAAGGTTGACGATGCTCGGCGGCCACCAGGCGCGGAAATATGTGGATGCCGCCGGTTTCCAGATTGAAGTCGTGGTAGCCGCCGCGAAAACGCGAGCCGCGCAGCTTAATCACGCGCATGCGCCGCCGCGCCGCACCATACTCGACGGCAAGGTGTTCCAGAGAAAGCACGCCATGCACAATGGATTGCAGTTGCAGGTCGTGTTCATCCGAAGTCTTGTCGTCCAGCAGCAGCACAGTGCATTGGCGTCCGATGAAATATTGCTTTAAGGCCAGAATTTGGCGCCGGTAGCGTAGCGCGTCGCGCGCCAGCAGCCGCATCTCGGAAAGAGAATCAAAGACAACGCGCTTGGGGTTGATACGCTCGACTTCCTGCAGCACGGCGTTGGTCGTTTCGCTCAGCTCGACTTCCGACGGATGAAAAATGGTGTATTGCGAATCGGGCTTGAGTGTATCGCCCGAAGGCATCAGTTCGTGAATGGTGAGTCCGGCCAGCGACCAGCCGTGCGAATCGGCCACCGATTCGAGTTCTTCTTTGGTTTCAGAAAGCGTGACATACAGGCCGGTTTCGCCGTGTCGCGCACCTTCCATGAGGAATTGCAGCGCCAGTGTTGTCTTGCCGGCACCAGGTTCGCCCTCGACTAAATAAAGGCGGTTAGTCGGCAAACCGCCTTCCAGAATACTGTCCAATCCTTCGACGCCCGTTGTCATTCGGGCCGGAGCTACACCGGCGCCATTTGATACGGCAGAAAATTTTGTTTCGCTCATGTTCTTAATTGTCGTGACCGAGATTGCCGCATCAGCATAACTGTTATCGGCCATAACGAGCGCCGTGTCCCAACAGTATTGCATAAGTACGCTTCTAGGCAACCGCGCCCGTTTCCTCACGGGCGCGGTTGGGAAAAACAGCCGTCGCCAGGACGTATGCAAGAGGTCTATAGAAACAAAAAAGATGCTGTTCGAGGAGTTACTTTTGCCTCCAGTCTCTAAATGAGACCCGGTTCACGATGCACTACGGGCTACATCTTGACCTTGATATACGAGGCCGCCACAATGTGTGCGGCACTGCTGCCGCAATTCTTGAAAGACTGGAAAAGCAACAGCCCGCGCTTTGTTTGCAAGCGCGGGCTGTTGAGAAGCAGTTTGATAAACATCTGAACGAACCCGGAGCGTGACAACGGGCACTCTGTTCGTGACCATGGCTTCACTGCTAATTATGAGACTGCCTGGAGCCTGTGATGCTGTTCACTAGTTCAGGGTTGAACCGATTTTCTCCGATATTGGTTGCGACTGTAAAAGCAGCAGCGTTCCCTTGATGAGAGCCTTGCCGTTGTGCGATGACCCGCGCTGCCGCCTGATCGGTAGGTCAGTGCAGCGCATAAACCGCCAATGACCACAACTCCACTTCTGCCCGTTGCGGGGCGTTGTCACGTGGTAAAAAATCAACAATAAAGCAAAAAGAAGAAGAGCGGCAAGGTAATCCGACATGTGAAACCTCTGATTTTGAAATGGTTGCCGGCACGGCAAGAGAAAATTGCATAAGTATCCATTGCACCAACTGAAAACTCGCGCCGAGAGATTCGAGTACTCAGATTTCGCGCTTGGAAGCTTTTCAGGCGCTGCCTCTTTAGGCGCTGCCTCTTTAGGCGCTGTCCGCGACCGTGACGGCGTGGCTGTTTTCTACATGGCCATTGCTTGCCGAAAGCGTGTGCAGTTGTGGTTCTCCATCGTTTTTGGGCAGGGGCACGTAGGCCTCAATGTGATAGGGCACATTGACCACAACCACGTTCTGTTTGAAGTGCAGCCGCAAGGCGAGAGCAAACCCGGCATGGCCATGCAGCAGCTTCGCCCACCAGCCCGTCGGCACAAATTCGGGGATGATAATGGTGACAATGCTGTCACTATCTTGCGCTTGAATGCGGTCGATATACTGCATCACCGGCTCAACCAGCGAACGAAAAGGCGAGGGCAGAATTGTTAAAGGAATGCCGCGCGACCACAATGTCCACCGTTGCTGCAAGCGCTCTTCGCGTGTTGGATCAATTGAAACGTGGATGGCATGGGCGTTCTGCGACATTGAGCGCGCATACTGCAAAGCCGGTATGATGCCGCGATGAATATCGGGCACTAAGACAGCGACGTGATGGCGCACCGCTTGTCGTGGCCGGTAACCGTTCAGGCTCAATTGCTTCGCCACGCTCCGATAATGTGCGTTTATCTGTGAAAAGATAAAAATCAGCGCCGGAACCAGCACGACAACAACCCAGGCACCGTGCGAAAACTTCACCACGCCAAAGACAATCATGACAATGCAAGTCGCGACGGCACCAAAGCCGTTGACGGCTGTCTTCACTTGCCAGCCGGGTGTTTTCAGGCGGCGCCAACGTTTCACCATGCCCGCCTGACTCAAAGTAAACGACAGGAAAACGCCGACACAGTAAAGTGGGATGAGAGCGTTGACGCTGCCTTTGAAGACAACGATCAGCGCAGCGCTTAACACTGCCAGCAGCATGATGCCGTTGTTAAACACCAGCTTGTCGCCGATGTTGCCTAACTGGCGGGGCAGATAGCCATCGCGGGCCATCAACGAGGATAAACGCGGAAAGTCGGCAAATGCAGTGTTCGCCGCCAGTATCAAGATGGCGCAGGTCGCAATCTGCAACAGGAAATAGAAAATGCTCTGGCCGCCAATCGTGGGGCCGATGCCCTGAAACACAGTGCGTCCTACTTGCGACACGACGGTTTCGCTGTAACCTGCTGCTGTTGGGGGTAACGCTTGAATGTGGACGGCCAGAAAACTCAGGCCGATAAACAATGAACCCAGAATTAACCCCATCCACACCATAACGGCGGCGGCGTTTCTGGCGGCTGGTTCTTTGAAGGCCGTCACTCCGTTGCTGATGGCTTCGGTTCCGGTTAGCGCCGTGCAACCGGAAGCAAAGGCACGCAACAACAGAAACGGCGTGAGTGTTTCCAACCCGTGCCCGCCTGCGCCGTGTGCGCCGGACGTGCGCGCGGCCAGCAACTCGGCCTGCGAATGCACCGGCGCCAGACCGTCGCCGGCCAGCCACTTATAAAAGCCGACGGCCAGCAGCGAATACATCACGGCCACAAATGTGTAGGACGGCAAGGCGAAGGCGGCGCCACTTTCGCGCACGCCACGTAGATTCATCACGGCCACGAACATTGTCGCCAGCAAACACAGCAGCACGGTATAGGCGTGAATATCGATGTGCCACACCGTTTCGAGTAGGGAGGTAATGGCCGCTATGCCCGCCGCGATGCTGACCGAAACAGTCAACACGTAATCGATGAGCAAGGCGGCACCGGCGGCCTGCGCCGCGCCACGGCCCAGATTGTCTTTAGCCACGATATACGCGCCGCCGCCACCGGGATAGGCCATCACAGTCTGGCGATAGCTGATGACGACAATGGCCAGTAGAAGAGCAATGCCCAGGCTGAGCTGCGGTGTGAGGTAGAAAAAACCGGCTCCCGCTAACAGCAACGCCGCCATAATTTCTTCGGAAGCATAAGCGGTCGAGGACAGTGCATCGGAAGCAAAAACCGGCAAGGCGATGATCTTGGGTAGTTTTTCGTGGTGAGCGTGTTCGGTGGGAATCGGCTGGCCGATGACTAAACGCTTGATCGAGGAAAGCATGGAATTCAACTCGCAACGAGATTTGAGTACTCGATACAAGCCGTGATGTCTGGCGTTGCGCTGGAAGCCGGGCCTGTGTCGAATCGCACAAACAGTCAGGTTAAATCATGCTCTTACAAGAAGGTGTCAAGCTCGGCGCGCTATGCGTCAAGATTCCATTAAGATTGAGATTTACAATTCAATCGTGCAGAGCTTGCTCCCTGCGATGCCGTTTGTAGAAGGTTTTAGGCGTGCTTTCTCTGATGTTGAGTAACGAACGTTGAGTAACGGACGTTGGGTGACGGACGTTGGGTAACGGCTGCTTACTCGACGCGGAAGCGATAACCGATGCGTGGTTCGGTGTGAAGAAAGCGGGGGCGGGCCGGATCGGGCTCGATTTTGTCGCGCAGGTTTGCGATATGAACGCGCAGCGTATGGACATCATCAGCGTAATCGTTGCCCCAAATTTTCGAAAGTAGGTGGCGGTGTGTGAGTACTCGATCCGGGTGCTGCGCCATGAATTTGAGCAGCTCATATTCTGTGGGTGTTAGATGCACTTCCTGGCCCGCCAGCGTGACGCGCCGCCGTGCAAAATCGACCACCAAATCTCCGCCGCTAAAAAGGGAAGTTTCCGCTTCGGCATCGTGACGCACGCGACGGAACACCGCACGCATCCGCGCCAGCAATTCTTCGAGGCTAAAAGGTTTAGTCAGGTAATCATCGGCTCCGGCGTCCAGTGCGTCAATTTTATCTTTTTCGTTTTCGCGCACCGAAAGCACAATGATCGGCGCTTTGCTCCACGTACACAATTGGCGGCAAACTTCGAGGCCTTCCAGTCCCGGCATGGCTAAATCTAAGATTACGATGTCGGGCGGCTGTGTTGCCGCCATGTCCAGTCCCTCTTCGCCCGTAGCCGCCAGAACAACAACATATCCGTTGCGCTCCAGCCCAATGCGCAAGGCGCGGCGGATTTGCGGTTCGTCGTCGATCACTAATACGTTCATAAATGCTTAAGCTGCCTTATCCGGTTGGTGGGTATTTTCATCAAGCGGCAACGTGATCCGAAAAACCGAACCGCCGCCATCACGATTAACGGCTTGCAGATGCCCGCCGTGCGCTTCGACCAATCCACGACATATCGCCAGACCGATGCCTGAACCCGGCAGCGAACTTTCGTGCCAGCGCACCGCACGATAGAAGCGCTGGAAAATTTTCTCCTCTTCTCCTGCGGGCAATCCGAAACCTCGATCTAAAACTTCGATGGCCAGTGTTTGATCTGGTTGTGTCACACGCAACTCAACCCCGGAAGCCGAAGGCGAGTACTTAAGTGCATTCTCCAGAAGATTATAAAGCACTTGCACAATTTGCACGCTATCGAAGGACGCGTATCGAACAGCCGGGTCAATGTTCACCGTGATGCGCCGGTTCTCTTCTTCATTGAAACTGTCGAGCGCGGCGCTCACCACTTCGGCGATGGAAACCATTTCGTATTGTGGCCGCCACGCATCCGCTTCCAGGCGCGACAGAGCAAGTATGTCACCCACCATGCGGTTAAGGCGGTCGGTCTCCTGATTAATGCCGGCCAGAAGCTCGCGTTGTGTTGCCGGATCCCAGGGAGGATTGTCTTGCAAGAGGCCGGTAATACTGGCCTTGATCGCGGCTAAAGGGCTGCGAAAATCGTGCGATACCATGGAGAGCAACGCCGTTTTGAGTTTGTCCGCTTCCGCTAAGGCTTCGGCTTGCGCTTCGGCTTGCGTGAGCCGATGCCTCTCCAAAGCAACAGCGGCATGGTTGGCTAAAGATTCCATCATGCGCCGCTCTTCTACCGAAAATGCCTGGTCGTGTCGCTTGCGCAGGAACAGCACTCCCAAAACACGCTGCTCCATGAGCAAAGGAACATAAGCGGTGTTGTTGGACAGTGACAGCTCGTCACCATTTCTTGTCGCGGCGCAACCGCTTTCCAATGCAGCGCTGACAATGTTCAATTCTTCATTCGTTAGAGAGTCGAGCAGCGAGTCCTGGTGCGCCGGGTATGATGCCACAACTTCAGGCAAACCGCCGGAACTGTGGACAACGATGGCTGCCGCTTCACCGGGAATAACAGTGGTCATCTGTTGCAGCACTTCGGTGAGTGTGCGTTGGTGGCTGACTTGCGATGCCACGGCCCAGCTTGCGCGTGACAACGCGGATGTTTCTCGTTCGCGTTGACGGGCTTCTTCCGCACGCAGTCGCAACGTCTGCGTCAATTGGCTGATGACGATGGCTGTGAGGAGAAAGGTGCTCAACGCCAGCCACTCTGCCGGGTCGTTTACCGTAAACGTGTGGCGCGGCTCGACCAGGAACCAGTCGAACGATAAAACGGCCAGCAAAGCGGCCACTACCGACGGGCCACTGCCTGAGTGATAGGCACTGGCTATGACAATGAGCAGGTAAAGCAAAGAGATGTTGACGATGCGGTCGGCGCCGGGAATGATCTGAATCACCACCGTGGTGAGTGCAACGCCAGCGAGCGCAAAGAGATAACCTGGCAGCGCACGCCGCACCGGATGAAGGGGCCTCACCAAATCGCTGGGCCGCAACTCTGAAGGTGCCTCGTCAGGTGATGTGTGACGAATCGGCGACAAGCTCTTTTGCACTTTTTTAGGCATTGAAATTATTTTCTTTCTTCTCGGTGCAACCACGTAAACTCTTGCCCCAGAGCAGAAGTCGTAAGGGTTAAATCGAGTACTCAACCAAATATGCTGAGCACCTGAAAACGCTCCGGTAGCGGACTTCAATCACATGGGTGTAGGACATCCTCCCCGCACCGGGAGTAAGCGATCTCTCCTTCCACAACTGTCAGTTGAACTTGTAACTCTTCATTCAACACGACGAGATCCGCGTCCATGCCTGTGCGCAGGGTACCTTTGCGCCGGGCGCCCACGACCTGCGCCGGATTTTTGCTGGCCATCAGCAGCGCCTCCTGGAGAGAAACTCCCGCCTGTTGCACCATAACTTGAACGCAGCGAATCATGGGAATGACTGAACTCGCAAAACCGGTTCCTTCCGGCATGGTTGAAGTGTGGTCGCGCAGCACGGCGACTTTCCCATGGCGCGGCCCGAAAGCATATAAGCCATCGGGCATCCCGGCGGAGCGCATGGCATCAGTCACCAGACAAATACGCGAAACGCCCTTTGACCGCACGGCTAACTTCAATCGTGTTTCATTGACGTGCAGACCGTCCGCAATCAGCTCAACGCTCAAGTTGTCGTTCACCAGTGCGCTTTCAACAATTCCACTGATGCGCTGCGGGCCGCGCCGGTGATAAAAGCTCATCGCGTTATAAAGATGCGTGACATGATGCAAACCGCGCTGGATGGCGGCTTCGATGTGATCGCTGTCGGCATCGCTGTGCGCTACGGCAACGCTGATGCCGGCGCTGGAAAATCGCTCGATGGCTTCAAGTGCGCCGTCGAGTTCCGGCGCTAGGGTAATGTGGCGTATCACACCCGAGGACTCAAGAAGACCTGTGACATCGGCTTTGGACGGGTTCTTAATATATTCGGGCAAGTGACAACCGCGCATGTGCATATTGAAAAACGGGCCTTCAACGTGGGCGCCCAGCACACGCGCGCCATGGCATAAATCAGCCCTGGATTTGGCTTGCCACTGGCGAGTTTTTTCGAGCACTTCATACAGTTGCCCCAGGGGTGCGGCGCAAGTGGTCGCCAGCAGCGAGGTCGTGCCGCCGCGTGCGTGCCAGCGGCATGCTGCTTCAAATGCGGCATCGTCGCCATCCATGAAGTCGTGGCCGGCTGCGCCGTGAACATGAATATCCACAAATCCAGGCGCGATGAAGTGCGGACGCACATCCGTCAGGGTAGCGGTGGACGGCACACTTAAATCGTGCCAGTGGCCGATCTGCGCGACGTGTCCTTCATCAATGAGAATGCCTGCATCCTCGATGACTTCCTCAGAAGTGTAGATTCTCGCTGCACGAATGGCCCACATGAGTACTCGCTTCTATCTTGAAATGACGATTACGCGACTAAGCTCTCTCCCACACCGTCACATCGACCCACTGTGAGTATGCGGCATTGGCAGCAGCCCATTGTGGCAGTGTGGCCACCGGACGAAATCTACTCGCTTGCAGGGTGCTGGCCTTTTCAGGGCAGTGCGCATCGGTGAGTGCGACAACACGTCGCACAGCGGGCAAAGCGAGGCTTCTCAGCAATTCTTCGGCACGACTCCAGAAATGAGGATGGCACCACACATCGACCAGGCAGGTGCCGGGCCACAGCGGGTCGAAACTCCACGCCGCAAAACCAACGACGGCTCCATTATCGGTTTTCTGTAGAACCAGGGCGTGCGATGAAGTACCTGCTGTGCGTGTGAGTTGTTGTCGCACCACAGGCAACAAAGCTTCTTCGATCAGAGAGCGGCCCAGCAATTTGAACGGCGCACTGCGAACGACACCGGGAAAGTCTCCTGTAAACAGTGCCGACGCAACAGCCCACTGCGGCCAGGCGAATGGAACAACCTGCGTTTCTCCCGGAGCGAAATAAGCGGCTTCGAACTGCGGCATCGTTGTGGTGCTCAACTGCATGATGCCGCTGTTGGGATCGAACGGCTCAAAGCCCAATTTGCGATAAAGATGAAACGGCGGCGAGTCGAATCCGGTCTCCAGATACAGCGCTTTCCCGCCGCGCTCTTTGAAATGGTGCAGCGCCTGGCTCATCAAGGCCGAAGCGGCTCCTTGCTGTCGATGATTGGGAGATGTCCACACATGCCCCAGCAACCCGACTCCGGCGAACTCCACCGTCATCACATTAGAAAAGGGGAGGCCGTCACGATGCAGCAAATAAAAGCGAGTCTCAACACCGCTGCCGGTGCTGTCGCTCAAAAGATGCGCGACCTGCCAGCGCCAGATCTCGTCTTTGTGCGCCAGCAAATTCGTGATGCGCTCGCGCCAATTCATGTCTGGGGCGTGGACAACTGTAGCTTGAACGTGCTCGCCCGACTTCAGAGTGATTTCACATAAATCGTGGTGCATAACAGTAAACCGCCTGCCAAACGTTGCACATGTTTCACATAAGGCGTGCTCTTCCCACTGCAAGAAACTCTCCGGCTACGGGTCAGCCAGATTGATGCACTTGCCTCACTAAAAGCGGACAACTGCGTTAAGCCAGTATGCTCGTAAACGTGCGGGCTGATGTAGCCCTGCACGGTATATCTTCGGGTTCGATTTTAGAAGACTTTGATGTCGTAAAACAGGCTACGCCATCAGGCTACGCCGTTAGGCTACGCCGTTAGGCCACGCCGTTAGGCCACGCCATATCGAATGGCTTTGCTGGAAAGGGTGCTGATGCGCACTTGTGCAATCTTCGGCTCGCAGAGAGTCGCGCGGCTTCTCTGCACATGGTCAAAAAACTTTGTCTAAATTCGAGATACATGGCTAAATGGTTGTGTTATGATGAGCCTACCTATTTTAGGGGGCTTCGAATGAACACAGACGCAATATTAAATTCACGCCGCACGTATTTAAATCGTGCGTGCCCCGGCCTGCTCGTCGCATCTATTTGTTCCCTTGTGGCCTGTCCGGGAGCCTGGGCAGTTCCTGGGGCAGCCGGCACATCGGGAGTTGCTACCAGTGCAGCAAAAGCCAGTGACGGCACCACCCTGGTGGCCGCTTCTTTTGGTCAGCCAATACGGCAAAGATCCGGCACCAGTGATGCAGGTTCTAACGGGCTTTGCCTGGTCAACAGCACGAAGGCAAAGCTGAACGTCGAGTTGAGTGATAAGCCTGATTCCGGTTGGAAGACAGTGAGTCTGGATAAAGATGCAACGATGACCGATTCCAGGCTGCGCTACATCCGCATCGGGACTCTGCGGGGCAAAGTAAACCGGATGAAGACCTACGATCTACAGGGTGGTGCACAACGCTACAGCCTGGTGTGGAATAAGAAGCACCGTTGTTGGGACGTCTGGAGCGATCAGGCGCAGCCGCAAGAAGGGCAAAAGCAACAGCCGCAACAAGCTCAGTCGCAACTTGCCCAGGCGCAAGAAGCACAGCCGCAACAGGCAGTGAAGCTCGCGCAGAGGCAGTAAACCGGCGCTTGAATCAGCACCAGGCACGGTCACAGCAAGACACCGAGTACTCATCATTGAGTACTCGGTGTTCGATTTCGGTTTCGCACGAAGCAGCGTGCACGCTGCTTCGTGCGCGGGTGGGGTAAGTCTTCGGGGTTGCCCCGCTTCTTGTTTTGGCGGTTACAATGAGGCGCAGTAATCTGCTGTCATACCTGTCAGGCGCCACTCAAAAAACTAAAGCCTCTTAACAACTATACGGCGGCACAAAGCTCGTTCGGCGCACGATTGATAGTGCGCTCATTCTCCACAATCGGCACCTTTTGCTGTGTCCGTGTGGCGGCGTGCTCCAGCGCCTCAGTGAGTGTTAAAACGGCCATGACCTCATATCCTGCCAGTTCCAGAGCAAAGGTCATGAGAGCCCGCATATCAGGATAGTCTTCGACAAAGAGAATACGTCCCCTGGGATGTTTGGATTTTGCTATGTCTGTCATTGGTCTTTCGATAAGGCAAGATTTACGCCGGGTAGCGCATCGGAAACATTATCGGATAAGCGGCAACCGCAGACATCCGCAAAATGACGGATTGAACTCACGACAAGTTAAAGAGGAACCAGTGTTGTGGCCCGGCGGGGTGAACCGCGCGTGTCTGCTAAGAGTTGCCAGGCTCCACAAGCGCATTGAGAAAGCTTCAGATGGCCTGAAAAGAACAAGAAAGGACGAGTTCCGGGCACGTACTACCTCGAACTCAAATGGAAAAGTGCGACAAACGCTCTCAAATTGCTTTAAAGGTAGGCCGCTACACCACCCCGGGTTGGGGTGAGGTTTGCATTCTGAGCACTCAGGTGGAGGTGGCAGCGACATTATGCTTGTAGCGCAGGTTACAGGAGCGGCGGCCAGGCGGAAAGAACGGCAACGCTTGCCGCGCTTGGCGGTGAGAATTATCCAATGGAGCGGTCAGGACGCTCATCAGGTGCAGTTTTATGCACTCTCAAATTTATGCATTCGTAAGTCACCGATTTTCATCAAAACCACTGGCAGATTCTGATGAAAATCAGTTCGATGTGGGTGCGTGGTGTGGTGCCTCCGGTCGGGGTCGAACCGACACTCCCTTACGGGAACTGGATTTTGAGTCCAGCGCGTCTGCCAATTCCGCCACAGAGGCTTGTCTTGTGATTGGCTACAAGGTCAAATTATAAGAGAGGTGCGCCCTGGCGTCAATGTGCACTTTTATCACGCGCAACTCTGCGGGTCAAAATCATTCATAATAAGGTTTATACCGCCGCTGCAGCAGAGGAGAAGTCATGCCAGAAAATGAGTCGCTTGGCCGACCTGTGGCAAGCGCAAGTGCAGAATTTGTGAGCATGGAAAGCCCTACCTGGGATGAAAACGAGCAGCAAGACGCTTTACGTTGGCGCCGAGCCATTCTAAAATTATCCGAAACGCTTTTATCCGCTGCCGACGAACACCGCGACCTGTCTCCCTTTCTCATGGAAGCGATGCACTATGCGCTGGAAAACTTGCTGGTCTATGGAGATGAGCGTGATTTGATGGCGCTCGAAGAGTGGCTGACGGAAGAAAGTCCAGCCGATACAGGAGCCCAAACGGGGGAAGAAACACGACAATGAACCAGAACACCGGTCACATCAACACCGAGCAGTCGCCAGGCGAGCAGTCGTCGAGTGAGTCCGCGCAAAACGGCCATGCCGGCAGCGAACACTCACACAGCGAGTACTCGCACAGCGAACTGGCGCGCATAGTGGAAAATGCTGTGGCGCAAGTGCCCGTTTACGACATTCACACGCACCTCTACGATCCGGCTTTTGGCGATCTGCTGCTTTATGGCATCGACGATTTGCTGGTCTATCACTATCTGGTTTCGGAATCGTTTCGCTTTCTGGAAATTTCTTACGATGCCTTCTGGGCAATGAGCAAAAATGAGCAGGCCGATCTCATCTGGAACGAGCTGTTTGTGCGCCATTCGCCCATTTCCGAAGCCTGTCGTGGCGTGCTCACAACGCTCAATAAACTCGGCCTTGATGTTAATAAACGCGATTTGCCCGCGTTGCGTCAGTGGTTCTCAAAGTGGAGCAAGGAAGACTACACGGCCCACTGCATGGAACTGGCGAATGTGCATACCATCTGCATGACCAATTCGCCCTTCGATGAGCAGGAGCGGCCTGTCTGGGAGAAGGGCTTCAATCGTAACTCGGGCTTTACCTCCGCCCTGCGCATCGACCCGCTGTTGATTCAGTGGGAACAAACCGTGCCGCAACTGCAAGGCTGGGGTTATGACGTGAGCGTGGAACTCACGCCCAAAACCCTCGATGAAGTGCGACGCTTCCTGGGCGACTGGTCGCAGAAAATGAACGCGCTGTATGTCATGGTTTCGCTGTCTGCCGACTTCGTGTATCCGGCGAACACTTCCACGGCGCAACTCATCGAAAAAGCTGTGCTGCCGTTTTGTCGCGAAAGCGGCCTGCCGTTCTCGCCGATGCTGGGCGTAAAGCGCGCCGTAAACCCGCACTTGAGGCTGGCTGGCGACGGCGTCGGCAAAAGCGATATTCGCCTGTTGGAAACCATGGCGGCACAGTTCCCCGATACGAAGTTTTTGGTGACGATGCTATCGCGCGAAAATCAACACGAGCTGTGCGTCGTGGCGCGCAAGTTCCGCAACGTACACATTTTCGGTTGCTGGTGGTTCACCAACATCCCGCAGCTCATCGACGAAATGACGCGCAT
The DNA here is from genome assembly GCA_036388675.1 of Abditibacteriaceae bacterium. GTDB lineage: Bacteria > Armatimonadota > Abditibacteriia > Abditibacteriales > Abditibacteriaceae > DASVUS01. The sequence continues at coordinate 27,514 of DASVRI010000013.1, read as the reverse complement.
GCGCCTTGAGTTGCTCGGTCTCAGCGTCACACCGCAACACTCGGATGCACGAGTACTCGACCAGATTATCTACAAGTGGGATCACTCACGGCAGATCATCGGGCAAGTGCTGGTTGATAAGTATCGCGACGTGGCCGTAACAGGTTGGCAGCCCACGCGCCAAGAAATCGAGCGCGATGTGCGCGACCTGTTCGGCGGCGCATTCGAGACATTTTTGAAAGCGCGGTTTTGAGAATCTGGACATCGGAAGCAGGTCGCAGGAGAAGGGGTGCAGCGAATTTCGCTGCACCCCTTCTCTGTTGCAGTTAATCCAGATTTAGGGATCGCTTAAAAGAACCTTTACATTGCCGCTTTAGAATTTGGTTGTCCCACAAGCATTTTGTGTAGTAGAGGAACAACTTTTATGTTTAGTTATTCGAAGAACGGCATCTGCCTGCTGGCTGCAACGGCTACTGTCGCAGGCATGGCCAACATGTCTTCAGCGGTCGAAATGACCGGCCCCAGCAGCTCGCAATCGCCCTATGTCGTTTCCGCTGCGCCCGGTGTTATCACCAAATCCATTATCACGGTCGGCGACTCGGTCAACACCAAGACCGATGGCGTAACGCCTTATCGCATGGTCGGCATTCCCGACGGCCTGGGTGCCTACGACAATGGTGACCGCAAAACCTTCACCATCTTGATGAACCACGAATTGGGACCTACAGTCGGCGTTGTTCGCGAACACGGTGCGCCCGGCGCTTTTATTTCCAAGTGGACGGTTGATAAGAAAACCTTGCGAGTACTCCACGGCGAAGATCTGATTCAATATGTCGCAACGTGGAATCCTCTGGTCGGTTCTTACAATCCGTTGAGCAAGGGCCTTCCGCTGGGACGCTTGTGCTCGGCGACCCTGGCGCCCGTCTCGGCCTTCTATTATGTGCCTTCCAATCGCAGGCGCTCGCCGCTTTTCCCGCCCCAGCAACAGCCTGTTGGTTATAATGGTCGTCTCTTCACCAATGGCGAAGAAGTCGGCGCTGAAGGTCGCGCTTTCGCTCACACGCTTGACGGCTACACCTACGAGTTACCGCGCCTGGGCAAGATGAGCTTTGAGAATGTAGTGCCTCATCCGGCCAGCGGCACCAAAACAGTCGTTGTCACAACTGATGATTCGACGCCCGGCCAAGTGTATGTCTATGTAGGCGATAAGACCAACACGGGCAGCCCGGTCGATCGCGCCGGTCTCACTAACGGGCAGCTTTATGGCATTCAGGTGCAGGGCATTCCCGATGAAGACCGCACAACCGGCATCGCTTCGGGCACGACGTTCTCGCTGTTCAACTTCGGCAACGTGGAAAACCAGACGGGTGCCTATTTGCAGAGCACCAGTGAAATGGCCGGTGTGACCGAGTTCCTGCGTCCTGAAGACGGCGCCTGGGACCCGCGCAACCCGAACGATTTCTACTTCGTGACGACCGACCGCTTCGATGAATTCAAGTTTGGCGCCGACGGCAGTGATTCCGATACCGTGATCGACGAAGTGGGCCGCAGCCGTCTTTATCGCCTGCGTTTCTTCGACATCAGCCAGCCCGAATTGGGTGGCACGGTTGACATGTTGCTGGACGGCACCGAGCCGCAGCAGATGATGGACAACCTGACTGTCGATGCCTTCGGTCGAGTACTCATTCAGGAAGATCCGGGCAATCAGCCTTATTTGGCGCGCATCTGGGAATACAACATCGCCAAAGACACCATAACTGAAGTCGGCGTTCACGATCCCAATCGCTTTGCTCCGGGCGTTCCCAACTTGTTGACGCAAGACGAAGAGTCTTCGGGCATTATTGATGTTTCCGACATCTTCGGGCCAGGCTACTACATCTTCGATGTGCAGGCGCACTATAGCATCGGCGACCCGGAACTGGTCGAAGATGGCCAGTTACTGCTGATGTATGATCCCATCAGGAAGAAGAAAGTGAAGAACCGCTAAACTTGTTGCACTAAAGCAGAATCTGCCAAACAGACCGACCAAGAGACAATCTCTTGGTCGGTCTGTTTTTGTTTGTCCCTTCGCGCTGTGTTACAAAGAAGATCAATTATGTGCGTTATGGAACAAAACCAAAAGCATCACAGTCGAAGCGGATAAAGACGTTGAAGCGAGCCGTTGACGTTAAATGATTACGCGAAGTGAAGAGGAATAACGATGAAAACCGTTTTGCGAGTACTCGCATTGGTGGGGCTGGTGACGATGCTGTTGTGCATGACTCCAGCGAACGCGCAGGGAACAAAGAAAATGAGTGTGCTGCAACAGGCTGATGCCGCGTGGAACGAGAAGAGCTATGCCCGCGCGCTGGAGATGTATCGCAAAGCTCTGCAAGGCGGCAGGCTGGCCGACCGCGATGAAGTCGAGTTCCGCATTGCTGTGTCACTGGGCAAAACCGAGCAGTGGGATGCCGCCATCGCAGCGGGCGAAGCGCTGCTGGCCAAAACGCAATGGAAAGCGCGTGTGCTCTACTGGATGGGCCGCCTCTATACAGTGGTGCCGCATCAGGGTTACAAAGTCGGCGGCAAAATCTATCGAGGTCAGGATTACCCCAAGATCGAAGGCGCCGAAAAGCCGCAGCAAGTCTGGATCGCCGGCGATGATGCGGAGGCGACACTCAGTTATTTTGAACGCGCTAAAATCACGGCTCAACAAGAAAGCGAACTGGTAAAAACCGCGCTCTTCAAAACACCGATTCATCGCCTGGGATATGGCGAAGAAATCGACCTCAACTTCGACCTGGCGGCCTTTTTGCCGGCGCGTGAATACGATGAATTCATTAAAGCGCTTGAGGCAAAGCAAACACTCGATGAGACGGTCAACACCAATCAGCCGTACGACACGAAGTGGAACTTGCCGAAGAAAGTTCTCTACCTCTATAACGAAATCCGCAAGCTGGATGTGTCTGCCGATAAGCACGACACGGCGCTGTCGCTCCTGGCGAAAGGCTTGTTCGTGCGCTCTTATCGACAGCGCATGGATCAGTGGGCCAACAAATATGATGACGTGAAGAAAACGTATGTGAAGCAGCCGTACCCGTTCGATCATCTGGAAGCGATTCCGGTGTGGCAGCAACTCATTGACGAATTTCCGCGCGACCCGGTCGCCGACCGCACGCAGATTCTCATCGCGCAAACATGGGAACAGCAGAGCGACCTGGTAAAGGCGCTGGCCGCCTACAATCGCGTACTCGAACTGTTTCCTCGCTCGAAATGGGTCAGCGATGCGCGCGCCAACATTCAGCAAATTACGAAGCGCGAAATCGCGCTCGATACAATGGCCGCGCAGCCGCCGGGACAAACCGCCAAGATTAACATCACGACGCGCAACATTAAACAGGTGACGCTGACCGCTTATCGCGTCAAGCTGGAAGATGTGCTGACGCAAACGGCTAAGCTGAACGATCCTGAAACGCGCTTCACCGAGTTCAGCGAGAACTTCGGCTCGCTTGAAGACGCCAGGAAGTTCTTTGGCCCGCGCGCCGCGACCTGGACGTTCATGCCCAAAGACAAAGGCGACTATACCCAGGCCCACGAAACAATCGATACACCACTGAAAGAATTGGGCGCTTACGTGGTCGTGGCCAATGCCAGCACGGTGCGCTTCGCCCGAGTACTCGTCCTCAGCGACCTGGCAATCCTCAAGAAAGTTGATCGCGACGGCGCTTTTTCCTATGTGGCCGATGCGCGCACGGGGCAACCGATTCAAAACGCCAGCGTGCTGCTCAAAGAGACTTATCACGACAGTGGTGGTGTGCGTAAGGCCAGCATCGCGCGCGGTCAGAGCAGCGAGATTGGTTTCTTCGACAAGAAACTGACGCGTGGCCCGAACATTTATTCGAACACGGTCGAGAGTTTTGCCTGGGCCGGCAATCGTTACGCGATGACGGGGCAGGGCAACAGCGGCTGGTGGGGTTACGGCGATAACCGCGACGAGATGAAAATCTACGCTTACACCGACCGTCCGGTGTATCGACCGGGGCAGAAAATCTACTTCCGCCAGATTCTCACGGCGCGCACCAAAGGCGATCAGCAGCCAGCCAAAGGTGTAAAAGTTACGGTGCGCATTAACAACCCTAAAGGCGAAGAAATCTTCAAGCGAGTACTCACCAGCAGCGAGTTCGGCACCATCAATGGCGAGTTCAATCTGCCCGAGGAAACGCCGCTTGGCGAGTACTTCATCAACGCCGAGGTGCCGCAAACCACGCAGAATGTCGCGGCCAGCGGCGGCAATCGCTTTCGCGTCGAAGAGTATAAACGTCCCGAATTTCAAGTCACGGTTGATGCGCCCAATGAAGCAGTGCGCCCCGGCGAAACCGTCGCGGCCAAGATTAACGCGAAGTATTACTTCGGCTCGCCGGTGCCTAACGCCAGTGTGAAATACACCGTGCGCCGCAGCACATGGTGGGCCAACTATCGTTTCCCCACGCCCTACGATTGGCTTTATACATACTGGGGCGAAGGCGACTACAACACAGGTCGGCGCAACATCGGCGGCGAGGGTTCGGGCACGATTGTCAAGGAAGGCACTGTGCGCACCGATGCGCAGGGCAACGCCGAAGTCACGTTTACGGCCACCAAAGACGAAGTGAATGAAAACGAATACGGCTGGTGGTGGCGCCGCTATTCAAACCCGCTCTATACGATTGAAGTCGAAGCGACTGATGCCAGTCGCCGCACCATCGAAGGCCAGGGCGCGGTTAAAGTGGCGAATCAGCAGTATTTCGCATTTTTGCAACCCAAGCGCGGCTACTTCCAAATCGGTGACCGTGTTGAAATCGAAGTCGTGACACAAGACGCCAACGACAAGCCGGTGGGCGCAAGCGGCACCATGACGGTGTACAAGCTGCTGCCGGGCGACAAAGAAGAAAAAATCTATGACGCGCCGGTGCGCACCGATGCCAAAGGCCGCGCCTTCTGGACATGGCCCAGCGACGAAGCGGGCCACTATCGCATCGCGTATGAAGCGACCGATGCGTGGGGCCAGAAAGTCATCGGCTCAACTGAAATTTGGGTTAATGGCCCTGACTTCGGTAAAACGCAGTTCCGCTTGCAGGGCGTCACCATTGTTCTTGAACAGCGCAATTACGAAGAAGGCGATACCATCAAGGCGTTGCTCGTCGCCGCTCAGCCGAATACAACGGTGTTGTTCACACAGGAAGCCGGTGGCGAAATCTTGCGGCGCGATGTTATCAACATCGAAGGCAAGAGCAAAGAAGTCTCGATTCCGGTGCGCCACGAGCACGTGCCCAACTTCGCCCTGGCCGCCGCTGTGGTGAAGAACTTCGAAGTTTTTCAAGCACAGGCCGAAGTCTTCGTCCCACCGACACAGCAACTTATCAACGTATCTGTCGCCAGCGACAAGAACGAATACAAGCCGGGCGAGAAGGGCACCTTCACCCTCAAAGCAACCGACTCCGCCGGTAATCCGGCGCGTGCCGAGCTGAGTGTTGCTCTAGCCGATGCCTCGTTGTTCTACATCCAAAAAGATTACGCGCCCGACATTCGCACCTTCTACTATGGCGAGCGTCGCGCGATTTCCGTGAATCTCGATTCGAGCCGCAGCGGCCAGCCGGAAGGCCGCATCGAGGACGATACTTCGTATCAAAACTACGAAACACACAACTGGGAACTGCCCGATGATATGGGGCAACTGAATCTCGACCCAGGCAGTGGAGGGGGCTATTATGGCTACCGGAGCCGGGGCCGGCTCTTGGGTGGAGGCGGGGGAGGCGCTGCTTTGCCTCTCGGTGTAGAGAGCATGACATCGGTTGATCCACAAAACGCCCTATTGGCGCGAGGCGGAGCAGCCTTCGACATGGCAGCGCCGGCACAGGCAAAGCGCAAGGACGGAATAGCAGGAGAAGAGTCGCAACTCGCAGCAGCGAACGTGCGCTCGAACTTCGCCGAAACCGCATTTTGGTCGCCCGCTGTGGTGACGCAAAACGGCACGGCCAAAGTGGAGGTGACGTTCCCCGATTCGCTGACGCAATGGCAGGCAACAGTTCGTGGCCTCACCACAACAGCGCAGGTAGGTGCCGGTCAGGAAGATGTCGAAACCAAAAAGAACTTGCTGGTGCGTTTGCAGGCGCCGCGCTTCTTTGTCGACCGCGATCAGGTTGTGCTTACGGCCAACGTACACAACTATCTTAAGACCGATAAGCGCGTCAAAGTCGCACTGCAAATGGGTGATGGGCTGAAGCTCAATCTGACACGCATTGCGCCGCTGTCGCAGGGCACAAACTTAAGTGCTCTCGATGGTTATGTTGTAGTGAAAGCCGGCGAAGAAGCACGTATCAACTGGACGGTTGATGCCGTGCGCGATGGCGACACCAGCGTGCAGATGACGGCGCAAACCGATGAAGAATCGGATGCAGTGAAAATGGAGTTTCCTGTTCTGGTGCATGGCGTGCAGCGTTTCGCCAGCCAGAGCGGCGTTCTGCGCGAAGGCAATCGCCAGACGGTCAACATCAACATTCCCAAGGCGCGGCGCTTCGGAGCGAGTACTCTCAATGTTCAACTGAATCCCAGTCTCGCCGCCACCATGCTGGACGCGCTGCCTTACCTGGCCGATTATCCGTATGGCTGCGTCGAGCAAACCATGTCGCGCTTTTTGCCCAGTGTTGTCGTAGCGCGCACACTCAGCGAAAGCGGCGTCAATCTCAATACGCTGCGCACGCGGGCCAAAGCTTACGAAGTTGAAGCCAAAACCCAGCCGCTGGGCGAGCGTGTGAAAAATACCGGCTACACTTATCCCACCGGAATGCCCAACGCGCGCAACCTGGAGGAGATGGCGAGCAAGCTGTGGCATCATGGGCGCAGCAACAATCCAATTTACGACGCAGCCACGTTGCAAAAGATGATCGATGAGGGTTTGCAGCGGCTTTATGCGATGCAGCGTGAAGATGGCGGCTGGGGCTGGTGGCCCGGTTCAGCACAAAGTGATGAGTATATGTCGGCCTATGTGGTTTATGGCCTGGCCACGGCGCGCGCTGCCGAAGTGAATGTGCGCGCGGATGTTCTCAATCGCGGCTTTCAATACTTGCAGCGCCAGATGAAAGACGAAGACAACTTGCATCTGCTGACTTATATGGCTTACGCTCTGTCGCAGCGCGGCAACCTGCCGGATGACGTGAAGCAGGTCGTCGCAGGACGTTTGTTCACGCAGCGCGAGCGGCTCACGGCCTACTCGAAGTCGCTGCTGGCGATGGCCCTGTGGAACAGCGGCGAAAAAGACAAGGCGCGAGTACTCGTGCGCAACCTGGAAAACACCGCCAAGATCGACGAAGCCAAGCCCGATGGCAGCGGCGGCACGGCGCGCTGGAACCTGGGCAACCAGTGGTGGCATTGGTGGAATAACGATGTCGAAACCAACGCCGTTGCGTTGCGCGCCTTCCTGCAAATTGAGCCGACCAACCGCCTTGTGCCGATGATGATGAAGTGGCTCACGACGCAGGCGCGGGGCAATCACTGGCGCAGCACCAAGGAAACCGCTGAAGCCGTGTACTCGCTGGCCGACTACGTGCGCGTCAACAAGGAACTGGATGTCGATTACACCTTGACCGTGAATCTTAACGGAAAGGTGGCGCGCACCTATCAGGTCAATAGCGACAACGCGCTGTATTTCGACAACCGCTTCATCGTGGGCGATTTGTTCCTGCAAGACGGCGCCAATGCTATCACGATCACCAAAGAAGGCAAAGGCAATCTCTACTGGAGTGCGGCCAGCGAATACTTCTCGTTGGAAGAGCCCATCAAGGCCAGCGGTAATGAGATCGCGGTGAAGCGTCGCTACTTCAAGCTGACGCGCAATCCTGAAGTGAAAGCCGAGCAGGGCAGTGAAGAGTTGGCTGCGTCAGATACTGCGGTTTCCTCGTCAGCAAATGCACCCGCATCGACTACATCAGCACGAGGCAAGCGTGGCATCGGGTTACCTCGTCCTGTGCCTCAGCCGGCCACACCGGAATACACGCGCACAGCTCTCAAGGACGGCGATGTTCTGCAAAGCAGCGACCTTGTGGAAGTGGAACTGGTGCTTGATGCGGCCAACGATTATGAATATCTCGTGTTCGAGGACATGAAAGCGGCTGGTTTGGAGCCTGTCGAAGTGCGTAGTGGCTACGGTTGGGGCGACGGCCTCAGCAGCAACGTCGAATTGCGCGATGAGAAAGTCGCGTTCTTCGTTGACCGCTTACCGCAAGGCACACGAGTACTCAGGTATCGTATGCGTGCCGAAATCCCCGGTCGCTTCCATGCGTTGCCGACCAATGGTTACGCGATGTATGCACCGGAAGTGCGCGCCATTTCGGATGAAGAGCGACTGAGTGTGCGCGACTAAGGGTGATGTAGGGGCGCAGCATGCTGCGCCCCTGCAAAGTACCAATATCACGGGTGATTTTCGTCCGTCGCCCAATTCGCCGGGTTTTCGATGATGTAACGCCGTGTGTCATTCAGTTCGGTTTCGTCGCGGATAATGCGCTCATAGTAATTGCGTTGCCACACGCGCACCGGCGGCAAGTCGCGTTCGGCGCGATATTGATTGATGCGTTTGGTCGATTGATATTTGAAATATCCCACGATTTGCCCCAGAGTTGCTTCGTAGGGGCGGGGTTTTCCCGCCCTGCTTTGGGCCGAATTGCTTTCGGGGTGCGATTCATGGGGTGGGCGGGGAAACCCCGCCCCTACGGGCGATTTCGGTTGCGTGTCATCTGTAATAACAACAATACCGTGCATATGATTCGGCATCACGATCCATTCATCCACTACGACATGAGGAAAATGATCAGAAATTGCCAACCAGCAATCGCGCACCATTTCTCCATACACGTTTCTCTGCATCCCGTCGTCAACGACCCGACCGAAAACGGGCCGCTTTTGGTGTGTGCAAATCGTGACGAAATACGCGCCCGCCTGCGAGTACTCGTATCCGGCCAGACGGATGGAGCGGCGATGGTGTGGGGCTATGTCGGACATGTCGTTATGCGTTGCAAAGTTCATGCACCGCTCGTTTCCGCCCTGATATGGTAAAAGATGTCTTACGAAACGTGGAGTCGTTCAATTTGGAAAGAAGGCCCGCTTTGCAAATATCAGTCGAACCGCTGCTTTACGAATCGCACATGCACACGCCGCTGTGCCGTCATGCTGTCGGTGAGCCGGAAGAGTATGCGGCACGCGCCTATGAGCGTGGATTGAAAGGCATCATCGTCACCTGTCATGGCCCGACGCCGTTTGAATGGCGGCACTGCATGGCGCGCGACGAGTGGCCACAATATGTCGCTCTTGTGCAGCGCGCACACGATGCCTGCGACGGCAAGGTTGATGTGCGCCTGGGCATCGAATGCGATTACATGCCCGGCATGGAAGAGTGGTGGCGCGAGTTCTTGCCGCAATCACCGCTTAACCACGTGCTTGGTTCAGTGCATCCACAGGTCTCGACCTATCGAGAACGCTACTTCCACGGCGACCTTCTCGATTTTCAGCGCACCTACTTTGAGAACTTGGCGCTTGCTGCGGAGACGGGCTTATTCGACACGTTATCGCACCCCGACCTGGTGAAGAACGATGCGCGAGAGGCGTGGGATGTGCAGCTCGTCATGCCGGATATTCGGCGTGCGCTCGACCGCATTGCGGCCACCGGAACCGCGATGGAATTGAACACATCCGGTCTCAACAAAGCGGTGCCAGAGATGAACCCCGGACTGGCCATGCTGCGCGAGATGAGTACTCGTGGCATCCCGGTCGTTATCGGTGCCGATGCGCACCTGCCGCAACGCACCGCCGACAAGTATGAAGAGGCGCTCGACATTCTACGTGAGGCAGGATACCGCGAAGTGAGCTTCTTCCTGGAGCGCCGGCGCCACAGCGTGCCCATCGAAGCCGCACGCGCCAGCTTACGGTTAGCAACCGAGCAGTTTTAGAAGAGGGGTTGTGTCGCGCCAGCTTTCGCGTCAAAATGCAAATGAACGCATCCCAAACGCAACACATTTGTTAGGAGTACTCGATGATTAAGGTCGCAATGATCGGCGCGGGCAGCGTCGTGTTCAGCAAGAATCTCACGGGCGACATCCTGTCGTTTCCCGAATTTAAGGACGCCACCTTCGCCTATATGGATATAGACGAAGAGCGTCTTCAGGTCGGCGCCGATTTGTGTCGCAAGGTTGGCAAGACGCTTGACGCCAACCCCACCATTGAAGCCTACACCGACCGACGCGAAGCCCTCAAAGATGCTGATTTCGTCATCAACATGGTGCAGATCGGCGGCTTCAATTCGACATTAGTCGACTTTGAAATCCCCCGTAAATACGGCCTCAACTTCACCATCGCCGACACGACCGGACCAGGCGGTTTCTTCCGCGCGCTGCGCACCTATCCGATGCTCAAGGGTTTGTGCGAGGACATGATGGATGTTTGTCCCAAAGCCGTGCTGCTCAACTATTCCAATCCGATGTCGATGAACATGCAGACGATTTATCGCACATCGAACATCAAAGCGGTCGGTCTGTGCCACAGCGTTCAGGGCACGCTGGATGAAATCACGCGCTACATCGGCGAGAAATCGGAAGATGTGGCTTTTATCTGCGCCGGTATCAACCACATGTCGTTCTACACCAAGCTCGAAAAGGACGGCGTTGACTTGTATCCGCGCCTCTTTGAAGCGATGAATGACCCCAAGACTTTCGCCAAGAACAAAGTTCGCTTTGAGTTGATGCGGCGCTTCGGCTACTTCGTCACCGAATCGAGCGAGCACAACGCCGAGTACTCAAGTTACTTCATTCCGCACGGCAAAGAGTATTACGACAAGTTCGATGTGCCCATCGACGAATACCTGCGCCGCTGCGACGGCATTGTGGATGAGTTCGAGCGCATGAAAGAGTTCTCCAAATCGGACGAACCGATGAATGTGCATCGCAGCCACGAGTATGGCAGCACCATTATTCATTCGATGGTGACCGGCACGCCCAGTGTCGTTTACGGCAACATGCCTAACAACGGCGCGATTTCAAACTTGCCCGATACAGCCATTGCCGAAGTGCCGACGCTGGTTGACCGCTCCGGTTTGCAGTTCACCCATGTCGGCGAATTGCCGCCGCAACTCATCGGCTACATGCAGCCGCACGTCACGCAGCACGAGTTGTTTATTCGTGCCGCAATGGAAGGCCGCCGCGACCACATCTATCAGGCCGCCATGTTCGATCCGCTAACCGCCGCCACGATGCCGACCGACAAGATCGTGGAAATGTGCGACGAACTCATCGAAGGCCACCGCGACTTCCTGCCGCCGCTCGATGCGAAGAAGACGCTAGTGCCGACTTCCGGCAAGTCGTTCTCGCCTCCGACACCACAGGAACTGCGCGCCAGTTGGGACGCCGCACAGGAGCAGGCCGTCGAAGACATGGTGCAGAGTTGGGAAGTCATCGGGCCGTTCCGCAATGCGCCGGTACCCGTTGGAGCCGGTGCCGAAATCGTTGCTGAAGATCTGGCTTCCAAGGGCCTTATCAGCACGCCCGATGACCCCGATGCGAGTACTCAGAATGGCAGCCACAATGGTCACGCCAGCAACGGCGCTTCTGCCAATGGCGCATCGAGCAATGGGCAGAGCGGCAATATTTCGCTATCGTTCATGACGCCTGTCGAAGAAGACTTCACGTCGCGCGGCGACGGTTCGGTGGAATTGACGGCTTCTTACCCCGGAGACCAGGCCGATGGCGGCGGTAGCGGTGTGTTGCGCTGGAAGAGTGTTTCGGCACCCAAGGGCTTTGTCGATCTCAACAAGACTTGCGGTTATGCCGAGCAGGCCGTGGCTTACGCTTACTGCGAGATCGAGTCGGTGCATCCGCGCGAAACGGTTCTGAAGTGCGGCAGTGACGACGGCATCAAAGTGTGGATCAACGGTCAGGTTGTGCACCAGTGGGAAGGCCAGCGTGGACATTCTCCCGGCAGCGACCAAAAGGCAATTCATCTCCAGGCTGGTGTAAACCGCGTGCTGGTGAAAGTCTCGCAATACAGCGGCGGTTGGGGCTTTAGCGTCGGCATCCCCAAAGCGAATTTTTAGGGCACGGACTGCTCAAACAATCTATGTCGCAAAGCACAAGGGACGAGCGCAACGCTCGTCCCTTGTGCTATCTTCCAAGTATCCACTTGCGCCGTTCAAGAACCTGAGCGAGGACTTTGCGCTATGCGCTTTCTAATTGTACGGCCCTTCTGCCTTGCCTTCATTTGCCTCATCCTGACAACGACTCTGTGGCCATCGCCGCGTGCTGTGGCACAGCCCGTGGTGGACGCCGACAGTGCCGTGGTGCCGTTGGACGAGATAGGGCTCTATTCGGTAGGTTACAGGCGGCGCAGCCAGCCTGAAAAGCGCCTGCCATTGGGATGGAGTGGCGACTGGGAACCCGAAAGCGGCATTGTCTGCAAACTGTCCGGAGTGCAGAACGGTAGGCAAGCGTTTCTGTTGCACTGCCCGTGGCGTGGCGAAACCGGCTTCACATGGCAACAGTTCTCGTTGCGATTGCCCGCGCCGGGGCAGGCGCGAAAGATGTTGCTGCGCGGCGCTACCGCCATGCGCGATGATGCAGTCGGCAAATCAGACGGCGTCACGTTTCGCGTTTTCGTGGACGGCGTGAAGCGGCTTGACGAGCATCGCACCGATGCCGCATGGAAGCCATTTGCATTCGATCTTTCATCTTACGCCGGTAAAACCGTAACGCTGCGTTTCGAAACCGATGCCGGCCCGGCTGGAAACGCCAGCTTCGACTTTTCGCTGTGGGGACAACGCGAGGTGGTGCTGCAAGGTTATGCCGCTAAGGCACCAGCGCGCGCGGCACAACTGCCCTTATCTGTTGCTCGACTTCTTCCGACGCAGAGCGGTAGCGCGACTCCGCCTTCAGCTTTTGCAGGTACCTACGCTTTGCGAGTACTCGAATCGCAGGGACGCAAAGATACGGCATTGTTTTCCTACAGCGGCGCCGATGGATGGTTGCAATATCGCTGGATGCCTCCGCGTAATGAAAGCGACCCGTCACTCGGGCGCATCTCGCTTAAATCTCGTATGCGTGGTGATGCGCCATTCGAGGTTTCTTTAGGTAGAGAATCTCGCCTGGAATGGACGCAACCGGCTCGCCTCCTGCAAAGTTCCATTACGGGTCAGCAGCAAGGCGGCATTGTGTGCCTGAGCAAATATCAGGTGGGTGACACAACAGCAACAGTGCGCTTACTGGTGCGGCTCAGCGGCAAAAGTTTGGTGTTCGAAGCGAGTTGCGATAAGCCGCTATTGCGCTCTATATCGTATGGCACCTGGGGGCCGCTGGCGCGCCGCCGTGCGGTCACCGTTCCGTTCTACTCGGGACAGGTTTTCTACGCGCTCCGAGAGAACCTGTTCGTTAACGCCTTTCTCGATTGGACGGCATCGAATGCGACTTCGCACGAGGGCACGCAGGCACAGTATGGTGCGCGCACTGACGGCACGCGCGTCGCTTTGCGTGAGCGTGCCATCTTCAGTGCGGGCTGGCACATGGCCGAAGCTCTGCCCAACCTGCCGAATCCACGCTCGCCATTTATCTCTCGATTGGGTAACAAAGTTGTACTCGATATCTGGGGCGGCAACTTTCGCGACATCTCCCGCAATCTGGAGATGCTCAAGGACGCCGGGCTGGATAACTGCGCCGTGATTATTCATGTATGGCAGCGCAGCGGTTACGACAATGCCTTGCCCATGCACTTCCCTGCCAATGCCGAGCAGGGTGGCGACGCGGGAATGCAGGAACTGGTGCGCACGGCCAAGCGGCTGGGATACCTTATCGGCCTGCACGAGAATTACGTTGATTACTATCCCAACTACGACTTGTTCAACGAGCACGACATCTCTCTCGACGCTGATGGGAAGCGTGTTCTGGCGTGGTATCATCCCGGCAATAAAATCCAGTCGTTCGCGGTGAAGCCGAACGCGATTTTGCGTTTGGCCGCTATGCAGTCGCCCGAGATTCAGCACCGTTACGCGACCAACGCCAGTTTTCTGGATGTGCATTCTGCCGTGCCGCCCTGGTTCCATGTCGACCACCGTGCTGGCGAAGAGGGTGCCGCCACATTCAAACGTGTATGGGACGTACATCGCGCGCTGTGGGACTATGAGCGCACCACACACGGTGGGCCCGTCTTTGGTGAAGGACACAACCACTGGTATTGGAGCGGCTATCTTGATGGTGCTGAAGCGCAGTTCTCGCAGGGCTGGCCGGAACGCCAGGGCATGAGCGCGCCGCTGATGGTGGACTTCGATTTATTGAAGATGCATCCTCTGCAACTCAACCACGGTATGGGCTACTATAGCCGCTGGTGGGATCGCGCAACATGGCGCGGCCTGCCGCCGCTGCATGTGCTCGATCAATATCGCATGCAGGAAGTTGCCTACGGTCATGCCGGGTTTCTTGATTCTCAGGTTTATGCCGTCTTACCATTGGCTTGGTTGGAGCATCACCTGATGTCGCCGGTAACGGCACGTTATGCAGCCGCCACACCGACCAATATTGCGTACAGGATTAACGGCAAATGGCTTGATTCGACTGCTGCGGCCAAAGCCGGACAATGGACGCAAGTGCGCGTGCGCTACAGCAATGGGCTGGTTGTTACCGCCAATGGCGGCACTGGCAACCTGGGCGAAGCCGGTCATGTTCTGCCGCGCTTCGGCTGGCTAGCGCGCGGGGCCGGCGTCACAGCTTACACAGCATTGCGCGACGGCGTGATCGTGGATTATGCCGAAACCAGTTCCAGCGTTTTTGCCAACGCGCGCCGCGCCGCCGATTGGGACTTGAGCGGCATCAAGCACGTGCAGCCGCGCGTGGCCGGCTTTGCTCAAACTGCGCCGCGCACCTTTCGCGCAACTTATAGCTGGCAGGTCGATGAAACTCTGCTCGGCGACTATTCCAACTTCGTGCATTTTGTGCAAGACGGCGCGGAGAATGAGGGCATCCGATTCCAAAACGACCATGCGCTGCCACGCCCCACCTCACAGTGGAAAACGGGGGAAGCGGTGAGCGATGGCCCGCACACGATTCACATTCCCGACAACCTGGCGGATGGCGATTACAAGTGGATGATCGGCCTCTTCCAACCTGGTGGGGCGCGCCTGCAACTTCAAGGTTCGGATAATGGCCAGGCCCGTATTCTCCTGGGCACCGTGCACGTGCGCAGCAACGGACAACGCATCACCTTTACGCCGCAGCCGGAGACAACGTCCGCCGACAGTGCGCTTCGTTTGCAACACCTCAACGTCCGCAGCAAGGTGGTTGACTTCGGCACCGTGCGCACCAACGGCAGTGTGCTCATTCAGCGTGAGGGAACAGAATGGGTGTTGCGCACGATGCCGCGTACTGCTCATTTCGTGCTGGAACTTAATGGCACTCGATTCCCACGCCCGTCCGCAGTGCGCTCGATAGAGGGTGCGACGGCACAGGCCGGCACGTTCAACAGCAAGAGCGCTGGCTGGTGGCGCTTGCCGCTGAATGGGGCAAAACAATATCGCTGGAAGTGATTAGTGCTCAGTCGTCTAACAGGTATAGCGCGATGAGTTGCGCCGTTGCGACAAGCGCATCCATGTGAGTGCGTTCGTAACCATGCGTGGCATCGACGCCGGGGCCAATGAGGGCGCAGCGAACGTCCGCGCCGGCTTTCCACAAAGCGTCGCCATCTGAGCAATACTTCGGGTAAGTGTCAATCTTTAAGGCGATGTCGTGCTGCTGCGCAAGATGGCGTAGCTTACGGCCCATTGTAATGTCGTAAGGGCCGTCCTCGTCGCGCACGCACAGCGAGCACGAGTACTCGTCGGAGTTCTGTCCCACGCCGATAGGGCCGATGTCGATTGCCAGAACTTCGGCCAGGTCGTGCGGAAAACCGCTCGAACCGCCGTGCCCCACTTCCTCGTAATTGGCGATGTGGATTGTAGTGCGTTGCGCCGGAATTTGGCCGCTGTCGTAGATGGCTTTCATCGCGGCGAGAACGGATGCGATGCAGCCTTTGTCGTCGATGTGGCGTGTGCGCACGAAGCCGTTGTTAATCTCCAGACGCGGGTCGAAGTAGACGTAATCGCCGACTTCAATGCCCAGAGCGCGCGTGTCTTCCACGCTTGTGGTGCGCGCGTCGATGCGCAGTTCCATTGTTTCGCTGTCGTGCGGCAGATCTTGCACGTTGACGCCGCTGGGATGCACATGATGCGAGGCGTTGCTCACCACAATGCTGCCGCGATACTGCGCGCCGCCAAAAGTTTGCAGCGTGACGCCTTCGTTTTCAACGGATGTCCAGGGGAAGTTGCCCAACTGCGACAGTTTCATGCGGCCATTGGGCTTGATCTCGCGCACCACGGCGCCCAGCGTATCGACGTGCGCCGTGACGCCGCGCGGTGCGCTTTCACTACTGCCGGGCCATGTCGCCACCAGGGCGCCTTTGCGCGTGACTTGCACGTCGAGGCCATCAAACTCGCAAATCAGTTTGCGGCATAATTCAATGCCTCGTTCTGTATCTCCGACAGGGCTGGGGGTATTGACAAGTTGCGTCAGAACATCCAGCAAGTACTCGGTATTGATTTGTGGTTTAGGCATGTGTGGAACTACTTGCTGGAAGAATCTGTCGGCACGGATACCATTTCGGCGGGAGTAGAATTGGTGGCGTTCTCAGCCAACTGTTCGGTAGTCGGTTCACCCGCCCCGGCTAGAGCAGGCAGTGTTTTCGCAAAACTGCGCAATCGCAGCGCTATGACAAACGAGAAAAGCATAATCACGGCACCGGCAAAATACGGCGCTCCGGCAGAAATTGCATTGAAAAGTTGCCCACCCACGTTCGGGCCAATGATGCGCCCCAAACTGCCGATGGATTGAAACACACCGATAATTTCGCCGCGCTCGTTTTCCGGTGACAGCTCCGAAACCAGAGCAGTTAGCACCGGCGTCGCGATGGAGTTTCCAAAGGCGAGAAACGCCATCACGGGAAACTCGCCCATGACACTTTTGGGGAACGGCACCATCGCCAGGCCGATAGCCATGAGCAAAGTTCCCGCCAGCACCATGTTGACTTCGCCAATGCGCTTTTTTATGGGCCCGATAAGGCCGCCCTGTGTCACCAGCGCCGTAAGGCCGATGACGGCGAATACCCACGCCGCGAGCTGCGCCGAGCGCGGACGCACCAGGGCCTTCTCGATAGCGCGCCACGATGTGCCCTCCGGTGCCGGCTGTGCGGTGTAGGTGAAATCGCCTCCCATTGATGGTGGATATGGCTCGTTCACGTCGCCAGTGGACGTGCCCGTTTCACTTTCCTGAGTACTCAGCGCGGCCACAGCGCTGTGGGTCAGTCCTCCGCTACTGCGCGCTTCAGCAATGGCACCCTGCGGATTGGTTTTGATAAACGTCTGCACTTCGGGCCGCGTGTATTGCTTGATGAGAAACAGCGTGTAAGTGCCTTGCAACGTGGCAAACGCAATGGTGGCAAAGAGCGAAATCCACATGATGCGGCCCAAACCCGGCAGCCGGAAGGCGCGGCGAAAGCCTTCGCTGTTGATGATCTGCCAGCGCGTGTTGTTCTCGGTGGCGTTTTGTTGATTGACGCGGCGCACTTCGGGCGAGAGTGTTTCGGGCAGGCGCTTCACGGCCAGCGCCCAGTTGAGGAGAGACAGCGCAGCGGTAAACAGCCCGATACCCAGGTTTCCGCCCCAAGCGCCGGGCAGATGCGTCAGCAGCGCACCGATGACCGGCCCCAGCGCGAAGCCGATGCCGAATGTAGCACCGAAGAAACCGAATGTCTTGGCGCGCTCCTCGGGCGGCGTGATGTCAGATAGATAAGCCTGCGCCGTCGAGATGTTGCCGCCGGTTATGCCGTCGATAGTGCGGCTCAGGAACAAGAGCGACATCGAGTGCGCGAAGGCGAAGATGACGTATCCAATCGCGGTGCCGAATATGGAGTAGAGCATCACGGGCCGTCGTCCGATGCGGTCGCTGAGGCGTCCCCAGAACGGCGTGGAGAGGAAGCCCATGATGGAGTAGGTGGACGCGAGCAGCCCGACAATGGCCGGTGTGGCGCCAAACTGCGACGCATAGACGCCCAGTTGCGGAATGATGATGCCGAAACCCAGCAAATCGAGGAAAACCGTCAGCAGGATGACGCGCTTGGCGGCTTCACGGCGCGCTTTTGCTTCGGGGGTATCGCTTTGAAACCATTGTTGCGACGAAAAATCAGCAGATGCAGAAGACACAAATGTTCCCGTGGGTGGCTTGGTGTGCGTATCTCATGCGTGAGCACAATTGACAAAGACACGGCCAATCAGTATATTGCATATGACAATTCAGACCAAAGGGAACTCCTTTGGTTGGTCAAAGGCTGGGAAGAGGAGTAGTAAGCCAACGAGCGTTCGAGAGAGTCATCTGACGTGCTGTGAAGATGGCAACGCAACGCGCCGAACTCGCCTCGGAGCCGCAGGTGTGAAGTCGCAGTAGCATCCGCCGGTCGCGCCCGTTATCGCGCACAATGAAGAGCCGTAGCGAGTACTCGTTTCACGAGTGTTCGTCACGGAACGTGGGTGGTACCGCGAGAGCTTAACTTTAATTTACGCTCCCGTCCCGCGTGCTTGCGCTAAACTGTTTCAGTTCATTCTGTTTCAGCGGCGCAACACGCAGGGCGGGAGTTTTTGTTTGTCGATTTGAAGGTGGCGAGTGCGCGCTATGCAAGAACTGATTTCACCGCAACAATCCGACAAGTTGGTGCTGCTGGCGGCGATCTTGTTGTGCCTTGTGGGCGCTGGCTGGGGATTTCGAGTACTCGGAAAGACAGGCGCAGTGGCGGGAATCGTGGGGCCGCTGGTGTTCGTGATGTGGCAGTTCCACAAGTGGATCACGCGCTACGACCCGCAAACCGGCTACTTCGGGCTGGACAAAGTGTGGGTGCTGCTCACTGAAGTCGTGCTGTTCGTGGTGATTGGCGCGGTTCTGGGCACGGCCTGGGGTAAACTGGTGCGGCTTTCACAGAAAGACAATTTACAAACAGAGACTGTTAATGACAGTCGAGACAAAACATCGGGAGAAGAGTAACGTGGCGCAAATTTACTACGATCAGGACGCAGACTTGAAGGTGCTTGAGGGCAAGACCGTCGCTGTTATCGGCTACGGTTCGCAGGGACGCGGGCAGAGCCTGTGCTTGAAGGATTCGGGCGTGAACGTTATCATCGGCGCGCGTCCGGGCAAGTCGTTTGAGGCCGCCAAGGCCGATGGCATGGAAGTCGTCGATACCGAAGAAGCGGCGCGTCGTGGCGATGTCATCCAGATTCTGGCGCAGGATCACCTCCAGGCCGAGATTTATCACAAGCAGGTCGCGCCCTACCTCACCGCGGGCAAGGCACTGCTCTTCTCGCACGGTTTCAACATCCACTTTTCGGAACAGATCGAAGGCCTCATCGTGCCGCCCGCCGATGTGGACGTTCTGATGGTCGCGCCCAAAGGCCCCGGCCCGTTTGTGCGTCGTCAATATGAAGAAGGCAAAGGCGTTCCCGCTCTGCTTGCGATTCATCAGGACGCGACGGGCAACGCCAAAGCGATTGGCCTGGCCTACGCCAAAGCCATCGGTGCCACACGCGCTGCGGTTTACGAAACCACCTTCCGTGAAGAAACCGAAACTGACCTCTTCGGCGAGCAGGCCGTGTTGTGCGGCGGCGCGAGCGAACTGGTGCGCGCCGGTTTCGAGACGCTTGTCGAGGCGGGCTACGCACCGGAAATGGCCTACTTCGAGTGCCTGCACGAGCTGAAGCTGATCGTCGACCTGATGTACGAAAAAGGCATCACGGGCATGCGCGCCGCGATTTCCGACACGGCCAAGTGGGGCGACGTGACACGCGGCAAGCGCATCATCACGCACGAAACGCGCGAAGAAATGAAGCGCATTCTGGGCGAGATTCAGAGCGGCCAGTTTGCCAAAGAGTGGATGGACGAGAACCGCAACGGTCGTCCCAACTTCACGCCGCAGTTGCAAAAAGAAGCCGATTCGCAAATCGAGCAGGTCGGCGAAAAGCTGCGCTCCAACATGAGCTGGATCAAGGCGCGCGCGCAGGAACGCACCGCACCGGAAATCGAAGTGACCGAACAGGAATCGCAAATTGTGACGGGCAAGGACAAACAGGCTCAGACGGCGTAACAACACTCATTAACAGGATAGACAGGATAATCAGGATGGGGAAAGGCATGGCTTCTCAGCCATCAAGCGAACCTTTTACTCATCCTGCCTATCCTGTTCATCCTGTTGGAAACTCGGTAAAAGGAGGTTAGCGATGTCTACACACGTAGAAAAAAACGTAGCAGTCAACGGACAAAATGGAAAGGTGGTGGACTCGCTGCTTCCTTCCCAATCGAATAACGGCAAGTCCGCAAACGGTGATGCGAGTACTCGTTACACCGGTGGGCACATGCAGCGCGCGCCGATTACAAAATATCGCGCGTTTACGCCTATTCCGTTGCAGGATCGCACCTGGCCGGATAAGCAGATCACATCGGCGCCAATCTGGTGCAGCGTCGATTTGCGCGACGGTAATCAGGCGCTGGCGATTCCGATGAGCGTTGAAGAAAAGCTGGAAATGTTCGATTTGCTGGTGGCCGTCGGCTTCAAGGAAATCGAGGTCGGCTTTCCTTCCGCTTCACAAATCGAGTTCGACTTCATTCGCCGCCTCATTGAAGAAAATCGTATTCCAGACGATGTCACAGTGCAGGTTTTGGTGCAGGCGCGAGAGGAACTCATTCGGCGCACCTTTGAAAGCTTGCGCGGCGCGCGGCGTGCGATTGTGCATATGTACAACAGCACCAACCCGGCGCAGCGCCGCATCGTGTTCGGCCTGAGCAAAGAAGAAATCAAAGCCATCGCGGTGCGCGGCGCGAGGCTCATTCGCGAGTTGGCCGATGCCGACCAAAGCACCGAATGGGTGATGGAATACTCGCCGGAAAGCTTTGTTTTGACCGAACTTGAGTACTCGTTGGAAGTGTGCGAAGCGGTTGCCGAAGTGTGGAAGGCTACGCCGCAACACCCAATCATTCTGAACTTGCCGACGACGGTGGAAAGCTCGACTCCCAACATCCACGCCGACCAGATCGAGTGGTTCTGCCGCAACCTGAAGAACCGCGACAGCGCGATTGTCTCGTTGCACACGCACAATGATCGGGGCACCGGCGTTGCGACCACTGAGTTGGCTTTGATGGCTGGTGCGCAACGTGTCGAAGGCACGCTCTTTGGCAACGGCGAGCGCACCGGCAACCTGGATGTCGTATCGGTCGCGTTGAATATGTACACGCAGGGCGTTGACCCGATGCTGGATTTTTCGGATCTGCCCCGCATCCGCGAAGTGTATGAACGCTGCACGCGCATGGAAGTGCATCCGCGCCATCCGTATGCGGGCGATCTGGTGTTCACGGCGTTTAGCGGCTCGCATCAGGACGCGATCAACAAAGGCTTGGCCGCGCAAGATGCTGATGCAGCCGCGCTGTGGCAGGTGCCCTATTTGCCGATTGATCCCAAAGACATCGGGCGCACTTACGAGGCGATTATACGCATCAACTCGCAAAGTGGCAAAGGCGGTGTCGCATATGTTCTGGAGCAGGAATTCGGACTCCAGTTGCCCAAAGCGATGCGCGTCGAGTTTGGCAAAATCATCAACCGCCTGGCCGATACAAAGGGCGGCGAGGTTTCCAATCAGGAAATTTACGACGCCTTCGCGCGTGAGTATTTGCAGCGCGAAACGCCGCTGCGCCTTGAAAGCTTCCGTGTTATGCCGTGCGACGAAGAAATTCTGGGAAATCAATGCGTGGAATGCATCGCGCGCCTGCACATGGATGGTGTATGGCAGGAAATCCGTGCTACGGGCAACGGCCCGATTGACGCTTTTGTTGTGGCGCTGCAAAATGCCGGCGTGCCGAAGTTTGAGCTGCTCTCCTATGCGGAGCATTCGCTGGGCAGCGGTGCCGAAGCGCGCGCCGTCGCTTACATCGAAATCAAGACGCAGAATGGCCAGACCTGCTTTGGCGCGGCGACCGATACCAATATCGAGCTTGCCTCTATCAAAGCGGTGCTCAGCGCACTCAACCGCTCGTTGCAGTTGGGCTGAGTACTCGCATGGGCAAGTTTGAGAAGGTTTTGCGCCGGGTCTTAAGTGGAACTTCAGACGCCAATATTGCGTTTGATGATGTGCGTTGGATGCTACAACGACTGGGCTTTGAAGAGCGCGTTCGTGGCAGTCATCACAACTTTCGGCGTCCCGGCGAGCGCATCAAAATCAACTTGCAGCCGCACGGCGCACATTGCAAACCGTATCAGGTGAAGCAGGTTCGTGAAGCGCTGGGACAGTTGGGCATTGTGGAGGAAGAATGAATCACAAGTACGAAACCGTGATCTGGTGGAGTGAGGAAGATCAACTTTTCCTTGCCAAAGCTCCCGAGCTTCCCGGCTGCATGGCGCACGGTGAAACGCGCGACGAAGCCTGGCGCGAAATTCATAATGCGATGGATTTATGGCTGGAAGTCGCACAGGAACATGGCGATCCGATCCCGCAACCGAAGGGCGAATTAGTCCCGGTTTAACTTTGTAGGAGTACTCACATAATGTCGAAGCCACGCACGTTGTTTGAAAAAATATGGGACGCGCACGTTGTCCACGAAGAAGCGGGACAGCCGGCGCTGCTCTATGTCGATTTGCACTTAGTACATGAAGTCACGAGTCCACAGGCTTTTGAAGGTTTGCGCCTCACCGGTCGCAAGGTTCGTCGCCCCGATCTAACATTGGCGACGATGGATCACAATGTCCCGACAACCGACCGCAGCCTGCCCATCCTCGACCAAATCTCGGCCAAGCAGATGGAAACGCTCACGCGCAACTGCGATGAGTTCGGCGTCACCCTGTTCGGCTTGAACGACCCGCGCCAGGGCATCGTGCATATCATCGGGCCGGAAATGGGCGTCACGCAGCCGGGCATGACGATTGTGTGCGGCGATTCGCATACGAGTACTCATGGCGCGTTCGGCGCGCTCGCGTTCGGCATTGGTACCAGTGAAGTCGAGCACGTTCTGGCTACACAAACCCTGCCGCAAAGCCGACCCAGGACGATGGAAATCCGCGTCGAAGGCGACGGCGCGCTGCCGGTTGGCGTGACCAGTAAAGATATCATCCTCGCCATCATCGGCAAGATCGGCACGGCGGGCGCCACAGGTTACGTCGTGGAATACACTGGCGCGCCGATTCGCGCGCTTTCGATGGAAGGTCGTATGACGATCTGCAACATGAGTATCGAAGCCGGTGCGCGTGCGGGTATGATCGCGCCGGACGAAACCACTTTTAACTACCTGAAAGGTCGCAAGCATGCGCCGCAGGGAGAGCAGTGGGACGAAGCTGTGGCCTACTGGAGTACTCTGAAAACCGATGAAGGCGCGACGTATGACACAACCGTCATCCTGAACGCCGACGACCTGGCGCCGCAGGTTTCGTGGGGCACCAATCCAGGACAGGTTCTGCCCATCACGGCGAACGTGCCGTCGCCGGATGATTTCACGGACCCGACCGATCAGAAGACGACCGAACGCGCCCTTGAATACATGGGCTTGCAGGCGCGCACGCCGCTGGAAGGTCTGCATCTCGATCGCGTGTTCATCGGCAGTTGCACCAACGGACGTATCGAAGATTTGCGCCTCGCCGCGCACCTGGTCGAAGGCAAAAAAGCCGCGTCCAATGTTAACGTCATGGTAGTGCCCGGTTCCGGTGCTGTGAAAGCGCAGGCCGAAGCCGAAGGTTTGGACAAGGTCTTCAAGGAAGCCGGTTTCGAGTGGCGCGAGCCGGGCTGCTCGATGTGCCTGGGCATGAACCCCGACATTCTCTCACCGGGCGAGCGCTGCGCCTCGACCTCCAACCGCAACTTCGAAGGCCGTCAGGGCAAAGGCGGGCGCACACATCTGGTGAGTGTGCCGATGGCCGTCGCCGCCGCAATTGAGGGTAAGCTGGTCGACATCCGCCAGTGGGACAAAGAGAACAAGGGCAAGTAAATTCACCACAGATGGCGTGGAGGAACGCAGAAGAGAGAAGGAACCATCGGCGTAGGGTAGCAGAACTTCGTTTACCTATCCTGTTCATCCTGTCCATCCCTGTTAAAACCTCCGCGTCCTCTGCGGTTCAAAAATACCATGCAACCATTTACAACACTCACCGGCATCGCGGCGCCGCTCGATCGGGCCAATGTCGATACCGACCAGATCATCCCGAAGCAGTTTTTGAAGCGCATCGAGCGCACCGGTTTTGGCCAGTTCCTCTTTTACGACTGGCGATTCGATGCCGACGGCGTTACGCCGAACCCGGAGTTTGAACTCAACAATCCGGCGCTGGCGGGTGCGACGATTCTCGTTACGGCGCGCAACTTTGGCAGTGGCTCCAGCCGGGAGCACGCGCCGTGGGCGCTGGCCGATTACGGTTTTCGTTGCATCATCGCGCCCAGTTACGCCGACATCTTTTTCAACAACTGCTTTCAAAACGGCATTCTACCGATTGTGTTGAGCGAAGAAGAAGTCGCCAAGCTGATGAAACATACGCAGGACAACTTGGGCACACAACTCACCATTGACCTACCGAACCAGACCATCAGCGGCGAAGGGCTAGAGCCGATTCACTTTGACATCGACCTGTTCCGCAAGCATCGCCTAGTCAACGGGTTGGACGATATAGGCACCACACTGCAGCATGAAAGTGAAATCACTGCTTTCGAGGCCAGGCGTCCGGCGTGGAGTTCGCGTGTCAAAGCAGCATAGAGAATCGAGTCGTGCCTGATATTGAAAGCAGCCCATTTGAACATGGGCTGCTTTTTTCTTGACAGTGCTGTACTTTGTGAAGCACAATAAGCGCGTCTTAGCGGCTCTTGAGGATGGTCTTGATGATAAATCGTGTGTTTGCAATCGTTTTTATGTTGTTTTTGTGGCGGCCGGGTGGCGACCGGTGCAGGCCGATTTGCTGACGATGCCCGACATGAATGCCGAGGTTGCAGAACTGCTGCTTCAAGCCGAGAAAGTGGCGCGCGAAGATCGAGTGCTGGAAACGTTTGCTCTGGTTCAGCAAGCGCTGGCTAAAGCGCGCGAATTGAACGATAAATCCGGAGAGGCCGTCGCGCTCTTTGCGCTGAGTGTCGGGTTTAAGAAGATGGGCCTGGAAAGCAAGGCAGATGATCTGGGCAAGAAGTCGCGCGCGATATTGCGTGAAAACGGCGATAGCAAAATTGAAGTGTCGGTTCTGAACTCCGTGGGTTCAGTGTATCGCTGGGGTGGTCTGCCGCAAAAAGCACTCGCCATGTATGATGAGGCGTTAGTTCGTGCGCAGGAAATCAAGTATGACAAGGGTGCGGCGGATGCACTGCATAATATCGGCGAGGTTTACCGCACCATGGGTACAGGCAAGCCGATGGAATATTACCAGCATGCCGTCGAGATTCGGCGGCGCATCGATGATAAGAAAGGACAAGCCGAATCCCTCAACAGCATGGGCATCGTAACGCCCGGCCTGGAAGGTATGAACTTTCTGTTGCAGGCGTTAACTCTGCGCCGCGAGTCACGCGATCTCGTGGGAGAGGCTGAGACAACTTTTCGTCTGGAAGTGCGTTATCGCGACGGTGGACAGGCCAAACAATATGTCAAGTACTTGAATGAGTCGTTGAAGTTGCTGTGCCGTGCGCGCCAGGAACGGGAAAACGCCCGTGTGGAGAGCGCCAAAAAGACGGGCAAAGCTGTCGCGCCCAACCTCAACGATCTGGCATTGGAGCACAACGAGAAGCGTAAAGAAGCCTCGACCCTGATGATGCTTGGCTATAGATACCTCGATACGCGGCAATCCGATGACGCCCGCAATTATTTCGAACAAGCCTTGCGTATCAATGAGGAAATCGGCAACAAGCGAGGGCAAGCAGCGGCTCTTGAAGCGATTGGTCATGTGCTGGCCAACAGCCGGAAGCATTCTGAATCCATCCAATACTTTGAGAAAGCCCTGTCAATTCACCGCGAAACGGGTTACCAGTATGGAATCGCTATGGTAACGCGGGTCATTGGAGACCAGTATTTTTATCTCGGAAACTTTGCGGAAGCGGAAAAGTATCTTTCTGAGGCCCTCACCTTAAACAAAGAAACGAGTGCAGACTCCTGGCTCTTCCATAACTTAGCTCTGCTGAAGGAAAAGCAAGGCCACCTTGACGAGGCCACAAAACACCTGGGGAAACTGGTCGCCTTTATGGAGGAGAGTCGCAACCAGTGGGGGCCTGTCCGACACCAAGATGGCGGTTCTCGAAAGCAACCTGTGGGTTTATCATCGCTATATCGACTTTCTGCTGCGGGCAAAGAAGCCGGAGGAAGCATTCGCCTGGGCGGAAAAGACCAAAGCCCGTGGGTTAATCGATTTGGTGTCTGAAGGCAAAGTGGATATTAGTCGTGGCATCAGCCCCGAGCAGCGACGGACACAAGAAGATCTTCGTGGACGCATTGACGCGTTGAACTTGCAGCTCATGGCCGGGCAGACAGGAGCCACTACCGAAACCGACCCGTCACAAGAAAACACGCTGAAAGAGCAGGTATCCAAAGCCGAGGCCGACTTGCGCTTCTTCAACGACAGGCTGTATGCCGAGCATCCCGAATTGGCGCAGAAGCGGGCCGCCACAACTATAACTCTCCCATATGTTGCAGGGTTTCTGCCGGAAGATACTGCTCTGTTCAGCTATGTTTCTCTAAACGCAGAGAATGCAAAAAGAACCTTGCTGTTTGTCGTCACGGCGCAAAGCGGCAAGGTCAGTATGCAAACCTACTCCATCGATACTCCCACTGATGAACTCGGCGAACTGCTGGAGGACTTCCGCGCCGCCTGCGCCGACCCGAAGAAGAACTACAAGGCCAAGGCGCGCGAACTGTATGGTTTGCCGATTGGGCTGGCCTCTCAACAAATTGCCGGCAAGAAGCGCTTGCTCATCTGCTCCGACGGTGCATTGTGGGGACTACCGTTTCAGGCACTGCTGACGAAGAACGAGCAAGGTGACGAGCGTTTTCTGGTGGAGCAATACGAGGTTACTTACTCATACAGTGCAACGGCGGCGCAGGCGGCTCTGAATGCCAAAGCGAATGTAAAGCGCACCCGCCCGACGCGAACTCTACTGGCTCTGGCCAATCCCGAGTTTGGTGGCAAAGAACGCTTTGCTGCAAGTACTCAGAGCATCACTCCCCTGGCTGCCGGCTCGCGTCCGATTGCTGCCGGTTCACGTCCCATCGGTGCTGATGCCCGTGCTATCGCCGCCGACTCGCGTGCAATTGGAGCGGCGTCGCGTGCGTTGGGAGCAACATCGCGCGACCTAGTGCTCTAACCGGGTAGTAAGTATGGATAGAGCCGTTTCAGTTTGGTGCGTGCATCCCGTGTGGTGAATTGCCAGTCTACACACGTTGCCGTTCGGTTTCGCCTCTCCTGCCAAGCCTGTACTTGGTGAACTAAG
>DASVRI010000012.1:0-141133 GCA_036388675.1 Abditibacteriaceae bacterium | reverse complement strand
TGCGTTTAGCCCCGCGCTCACGCTTGGGGTTCCGGGGTAGCCTTGTATCCGTTAACTGCCAATACTCCGCGACACCGAGTACTCAGGGCGCGGTTACGGTAAGATAAATTCGTGTAACACCAAACTGCACAGGAGAAGTCGCTTTACATGGAACGTTCGAGTTTGATCAAAGGTGGGCTCATCGCTTTGTTGGTAGCTGTGTATGTTGGAGGACGCGTGGCGCAAGACCGTGCGGCCAACCCGCCCCAGCCCGAAGAGACAGCCACGCCGTCCACGCCAGAAAGTGGTGCGCAGAAAGCGGGGCAGCCAATTGTCACCGGGCCGGTAAAAGAACTGAAGAAAGAAGATGTGCGCGTCGGCCCCGGCAAGGAAGCCAAAGAGGGACAGCGAGTACTCGTGAACTATCGCGGCATGCTGACCGATGGCACTGTGTTCGATGAATCGTACAAACGCGGCCAACCATTCGATTTTGTCCTGGGTGAGGGAAGTGTCATTAAAGGCTGGGATGTCGGTGTGGCAGGCATGAAGGAAGGCGGCAAACGCCGGCTCATTATCCCGTCCGATATGGCTTACGGCCCCAGTGGCAGGCCGCCGACGATTCCACCCAATGCACCATTGGTTTTCGATATCGAACTGCTCAAAGTCGGATGATGTGACGCGTGACGAGTACTCGATTTTACAAGTCGTTGCGCGTGAGAAACTAAATCATGAAGAACTACGATCTCATTGTTATCGGCAGCGGACCGGCTGGTGAAAAAGGCGCGTGCCAGGCGGCGCTATTCGGAAAATCGGTGGCGCTCATCGAAAAAGAACCGGCACCCGGCGGCGCGTGGGTGAACACCGGCACGATTCCCAGCAAGACCCTGCGCGAAAGCGCATTGCAATTATCCGGCTTGAAGCAGCGCGGCCTCTACGGCGTGGATGTATCGCTGCGGCGCGACATCAGCGTCAGCGATTTTATGTATCGCGAGCGCGCGGTTGTTGAAAAAGGCTGGGAATTGATCGACGATAACATGACGTGGCACGGCATCGACGTTTATCGTGGTTGCGCCCACTTTTCATCGCCGCACGAAGTGACCATTGACCTGGGTTCATCGCACATTACGCTGCACGGCGAGAAGATTCTCATCGCGACCGGCTCCTCTCCGTATCGTCCTGAAGACGTGCCGTTCGACGATCACTTCATCTATGACAGCGACTCCATTCTCACGCTCGACCGCATTCCCAAGAGCATGGCGGTTATTGGTGCAGGCGTCATCGGGTGCGAATATGCGTGCATGTTTTCGGCGCTGGGCATCGACATGTCGCTCATCGACGGGCGCACCGAACTGCTGTCGAACATCGATCAGGAAACGAGCGACATCCTGCTGCGCCAGATGCGCAATCGCCTCAAGATTCACATGTGCATGGGCGTCGAGGTGGAGTCGGTGCAAATCGAGGAAAACGGCGTGGCGCTTAACTTTAAAAACCGGCGCCAGCTTAAAGTGGACAAGGTGCTGTATGCTGCCGGGCGCCAGAGTAATACCACAGCACTCGGCCTCGATGTGGCGGGCGTCGCAACCGGCAAGCGCGGTATCATCACGGTTAACGAGAACTACCAGACCTGTGTGCCGCACATCTATGCCGCCGGCGACGTGATCGGCTTTCCAGCGCTGGCTTCCACTTCCATGGAACAGGGACGCGTGGCGGCGATTCACGCCTTTGAAATGGAGTCGCGCACCAATCCCGCTTCGACCCTGCCCTACTGCATCTGGACCATTCCCGAAGTGGCGATGTGCGGCGTCACCGAAGAAGAGTGCCTGGCCAAAGGCATCGATTACGAAGTGGGACGCGCCTATTATCGCAACAACGCGCGCGGCCAGATCATCGGCGATACCGGCGGCATGTTGAAGCTCGTCTTCGACCCGGACACAAGTGAGATTCTCGGCATTCACATCGTGGGCGAAAGCGCCGCCGAACTGGTACATGTCGGGCTGATGGTGCTGCAAATGGCGGGAACTCTCGATGTGTTTATCAACACCGTTTTCAACGTGCCTACGCTGAGCGAAACCTACAAATACGCCGCCTACGACGGTCTCAGTCGCCTGGAGCGTCGTCAGCGCGGCCAGCACAACGGCATGGGCTTACGCCAAATGCCGTCGAGTACTCGCGAAGCGCCGCACTCCGCCGAATTGCCGCAAGTACTTGAAGCACCGCACGCATTGACTTAATTGTGAAAGCCCTCAGTTCTCACAAAGGACGTTAGGGACAGTCAATCTCTGGAGTAACAACCATGAAATTCGACAAGCTCATCTGTGCGTTTGCGCTAGGAATCCTTTCGTTGTCCTATGGAAGCCGTTCCGCGACAGCCGATCAAGTTGAGAGCCAGTCACACACTACTATCAGCAAAGGTTCAATAGACAGTGTTGTAACGGAAGGATTTAATCTTTCCCTGAAAACTGACAAGAGCGAGTATGCCGTTGGCGCACGAATCGACATCGAAATGCTCCTGAAAGATGTCAGTCATCCTCGTTGGACCACAGAAGAAGCAGATCGTCACACGTATTCACTGGACATAGTTGGCTCTGACGGAGAATCAGTTGACCTTACAGCAGCCGGCGAACAGTACGCCATAAGCAAGAGTCGGATGTATGCAGATAAAGGCCTGATGGATTTTTTCCCCGGCGACAAAGAAACAGTACCCCTCTATAACGCACAGGGATTCTTCAATATGTCCAAGCCTGATGTGTATACGATGCAAGCAACGCGTCAGGTGCCTTCACTCGAAGATCCAGAGAAGATGGTCACCATCTACTCCAACGTGGTGAAGATTCGCATCGCAGCACCCCAAGAAGACGAATAGCTTTCAAGGGAAACAAAGCAGAACGGCGAGTACTCAATCCGAGTACTCGCCGTTCTGCTTTTGTTTTCTGTTGACAATTACATCGCTTTAGCTGCACTCTGCGGCGCGTCTTGCAGCGGGTCGATGCCGCGCAGGATCATGCCCTGGCCGCGCGATTCGTGCGTCTTGATGCTGGGCGAGTCGCTGGGGTCGCGCATCTGGATGAGCAGCGTTGTACGCGCTTCGTCACTCGTATTCACACCGGAGCCATGCACCGTGAGATACGAGAAAAACAGCGCATCGCCCGCTTTAGCCGGACAGGGAGTACTCGATTCCAGTGGATACTGCTCAAACGGCAGGTGCCAGTTGCCTTCGGGGTTATGCTGCAGCGGCCCCAGTTTGTGACTTCGCGGCACCACACGAACACAGCCTTTTTCGAGTGGCGCATCGTCGAAGTGCAAAATCGCCGCGATCATGCTGTGCCGATCGTGCGGAAAATAGGGTTGATCCTGGTGCATGGGAAAGGGCGATCCTTTCTCCGGTGGCTTGATGAACATTTTGGTGTGATGCAACTGCACGTTCGGGCTGCCGATGAGGTCGGCGGCGATGCCTGTAATGCGCTCATCCACGATGAGACGGCTAAACGCCGCCGATTGAAATTGCACATCGTGGCAATGCAGCAGTTGCAGCTTTTGTGCGCCGCCGTTTACCTCGCGGGCGCTGCCCCATGTCGCATCAATGTCGCGGTGGCGCTGCAAGCGTGCCGCCAGGTCGTGCGTTTCGCGGCGTAACGCGGCGGCTTCATCTTGCGATAACAAACCTTCCACCAGCAGATAACCATTCTCATTGTAGAACTCCAACTGTTGCGGCGTCAGCATGTGCGCTCTCCTTGCATTTTGTTGATGCTATCGCGAGCCTGTCCACACAACATTACACCCATAGGTCATCCTTTCGCAATGTTTGGCCACGGCAAACAGAGTTGCTCTGTGGAACCGCGCCCTTACATATACGTATTATACCCCCACAGGGTATAATAAGCACCAACTCCAACAACCGCTAAACGAAGCGATCACCCGACCTTTTAGCTCAAAGTGGAACGAAGTGGAACACGAAATGATGAAAACGACAAGTCTCTTCACCAGACCTGCGCTTGCTTTGATGCTTGGTGCATCAGCAATGCCTGGTGCATCAGCAATGCCTGGCGCATCAGCGATGCTTAGTGCATCAGCGATGCCGGGTAATTCCTCAGCACCCGCACAGGTGCGCTTGGCGCACGAAGGCGAGGTGCATCCCCATGGAGCAAATGACGGCAAGGCCGCATCCCAGAGGGACGCTTCGTCTGATTCAGCTTCGTCTGATGAAAGCCATACGATGCCAGACAGGGCCTCAGCGCGCCGTCCCCGCATGGTCGCGGTAACGAATGCCAATCCCGATACGCCTAAACCGCTGCCGACATTGCCCGCGAAGCTGCCCGCGTGGATGAGTAACACGCGAAAGAATCACATCTTCCATAAGCGCGGCCCTTATAACTACGATGTTTACAACGTGCGTCCACTGGCGCTCGACTTGAATGCCGTCGCCGTTGGCCATGCGTTCGCCTATGAAGACATGGTGACCGGCAAGGCCGCGACACTGGAAACAAAGACATTCGAGCGCATCCAGCGAGTACTCAAGAACCCGCCGAAGTTCATGCCGGATGAAGCCAATATCTCGCCGACCTTTGGCCGTAAATATGGCGTTCTAGAGCAAGTGTTCGACTGGACGCACATTCTGCACGCGCAAACCGTGGATGTGTTGACGAGTACTCAACTCACGCACGCCGAAAAAGAACGCGAAATCGAGGCGCTGTGGAAGTTCTATTTCGAGAGCGTGCCTTACGCGATTTCGCCGCTGCCGATGAACATGGAGTGGCTCGACAGCCAGCCTTATTCGATGGCGTTTCGCACCAAATATCCCAAAGTGAACGGCCTGTTCTGGGGTTATCACTGGTTGCAGGGCACCATGTATGACGGTCTCTATGGTCTCACAGCCGAGCAGCAAAAGCGCTCGTATGAAGTTATCGGCAAGCGCTATCACACGACGGAACTGTATCGCACCAATCGAGCGTTCATGCCGATGTTCGCCGAAGTCAGCCCGCGTTTTGCGGCCCGATTTCCACACATCGCGAATGCGTTCGATAACCTGCACATGCTGCACGATATGGTAAACGACATCCTTGCTACGCCGTGGATGAGCGAACGCCAAAAAGACGAACAAATCAAGCGCGCCATGTGGATTGTCTCCGCTGAAGCGCACCGCAATGAAAAGCCCGGTGATAACAGTGGCGCAATGCACGACCACCGCTTTATGGAAGGCATGCCGGGCATGGGCATGATGCGAGGCTCCGCGACCGAATTGATGTGGATGCAAGGCATGGGCTGGATGAGCCTGAGCGAATGCCATCATTGCACGATGCCGCTGCCCAAAGGCGACAATGCGTGGCGCTCGTCGGCCATCAGCGCCGATGGTTGGACAATGCGCGTGCGCTGCGCTCTGTGCGCTCGCGACATGAGCGCCGAAACCAAAGGCGCAGCCGTTCTGCGTATTCCTCTGGAATCGCCGGACAAAATGCTGGTCGTCATCGCTGATGAAGCCGGCAACCTCTCAACCGATACGCCTGATGTGCTTTTTATCGAGGAGGAGGGCAGCCACGCCAAGTGCCACGAGTGGTCGCGAGCGTTCTCCAGCCGCGCTGCTTTTGAGAAGTGGGTGCGAGACAATCCCAAATATGCGGATGCCAAGCTCTTAACCTTTGCACAGTGGTCGCACAAAGAAGGCGACGAACCGGACACCTACGCTAAGCCCGCAGGCCCAACGGAAAGCGATCCGTATGCGCCGGTAGCCTCAGATGCAACGGTAGCCTCAGATGCAACGGCAAACGAGGAGAATAGATGAGCACGCATCGAGTACTCGTGGCCGTGCTGTCTGCTGTGCTGGCACTTGCGGCAGCGCGTCCCGGCGGCGCGGTTGATCACAACAACATTGATGCCGGTCGTCCGCTCGACTTTGATGATGCAGAAGCCATCGCCTATCGCGAAAAGGCTTTGGAATTCGGTGGCGCTCTTGTCAAACCACACGGCGGGAAACCTGGCGTCCAGGGCGCGGTCGAGTTCTTATACGGCTTCGCTCCCAATACGCACCTATCGTTCGATTTCGATCCGCGTTACAGCAGCGAGGGTAATGAGAAAAGGCGCTTTGATACGGGCGATGTCGGAGTCGGCCTGTTCCACAACTTCAACCGCGAACATGGCAACATACCAGCGCTTTCATTGCGCGCCGATGCCTACCTGCCAACGGGGCGCAATTCGCGTGGCATCGACTTGCGCGTGCGCGGCATCGCCTCACGTCAGTTGCGCGGTAATAATCGGCTGCATCTTAATCTTGATTTAGCCCTTAACAATCAGGCTCGTCGCGGTGAGCGCAAGGTGCAGCCGGGTGTGCTGCTTGGCTACTCTCATCCGCTGGGCTACCCCACCCGTTTCGACCGCACAATGCTGGCTCAAATCGGCTATCGCGCCAACGAAGAGCGGGGCCAGAGCGGCATTGCAACGTTGGGATTGGGGTTGCGCCAACAGGTCAGTGTGCGCTCGGTTTTCGACCTGGGTTTAAAGTCCGATCTCATCGGCGGACGCCGTCGCGACGCCTTTCAACTAGTCGCGGGCTACTCAACGCAGTTTTAGGTTTCGATTTGTGGAGATACTCCGCGGAGGCACTATGAACGACACATCACGCAAGAAAGTAAAGGCCCGCGTTAACCGCATTTCCGGTCAGGTCGCCGGCATCGGGCGCATGATTGATGAAGACCGCTACTGCGTTGACATTCTGAACCAGATTGCGGCTGTGCGCTCCGCCCTGGACGCTCTGGGCGTGGAGATGTTGACCGGCCATATCGAAGGCTGTGTTATCGGGCATGGCACCGGCACCGAGCATCACTGCGCCAAACCGCTCGACAAAGAGCAACTGCTGGATGAAGTTCGCACTTCGCTGTCGCGCTTTCTGCGCTGACGGGGCAGAAAGCAAATCACGATTCTCAATTCTTTGAGGCACAAAAATGAAGACCGCCATAACCCTCGACAAAGTAGATACGGGCAGCAGCGCAGCGACTTCTGAACCGGAAGCGGTTCCCGAAACGGCTCGCACCGATTTGCCGCTGCTGGGAATGCACTGTGCCGCTTGCGCGACGCGCATCGAAAAAGCGTTGAACCGTGCCGAAGGCGTCAAGTCGTGCAGCGTCAACTTCGCTACCACGCGCGCTACCGTGCACTACAATCCGCAAGCCACCGATCCCGCTACGTTGCGTGAGGTGGTAAAGCAGGCCGGCTACGATGCCATTGCGCCGCAGCAGAGCGCGCCTGCGAGTACTCATTCGCACGATGGCCAGGCACATTCGACGACCAACGGCGCTTCATCCATGACCGAAGCCGAGCAAGAGGCGCGCGCGCAGGAGTATCGTAGCCAGAAGACAAAGTTCCTCATCGCCTTAGCACTCACGATTCCTATCGCCGCGACAGCGATGGGCGCGCACCTTGTTCCGGCATGGAACAAGGTTTTGAATGCTGCGTGGCGTCCGTGGTTTGAACTGGCTTTGACGACGCCGGTGCTCTTCTGGGCAGGCCGCGAGTTCTTCTTCGGTGCGTGGGTCGCAGCCAAACATCGCGCCGCCGACATGAACACCCTCGTGGCGCTCGGCACTTCTGCAGCTTATGCTTACAGCCTGGTGGCGACGGTCGCGCCCGGTCTGTTTCACCACATAACGAGTACTCATGGCGGGCATAGCGGCATGGCTGATGCCTCGATGGCTGATGCCCCGATGGTTAGCGTTTATTATGAAGTCGCGGCTATTGTGGTGACGCTCATCCTGATGGGTCGCCTGCTTGAAGCCGGAGCGCGTGCCCGAACCGGCGGCGCCATTCGGGCGCTGATGGGTTTGCAGCCAAAAACCGCGCGTGTGGAGCGCGATGGCCGCGAGCAGGACATTCCTATCGAAGAAGTGCGTGTGGGGGATGTGGTTCTGGTGCGCCCCGGCGAGAAAGTGCCGGTCGATGGAGAAGTGGTGAGCGGCCATTCCACAGTCGATGAAAGCATGTTGACCGGCGAGCCGCTGCCGGTCACGAAGCAGACCGGCGACATCATTATCGGTGCCACGCTCAACAAGACCGGCGCTTTTCGTTTGCGCGCCACCAAAGTCGGCAGTGACACTGTTTTGCAACAGATTGTGCGTCTGGTGCAGGAAGCGCAAGGCAGCAAGGCGCCCATCCAGAAGCTGGCCGACCGCATTTCAGGCGTCTTCGTGCCGCTTGTGCTGTGCGTGGCCATCGCAGCGTTTGTGGTCTGGTTCATTGCCGCGCCGGTCGAGAATCGGCTTACCATGGCGTTGCTCACGTTCGTTTCGGTTCTTATCATTGCCTGCCCGTGCGCTCTCGGGCTTGCCACACCCACGGCTATTATGGTGGGCACCGGGCGCGGCGCACAAAGCGGAGTACTCATCAAAGGCGGCGAAGCGCTGGAGTTGGCGCACAAACTGACAACAGTAGTGCTCGATAAGACCGGCACCATCACGCAAGGCAAACCGGTTGTGACCGATGTGCTGCCTCAAAGCCCCTGGACTGCCGACGAATTGCTGCGCTTGGCGGCCTCGGCAGAACGCGGCAGCGAACATCCACTGGGCGAAGCGATTGTTTCCTCGGCTCAGGAGCGCGGTCTCGATTTATCGCAGCCGCAAAATTTCAACGCCATGGCCGGTCACGGCATCGAGGCCCTTGTAGACGGGCGCAAAGTCCTGCTGGGCAACCTGAAACTGTTGCGCCAATATGGCCTTGCACCCGACGAAGCTGCGGCCCAACATCTAGCCGACGCCGGAAAAACGGCCATGTATATGGCCGTGGACAACACTTTCGCCGGAATTATAGCCGTGGCTGATAAGGAGAAAGATGGTTCGCGCGGCGCGGTGCAACGCCTGCACCGCATGGGCCTGGAAGTCGTGATGCTTACGGGTGATAACCGGCGCACAGCCGAAGCCATAGCGCGCCAGACAGGAATCCATCGCGTACTCGCCGAAGTGTTGCCTGAGGGCAAAGCCGAGGCAATCAGGACTTTGCAAGCTGAAGGCAAAACGGTCGCGATGGTGGGCGACGGCATCAACGACGCGCCCGCTCTGGCGCAGGCCGATGTCGGCATTGCGATGGGCAGCGGCACCGATGTCGCGATGGAAGCCGCCGACATCACACTCGTGCGCGGCGACTTGAACGGCGTTGTTTCCAGCATCGCTTTGTCGCGCGCAACGGTGCGCAACATCAAGCAGAACCTGTTCTTTGCCTTTGTTTACAACGTGCTGGGCATTCCACTTGCGGCAGGCGTGCTTTATCCGTTCACCGGCTGGCTGCTGTCGCCAATTTTCGCCTCGCTGGCAATGGCTTTGTCCAGCGTGAGCGTTGTCACCAATGCGCTGAGGCTGCGCGGTTTTCACGTCGAAAGGAATTCTTAAGGAGCGCGTCATGGATACGGCGGAAATCTTTGTCTTGCTGAGCGGTCTGGCGCTCATCGCAGGGGTGTTGTGGTTTTTCTTCGGCCAACGCGAAGACGCGCCCCGCGTCGCTGCCTCTGGCGATGCCGCACTGTACGCCTGCCCCATGCACCCATGGATCACGAGCAGCGATCCAACTGCCAACTGCTCCATCTGCGGCATGAAGCTGACCCGGCGCGACTAAACGACTTAACCACTGATGTATTCCTGGTAAACAGCCAATTCACCGCGTTTAGCGAGCTGGAAGCTGCCCAAACGACACGAGTCGCTCAACAAGGACGCTTTTGAATACGCACTATGAGACTGTGTTGGCAGTGAGTCGGGCCTGCTCTTCTTCAAGCATCTTCTGCTTGCGCTTCATGCCTTCTGACACAATGCGCTCACGCGGCGCTGTTGGCTTAAAATCGAGACGATCCACGTCCAGTGCGCGGAGAATAGAGCGCTCCACAGCCGAGAAAGTGGCTGGATTGTCCCGGTTAAACTGCATCGGCTCACGCAGAGAAACCGGCGGATTAGTGATAAAGCGCGCCTTGCCGGAGTGGTTCTGGCTGGAGGCGTGCAACACAAACGGATGGATCAACACTACGTCTCCCACGCGGCCCGTCAACTCGATAAAGTCCTGGCACTCGTGGATTAAAGAGCTAAACGAAGCTCCCGGCGCCCCTGCGGGTAAAATACCTTCCGGGTGAGCCGCCAGCAGGCGTGCGACCGGAGTAACAGAGTCGCCGGCAGCAAACGTTCCACCGCCCTGTGGCTCTATATCAGACCAGATAACAATAGTCAGTAAGCCCTGCTCCGGACTATCCAAAAAGTGACGGAAGAAGTCACCATCTTTATGCCAACCCTTAACGTGCGGTGAGGGCGGCTGCCAGGGCTGGTCGGCGCCCTTATGGAAGTTCACAATCATGCCGTCGCCCCAGGTGCAGGGTGCAACACGTTCCTCGCCTCCGAGAAGTTCACAAGCCGCCTGCCAGGCCTTAGGCGCAATGTCCTGCATGGGCAGACGTTGCGCGGCGGGCATATGGATGATCTCCTGTTCCCAGGTGGCCGAGTCCTGCGGATCATAGCTCAGTCGCCGAAAAGCATTGGTCGTCCAGCTTTCGGCGAACTCGCGGGAGAAGCAGTCGGGGATGACCACATGGCCGCGCTGTAGAAAATGCTCAACTTGCTCATTCGACAGAACTCGACCGTTGCGAGTACTCATTCTTAAGCTCCTTCGTCAAATTCTCGGTATTTATGCACGGCTCTCGGGCTAGCTACAGCTTTGAGCATGCAACAAGAGCTTTGTTGCAGCATTGCGTCATGATAACACACAGCTTGTGCGAATATTACGCTATCGGGGGTGCCTATCGGTTGCTATTGCACGGCTCGGGCCTTTCACTTGCACTCTGATGCACCCAGCAATCTCAGAGGATTATAGCGAATGAGCACATCAGCCATGAACCACTCCGCAGTTCCCACGATCACTCTTAACAATGGCGTCGCCATACCGCAGGTCGGTCTCGGTGTGTGGCAGGCGGCAGAAGGCACCGAAGTTGAATCCGCCGTTCGTGCCGCCCTGGACACCGGATACCGTCTCATCGACACGGCAGCCATATACGGCAACGAAGCCGGCGTGGGTAAAGCCATCAAGGCGAGTGGCTTGCCCCGCGAAGAAATTTTTATTACGACCAAGCTGTGGAACGCCAATCACGCCTACGAAGATGCCTTGCCTGCGTTCGACGAAAGCCTGAAGAAACTCGATTGCGGCTACATCGACCTGTATCTGATTCACTGGCCGCTGCCGATGGAAGGCCGCTTCACCGAGGCGTGGAGAGCATTGGAAACGCTGTACAACGACAAGCAAGTACTCGCTATTGGCGTTTCCAATTTCAAGCCACACCACCTGGATGAGCTACTGAAAACAGCGACGGTCGTGCCGGCCATCAACCAGATCGAGTTGCACCCCATGTTCCAGCAGAAGGAAACGCGATCCTATTGTGCGCAACATGGTATCGCTATTGAGTCCTAC
The DNA here is from genome assembly GCA_036388675.1 of Abditibacteriaceae bacterium. Lineage (GTDB taxonomy): Bacteria > Armatimonadota > Abditibacteriia > Abditibacteriales > Abditibacteriaceae > DASVUS01. The sequence goes on along the minus strand of DASVRI010000012.1, from coordinate 129,739 downwards.
AGTCCTTTGATGCGCGGCGGTGAAGCGCTGGAGCATCCGACAATTGTCGATGTCGCTCAACGGCATGGCAAGACCTCGGCTCAGGTCATCTTGCGCTGGCATGTGCAAAGCGGCCTCGTCGTTATTCCCAAGTCGGTCAACCCGGAGCGCATTCGCGAAAACTTCGCCCTTTTCGATTTCGAGCTTTCCCCGGACGAAATGCACCAGATCGACGGCATGGACGAAGGACGGCGCATCGCAGCCGACCCAGATACCGCCGACTTTAAGTAACTTCTCAGCCGGAATGACGCGGTAGTGACGCTGCGTGCGATATTCTTAACCGAACTTGCTGCACAACAAAGAAAGCTCAGCCATCGTTAAAATGATGGCTGAGCTTTCTTTTTGCGAGTAGATTCGATGCTACTGGTTAGCGCAAGAGGGAAGCCGCGCCATCCACGAAAATTTCCACACCGGACACATGACGGCCTAAATCAGAAGCGAGAAACAGGCACGTATCGGCCACATCGACAGGCTCACCCTGACCTTCGTTGAGCGCCGGGCTGCCTTCCGGCAGTTCCACCTTGATGCCGATCTTATCGGTATGGCGCTGCTCGGTGCGCTCGTCGATGTTGGTGTGGATGGCACCCGGACAAATTGCATTGCAGCGAATGTGGTGACGACCTAACTCCAGCGCGATCATTTTCATGAACGCGACCTGCCCTGCCTTGGAGGTGCTGTAAGCACTGGCGCCAGGATTAGAAAATGTCCGCGTGCCGTTGACGCTGCTGGTGATGAGAATACTACCGCCACCCGCCGCCTTAAGATGCGGCACGGCGTAGTGCACCGTCAGGTAAGTGCCCTTCAGATTTATATCGATTGTTTTGTCCCACTCTTCGGGCTTTAATTCGTCGATGGGCGTCCACACACCGTTAATACCGGCATTGGCGAAAACAATATCCAGACGACCGAATCTTTCGACAGCCGCCGTGATAGCCGCTTGCACCGCTTCGGGTTGGCTGACATCACAATCGACATAGGTGGCCTGCCCTCCGGCGGCTTCAATCTCTTGTTGCAGCTTCTGACCTTCTTCTTCTTGCACATCGGCCAGCACAATCTTTGCGCCTTCCTGAGCGAAGCGCCGCGCTGTCCCGGCCCCGATGCCGCTGGCCGCACCCGTAATGAAGGCGACTTTGTTTTCGAGCATTCCCATGATAGCAGTTCCTTTGGTCGTTACTTGGATCTGCCGAAAGGATGCTAATCGCGGGCCAGTGATAGTATCAATCGGTTCATTCTGTACCAATGGAGACGCTATTTTTCTGCCGGGAATTGTTGCACGAAATCACAGTAGATAAGCAGCGGTGAACCTGTAACAATTCATCTCACGCGAACGCATAATGGCTATGAACTTTCCTGAACGAATTGACTATTTCCTGAGCCGACAGCCGAGTACTCACCCGACCGCGTTCGTGGCTCCAGGTGCCACAGTCGTCGGTGCTGTGACATTGGGCGAAGAGGCCAGCGTGTGGTTCAATGCAACCGTGCGCGCCGACATCAACGCCATCGCGGTAGGCCCGCGCACCAACATTCAAGATGGCGCCGTTATTCACGTAGCGGATGCTTACGCGGCGGAGATTGGAGAACTGGTGACAGTGGGGCATCAGGCGGTTGTGCATGCCTGCACCGTTGATAACGAAGTGCTCGTTGGCATGGGCGCGATCATTCTCGATGGCGCGGAGATTGGTGCGCGCTCTATCATCGGTGCCGGCGCCCTGGTTACCGGGGGTAAGAAAATTCCGCCCGGCTCGCTGGTCTTAGGCTCACCGGCGACCGTTGTTCGCTCGCTTTCTCTGGAAGAGCAAAACTCCATCAAAGTGTGGGCCGAGCGCTATGTAACTCTCTCGCGTGTTTACCTGGCGCAAATGGAAGCGGACCTCAGTAAAGACAGAAACCGTTAGCCACTGTGATGAACTGAGTACTCGGATAGAGCTACCTCTATCCAAAGGCTTCCGGAGAAAAGGTTGCGACTACCGGAGCGTGATCGCTGGTGCCGACCTGTGGCAGAACAGAACACACGGTAACACGTTGCGCCAGCGAAGTACTGGCCAATATGTAATCGATTCTCCACCCGATGTTGCGCTGACGCATATTGCGCCACGGCGCCCACCATGTAAACAGATTCTCATTCTGCGGATCGAGAGCGCGCCCCACATCGACCACTTCCTGATTGAGTATTGCTTCGAAAAGCAGGCGCTCGTCCGGTCTTTGCCCGATCACAAGCTTGCGTTCAGTCGGGTGCACATCCTGGTCGGTGAGTGCAACGTTTATATCGCCGCAGAGAATCAGCCCGAAACCGGCGGCATGAGTGGCGGCCACGTATTCTTTCAGGGCTTTCATGAACTCGATTTTGGCCGCGAAATCTTTGCCTCCATTTGGAACATAGACCGATGCAACAATAGTCCGTCCAAGAGTGGCTTGCACGATGCGATTTTCAAAATCGAAAGTAGGATGCTCGAAACGAGGCGGCTGCGCCAGCAAATTTTCAAAGGGCTTTCGTCGGATGTGCAGGCTGACACCGGAGTAGCCGCCCGCACCGTGCCACAGGTTCCAGTAGCCAGGAAGTTCGCTGAGCGGTGCAGGCACCTGCGCAGGAGAAGCCTTGATTTCTTGCAGGCAGATCACGTCTGGATGGTCGCGTTCGACCCATTCCAGGAACTGCACTTGCCGCGCCCGAATGCCATTCACGTTCCAGGTCGCTATTTTCATGGTTCACGAGTACTCGTCATCGCAGCCGTGGCGGTACATACCTCATAAGTCATGCACAAAGTGTCATTCCGAGCCCAACAGACTGCGGCTACGCCGTCGCTCGGCATGACACTTTGTGCGTATCAGCTACTCACTGCTAACTTACGTCATAGCCGAGCAGCGGGCGATACCAGATGTTGCGGAAGCGCACCAGGTCGCCGTGATCCTGTAGCTCAAGCGGGCCTTGCGCTGCATGGGCCTTGTAGGCTTGCACATCCCGATGTGTTGTGGGGCCACCCAGCGTCGTGTCGTGATGCAGCACGATGCCGTTGAGAATAACCGTCACGCGCGCCGGGCTGACGAGTTGATCTCCCTCGAACCTGGGGGCAACCCAGATGATGTCGTAGGTTTGCCATTCACCCGGCGGGCGGCACGCGTTCACCAACGGTGCATATTGGCCATAGATCGCCCCGGTTGTTCCATCGGCATAAGTCGGGTTGTCGTAGCAATCGAGTACTTGAATCTCGTAGCGCCCCATCAGAAACACGCCGCTGTTGCCACGCCCTTGTCCGTTACCTTTTACTTCAACAGGTGAAGCGAACTCAAGGTGCAACTGGCAGTCGCCAAATTCCTGGCGTGTATGAATGTTGCCGGAGCCGGGTACGACTTCCATGTAGCCGTTTTCGACCTTCCATGGTGCCGGCTGATCGTTGCCACCAACCCACTGCGAAAGATCTGCGCCATCAAACAGGACAACCGCATCGGACGGCGGCGTTGCCGGAGTACTCGCCGCGCCGGATGTCCCGGGCGTGACGACGCGCGGCTGCGGACGATTGCTGTCATGCACTTTGTAGTTCTGGCCCGGAATCTGGGGAGTGTCGTCGTAACCAAGCTGGCTCATGTTCAACTTCCTCTTGCACTGAAATTGATGCACAGAAAACAAACCTCGCTATTCTCTGTCGGGCATCGCAGACAGTATTCTTCATTCCGCCGCCCCTTGCATGAGTGTCTTCAATCAACCGCAACCGCAACAAAGCACCCAATCTTTGCACCGATTTAATGCCATTGTCACAAATTAGTGGCATAAATATGGCATCACGACATTCTCATTCGTGAAGGTGCCGTTCATTGCAGACCATTTATTTCCCGCAGCACACGGCTTGTTGACTTCCCCGAGGAGGCTCTTGCTTCATGAATGCACATTCAGGCTCAGACATCAATCCGCACCAGCTAAAGCTCTTCACCGCACGAACTTGTGGCCGCGAAAAAGAGTATAGTGTTTCCTCGAAGCGACGTATGGCGCGCAGCCACTGGTACCAACTCGATGAGGCCGGCGATGCCGCGCAACGCATTCTGCACACGCATTCGGCCTACCGCACCAACCAGGAACTGGAGTTTTTGTGTAACGCGGCGCGTCTGTATAACGACCACGGCAAGCTCGAATATGCGACCGCTGAATGTTCGTCGCCGCAAGAGTGCGCCCTGCACGATAAAGCCGGCGATCACATCGTGGCCGACATGGCGCGGCAAGCCTGTCGCGACGGCGAAATTCTCGATGTTCACAACGATAACTCCGATGGACTGGTCAGTTATGGCTGCCATTCCAGTTATCAAATATTGCGTTCGGCTCAAGGCGAACTTCTGCGGCGCAACTTGATGACATTCCTGGTGGCGACCGGCGCCGTATTGTTTGGTGCCGGAGAGTATAAAGATGGCATTTTCTACCACTCATCGCGTGCGCAGTTCATCGACAAAGACGCCGGAGAAAAGACGCGGCAAGGCACACGAGCCATTCTCAACACGCGCTCCGAGCACTTGTTACCGGCGCCGCATCGCGATCTTTACACTCGCTTGCACATCACCTCGCTCGATACCAAAGTAAGCGACGAAGCGATCTTTCTGGAAGTTGCGCTGACGTGGCTTATTCTCAGCATCAGCGAATGCGGCTGGGACATTGCGCGCTATTATCCACGTTATCCGGTGCGCGCATTGAAGGACACCAGCCGGGATATTCACCATCCGATTGAAACCGAGAGCGGCGCCAAAGTAGCCGCGCTCGATATTCAAGAATATCTGCTGGAGCAAGTGCGAGATTTTCTTTTTTATATGGAAGGCCACTGCGAACTTATGGAGTGGATGTGGCGTGCTGTCTCGATGTGGGAAGGAGCTATTTCCGATTTAAGGAATTCGCAGCCGGAAGAATGGCCGCCCAGTTCTTACTGGATCGATTGGTGGGCCAAGTTACATTTGCTTCAAACCTATCAGGAAGATTGCCCCGACACTTCTACCGATATGTTGACCGTGCTGGCCACCGAGTATCACAACATCGCCGCCGAAAAGAGCCTGGCACAACAAATGACCCACGACGGGCTGCTGCGACAGAGTTACACACCACAGCAAATCGCAGGAGCCGCAAAGGAGTCGTCCTCGCATCCGCGCGCCCGCCGCAGAGCCTACTGGATCAAGAGCCACTCGCCCAGCCATAAAGTCAGCCAGGCGCGTTGGGAAGACGTTACGGTCAACGGTCGCCTGCGCATTCTGGAATTCGACTAAGCAGCCAGCACCTGCAAAGCCCTGCAACAGCAGAAAAAACCATCAGTGTGTCATTCCGAGCACAGCGAGGAATCTTCAATCGCCTCACGCTAAGATTCCTCGCTACGCTCGAAATGACACACTCTGTGAGATAAGCGAGTACTTGGTGTGAATACTCGCTTATCTTTCCTCAAATTGCGCACCTCAAGTTCTTTACCGCGCGCTGCTCTAACGTGTAATGTTGATAAAGACTGGCGGCGCTTGAAACTCAGGTGTCGTTTGCAGCACGGCCTGCACACGATAGCGTCCCGGTTCGAGAGTGGTTGCTGTGGTCTCACGTGGCAGCGCGACGCCATTCCACGTCATGGAGTAGTTTTTCGTTTCGCCCTTTTGCCACGTTACATCGCCCAGGACGCGAATAAAGCGCAGATTGGCGCCATAGTTCCACACCGAATTTCCGGCCTCATCACTGATGAACACATCGCAAGCCATACCCGAGGTAATGTTGACGCGCTGTGCATTGAGCGCTCGGTTGCTTACCGCGACATCAATCTGCACCGGTTCGCCAATCTTGTAAGTGGTCTTATCGGTGCGTGTCGTCATCGCTAAACCGCGCTCAACGATTTCAAACTCGACTGGTGCGGCGGCGATGCGGTTCGGCGAATTGGCCAGGCGCGCGAGCAGACGATATTTCCCTGGCTTGAGCGTCCCCATTTCATCGCCGATAGTTGATTCGTAACTCTGGCTTTGTCCCGGCCTGAGCCACAACGAGCCAAGCGCCTGTGTAAACATGCGTGCCGCGCTCCAGGTGTAAACCGAGTCATTGCTACCTACTTGGTACACGGTGAAGTCGAAGCGCTGGCCGCTCGTGAATCGCAAATATGCGCCGCGATTGTACCTATTGGTCGCGGTGAGTCGCACTCTAATCGGCTGGCCCGGCGTGTAGCGCGCTTGATTTGTCGTTGCCTTGAGCGTTACCCACGAACGAGTCACCATCGTTTTGGTGGAAGCTGTCTTAACCGAAGCAGTGCGAGATAAAGTCGAGGTAACTTTGGCAGAAGCGAATTGAGTTGAGGCAGCAAGAGCTAGCAGGGAGAAAGCCGTGCCGTACTGAACAGGTGAAAATTTCATGGTCGTTTAAAGTTCTTTCTTGGAGAAATCCGTTCATCTCGAACGGTTGCATCATTGACTTGGCAACGCCGCTAAATGTTCCAACCGAAACCCCAAGCGTGAGCGCGGGGCTAAGGCACCACGGAGTTCAGCCCAGCGCTCACGCTTGGGGTTCTGTGTAGTCTGCCAGCTATTGACTTAGGACTTACGCACGAGCAGTACAATGTTCGTAGGGGCGCGGTCTTCGCGCCCTGGGCGAGGCAAGCTCGCCCCTACCAATCAGATATTTGTGTAAGTCCTAAACTGCTATAGCAAAGAAAAGTGCAGCAGAACTGATTCGTTCTGCTGCACTTGGAATTAACGACTAACGGGCACATCCGCAGTTAACGGTTAAGGATTGCTCTTAGTTTGCGCTTGTGGTTTCAGCGCGGCCTGCGGCTTTAGAGCCGCCTGACGTCGCAGCTCTTCCCGGATGAAAAGACCAGACGGGCTAATCTCGTCATCGGTCCAGCCGCCGTTTGGATTGGCACCCGGCTTGAGGGCTGCCGAAGCTTCGTTTTTATCGGCAAGCGACCAGTTGCACCAACTGATGCCGTTTTCGTCGAGGAACTGCCACCACTTGCGCGTTTCTTCCTGATCGAACGTGCCGTTGCCGCTGGCTTCCGTAGTGCCGAATTCCGTCACCATCAAGGCAATGCCATTGTTCAACGCTTTGGTGGCCACGTCTCGCAGCCACTGCTTGTGCGAGGCCGCATAAAAATGCAGCGTATACGCCACATTGCTCGACTTGATCGGGTCAAGCGATGGCTCATCCACTCTTTGCGACCAGGCTCTGGTTCCGCATATCACCAGGTTGTCCGGGTCGTGCTCGCGAATGGACTTAATTACGGCTTCGCAGTAAGGCTTGATGTCGTTTGACCACGAAGCATTTTGCAGCGGTTCGTTGAACACCTCGTAAATTACGTTAGGGTGCTTGCCGTAACGCTGCGCCATGTCAGCAAAAAACTCCTGCGCCTTTTGCGTGTTGTGATGCGCCTCATGGTCGTGCCAGTCGATAATGACATAGATTCCCAGTTCGATCGCGGCATCTACAACAGCAATAACTTTTGCCTTTTCTCTTTCCGGGTTCTCCAGGTAGCCGCCCGAGCCGACAGCCATTGCCACACGAACGACGCTGCAACTCCAGTCGTCGCGCAGCCACTTGACGGCATCGCGATTGTAATACTTGCCGATCCACTGACTCCAGAAGAGCGACATGCCGCGCAGCACGACCGGCTCACCGTTCTTGTCAACAATGCGGTTGCCCTTCACCGCCAACTGGCCATGTCTTTCTACCACGCTGGGCTGAGCAGAACACCTGGAAATCGTCATAAGCAGAAGCATACCAGCGCAGCAAAACATCAGTAACTGATGCAGCCGGTTTCGAGGTACTCTATTTTGTGTCAAATTGTGCATCAATATCTCCTATCCCGACATCGAATTCAAAGCTCAGTACCACGACACAGTCGCTACAACAACTCCAAAACACCTACTCTCAGAAGCCCACCACTCCTCCTGCGGGACGTATCGCTGGATAGGTGCAGTGTTAGCGGCTTTGGAGCCGGTTCACATGTTGAAGGTGGAATCGAGGTGTTCCGAATTTGGCTTGACTGTCAAATCGCGGGTCAAGTAGGATTGTACCCATTAAGCTTATAAACTAAACGACAATCTGCTTTACAAAGAGTTTCGTTTGCAGTGTGCGGCGTTTTGGAGTAGAAAGCTAAGCCGTTGCACTAAATGTAATGGCTCGGCGACGATCATTTGCACAGCGATAAAGCATAAGTGTCGACTCCCTGCCGCTGCGTTACAGCCCTTACGTCACAGCCGGACAGCGCTATCGCCGGGCGACGTTTTTCCCTCTTGCAGCGCGATACATTGGCGTGAAATTTGTGCTGAATGTATCTAACCGGAGAACTGTCGCTCAAAACCACATGCAGTGCCGCTAATTTCTTGAAAGCTCTCAAGCTTAAAAGCTCTCAAGCTGGTTTGCGTTTTCGCAACCTCAAGGCGTTCAGCGTGTCCAAAGCACATTACAAACACAGGCTTCGACGATAAGCGCCGCAGCAAGACACATTTCGGAACAGGAAAACCTATGCACAACCGTCCTTCACAAAAACTGAGCTTAATTTCGGCATCACTGTTTGCTGTTGCACCGGTGCTCGTGGCGTGTGGCTCCCCTCTGGCATCGACTTCACCGTCCGCGCAATCCGCACAGGCTGCGCCTCGGACGGCGCAGGCGACTCAAGTTGCACCTCGGACTGCGTCTGCGGGAAAGATTCACCTGGAAGCGGAGAACGCGACCCTCACCGGCGCCACAGTCGCAACAACCCGCGCCGGACATTCGGGCACCGGCTATGTCACGCGATTGCAGGACGCGAGTGACAAGATCGTGTGGAGCATCCCGCAGGCTAAGGCAGGCGTTTACGAAGCTACGATTCGTTACAGTTCTCCCTCTGGAGAAAAAGGCTACGATCTTGTCATCAATGGTCTGAAATCGTCCGGCATGTTCGCCCAGACGGGTGATGTCTTTGCCTCTCATATAGCCGGCAAGGTAGAACTGCAAGATGGCCCCAACACTGTAGCTATTGAAAAGGGCTGGGGCTACTACGACATCGACTCCATCGACTTCGTTCCGGCAACGGTTGAGGCACTGAAGAAGCCGCCAAAAACCCTGATCGACGCCAAAGCAACGGCTAAAACGCGCGCTCTGATGTCCTATTTAGTGGATCTCTACGGCGAAAAGACGCTGTCCGGGCAGTATCAGCAACGCGACACCGATTACATTCGCACCACCACTGGTAAGACACCGGCGGTTATGGGCGGCGACTTGATCGAGTACTCGCCTACGCGTGTCAGCAATAGCTCCAAGCCGGCCAACTACACCGAAAATATCATTGGCAATGCGCGTAACGGCCAGATTGTCACCATGCTCTGGCACTGGAATGCGCCGGCAGATCTGATCAACAACGAGAGGCACGTCAACGAGAGAGGGCAAACCATCAACGCCCTGTGGTGGCGCGGCTTCTACACCGATGCCTCGACATTCGACCTGCAAAAGGCGCTGGCCGATCCTCAGTCCAAAAACTATAAGTTGTTGCTCAGCGACATCGACACCATCGCCGTCGAGTTGAAGAAGTTCGCTGCTGCGGACATTCCTGTTTTGTGGCGTCCGCTGCACGAAGCCGAAGGCGGCTGGTTCTGGTGGGGTGCCAAGGGGCCGGAGCCGTTCAAGCAACTCTGGAAGCTGATGTATGACCGGCTGACGAACCACCATCAGTTGCACAACCTGATCTGGGTTTATAGCAGCGGCACCAAGCCGGAATGGTATCCCGGCGACCGCTATGTCGATATTGTCGGCATCGACCAGTATCCTGCCGATGTTAGAGATCCGTTGAGCAGTGTGTGGGAAGAGTTGAAAAAGCAGCATGGTGGTCGCAAGTTGCTGGCTCTAACGGAAATCGGTGGCGTGCCGGACGTGGAAAGGATGCGCCGCTACGGTGTGCGGTGGTCATTCTTCGTATCGTGGGTGAACGACCTTGGCCCGAAAAAGATGTCCAATGATGCTCTGTCACAAATCTACCGCAGCGACGCCGTACTCACTCAAGATGAACTAAAGCCGGTCGTGGCGACAAAAAGCAACGCAAGGAGTGCACCGCCTGCATCGCCGAAACGATGACGGTGCAATGCAAAGCCCAGACGCAAGGAACAAGTGAGTTGAATAGCAGCCAAGCAGAGCATGAGTGACGCACATCGCGAACACGTCAACGACCTTCCAGGGCTGGCGGCCCATTGTGCCAATCCGATTCTTCCCGGCTACTATGCCGATCCTTCCATCGTTCAGCACGACGGCAAGAACTATATCTACGTTACGCTCGATCCGTGGGGCAGCGACACGCTTGGCTGCTGGGCACGCCGTCTTCATGCACCAGGGTCAGGCTTATATTCTTTATCACCGGCACAGCATGCCTTATGATCCCGACTTTATCGGTCGGCAACTGTGCCTGGACACGATGCAGTTCACAGCAGATGGCCTGATTGAGAAAGTGACTCCCACCCACCAGGGGCCGCCTCTGGTGCAGGGGCGCGATGCTAAACGGAACCTGGCCGAAAACGCTGGTGCCACGGCATCGAGCCAGGCCAACGAGCACACCGGAGCACAGCGAGTACTCGATGATAACTACGCCACCCGTTGGGCCGCAGCAAAAAACGCGGATGGTGCCTGGCTGCAACTCGATCTTGGCACTCTCACAAGTTTCCAGCAGCAGGAACTTCGCTTTGAATATGCATGGAAGCCGTATTGTTTTGTGGTGGAAATCTCTGACGATGGCCGGCAGTGGCAAACGCTGGCAGACTTTCGGGACAGTCCTGTTACCGGTTCGCCTGTTCTCATCAAGCATGAAGGAAAAGCCCGTTTTCTACGCCTCGTCTTCTCTGAAACCGATCAAAGCTTCAACGCCTCGCTCTTTGAATGGGCAGTTTTTTAATGCTGCAATTGTGACCCAGTAGAGGGTTCATTCTTTCGTTTTGTCATCCTTCGCACTATCGAAATGCCGACTGTGTGACGATCGCTGAAAGCGGTGTGATAACGCGTTAGATTAGAAGACGAGTATTCTAATCGTTAACTCCTATAACTGAGGGTCTTGCCGCTTGAGAGACATTATTCGACCTGGCGCTACACCATGAAACACTCATTGCGCGAGCAGGTCAAAGAGTGAGCGGGTCGAAACCAGGTGTTTTGTAGTTCATCCCTTGAAGGGTTCCCAATGAAATCGCTCAACATTCGTTTCGTCGGAAAAGATCAAGTCGAAGCCGTACAAGAAGACGTTCCGGCGCCTGGGCCGGATCAAGTCCTGGTGCGTTCACTCAAATCGCTCATCAGCACCGGCACGGAAAGCATCTGCCTTGGACGCAAGTTTGCGCCGGGCACGAATTGGGATAACTGGGTTCAATATCCGTTTTACCCCGGCTATTTAAATGCAGGTGAAGTCGTTGACGTTGGCGCAGAAGTGACGACGATCAAACCAGGCGACCGCGTGGCGAGCCGTGGCCCTCACCGCCAGTTCTTCACCACAAGCGCGGCGAACGTGCTTCCCATTCCTCAGGGCGTCTCCGTAGAGGATGCGGCCTGGTTCGGCCTCACGAAAATCACGCAGAACGGCGTTCGCAAAGCTCAGCACGTTATGGGTGATGCCGTCGTGATTATCGGCCTGGGCTTATTAGGCCAACTGGTGGTGCAATACACGCGTTTGATGGGTGCGCGCGAAGTTATCGCCATCGACACGGCGCCACTTCGACTCGAAATGGCCAAAGCGCATGGTGCAACCCAAATCTTGCAAGTGGGCGTTGCGGAAGCACGTGAGCAGGTCGAGGCGCTCACCCAAGGTCGTCTCGCCGATGTGGTTTACGATGTGACGGGACACGCCGCCGTTTTCTCTCATGCACTGGGTTTAGTTCGACGTTCCGGCACTCTGCTGTTGTTAGGTGATACAGGCACGCCTGCCGAGCAGCGCCTGACATCCGATGTGGTGACACGCGGCGTCAAAATTGTGGGGGCTCACGACACAGACACGCCCTGGGCCAGCGATTACGAGTACTGGACACAGGCAAAGATGGGACAGTTGTTCTTCTCCTATTTGCAACGTGGCCAGATGCGCGTGAGCGATTTAGTGACACACCGCTTTTCGCCGCGCGATGCCACACAAACCTATCGGTTGCTTGAAACCGACCGCGCAGCCGTCATGGGCGTTATTTTCGATTGGGAACAGATTTAGGTGAAGCCGCACAGTGCACTTCCATGCGAACAAGCCCCGAACTGAAACCTTCAGTTCGGGGCTTGTTTTGTTTTCACCAGTGCTATGGAGTCAGCACCCTGACTCCATAGCACAGAAGTAGCCGGACAAAATTAAGTGTCACTGTTCTACGACCCCAAAGCGTGAGCGACGGGCTGGTCTATGCGTTCACTCAGCCCGTCGCTCACGCTTTGGGGTCGCAACTATAGTTTCATCTATGGCATGACTACCTCTGCACGGATGCGGTGCCCTCATTGTAATCGCAACAGGAAAGAACGGACAACTACCATGTCTTACAACGCCCCGCATAGCGGAGCACAGCGCTTTTACAATTCTTTGCATTTCTTTACCGTTGCCTCGCTCATACATCAGTAGACTGGATTGAAGTGTTCGATACAGTTGAGGGGATAATTCCGTGATCTGATTGGCGGGAACCTAATGGACAATGGCGCGCTATTGTCTATCAGACAAAACAAGAGCGAATTTAGCCTTCCGGAATTCAACACATCAAATCGATCACGAGGAGCGATAACATGAAACAAATCCCATCTGCAGCATTCATCTGCAAGGGTTCCACATTAGCTGTGCTGGTTGCAACGACTTTATCTCCAGCGATGCCGAGTTCGATAACGCAGGCTCATGCGCAGACGCCGAGTACGCTTTACGTGTGGGACGGCAGTGTTGCGAGCGCGGCACGCGTCGCGCCGTGGGGTAATGGCACGGCTCAGCAGGCGGGCCGAGGTAGTAATGCGCTGCAAGTTACTACGCACAGCTTTTACGAGGGCGTGCGCTTCGACTTGAATACTCCAATAGACATCGAACCCTATAAACAGACTGGTTTCTGGCGTATCAAGGTTCAGATGCGCGGCGCATCTCCATTCGGTGGTGGCGGGCGTAGAACCGCTGCCCTGCCCGATGCTGCGGCGCTCGATGGCGAAACGAGTACTCGATCTCAGGCCAGGATGTCACCTCAGGTGGAGACGAACGTGCAGTTTCAGCAGAGACCACAGAGAGGCGGGGGCGGCGCGAGACAGGGTGGCCGAGGACAACAAGCCCCAACCCTGACACAGTTGCAACTCACGGCTGTGCTCGACCAGGGTACAATGTCGGGGCGAGTCGCCGTTAATGCGCCGACGCGCGGCAATGCCGCGGGCGGGCAAACCCTGTTGATCGCCCTGCGCGACATGCGCCCCACTCCGGGTGCCAGTGGCGCGGTGCGGCGTCTCATCTTAACCGGCGACCGCTCGGCAACCTTCGGCCTCGAACAAATCGCGCTGGTGACGGAAACAGACCGCATTACGGCTTCCATCCGCCGCGCGAGTGATCCACAGGGCACTCAACTTCAGGAAATTACGGTGAAGCCAGGCCGAGACACGACTTTAGTAGCCGACGTTGAAGGCGGAACTTCCGACCTACTTGTGCAGTGGAACTTCGACGCCGATAACACAGGTGCCTTCCCCCTATCGGCCACAGCAGGTGGAAGAGGTGCCGGCCCTGTTGCGGGTGGTCTTCCCGGTGCGGCAATGGCAAACGTTCCTCGCGTTGACGCCATTGGTTTGTCGGTTCAACCCAACTGGCCCAATGAGGAACAGAACTACCGTGTTGAGATCACCGTCACCGACCGCGCACGCAGAAAGGCTCCGGTAAAGGCTTCGCTGCTCGTAAAAGCACGCGGCTAAAAACCGTACCAACATTCGCACACAGAGTCGTTAAAAGTGCATCACACCAGAGCGTCTTCTCCATGAGGGCGCTCTGGCCGTTTCACCCTGACGGAACTGGGCCGGCTGACGATGCAACACGTTCGCAGCTACGACATGTAAAGGGTAAATTGCCGGCGCAATGTGAGACAATTTTCTCTGTGTTACCCGGTTGCTGTTGGAGCGTTATCTCGCGCTTCCAGGGCTGTGGCTTCCGCTTTAGCCAGCGCGATGTTGTGTCGATGCTCGTCGAAGGTTTTTGCAAAACGGTGCCGCTTCAATTTGGGCGACATCACGTAAAACAGATACTCACTGGCGCGTGGCGCTGCTGCCGCCTGCAACGCGGCCTGTCCCGGATTGCAGATGGGGCCCGGAGGCAGCCCGGCGTTGCGATAGGTGTTGTAGGGTGATTCTATTTCCAGGTCGCGATAAAGCAGGCGCTCTTTATGGCCCGCGTCGAGTACTCCACTTGCCTGGGCGCGTTCGCGAGCATATTGCACGCTGGCGTCGCACTGCAACCGCATCCCCTGGCGCAACCGATTGAGCAGCACGCCTGCGACAAGAGGGCGCTCCGCATCGACATACGTCTCGCGTTCCACAAGGGAAGCCAGTGTCACCACCTGGGCGAGTGTTAAAGCTTTATTTTCAGCAGCATGAGGCAAAGTCTTGGGCAGGCGCGCCGTTACTTCCTTGAAACGATCGTGCATTCGTGACAAAAGCTGCTGGCCGCTGCCCTGATGCGGCAAAAGATAGGTGTCGGGAAAAAGACGGCCTTCCCAGGGCGAAATCAGAGAATTAGCAGGATACGCCAGGCGTTTGAATTCGTCTGCCGCTTTGAAGTTGTTAGCCGCCAGGCGTTGCGCCATTTTGGCCGCTGTCCAGCCTTCGGGAAAGGTAACTTTCACTAATGTCGGCGGCTGTTTGAAAACTTTTGCCAGGTCGAGCGGCCCGGCTTTGGCCGGCAGTTTATAGCCGCCCTCCGCGACACGCGTCAATCCCACCTGCTGCGCGGCTTCTAAAAAGGCGTCGGCATCGCGCACTTTGCCGCTTTTCTTCAAACGTTGCGCCAACGTCTGCGCCGACCAGGTTGACGGCACGCGCGCCACGGTTTCCGGCATCACAATGGGTTCCCATTTGCGGCGGTGTTCGCGCGCGCGCTTCACCTGCTGCATCTGCCATGCGCCGGCGGCTCCGGCCACAACCACAAGCAGCAACAAGACGCCGATCCACTTCAATACCCGGGCTGATTTCAAAACAAGTCCTCTCCGACGATATTGGCTTTGGGCTCTTCTTCACTTGTTTCGAGTACTCGGTGCGGCGCTTTTTGCCGGTCGAGAAAGCCCTGCAAAATGACCGAGGCCGCACGTGCATCGACACTGTCGCTGCCACTCGATTCGCGCCCGCGCCGCTGCGAAATTCCCAGTTGACGCATTTGCCCCAGGGCTTCTCTGGTGGAAAAGCGTTCATCCCACCATTCGATTTCAATCGGAATCTGCGCTGTGCGCAAGGCGTTTTGCAGCAAGGCGACAAAAGCGCGCACTGCCGCCTCGCTCTGGCCTTGGCCGCCATTTGTGGCGCGAGGCAGGCCGCAAACAATGCCCTCAATGCCCAATCCGCGCACGACTTCAATGATATTCGTGGCGTCGCGGCGTGTGCCGGTGCGTTCGCGCACGCCATGCGGCCAGGCGAACTCACCGCTCTCATCCGAAACCGCCAGGCCGATGCGTCGTTCTCCGTAATCGATAGCAAGATATTTCATAGAGTTTGCGAGTGCTCGTTTTCTCAGTATAAGTTTTCGAGTACTCGCTATGCGCCTTCAAGCCACACGAATAGCAGGGCCGGCAACAGCGCAACGGCCAGTGCCAACGCTGCGCAACTTCCCGCGGGTAACAGCACCGCTAAGGGAAGAATGCTCATGCCGCCAAGGGCAACCCAACCCCACACCGGAGCATACCCCAGGACGCTCCATAGATGCGGCGGTTGACGTTTCAGTAACACCAGCACCGCACCCAGAGCCGCTACCGCAGCAGCGAAAACGATCTTGTTATCCAATGCGCCTTGCAGCAATGTCAAGGGCACCATGTTCAGCGAACGGCTCCAGACACGCAGGTTTTGCAATGTTGCGGTTGGGCCAACCGGCGCACTGACCAGCCACAGCAGCAGCATCGAAAAACCTGCAACAACTGCGCCGAGCATGGCAATCGAAATCTCTTTTGCGCCCAGAGCCTTGCGATGCCAGCCCCATATCGCAAGGCTCGCCGCCAGCGTCAGCAAAAATGCGACAGCGGGTGCATCGACCAGTGGCCGCAATGCCAATACCATCCCGAGGAACAACCACATCCAGAGCAGCCGAAGTTGCGCGCGCGATGCGGCAGAAATCGGTGCATTCAACGGATGCACCTGGCGCACATCAAGCGGCGCGCGATGGAACAGTTCACGGCGTGATAGCTGCGCCCCGGTCACGATGGCCGCTCCGCAAACCAGTGCCGCACCCGCCAGATAGATCGCATCCGGCCCACTGAGATGCACGTCTTCTGTGCGCGTTGCGCCCCGCACCATACTTTGTGCGCCCCATCCCAGCAGCGAACCGGGCAGCCACAATTGAGTACTCGTTGCACCATGCAGCGCCAGGCGAATCCATGTGTCGCGCACCAACGCCAGCAGCATCGTCGCCACCGCAACACCCGAGCATAACAACAAGGCAAACGCACTCAGATTGCGCGCCCTCCATCGAACCAGCAACTGCGCCAGCGTCGCAACACATAATGCAAGGAGAAAAGTGCCGATGCGCGCATCGAAGCGCTGGTTCGGCCAGGCCGAAACCCACAAAGCGGTGGCAGGCAAAAGAAACGCCGTTAGTAACAGCAGGCGTGCCGTTCCGGTGACGAGAGTCCACAAGCGCGGCAAAGCCAGACGCATTTTCTCCATGCGCTCCGAATGCAAGAGCGCTTCACCACCGAGGCCGGGGCCGCTCTCATGGATCCAATCGCCCGGCTCCGCCAACGGCTGCCCCAACGGCTGTGCCAAGTGCCGCGCGCCACGCCCGAAGCGCGCTTGCAGGCGGCTGCGCCACGGCGCGGAGTTATCATCTTTTTCGTGTACGCTCTCGACCATACCAATCGTGATGGCCGCCATGATACACGCCACAACATTGAACCACAAGAGGAATCGCCACAAAGCCTCTCCGCTTCGGCGCCGCACGCTGTGCCAGGGTTGAACGGAGTTGGCATTGCGACGATTTTGTGCATGTTGCCTATTACCTGACAATCGAGATTGCGACAACCGGGATTGCAACTGTGGAGACGGGGAAGGTCGCAACCTTCGACTACTCGCTTGCCCACGGCGTAGCGATGGCTCAGAACCCACCGTGTCGCAGTGGCCCGTCAAAGCCAGGCCCTGAAGCAGAAACCACAGGCCAGCCAGCAAGGAAAGAGAATGAGAGAGGCGAGACATGCATTGGAGCAGCGGCGTTTACTCGACCCGGCTCCACCTTCGTGGCCAGCCGGTTAGACTACAATCAACTCACCACAGCAGCTTTCCACCGAAGCCTGTTCGATTGACACTCACACAGCCAGCGGTTAGATTAAGGGCGTAGATGACACCTTATTTTAGCAATTCATTCCCTGCGTGCACCACTTCGACGCAGCCATTCGTACGGCGCATCTTTAAGCGCAAGGGCCGTAGCGAGTACTCATTGCCGCGATGCGGCCTCGTTCTGCTGGGCATCTTGACGGCGGGGCTTCACACAGCGGTCGTGGCGATGGAATCTCCCGGTGCGCCGCGCACTCTGCGTTTTACATGGCCAGACAACGCAGCGAGCAATGCCGCTATTTCGCTGTCGCAGCCGGCGCTGAGCCCGGCCCGCGAAAACGCTGATGGCGGCAGCGAGTTGTATTTCACACGCACGGCGCGCGGAACACGCAACCTGTGGCGTGCTTCCATCAAGTTCGATACGGCTCCGGTCATTAGCCCATCCGAGAGTGATACTTCGTCTTCCACCGAAGTGGTGCCACGCCCCAGAGCATTGGGCGCGACGGAAAAACCGCTTGTGGCGCGGGCACTGACAGAATTGGCCGCACCTCTGTTTGCGGAAAATGCTGTTCCTCTGCCTAACAGCCGCTTTGTGCTTTGCACGACTAACGCCACAGGCCGACCGGAAAATGCGACGCGCGCTGCGACTGGCGATGCACTTGATGTCACACAGCGCAGCCAGATTGCCAGGCTCGACCTGCGCAGCGGACGTTTCTCTGCCCTGACCGGCCCTGAGATACGTAGTTACTCGCCGACGCTTTCGCCTGACGGCAGGCGCCTCGCCTTTGTGGTGCAGCGCGCCGGACTTGAATCAATCTACGTCGCACGACTTGATGAGGACGGGAACTTTATCGGTGCGCCGCGTCGCGCCGTGGCTATAGGCCGACGTCCCGCATGGCTCAACAACGGTGCGCTGATCTTCCAGAGTACTCGTCCGGGACAGCAGGGGCTTTATCAAATGTCGCTGCGACATATTTACGAGGGCGAAAGCGCGACTCCCGGCAACATAGGCGCCGACCCGGAGCCGCCGAATCTCCTCTTCGCGCGTGCCGGGACAAGTGCCGTATCGCCCGATGGACGGCATCTCTGCGTGGCCGCCGAAAGTAATCAGAGTGCTATCGATGCGGGCATTCCCGGCAGCGACCAGATTCTTCCCACGCTCTACTGGTTAGCCTCCGATGGTTCGGGCGCGCGTCTCATTTCTTCAAGCGAAGGCGCGGCAAATCCCTCTTTTACACCTCATGGTTCAGCCCTGCTGTACGACGCACCTTTGGATGGTGCAACTGGAGATAACCAGGGCACGGCATCAACACCGCGCGCTTTGTGGCTGGTGCCGATGTTGCGCGTACCGCCCACAGCGGTGCTCTTGGATGCGCGCGCTACCACCAAGCCATTGAGTACTCGCAATAGCGCCTCGGCATGGCAGGAAATCGAGATTCTAGGGACAATTTTTGCCTCCGGCGATGATGCACCACAAGTTAAGCTGGAATGGGGTGAAGGCAGCGAACCCACAACGTGGAACAATTTCACTGGAGTGCGCGCGCCTGCGCACGCCTCGACTCTGGCCGTGTGGCGCATGCCCGCCGACGCGCGTGGCCAGTGGACGCTGCGCCTCTCCGTTACCGATTCCAGCGGCGACCGCGCCGAGAGCACTCTTGCCGTAACGCTGCCACTGCCGCAGGCCACAGCTTCGGTTGAAGCGGCACCGCCCGTCTTTGCGCGCACCAACCCTGTCCTGCCGCAGATTCCCGCCACGAGAGCACCATTAACCGCGCCCAACGTCACCGTCGTGCCGGGAGCGCCGCCCGCCATAACTCCATCATCGGGGCCGTCAACCGAAGGGCCACGAGCACCATCGAGTACTCAACCTACCTCCCGAACACGCACTGCACCCGAAACGCAAACGCCGATAATTAGACCATTCGACCCATCAGGTGGAGCCCGAATTCCCGACCAACCAGCACTTCAAGGGGCAGCACCTCAAGGGGCAATGCCGCAACGAACGGTGCCGCAACAAACGGTGCGTGGACAGAGACAACGTACCACACAGAACCTGCAAATCGCCACAGGGGCAGGCGTAGCGCAGGCTCTGGCGGCATTGCCGCCCCCGGCTCCAGAGCGTCCAGCGCCGGAGCGTCCAACACCTGAACGTCTCACAACGGCACCAGGAGCCAGACGACCTTCTACGGACACGTCACCATCGGTTCCGACACCATCAGTTCCGACACAGCGACAAACATCGGCGACCGAAACGCAGCCGCCACTTTCGGGCTCAGCGGGTGTGTCGATCGGCACTGTATCAGATGGCCCCGTGCCTATCGCGCCTGCCTTCCCAAACCCGACGGCGACCCGGCCACACAGAGCCACCAATGCACCAACTTCAACTTCTGCGGCATCTGCGCCAGTGGAGGACGAAGAATCAGGCGAGCTATCTTCGACCCCAAGCGGTGGCCCATTGCCTCGTGTGCCGCCTATGCCGGTGCAGCCCGGCGGGCGCCCGACAACGCAGCGGGTGACATCGGGCCGTTCTACACAACAGGCTACTCGGCCACAAAGGTCGGTGCGACGGCGTGGAGATGCAGCCGTTCTCTCGGCCAGTGGTTTTTCGTCTTCGGTTGAAGCGGGTTCTGAGTTGAGCGTCTCAGTCGGTGTGCGCAACGTGGGGACGCGCGCGTGGTCTTCCGACGACACACAGCCGGTGCGCCTGCTGGTGCGCTGGCACGATGTGACAACGGGCCGGCGCGCGCGTTGGGAAATCAAATGGCTGCGTGCCGATGTCGCGCCCGCTGGTTCAACGCGACTCAGTGCGGACATCACGGTGCCGCCGCGTGCCGGGCAATTCATTCTCTACCTTTCGCTGGTGCGCCTGAATGGCTCGCGTTACGAAGCTCCCAGCATCGATACTAGCCGCGATGAGAACGAGTTCGGCGCCGTGTCTTACCGCATCACAGTACGATAGCCTCATCATCGTGGCTGAGGCCGTAAGTCTCGTCGTGTCGAGTACTCGATGGAGCCTTCTGTTTCCGGCATGGCGCGGTGTAGAGAGGTTGCGTAAACTGCGCTTTATGAGATCGCTGCATTGGCTCGTTCCGTTTCGCCGCAAGGCTGCGCTGGCTAGCCTCGCGCCTGAAGCGGCAGATGAAGCGGCACGTGCCTCAACAGAAGTGCGGTCTTCTGCCGATAGCAGCAATCAATCGCGTCAAACTCTTGCAAGCGTCACCAGCAACGCATCGAACACTTTATCGAGTGTGGCCGGTGTGCGAGCGCTGCCCCGCCCGGCAATCAAGTGGATTGGGGCTGCGGGACGCACCGCATTGCGCGAATTCGATTTCGCCAGCGACGCCGACATCATCTGCTCGTGGCAGGAAGAAACTTACACCACCAACTTCGCTGACTTTCAATACACCGATTCCTTTGCCGCCGCTTTTCGCCACGATCTGCGTCGCGCCGCGCTCGACCCGCACCACGGCCTGTTCGTGCTCGATGAAGGTGAACTGGTCGGTTTTTTGTGGCTCGTCATCTGCGAAAACACCTGGACACGCGAGCGTTACGGCTACGTCAACAACCTTTACATCGCGAGCGCGCGACGCAAAGGCGGCCTCGCCCGTGAGTTGATGGATCACGCCGATACATGGTTTCGCAACCATCGCATCAAGCGCGCGCGGCTCACGGTGACAGTGGCCAACGCCGACGCTTGCAAGCTTTATGAGCGCTGCGGCTACGATGTCGCGCGCTGGGAAATGGAAAAAGACCTCTAAGCCTCCCCGACGGAGCCGATTCTGTTGCAACCCCGCCCGCGCCCGCGTGTCCAAGTTTCCTGATGCGCATCTCAAAACCTTACCTCGCCGTAATCCTTGCCTGTGGCACCTCGTTGAGTACTCAGGGCAACGTGCCGTCGCACGCCGCACCTGCAAAAGAGTCTGCGCCCGCGAAAGCGCACACGCCCGCGAAAGCGCCCGCGCAAACGGCAACGCCGCTGCGTAAATCGGCTCCTGTTGCCATAACCGGCGAAGTGGTTCCAGCCGTGTGGCCTCTGTCGAACTTCAGCTTTGACGAAGACGAATTGGAAGCCGCCTGGACGTGGACGGCGCACCTGGACACCGGCAAAGGGTTCGAAACGCGCATTGCTTTTCAGGTGCAGGATGCCCGCAACTATCTGATGCTGCGTCTGACGGGCAACGGCAAGCATATATCGGGACGGTTTTGGCGCGTGGCCAACGGCAAAGTCGAGAAGCTGGGAGAACCTGATACAACTGTCGCCCTGGCATCACCCGGCGGCCAGTTAACCCTGCAACGTTCGGCGTGGCGCATCCGCGCGCTGTGGAATGGACGAGTACTCGTCACCGCAGCCAGCGATAGCAGCGGCGGTCGTTTTGCGGTTGCAACCCGTCAGGCGAAGCTAGGCGCAACACGCATGCAGCCCGTTGGCGAGCCGCCGTTTCTGCGCGACGACTTCATGCGCGCCCAGGGGCCGGACGACCCGGAAGTGCCCGGACAATGGCACCGTGTCAGCGGCGTATGGAAAACTAGTGGACTGCTCAACCCGCAAGCCGATGCCACGATGAACCCGAATCCGTTCGTCTTTCGCGCGGCAGCCGCTAGCGGTTCAAAAGACGGTGGTTTAAAAACGGGCAGTTCTAACAGCGGCACGGTGGCCACAGTCGGCAAGTGGTTTTGGAGCGATTACTCCGTCGCAACCGCGTTGCGCGCCAATGGCAACCCGCGCACCGCTTCTCTGGTGGCCGGTGTCGCGGCCTACCGCCAGAGCGACGGCTCGGGTATTCAGGGCATCATCGACTTTCGCAGTGGCCGCGCCAGCATCAAAGCCGGCAATCGCGTTCTGGCGACGAGCCAACCGTTCTATCCGGAACTCGACCAGTGGCACCGCGTTTTTCTCGATCCCGGCCCCGGCCTGTTGCGCCTGGTCGTGGATGGCGTTGAGCGAGTGCGTGTTCATGTATCGAGTACTCAGGCGGCGCAAGCAGAACTAGCGCAAGGCGAACTGGCGCAGGGCGAAGCGGCCTTGATGGCGGAAGTTGGCGGCGCCAATTTCATCGACTTTGACGATGTGCGCATCGGCCCCAACGACGCCATCAGCGACGATTTCCGCACCACCTCCGTCGGTCAGTGGGATGACGTGCAGGGCACATGGCAAACCCGGCCCGGGGCGCAGGCCGCCAGCAAAGATGCCGTTGGCAGGCGCTCGAAAACGTCTGCGGGGCGCGGCCTCACTCTGACGGGGAGCCGCGA
This sequence comes from Abditibacteriaceae bacterium, assembly GCA_036388675.1. GTDB lineage: Bacteria > Armatimonadota > Abditibacteriia > Abditibacteriales > Abditibacteriaceae > DASVUS01. Next base: position 107,070 of record DASVRI010000012.1, on the reverse strand, counting down.
ACGGACAGAAGGCAAAGTCGAAGCGAAGTTTACACCCGCGACGGTTACACCCCGGCCACAGGGCACCGTGAAAGGTGTGGGCGTTGCCTTTGCCGCACGCGACGCCAACAACTATTTTCTGGCCCGCCGCTGGAACAACGATTTGCAAATCGTTGAATATTCTAAAGGACTGGGTAAAGTGTTGGCCTCGGTTCCCGATCTTGGCACAAAAGGCGATTCTCCTCTTGGTAACCTGGCGTTTTCCGTCGAATGGCGCGATGGCGTTATCGCAGCGCGACGCGGCACCGCGATGGCCACGGCGTCGGTTAGCTCGATTCCGGCTGGTCGCGTTGGGGCCTGGATCGAAGGCGCAACAGACGCAGTTGCGCTTCAGTCATTTCGCGCCATGGGCGCAGCACCCAGTTGGGGCGAAGTAATTCTGCCCGAGCGCTTCACTAAAGACACATTGATGCAGAACTGGGCCAGTAACGCCGCCTCGTGGCGCGAGGACAAAACAACCGCGGGCGAGACGTTCAAAGGAACGCGCTGGCACACCGGCGATTTCTTCGGCGACATCGCCCTTTCGCTGCCGCTGCCCGCTTTCACATCTTCAAAACCGAATCAAAGGCTGTCTTTGCTGTTGGCCTCATCACCCACCGCGCCCGCCACAGGCTCACGTCTTGAGGCCGAGCGTGCCGAGAGTGGTCTTCTGTTGCGCCTTTATCAGGATGAACGCCTCATCAGCAGCACGACTGCGAAACCGGGCGCAGGCGACACTTTGCGTTTCGTGCGCCGCCCCGTGGGTGCAGATGCAGTCAATTTACGAGTGGCGCTGGGTAACGCCGTCGTATTCAACGAGACGCTTAAGGGCGCGGCATCGAGTACTCAGAGCGCGCAAACTCGCACCGGTGTTCAGGCACGAGAACTGGCTGCGTTCGACTGGGAAAAAGTGCGCGCCACCACTTCTAATGTGGTGGATTACTCGTTCACCAGTGCGCCGGTCGATTGGCGCGCCGGACGCGGGCGCTGGAATGTCAGCGAGCGCTGGACGTGTTCGCCGCAGTGGGGCTTTTTCGCGGGCAGCGATTCGATTGCGCCCACATTGTGGAGCCGCTTCGCCACGCGCGGCGACTGGACGATGGAAGCCTATCTGGCGACACCGATGGACGTAACGCGCGGCGAGCGCAGCCCGACCGATCTCAATCTCACCGTCGAAGGCGACGGACGCGACCTGGCCTCCGGCTACTCGTTTTTGTTTGGCGCCAACGGGCGCACCCTCAATCGAGTGTTGCGCGGCGACCGCATCGTGCAGGAAAAACCCTTTGAGATGATCGGCAGCAACACGCATCAAGATTGGTTTTATGTGCGTCTCGAACGCCGCCGCGTCGGCAACGCGTTGCAATTCCGCTACAGCATCAATGGGCAAGAAGTGTGGAAATACACCGATGAGCAATCGGGCAAAAGCGCGCTGGACGAACCGCGCCATCTGGCATTCTGGACTTATAACGGCGGTCTTTCCGTAGCGCGAGTGCGCTTGTGGCACAGTGGCCTGCAAGAAGGCCGCGACAACCTGGGAGGCCGCGAGTACTCGGATGAGGCTCCGACTTACCTGAATACCCTGGGCGAGTGGCGCTTGCACAATGAAGGTCAAAGGCTGGCTGACGGCTTGCGACCCGTTTCGGATGGCGGTCACGATGCCCTGCGCATTTCAAATTCGCAAAGCGGCGGCGACTGGTCGCTTTATGTGACGCAGCAACCTTTTGAGGCGACGGTGCATCCTGTCTTGCAGTGGGATTACCGCGTGCCGGAAGACGTGTTCATCAATTTATATGCGAAGATAGGTGGCGCCTGGCGCGAGATCACGTTCTCCGGCGCTACCGCGCGGCTCGCAGCACGCACCGGAACCAACCCGAAAACAGAAACAGCAGCGGGCGCGGCACGCGCGGTGCCATCACTTGGCATTGTGGAAAATGTCGTCACCGACGGCAAGTGGCACAGTGCCCGCTTCAACCTGCTCGATGCCCTCAAAGCCGCCGGGTTGAGTACTCGTGTGGAAGCGCTGGCCTTTTCCGCTCCCGATTCCGGTTACTTGCGCGCTGGGCTGGGTGGCAACCACGCCGGCGCGACTTACTGGCTGAGCAGTTTTCAGGCACCACGCGCCACAACTCTCAGTGCCAGTGCTGGGTAAACGAACAGAGAGGCGAGTGCAAATCAACCGCTAGAAGTGCTGGCCGTTGTCAAATATAGCAGTTAACGACTTGCAGGCTACACACGATTGCCCCGGAACCCCAAGCGTGAGCGCGGGGCTAAGGCACCACTGAGTTCAGCCCCGTGCTCACGCTTGGGGTTCTGTGTTGCCTGCAAGTCGTTAACTGTTATAGGGCTTAGGCAAAATGTCTGATCGGTAAGGGCGCGTTGCCTCGCCCAGGCTGCCTCGTGCAAGACAACCTCGCCCGGGGCGCGAAGATCGCGCCCCGACGAACCATTGCGAGGCTCGTGCGTAATTCCTATGTCATACAACTCTGGAAATGTGGCGTTAAACTGCTTTAAACGTTAAGGTAGCCGCGCAGTTTGCGGTGCAGTTGGTCGCGGCCTCGGGCGAGGCGGCTTTTCACGGTGCCGGTGGGAACATCGAGAATGCGCGCGATGTCGTTGACTTCCATGCCCTGAAAGTGGTGCATCACAATGACGGCTTTGTGGTCTTCGGACAGGTTTTGCACGGCCTGGCGCACGCGCTTTTGCAACTCTTCGCCGGCGATGGTTTCTTCGGGCAACTTGCCCAGATCGGGGAACTCCATCGGCTCGACTTCGCCTTCGCTGTCGGTGCGCGGCGTATCCATGCTCTGGAAGCGCACGCGCTTTTTGCGACGAGCGCGGTCGCGACACAAGTTCAGTGCAATGCGATAAAGATAAGTCGAAAACGCCTCGTCGGCGCGCAATGTGGGCAGCGCGTCGTGCAAGCGGATAAACACGTCCTGCGTTACATCCTGTGCATCGTCGGCGTCGCTTAGCATTCCATAAACGGCGTTGTAGATGCGGCGGTGATACATTTGATAGATTTCTTCGAAAGCCTTGCGGTCGCCTTCTTTAGCGCGCTGCAAAACTCCGAGGAAATGGGCACGCGCCGCATCCGAAGGAGAACCATTACGAGTACTCGCAGTGCCGTTTTGCGCTTCGCTTTCCCCGGCCTCATCACTTTCGGCTTCGTCCGATTCGAACGCGCTGTCGGTTTCGGTTTCTTCGGCATCCCCGGCCACAGCTTCGGTTTCGAGACTTTCGACTTCGTTACTCGACGCTTCGTTGCCCGACGCGCTTTCGCCATCCGCTGCGGACGCGCTGAGGCCATCGGGGGCGGCGGTCGTGCGCCGCTCGTCATCGGCAGCGTTCGGCGAGACTAACCCACTGGGCTGCCGCCCGTTGGGATTTTGCCGCGAGGAAGAAGAAGGCATAGAAAAATAGAGCGCGCCCGCCGAAGCAGGGCGCCGGGGAGTTTCGCCGTTGATTAGTGCGGTGGCGCGACTCATGGTTCAACGATCCGTCAGTCGACTGCTCTTACTTCGGCAGAATTTAGAAGCACCTCTACCGGCTAAATTCATGCCATCAAAACCGGGAGAAGTGCTGTATCAAACATCTATCGCAATCAGGAATTATAGCGCTTATTTACAATCGGGGTTGCGGTGATATGGCAAAGGGCTGCGATGGTGATAATTCACGAAGGACGTGCAGCGGCTTTAAGGTCGTCGAGCGCGCGCTCAATGTCTTCGATTTTGTGTTCGCAGCTAGCGATCAGTTCTTCGGCACGCTCCAGAGGTGTGGCGTGCAGCAAGTTTAAGGCATGCGTGCGTTGTTTCCACAGATAAGCAGAAATCGCAGCTCCGGCGACAAGTCCCAGTGCCACACCACTGTATAACAAAGTATGGCCTCGTCCGTCAGCGGCTTCCAACTGCGCCATCGGCCCTCCGGCTGTCTGTAGCTTTCGTCCTGTCATATTCGCTCTCCACTTCGCGGCTGTGGGCCACCAACTCGCAACGAGTGCTTGTTGCGAGTACTCACTTCAAGCACTCACGAAGTCTTTTCATTCAAATCGGCTACTGTGTTTGTGGCGGTATCAGTGTTTCGTCAATGTCATCAATGTTATAAGTGTCGCTTTCGTCAACCTCATAGACATCGTCATCATTGCTTTCGTTTTGCCCTTGAAAGATGCGTTTCACAAATGTAATCAGTTCCTGCGGGTTAAAAGGCTTGGTGAGATAAAGATCGGCGCCGCTTTTCCAGCCTTGAAATACATCGGCGTCCTGCGCTTTGGCCGTCAGCATGATAACGGGAATCGAAGCCGTGGCCTCGTCTTCCTTTAAAATTTTGAGCGCGCCGAAGCCATCGAGTTCCGGCATCATTACGTCCATGATGATAAGGTCGGGCCGTTCGGCATTGACTTTGTCCAGCGCCTCACGTCCGTTGCTGGCCGTGACGACATTGTAACCTTCTTTTTGCAAGTTAATCTGCACCAGCCGCACGATGTGCTTTTCGTCATCGACGGCTAAAATCGTTTTGGACATGTCATGCCTCCCCGCGCTCTGGGCGCCAATCCCGACTGGTTTCGTTGTGCGCGGACTACTGTTCGTAGCGACAGTCGCATAAAAACAGGTGCCTAAAACACGCGCACAAAACCTTAAAACTCATACTCACGAGCCTTTGCGGACGTGGCACAGAGTTTTCTCGGTGCCGTGATTATACCGCGCGCAACGCATCCCTGCAAAGCCTGCTTGCTGCCTGCGACAGAACTCCGCACTGGAGCCGGCGACCGATTCATGTTTGCTCGGCTGCTCCGGCCCGACGCTCACGGTTCCAGGCCGGCTGCGCGTATTTCTCTGCTAGCAAACGCGTCGCCAACGTGGCTTCAGCATCGCTCAATATGCCCGGCGAAAGCGAAATCCCTAACTCATGTTCACAACCGGCGCACAGAGTATCCACGATCTCTTCGCGCGACTTCTGTATGCCCAGCATTTGCAGTGTCACCACATCATGTGTGTTGCCCAGCGCACGCTGCCATGCCTCCTGGTCAACGCTCAGCAGTAGCGAGCCGTGCTGCAATACGACACCATTGTGACGGCACTGCGCCGCACCGAGTAGCTTGCGCCCGTCCACCACGAAATCAGCGCGCGTCGCGGATGCGAAACAGTCGGGCGTTTGCACGCGATCGTTTCCCGCCGGCGCCAGCGTTGCCTGCACACCCAGCGTTTGGAGTCCGGCGATGAAACCGCGACTGAGCCACGCGTAAGCGCCCGCGACACTGGTCGAACCACGAGGCAACATTTCCTCACGCAGCACAGCGCAGTAGGTAATTTCGTGATGGTGCCACACCGCGCGCCCGCCAGTCGGACGCCGCACAACATCAAAGGTGGGTGCATCGTCCAACACTTCGTCCCAACGCTGAAAGCGGCCCAGCGAAAGACAAGGCGGGCTCCAGCCGTAAAAGCGCAACGTCCCGCCACGAGTACTCGCTTGGAGTTGGCCGAGCAACATCGCCTCATCAACGGCCATGTTCCACGCGCCGCGCGCCGCACCATCACGAATCAAGCGCCACTGCATGGTTCACTCCAGCACGCCGAGTTCGAGATAGAATTCACGCGTTTCACCGGGCTGCAAAACCGGCAACTCGCCACGAGCGCGCAAGTCGGCGCGTGAAGCCAGCGGTGCGTTGCTCGGCTCCAGACCGCAAACGTAGGTGCCGGCGCCCATCATTTTCCATTGCGTGAAGTGTGGCAGGGTGTTGGCGCAATAGTTGATGTAAGCGCCAAAGCGCAGTCGCTCGTTCCAGATTTCGGCGCGCACGAAACCTGCGGCATCAGGCGTCATGTCGTGAAAATAGACGCACTCGGCGTAGCCTGGCTGTGGCGGCTCTATTTGCATCCACTGCGCGGCACCGACTTGCGCTGCTTCATCGCGCGGCGTGCATTGGGAAGAAGGCGCGCGCACCTGCGAGTACTCGCTCACCACGGGAAACCCAAAGTTACAGTGATAAAGCACAACCATTTGTGTCGGCTCGAAGCCTTCGTTTTCAATGCGGTCGTGCAGCGTTATTTTATTGCTGCCCAGGCAGGCAGCAATGCGCCGCGTCAACAGCAGATTGGGGCCGAAGACGCGCGTCTGGCGCACCTGGCCGCTGCACCAGATTTCGCACTCATCGCCTTGCCAGGTTTCGCCACATTGCACGTTGCTCGCGGGCAGGTAAGAAGCGCGGTCGTGGATGCCGTAGAATTCGCCTTCCTCTTCGCAAGGCGGCCCAAAGCTGGACAGGCCGCACGTCGTGAGCAAGCCACCGTAGAAACCACGCAACCAGCCGAAGTTGTCCTCATCATAAAAGGCAGGATGCACGACACCAGTCGAAGAGTTCCAGCACAGCGAGCGGCTATTGTGCTCGGCCCACACGATGTCCATGCCGCGTGAGGGTGAAACGCCAAAACGCAGCCCGCTTCCGGTGCGCATTTCGCAGATTTCGACATCGCGCTCGGGGCCTTCTTGCAATCGATAGCGCGTAACGCCGCCGATTTGCCGCAGCGAGCCGATGTGACGGCGCAGTTCGTCGCGAGTGTAATGGTGTCCAAAAAGCGTCGGCATGTGCTTTATTTTAACTAAGCGGCCACATCTCTATGGAACGCGCGGGGCGGACGCTGCGTTAAACTGCGGCAGAAGAGTACTCGCTTATGCCTGAATTTCATCCATCGACAGTAGACGCCATCAACGAGTTGCGCACGCGATGTCCTGACGTGCCGTTTCTCACACTGGGACAGACCGTGCTGTGGGACGAGCCGGTCAAAGCCGCCTTTTGCCGCCTGCTCGAAGCGCTGGCGCCCGAAGCGCTAATCGTCGCCGGTGTGCACGACACCGACTACTTCGCCAAATTGTCACACCTTGAAACAGGTGATGCCGAGAAGTTCATCATGCTGCCGCACAACGACGGCGCCACGCGCGATTTGTGGAGCGCAGCCGGCGAACTGAGTTGTCTTTTTGGCAGCGAAACCGTGCCGACGCGCGCCGCCCTGGGCGAAAACGGCGTGGCGTTTGATCGCGTGGCGCGCGGTTATCCAGGCGGTGGTGAAGCGCTGCTCAACAACGAAACCGAAGCCTGGGGCTGGCGTGCGCTTGTGCATACCGAACCGCGACCGCTTATCGCTGCCGATGTGCGTTTGCGCGACATCATGCCCGCCTTGCGCGCGCAACTGGAATGGGGTTTTCAAGAAAGCCTGCACATTCTGGGCACACCGGAGAACGAGACGACAACGGCCCTCTTGAAGTGGGTCAATGAGTACGCACAGAGCAATCCCGACAGTTCGCTGTCCGATCTCTATCGTTCTCTTACACCGCGATTGTGGGGACTGGTGCGCGGCAGCGGGTCGTGTAACTTGCAGACTACGGCTTCGCTCGAACTGTTCCGCTTCAAACGCGAGACGGCGCTGTTGCCCCGCTTTCGTTTTGTTGACTTGTTCTTACAGCCCGCCACGCGCGACACGGCTCGGCGCTGTTACGACGACGCGGTGCGCGGCAGCGGCATCTATACGCTGTCGCAGTTTGGCGACGGCGCGCTACCTTTCGACGTGGTGATTCCCGGACGAGGACGTGGCACACTGCGTTTGCACGAGGGTTCGCTGTATATCGAAACCGAAGAGCCCATCACGCTGTGTACCGGTTGCGACTGCGGTTCGATACAAGAACTGGCCGATGTGCTCGAAGCGAAGTTTGGCCCGGACGTGGCCCTGGTCGGCAAAGCCGTGGCGCTGATTTCAATGCTGTCCAGCGAATACATTTTCGTTTTTCACGAACACGCTTCCGGCTACACAACGCGCACGCAGGCCATGAACACCGCAATGCGCGCCAACGGCCTCACGCTCGACCTGCACCCGATGCTGCGCCTGAAATATGCGACCTGGGACGCGCTGAAAGATGTGGACACCACGTTCCACCTGCCGCCGCATTTGGCTCATGCTTTCGGCTCAGGAGAAATTGCGGCACGCGACTTTGCCACACGCTGGGAAGCGGTTTGCAACGAACAGGACGCATTGCGCCTTGCCTTGAAAGACTGCCACTCTCCGCGCGACCTGATGGCGTTGCTCGCTACGCGCGATGCGAGCTGGAACGAACACCTGAACGAGTACTCGCAGGCACGCGAAGAAATTCGTTCCCTGCGCGAGCGAACACGCGTGCTCGAAGCCGAGATCACGGCCCTGCGCGACGAAGCACGCGGCTTGCAAGAACAAGCATCAAGCGTTGAACGCGCGAAAGGTGAAGACTGGCGCCAGACGGTGCAGCCGTTGCGCCAGCGACTTTTCGACCTGAAAGAAGGCGCCGCACAGCGCGTGCTCGATAATGCGGGCAAAAAGCTATCGAAAGAAGAACGCACGGCGCAGGCGCAGATTGAAACCGCCGAAGAGCAGGAAATCGCCGAGTTGCGCGAGCGCATCGCGTGGTGCATCAAAGAGCGCACTCACTTCGACGAAGAAATCGGTGCCGCCCGCAGCCGCGCTCACGAACTGAGTACTCAGGCGCGCAACAAAACTCAGGAGCGTGTCATTCTGGAAAAAAGCGAGGCGGCGCGCAACGCTCGCCAGATTATCGCACGTCTCGAATACGAAGCCGAGTGGCAGCGTTTTCAACTCGTGCGCGCTGCGTTGCTCACCAGTCGTGGCCTGCATCACACCAACTACCGCCCAACGGCATGGTGGTTCCCGCTTATCTCACCGGATGGCAAGTGGCTCGACCGGCTGGCGAATACCGCTCAGGCGCGCATTGAAGAGTTGTAGTGACACCATTCACAACCTCAAGAGAGCAAACGCCTCCGGCTGTCTTGCCTAAACAAAACAGTGGCCCTCTCACATTCGAGAGGGCCACTGTTTTGTTTAGAAATTTAGTGGCGTGCGTGGCACTTAAACCGATGCGTTGCCCGTATTCAAACCTGCATCCAGCGTCGAATACGTGGATGTTGTGGTGGGTTGGTCGCCATGATCAACACCAAGTTGGCGCACCATGGCGAGTACGTGATTGACCAGTTTCGTGATGCCCGGCTCGGCTTCGCTCACCGTATGCGCGGCATAAAACGCCGCTGTGGAAACGATGCTATTCGCTTCATCGATGTGAATTTCATCAACCTGTGTGATGATATGTCGCGCGCCCAATCGCACCACGCCAGCCGCAGCGGAGCCATCTGTGCCAATGGTGAGCGTCGGGCCTTTTGCACGTAAGGCCATAGCAACTAAAGTCACGCCGGCGCACATGGCACCTATAGGCTTGCCTAGGCCATTCATTTCCTGGATGAGCCGTTCCACATCGGGGTTGACGCTCCCGGCTTCGCTTTGCACGGCGTAGCCAGAAAGGTTTTTCAGCACGCCATAGCCGCCGACGATAATCAGTGCATCCAGGTCGTGTGCCGAAACACTGCTCGTAGAGGTGATTTTGCCACGCACGATGCGCGCCGATTCGGTGAGAACGTTACGCGCTTCGAGGCGCGTTTCCTGGCCCGTGTAGTGGTTTACGATCTGGGGCTGCTCGATATCCGGCGCAAGCGCCTGCACGGTTGCCCCGCCGCGCTCCAGAGCCAGAATCGTCAATACGGCTTCATAAACTTCACTACCGTCCTGCACGCCGCAACCCGATAATAGTACGCCGACTTTTGGCATTGTATTCTCCCTTTGGCGCTGCGCCTGACGAGGCAGCGAGTACTCAATTCGCCTGCTATCTCTACCAACGGTCAGATTACGGCTCCTTGCTTCAGCACAACGTTTCGGCACAACGATTCAGCGTACAGCCTCAACTGACAAACTCGACCGGCACGGGATGAGGAATCACTCCGGCGGCGTGCCCTCTGTCGAGAAACTCGCGCACGGCACGGCGGCCATCTTCGCCGTAATCGAGCGTGCGCGTGTTGACATACATGCCCACGAAACGGTCAGCCAGGTGCCGGCGCGTTTCCATGTCGCGCGCGAATTCCAGCGCATAATCGAGCGCTTCTTCACGATGTTCCAACGCGTAACGAATGCTTTCCCGCAGCAAGTGCGAAACACGCGCCGAAAGCTCCGGCCCCAGGTCACGACGGATGGCGTTTCCGCCCAACGGTAGCGGCAAGCCACCGGTTTGCTCACCCCACCACGCACCCAGATCAATGATGTTGTGCAGACCTTCGTCTCCGTAAGTGAGCTGTCCTTCATGAATCAGCAGACCAGCCGGCACATCGCCACGTGCCACGGCAGGCAGAATTTCGTCGAAGGGCATGGACTGGGTTTCAACATCCGGCGCGAAGAGCTTGAGCGCCAGATACGCCGAAGTCATGGTGCCGGGAATCGCGATGCGCTGCTGTTTGATTTCATACAGCGAGTACTTGTTGCGCGCGACGATCATCGGCCCGTAGTTTTCGCCCATGGAGGCGCCGTGATTCAGCAGCGCGTATTTGTCGGAGAGGTAGGCGTAGGCATGGATAGAGATGGCTGTGACTTCGTAGGTGCCGCTCTGCGCACGTTGATTGAGGGTTTCAATATCTTGCAGGACGTGGCGGAACTCAATATCACCAGTCTCGATTTTGTGACGCGCCAGAGCATAGTGCATAAACGCGTCATCGGAATCGGGCGAATGGGCAACGGTAATGGTGGGCATGAGTACTCACCAGTTTACCCTGTTTGCCCCTGACTCTTCATCCCTCGGCTTTTAGCCTTGCTTTGGCAGGTTGGCGAGTTCCTCAACAATTTTATACAGGCTCTGGATTCCCTCATCGCCGCGGCCTTTGGCCTGGGCCCCGCGCCACAACTGCTGCGCCACACCGGCGCCTAACAGCGATACGCCCGCTTCTTCGGCGGCTTGCATCACGAGGCGCATATCTTTTTGCTGGGTATCAACCATGAAACCCGGTGAGAAATCGCCGGCTGCGATTTTGGGAGCCAGGTTCTGCATCGCCCAACTCGACCCGGCGCCGGCACCGATGACACCGATAATCTTCTCCGGCTCGATGCCCAGTTTCTGTCCGAGCACCAGCGCTTCACATACGCCCAGCAGATTCATCGCGCCGCAAATCTGATTGCACAGCTTCACACTTTGCCCGGCGCCACTATCACCGCAGTGCGTGATGGTCTTTCCCATCGCTTCCAGTAGCGGACGCGCTTCTTCAAGGTCGTCCGGCGCACCGCCCACCATGATCGACAGAGTGGCGTTAATGGCTCCGATCTCGCCGCCAGTTACCGGCGCATCAAGGGAGCGCACGCCTTTTTCTCCAGCGAGGCTCGCCAGTTCGCGCGCTTTGGCGGGAGCGATGGTGCTCATGTCAAGCCACAGTGCGTTGCGTTGCGCCGATTGCAGCGCGCCGCTCTCACCGAACAGCAGTGCCTCAACATCCGGCCCGTCAGTCACCATGGTGATGATAAATTGTGCGTTGCGTGCGGCTTCTTGCGGCGTGTCACACACTGTTGCACCGGCGGCCTTAACGGCAGCGGTTTTGGCCCGCGTGCGATTGTAGCAACGCACACGATGACCGGCGCGCAGCAGATTGATCGCCATCGGCGCGCCCATGATGCCCGTCCCCAGAAATGCGATCTCGCCAGTCATAGTGGTATTTAGCGGCGCCTGCCAGTGGCTTTCACGGCGGTGCCTTTTGTGGCGGTGCCTTTCGACGTGCTGCTTTTTGACGCACCGGCTTTGGCGGCTACTTTCTTTGCAGCACCGGCTTTGGCGGCTACTTTCTTTGCAGCACCGGCTTTGGAGGCACTACCTTTGGAGATAGTGCCTCTGACGGCAGCGCCTTTAACAGCAACCCCTTTCACTGCACCGCTCTTTACAGCGACCTGACTCTTGGAATTGCGGCCTGCCTGAGTACTCCGTGTGGTCTTGGTGGCGCTCTTGCCGCTGGATGGCGGACGCGTTGCCATTTGCGTTGCTACCGAGTTCTTCGATACGCCTGGCGCGGCCACGCGTGGCGCTTTCGTGCCGCCTTTGGCAATCTGAACTGGGCGCTGAGATGGCTGCGGTGCTTTCGTTTTAGCTGTTGTGCTACCTTTGGCAGCGATACCTTTCGCAGCGCCGTTCCTGGTTGCACCACTCTTAGCCGCACCACTCGTAGTAACGGTTGCCGCCTTTTTACCGGGTGCTGGTTCGTTGCGCGGTGCGCGATCGCGCGGTGTCCGCTCAGGCGCCATGCCGTTGCGGGAAGCATTACTTTGCTGCGCTTCAACAACTGCTGCACCGGAAGGTTGCCGCAAACGAATGTCTTGAACGGAGAGGCCGGCTGCGGCCAGAGCTTCGTCCCACGAGCCGAAACGACGTCGTGCCGCACAAAACAGCGGCTGATTACGCAGTTGCACCGCTTTGGAGGAAAGCGGCAGCCCGGCGCGGTGCAGCGCCTTAATGTCCTTAATGATTCGTTCTTCGTCCCAGGCCTGATAGCGTGCCACACCGTTAATATCAAGGCCGGAGGCCCGGATGGCGTCGCGCCAGCTCTGGAAACCGTTGGTGCGTAGCGCTGCTGCGGCCAGTGGAGGATCGATTTCGGTGCTGACGGCGCGCCAGTTGAGGTCGGCGCCTTCGCTGTGCAATTCGCGAATGCGGGCTACAATACGCTCGCGGTTCCAACGCTGGTATTTCGAGATGCTTTCATACTCGATGCCGGCGGACTCCACAGCGCGTCGCCATGTGCCGAAGTGCCATGCGGCGGCCCGTACCAGGTTGAGATGATTGTTTTCCGCGGTGGCGTAGTTAAGTTCCGCACCTTCCGCATGGAGTCGCTTAATTTCGGCGACAATGGCTTTTCGTGTCCAGCGCAACCCCAAACCCCTTCACACTTATTCAGCACAGCAACTCTGGTTGTTTTCCGCGCACGGTTACAAAAGTAGCGAATTCACATAACACCAGCAAACCGAAATTGTACCGGCTCAATGCCACTCAGCCTATTGTAGCAGGCGACAGCGCCTATACGCAAGCGAACACTACACTTTTAGCAATTAGAAATGATGTTTGTCAAGCGGATCCGTGACAATGGCGTCGTCACCCTCCACATGCACCATGAAGCGAGCTAGAGGCCCCTGGCCGAGCCGCACACAACCGCGCCCGATGGCCGGAATTGAGAGTTATGACAGGGGGGCACCAATACATGCCCTGGCGCATGCCTTATCGCGCATGCCCTGGCACGATGGAAATTTATGTGCGATAACGCACTGAGCCCATGTTATAATGAGGGCTTCACACCTTTTTGCAAAGCCGGATAGAAGCGACAGTTGCTTTTGGTGACCAGTCGCCAAAGCGAGTACTCGTCAGCGAGTACTCGTCGCACTCGGGAGGGTCAGTGACACTGATGACACAGCCCAATCTTAATATTCGCTGGACACGCGTCGCACTGGCGTCGGTTGGGTTGCTGTCTTTTTGCGGCGCTTCAGCCGGTGTGTGGCGATGGCGTGCTCCACACAGTTCGTCTGTGCTAAGCCCCGCAGCGGCTACGACGCGTGTGCCGGTCGCGTCATCAAGGCAGACGGTGGCAATGCAAACTGGTCGCTCCACACATAGTGCATCAAGTGCGTCTGGCACATCCAACGAAGTTGTGGTGGCCAGCCTCGGTAAACTGCCCCTGACAGCTTCAATCCCATTGTGGGCGCAGGGCAAAATTGTGCGTCATGTGCCGGTGCAGCGCGGTGCTAAAGTCATCGCTCTCACCTTCGATGATGGGCCGTGGCCGCGTTACACGAAAGAAGTGCTGCAAGTGCTGGCCAGCCGCAATGTGAAAGCGACATTTTTCATGATCGGTCGCGAAGTGCAGCGACGCCCCGACCTGGTGCGTGAGGTGCGTGACGCCGGTCATAGCATCGGCAACCACTCGTGGGATCATGCCCGCAGCCCGCGCAACCCTGGCGAAGAAGTCTTCCGCACCGATGCCACCATCAAAAAGGCATTGGGAGTCGAACCATTTTTGTTTCGTCCGCCTTACGGCAAAATCACCAACGGCATGGCCGCGCAGGCGATGCGTGACGGACAGTGCGTGGTTATCTGGAACGCCGACTCCAACGACTGGAAACACGCCACAGCCGCTAGCATCGCGCAACGCATTTTACGCCAGGCAAGCCCCGGCGGTATTGCACTGATGCACGATGGTGGCGGCAATCGCGGCAGCACAGTTGCGGCCCTGCCGCGCATCATCGACACATTACGCGAGCGCGGCTACCGTTTTGTTACGGTTCCCCAACTGCTGGCGCTGCGGCATGTAGAGGCCGACAAAGGGCACCGCAAGCACAAAGCCAGGAAAGCAGTGCCAGCCGACAAGACCTTGCAGGCTAAGACATCGCATCGGCACTTCGCAAAAAGATAAACTTCATCTTCACAATCTGGAGTTGCTGCACAACAATCGAGTACTCGCTGGCCGGAGCCTCGCCTTGAGAGAAGCACAGCCTTGAGCGCCAGAACTGTGAACTCCCGCTCTATTTGAAGGATTCTGTTGATCATATCCCGCTCCATTGCCGGTGCTCTTTGCGTCTTGTGCCTGGCGGCATTTCCACTCCAGGCACAGAATGCAGCAGTGCCTGCTCCGTCGCGTGCTAACGCGCCAATCGTGCCCGCGTTGCAGATTTCGCCGTCCGTGTTGGGCACGGATAATCAAGTTACGGTGACGCTGCCGCAAAACTTTCCTCTTTCCTCGACCCGGTTACGCATCGGCTTGTTTGAGTCCGGGCGCAACGTGCGTGTCGCCGACGTGCAGCGCGACTTCGTCCTGCGCAACGGCGTCTTCAGCGCGCAGATGACGGTGCAAGCCGATCCCGGTCGTTACGAAGTGCGCCTTATCTCGGGCGACCGCGATCGCACACCGTTTTCCGCACCGGCCTCGCTCGTGGTGCCCGGCATCGACCGCGAACCCGGCTGGTGGCTGCTCAACGGTTCACCGTTCATGCAAAGCGCAGAACGAGACAGCGAGGCAGCGCCGGCCACTGCACCACTGTTCATTCCCGGCCTGAAGCGTGACTTAAGCGGCAAAGGCAAGAAGCCGACAGCCAGTATTCGCGTGCCGTCTAATGCATCCCTGCGCTGGAGAGTACTCGAATTGCAGGATTCATTAGTACGAATGGTGCAGCCGGGCTACGATTTCGCGGCGCTGGAAACCCAGATCCAGAATCGGATACGAGAAGCTCGCGCACGCGGGGAGCGCAACCTGTTAGGAGTGGAGTTGCGTTCGAACGGCGACGTGCCGGATGATACGCCTGCGGCCTTTAACGTGATGCGGCGTGTGCGTGAAATCCTGCAAAGGCTGGCACCGGAAGCGGCCCTCGTGTTCTCCCTGGATACTGAATACAATTACCAAGTGCCGGGCGCGCGTGGCACCTCGGCGACGCTGGCGATGAGCGATGCAATTGTGCTGCGTCCTTCAAGCAGCCCCGATGCCGAGACTGATCCCGGTGCCCCGTTCATATGGTATGTCAAGGCCGTGCGACGCTTTGCCGAAGAACAGCGCCATTACGACTTACCCATCTTTGTGCTGCTGCCGCCACGCGATATTAACCCGGCATTCCCCGAGGCAGATCGCGAACGGGCCGTTATGCTCGATCAATTTTGGTTTGATGCGTGGATGAGCGGCGCGACCGGCACAATAGAGAGTGCAACGAGTACTCAGATCGAGCCGCAATCTAACTCCTGGCAGCAGATCGCCATGCGCAACATGCCGCTCTTTGCCAATGCGGTGACATTGGAAGACATCGGCATTCTGCCCGACCCGGCCCTGGTGAATGGAGGCCAGCCGTTCCCCTTTGGCGAACTGCGCGTATCGGGACGCATTCCCCTGCTCGCACGGCTGACTCCTGAGAAGAAAGGTGCGCCGGAGTCGTTTATGCTGTGGTTTAATAATCGCCAAGTGAGCAACGCCACCATTGAGAAACTTCGAGCCATCGTCAGCGCCGGTGCGCGCATCTACTTGGAAGGCACGCCGCTGCTCGATGAAAATGGCAAGCCGGCACCGTGGCGCATGAGTAGTCTGGTGGGTGCGGATGTCACACCGCTGGGCCGAGATAGGTTAGGCGAAAGGGATAGCCGCCACATCGGTATGACCTTGCAAGACGGTTGGATGTTCGGAACTCTGCGCGGCAAGCGCATCGAAGTGCGACAAAGTGTAGCAGTCAAGCTGCGAGAAAACGCACCCGGCACGAAGAACAACATCAAAGAGCAACGTGGCAGGGATGTGCTGACGGGCCCTCGTGTTGCCGCAACACTTGAAGATGGCTCACCGGCGCTGATTGTGAATCCGGTTGGCAAAGGAGAAGTTATCTGGGCGCCGCATGGTCTCTTCCCCTTCTTACCTCAGCCGCGCGCCATTCACAGTGACTCTGCGAATACACCTGTTAACAACCCGGAATCGAGCACAACATCTGAAGAAATTCTCAACGTTGACCGCTCCGCGCCGGAGGAACGTTATTATGCCGCTGTTTCGGCGTATCTTCAGCCGAGTCTGGTTTCGGTTCGCGGCACAAATTTGCAGGCTGCCGGCGCCGAAGCGGTGCGCATGGCGCTGCGACGCTCGCCCAAAGGCACCTTGCTCTTAGCGCTTTTCAACGCATCGCGCCGTCCCGCCGAAGTTGCCGCTGCGGTAGAAGACGTCGCGGGTGTGGCGCTCGACCTTGCCACCGAGCAGGAGTTGCCGGTGAGCAGTCGCGGTTTTCAAAGCGAAGCTACAGTGACAATTCCACCCCGAGGCTGGAAGCTGATTGCCTTCGCCGCCACGCGTAAAGCACTGGACACAGAGCGCAACGCGCCACGCTTACAGGCGCGGCTACGATAACGCTCTCAAGTGCGATAAGATGAGTACTCATGCGACGGCCTCGTCTGCTGTTCTACGCCGTTAACGGCCTTGGGTTGGGACACGTCACGCGTTTGCTGGGCCTGGCGCGTGCGGTGCGCCTTCAATCTCCTGAAGCCGAAGTTCTGTTTCTGACCACAACCGAAGCCGCCCACGTCATTTACAGCGAGGGCTTTGCCGCCCTGAAATTGCCTTCGCGTGCGGCGGCGGCGGCGGGTCGCTTGCGGCACGATTCGTGGCTGCGCCTGTCACAAACCGTCGTGTGGAACGCCATTTCCGCCTTCGACCCGCACTGCCTCGTGGTCGATACATTCGCCGCGGGCACGCTGCAAGAACTACTGCCGATTTTGCGCTGGCCGCTGCGCAAAGTTTTCATCTTTCGCGCGCAGCGGCCCGAGCGGGCGCACGATCCGTTTTTGCAAAGCACGCTGCGCCTGTATGACCTTATTCTTGTGCCGCACGAACAGGACAGCGAGAATGTTCCGACACCCGAAGGCGTTGCCTCGTTGTGGACAGGCCCGATGCTGCTGCGCGAACGGAGCGAACTTCTACAGCGCGAGCAAGCGCGAGCCATGCTGGGCCTTGCACCTGATGCAGAACTTGGGCTGCTGGTGCTGGGCGGCGGCGGCGAACCGGAAATGCAAGCCGCACGCACTCAGTTGAGAGAAGCGATGGCCGCAGTACAGTCGCCCATTCAGTGGATTGAACTGCAAGGGCCACTCACGCGTTATGACCCCGGCGAGTACTCGTCAGCGCCGGCACACGACAGTTGGCGCACTTTACGCGACGTGCATCCACTGATGATTTACCTCCGCGCCTTCGACTGCGCCATTGCAGCCGCCGGTTACAACACAACTCATGAGTTACAGGCCGCTGCCGTGCCGTGCGCGCTTTGGCCGTTCGCCCGCGATGTGGACGATCAGGAAAGTCGTGTCGCGCAATTGAGCGCTGCCGGACGTGTGCTGTGCATCGGCTCGGGAGCCGCCGAAAATCGCGTTCCCGAGTTGGCGGCGGCGATGCGCTCACTGGCAGATGCCTCAACGCGTGAACGCCTGCGCGCGGCCATGCACGGAGCGAGTACTCGCAATGGGACACACATCGGGGCAGAAGCCATCCTGAGCCTGCTTGCTTAAAGTGGCCTTTAGCTGTACAACATCTCCGGTCGGTTTCAGTTCTTTTCTTGCACAACGGCAGCCGTGCTAAAATAGCCTGTAGAGCTGGGCATCCGCAGCAACGCCTCAAAGGTAACACCAAGGAGAACACGATGGCGATAGGAGATATTTTAGGCCGCGTCGGATCTATTCTTTCATCAAACGCGAACGACTTGCTCGACCGCGCCGAAGACCCTGTGAAGATGAGCGCCGAATTCCTGCGCACAGCCAACAACGAACTGGGCGAAGTGCGGCATGAAGTGGCCATGGTAATCGCTTCGTATGAGGACACCAAGCGTGCCTACGTGGAAAACGAACAGGACATCATCGACTGGACGCAAAAAGCCGGCATGGCGCTGCAAGCCGGTCGCGAAGACCTGGCGCGCAAAGCCCTGGCGGAGAAGCAGCGCGAGCAAGCCGAAAACGCCGATTTGCAGGACGTGCTGGACGAGCAAAAGAAGCAGGTCGATCAACTCAAGCGAGCCGCCGAAAATTTGCAACGTAAAATCAGCGACATGGAACGCCAGCGCGACATTCTGGTGGCACAGCATCGCACCGCCATCGCACGCCAGCATGTGCAGCAGGTCGCAGCCGGCATCGGCAAGAGCAAGGCACTCGAAGGCTTTGAGCGCCTGAAAAAGCGCACACAACGCGAGATGAGCGTGGCCACAGCTATGGAAAGTTTGGGCAGCAACAGCCTCGAAGATGAGTTCAAGCAGTTGCAGGAAAGCAGCGGCGACGCCGGTGTTGAAGCCGAACTCGCCGCCATGAAGCAGCACATGGGCCTCACCGCTCCACGCGCTACACCCGAATTACCTGCCGGGTAAGTTTCGAGTACTCGCAAAAGCAAGAGAGCGTCCTGCGAAATTCGCAGGACGCTCTCTTTGTTAAGGTCAGGTGGCTTAGCCGACATACAACAAGTCGGGCGACACCGGCAAATACAAACCTGCCCCGCCGTTTACTGCGCTGTAGTCGAGTGGGTCGGCAGCATAGTAGATACCCATCCACCTCTGCCCACGCAAGTTGGCACCATCTGAAGCAATCGTCGTGGGATGCGACAGCGAGTCGATCCACTGCTGCATAGCTCCAGGCGATGTGGTGTCCGTGACCGGCTGATCGGGAGTTTGCTCCAAATCATAGTCAGTCATGCCCGTCGGTGTCATGTTCTGCGCGATGGTGCCTCGCACCGCAACGCGGTAGTTGAGGCGACGATAGCGCGTCGTCGCTGCATTAGCTGCTGCTTGTTCGGCAGCGTCGACAGCCCCGCTACTATCGGTATCCGCTGCAGCAACAACTTCCATTGGCGCCGGGATGACAAACCACGATCCTTCCTGAGCAAAGAGAGTCGCGTCGATGTCAATGTTCATGCCCGGCTTGAAATCGGGAGTTGCTGCCGAGAAGTTGTCGTCTTCTAGTCTCGGTCGTGTCATCCGGTAGCCCGCCACGCCCAAGCCTGAGTCGCGATGCAGTGCTAACAAATTTTCACCAGAACGAATCGGACTTAGTGGAGCAGCCGAATTGTAAGGAATCAGCGACGCCTGCACAGGCACGTTACCAACAGGATTTACTCTCTGGTAGAATGAGGCAGCTACTGTTGCGATGTCTTCATTACCATCAGGCGCATAGCTGCTACCAATCATGTTGTAGGGTGTTGCAGCATTGGTCAGTGTGCTCAAATCTTGACGCCAGAACTGTCGCAGCGCTGTAGCAAATGGCACCGGCCACGATTCGCCCGTAGCAAGAGTTACGTCACTTGGAATTGCAGCGATGCGACGAGCTGGAGTTGTGAGCTGCGTCAGGTCGACAAGCTGCCAAGTGTTAACGTCAGTGCCGGGGATGACAAGCCCCGTAGAGGCATCTATGGTGCCATTAAACAGAGGAAGCAGTTTATCCAGAGTTTCAACTGCATCACCCTCACGACTACCCGCGACAGTGCCTGGTATGTCCAACAAGTCATACTCAGTCAGCCCGGTAAACAGTTTCTTCTCGTTGTCCAGTGAGGTAGTTCCTGCACTGATAACTTCTGGAATACTGGAAATCGTGTTTTTCTTCACGGAAAACGTGTCAGTTGCACCATCATTCCGTATCCTGAATGCTGTTGTCATCAAACCGATGTGGCGCCACGATAGCGTGGTGCTTGTAGTAGGTAAAGCACCATCGAAACGCACGTCGCGCATGAGAGTGTTGTTGGCGCCGGTCAGATCATAAGAGCGTTCGCCATTTGTCTGTGAGATCAAAGCTGCATCACTGAGCAGTGTCATGGTCACGGGGCTACCAACTGCAACGTTGTGAGGTGTAGCCAGCGTCACTGTTCCCGTAACATCGGTAGCAGTCGCATTGTTGAAGGCAACGCTGCGCACCACAAGCCAGTCGAAACCATTGAGACTGACTCGATCGCCCACACGAAAACGGGTGGCGTCCGTAGTAGAAAATGTATCTACGCCTGTGGAGACTCCCGCACCAGAGAGAACGCCCATAGAACCATCAAACTGCAGACCAGATGGGCGTGCGAGAAACTGTGTTGGGTTCAGCACGACATTGTTCTTCGCCAGCAAAGCGACGCGCCCGTTACGATTAGCACGATCGCGGCGGACACTACCTTCAATGTAAATATTGCCCATTGAAGCGATGGTAATGTCCTTGTTACCGATTGAGCCACGAACCCGGACATTGCCCTCAGCGAAGATGACACCGTTAAATGCGCCATTGTAGGTATCAACAGCAGGAGTATCGTAACCGGGAGCGCCCACGTAGCGCACGACCTGTTCGCTTGGAAGACCGACATTGTTGACCCGGATACGCATCCTGTAGGCTTGAGGAATAAGTGAGCCATTCGGGCTGCGCCACGCTTTGTTACGGTCAGAATAGGTTGCTGCCGTATCGGAACGATCATCGCGCGTAATGGTGATCTCGAAAGTGGTTGGGTCAATATCGTTTAGCTCGATAAGCGCACCGCGTGGCAGGAACTCGAATTGATTAATCCAGCCGCGAATGCCGCGCTGTTCAAGCGAAGGTGTTCCTTCTGTTGCGGAGATGCCAAGGGGGAAGGCATAGCCGTCGACACCAGGACGAGGCAGGACTAAGCGATGGGCCATTTGGTCGGCTGACGCGCCTGCCACAGCCGGCTTTACAATACCGGTATTTCCGGTCGCCGCATCGTAGGCAGCGTTGCCGACCTCATTGGAGTAACGAGGATCGACAGGAAATGACTTGCGCTGCCACAGGCGATGCATATCGCTGATTTTCAAAGTGCGGTACAGCGTGCGATTTGGAGTCACGCTCGTATCTAACTGACGCCGCACTTTTTCAATGTCTTCGCGATTGTCGATGTAAATGCCTGGCCCGTAGCCATATTGTGAACCACGCTGTAGATCGGCCAGTTTGGTGTTCTCGACATAACGTGACGGTCTGCCGTTTTGCCCCTCAAGGCGCGGCGGCGTAATCGGACGCACGCCCGTTTCTCCAGATGAAATATCGTCTCGCACCAAGCGTTGAAGCCCGGCACCGCTATTAGTCTGCGAATTGGGGAACTGGGTTGTAGCCGCTGGGGTTTCGCCAACGACAGTACTCAATTGCAATTCCGGCGATGTGCCGGCGACCTGGCCTGCTACAAGAACACTATCGTCGTCAGCAGATGTAGTAGTTGTGGAGCCACGTAGCTGAAATTGCCCTTTCCCATCAAGAGCCACACCGCCACCAAAGTACATGCCGTTTGTACTGCGAGCGATGCTAAGCAGGCTGTCTTGAGAAACTGTGGTTTCACCCACGCCAGTCTCTCCCGGCGTGCCGTTACCATCAGCGTCGAAGTCAGCATCCAGCAAGTTAGGCAACAGCCGACTCGCCGCGCGCACCTGCGCTCCCGCAGTGTAAGTTCCTGTCAGGCTTGTTCGGTTTAGCGTCACCTGAGAAGTCGCGCTATTTACACTCTTCACCACAGCAGTGTCTCGATCACTTGTTGGGCTGATACCGGCAGCAATTAGAATCGTTTGCCCCGGCACGAATAACGAAGCATCTTGCACGGTCAGCGTTACATAAGTAGCAACGATTGCTGGAGCAGCCGTGAGCCGAGTGGCGCGCAAGGTGTTCTTCTGCGTATCGTAGTTGGCATCGTAACGCGCGAACGCCAACGGGCCACCGAATTGAGCCGTGCCTTTGTAGACCACACTACGTGAAAACGCAGCATCGTCATCATCAGCACGACCGATAGCTTCAATGCGTAAGGAACCAAGATTAGGGTCATTCGGATTTGTTACCGGGGCAACTTCCACCAGATAAGAAGGTGTCTTGGAGCGAGAAAACGCCTGATCGCGAGGATCGGGGAATTTTACGAAGACACGTTGGCCACTCGCTTTTGCCGCCTCGAGTGCAGCCCAGTCCGCCTGATAGTTGGGATTATTGGCATTCCAGCCGGCAGGATGAGGCACACGGCGCGCCCAGCCTTGCGCCTGCTCAAATGGCGTATAGTAGGTGTTGCAAGCGGCATCTGCCGGCAAGGTGCCATCTCCGCAAAACGGCGGCGGGTTGATGTGCTCCGGGCGCCAGTTCTCACCTTGCGTGCTGTTGGTGAGTTGAGTGTTGGCGACCTCAATGGCGGCACGCGCAGCCAGTTCGGCATCGCGCTTCGACTCGTTGCGCGAGGTCTGGCTCAGGTTCAGCGCGACGACCGTGATAAAAGTCGAGCCGAGCAGTGCCGCGAAGACCATCAGCAAAACGGCCATCAGCAATGCCTGGCCACGACGCCGTGCTCGACCGCGCCTGGATAAGCTGGAGAAATTAGCCCCACGCACGGATGCGGTACGCATAGATGCGCTACGCACACATGCGCGAGAATGACAACGACTTACGTGTTGATTCATAACATGCCCCTACAATCGGAGTTGTGACAAGTAGAAAATAATTGCTGGTATATTCTTCCCGAAAGTGGGGTCGAAATAACACAACCCGATAGGAGAGCACCCAAGAAAACAACATCAGCCAGGCGGTGTAGGCATCATACGCAAGATATTTGCCGGGAAGCACCGCCAGCGCAACACTCTAAAAATGAGAAATATAATCAGCCCTGCGCCGGCTGATTGGATGAATTCGTGCGTCGCAGAGACGATAGTATACTTCCTGGCGACAAACGGCGCGAGGAGTTTCCGCTTGCCGTGGTTGAATGTGCCGCTGCTGGCTGCGCCGTCTGCGCACTATTTGACAAAAGCTGCGTCTTGTGCGACACCGACGGCTGCGGATTGCTCGTCTGCGACGCAGTGTTTTGTGCGCTGACCGGAGCAGTTACCGTGGCGGGAGTTGTCGATTGGGCAGCCGGGGCCGGAGTACTCGTGTTGCCTGCCGCCGTGCTGTTTTGCGGTGCGTTTTTTGGATCGGGTATCAGTGAACCGGCATTGCGCACTGCGGGGTGCTGGGCGCTCATCAGGTGCATCTTCAACTCGCGACCGTAGCGATCCCACAGCTTGTTCATCAGCCACATGCCGATCATGACTTGCCACGGACCAACTACAGGCAGGTTAACCGGGCCTTTGCGCGGCACGCGAATCGGCGGCACCGGGCCTTTGCCCATGCGGCTCCACATCATATGCACGATCATCGACAGCAGATATTTGATTAATGTAGGCATTCGATGCTCCTCGGTTTCGCCTCGTCAATCCGGCAACACGTTCCAACCTGTAAGCGGAGTTGGCAATCGCCAGCGCACATCGCTAGCGCACAGCAGGGATCTTTCGACGTGCCATGCAGCATAAAGTTGCCTAATTTTAGGCAGCACGCGCGCTGCGAGTACTCGCAAGGGTGAATTGAGCGCCCCTTGCAGTCAAATTGCGTGCCAAGTGCTTGCCGATTTAATGATGCCTAGCTGCCGTAGCGCGGTTCCGGCGCGACGGGCAGATGAAAACCATCGTCTTCATCGAAGAGGCCACGCATCGCTTCGTCGTCGAAAACGTAGGTGATATTGGGGAAATCGCCCGCCGCATAACTGAGATCGTTGCGGAACATGCCTCCTGCTCCGGTGCCGGTGAAGTTGCCGGCGTCGATGTTGACCGTGGCCCATTTGTTCATCCAGTCGGCGACGGCGCCGATAACCGGGCCGCTGCTGCCGTCGGGGTCGTTGATGATGGCGCTCTGGTTTTCCATGATGGCGCCGGTGAAGTTTATTTTGTAGTTGAAACGGTTGAAGCGATAAGCCGCCACTTGCTCGGCGCGCGACAGGACGCCATCACGGTCGAGATCGCTGTTATTCTTCACGGCCGGGTCAAAGAAGTCGCCCGGAATGACAATCCAACTGCCTTCCTGCGCATAAACAAAAGCGCGCACATCGATGACATGGCCGGGGCGTAGCGTTTCGAACTGGTGATCGGCGTTCAATGTGGCATTTTCGAGCTTGATGCGCGACAGGAAGTAGGTCGGCACCTGCAACGAGGTGAGGTTGTTGAAATAATCCTCGACGCGTGTGGCGCCCTCTACAACGGCATCGTTCAGGCGCAGCGTCAGCGAGTTGGTACCGCCCGTCGCGCCGGCAAAGGTGCGGCTGTCCAGCGTGTAGTTGTTTGGGCCGCCCGCAGCCGTGGACAGGCTGTAAAAACTCTGATCGACGGTGAGAACGTCTTCGGTCTGGTCGGTGGAAGTGCCCGGCGCGGCTACAAAGCCATGAAATGGGTTGAAACCGAATTGGCCGACTCGCTCATAATCGCTGCCGTTCCAGGTGTCGCTGCGAATGCCCGCCCTGGCCTGGTTTGAGTACACGCCGTTTAACGTGGCAATGACCGAAGTCGCCATTGGAATGTCGTATTCGAAGTTGGCAGCCGAACCGGGGCGCAGCAGCGTTTTGATGTTCTTGCGCCAGGGAAACGTGCCGGAAGGAACCGTTCCCGCATCGAGACGGTTGCCCACCGCCGCCAGAAAATAGTAGGGCGCATACTTGGCGCCGTAGTTGTTGCGCACCAGTGAGGTCGGAGTCGGGTCGCCCGGATAGTTCCAATAAACATCCCAGTAGTGCCAGGCGGGCGCGGTGCGCGCCTTCAAGCGATATTCCATCCAGCCGGGCTGCCGGTCGGCCTGCAACTCCGATTGCTTCAGGTTGTAGTTGGTCGGTTTGTCATTGGCCGCCATCGGGTAAGTGATGCCGAATTGGTCGAGCACATTGGGGCCGTCCATCAGCGTGAGGAACTTCTCATTCGGATGAATCAGCGTGGTCTGCCCGTTGGCGGCCAGCTTCATGGATAACTGCGCTTCAGACGGCTCCGCCAGAGGATTGATGCCCCGAATGTAGGGCACCGTCAAACCCGCTTTGCGTTCGGCACTGTGGCGCAGGGCGATGCGCACTTCACCCGCGTTATTGGCGGGAAGTTGAAACCGACGCTGCAAACCCTGGCTAAAACCCTGCAAACGGCTGAAACGATAGGGTGGAGTACTCGAACTGCTGGGCGGGTCGGTCTTCGCCTTCACCGGGCGCAGGATGGTCTGGTTGCTTTTTACCGACGTTGAGGGCAAAAGCGTAATGGAATCGTTGCCGTTGCCGCTGACATACACCGATTGCACGCACACATCCTGCGAGTTGGAACTGGAGTTATCGAGGTAAATCCAGTCGCCGGGGCGAAAGCCGCTCGCGTCATACACCGGCAGCGTGCGCACCGGCGCCGTGGCCGACGCCCGAATCGCAGTGCGCAGCAGCGTTTGATGATCGGTGCGCGACATCACAGCAGTCGGGTTCAGCACCACGTTCTTGCGCGCCAGCAGGAGAATTTTGCGATTACCGGCGCCCAGTGAATCCTCAATGTAGATGTTGTTCATCGAAACAACAGTGAGGCTACGCGGCGGATTGGTCGCAGTGCCGCGCACGCGCAAGTTGCCCTCAGCGAAGACAATGCCGTTGGCCGGCCACGGCACTGTTCGTTGGTAGACACCGCCCGCTGTGGGGTGTCCCATCAAGGTGCCGTCGGGGTTGCGCCAGCCCTTGTGCGGAGCCGGGCCTTTGTTGAAAGAGGGGCCTTCATCGCGCGGGTCGAGCGAAATCGTTAGAGTGTTGTCGCTATTGATTTCCAGCAGGGCGCCGCGTGCGCGAAACTCGTCCGGGCCAATCCAGCCGCGCAAGTGCTGCTGCTCCAACGACTTGTTGGTGGACGATGCCGAAGAAGGCTCCGACAGGCGATAGTATTCGGTGCTTCTCGTGGACGAACCGGCCACAGAGCTAAACCACAGGTTGCGCAGTTCAATCGGCGTCATGTCGCGATAGGTGTTGGCGCCGGTGCCGACGCGCTCCCTGTCCTGTGGATTATTGATATACAAGCCCTCGCCATAACCATACAGACTGGCCGAAGCACCGTCTGCGGGATTGACCGGCTTCGAGAACTTGGTTTTCTGGCGATAGCGACTCACGCCATCGACACCGCTCGTGATGTCGGGCGGCATGAAGGACTGCACCTGACGGTCGCCGGTGACGTTGCCCGCCAGGCGATTCCAACCATCATCCACCAGTTGCGCCTTTTGCGAGGCCGTCATGTTGTCCCAGCCTGCGCCGCTGCCGGGAAAGGCCCGGTCGGCGCTGCTGTTGGACAAAGGCGCGTCGTTGAGGGTTTGCGAGGTGCGTCCATCGAAATATTGGCCGCTGATTCTCACCAGTGGAGTACTCGACGGCTCGGGTGCGGGCGGCCCGGCCACAATCTGCATCACGCCCGAAGCGCGCACGGCTCCGGTTGATGCAGGCGCTGCACCAAAAGCCGAAATCGGGCTGGAAGCCGAAGTCGCATTGGCGCTTTCACGAGAACGCAGGTTGGCCGCGCGCACTTCGCCAAACCATAGCAAGCCGCCATTGACACGCACGCTGCCCGGAGTCGCGGCGCTCGACAGATTCAAGTCAACGCGCTCGTTGGCTGTGTCGATTGTGGGGCTGTTGGCGGCATTAGCACTGTTGTCGTAGTTAATGTAAGGTGGCGCGCCCAGAGCACCGGCCATCTCGACGCGTGCTCCGGCGGGAATGCTCAGCGGTGCGGCCAGGGTGAGTACTCCTTTCTCCACGCCGCTGGAAACGTAGCTTTGCACAACTGCAAACTGCACAGCCTGCGCCGTGTTGAGTGTCACATAGAAGTGAGCGTTAACCGGAAAGCGTCCGGATACCTGCGTCAGCGGAACGGTTTTTGAATTTGTCACCGGCGACGCCACTTTGCCCGATGGCACGTTTGCCGTAACGAAATCCCAGTTGGTAACGGAGCGCATGTTGGACGTGAGCGGTTGCTGCGCCGTGCCCGCCACATAATCGACCAGTTTGTCAAAAGCAGCCATGTTGTCGTTGGAGCGGCCAATGACCGTTATGCGCAGATTGCCGGTTTTATCGCCCTGTGCATTGTCGGCATCGCCGCGCGCCACTTTTTCGATCTTGGCCATGAACGGCAGCACCCTGGCCTGCGCGCCCGTAACGCGCGGATCGGGATATTTCACGAAGCCATCGCTGTTGTAACGTGCATCATTCGGGGCAACGCCCGTTGTGGCCCAGCCGCGCGCCAGGTCGAAGTCGTCGTAGTAAGCGCGGAAAGAAGCATCGCCGGGCTGTGGCGGGGTTTGCTGCGCGGGGTCTTTGTCTTTGGGACGCCAGTTCAGTCCATCTTGTGCCAGGCGTTGTTGCATCAGTCTCATGCCGGCCCGCGCGGCGCTCTGTGCTTCGGCTTTATCGTCCGAGCGTGCCGAACCTTGAACATTCGCGGCAACAACCGTGATGAAGGTCGCGCCCAGTAGCGCTGCGAACACCATCATTAGCACGGCCATCAAAAGGGCTTGGCCACGACGGCGTTGTTGGCGGTGCGTGGAACGAACAGGGCAATGAAGTGAGTAAGCAGATGTGTAACGACCCAGACGGCTTGCGCCGAATGGAACCCACTGGATTGTCATAGATAAACTCTCGATCTGTTAAATGGTGATTAAGACAGCGCGGCACAAAATAGCGAAAAATATGCCGGGAGCATGGATGCTCCCGGCATATTCACCATAAAATTTGTTGTTATAGCCTGGCTATGACGCGTGCGAGTACTCGATAGTGGATGCTTGATACGGGTTACATCACGTTCGGCAGATCGACTGTGGTGGACATGCGCAGCTTTTGCGAGTCGGGGGGGGTACCGCTGCCATTATTGGTGCTGGAGGTGTCGTAGCTTGACAGAGCAAGGTTGATTTTCACCTGGTCAATTTTGCCGTCGTCGTTTGAGTCAGTCAGAGTAAATGTGGTCAGAGGCGTATAATTGCGGTTGGGGTCGCTAGCAGGCAAAGCAGCTTGTGGCGCGGTTAATGATACGCCCAGCGGTATCGCACGCGTGTGGCTTCCTGGAACATTACCATTCGGAGCGTCACTTGTGATTGCAGCGCCAGTAGGCGCAGGCCAAGGTCTCTCAAAGTTGGGTTCGCCGTTTTGCTGCATTAACCATGCGGAGCCTCGGCCATCGTCGTCATTGCCATCGCCGTCAACGTCACCGTCACAGTTAGGGCCATAGCGTTCACTGCTGGTATCAACATTAATCTTGTTGTCAGGTGTTTTAGCCAGACTATTATCACCATTGCGAATAGGCGATTGAGCACGGAATAAGAGCACTGGATTGTTGATTGGCTCATAGGCATCCTGTGTGTTGTAGCGGCGCGCGTAGTATGTCACCAAATAGCGTGCAGGTCTTACAGGAGTAACAACAGTGCCATTGTTATCCAGTTCGGCAGGAATAAAGTCGATGCGCGACAGGTTTGCACGACGCAGGCCAGTGGTCTTACAAGAGTCGGCAGCTACGGGATTGGCAACTTCAATATAAGGTGGCAGGCTGTTTCCGGTTAGAGGGTGTTTGTAAGGTGCCTGATTGGTGATGCCTGGCGTAATAGTGTTGGGAAAAACACGAACCGCAGTGCGCAAGTCGCTGGAGATTTGCTCCAGGGTCTGCCGTGCCGCCTGCTGCATGCTGGTGCGCGTCTGGCCCAGATGGAAGAAGTTGAACGCCTGATTCAACGGCACAAAGATGATGCCGAACAGCAGCATCATGATGGCGAGCGTCACCATCATTTCGACCAGTGTGAAGCCCACACGCCGTTGAGTGAATGGCTCAACGGCGCCTTGTGAACGACGTATTTTGATGTCACGGCTGAGTGTTTTCATTTAGTCACATCTTATCTGCCGTATCCGCTGCCGGAGCAAATGAGCGGTCGGCAGCCTATTTATTTCGGTGCATTCGGCACGCGTTGCCAGCCGGTAAATGTGCACGGCGTCGACTGGCCATACTTAGTGCAGACACTCGCGTCGTCAATGTTCTGCTGGCGTGGAATGATCTGCACCGAGCCGTCATAGAACATCACATTGTCAAAGTCGCGCACGCCACGATGCCATGGGCACCACATCACGACAGTATCATCCGTAGGCGGACGATTGACGAAAACATTATTGTCGTAGTGCAACAACTGCCGTCTCCAGTTTGGATCAGTTCTATTAACCAGGCGCGATGATTGATATAATTGGTCGTCATCACTTGTATCACTCGGCGTGCCGTTATCAAAGGCGTGATACGACAAGTAGTTCCGGTTGTATATTTTTTGAGTTGAATTGTTTGGATCGGGAATGATCAGGCTCGTGCGATTTATCGTGCCCGTGTCCAGATCAGCGGGACAGTGCAGCACCTTGGCACTACGCAGATAGCGTTCGAGAGGTTTGCTACCGGGGTCGGGAGCTACCGGAGCCAATTCATCAGCATCAGCATTGGAAGGAAAAGTGTACAGCGTCCACAAACCGATGCCTCGTTCTCCATCGCTGGGACCGATTCCTGATTTGCTGCCGTCATAATAGGGGAATCCCCCTCCTTCATCAGCCGCATACAGGCGCAGCGACGCATACAGTTGCGACATATTGGTCTGGCATGTGGTGCGCCGGTTGCCGTCGGTCAGCGAACGGAAGCCCGAAACCGTGATGCTGGTCACAATGGCGGCAATCGCCAGCACGACCATAACTTCAATCAAGGTGAAGCCGCGCCGCGAACCGTACGAGCGGCGAGCAGCCTTTCGAGTACTCAGATTGTGAGGGGAACTGCTTTTCATGATCAGTCCAATTTACGATAGCCGATTGCTTCGGCCTGCGTATAACGCGCGTTGTTCTCAATCCACGCCGTGCGCGACTGCACCGACAAGCCTTGCACACTCAAGATGGCCCGCACGTCGTAAACGCCGTTCGTGGCTGGATTACTAAATTCAGCTCTGCGCGCCGCGTTGCCAAAAGCAGCAGAAGCGCCTGTCGGCACGGTACCATCAACTTTGTCTTCGATTGTCAGCACGCTGGTTCGCGTCTTGTAATTATTCGTGCTTTCTTCGTATTCAAATGTGACAAGCACCGTTTTACCTGCTTCACTCGGTGGGAAGTAGAGAGAACTGCTTCCCGGGCCGTCCCAATAGTACTCGCGCCATGGTTCACGTTCATTCGCAGGACGTGTAGTCGCGGGTAAAGTGTAAAATGGCACGTAAGAGCGCGCAGCTACAGAAATTTGTTGTGCCCAACCGTCAAGAGTCCAGTAAGCAGTACGTGCGCGTGGAGCATCTGTTGAACTTAGTGTGCTTAGGTTGTAGACAATTTCACCAGTTTTGCGATTAACGTTAGTCAGTGCGGTGTCAGCCTGTTCTGTTTGTTGATCCCACCAACCAAAGGTAGGAACCGAATTTCCACTACTATCTATGCCTAAAAGCAAGCCGATGACAGGCTTAGTTGTATTCTCAGATACAAGATTTAGAGACGACGCAGCCAATCGCTCGTTGTCATAGAAGCGAATCTGGGTTTGAATCGTGTTGGTATTAGCCTGAGGTGTGTCGTCGTCAATCAACCAACGCCAATCACGCACAGTGTAGTCGAGACTTACAGTGGAGTATATAAAACCGTTTGCTGGGCCAGCAGGTTGGAGATCACTAGGTATGGCATTTGAATTGTTTGCGAACTGCACATAGCCCCGAATAGAGTCACGTTCTGCCGCTTGATCCGTCGCCGTTGGATCAATCACTGCATTACGAATTTTGCGTTTGACGCGCACACTAATTTCGCCAGGAATAATTGTGAACGCAAGGGGTGCACGACCTGCAAGAACACGAGCGACAGCATCTACAGGGCCGCCGCCTGCTGTCTTAGGCAGGATAAGTGGTTCATCGCTTACGCCTCGCATCCTCTCACCACTATCAATCACGTCATCATTATTCGCATCAACGCCGTAGCGATAGCTCACGTAGTAGATAGTATTTACGCCAGTCCACTCATCAGGGGCAAGCTTTTCGTTATCTGCTACAGCAACTCGCGTTGGGGTACTCCCGTTAGGGTACTTGTAATCGCGCTCGTTGAAGTCACGCCCATCAATGCTGAGTTTGGCATCTGTGAAATCTAGATCGCCATCGTTCTCCACTCTGACGCCGTTAACCCTATCTTCAACCCAAATGCTCACGTCATTGGTGTTGTTTTCCGCATCATGCGCAAACTGGCTCAATACAAAGCGAGTTGGTGAAGTTGCAGGGCCGAATTGGAGTACTCGATGCTTCTCGCCAACTACGCGTTTGAAATGTCCCAAAGCTGAAGATTGAATGGTAGCCTCATCAATCCCAGTCGGCAGGGAATTGTTGCGCGTCGTTGTACCAGTAACGGAACCGTTATAGTTGTTCCAAACAATGTTCATACTACCGTCTTTTGTAAAATCGAACGTCGAATCTGGCACCAGCCCCGGTTGTGAGGTGCTGCGGGCCAGGAAGGCGCGCGCGCGGTTCATTGCAATGGAGCGGCTTTCTGAGCCTTGGATGACGTTGAGCGCGGGCGGAAAAATGCGCACAATCGCCAGAGCGCCAATGACAAAGATCGCCAGGGCAATCATGACTTCGATTAACGTGAAGCCGCTTGCCCTGTATTTTGCTTTTGATGTATCGTGACGCACTGCTGTTTTCTCCCCGGTGGCGAGAAGTTGTCGAGTACTCATGCTTGAAACTCCTGCCGCTCATGAAGAGCCAATTCTTTGCAGGTTGCTTTGCGGTAAACGCAACCTTGCTGCAAGTCTCAAGCCGCCTCGGCAACTTCAAACCGCCGTTCGCTGGTTAGCTCTAACTCTTGTTCTGTGACAAATCTACGCAAGATGGCGTAGCTTAGCGGAAGTCCTGGGTTTGCCACATCGTCGGTGATCCCGTTGGTGTGTTGAAGGTTGTGACATCGTAGGGCTTGGCCGAACCATCGAGGCGCAGAATGATGTCGCGTGCGCCCTTGGCATCGGCGGCTGTGGGGGCGTTAGCACCCGTAGCGTAAAGCTGATCTGGTGTCGCCAGGTTGTTGGCTGTTTGCGGACGGTGAAAAACGCATCGCGTAATGATTGTGGTTCCAGCCGCGTAACGGTTTGACATCGAGTTCTTGATTGGATTTCGTTCGAAGTCGTAAGCATTAGCCGGCGTAACGAACATGTCACTCGAAGCCGCTGGGCTACCGGCGGCGTCCGTCACATCAATTGGGCTCCTGTAAGACCTGCCAATGTTGTCGTAACCCCAGTAATTCCACACGAAGCGGCTCAGAAATGACGGGTCATCGGATTCGGTCTTGCCGGTGGCGAGATTAGTGGAAATGTCACCATAAGATGAGCGGATAACGTCATCCTTGTCGTCATTGGGGCACAGCAAGTTGCTGCCACTCTTCAAATAGCCGGTGCCGTATGTGTTGGCACGGTTTGCAGCTTTTGAATCGGCAGGAAGCCCGGTGCCATCGTCCAGATACATGTTGGTCGCCATCAGCACAGCCAACGAAGCCGGGAACTCCCGCTCGTCGTTCTTATACTGGTTGACAGCCATGTAGATTTGCTGCAAATTGGAAGCACAGTTGGCCTGCCGTCCGCGTTCCTGCGCGGTCTGGAAGGCGGGAAATAACAACGCCATCAAAATAGAGATGATGACGAGCACGATCAAAACTTCGATCAGGGTGAAACCACGACGGCTGGAAACGTCGCTATGCCGTTTGAGAACTTTTGTTTTCATATCGATTGTGCCTCGCTCCCACGAATTAATGATACGATTGCTCAATAGGAGACTCTGCCCTGTTATTATACCCGCGACAGCACAATTTGAAACGCACGCAAAAAACGGCGATGCGCCTGCCACTGTGTTGGAATTACGATGCAAGAGCGCAACTCCGAGCTTTTACATCAATCCAGCCATCTCTTCTCAGTACGCACAATGCAGCATGCACAGCCACCACTCACAACGACAGGGTTACGCTCCGTGATGGCTAAGGGTAAATGAAATTTGCGCCCAAATGTCGCTGTCTCCATGTTCAGGTTGCCACGATATCCATTGTTAACACGATCTCCGTGGTTAACCTGCTTCCTTGCCCTGCCGCAGGTGGCGTGGTCTTTCGACCTCGCGACGTGCCTGAGTTGGAGCCGCCTGGCCGATGCCGTTTACCCAGTTGAGATACGACTCGTTCAATTGCGCTCCATAGAGCAGGGTCACGATGGCTCCCACAGCCAACATAGGGCCAAATGGAACCGACTTGCGAAAGGCGTGCCGCGCCAAAGGCCACGCCAGAGATTGTGAACGGCTCCAGTCACGAGTACTCGTCTGAGGACTGGTCGAGATCTGCGGCTCCTCCACATCTGCATCTGAGTCGGTTACGCCCAATCCAGGTTCGGAAGTTTCTTCTGCGGCGACTGTTTCATCAGTGATCGTCGCATCAATAACGTTCGATTCAGGTGTTGGCGGCAGCGTGGCCGTTGCAGCAGTTATCGTGGTCCGAGCGGCGCGGGCGGTCGCCCAGCGGTAAGCGCGCACGGCTCGTGGAATGCGCAAAGTCACACCGATGAGCGCGCCCAGCATGACCGATAGAAAGAAGAACGTGCCCAGAAGCGCACTCCAGCCGATGTTGGCGGCGATTCCCGCGACGAGAAAGACATCGCCAAAGCCCATCGCCTCCTTGCCGTAAATCCACGAGAACAGTTCCCGCAACAGCCATAACAAGGTCGCTGTGACGACCATCGCTACAACAGAAGCAGGTAGTGGAGCGGGCAGCAGTGCATAGCCCTCAATGATCGTGCCGTCGGTGAGGCTGGCCATGCCCTGCGTAACGCGCCAGGCATCGCCGGCCACACCGGCCAGACCGATGATCAGCGCCGCCGAAAGCGGAATCAGGAACGTTTCATAATCGATCCAGAAGATGACCACCAGACACGACATCACAACCAGCAATTGCAGCAGATAAACAGCGTCGCCCGTCCAGGCTGCGCTCCACCACGAATCGCCGGTCAGGTTGCCGGGACGCCATCCGGCCAGCACGAAGAGAACGCCGGTGAGAAACTCAATACCAAAATAACGCCACGAGATGGTGTTGCCGCAATAACGGCAGCGCGCCTTGAGGAAAACCTGCGACCACAGCGGCACCAGATCGAGCGCTTGCAGCCTGGTATCGCAGCGCGGGCAATGCGATGGCGGCTCGACCACGCTTTCGCCACGCGGCAGGCGCCAGATGCAAACGTTGAGAAATGATCCGACACATGTGCCCAGCACGAATAAAATCAGCAGCAGCATGGTTCAGTTCAGGAGGCAGAAAGCAGCAGCAGAAGGCAGGCGCAGGAAGCAGCAATAGGAAGCAGCGGCAAGAAGCACAAAGCAAAAGGCAGGAAGCAGCGGTGCTCACTGCCTCCTGCCAACTGCCCCTGCTTTCTACTGCTCTGCTGTTACTCGCCGCCGCCCGAAAGCGAGGCCACGATTGCAATCAGCGGCATGAACAACGCGATAACGATGAAGCCCACGATACACCCCAGAACCACGATCATCAACGGTTCGAGCGCAGCCGCCAGCGACTGCAACTGCATTTCGACTTCGGTTTCGTAGAAGTCGGCCACTTTGCCCAGCATCTGGTCGAGGGCGCCGGTTTCTTCCCCGATGGAAATCATCTGAATCACCATCGGCGGGAACATGCCGCTTTTTTCCAGCGGTTCGCCGATAGGATCGCCTTCACGGATGCGGGCACGAGCGCCCATGATAACATCGGTAAAGGTCTCGTTGTCGATGGCGTGTGCCACGGTCTCCATCGCCTGCAAAATGGGTACGCCCGATGTCAGCAGCGTCGCCAGCGTGCGCGAAAAACGCGCGACCGCAATGTTATGGCTCAGCTTACCGAAGACCGGTATCTTCATCTTGTATTTGTCGAAGAGACGCTTGCCGAACTTGGTCTTGATGAATTTGCGGAAGGCGAACATGGTCATCGGAATGCCAACGCACAGCATCAAGATGCCTTCTTTCGAAGTCATGAACTTCGAAACCGTGATCAGAATCTGCGTCATCACCGGCATCTCGACGTTGAAGTCTTTGAAGATGTCGATGAACTTTGGCACGATAAAAGTTACCAGGCCGGTCACGATGATAAATGCCACCACCATAACCAGAACCGGATAGGTCATCGCGGCTTTGATTTTCTGCTTGAGGCGCAGATCGCCTTCCAGGAACTGCGACAGGCGTTCAAGAGTTTCGTCCAGCACACCACCGACTTCACCGGCGCGCACCAGACCGACAAACAGATTGTCGAAAATATTATTATGGTGCAGCAGCGCGCGGGACAGTGTTTCGCCGGCTTCAACGCGGTTCTGCACGTCACGAATAACAGTTTTCAGGCGCGTGTTGACGGTCTGCTTTTCGAGAACCGAAAGACAACGCACCAGGCTGACGCCGGCGTTGATCATGGTGGCGAACTGACGACAAAAGATCGACTTGTCTTTCAGCTTGACCTTTTTCATCGCCTCCAGCGGATTCTTGCGCTTGGCTCCCGCACCGGCTCCCTCTTTGGCGACCTGCGTCACCCAGTAGCCCGAATCCTGCAGGCGCTTGGTCAACATCTTTTCGTTATCGGCTTCCGCGCGACCACGAATGATTTTGCCTGCTTTGTCCTTAGCCACATATGCAAATGTCGGCATAGTTTCTCCTTGTACGACAGTGCGTCTCAAATATTGATGGGCGCGATCCCGGCACCAGGTGTCGAAAAATGCGCACTAGAGCATAGATAAACCGCAAACCAACTTCAAGATGCCAGGAGACGTTGAAAACCCGGCATTGGTTCGGTAACGATGTGGAAGCGAACAACAAACGTTTCGCCACTCGACCCGTTCCTTGTTCTACCTACATGATGCAAGACAAACCCGCTTTACGAATACTCGTTACACAAGTAGCAACGAGTACTCGCTTGCCACGGCTCAAGCTCAAGCTTAAAGCGTTCCATCAGCGCGGTTGAGCATCATGACTTCCAACTCAGCCGGGTTGTGAGCACGCGCCATGGCATCGTCATAAGTGATAAGTCCCTTATGATACAGGTCGCGCAACGCCTGGTCCATGGTCTGCATACCAATGCCGTTTTGCGTCTGGATGATCGACACCATCTGGTGCGCTTTGGCTTCACGAATCAGGTTGCGAATCGCCGAGTTGGCGATCATGATTTCGACCGCCGCGATGCGTCCGCCACCCACTTTGGGCAACAACTGCTGCGACACAATCGCCACCAGCGAGTTGGACAACTGCGTGCGCACCTGTTCCTGCATTTCGGAAGGAAATACGCCCACCATACGGTCGATGGATTCGGCAGCCGAGTTGGTGTGCAGCGTGCCGAACACAAGGTGACCGGTTTCCGCCGCCGTGATCGCCAGGTGAATGGTTTCGTTGTCGCGCATTTCGCCGACCAGAATCACGTCCGGGTCTTCACGCAACGAGGCTCGCAACGCATTGGAAAACGCCTTGGTATCGCTGCCCACTTCGCGCTGGTTCACGACGCAGCGCTTGTGACTGTGCAAAAACTCGATGGGGTCTTCGATGGTGATAATATGCCCATCGTGCGTTTCGTTGATGCGGTTGATAACAGCAGCCAGCGTAGTCGACTTGCCCGAACCTGTCGGGCCGGTAACCAGCATCAAGCCGCGCGGGCGATTCGCCAGGTCCATGATAACCGGCGGCAACTCCATCTTTTCGGCAGATGGAATTTCGCTGGGGATGACACGCATCGCAGCCGCGACATTGCCCTTGTCACGAAACACGTTGACACGGAAGCGCGCCACATGCTGCGCCGTATAGGCCATGTCCAACTCTTTATCGTTTTCAAAGCGCTGGATTTGCTCGTCCGACAACACGTCATACACCATGCGCTGCAAAACCGAGGCTTTGACTTCTTCGTATTCGTCCAACTCCATGACCTTGCCATGCAGGCGCACACAAGGCGGACGTCCGACTGCCAGGTGCAAGTCGCTGGAGCCCAATTCGTAAGTTTTGGTCAGCAGTTCATCAATATAGACTTCGTCCAGCGACAGCTTGGGAACGTCCTCTTCGACGGGTGCTTCCTGCTGCTGGCCATTAACGGCGCCCGGCGTCATCATGCCGTTGCCGCCGGGAACAGGAATATTCGCCACGGGACGCTGCGGCCTTTCGCCGGGACGCTCGACGCGGCCACCGGGAGGAACCGGCATACCGGGACGCGCAGCCGGAGCACCGGGACGCTGCGGCGGCATACCCGGACGGGCCGGCGCACCAGGAATCACAGCCTGCGGACGACCGGGAGCCGCCCCTGGAATTACCGCCTGAGGACGCGCCGGGCCACCGTTATTTCCAACATTGTTCGGGTTATTAGCCATAAGACCTCTTTTACTCACCGCCCCAGGGAAAGCAACACCGCCGGGAAATTAACAAAGACATCACGCGCAAACGTCTCGCCAAAGCACTATGCTTGTGCGCGGAGAACAACTCTTTCACCAAAAGCCGTCATCTGAGTACTCACATTCCAATCGTAGAACCGGTTATCCGCGAAAAAGTGAATGTGACCGCCTTGCCCGGCGTCGCTTTTCTCCGCATCCAGAATCTCCATTTTACCCATATCTTTGATATGTGAAACCAAAGGCGGCAAAATGTAGCGTGGCACCTTCATCTGCTCGTGCAGTTCTCCGTTGATGTGGTAGAAAATGCTGACGCCTTCGTCTTGCGGCTCGATATGAACCTCGCTGGCGCCATCCTTGGCTCCATACTTCAGGATGGTGTCAAAGATACGCTCAATCGGATCGCTCTTGCTGTCTGGCCTCTGCTCACGCACCACTTGCCCGTAGGGGCCAATACCGAACCGGGCTGCCGCATCCCACACGCCGCTCCGAGACGATAAAGAGGCATGACACGACCGGCACACCACTGCTCCGTGCGGATTCTTCTCTTTGCAGTGAGGACAAACCACATGGTTCATCTTGACCTCTTGCTGAGTACTCGCAGTGAGTGCCGGGCGTGCTTTTACGCGCCGGATGTGCTTTTACGCACCGGGAGCGGGTTAGTGTCCGCCGGTGAAGACGACGCGCATGACTTCTTCGACTGTGGTCATGCCGTCTTTGCAGCGACGGAAGCCGTCTTCCTGCAAGGTCTTCATGCCGTTGGAGCGGGCCGCTTCCTTCAATTCGGAAAGCGGCGAACGACGCACGATCATGTCGGAGATTTCTTCGTTGATGCGCATCAACTCGTAGATGCCCATGCGGCCTTTGTAGCCGGTCTGGCGGCAGCGGTCGCAGCCGCGTCCCTTGTAAAACTTCACGTCGGGATGCAGGTCGGGATCATGTCCGAAGCGCAGCAAAATCTCGCGCGCCGGCATGTACTCTTCCTTGCAGTTGGAGCAGATGCGCCGCGCCAAACGTTGCGCCAGCGAGCCTACCAGCGAAGCCGAAATCAAGAACGGCTCTACGCCCATGTCGGCCAGGCGCGTTGCGGTTGAAGGCGCATCGTTGGTGTGCACGGTGCTGAGTACAAGGTGACCTGTAAGAGCCGCCTGCACCGCGATTTCCGCCG
The DNA here is from genome assembly GCA_036388675.1 of Abditibacteriaceae bacterium. Lineage (GTDB taxonomy): Bacteria > Armatimonadota > Abditibacteriia > Abditibacteriales > Abditibacteriaceae > DASVUS01. The sequence continues at coordinate 68,349 of DASVRI010000012.1, read as the reverse complement.
TTTCCAGGTCGCGAATCTCGCCGACCATGATGATGTCGGGGTCCTGGCGCAAGAAAGCGCGCAAAGCGTTGGCGAAACTCAGCCCTGCTTTGCGGTTTACGTGCACCTGCGACAATCCGGGCAACTGATATTCGATGGGGTCTTCAACCGTCAGCAGGTTCTTTTCAATGGAATTGATAACGTTGAGAACCGAGTACAGCGTAGTGGTCTTGCCGGAACCGGTCGGGCCGCAAATCATGAACATGCCGTTGGGCTGATGGCACATGTCAAGCAACTGCGCCTGCGTTTCGGGATACAAACCGAGCTTGTCCAGACCAATCAAGACCGAGCTCTTGTCCAGAATACGCATGACGACTTTCTCACCGAAAGCCGTGGGCAAAGAGCTGACGCGCAGGTCAAAGTCCTTTTCCTGCATCTTGATGTGGATGCGACCATCCTGTGGGATGCGACGCTCGGCAATGTTCATGTCGGCCATGATCTTGATGCGCGACACGAGCGGGTTCAACACATACTGCGGCACTTTCATCTGCTCGTGCAGCACGCCGTCGATGCGATAGCGAATGCGCACGCCTTTGCGCTGCGGTTCGATATGGATGTCGCTGGCGCCGTCTTTCACGGCGTACATGAGGATGGTGTTGACGATGCGGATAATCGGCGCTTCATCGGCGCCCAACTGCCCATCCACCACGCCACCTGGCGCACCAATTTCATTTTCTTCGGACTCGCCCGCTTCGGCATCCATCGCCTTTTGCAAATCGCCCCGGCTGTCCTTCTTCTTTTTCTTGGTGGGGTCAGCCTCGACCGGCGCCAGCATGTCGAGAATCTCCGACATGTGCTCGTCGAAGTCGGCGCTTTCCTGGGCTTCGGGGCTAACGCCGTTGATGCTGAGCGCGGTGCCGTTGCCGCCGCCACCGTTGCCGTTGCTGGCGGTGCCGTTGCGCAGCGATTCGAGCTGCGAGGGCGGCACCAGAACCGGACGGATGTTGAGCTGCGTTTTCATGCGCATCTCATCCACGGCGAAGACATCTTTGGGGTTCTGCATCGCGACGGTGAGGCTTTTGCCGTCAATGCGAATCGGCACGGCACCGTAGCGATCCTGCATGTCTTCGGGCAGCAGGTTCTTGGCCTGGGGATCGACTTTGATGCTTTTCAGGTCGAGAAAAAGCACGCCGAGGCTTTCGGCCTGGCCTTCGTAGACATCGGCTTCTGAAACGCCCATGTCGATGAGGATTCGTTCGAGAGATTCGGTCGTGGCTTGCTTACGCTGCATTGCCTCGACGGCCTGATCACGCGTGATCTTGCCCCTCTCGCCCAAAATCTGGATTAGCGACTTCTTAGCAGTTAATGACATGGTGTTACCTTTCGGGCCTTTTGGCGCCCCAAGAATTGTGGTTTTGGTGCGCCTGACATCGCAACAGTTCCAAACGGCCCTTAAAAAATACTCAGAACAATGAAAAAGAATGAATGCACGAACAACTGAGTACTCAAAAACGCCGCACCTTGCCGATGAGCTACAGGCAATAAGCCACAGGTAACGTCCGTCAATTTACCTCAACACAGCGGCCCGACCCGGAACGAGAAGCCCTCTGAATGAGTTCCAAAATCAATTTAAAACGGGATAGTTTTGTGATTGTATATCACGACCCTGTCGGATTGCAATAACGTACCTTCATTTTACACGAAAATCGTGCTGCACACAATTTGTCAACAAAAATTCAGCGGCTGCAACATCACGTCTCACGAAGGCTATCAGCACCACTCTCAGCACCGCTCTGGCCAGCACATACATTTGCCATTGCTACAGCCAAGGGGTAGAATGATTGCAGGACTCCCAGCCGAACTGACATGACAGGCTGGCCGCCGGCTTCGACGCTATTATCTTATAGAAGAAGCCTGCGCCGCCCCGTTTCCAAGTTCGTGATTCCGCACTCCAATCATCGCAGCCCGTGGGAGATATTATGCCCCGCAGCAAAAAAGAAGCCGCTCCGCTCGATTCGGACGACTTTTTCAGTTTACATCCCGACACACCCAAGACAAACAACGAGTACTCAACGTCACGCGAATTTTCGCCGCCGCGCGAGACCCTGGCCACGCGCCGCATGAAGCCATCGCACGCTCTGGCACCGGCTACTTCGTCCGGCTCCTACCGCCCCGACCAGTTGCGCGACGCCGCGCGCCGTGCCGGGGACACAGGTGTCGGAGATGCCGACTCCACAATGATCCGCCGCGCCCTGGACACTCGTGGTGCGGACACGCATGGTGCGGACACTCGCGGTGCGAACACTCGCCGCAACGCCAACACGCGTAGCACGAATGGCGCACGCAGCGGCGACGCACGCGGCGGTTCACGGCGCGGCTCAACGACGCCAATGCTGCCGCCCGCCACCAAAACGCCGCCGCGCGCCCTGGCCTATGAAATCGCCGGCGTGCTCTGCCTTGCCGTGGGCGCATTGCTGCTCTTGAATGCACTGCGCCCTGCGGAAGGATTTCTGCCGCAAATCACGATTGGCGCGTTGCGCTGGCTGTTCGGACTGGGCGCCATTACGATTCCCGCCATGCTCTGTTTGCTGGGTGTTTCGCTCATGGTGCGGCGCCATCACCTCAACCTGCGCGCATTTGGTCGCGGTGCCGCCGCCGGTACGCTGGTATTGCTGACCGGCGCGCACTTAGCCGTGCCCCACGGTGAAGAGTTCGCCACACGCGCCGCCATCTTCTCGCACGGTGGTTACACCGGCGGTGTCATGGCATGGGCGCTGCGCTCGGCGCTGGGCGAAATCGGCGCCATGATCTTTCTGGCCGCGCTAACGCTGGTGGCTGTGCTGTTCTGGAGCGAGGTTTCCCTGGCGCAGGTGGCGGGCCGTGTGCGCGACTTTGTGATGAATGGCGTGGAGCGTGTGCGGCCCCAGCGCCGCGAACGCGTGTGGGCCGAAGACGACTTCGACGACGAAGCATACGAACAAGCTGACTTCGACACGGAACCTGTGGCTCGTGGACGACAGCTCAAACCGGCACGCCGCCTGCCGCATGAAATCGTGCAGGATACACAAGGCGCCGCCTGGGAAGATCTTCCATCTTATGGCGACGCAGCGCCGCGAAAAGCGGGACGTTCACCGTTTCTCTCGGTTGATGATCTGTTAGCCGGAACGCCTGAAGCAGCAGCCGCTCCCATGCCCGCAGCGGCACCGCCAGCGAGCACTCCGTTAAACACGAATGCTGCGCCCAGCGCTGCCGCTGCGCCTGATGCTGCCGATTTACCAGACGTGGTCACGCCGCCAGCCGCTAGAGCGGAGCCCGCAGCGCCTGAGATTCCTGCGGTGCGCATCGAAATCACGGATGCGCCGCCGCCACAGTCCGTTCTCGAAACGCCGCTTGACATCGCGCCCGAAACGCCGAAGTCGGAAGACGAGATGACACCGGTTGAAAAGCTGGAAGCGCAAGCTCTGGCCTCAGCGACAGGCGGCGAAGAAGTCGTGAAAAAGCCGCGTATCGAGAAGCCGCGCCGCCGTTTCGGTGATGGCCCGTTAATGCCCGAATACTTCGACGATGCGGTGCGCGCCCTCGACCCGCCGGTCACAATGGACACGACCGGCGTGCAGGACGACATCCAGATCGGCGTCAAGGCGGTGCAGGAAACGCTTGCTTCTTTTAAAATCGACGCGCGCGTGACCGATGTGAAGCGCGGGCCGGTCATTACGCGCTACGAAGTGCAGCCCGCACCGGGCGTGCGCGTGGCCGCAATTGCCAACCTCGACCGCGACATGGCACGCTCGCTATCGGCTCTTGCGGTGCGCATCGAGGCGCCGGTGCCTGGTAAAGACGTGGTCGGTATTGAAGTGCCCAACAAGAAAGTTCACCTGGTGCGCCTGCGCGATGTGCTGGAGCGCCACGACTTCCTGAGTACTCAATCGAAGCTATCCTTCGTGCTGGGCAAGGACATCGCGGGCCAGCCGAAATGGGCCGACCTCACCAAAATGCCGCACATGCTGATCGCCGGTGCGACCAACTCCGGCAAATCGGTCTGTCTCAACTCCATCATCGCCTCGATTCTGGTGCGCGCCACACCCGAAGAAGTGAAGTTCTCGCTCATCGACCCCAAGCGCGTCGAGCTGACGCTGTATCGTGATATTCCGCATCTGTTTCACCCTGTCGTGGTGGAACCCAAAGACGCTGTGCGGGCGCTGCGCGGCGCCATCGCCGAAATGGACAAGCGTTACAAGCGCTTCGCCGAGCGCGGCGTGCGCAACATCGCTTCCTACAATGCAAAGCTGGAAGAAGGCGAAGCGCCCCTGCCCTACCTGGTCATTGTGATCGACGAGTTGGCCGACCTGATGATGACCGCCGCAGCTGAGTTTGAAAAGCTGATCTGCCGTCTGGCACAGTTGGCACGCGCGACGGGCATTCACCTTATCGTGGCGACGCAGCGTCCCAGTGTCAACGTGATTACCGGCGTGATTAAAGCCAACATTCCCAGCCGCGTCGCGTTTGCCGTGGCTTCACAGGTCGATTCGCGCACCATTCTCGACAGCGTTGGCGCCGAGCGTCTCATCGGTTCGGGCGATATGCTCTTCGATGCTAACAACGGCGGCAAAGCCGTGCGCATTCAGGGCGCGTTTTTATCGGAAGAAGAAGTCAACCGCGTGGTGGACGTGGTGAAAGCTCACTACGGCGACGACGAGCCACTCGATTACGGCCTTGACCTGGACGAAGTGGACGACGATGGAGTACTCGATGAAGGCGGCAGTAGCCGCTCCGACGAGAAGCGCGACGACCTGTATGACGAAATACTGGAGTTCGTGCAGCGCAACACGGAAATGAGTGCGAGTTTGATTCAGCGCAAATTTGAGATCGGCTATCCGCGCGCCGGTCGCATCGTCGATCAGTTGGAGCGCGATGGCGTGCTTTCTCCCGCCGATGGCTCCAAGCCGCGCAAAGTTATCGGCACCGGACGGCAGCAGTAAACGCCCTGCGGACAGACAAGGCATTATGGCACCCAAAGTTTTCACAGCAGAACAAATCGAACAGTTCCAGCAACGCGGCCACATAACGCTCAAGGAAGCGTTTCCGCGTGAACAGGCGTTAAAGGCGCAGGCGTTTCTGTGGGAGCGTTTATCGGAACGCGGCGTGCAACGCGACGATCGCGCGACGTGGACGCAACCGATGGCGCATCTCAAAGAAACGTATGCCGACGAGGTTTTTCAGGCTTGCGACACCGAACTGTTGCGCGATGCTGTGGAAGACCTGGTAGGCGCCGGCCGCTGGAGCCAGCGCGGACATACCAGCTACTGGGGCTGGTGGCCGGTGAACTTTGCGCTGGGAGCCGACCGTCCGTGGACAGTGCCCACAGGTGGCTGGCACTGGGACGGCATTCAATTCCGCCACACAGTGGATGCGCCCGACCAGGGTTTGCTGATGCTGTGCATGTTCTCCGAAATCGCTTCGCGCGGCGGCGGAACTTTAGTAGCCGAAGGCTCTCATCAGGTCGTGGCGCGGTTTCTGAAGCAGTTTCCCGAAGGCATTGAACTAAACGATGCCATCAAGCAGTGCAATGTAGGGCATCCGTGGCTGGCCCAACTGACCGGGCAATCCACCAGCGAAGACCAGATTGAAGACCCTCAGGAACGCATCGCGCGCTTCATGGATGAGGAAACTCCCGACGAGCACGGCACACGTTTGCGCGTGATCGAGACCACCGGCTCTCCCGGTGATGTGATTTTCTGCCACCCGTTCTTGTACCATGCGGCGTCGCAAAACCATCTCGGTGTTCCGCGTTTCATGTGCAATCGCACCACGCCTTTGCGCGAAGCGATGCAACTCCACCGTGCTGACAGCGAGTACTCTCCCGTAGAACACAGCATCCGCGCTGCATTGCAAGCCTAGGCTCGAAAGCAATTTTGGGAGCGGTTGTCTTAGGGGCGCACCGCTGTGCCTCTACGGGGACGATATAACAGTTCAGGACTTACGCGGAAGCCAGTCGTAGGAGCGTAGCGTGCTAGGCCCCTACATTGCCCTGCATTTGCAAGCCCTCTGCGTAAGTCTTGAGTTAATAGGTTGCAGGCGACACATGATTGCCCCGGAACCCCAAGCGTGAGCGCGGAGCTAAGGCACCGCTGAGTTCAGCCCCGCGCTCACGCTTAGGGTTCCAGGGCAATCATGTGTCGCCTGCAAGTCGTTAACTGCTATAACTCCTCTCAAAGACGCTCTAAAAGTCAGGAAACTTAGGCGAACGTTGGGGACTGATTGTCGGGTGGTGATTAAGGAAGCACTCTCTTACTTGTCGTTGAGTTGCGCGGGGCTGAGATAAAACAAAACTGCTGAAGCGGTGCGGTCGCGTGGATGTCTTTGGCGTAGGGGCGCATGGCATGCGCCCTGATGTGGTTGCCGCAGCATGAGGGCGCACGCCGTGCGCCCCTACGGAAACGACAACTTGCGGGCGCAATCGAAGTTGCTACTCACCGGGTTGCTTGATGACAGTGCAACGCTTTATTTAGCGGCGGCACTTGCACGCCCGAACTGCACTTCGTCGATCCATAGTGCAGTCTCGCCGAGTGGGCCTTTGCCCAGTTCTTGGGGCAGCACAGCCGTCAGGTCGGCGATGGTGATTTCCTCCACGTTGTTGATGTCGAGCCTATCGTTTTCATCCCTGGAATCACCGGCCAGCTTGAAGCTCGCCAGCGGCCAGGAAAACTTCTTCCAACCATCTTCGGCTTTGAGTTCAACGACTTGCTCATAGCGCGATTCGTCTTTTTCTTTGAGCGAAACGAGGAACACGCCGTCCGCAGCGGTTCGCAGCGCCAGGTCGAGTGACTGCGCGCCAGACAACTTGATGCTTTCCAGGCTATGCAGCCAGACCGGAGCAGCATTTTTTTCGCGCTTGTAAGTCGCTTTCAACGATTTGGCGCCGCTATCGTTAGCGGTTTGCCGGTCGAGCTTAAGGTCGCCGTTGGCGATGTCGATTTTGAGGCTTGGCTGAATCTGGAGTAGCAACGGAATCCAGCGAATGGTGCCGGCTTCGAAACTGTCAATCACGATAGGCGCACCGGCACCAGGCGGTGCAAGCGCCATGTTCTTTGGCACTACGCGCTTTGACGAGTACTCGACATCGTCCAACCACAGGATGCGCGTCCCGTCTTGGCCCGAGGATGCTTCGATGAACATACCGGCTGCATCCGCCAGGTAAATGCCCGTCACCTGATCGAGATCGAGACGAGAGTTGTCGTCCGGCGAGTCGGCGGCAAGACGGAGCGAATCCAGGTCAATGGCGATGTCCTGCCACGTATTGGCCTGACAATAGAAATACGTATCGTAACGCGCACCGCCTTTCTCGCGCAGAGCAAATGCCATGATCGTAGGCGCATCGACCTTGAGGGAAAAGTTGATCGATTCCATGCCCTGAAGTTCAAGCGGTCGTTCCAATGACAACAGGCCAATGGTCTTGGGCGCCACATTGTAGATGTAATACAGCGAGCCTTTGCCGTTTTTTATCTGCGCCGCTTTATCAGTGACGCCGACGCGCGCTTCCAGGTCAGCCGAGTAACCGGCGGGCCCGAATTTGTAACCCGCCCAGCCGAGCAGGCCCGCTTCGAAGGTGTCCACCTTAACCGTGCGCACCGGCGTTGATACGATAGGTGTTGCCGTTCCTGCAGCTGCACCTGCTAACGGCTTAGTTGCAGGATTGAACTGAGCCGCGGATGGCGGCATTTCCTGTGCCCTCAATTGAGGAACCGCTGGAGGAACCGCTGGAGGAACCGCTGGAGGAACCGCGCCATTGAACGCCAGAGCACAGGCCAGAACAAAACTGCTGCCGCGTCCTGCGCGCGCCAGGAGTCTCTGCGTGCGGGGAAGTGAAACAAATGGGTGTCTCATGACGGGTTCTCCTTCCTACTTATAGTGGTCTCGCTCGCAGCGCGTATCGCTCGCAGCGCGTATCGCCTTCAAGTAAAAGGTAACCACGTTGTCTCGCTTCCACATCCGCCCCAGGGTGGAACGACGCACCGGACTTAAGTCTCATTCACGGCAGTTCTACCTGTAACTGCTTGAAGCATAGCTCCGTTGACGCATAGCCCGCTGGTCTATGCCAGGCATAGACAAACCCTCGCTGATTTATCTTTCGCTATCTTTTCGTGGGTGTTTTGGGCGCGCCGGGATAGCCTTTGGGCGAGGGAGACACCCCGCTGGCTGCGGGGTCGGACGGCGTGCTCAACTGATACTGCGCCTTGCGCATAGCCGCTTCAACCTGCGCCATCCATTGCGTTTCGGGATATTGCTGCAACATGGTATTCAAAAGGTGCAGGCCCATTTCGGGCTGGTTTAGGTGGTCGATATACATCTGAGCCGCGCGCAGCAGGCTGAGTTCACCTTCAGGCGCATCGGGAAAGGTGAAAGGAATTTTGGCCAGGTTCTCGGCGGCTTTTGCGTAATCGCCGTTGATGCCGATCTGGCTGGAAAGGATGAACTGCGTCGCCGGCTGCAAGATGAACAGAGGATGCTTTTGCAACGCATTCAAATACGTGCGTGCCGCACTGTCGCGTTCGCCCTTTTTTAAATACTTATCGATGGCGATCTCGTAATTATCGAGTGCCGCGTCCTCGTTGTTCTTGTGGTCGTAGGCTTCGGCCAGCAGCTCATACACGGTGGGGTTTTCCGGCTGGTGCTTGAGCAAGTCCTGCGCATATTCCAGTGCGTTGCCGCCCTGCTTCTTATCGAGCGATTTCTGCGCGTCTTCGATAAGGTACTCGGTTTTGCCCTCGGTCTTGGCACCGATGAGAAACGCATACAACATGCCGCACATAAAGCCGCCGATGTGCGCCCAGTAGCCGACGCCGCCCGCTCTTTCCTTCTGAAAAAGTGTGATGACACCGGGCAAAACGTTCGATACCAGCAGCCAGAATCCGATGGCATACATCGAGGCGACTTTGAAGGAGTGCCAAATGCCCCATTCCTGACCAAAGTAGATAAGACCGCCAATTATAGCAGCCGAGAGCAGCACCAGGATGGCCGGATTGGTGCCGCGATAGATAAAGATGCCACTGATTGCCCACAAAATGCCCACCGCATACAGCGCATAACCGGACAGGAAGAAGATGCGCACCGGCGTGCGGTAGAAACGCATGGCGAACAAACCGAGTACTCCAGCGATAGCACCGGAAGCGCCAATAGCCGGCACGGCAGCCGACTGCGGCGTGAAAGTCATCATCATGATGTGATAGAGAACTGTCGCCGCAATGCCACACAGCAGATACGAACCGAGATAAATGTAAGGCCCCAGAGCATCTTCAAGCGCGCGTCCAAAAACCCACAAGAACAGCATGTTGCCCAGCAGATGCTCGATGCCGCCATGCAGGAACATCGACCCCAGAATACCCAAAAACGTGGGATTGTTGGCGCGGTAGGCGAAGGTGTTCATCGCCGAGTAGTGCGGCTCCATCACAAACGAATCAAAAGCGTGCTCAATTTGCCAGAATTTTGTGTAGCCGGCCTCGTCGTTGGCCTTTTTGTAGGCATCCACCATCGCCATCTCTTGAACGAACTTAAGCCCTGCGTCCTCCCTGGAAAAGCCGCTGCCGGAGGAGCCGCTGCCGGAGGAGCCGCTTTCGGTCGAGTCGCCTTCCGGGGTATTTTCTCCTGAAGGCACGGGAACAACTTGAAACGCCGTGATGGGGAAGCGGCCTGTCACAGATTCAGTGGAAGAAGATGGCGGCACAGCCCCGGTGGCAGCTTCTGCTTCGTCAGAGAACATCCCCAGGCCTTCATCGCCGGCACCAGACTGTGCCGCCCACGCCTTGATGGCTGCTTTACCGGCGACTTTATCCGCCGGTAGATTCATGTTGGAAGTGAGAATGGTGAAAAAGAACACCAGAACGTTGACCGCCATAAGCCCATAGGTGAAACGCGGCATACGGCGCGTCTGACGATCAACGTTGTACGGAATCAGCATGAATAATGCCTGCCTTCACAAACAGTATGCGCGAAGGGCCCTGCCGCCGAAAAAGGCTCACACGCGAGAACACAAAACGGCCTCTACAGAGCTTTATTTTACCCGATGAAGAAACGCTACGAGTAAAACCCGGAGCATATCATTGCCTGGCGTGCCCTTGCCGAGTACTCGATGCCTGCGCGATACTACCGGGCATCAACCACATCTCATGCCTGGTGGCATCTTTATGGCCTTACTTGTTTCACGGCGCGCTTGACGTGTGTCATTTCCCGCGCCGCCTTGGCTGAAATTACCCCGCTTATGACCTACTGTTTAAGTTTGCTTTGTGACGAAGGAATTATTTTTCTGTCCGATTCGCGCTCCAATGCCGGCCTCGATAACATCACGGTACATCGCAAAATGCGCGTCTATGAGAATCCCGGAGAGCGCGTTATTTGCCTCATGAGTTCAGGCAATCTGTCGCTCACACACACTGCCATCGCGCTGATGGAAGAAGACGCGCTCATAGGCAAAACCGCGCCCGATCATCCGCACCTGATGAATCAGAGAACTCTTTTCGAAACGGCGCGCTACGTCGGCGATAAAATCCGCGAAGTCGAGAAACTTGATCGTGAGCACCTGGAAAAAGACGATTTCAAGTTCAATATTCACTTTTTGATCGGTGGGCAAATCGGCAATTTGCCACCGCAGATTTACTACATCTATCCGCAGGGCAACGTGATGCACGCCAGCACCGATTCTCCATTCCTTCAGATCGGCGAGTCAAAATATGGCAAGCCGATTCTCGACCGGGGCTTCAATTGCAAAACGCGCCTGGCCGATGCGATAAAGTTTGGTGTTATCTCCATGGACTCAACGATGAAAAGCAACCTTTCCGTTGGCCCTCCCATCGACCTGCTCGTTTATGAAACCGATTCATTGCGAGTGCGCCATCGCAGGCGCTTCAAGGAAGGAGATCCCTATCTTAAGATGATCCGCGAGCACTGGAGTAAAGGTCTTATTGAACTGGTGAAAACGATGCCCGAATTCGAGTTCCCCGAAGAGCCCATCAACCTCGATGTCGCGCCGTCCAGCTAGTGGCCACCCAGCTAATGCATGAGTACTCGGAAGCAGACGCCGCAGACGCACAGCACCGCTTGCAACAGCACCGCTTGCAACAGCAAATCGATTTCATTCTCGAAATCGACAAAGCCAAGCAAATCTTCCGACAGAACTTTTTGCTCGACCGCTCGCGTCACGAAAACGATGCTGAACATTCGTGGCACCTCGCCATGATGGCCATTGTGCTGTGCGAGTACTCGAAAGCGCCGATTGATGTGTGCCGCGTCGTCAAGATGCTGCTGGTACACGACCTGGTGGAAATCGATGCGGGCGATACTTTCGTTTATGATGTCGCGGCGCACATTGGCAAAGAGGAACGCGAAATCGCCGCTGCCGAACGCATCTTTAACCTGTTGCCGCCCGACTTAGCCGCTGAAATACGCCAACTATGGGACGAGTTCGAAGCGCGCCAGACACCTGAAGCTCTGTTCGCCTCATCGCTCGACCGCCTGCATCCGTTGCTGCAAAACTATAACACTCAGGGCGGCGGCTGGAAAAAGCACGACATCAGCGCCGAGCGTGTGCGCGAACGCAACCGTCGCATTGAAGATGGCGCCCCACAGTTGTGGAATCTCGCCGAAAGCCTGATCGACGATGCGGTAGCACAAGGCTTCATTCGTGCCACAGATGAGAATTCGGCTGTAAACCCGGATTTGTAACGCATCCGAAACTTCCATCGAGTACTCTTAAGCGCATGAAACTTCAGGTTTCGGCGCACGCCGTGTATAACATGCCCCAGCAAGTGACGGGATTGCTGCAGATTGAAGTGGCCAATCTGCCGATGCAGCACGTTTTGCACGAAGAGCTTTCGTTTTCGCCGCCCACGGAAACGGAGTTTTTCATCGACATCTTCGGCAACCGCAATCGACGCTTTTGCGCGCCGCCGGGCCACTTTGAGATGAGCTACACGGCGCAGGTTGATTTAACCGAATCCCTCGCGCCGCCCAAGGGCACTGCCGAAGTCGATGTCGCCGACATTCCGCCCGAAGTGCTTGTGCTCACACTGCCCAGCCGCTACTGCGAAAGCGACCGCCTGGCCAAAGTCGCTGCCGATTTATTTGGAGACGTGCCGCGAGGCGCCAGTCGAGTACTCACTATCTGCGATTGGATTCGCTCCAAGATCACCTACGAATACGGCCACACCACCAGCAGCACCGGCGCCTTCGACATGGTGACCGAGCGCATCGGCGTGTGCCGCGATTTCTCGCACCTGGCGATTGCGTTTTGTCGCGCGCTCAACATCCCGGCGCGTTATGCCGCCGGTTACTGCCTGGAACTCGATCCGCCCGATTTTCACGCTTATTTCCAAGCCTATCTGGCGCCGCCGCCCGGTTTCGACGACTTGCCGGGCTGGTGGTATCCTTTCGACGCCACCTATGAACGCGTGCGCCACGGCCTGATCAACATCAGCGTCGGGCGCGATGCTGTCGACACCTCGATGATGACCTTCTTCGGCAGCGCACAACTGGTGGAGCAAACCGTCTCGGTTGAGGAAACAGAAGCGTCAATTTAACGGCTGCTACATCTCTACTGCTCTAACGGGTAGTAAGTGTGGATTGAGCGACGAACCCCAAGCGTGAGCGCGGGGCTATTTGTCACCCTTCGTAAGCCCGTCGCTCACGCTTGGGGTTCGTAGTCGTCTCTGCCTACTACCCGGTTAATGTACTACTTTGACCGCTGCAATGCCTCTACAGAGATTGCAGACCATTAGGACGTGTCGGCAAATTCAAAATTGAATTGTAGATAGAGTTGCCTTATTATAACCATTGCGACGGTGCCGTTCCAGGCGGTTTCGTATTCCGTTGCAAACCGGAACGTCATGTCATCCGCTGGCCGCTTGTGTCAGAATTATTCTGGCGATAAGATGAAAGGAACTGGCAACGATATGCAACTGATTCCGGTATTGGACGAATATCAGGCTGTGGTGCGCGCCTGGAGCGATGCGGCGAAAAAGCAGGCAGCAGCCGTGGCGAAATTGGAAAAAGCCGTGGCGCAGGGCAATTTGCGCGACCTCGAAAAATTGCGTCAGGCGGCGCAGAACGCGGCTGCCAACCTGGCCGAAAAAGCCGGCTCCTGCGCGCCTCTCGATTTCGATACCGCGCAATATCTCACGACCGAAGGCGGCTTCGTGCAGGAGTTACAGGATGAGGCGCAACGTGCCGGGGTAAAGCTATCCGAACGCGAGGGCGTGATATTCTGCTATCCGGTGCTGTTGCGCCGCGAACCCGAAATCGGAGCCGTGCGCATCGACAAACGGCTGGAGTTCAACCTGCGCCCCGATGTGCTGGCTGCACTTTTGCGCCGCGTGCAGGCGCAGGAACCCAAAGCCAAATCGGCGCAATTCATCGAAACGCTTTTCGAGGCTTATGAACTGCTGCGTGCCGGCGCCAAAACCGACGATTATATCGACCGTTCTCTGAGCGAAATCTACCAGGTGCTGACGCTGCTGCCCGGCGCCGCCAAAGATTATACGCTGCTCGATTTTACACGCGATATCTATTTTCTCGACACCAGCGGCATTGGGGAAACCAAACGCGGTTACCGCTTGAGCCTGCCTTCGAGCACAGCCAGTCGTGAGGGCGCCAAAGGCAAACGTCTGCACTTCGTCACGCGTGATGGCGCTGAAAAAGAATACTCCACCATCAAATTCACGCCGCCGCGCTAAATCGAGTACTCGGTTTTACGAGTACTCGTAAAATTCAAAGTACTTTGAAAGGGGACCTTCGTGCCAGTGCCTTTAATGGAATGGACTGAATTGCTGGGCCGCGAATACGCCGCTGAATTTGTGCCGGGCGGCGGCGCGGCGGTGAAGATTGCCGTGGCGCCGCCCGAACGCGCGGGCGCGATTTTAGACGAAGTGGCACAGTCGGCCAGCGCGCATTATCTGGCCGTAGCGCGCGTGGATGCCTCGCAAACGCGCGTTCACATGATCGACCAGATATTCTTCGCCGTGGCGCGACAACTCGACTGGAACGCCCTCGCGGTGCATTGGCTGCGCGACCGCTTCGCCGCGCAAGGCTACACCCTGCCGAAAAACGGCTTGCCTTCGCTGGAAGAGTGCGCGCAAGCGCGGGGTTCTCGGCCCGGCGATGTGCTGGCCGAAGCGCAACGCTGGATCAATAACGAACTGCTGAAGGACTACCGTTTCAGCAAAGAGTTCCGCATTGCCATGGCGATGTTGTGTCAAAGCCAGATCAATCCGCAAAACGTGGCGCCCAGCGATGCCGATACCATTCAGAAGTGGCTGCGCGGCGAAAAATACAACGTCTCGGCGCTCAAGCGCGTGCAGATTTTCGGCAAAATCGCGCGCCACAACGCACGTTTGTTGCTGTCCAGCCTCGCGCTGTGGCTGCACGAAACCGGATACGGCGGCCTGGCCCTTTTGCTCGATATAAATGCCGTCACGATGAGCGTGCTGCCGGGCGAAGCGCCAATCCGTTACTCGCGCGGCACGGCGCTCGATGTGTATGAAGTACTGCGCCAGTTCATCGACGATACAGATGAGAGCAGCCATTTCCTGCTGGTTGCCGTGGCCGGAACGGGGCTGCTTCACGACGCCAAACGCGGGGTGGACAACTACACCGCGCTCAAAATGCGCGTCGTCGAAGACGTTCACGACCGCCGCCGCTCCAACCCGCTTAATGCGTTGGTACAAGTCCGGTAATCGGTCGGTGTGAACAGAATACTTTGCACCCTCATCACTCATCACTTCCCATGTCCACTTCCCTTTCTGCCGTTGAAGCGCGGCGCGCGATTGAAGCGTTGCGTGCTGGTGTGCCCAATCGCGATGTGGTGCGTTTTCTCGAGCCGCATCAGAACGACATCAAAGAAAAGTTCGATGCGCTGCTTGAAAATCTCGCGACAAGTTGGGGCGACGATTCGCTCAAGCCGTTGCCGGGTCTGCTGCTGGAAGCCGATTTCGGCGCCGGAAAATCGCACTGGCTCGAAGCGATGCGCCATCTCGCGCTGGAAGCGAACTTCGTGGTTTCGCAAGTGGTGCTTAACAAGGAAACGCCGCTGCACGACCTGGGAAAAATTTATCGCGCCTGCGTGGAAGCGGCGGTCGCGCCCGATTTATCCGGCCCCGCGCTGGGAGAAATCGCGCACCACTGGCGCTCGGACAGCGCGCCGCATTACCAACAATTCTTCGACTTCGCGAATCATACGCTGGGAATCGACCCGCGCCTGGCGGCTACCCTGCGCGTCTTTGAAAAACACAGCGACGAAGCGGTGCTGGAACGTGTTTTAGCCGAATGGACAGGCAACCCCATGCTGGCCGGTGACCTGAAGTTCGTGCTGCGCGAGATCGGCGATCCGGTGAACCGCATCAGCCCGATGGTTAAGGGCCAATTCTTGACGCGCTTCGAGTTTCTGGGGCGTTTCTTCCGCTCGGCGGGCTACAACGGCTGGATCATCCTGCTCGACGAAACCGAAATGATTTCGCGTTACAGTCTGCGCCAGCGTGGGCGGGCTTACGCGCATCTGGCGCAACTGATGGGGCTGGATAAAAACGCCCGCGCCTTCGGTGTGGGCGCCGTGTTCACCATCACCAAAGATTATTCGAGCCAGGTGCTACGCGGTCGCAAAGACGATTTGCACACGATTCCGGCGCGCTTGGAAACCACGCCCGACGCGCCGTACATCCCCGCCGCCGAAACCGGCATGAAAGCCATCGAACGCCACGCGCTCGATTTGCGCCCGCCGACCAAAGATCAGGTCAACGCCATAGGCGCGCGAGCGCGAGAATTATATTCCACCGCCTACAACTGGGAAGCGCCGCCGTCGGATGCGGGTCGCGAGTACTCGTTAAGCACCGGTCTGCGCCAGTATTTGCGCACCTGGATCAACGCTTGGGACTTGCGCCGTTTGTATGGTGTCGAAGCCGATATTGTGGTGGAAGCGGTGCAACTTTCCTACGAAGAAGACACCGACCTGCAACGCGAAAAACGTGACGACGAACCTGAAATCGCGTTGTAAGTTAAAACAGAACGCGAATTTTTGGAAGAGAATAGCTCGCAAACTGCGTTCGCTAAAACAACGCAAAAACGACGCGACCCTGATTGGAAGTGCTTTTGTGCGCTTTGCGGTGAATTGATCCTATAAAATCCCCGTTCCTGAGCCCGTTATGATTCCCTTTCACGATAACGAGAGCATCGAAGCGTTGGGCGTTGCGGCGTTTTTGCATCTGGCGCCTGCCGGCGACGATTTCGTGGCAGGCGCGTTATTGCTGCTCAACGCACGCGGCGAGCCGCTGGAATTCGTCTTCAATCGGTTGGAACTAATGCGCGCTGAACTGTGGCGTGAGCGCGACAAGCCGCACGCAGCGGCGCGACGCTTGTGCGCGACTTTGTTCCAGTCGGCGCAACTGGCACCGGCGTTGCTGCTTTATCGCGCGCAGGAAATCGCGCCGGGGCTTTTCGGGCCGGATGGCCAGCTTGCGCTGGAAATCCCGGTGGCACGATTAGGCCAATTACATCAGGAATTGGCACCTGCCGCCGAATTCGCCGAGCGCGTCACCACCTTTGATGGCGCAGGCGAAGTCGGCACCGTAGATGTATTATGGGCGCCGCAAGCGCCCACCGAAAGCGCCGCCGAACTATTCGCCAGATTAACTGAACGCGGCCTGCTGTTGGAGCCGTTCGACCGCGCTGCTCGTGCGCTGCAAACGGCTTTGGCAGAAAAATACTGAGCAGAATCCGCGTATATCAATCTCGCTTTTGTGTAGCCGAAGGCTCCGCGTTCCATTAGACCTCTTTCATCCATGCGTGGCCGCCTCCTGTCGTGTCATTCTGAGCGCAGCGTTGGACGCCCGTTAGAGAAGCCTGTTGATGCTTCTCGCTGCGCTGGGGAATCTTGCTTTGTAGCGTGTAAAGATTCCTCACTGCGCTCGGAATGACAAACTATTGATCTATGAAAGAGGTCTATTCATAATTATGCCGAATACCTGGTGGCGGTGGCGCGATGAACAACCGGCGCGGCGTATTGCGGCGCCGGAGGAATCGCCCGCGACTTCACAACTGGGCCATGTGCGGCAGTGGCGCGCCCGCGATTACGATGTGCGCCTGATGTTCGGTCCGACGCCTGTCGTGAATGCCCCATTGCAGGAAAACGAAGAATTTGAAGGCGACGAATCGCACGCGGCGGCGCCCGATGACGGGCTGCGCTGGCGTTTAGCCGCCATGCTGCAACCGGCTCCCGAACTGTTGCTGCGCCCAAACGGGCCGATGCAATGGCCGCACACGCTTTTTGGCTTTCAGGGCGTAGGCGTGCGCGTCTTGCTCAAAGCGCGCCACCTGTTGCTGGGCGACGACATGGGCCTGGGCAAAACTGCGCAAACACTGGCGGCATTGCGTGTGCTGTTGCACCGCCGTCAAATCGAGCGGGCGCTGATTGTCGTCCCGGCCAGCCTGCTCGAACAGTGGCGCCGCGCGGCAGCGCAATGGACGCCCGAACTGCGCGTCATGGTGGTGAACGGCGCGGCAGCAACGCGACGCTGGCAGTGGCGCTATCGCGCACACCTCACGGTGGTTTCCTATGAAACTTTGCGCGCCGACTGGGAAGTGCTTTTAAGTGAGGACTTTAATCTCTCTGCTTTGCCGGATCGCGGCGGTTGGGACGTGGTCGTACTCGACGAGGCACAGAAAATCAAGAATCGCGACAGCAGCATCGCGCAGGTTTGCAAGGCTTTGCCGCGCCGCCGTTCGTGGGCTCTGACCGGCACGCCGCTGGAAAACAGCGCCGGCGATGCCGCTTCGATTCTGGAATTCGTCACCGGACAAAACGCGATTTTCCCTGATGTGCCGCGTTTGCGCGTTCTGCTCGCCAAGCATCAACTGCGCCGCCGCAAAGCCGAGGTATTGGCCGACCTACCGCCGAAAATCATCACCACCGTGCCGCTGCCGATGACACCCGAACAGCGCACCGCCTACGACGAAGTGGCGCAGGGCGGCGCCGAGGCGTTGCGCGCGGCACTGAAAAACGGCGATTTGCCAATGGAAGGCGTCATGGCGCAGATTATGAAACTACAGCAAATCTGCAACTTCGCACCGGGAAAAACCACGTTTTCGGCCAAACTGGATGACCTGCGTGAGCGCTTGAGCGATGTTATTGCCGGCGGCGAACGGGCGCTAATCTTCACGCAGTTCACCAACGAAAACTTCGGTGCAAAGCGATTGGCGCGCGAATTGGCGCCGTGGCAGCCGTTGCTTTTCACTGGCGATATGGATGCGCGGGCACGGCAACGCGCACTCGACGCTTTTGCCGCTCCCGACGGTTCGCCCCTGTTAATTGTGTCGCTGCGCGCGGGCGGCGTTGGCTTGAATTTGCAGAGCGCGTCTTATGTTTTTCACTTCGACCGCTGGTGGAACCCTGCTGCCGAAACGCAGGCGGAAGATCGCGCTCATCGCCCCGGACAAATGCGCCCGGTTCACGTTTACCGTTACATTATGCTCGGCACTCTTGAAGAACGTGTCGATGAAATTCTGCGCGCCAAACGCGAACTCTTCGCGCAAATTGTTGACGGCGAAGAAACCGATGACACGCGCACGTTATCGCATGAAGACTGGCTGCAACTGGCCGGAGTGGCGTCAGGCTAAGGCAGGCAGAGCCAATTAGACGACAACGGAGCCAAAGTACTTTGGCTGAACGACTAAAAGTACTTTGTCTGCCCGCATCCCGAGATCTGCTGCTCATGGCCGCAAAACGAACTCTTCTCCCACTGCCATTTCGCGCTGCACAACATCTCCAAATCCCGGATACAAACGCAACAGGCCGCCTTTTTCCGCTTTGACGCGCACTTCGGTTGTTTTTCCGTCTTCCACCGTCGCGCCAATGAGAAAAGCGCCTTCGGTGCGGATGCCGTCGAAGCGTAGCGTTTTCCAGCGGCGGGGCAACTGAGGCAACACATGTATTCCATCGCGACGGTTTTGCACCAGAAGTTCGGTAACGGCGATGAGGAAGCCCATTGTAGCATCCATCTGCATGACTTCGCGGTTTTCGGGCTTGCGACGGCTTTCAAAAGAGCCATCGCTCCAGGCCGCTGCGCCGGGGAAGTCGGCGTTGTGCAATGTGCCGTAACCTTCATTGGTGAAGTTATCGAGCATCCAGTGCATCCACGTCACGGCGGCATCGGGCAGTTCGAGACGCGAGCATAAAACAGACGCCCACGGAATGCACCAACCTGTCCACTGCCCGGCGCCGGTCTTGTTCCAGAACTCGATTGAACGCGTAACCGTTTTCCAGTGCGTCGCGTCGAAAGGATCAAGCGACATGAACGGCCAGATCGAGGCCAGGTGCGAATGGTGACGATGGCTTTCTTCAAGCTCAAGCCCGCCCCACAACCCGATGCGATTGTTTACAAGAGAATAAGGCGGCAGTTTCTCCTCGACTTCACGCCAGCGCGGGTCGGTATCTTGTCCGAGTACTCGGGCCGCATCGGGTAGAATCTGCGCGATCATGTGCCACGCCGCCAGTTGAAACGAAGCGTCGCGGCCCCAGGCGTTCATGCCACTGGCGCGATATTCGGGGCTGACGCTGATGGGCAGCGAGAACTTGCCGTCCTTCTCTTCGTGCATCGCCCAGTAGCCTTCAAAGGCGCCATTGAGCAGAGGCCACGCTACATCGCGCAAGATATTTTCGTCCAGCCCGTAACGATAGTGCAGCCACGCCATCTGCGCCATCCAGGCGGTGCAGGCGTGGTCAATAGTGCCCGTCCAGAACGAGCCGACGACCTGGCATTTATCATCCACGGCGTGCGGCAACATCAAAGCGCCTTTTCGCCCGAAAAACGTTTCGCCGTTTTCGCGCAAGACCGGCATCCATTCACGAATCATCGCCCATAACGGCGCGAAATGCTCCAGCCGATTAGTGGCCAGAGCCGGCCAGTAAATCATTTGTGCATTGATGTTGAAATGATAATCGTTGCTCCACGGCGGCAACTGGTACTCTTCCATCCACGGCCCTTGCAACGTGGCCGCGACGCCATGAGGCGTCGTTATCCCAGCCTGCTTCCACAGCGCGATGTCCCAGAAATGCTGCAACTCGGCGTCGGGCAGTTGCACGCGCGGCACATCCTGCCAGTACCGCTTCCAGAAGTAGCCCGAATCGGTAACGGGCACGTCGCGCGCACGCTGCACAGCCTCTTTCGCGGCGTCTTCAACATCGCCCAAAGCCGTCGCGATGAAAAGTCGTTCGCCCTGCTTACGAACTACAATTGCCAGCGCGTCATCGTCCGGCAATTCCTGCACGAAGCCGGTGCCGTCTTCGATTTCAATGACGTGCGGCGGCAAGACGTCCCACTTTTCGAGTTGCTTGCCCGTCCATTCCCACGTTGGGCGCAGACGCAGTTGCGCGCCGGACGCGCCATCAATCCACGACACCTCATCATCCATCGACATCTCGATCTGTACCAAGCGGCTTGCTCCCGCCTCGTTTTGCAGTTCGATTTCCAGAATGCCGCTTTCGCGCTTCAATACGCCTGTTCTGGGCTTGAAGCCATCGGGGAAGTGCAACTCGATACGGCCGCCGCCGATTTGCTGTGGGCGTTGTGGCGTGCGTTCGTCTTTGGGCGGCTTGGCAAACAGCTCTTTGATGCCGTTTTCATCGTCGGCTTCGAGGAACGCGCGAACTTTGGAAAAAGTCGCAGCCGTTGTGAAGGCATTGCCGCCGCGATGATCCCAAAAGCCCGCGCGTGCTATGGTGAGACAAAGAAATTCGTTGCCCCATACCAATACGCCTTGCGTGCCGTTACCCAGTGCGATGCCACAGTGCGGGCGAGAAAGAGGAAAAGTCCAGCTCAGGTCGGAAATCGTGATTGGCATGGGCGCCAGTTTAGCCAATCACAGTTGCAGACGCGCCGGTTACACGCAGCCTGTATGCGGCTACAGCACCTGCATCGGCTACACGTTTTGCGCAAAGGTCATCCCGAGTTCAGGAAAAACTCGGGCGCTCCTGAACAAGACGCTCTGCTTGAGATGGCGCGTTTAAGCTGATTCGGGTGCTTCTTCAGCCCATACGATCATGCTCTGGAACTCGGCTGCACCATAGGTTGTAATCATGGCGCAATCGAGGGCGTCGCGCCCGCGCGCAATGGGAACGCGCCCGATGCGCGGCGTGTTGTGGCGTGCATCGAATGTGCGCCAGCGACCGCCCAGAAAAACTTCGAACCAGGCATGAAAATCCATAGGGACTTCAGGGGCGACCACGCCAATATCGGGCATGTAGCCGAAGCAATAACGCGCCGGAATGCTGAGAGCGCGACATAACGTGACGCCAATGTGGGCGAAATCGCGGCAGATGCCGGCGCGGTTGCGATAAATATCAAGAGCTGTCGTAGCGGGCGTACTGGCGCCGCTCTCGTAGGCGATGTTTTCGTGGCACCAGTCGCAGACGGCCTGCACGCGCTGCCAACCGGGCGGCGTGTCGCCGAAAAGCTTCCAGGCGTCGTGCACCAGCAGGTCGCTTTCGCAGTAGCGGCTGGCCAGCGTGTAAATAATGGTTTCGTCCGGCAGGAACTCGACCGGCAACTGCTCGGCGTGCAGATCGACTTCATCGGGATTGGACGTAATATCGACCAGGGCATCGTAGCTCAGACGAGTTTCGCCACGCGGAATTACGAGGCGACGACAGCGGTTACCGTAAACATCCGAGTACTCGTGCGAGTCGATTTCGGGTGTGTTGCGCCAGCTTTCTTCAAGCAGTTGGTGGTCGCCGTCGCGGTATGCCTCGACCTGTATGATGGCCGGCGTGGGCCATTCCGAACGATAAACAAATTCACAACCGACGCGCAGGGTGTATTTGCCGGCTGGCGGAGGCGTGTAGCCCGGCAGAGGCGGCGGAGACAACCATTCCGGTTTCACAATGCGCCCGGCGCGTGTTGTCGTGGTATCGTGTTCAAGCGTTTGCGGATTCATAAATATCTTTCTTTCAACGATTTGTCTTATCGCCCGATTATCCTACTAACTCGCGCGGCCCTCGTTGAGTACTCGTGTCGATGTTGCTCTCCGGTGTCGGCCCGTCATCGCTTTCGGCCTGATCGCCCGTTTCCAGGCTCTCACCTTCCACAATGGTATGAACCCGCACGCGTAAATTAGCCGTAACGCCGAAACCCTTGTAGATACCGCGCGTGGGCGGCACATCGCGGTAATCGCAACCCGCAGCCAGCTTGATGTAGTAATCGTTGGCCAGCATGTTGTTGGTCGGGTCGAAGGCACACCAGCCCATTTGTGGAATCAAAACTTCCACCCAGGCATGAGAAGCCGATGAACCCTGCGCGGAACGTGAGCGACGCGTCACGAGATAGCCGCTGACATAGCGCGCCGGCACGCCCGCCGCACGGCACACCGCAATGAAGATATGCGCAAAATCCTGACACACGCCACAGCCAGTGGCAAACACTTCTGAAATGCGCGTGTGAACGTCGGTGGTATTGGGCGCGTAAGTAAAGCGCTCATAGATCAGCGTGTTCAGTTTCTGCGCGGCGGCAAAAGTGCTGTGTGGCTCCCACCACGGCGCGCTTTCATCAGCGTTGCGCAATCCCGAAGCATCCACCCATTCTTCGATTTGCGGCACATCCTCGACCGGGCCGCCGAACTGGAGATAATCGAGCTGCGCTTTGTGGTTCTCAAATTCCGTTAACGGCTCCTGTGCCGAAAACGGACGGCGATGCGTTTCCACAACCGAGCGTCCCGACACCACAACGCGGCGATGCTCCGGCAGAATGTTGAACATCAGCGCTATGTTGCCGTGGTAGTCTGTGGCTTCGGTCATGGCCCGCATTGGATCGACCGAAAGCGAGAACTCGCGGCACGTTTGTCCCGCATCCGATACGGGCCACAGGCGCACTTCGGTAAACGTGCCGCGAATGGGGCGGTCGTATTCGAAGACTGTCTCGTGCAGCGTGGTAATCAACATGAGTGGTGAGTTTGAAGCCTGATAGCAGATTTGTCTGTGCGCAGAAGAACTTTAATTTCCTCCCCAAAGCGGCACGGATTTAAGCTGCATGCTGCATCGCGCCCTGGAAGTAAGTCTGGGTAATTTTGTTCGAAACTTCAGCACAGTAATGTTGAAGCTGCGCCATGTATTCGTGCAAACCAAACTGCACGATGCCTCTCATGGTTGTTTCGCTCAACATGTGGCGCACATGGCTCGCCACAATTTCGGGCGGTCGCTCGTCGATGGCGCCATGTTCAATGGCAATCGAGCGCAACGCCCAGCGAACCTGGTCGAAGCTGAAGCGCACGGCGCGCGGAAAAGTGCGGTCGAGCACCAGGAATTCCGCCACGCGACTGGGCGTAATTCTCGCCACATAACGGCGCTGATAGGCTTCGTAAGCGCTGCACGACTTGAGAACAGCGATCCACTGCACGTTGTCGATGGGACCGCCGACTTCATCCACCGACGGTAGCAGAATATGATACTTCACATCGACCAGTCGCGTGGTGGCATCAGCGCGTTCCAAGTATTTGCCCAGTTGCATCCAATGATAGGCTTCATCGCGCGGTTGAGTACTCTTCATCATGCCCTGAAAAAGCTGCGACGCTTCGCGCACACGCAGGAAGTAGGCGTGCGGCCCTTCGCGCCAGATGTCGGCGTTGGTCGAATCTTTGACGCGCAGGTATGTCGAGTTAATCTGCTGCCACATTTCGCTTGAAATCTGGCCGCGAATGGCGCGGGCATTTTCGCGCGTACGGCTGATGCACCCAAAGATCGAGTTCGAGTTGTTCTCGTCAAAAGTCAACCATTCCAGCGCGCTTTCCTGCGTTGTTTTCGGGTAGCGCGCACGAAATTCATCGAACGGGCTGGTGATGCGAATAATCGGGTTCCAATAAGGCGCGCTGGAACCGGCATCGCTCAGCGCGTGCCCCATATCGAGCATCATGTTGATGTTCACGTCAATGAGGCGCGACGTATTCTCGGCGCGCTCATAGTAGCGTGCCATCCAGAATAGCGCATCCGCAACACGGCTTAGCATATCAACCTCTTTGAATTAACAGGGATGGAGGGGATGAAAGGGATGGTTTCGGGCATTGCAATGAGTACTCGTTGCAATGGTTCTCATTTAAAAAACGCAGAACATCTGCAACGACGAATCTTGAGCCATCTCTTTCATCCCCTCCATCCCTGTTAAAAAACTAAAAATCCTGGCTCAGCACCCATGTATCTTTGGAGCCGCCGCCCTGGCTGGAATTGACCACCAGCGAATTTCTCACCAGGGCGACGCGCGTCAGACCGCCGGGCATGACCTTTACATCATCGCCATCGAAAATAATGTAAGGCCGCAAATCGACGTGGCGACCTTCAAAATAGCCATCATTGCCATCTTCGATAAAAGTCGGGTGGCGCGACAGCTTGAGCGTTGGCTGCGCGATGAAGCCGCGCGGATTGCTGGAAATACGATCACGCATTTCCTCACGCTGTGCTGCCGTAGAATACGGCCCGACCAACATGCCGTAACCGCCGCTGGCGTTCGTTGGTTTTACCACCAGTTCGTGCAGGTGTTCCAATACATAAGCGCGTTCTTTGTCGTCCGCCGTCATGTATGTCGGAACGATGGGCAGAATCGGGTCTTCGTCCAGGTAATACTTGATCATCTGCGGCGTGTAGGCATACACCGCTTTGTCGTCCGCCACGCCGGTTCCCACGGCGTTGGCCAGCGTCACGTTACCGGCGCGCCAGCAGTTGATAAGCCCTGTTACGCCCAACGATGAATCGGGGCGGAACGTCAGCGGGTCGAGGTAATCGTCATCAATGCGACGATAGATGACATCCACGCGGCGCAAACCCTGCGTGGTGCGCATATAAACTTTGGCGTCGTCCACAATGAGGTCGCGGCCTTCACACAATTCAATGCCCATCTGCTTGGCCAGGAAGGCGTGGTCGTAATAGGCCGAATTATAGAGGCCGGGCGTCAGCAACACAATGGTGGGGTTTTCGATGCCGCCGGGAGCAACCATGCGCAGGCTGTCGCGCAGATCGACACAATATCCATCGACCGAGCGCACGCCATAGCGCGAGAAGGTCATGGGAAATGTGTTCTTCATTACCTGCCGGTTTTCCACCACGTAGCAGGCACCTGAAGGAGAACGCAGGTTATCTTCCAGAACCAAATACTCACCCTTCTCATCGCGCACCAGGTCGGTGCCGGAGATATGTGTGTAGACGTTCTTGGCGGCGTTGATGCCGAAAATCTCGCGGCGATAATCCGGGCAGCCGAGTACTAAATCGAGCGGCACCACGCCATCTTTCAAGATTTTCTGCTCGTGATAAACGTCCTGCAAAAACAGGTTGAGAGCGCGAATGCGCTGCTTCAAGCCGGCTTCCAGGCGCGCCCACTTGCGCGCCGTAATGATGCGCGGCACCAGGTCGAACGGAAAGATGCGCTCGGTGTTGCCGCCGCTATCACCGCCGTAAACCGTAAAGGTGATGCCCTGCTGCAAAAAAGTGAGATCGGCCCGTTTGCGTCGCGCAGTGAAGTCTTGCGGCGTCATCGCGCTCAGTTGATCGAACACACCTTGGTAGTGCGCGCGCGGCTGTCCCGCTTCATCGAACATCTCATCGTAGAAGCCACCTTCAGAGTAACGCGCGAAAAGTCCGCACTTGATCGGCGTGGCGAACAACTGTCCGGCAGGCGGTTTCTCAGCCGTCACCGGAGTTTGCGCGCCCTGAGGCGGCTCGCCCGGCTGTTGAGCCTCTGGCTGTTGAGCTTCCGGCTGTTGCTCGTTCGGCGCCGGCGCGTTTAAAACCTGCGCGTCGGGCACTGGCCCCTGCGCTTGAGATTGCCCCACACCGGATTGACTTTGTGATTGGGTTTGCACGATAACAGGAAAAACTGCTTTCTGTGGATTTAGTGCGATTTTAACGCCACTTTGTTACGGGTGAATTAAGAGGTTGTAACAGTTTACTACAGCAAATTTGAGTGGCACATGCGGAGATCATTGACGAACGGTAAGTGCATGAGGAATGATTGTGGTTCAGTCCGCTCCTTCAGGGGCAGGCACGACGATTCTCTATTCGCCGTCAACCAATACAGCCAACTTTTACAAGCTCAGATACTTTTTCCACTCCCATGAGGTGACGCTTTTGGCGATCATGTCCGAGTACTCGTTCCACTCAGCGCGCTTGGTTTGCAAATAGATTTGGGCGTAATCTGAACCCAGCGCATCACATAATACTTCGTCGCGTTCCAGTTCATCAAGCGCTTCACCCAGGTTCGACGGCAGCAAATTAATACCCGCATCCAGCGCCTGCTGGCGCGACATTTCAAACAAGTTGCCCTCGCGTCGCGCACCTGACTGCAAACCTTTTTCGATGCCGTCCAGGCCGGCAGCCAGGATGCCGGTCGCCGCCAGGTATGGATTCGCCGAACTATCGGCGGTGCGATATTCGAAGCGACCGGCTGCGGGCACGCGAATCATCATGGTGCGGTTGTTGCCGCCGTGCGTAATGAAAACCGGCGCCCATGTCGCACCGGAATTGGGGCAGCGCGCGCCCAGTCGCTTGTAGGAATTAACGCTCGGCGCCGTCAGCGCGCATAAGCCTTTGGCGTGCGCCACAACACCGCCGATAAAGGCATAGGCCAAGCTGCTCAGTCCATGCGTATCGTTTTTATCGAGGAACAAGTTGTCGCGTGCTTCAACGTCCCACAGCGAGATGTGCATGTGCGCGCCGTTGCCCGTTAAATCCGAAAACGGCTTGGGCATGAAGGTAGCGCCCAGCCCGCGCTCTTCAGCGAGCGCCTTCACCATGAACTTGAAAAACGACACCTGATCGGCCGTTGTCATGGCGTCGGCGTAACGCCAGTTAATTTCGAACTGGCCGTTGGCATCCTCGTGATCGTTTTGATAAACGCCGTAACCCAATTCGTTAAGATGCGAAATAATCGTCGTCAGAAAGTCGGCATTGCGCAGCAGCGAAAGCTGGCTATAACACGGCTTATCTAAAGTATCGGCGGGATCGGCGATAGAGGGAGTGCCGTCGGCTTTTTTGTCGATGAGAAAGAACTCCGGCTCCACGCCCAACATGAAAGTGAAGCCCATTTCACGTGCCCTTTCAGTTGTGCGTGAAAGAATGGAGCGCGGGCAATATTCCCAATCGGTGCCGTCCATTTGCAGGTTGCCCGCAATCCAGGCCAGGCCCGGCTTCCACGGCAGCGGAAACACGCTGGAGTCGCTTTTCGGCACGCATGACAAATCCGGATCGTGCGGGCCTTGCCCCACGCCATCAACTGCGAAACCGGCAAATCCGGCGGCCCCTTCGGCGACATCACTCAGACATTCGGCGGGCACCAGCTTGGCGCGCGGCGTGCCGTTCAAGTCTACAAACGACATCATGAAATACTTGATGCCTTTTTCCTGGAACATCTTTTGCGTTTCGGATACGTTGAGCATAAGCAGCACTCCTCGAAAATGACGACAATTGTGTTGGGTTTAGAAACTATTCGGCGAGGTCGCCTAGCGCAGAAACCGCGCGCGGCGATAAACATGGCGCGACTTGATGGGCCGCCCCTCTTCAAACCGAGCGAGATCGAAAATAGAAGTATCAAAAGGCGACTGAGTACTCGTCACACGATGCGCCATCTCTTCACCCACGACCGGCGCCAGCTTGAAACCGTGACCGGAAAAGCCGACCGCCACATGCACGTTATCGAACGAATCAATAATGGGTTGCCAGTCGGGCGTGGTTTCATACAGCCCGCAAAAGGCGCGCTGCACATCGCCCTTGTCGCTAGTGTCAAAACCTTCAAACCGTAGCGCCGTTTTATGGCGCGCCGCTTCAATCGCCTGGCTATCTGCCACCTCATTAAAGCCTTCAGGCGCAGGCAATGCTTCTTGCAAATCGCTCATGTCGGAAGAACCGACCCACATGCCGCTTTCGCCCTCAACGCGAAAATAGGCCAGGTTCACCAGGTCGGAGATAACGGGAAACGAACCCCCGAATTGTGGAGGACGCTGCATCACAGTAATCTGTGCGCGCACCGGCGCAACCGGCAGTTGCAACCCGAACAGAGCGCCCACACCATACGACCAGTTGCCGGTACACAACACGACTTGCGCCGAGGAAACCGTGTCGCCATTTTGCAACTCGATGCGCCAATCGCCACCGGCTTTTTGTGCATTGACAACCGCAGCACCGAAACACAGGGTAGCGCCGTTGCGCCGCGCGGCAGCGGCGAAAGCCTGCACGGTTTGCAGCGGATTGGCATAGCCGCCTTCCGGCTCATAAGCCACCGCCGCGACATCGTGCATTTTGAGCGAAGGCACCATATCCTGCAATTCGCACGCTTGCAGCAATTCGACATTGACGCCCAGGCCGCGGTGCATTGCCATGTTGGCCAGCAGCACGTCACGGTCGTCTTCATCTACCAGCACGGCGTAGCCACACCGTTGAAAGCCAAAATCGAGGCCATCTTCACCGCCACTGGCATAGCGCCGATTGGCTTCGAGAGAAAGCGCCACCAGTTCCGGCACGCCGTAGTGCGCGCGAATAATGGCGCCCGAACGCGCCGTGGTTTCGCGTCCCGGTTCTTCACGCCGCTCGACCAGCATCACGCGCAGCCCGCGCCGCGACATCTCATAAGCCGTGGCGCAGCCCATTAAGCCGCCGCCAATTACAAGGACATCAGTCGTCGTTACCATCAATGCTTTCCGTTCGTGCTGTGCGCATTGTGCTGCTGCAAAACCGGCAACAGAGTACTCGCATCCAGCGGCGCACGCATACCGGCTAAGGGCAATCCGGTGATGAGAGCCGCTTCCAACGTGAGCGCGCGCAGGTCGTCACGGTCGAGGTTGCCGACATGGCTCTTGCCACAGGCGCGCGCCATGATCTGAATTTCCAGCGTCATGGCATGGAGGAAATTCTCGATGCGCTCGGCGGCTTCTTCGACCGGCAGGCGCGCCATCAGTTCGGGGTCTTGCGTCGTGATGCCAACCGGGCAGCGTCCTGTATGACAATGATGGCAAGCACCCGGGAGTGTGCCCATCTTCTCATAATCTTCCACGTAGAACGGCGCGTTGCAGTTGAGCGCAATCATGGCGGCTGTACCAATAGCCACCGCGTCCGCTCCCAGCGCCAGCGCCTTGGCCGCATCGACGCCGCTTTTGATGCCGCCACTGGCGATAAGCTGCACTTCGCCGCTGAGGCCCAAGTCTTCCAGAGCGCGTGCCGCTTCACAGATAGCGCCCAGTGTGGGGATTCCGGTGTGGTCGAGCAACACATCGGGGCTGGCCGCCGTGCCGCCTTCCATGCCGTCGACCACAACGCAATCGGCGCCGGCTTTGGCCGCGAGTTTCACATCTTCATAAACGCGGGCCGCGCCCAGCTTAACGTAAATCGGCTTTTGCCAATCGGTCGCTTCGCGCAGCTCTTCAATCTTTATGGCAAGGTCTTCCGGCCCCATCCAATCCGGGTGGCGGCATGGGCTGCGCTGATCGACACCTGCGGGCAAGTCGCGCATACCGGCGATTTCGGGGCTGACTTTCTGGCCCAGCAACAAGCCGCCGGTGCCGGGTTTGGCGCCCTGCCCCACCACAACTTCAATCGCATCGGCGCGCATTACGTCATGCGGATTAAAACCATAGCGACTGGGCAAGCACTGATAAACCAGCGTCTTCGAGTACTCGCGGTCGGTCGGGTGCATGCCGCCATCGCCGGTGCAGGTCGAAGTTCCCACGCGCGAAGCGCCTAATCCCAACGCTTCTTTAGCGTTGCGCGACAGAGCGCCGTAACTCATGCCCGCAATGGTGATGGGCGTTTTCAGTTGCAGCGGTTTTTTGGCGAAGCGCCCGCCCAACGTGACACTTGTATCACACTGCTCGCGATAGCCTTCCAGCGGCACGCGTGTCAGTCCCGCGGGAATAAACGTCAGGTCTTCGAGGTTGGGCAGGCCGCGCGCGGTCGAAAAGGCGCGAATGCGATAGCGGCCCAGGCGCGCTTTTTCCTGAATATCGTTAATGGTGCCGGGGTCCCAGATGCGGGATGGCGTGCGGTCGTCAATCGGCATGAGTACTCCTAACAAGGTGCATCAAAAACGTAACGCGACTTTGCAGCAAGGCTACATGGCGTTTTTCCAGATTTCTTTTTCTTTGGTGTCGAAGTTGTAAAGGCGTTTGCCGGATTCGATTTTCTTAAAGTCGGCGGGCTTGGCGTCGAATTTTGCCTGCACGAGTACTCGTTGCAGCATCGTGGCGTCATCTTCAGTCATATCGACTTGCACAGCGTCGCTGCCCAGGTTCTCGGCGTTGCCGCGCAGGTAAATCTTGCCTTCATACAACGAATCGCCCAGCGCTTCGCCGGCATCGCCGCCGATAATCATGGTGCCTTTTTGCATCATAAAGCCGGTCATGAAACCCACATCGCCGTGCACTACGAGCGTGCCGCCTTTCATGGCCGCGCCGCAACGTGCACCGGCATCGCCTTCGATCACAATGAGGCCGCCACGCATCGTCGCGCCCGCCGCGCTGCCCGCCGAACCTTTGAGATGCACTGTGCCACCCATGAGATTTTCGGCCAGGCCCCAACCACAGCCACCGTTAATGAGCATTTCAATGCCATCGCACAAACCGGCGCAATAGTAACCGACCGGCCCATCAATGCGAATGCGCAGCGGCGTCATCAAGCCGACGGCGAGATTGTGGCGCGAGTCGGGGTTCTGCAACACGACTTCGGGTGAAGAACCATCGAGAGCCGCCTGTCGTGCAGCGTCTTTGAGCCACGCGTTGATTTCGCGCGTGGTGTGCAGCGCGCAATTGAGGGTTTGAAGTTCCTGTAAGATTACAGCAGTTCCCAAGCGCGTGTTTCCTTTGGTTTGATTTCGCGAATACGAATGTCACTTCCGAGTACTCGATAAAGCGCCTGCGGCTCCGAAGCGAGCGCTAATGTGTCATCGGTTTGCGCATATAACAGAGGCTTGGTCGCGAGCGGATCGCGTGCTACGCCCAGCCCGTGCGCGGTCGCAGCAATAAACGAAAACGATCCATCCAGTTCGCGCGCGGCGGCTTCAAGCGCTTCACCAAAGGAAAAGCCCGCTTCCATTTTGTCGCCCAGGTAAACGCCGATGATTTCCGAATCGTTGTGCGAAGCGAACGAAAAGCCGCGCGACTCGAAACCGCGCCGCAACTTGAGGTAGTTGGTGATGTGGCCGTTGTGCGTCACGGCGATGTCATGGTAAGGACGTCCCCAGAACGGCTGCGCGTGCGCCGGGTCGATGCGGCTTTCGGTTGCCAGGCGCAGATGCGCCAGTCCGTGCGTGCCGCGCAGATCTTCTATTTGCCCCGCCAGTTCTTCAACCGCACCGACCGCTTTGTAGACACGCATGGTGCGTCCCATGGCGGAGATAGTGCCTCCTGCCAGGCTCTCTTCCAGGTCGCGGATGAAAGCGGCGTCGCCCGGCGCACTATGGCCGTTGCTCGCGCCATTCAGCGCTTCGGCTTCGAGCAAAGCCGCCGAAAAACCGCCGCGCTCGGCCTGCACCTGCGCAATGCGTCCGGCGCCAAGGCCCAGCATCGTTGCGGCATTGGGCGAAGCCGCGCCCAGAGGCATGGCGACTTGAAGGTGTGCTTGCTCCGAATTGTCGGGCGAAAAAACCGCCACGCCCGCCGAGTCGGCACCGCGATGTTGCAGGCACGTTGCCATGCGCAGCAAGTCGTGGCCGATGGGAGAAGTGCCGTGTCCGTCGAGTTTGAGGATGCCTGCAATGCCGCACATAAGCTGATTCAATCGTTGAATGTAGTGCGTTACATTATGGCCAGCAGCCGTTACGGAGGTGTTTCGCCGAAGTTAATTTTGTGGCGTGCGCGTGGCACCTGCGCGCCGGTAGCGTATCAAAAACCTGCGAAGAGCGTGTATAATTGTGATGCCGAGCCAAGGAGCTTCCATCCATGTTCGATCCCAAAAAGCCGCCGCTCACGCTGGCTGAATTGGCGCAGCGCGCCTTTGTCACTCACGCCGAACGCCCCGCCCTGGGCACCAAGAGCAAAGCCGATAATGCCTATCATTACACTTCGTATGCGCAGACGGCGCAGCGTGTGCGATTGGCCACCGGCGGCTTGCTGGCGCTTGGCCTGGAGCGTGGCGAGCGCGCCGCCATCCTGGCCGAAAACTCAGACGAATGGGCCATTGCCGACCTGGCCTGCCAGATGATGGGCGCCATCAGCGTGCCGCTCTTTTCCACGTTACCGGCGGTGCAGGTCAAGGGCATTTTGCAGGACTGCGGCGCTTCGCTGGTGTTTGTGTCTGATGCGAAACAGCTCAAGAAGATTTGCGACATCCGGGATGAATTACCGGCACTGCGCCACGTCGTTGTGATGGAAGCGCCGGATGAGTACTCGGAAGCGGCTGCCGCGCTGCCATCTCTTTGCAGCTTCGCGCAATTGGAAACCTCCGGCGAAACGCATCTGGCGCAGAACACCACGGTTTATGAAGCGACCTGGCCCGCCGCCGTGGCCGACGATGTCGCTACTATTATTTACACCAGCGGCACCACCGGCGACCCCAAAGGCGCCATGCTGACGCACCGCAACATCATCGCGAATGTTGAAGACCTGAACAAAGCGCTGCACGACGCGTTCGGTCAGATGAACGAAGATGTGTTTCTATCCTTTTTGCCGCTGGCCCATGTTTACGAGCGCACGGCAGGCTTCTATTTGCCGCTGCGCATGGGTGCGGCCATCGCCTACAGCGAGAGCCTGTTCACACTCGATAAAAACCTGCGCGAAGCACGCCCGACGCTGATGCTGTGCGTGCCGCGCCTTTATGAATCGCTGCGCGACAAGCTGCAAAGCGCCGCGACTTCATTGCCGGAAAGTCAGCGCGGCAAGTATTTGGACGCGCTGCAACTGGCGCAAAAAAGCGGCGCGGCGCAGGGGCATCTGGACGGTGCATCCGGTCTAAGCCTCATCGAAAACGTGAAGCTGCGCGTGTATGATGCGAAGGTGTATTCCAAAATTCGCGAGCGATTCGGCGGACGTTTGAAAGCCTTCATTTCGGGCGGCGCACCGATGTCGGCGGAACTGGGCGCGCTCTTTCTCGGCGCCGGTTTAAATATTCTCGAAGGCTATGGCCTCACCGAAACTTCGCCTGTTATCGCGGTCAATCGTCCGCGCCGTGTGCGGCTGGGCACTGTGGGCGAACCGGTCGATTCCGTCACCATCAAAATCGCGGACGACGGCGAGATTCTGGTGCGCGGCGCGTCGATCATGAAAGGCTACTGGAACAAGCCCGAAGCGACCGCCGAAGCAATCGACAAAGAGGGCTGGTTTCACACCGGCGACATCGGTGAGTTCAAAGACAACTATCTCAAAATCACCGACCGCAAGAAAGATTTGCTGGTGCTGGCCAACGGCAAGAAAGTGGCGCCCGCGCCCATCGAGATGAAGCTGTCCGAGTCGCCGCTCATCACGCAAGTGGTGCTCTTGGGCGATCATCAAAAAGGCGTTGTGGCATTGCTCGTACCCGACATGAAAGCCCTGCAAGAGTACTCGAAAAAAGAGAACCTGGGCACAATGGGCGAAGAAGAACTGGTTCGACTCCCGGCTGTCAACAAGCTGATGCGCGGCGAAGTCGAGCGCCTGACCGGGCATCTGGCCGACTTTGAAAAAATCAAGAAAATCGCTTTGGTGGCGCAACCGTTTTCCGTCGAGAGTGGCGAACTGACGCCGACACTGAAAATCAAGCGCAAAGTCGTGGCAGAGAAATACGCCTCACTCATCGGCGACGGCGCCTGAAGCGCATACGTGTTGAGTACTCGCTTCACCCCACAGTTTTGCCGGAGGCCGTGACATCGCCGTAGCGTTGCTTGCGCATTGAAGCAAGTGCCCAGCGCCAGGCTCCAAAGGCCAGGATGCAATGCAGCAAAATCAAGGCAGCGGCCAGGTTGGGGAACATTTCTGCCGAGGAGCGGCTGGCCAAGGATGCCACCAGGGCGAAGAAACTGCCTTCGACTACAAGACCGCAGAGCAGCGCTTTGGCGGCGCCTTCGCCGGGTTTACGGGCACGCACGGCGAACAAGGTCTGCAAGTACACGGCGAAAATCAGGGTCGAGGCCACAATCAGGATTCCCAGGCCACACACCAGCAGCACGTAAAAGTCTCCCGTGGCGATAGCGGTCATCAAGCCGATGAGCAGCCACGGCACCGCCGTCAGCAACAGCGGAGCAGCATAAGCAAATTCCGCCAGCGCCTTGCCGGTGATAATGGCGCGATCGTGCAGCGGTGTCAGAAACAAAAACACCAGCGTGCCGTTGGCGCGGTCGCGGTCGAACGCCTGCCCGCCATCGGTGACGGAAAGCCCGGCCAAACCATAAGCCACCACAAGCGTAGAATAAACGACCATTTGCCCCCAGTCGCCGGGAATGCGTCTCCACGCGAGGAAATCGATGACCAGCCACGGCACAGCCAGCGATAGAAAAATCATGGCTTCGACAGCGATTGCCAGCACCCAGTGCAAGCACCAGTTGCTGCGCCGAGCCTTGCGCCGCACTTCCGCCGTCAAGACGGGATTATCCAGCTTTTCCATGCGCCGGATGATGGCCTCGTTGCCGCGCAGCAGCCACGACTTAACTCCCGCAAAGAGGCGCGCGATGAAGTCAAAGATACCGCGCAAAACATTCCACACCGCCTGAAAGGGCCACAACAGAGCATCGAGTACTCGGTCGAGCAAGTCGCGTCGGTCAGTGGCTGGCGTTTTCTCCGGCGCGGTGTGCCTGCCGAAAACGACTTGCGCCGCGACAGCCAACGACACCAGCCCGATTATCGACTGCAACAGCGGCCCATGCCACCACGCGATTGTGCCGAGTGGTCTCGGCCACCACGCCACGGCTCCATTCGAAATGGAGGGCGACAACTCGGCGCGAAACAAGCCGAACAGGGTCACAAACGGCGATAACAAAACGTGCGGCGCCTGCTCGAACTGAAACGGGGAGCGCGTTACCGTGCCCACGAAGATGCGCAGCAGCGCTTCGAGACCAAGACCAAGGCTCCACAGCCAGCGCAGAGTGCGAAACGCGGCGCGCGCTCCACCTTTAAGCGTGCTTTGTAGCGCCGCTGTGCCAAAGTCGGCCAGCAGAAAAGCGGCGACCGTCAACGTAGTCGGCACCAGTCGCGCCAGCCACACGCGGCTCATGCCGCTTTGAAAACCAAGCCAGCAAAACACGAAATACAGGCCCACAGCCCAGGCCAGCGCACGCAGCACACCCAGAGATGCCCGTCGCCACGCTGCGGGCGCTTCCAGGCCACCCGATGCGGCGCGCGTGAAGGGCGCTTCCAGCAGTTGACTCGCTGCAATAGCCCCAATCACCAGCGCAACCGTCCACACAGCGGCCAGCGCCCAACTGTTGAGAGGCGGCGCACCAAGCAAGACGCTGCCCAACGCGCCTTCAAGAACCAGCGACGGCCAGGCGTAGCCCGCAAAGAGAACCGCTCCCAGCAGCCACAAGACGGCGACTACACCCTTATACTCGCGGGCGCGGCGCATTGTCCAGAAGGTTTCGCTGGCTGAAACCTGAGCCGCCAATCCCCAGGTGCGCAGCCGCACCGTGCCGATCCACAACGGCAGCAGCAACACGACGGGCGGCAGCGCGACGGCGAAAAAAGGCAGCGGCGATGTCAGCACGCGTGCCAGCAGCAACGGCCAGGAAAGCAACACACCGATGCCGAACAAACCTTTTACATTCGAGGGCAGCGCCTGTTGCAGATTGAACCACAGTGTCGTGAGGGGGTTGCCGCCGAAGCGCGTCATGGCGTTGAAGAACTGAAATCCACTCCACATCACAAACCACACCGAACAGCCACTCCGATTGCGACCCGCCGCGCCACTGGCCGCCACACCGCTGGCCGCTGCACTGTTCTTAGCCACACCGGCCGCCCGGCCTTTGCGAGTACTCGCAGCATCGGCCGCAGTTGGCGCAAGCGCGCCATGTGGTGCGGTCGCTGCGCCGGCGGACGTTGCGCCGGCGGTCGCTGCGGCGGGCACCGCATCAATTCCGCTCATCATGCGCGCGGTGCGGCGTTGCGCTTCCAGTTGCTGGGCCGGAGAAAGGTTGGCGGAATTGGCCTCGACGCGCGCCAGGCGCAGCGATTCCTGCAACGCCTTCCAATCGACTTTCTGCTGCGTGTTGCCCCTGGCCGCGCCCTTCCACATCAGCGGTTGCCACAGCGGCACGACGTGGCCGATCGCGGCAAACACCAATGACAGGCCCAGAATGTCCAGCAACGACCACTGCTGAGTCCACAGCGCCAGGGCATAAACCGGCAATCCCACAGCGCCGATCAGCAGCGACAATAGCGTCGGATGCGCACTCATCATCCACACCCAGCGCTCTTCGGCAAGAGGCATCAGTTGCAAACTGTCGAGGGTGCCTTTGACAACTTCCTGTCGCAGCAAGTAGGCGGCGCGGGCGCGCGTGGAGTAGAACGCGACATATCCGCAAGCCCCCGCGGTGAGAATAGCGACAAAGCCGACAAGGTTGCTGCCCAGAGAAGACGGCAAGTAAAGCGGAGGAGCAGTCGATGGGCGCGGGGTGTGAGGCCACATGAGAACCGGCCACCACAGCCACCACAGGTAAATTCCGGCAGCCAGGCCAAGCGCCAGCAGCGCCACGCCCATAAGCGCCAGCAACGGATGATGCTTGCGCGCCTCGACACGAAGTGAGCGTTCCAGAAACGGATTGCTTACGGGAGAAATCCAGGCACGCGTGGCCACCGCAGCACGTCGCAAAGAGCGCGCAGACGGGCCGAGAACCCGGGCGCGCAAGAAACGGCGTAGCAAGTGCAACCTTGATAAGCGCGGTCGCGGCGACCGCAATGCAGAATGGGAAGAGTTATGCGCCATCGAAACCAGAAACTATTATAATCTCAACTCGAAACCCCTGGAGCTAACCGTTGATGTTTAACCGTAAATCTTTGTCCCCGACCGCCCTGCTGCGTCCCGCCGTGTTGGGGTTGCTGGCGTGCTCGGCTTCTGCCACAAACGCCGCTGTTTTGCGCCACAGCCCCGCTTCGCCACAACCCGGCGACGTGATAACCTTGACCTTGTATCCACAGACCGGCGAGCGCATCGTCGGTGCCGGCATGGCCGCTTTCGATACAGCGGAAGTGAAATTCTACACACGTCCCAATGGAACGGCGCGTGCCCTGGTCGGTTTTCCGTTCGACCGTCATGGCGGCTCCCATTTGTTGCGAGCGCGCGTGCGCGTGGCCAAAGCGGGAAATGAAACCGAGCAAATCGTCAGCACTCTGGTGCGTGCCCGCGAGCGCAATTTCCCGACGCAGCACATCTCGATGCGCTCATCGACCGCCGGCACCATGTCGCGCACCGATGCCTTGCGCCGCGAAAAACTGCTGGTGCAAAGCAGCATGAAAAATTCATATCCGGCGCCGCTGTGGAGCGGCTCGTGGTTTGTGCCGACAAGCGGACGTTCGAGTTCGTCCTACGGGCGCCGGCGCTATGTTAACGGGCGCTGGTGGGGTCAGCACAACGGCGCCGACATCAAGGCTCCCAGCGGCGCTGCGGTCGGCGTTTCCAACAGCGGACGCGTCGTGCTCTCGCAGTATTTGCCGACGCTGCGCGGCAACTGCATTGTAGTCGATCATGGCTGCAATGTCTTTTCAATTTATATGCATCTGTCGCAACGCGGTGTTAAGGTTGGCGACAGCGTCAGGCGCGGTCAGGTCATTGGCCGCGTCGGCGCGACGGGTTTTGTAACAGGGCCGCATCTGCACTGGGAAGTGCGCATCGGCTGGGAGCCGGTCGATCCCGCGAAAGTAACGGCCAAGGGATTGCAATTTTAACCTGAGACAATCGCTTCCGAGTACTCGATGAACACAGATGCGGCCAGCGACAACACACATTCGCTCAACAGCGCGCCAACGCGTGTGGAGCCGCCGCGTGAAGTGACATCGCACGAAGCGCCAACGCACGAAGCGCCAACGCACGAAGCGACAACGCGCGATGGCTACCGCGTGGCGCTGATTAAAAGCCTCAACACCAACAATCGTTTTTACGCGCTGGTTTCAGCCGAGTCGGGCATTCATAACGCGGATGCCGTGGAAAGCATTCCGCACGACCTTATGCTGGGCATCGCTTATCCATGTCTGGAAGACGGCCTGAACGACTTCGCTGTGGTGCGCACCGCCTACGAAACTTTGGAGATTTTTCCCAATGATGAGGCGATGCGCTACGAACTGCACGAAATTATCACCGATGCGCGACACGCGCTGATTCGCCGCCTGATGGAACTGCTGGAACGTCTCATTGCGCGTAAGGCGCACTTCCTGGGCACCGATTTGGATGAATTCAAATTATCGGCTCTGGAAGTGATACAACGCGGCTTTCCGCGCCACCGGCTCGATAACATGATGAAAGTGAACGTCTTTTCCTCTGTGGCGCAGGCAGAAGCCACACCGAGAAAAGCGAGTACTCATGAGGAACAATCGCTCTATCGCTATGAGTTCCACAACAGCGAGGACAGCGAGCGTCTGGCGCAACTTTCAGGGCGCCAATTTTTGCTGTCGCTGCTGGCCGATGTCCTTGACAGCGTCATGGACGAAGAAAATTACCGCAGCAAATATCTCTTCGACCGCAACGTTTTTCAACAGTTCATCGCCTTGATCTTCATCACCTACTCGTCCACCGATTCGGTTTTTTACGGCATCCACAAAGACGATTACGGCGTCAGCCGCGACAAGGACATGGATCGCACGCCGCTTTATGTCGCCATCGGTCGCGAGTTGCGCCGCCTCATCAACATGCCGTTTGCGCCGCAGATGGCGCCGTTTGCAGCGCAGATACCGGACAGCGAAGCGCAGAGCGCCGATCAGCCAAACGCGAATGCGCAGATGTGGGCCAACATCGCAGCCGGCATTTTTCACGACTGCGCCGGGGTCGCAGATGCGACCACCGAAACCGGCGCACAACCGCCAGAGGGCGCACAACCGCCAAACGGCGCACAGCACCCAAACGGCGCTACACTTTCCGACCCGCAACCAGGCCACCTTCACGCTGTTTCCCCGGCGCATGAAAAACTTTTGCTGGGACAAATCGCTTCCATTTGCGCCACGGCGCAACAGTTACGCAAACGCAAGACGGGCGACTCCAACGACCTGGCGCAACTCATTCTGTCCGATGCGGCGCATCTGGTCGAAATCCTGAAGCAGATTAATGTCATTTCTCCGCTGGCTTACAATCCTGGTCAACCTTACGAGCGCCTGGTCGAGCGCGCGGTCGAGCCACCACGAGTACTCGATGACAACGCCGATTGATGTGCGGGCTGCGATTCCAGCAAATATCAACTGGTTTTCAACATCGCTGCGATGGTGGCTCCATAGAATGGAGTGTGTGCAAAAAGAAATTGTCTCGGTGCCCGCAGCGCGTCGGATAAAGGCCGCACACCTGCTCCGAGTACTCGTATTGATAGCTGCACTCTTGCCTGGCCTGGCGATGCTCGTTATCGACCGCTACGGGCAAACCGACCGCGCGCGTCGCGCCGGAGCGATTGTCGTGCTGGGCGCCGCCGTCAACACTTACGGCTTGCCCGGCCCCAGCCTGCGCGCCCGCACGCTACACGCCGTTGAGCTTTACCGACGCGGCCTGGCTCCCGTCATCATTTTCACCGGGGGCGTCGGCAAGAACCCGCCCGCCGAATCGCAAGTTGCGGCGGCGCTGGCCATGCGTCGCGGTGTGCCGCGCAGCGCCATCTTTACCGAAGAAACATCCACCAGCACATGGCAAAACATCAGCAACACGGCCCGGATTTGCCGTAACCTTGGCGTCGATAGCGTCATTGTCGTCAGCGATCCCTATCACCTGTGGCGAGCGCAACGCAACTTTGCCGCGCACAGCATCAAAGCCTACCCGTCGCCCACCGGCAATCGCGAAACATGGCTCCGAGTACTCATGACGGCGCGCGAAGTGCTTTCCGTCTCGCGCGACATGTTCAGCGGGCGGTTCTTCGCGCGCCGAATGTAGCGACAGGCTGCAAAATCATGCTTCTCGTGTTTTGCGCCGGCGCGAGTAGAAGTTCATCAATGGCGTCACGGAGATGCCGTGCACCACAATCGAGACGGCAATGGTAGTGAGCGTGAGCGCACTGAGACGCTGCGCTAGATCCCGGGGCAGACCGTGCGCAATGGCATAGGTCAGGTAATAGAACGAGCCTATGCCACGAATGCCGAACCACGAGATCAGGCCGCGCTGCACCCGGCTGGCACGCGCACCGACAAGACCAGCTAACACCGCAAGGGGACGAATCACGAAAAACAGCAGCGGTATGAACCACCATGCTTCCGGCGGCACCATGCGCATCGTCATCATTCCGCCCACCAGCACGACCACACCCACTTCGCCGATGCGCTCCAGTTGTTCGTTGAACGAGAGAACCGCTTGCGCCATTGCAGCC
The DNA here is from genome assembly GCA_036388675.1 of Abditibacteriaceae bacterium. Taxonomy (GTDB): domain Bacteria; phylum Armatimonadota; class Abditibacteriia; order Abditibacteriales; family Abditibacteriaceae; genus DASVUS01. Next base: position 27,928 of record DASVRI010000012.1, on the reverse strand, counting down.
GGAGCTTTTTCAGGATGCGTGGCGAGGTCTTCATCAATTGGCTCGCTCGTTTCTCCAGAGACCGCCTCAGGAGTTTGGTCGCCCGTAAAATGACGTTCGGTGGCACGCAGCGCAAGGCCCGCAGCGAACACGGCCAGAAACCCGTAAGCGTGTGCCAGAAGCGCCACACCGTAAGACAAAGCGATTAGTCCCAGTGCCAGAAAATCGTCCATCCCTACGGCTTCCTTGTGCTCGCGGCGCAGATAGATCACCAGACGCCCGATCATCAAACCCAGCAGCGCTCCGATGCCCAACCCGCCGGTGATAGCCCAAATCACATCAATGGCGACCCAGCGCCAGCCGTAAAACGGTGCTTCGCCGATGTCATGAAGGCCCAGCAATCCAAGGCCCAGCATCACAAAAGGAAACGCGGTGCCATCGTTCAGACCGGCTTCGCCGGTCAGAGAAAAGCGCAGGCGGTCACGATCTTGTGTATCGGCAACCTGAACATCGGAAGCAAGCACAGGGTCAGTTGGCGCCAGAACGGCTCCCAGCAACATGGCCGCGCCCAGCGGCAGTTTCAGCAAGGCCGCGCCGGCCCATGTCACCAGGCCCACTGTCAGCATCATCGACAGCGACGCCAGCCGCAACGGCAGCTTCCACAACGGGTCTCGCAGCGGCACACGCAGTTTCAAGCCCGCCGTAAACAGCGAGATGAGCACCGCGATTTCCGTTATGCGCTCCAGCAACGAAGCGTCGCGCACCGGCTGCAAAGAAATGAGGCCAAGCCACGATGGCCCCAGCACAAGGCCCGCCATCAAGTAAAGAAACGAAGTGGTAAGCGGCAGACGCTTGACCAGCGTGCTGCTCAATGCCATACCGATAAACAGCACACCGGCAATGGCAAACCAGAGGTTAAAATTCATATCGAGAAGCGCTTTCTAAACAGCTGAACCTGCGGTGCAGCACCTCCCAATGCACGATGGGTGCCGTAAAAACAAAGGGCGCACAATGGCATAAAGTGCAGCAATGCCGAGGAGAAGTGCCAACGCGATCAGGCGAGGATCGTAGGGATGAGGATCGGTTGGCGTCGCAGCCGGCGCCTTGACATGATACAGCATCATGGCACAGACGAGGATGCCGCCAATGGGAACGAAGGTAGGAATTTCGAAGCTGCCTTTGGGTTCATCAGCGCGACGTTTCAGAACAACCAACGCCGCATTAATGATGATGAAAACAGTCAGCAGCAGCACGCTGGTTGCAGCAGCCAACTGCCCGACGCTGCCCGACATCGCCAGCACCATGACAACCAGCATCAGCGCAAGAATCGCCATGTGCGGCGTGCGACGCGCGGGATGCACTGATCCCAGGAACTGTGGCAGGAAGCCCTGACGCGCCATGCCGTAAATCAGGCGCGAGCCCATGATGTAGTTGAGCAGGGCCGTGTTGGTGATGGCAAACAGCGAGATAAACGAGAACACTTCGCGCGGGAAACTGGGCGCCGCCGTCGTAACGACATCGACAAGAGGCTGCCCAGACTTAGCCAGCGCCTGATAAGGAACGACTGAAACCGCCGTAATGCTGATTGCGATATAAACCAGCGTCGTAATGCCTAGGGCCACCATGACGGCGATGGGGAAATTGCGGCGCGGGTCTTTCACTTCCTCGGTGACATTGATCATGTCTTCAAAGCCGACATACGAATAAAAAGTGAGCACTGCGCCCTGCAAAATAAAGGTCGGCCAGAACCAGCCTCCGACACCCGACCCGCTCGTTTGCGCCGCAGCCGGCACTTCCAGATAGTTAACACTGCCCCAGAAGCGCGCGCCCACAATCACCACAATAATCAGCCCTGACACTTCGACAAAGGTGCAGATTAAATTCAGCACTGTCGATTCGCGCATACCCCAAAAATTGATGAATGTCAGCGCCAGAATAAACGCCAGGATAATTGCAATAACGGTCAGCGGATTGGCGGGGGGCAAAGCGCTTTCGGCACCCGGCAGCGATTGCCCGATAAGCCCCAGAAAATAGCCGCTAAAGGCGCGCGACTGCGTGGCAAATGAAGTGAGGCCCGAAGCCACAACGGCCAACCCCACAATGTAGGACAAAAAGGGCTTATGAAACGCGCGGTGCGTGATGAACGAAGCGCCCGCCGCACGTGGGTAACGTGACCCCAGCGAAGCATAGGACAAGCCGGTGAGTAGAGCGGCCACCATGCTGGCGACAAAGGCCATCCACAGCGCATTGCCCATGGTGCCCGCCCAGCGCCCGATCACCGAATAGACGCCCGCACCCAGCATATCGCCCACGCCATAGATGATGAGCGCGCCCAATCCCATGGTGCGTGCCAGCGCCGGGCCGTCATTGGTCACGGTGCTGGATGCCGGGTCGTGCAACGGAGCATTGTCTGAAGAAGCATCAGAAGAACGGCTGCTATCGTGTGAAGAGTGTTCGCTCATGGTGTTTGCATGTCACATCTAACGCCGGATCGTTTTAGTAGGCCGGGCAGAGCGTCGCCAGCCGGCAGCGCCGTCAACCGGCAGCAAAACAGATTAAAACCGACTCTAACGCCGCGCGCCAGTGCTCACGAGTATTCGCGAGGCAGTAAACGGCCCTGTATGATGCAGAATTTCCGATTTCTCTGGTGTTAATTAGGTGCGAAAATCCGGCCTCGCTGCGGCTATACTACGGGACACATCCTAATTGCCTCAGCCGCCAGAGACATCTATCTCGGCGCCTGGCAAACACCACAAAAAGGAACATCATGCCGCTGATCGACATGCCGTTGCCGGAGTTGTTGAAGTATGAGGGCCGCAACCCGCGCCCCGCCGACATGGACGAGTACTGGGACAAGGCCGTGCAGGAAATGCGCGCCCTCGAACCCAACGTTGAACTGGTGCCGCACGAGTTGAATTCCTCTTTCGCCGAATGCTTTCATCTTTACTTCACGGGTGTCGGCGGTGCGCGCGTGCACGCCAAGTATCTGCGCCCAAAAAACGCGCCGCAACCACACCCGGCTGTGGTGATATTTCATGGTTATAGCGGCAGCAGCGGCGACTGGCAGGACAAACTGGCGCTCGTTTCGCAAGGCTACTCCGTCGCGGCTCTGGATGTGCGCGGCCAATCGGGACTGTCGCAGGATGTCGGCGGCACCATGGGCAAGACGATCTCCGGCCACTTCATTCGCGGCCTGGACAACGCTCTGAATGGCCAGCCCGAAGAACTTCTGTTCCGTTCGGTTTATCTCGATTGCGCACAGCTCGCCGGCATCGTGATGAACATGCCCGAAGTGGATGAGACGCGCGTCGCGGCAACCGGCGGTTCGCAGGGCGGAGCGCTCACTCTGGCCTGTGCCGCGCTGGAGCCACGCATCAAACGAGCAGCGGCGTGGTATCCGTTCCTGTGCGACTACAAACGCGTGTGGGAAATGGATCTGGCAGTCGCCGCTTACGCTGAAATTCGCGACTATTTCCGCTCTTTTGATCCGCTACATGAGCGCGAAGACGACATCTGGAACATGCTCGGTTACATCGACAACCAACATCTGGCGCATCGCATCCGTGCCGAAATGTTGATGATCGTCTGCCTGGCCGATACCGTGTGCCCGCCCTCCACGCAATTCGCTGCCTACAACAAAATTCAATCAAAGAAGGACTTGCTAATCTACCCCGACTTCGGGCACGAAGGCCCACCCGGCGCTTCGGATAAGGTGTTCGATTTCCTGGCACAACTTTAGAGCACGTTTCAGGTGCGGTTGTGTTTCGCGTAGGGGCGCATGGCGTGCGTCCTGTTGTCATTGGCCAGTGAATGAAGGCGCACGCCGTGCGCCCCTACGGATTGGACAACATCAATTCACTGCGCAGGGAGGCTGCGCAACAGTTCACCCAGTTTCTTTTCGGCAGCACCGTAAGCGGGCCAGTCGCTGACACGACGGGCACGCTGCATCGCGTCGAATTGGGCACGGGCGCGTTCCAGAACTTCGGCAGGCCGAGGAGCCGCTCGTGGTTTAGGCGGCGCGGTGACAGGCTGCGACATCGTGGCCAAAAGTGCAGTGGCTCGCAACTCGCGCAATGCTGCGTCAAACGACTCTGCACGAATAACCTGACTGTTCCATTGAAAAATGACTTCTTTAAGTTGAGGGTTGCGCCCGCCGGGATTCTCCCACTGGCTTTGCACTCCCAGTAGTGCATCGCCCAGCGGCACCGCGCCCGCCCGCGTTCTCCTTATGGATTCTACGCGACCGGGTAACAGTCCTGGCTGGTCAGCGGGCGGCGGTGAGTATTGTGCCGACAGTTGCACTTTAGCAGACGGTGTCCACAGCCACAGACGTTGCGTTAACGGCACATCACTATATGGCCCATCATAGCGTCCGTCGGCGAGTAGCCCGCGGGTAATGTGGCGAGAAAGATCCATTTCCACAACAGTGCTGGCACGCTCCGCTTCGTGCGCCGTCACCAGAAATGTGGTGGCGAAGAATTCCGGCGCGGCGAGAGACTCGCCTAAGTTTTTACTGCGCGTTGAGTACTCGATTGGAGCTTCGCCTGTTGCAACTGGCGCATTGGGCAGCGCCACGTAATCGGGAATTGTGACTACTTCGCGCAGCGGCGCGTCGTTTTTCAAATGGCGCAATCGTGCCCACGCGCGACTTTGCGCATGAAGCGCCGAAGCCGGATAGCGAGCGTGGCGCCGCAGGTCTTCAGGCATGGTGCTCAGTGGCTGGAACAACTCGGGAAAGGCGCGCGCGTAACACTGCACAACGGCATCGCTGGAGTCGGCGATGTAAAAATTCACTGTGCCATCGTAGGCATCAACCGTTGCCTTGATGGAGCCGCGCAGATAATTCCAGCCTGTGACGGTATCCAGCGGCTCCGAGTAGGGATAACTGTCGCTCGTCGAGTAGATGTCGAGCAGCCACACAATGCGCCCGTCTTCAGTGAGCACCGGATAAGGATCGCTATCCACAAAGGACAGAAACGGCGCAATGTTGCGACACCGCTCCACCACACGCCGATGCCATAGCACGCGACTCTGCACATCCACCGAATTGGAAAGCGCCAGCCGCACATCATGGAAGCGCCACGCCATGAGCCACTGGCGCCATTTTGTTTCTATCGGCACGCCGGCCTTTCCCGAGTACTCGGATGTAGCGCCTGGCGCAACGTTACCGGCTGCACCCGGCGTATGGACGACCACATACTGCGCGACAGGAACGGGCGCGGCAACGGCGACAGGTATACTGGACACCACGCCGCCAGGCTCAGGCAACGCGGAGCGCTGGCCAACTTCGAGCGACGCCCTGCCACCTGGTGCGAGTGGCAGCGCGGTCACTTGCGCGGCCTGTGACAGCGCAACTTGCGAACGGAGCGGTTGCGGCAACATCGGCTGGTAAACCGGAAACTCACCGAAGAATATTTCGGGGCGAACCACACGCAGCGGTGAAGACGTACCGTTGCGAGTACTCGTGACGGAGTTACGGTCTCGTTGTGACGGCACTTGTTGTGACGGCAGCATCTCGGCGCTGTAGATAAGTGGACGGCCTGCTGCATCGGTGCGGTTGGCATCGCATATCAGCAGCCCGGCGCCGTGTGTCTGGTGCAGATGTTGGTCAATCCACGAAGCGCCAATCTGCGACTGTGTGGGTTGGCTTTCCGGTGTGGCACCAGTCGTCGGTCGCAAGATGCCGCCGGGGCGCAGCATGGCGGAACCAGTTAGCGGCATCAACTCACGCGCGGCAACAAACACGGGCCGCACTTCATCACCAATTCGATAGCGGTCGAGATCGACATCCGTGAAGTGGCCTGAGCCATCCTCGAACATTTCATTGAGCACTTGCAGCAAGGCATCGCGGCGCCACAATGGAAAACCAGCCGCCGCATTCGTCACGATTTGCACGGTCGGACGTGTGGACGCGGGACGTGCGGACGCAGGACGCATAGACGTGGCACGAACGTTCCAATTCTGCCGACTTCCCAAAGCGCTGAGGCCGTAAGCCTGCTTCGTGGCCGCGACTTGCCAGTCGAGGAAGCGCGCTTCGCGTCCGTCGTTGGGCTCCACGCTCAAGTGTTGAAATAAACCCGGCACGATGACCAGCAACACCGTCGAAGCCGCCACATAAGCGCAAAAAGTCAGACCCGTGCGTCGCACGTCGTTGCGACGGCTCCACCACCACAGGGACCCCGCACACACCAGAGCGATCAGCATCATCACCTTGAGCAGCGGCAATCGTAAGTAAAAATCGGTGTAGCCGATGCCAAAGACAGTGCTCCGTCGCGACAGCAGAAGATTGTAGGAGACAAGCTGGTAGCCGACCGCTTTCCACACCAGCAGAGCCGCACCAAGCGCAGCCATGTGACGCAACGCCCACGGCGACAAGGCTGTCGTGCTGCCGCTGATCTCAAACTCATTTTCCTGCCCGTAGATGACAAACACCGTTATCAAAGCCAGACCGAGTAGAACAAAAACATATAGCCACAAGAACTGCAACGCGGGCAACTGGAAAAGATAAAAGCCCAGGTCGCGGCCAAAAACCGGATCCGTCGAACCGACTTTTACAGCATTGGTCAGGCGCAGCCACAAGGGCCAATTCAAACCAGCCGCGATGCCGCCCAGCAGCGCCATGGCGCCAACGCCTAGGACGACCAGCCAATGTCGATAACGTTCAAGTTCCGGTGGCTCGAAGCTCTGGTCGCGCAGCAGAGCGGGAACTTCTTTTTCAAGCGCCTGCTCTTCCAAGCGCCGATGATTTTCTGCTCGCCAGGCGATGCGAATATTCAGCCATAAAAACGCTGCGACGCCGAAAGCACCACACGCAAATAAAGCCAGGCGAGTACTCAGCAGAACCAGATAAACGCGGCGGTATCCTACTTCATCGAACCACCACGACTCGACCCACCACGCCGCGAGACGAGAAGCGATGACATAGACAACCAGGAACCAGAAGAGGAATTTGAGAAAACGACGCATGACACACAGAGATTAACAATCTCTGTGTGCTGAGGGAAAGGCAAACAACCCACGGGAGGCTATTGTTGAGTACTCACGTGGATGCTGCAACTGGTGAAATGGCCATGGCCAGCGTGTCGATAATCATTTCGGCAGTCGCCAGGTTGGTAGCCAGCGGCACATTGGACAGGTTACAGATGCGCAGCAAACCCTGCACGTCCGGCTCGTGTGGATGCGAGTAAAGCGGGTCAACCAGGAAAATAACAGCCTCCACCAGACCTTCGCAAACGCGTGCCGCAATTTGCGCGTCGCCGCCCAGCGGCCCCGAGTTGACATATTGAAGCGGCAAAGCAGTCGCTTCATGGATGCGGCGTCCTGTGGTGCCGGTGGCAACCAATTCGTGGTGCGCCAGCGTCGTGCGATGGCGCCGGCAGAATTCGATGAGATCGTCTTTTTTGTGGTCGTGGGCAATAAGAGCAATCATTGCTTCTGGTTTACGATACTTGGAGTGCGCGCGCCACTCACATCCGCGTCACTCACATCAGGGACAGCCCGCCATTAACGGACGCGCCACACCGAAATGGTTTTGTCGGCGCTACCCGTTGCCAGCAGACCGGCGCCTGCACTCCACGCAACGGAGCTGACATCGGCTACGTGGCCGCGCAATTTCCAGCGCAGTTGGCCACTGCCAACATCCCACAATCGGGCGAACTTATCGGAACTGCTGCTGGCCAGCGTGCGACCATCGGATGAAAATGCGACTTCCGACACCATCGAGCCGGCGTGCCGCAGCAGGTGCAAGCGACTTCCACTGCGCACATCCCACAGGCTGGCGTTGCCGACGCCGCCCACAGCCAGAGTGCGGCTGTTCGGAGAAAATGCAAGGGCGGTTATCGCCAGTTCCATGCGGGGAAACGAGCGCAGCAGTTGTCCATTGCGTGCATTCCACAAGCGCACGATGCGGTCGTAACCGGCACTGGCGATCAGGCTGCCGTCCGGAGCGAAGGCAACGGCAACAACAGGAAGCCCGGTTTGCACGCGGCGCAGAAGCCGCCCGCTGGCGGCATTCCACAGCGACACACCACTCATGGTGCCGGCGACCAGCGTGCGCCCCTCCGGGGAAAAGGCAAGCGATGTGACGGCGCCGGTGCCGCCGCGTAAAACTTGCCGCGACGCGCCAGTGCCAACATTGCGCAACTGCACCACTTCATCGCGGCTGCCTGTCGCCACAAGCGATCCATCGGGCGAAACGGCAATGGCATTCACACGATCGGCGTGCCCATCCTTCTTCCAGCGCAGGGTTCCACTGCTCGTATCCCACAGTCGCACCGTGCCGTCACTGCCGCCGCTGGCCAGCAAAGTGCTGCGCGGAACAAAAGTTAGCGCGAGAATGCCGGTGTCCTGGTGCAGTCTGCGCAACAGGTTCTGCACCGGATACTCCGCTTCGTTGACGCTGCCCACCGGCACGCGCACCGTTCTGCGCGACAGATTGAGAGGGCGCGCCACAAGGGTTGCGGGGGATCCCATCTCCTTGAGCTTGGAGCGTGCGTAAGCCGCATCCTGACTGCCGGGTGCCAAAGCGAGTACTCGATTGTAGGCGACACGTGCTGCTCCGCGATTGCCCAGTTTCTCCAGCGCAACGCCACGATAAATGTAAGCGCGCGGGTAAGACGGATCGGCTGCCGTGGCGGCGCCGGTGAGCGCCAACGTGCGATTCATATTGCCGCGCTGAAACGCCGTGGCCGCGTCGCGCACCAGCAAAATGGCGCGCCGCCGCGCCGGAGTTTGCACCGTTTGCGCCAGGGCGCGTGGCACCAGAACCTGCGCCAGCATCCCCTGCGGCAGATATTGTCCGACAGGCAACACGCCTAAAAACAGGCATAGCACGGATGTTGAGATCCATCGTCTGCTTTTCATATCACAGCTTTCCTGTTGGAGTTTCCCCATTTTATTCAAAGCGAAGTGAACAACAGCGCTTCACTAACCCAATTTCGCCAGGCTCGCTGTGCCTTACCGCATCTCGGCACTTGCCGCATCATCTCGGCAGCGGCGCTTCATCTCGGCAGCGGCGCTTCACGGATCGGTGCCGGAGGGCTTGAACGACGCGCCGGTCGGTGGATGCGTCGTGGTGCATGTTGCTGCACGGGTCTTTCCAATTGAGGTGATTTTCGACGTGCGGGGCGTCGCGGTGTGGCCACCGGCAAGCGGCGAGGCGCTGTTGCAACACGCGTTCCAACAACTTCCTGCTGCGCTACCGGCGCTTTGAGTACTCGTGTCGCCAACACCTTGCGCGACAACTCCTGCGCGTCCCGGTAGCGGATTTCAATCACGACTTCGCGTGTGCCGGGCCTGCCTTTGCGCACGACTCTTCTTTGACCCAGGGGCAACGTTGCGCTACGCACCGTCTTGCGTGTGAACGGCACTTCGCGCGTGCGACGCACCTGCTCGATGCGCGTTTGCACAGCGGGTTTTGGTGCTGCCGTTGGCCGAGGTGCTGCCGTTGGCCGAGGTGCTGCCGTTGGCCGGGGCGTCGGCATGGCTGTCGGCGCCACAGCCGGCACGAGAGTCGGCGCCGGTGCGGGCGTTGCGGTGGCTGTTGGCACCGGAGTTCCGACTGGTGTTCGCGACGGTGCAATGGGCGTAGTGACATCCGGCGAACCGCTGCGAAAAACTGCCCAGCCGAGCGCGCCGCAAGCGAGAACTGCGATTCCCCCGGCCACAGCCGGCCACAGTCTCGAGCCTTTGGAAGCGGTTTGAGTACTCGCCAGGATTTCCGGCGCCGTCATCGGATAAGGCGTTCGGGTATTGATATTTGCAACCGGCATAGGCTGCGGTGTGCTGCGAAACATCGCCGGTGGCGTGACCGTCACCGACCCCGACAACGCGCGCATGAAGTCGGCGCACGAATCGAAGCGATCTTCGGGATGTTTGGCCAACGCTTTCAATATCGCGTTGTTGGCCGCCATGGGTAAATTGGGGATGTGCTCGGCGGGCGGTTGCGGCATGTCGCGCACATGACTCATCAAAATCGACATGCGGCTGACGCCCTCACCGGCGGTAAACGGCGGATGGCCGCACAGCATCTCGTAGGCCACAATGCCCAGCGAGTAAATGTCGGTGCGATAATCGACCACATCTCCGTTGCCGGCCTGCTCCGGCGACATGTATTCCGGCGTGCCCACAATCATGCCGCTTTTGGTCAGCTTGGTGCCGCCCATGTCTTCCGCTGCGCGCGAGATGCCGAAATCGACGACTTTAGCCATCCAGCCGCCGGGATTGCTCACTTCCTGCAACAAAATGTTGGCCGGTTTAATGTCGCGGTGTACCACGCCGTGCATGTGCGCGTGATCAAGCGCTTCGGCCACCTGGCGCAGAATGGGCAAGCCTTCCTGAAAGGACAACTGCTGCCGCTGCTCCAGCAGTTGTGCCAGGTCGTAGCCCGCCACATATTCCATGGCGAAGAACTGCACCGCAGCCTCGGCGTCGCTGACGTTGTGAATGCCGACGATGTGCGGATGATGCAACTGCGCCGCGATGCGCGCTTCGTTGAGCAGGCGCTGCACGAAATCGGATTCGGCAGGCTGCGAACCGTGCTGGCGCGGCACCTTGAGTGCCTCGAAGCGATGCAAGCCGGTGTGCCACACTTTGTACACACTGGCCATGCCGCCTTCACCAATAAGCTCGCGGATTTCGTAAGGTCCGATGCGGCTGCCTAATTGCATAACCGCACCTCACCAATGCCAGCAGCACCAAAGCAGGCGCCACGATGCGTTGCCGCGGCGATGCAGCCAAACACCGTTCCATATTGAGCCGCGCCACGCAAGGTCGCGCTAGGCGAGATCGCGCTAGGCAAGGTCGCGCTAGGCGAGATCGCGCTACGCAGGGTCGCTCTATTCCGTGCCGCGCCGGACAAACTCATCGCTTTCGTACCTTTTGACGCCTTTTACGCGGAAACCGGGTAAGGCGCCTTCATGCTTGGCCTTGACGTTGACCGAAGTTGCTTCCACGATTTTCCACACCCACTGATAAACCTGCGGACTGATGAGCACTTCACCGCCACGCGCGCCATCACAGAGGCGCGCGGCACAATTCACTGCGTCTCCGATAACCGTATATTCCATGCGGTCGAGTACTCCGATGAAGCCGTGCAGCACTTCGCCCGCATCGACACCGATGCCAATCTCGCAAGTCGTTTTTCCCTGTGCGGCGCGCCTCTCATTGAGCTTGCGCATACCGTCCTGCATATCCATTGCGGCGCGCACCGCGTTTTCGTGCTGCTGCGCGTCCGGCTTCGGGCTGCCGAACACGGCTAAAATGGCATCGCCGATATATTTATCGACCGTGCCGCCATGCGCGAATATGATGGGAATGAGCCGGTTGAAGTAGTCGTTCAACATTTCGACGACTTCAATCGGTTCCATGTTGCGCGACAAGTTGGTGAAGCCGCGAATATCCGAATACAGAATGGTGACTTCGCTTCGTTCGCCGCTCAGTTGCAAGCTACCACGACTCAGAAACTGCTCGGCCACAGACGGCGAAAACTGCCGCAGCAAGTTGGCCTTAATGGCCGACTCGCGACGAAGTTCCTCCTGTAGCATCTGGTTGGACAACGACATGGCCGCATAATGCGCTACCATCAGCAAAAGACGCAAATCGTCTTCGCTAAAAGCCGCCTGCCCGTGCGCGCGCTCAACCGAGCTACTAACGCAAATGGCGCCCAGAGCCACGCCGCGCCACAACAACGGCGCATACATTCCCGCCTCAAGACGATGCTGCGCGATGCTGGCACCAACTTCAGTTTCATCGCTGCGCTGCCAGATAAAACCGATCTTCTCCTGCATGGCCCGGCGCGCCAGTGTTTCGCTGACGACGGGGCCATCAGGCGAGCGGTACGCTTTCAGCAGTAATGCATCGTTTTCACCGTTTCGCAGCAAAAGCGAGCCATGCGCCGCCTGAGGAATCGCTTCGAGCAGCCATTCCACGATTATTTGCGGCACCACATCGGCTTGCGTGACTGCACCAACCTTGGCCAGCAATTCATACAGCATGGCCAGGCGGCACGTGCCCTCGTCCGCCTCCCCTGCGCGGCCGGTGGCCGCTTCGATTAATACATGGGTGGAAACATTGGCATCCAGCACGCGCGCGATTTCCCCTGGTGGTGCAGCTTCGGGCATGGCGGGGAGTGAAGGAAACTCCGGCAAGTCGTCTTCACAGAAAGGGACATCGCGCAACAGCAACTGCGTTTCGCCCACGCAAATGCGGCTGCCGGACGACACGCGGCAAGCACCCTGCCCCTTGATTTCACGTCCATCGACTTGAGTGCCATGCGTGCTGCCCAGGTCTTCGATCCAGTAGCGGCTCTCATCATCGGCCCACAGGCGCGCGTGCGGACGAGAAACGGTGCGGTCGGGCGACAGGTCGAGATCAGGCACAACCGTGCCGCCTGGCCGAGGTCGTCCCAGGATGACTTGCTTTTGCGTCACCTGGAAGCACTCTTCCCTATCCTGATAAACGTAAGTAATCTTCATCGTCGGTCAATCGCGACGTCGTGCAGGTGCAAAGCGGGCATTCGTAAGAACTTAATCAATACGAGTACTCGTATTCACGATTTTGGCCGACCCTTATTCTTTTGTCAGGCGAGTGCCGCGTTTGGGGCTGTCTTAGGGCGCGCCAGCAGCATCGACATATAGATGCCGAGGCTGGGGCGAAACTTCTCGATGTTGAAATAAGGCTCCAACTCTTCGCGCAGTTCGCCTTCGAGGAAGCGTGTGAACGGAATTCCGCCGGCGTGCTCGCCTTCCTTGCCGAACAGCTTTGTGATGCCGCCGTAACGATAAGCCGACAGCAGCAAAACACCGTCCGGCTGCAAGGCGCGCCGGGCGTGGTCAAGGAACTGTTGCCGCATAGAGAGCGACGGGATATGCTCGTAAACACCGCAGTGCGCCACGCTGCCAAACAGCGCCGAACCCAGCGGCAGGTGCGTCAGGTCGGCGTGAACATAATATACGGGAGAAGCCGTTTTGCCCGCATGTCGCACACGATTACGCAAGATCGAATCGCGTGACATATCGACAGCGACAACTTCACTGCCCAGTTCGCTGAACAATCCTGTGAAGCGTCCCGTGCCGCAACCGGCTTCCAGCATCGGCAACGACGCTTGCGAGTACTCGCCCAGAGCGCGCCGATAAGTCGGCGTCTCGATGCGTTCGTAGAACTTCAGCGAGAACATGCGGTCGTAATCTTCGGCCTGCTCGTCGCGGGCGCGGCGCTCGCTGTCGATGCGTGCAAAATCGGCTTCGGCCTGCCGGGAGCCTTGCGTGTTGCTTAAGTCGCAACCGGCTTCGTGCATTGCTTTTTCGAAGCGGCGCGCGAAAGCGGCATCGTTGGCAGCTTCATCGCCGGTGCGCAGCGCATCCACAAACAGGGTGGGAATGCCGTCGCGGATCGGATACCAGCGCCCGCTTTGTGCGTTGACGAGTACTCCTTCGCGCACCTGGTCTGAGGAGCCTTCAAAAGTGTGCAGTTGCAACGGCGCGCCGTCATTGGGATCGGTTAAAAAGGAAAGCAGTCGCGGACTCATTCGTCTCCCGAAGAAACAGTTCTAAAACGCAAGAAGGACTCGGCAACAGGCTGGTAAGCACAAGAGCACAGAAAAGCATAGCACAACAGCCGCAAGGCTACAGCGAAATGCTGCGCAGCGACAGCGGGACGCATTTTGCGGCGTCCGACTTGCACCCGTTCACGCTACGACACTTGGAGGAACACGATGAGTCTTCTAGACGATTTGAAACAAACAGTCAGCGGCGCCGCTTCCACCGCACGCGACGTGGGACAAACACTGGGCGCGCAGGCGCAGGCGCAACTGGCCATCAAGAGATTGCAGCTTGACCAGGCCAAGAAATATCACGAGCTGGGCCTGCGCACACATGAATGGCACAAAGCGGGGAACCTGATCGCGACCGGGCCGGTGCCGCGTGAAGTGCAGCAACTTTGCCTGCAACTGGACGACATCAACAGCCACCTGGACGAGCAGACGCACAAGCTGGAAGAAGCCAAACGCCAGGCCGAACTGCGCGCCGAAACGCGCAACCTGAATCGTGCCGCGCCCGCTGTTGAGGCCACCATGACTTCAACACCAATCGATGCCGCCAGTGTGAGTACTCACACTGCGAGTACTCAGAGCACACCGTCCGATTACTCGGCGCCTGCGAGTGGAATCTATCCTGCCGATACGTCGCCCTCTGCCCAGGTAACAGCGGATGCGTTAGATATTCCAGCGCCCACTTACGTGATCGACCCTTCCCCGGCCAGCGCCACGGGCGGAGGCGCTGCCACCCCTGCACCCGGCACACCTGCACCCGGCGATCCCCAAACATTGAGCGACCCGCGCCCCGGCAACCCGACTCGCCCGCTGCCTCCCAGTGGCTAGGAAGGCGCAAGGTCGGTGTGCAGTGTTCTAAAGCACGAGAGTTGTTGACAACTCTCGTGCTTTTTGCATTTGTATTGATGTGTCGCGTGCTGCTCTTCCTGGCAGCGGATGGTTTCTTGAAGTTGCCCGAACATTGTGCGCATCTGTTATAATGCTGGCGCTGTCGAGCATCCGGCACAGCGAAAAGTCACTGTGCGAGTACTCGTTGCGGCTTCGGAACTATTATCCCGAGGCCGGCGTCTATGAGGATGAAATGCATAACAAATTCTTTTTTCGAATCGGGTTGCTGCTCGCCGTGTGCATAGCAACAACTCTGAGCACGGTGCAGGCCGCGCCGGTTGGACGCGCTTCGGCAGCGTTCGACAATGCACGCCCCGACAAATCCGAAACCGCATGGGGCCGCCTCGTTGCGGACGCTTTAAAGTCGAGCGTGCGCGCCGACCTGGCGCTGGTCAATGCCGGCGCATTGAATCGTGGCACGCTGGCCGAAGGCGATATCAACTCAGACGCGATTGCGACTTTGCTGGCGTTCCCGGATGATGAAATCGTTACGCTCACCATCACCGGCGCGCAGTTGCGTGCCGCTCTGGAGCGCGCGGTGCAGGCTTACCCCACCGCTTCATCGGCGTGGTTGCATGGCTCGGGTTTCGCAGCGACATTCAACACACAGGCGTCCACCAACCGGCGCATTACACTTGTGCGCGTGAATGGCCGCGAAGTGCAGGACGACGATTCGTTCTCCGTTGCGATGCCGATTAGCCTCGCAAAAGGTGGCGCCGGCTACTTCACCATCTGGAACGATCCCGGTGCGAAGAGCGCCAAGCGTTCGGGCACCTCACTTTCGGAGGCCGTGATGCAATACATTCGTGGTCGTGGCACGGTTTCGCCCGACGACACAGCGCGTCTCGCACCACAGTAGGGAGCGGCAGCCAGGGCGCAGTTCCAATAAAAATCCATTTGACGCGGCCCGGTGTTTTGGCCACAATTCAATGCGGCTTCCGAGTACTCAACCCTCGGAGTCGCATTGTTGTTTCTGATTTCAATTTTTCACCTACTTATAACGGAGCCTGGTTTGAATACGCGAAGCATTTGGTGGTCGAGGCGTTTTCGTCTCGGCTGGATTCTTATTGCCATTGCCACAGTGAATGCGCTGGGCTGGACACTGGTGCGCTGGAGCTACGAAAACAGCATGCGCCGCGTGCAGCTAACCGTCGATTACGACGACACGCGCTCCATGGCCGACGCCTATCAGATTCCGCACGCGCAGTTGCTCAATGAATTAAAAAAACGCGGCATCTCCAGCGTCGGGCTGTATGACTTCGCGCTGGCCAACTACCGCGATAACGGACGCATCGCCATTACGCCGCGCGAAGAAGCCATGCGCTTGTATCCCAACGTAGCGTGGGCTTCGTATCCGCCGGCCTACCGTTACTTGATCACGGCTTCGCCCGAAAACCAATCGTTGCTGCGCCAGTTTGAACCTCGTTTGCGCGAGCAATCGCAACCCAGCTTGCCGCCCAAGGTTGTGCTCTTAGGAGCTCCCGAGCCGTTATCTCCTGGAATCCCCCCTATCAATGAAAAGGAATATGGGAATCCATCCCAATTCGGAATTCTCATTCCGGCTTCGCGCCAGTTAATTTCGGATGCGATTGTGGGCTACGATCCGGCACAGGTTCGTGCCGTGAAGAGCGCGGGAATGAAAGTAACGGCGCGCATTTCCAACACGTTGAACCTCAACCCACAACGCGTGGAAACGCTGCTAAACGATGCGGCGGCAACGGGCGCGCGCGTCGTGATCTTCTCCGAAGACGAAGTGCTCGGCTACGACTCGCTTTATAAAGACGTGGCGCGGCAGATGAAAGCGCGCGGCCTCATTTTCGGCAACATCGAGTTCACCAAGCAGCGCGGCTGGCAGGATTTCGCCAAAAACACAGATGGTCTCGTAGTGCGCGTGCACAGCATAGGCGGCGATGAAGCGGCCAAAGCCAAAACCGAATTGATGGTCGATCGCTTCGCGCGTGCCGTCAAAGAGCGCGACATCCGTGTGGCCTACATTCGCCTGCTGCGCCAATACAAAGGCGAGTTGCCCGAGGCTGCCACGACCGCCAACGCCACCTCTGCAACAAACGTCACACTGACCAAAACGGCGCTGCAACAGAACCTGGAATTCATCGAAGAAATCACGCGCGAACTGCGCACGCAATCTGTGCCGGCCTTCTTGCGCCCGACGATGGAGATGGGCGGCGCCAGCGCGTTTGGCGATTATCCCAACGCGTGGGTGGCGGAACGCACCGGCGCCGGGAAAGGCGATGCCGCTGTGCATCGCGCATCATTGATTGTAATGCTGGGCCGCTTCCTGAGCGGACTGGGCGCCGTCGGTGCCGTGCTATTGATGTTGAACCTGTTCTTCGACCTATCGCGCCGCGCGCAAATCACATGGCTGCTGCTGGGCCTGATCATTGTGGCGGGGCTGTCTCTTTCGGCGGGCATGGGAGCCAAGTTGATGGCCCTGGTTGTCGGCGTGTCCTTTTCGGCCATCGGCATGTTTTGGGGCGGCTTGCCCCGTGTGTGGGACACGCTGACCGAGCAACAGGAACTGGGCCTTTCACGCAGGGAGCCCAGCGTGTGGCTGGTGTTCTGTCAGGGCGCCGGAGTACTCGTGCGCACCACACTCATCACCGGATTGGGTGCGCTCATCATTGTGTCTTTGCTCAACTCATGGAAGTTCATGAGCAAGACCGATGAGTTTCTCGGAGAAAAAGCCACCTTGCTGGCTCCTCTGCTGCTGATCGCTTTTGCTTTTACCGGCGAAGTGTTCCCGCATCGCGTGGTGCAGGACGGCGCAACCGCGGCGCGCTGGCGTGCCCGTCAGCGTTTTATGGGCGTGTTGAGCCAACCATTCACGGTGCGCACTGCAGTGACGATTTTTGCTTTGCTGGTGGCCGGCTTCATCTTCATCGCGCGCACCGGCAACGATAGCGGCATGGAAGTTTCCAGCTTCGAGTGGAACATGCGCGCCCTGCTGGAGCGGCTTTTCCTGACGCGTCCGCGCACCAAGGAGATCTTCCTCGGCATGCCGGCCATGATCTTCGTGGTGTGGTTCGCGCGGCAGGGACGCTGGTGGCCCGCTTACCTCGCGGCCATTGCCGCCACCATCGGGCAAGCCGATGTTATCAACACCTTCTGCCACATTCACACTCCAATCTTCTATTCGCTGTTGCGCACCATCCACGGCGTGTGGCTGGGTGCGATCGTCGGTGGTGTGGCGCTGTGGCTGTATCGCGCCGTCGAGTTAAAAATTGTGGGCCGCATGCGCGCCGTAACGTTACCGCCACGTCCGCCGGTTGAAGACGATGGTAGCGACGGCGAAGCACGTTTCGAGAACGGCTCCACTATTGGCCGGGTCTTCATTCCGGGCCGCACCGACGCGACCAGATAACACAGGTGGGTTAGTCTCTCACGCGGCTCCATGCACTTTTTTCTTTCGGGCTATTACGGCTACGGCAACGCGGGCGACGAAGCGGTGCTGGCCGCGATGCTGGAAGCCTTGCAGTCGCAGAAGCCCGCTGCCCGCTTCACCGTTGCATCCGGCAACCCGGCGGCGACAAAGGCACGCTTCGGCAGCGAGTACTCGCTGGAGGCCGTGCCACGCCAGGGACCGCGCGAATTGGCAGCCGCCATCAAGAGCTGCGATGTTTTCATCTCCGGCGGCGGCAGTTTGCTGCAAGATGTCACCAGCCTGCGCAACATCGTGTATTACACGTCGCTGATGCACTTCGCGCGTCTAAGCCGCAAGCCGGTGGCCGTTTATGCGCAGGGCATCGGGCCGCTGCTGCGACCGCTATCGCAAAAACTGGCGCGAGCTGCCGTGCAAAGTGCGCGCGTCATCACGGTGCGCGACGAAGATTCCAAAGCGCTTCTGCAACGCATTGGTGTGCGCCGCAACATCGAAGTCACCGCCGACCCGGTGTGGAATTTAACTCCCGCTTCAGATGGAGTAGCGAGTACTCGAAACGGGACGGCGAAGACTTTCGCGTTGAGCCTGCGCCCGTGGCCCGGCTACGAGTTCGATCCGGCGCGTTCGAGCACCATTCGCGATGGCCTGCGCGCCCTGAAGCAACAGCGCGACGCGCATCTGCGCTTCGTCCCGATGCAGGCTTCAAGCGATACTTCCATCGGTGAATTGCTGCGCGAAGCCGACGACGAAACCATTCATACGGCAGACCTGCATCCGCGCGCCATTATGGCGGCGTGTGGCAACTGCGATGTGATGATCGCGATGCGCCTTCATGCACTGATTTTTGCAGCCGCACAGGGCGTGCCCTGCGTCGCCGTCAACTACGACCCGAAAGTGGAAGCGCTGGCAAAACTCATCGGCGCGCCCTTATTGCAGAATCTGAGCGAAAGTGAACTGGCACGCCTGCCCGAAGCCGTGCAAACCGCGCAACCGCTGCGCCGCGAACGCCTGGAACAGTTGCAAAGCTCGGCGCGACGTAGCGCGGAGCTTGTGTCGCAACTCGCTTGAGGCACAACTCGCTTGAGGCACAACTCGCTTGAGGCGCAACTCGCTTGAGGTTATCGTGCAATCAGTACGGCGGACTTACTCCATTCCAAGCGCTTTACAGATAACACTTTCTACGGGCGAGTACTCTGTGGTGTCACCTTTGTAACACTCATTAGAGCACGTTTCAGTGCAGTTGTCTCGATGTGTTTCCCGTAGGGGCGTATGGCGTGCGCCCTGATGCTGCGGCAACCGCGTGAGCGAGTGAGGGCGCACGCCGTGCGCCCCTACGAGCACGACAACTTCTGTGAAACACTCATTAAGGGCGCTTGAATTCAACGGCACTTTATGTCTGGTGCACGAATGTGGGCGCTGCGTCGCAATGAGTACTCATCAGGCACCTGCATGGCTTCGACTTGTTGCACATCTGCGCTGCAATTATTGAGCGCCATCACACTGAAAGCGCGTGCAGGAAAAGCGCGACAGATCGTAGGGCATCGCGGCGCCTGTGACCAGTGCAAGCGCGATCTCGCCCAACAAAGGCCCGAATTTGAAACCGTGGCCGGAAAGCCCGCCGATAAAGAATGCGCCCGCCAGCCCCGGCACCGCATCAATGATAAAGTCTTCGTCCGGCGTATTAGTGTAGAGACACACCTTTTCATACACCACACGCCGGCTTAAGTCCGGAAAGCGTTTGACTGCATATTCGTGTAACACAGCGCGGTCTCGTTCGAGCACGACGCGCTCAACTGTTCCCGGCAACGTGGTTTCGCCGCCGCCATGCATGGCCAGTTTCACGCCGGGCACATCTCCCAAGCGCGGGAAGCCGTAAGCCAGCGAATCTGCATCAATCCACACCGGGAAACAGCTCGCTTCAAAGTTTTCATGGTGCCGTGCCGGTTCGAGGTGTATATACGTCTTGCGCACAACGTTTAGCGGCACCTCTATTCCCAGCTTAGCCAGGCAACGCTGCGTCCACGGCCCGGCACAAATGAGAACCTTATCCGTACTCAGGCGTTCGCCGCTCAGGCACTCGCCTGTCCCGGTGAGTACTCGCAAGCCGTTTCCGCCCGCTCCCGGTTCAATTTCTGCGACGGGCGTGTGCTCACGAATTTGCGCCCCGTGTCGCTTTGCCAGGGTTGCCGCAGCCCGCACACAACGCGATGCACGAGCATAACCCATGCTGGGTTCATAGAGCGCGACTTCATCCTGGCGCAGCTTCACAGCGGGAAAGCGGCGAGCGCAGGATGCGGCATCCAGTCGCTCGTATTCAACACGGCTGCGGATTAAGGCATCCTCAGCCGCCTCAATCTGCGGATGCGTGCGCGGCCCAAAGAAGATGCCGCCGGGTAACGAGAACAGTTCTTCGTGGGGAAAGTGGCTTTGCAGCTCGTTCCACAGCGGATAGGCATCGGCCATCAGAGCGGTGTACAGCGCATCGGTGTACACGCGGCGCACAATGCGACTATCGCCATAGGAACTGCCCCGATCGTGGTCGAGGTCGAATTGCTCGCACACGATCACATCATGTCCGGCTTGAGCAAGGCGCCACGCGGCCATTGTTCCCACGACGCCTGCACCAACGATGATGACCCGCATAGGCTTTGTGTAATGAGTACTCGAAAGCAGCACCAAAAGTCCGGTTTCAGAGCAGCCTGAGCTTGGGTTTTTCCTCGTCTGAGGGCTCGATTGCAGGAGAATGATCTGGTGGAGGTTCGACCTGCGGCAGTTTAGTCAGTGGCGGTTCGGCCAATTTGACCTCGCTCGGCGGAACGTTTATCCACACCGGCAATGTTCTCGAAGTGGCGTCGTACGGCGAAGAATCCCAATCGATCCACACCGTTATCCAGCCGGCGGGCGCATCAGGCCGCGTGGAACAAACCAGTCCTTCGATGCCTTCGAGCGACACCTGATATTCGGGTAGCGAACCGCGAAAAAAACGAACACGATCGTTCAGGTTAAACAAACTTCAGCCTCCTCGGCTCTCATCAACAATGGTGTGTAGCCGGCGACAAGCCACATCGGCAACCGAATCGCACAGCGTTTCGCGGCCAAGCCGTTTCGCTGTAAATTGTAGCGCGATTTGAGGCGCAGCGGTTACCTGGGCCTGGGTCAATTTTCACAACACAAATGGAGAGAATACCGTCATGTGCCGTTTACGCAACTTATGTCGCAGCATTGCCGCCTTTGCTTTGGTGCTGCTTTGTCTCGGTAGTACCACGGCATCGGCGTGTAGGCAATGCCGACCACTTGTCCAAGCAGGCATCTACAGCCATGATTTCAGCAGCAACGTGTTCGTAATTATTCTTCCGATTGTTATTCTTGTGGGAATAGCGCTTGCTATCTACTTCGCGGACACTTTGCAGGAACTACGCACAGGAGCCCGCGCATGGCACATAAATTTCGACGAGGCCCGCTAATTGGCGCCGGTATTCTCCTGGGAGCCGGGCTGGGCGGCTTTGTTGACGGCATCGTTCTGCACCAAATGTTGCAATGGCACAACATGCTTTCCGCCAGAATTCCGCCCAACACTCTGATCGACGCCAAAATCAACATGTTCTGGGACGGTTTGTTTCACGCCGGAGTGTGGATCATGACCGCTATGGGTTTGGCCATGCTCTGGCGCGCCGGGCAACAACGCGATGTGCCCTGGTCGGGCAAAACTTTTCTCGGCTCGCTGCTGCTGGGTTGGGGCTTGTTCAACGTGATCGAAGGCATCATCGATCATCAAATTCTCGGCATTCATCACGTTCACGAATACTCGCCGAACAAGCTGCCGTGGGACATGGGCTTTCTGGTTTTTGGTGCGGCTCTGATTTTAAGCGGCAGAATGCTGATCCGCGCCGGACGCAACGATACAGCGCCACGCGGCGAAGGGACACAACCCAAGTAGAGCAACTGCAGCGGCTCGTCTTTCGTCTCATACTTAGCGGAGTGAGTACTCGCCTGAATTGCTCGTCGGTTGAGTGACACCCGTACTTCATCTCCCTGGAAGGAAGCAACTGTGGCATTGTTAACCGATCGCCTGCAATCTGCACGCAAAGGCTTGTTTATCGGGCGAGCCGCCGAACGCGCGCTTTTCGAAATGGCTTTGACTGCGGCAGAACCGCCTTTCTGCGTGCTCCATGTGTTTGGTCTGGGAGGCGTCGGCAAAACGACGCTGCTCCGCGAATTTGCAACACTCTGCCAGGCGCACAATGTTCATTCGGTGACGCTTGATGGCCGCAACATCGACCCTTCACCCGAAGGGTTTATGAGTGCTCTGGCGCTAGCCAATGGGGTTCCTCCCACAGAGTCGGCGACGCAGTTCCTGGCCGAGCGCGCAGGGCGCTCCGTGCTTTTCATCGACACCTACGAATTACTGGCTCCGCTGGATAAATGGCTATGTGAACAGTTCCTGCCGCAGTTGCCCGATGATGTGCTGGTGGTGCTCGCCGGGCGCAATGCTCCGCGCCGCTCGTGGCAACTCGATGCCGGGTGGCAAAGCCTGCTGTGCATCCTGCCGTTGCGCAACCTCAGCCGCACAGAAAGCCAGGCCTACTTGCGGCAGCGCAACGTGCCCGAAAAACAGCACGAAGCCATTCTCGACTTTACCTTTGGTCATCCTCTGGCGCTCTCCATTGTGACCGACTTGTTCGCGCAGCATCATTTCGACACACAAACTCACAAAGTTTTTACGCCTGAAGGTGCGCCCGACATCGTGAAAGTGTTGGTGGAGCATCTGGTGCAGGAAGTTCCCGGCGAGCGGCACCGGGCCGCCATTGAAGTGTGTGCCCTGGTGCGTCTCACAACCGAATCGCTGCTCAATGAAATGCTGCCCCAGGCAAATTCCAACGAGCCATCAGCACATGAACTGTTCAACTGGCTGCGGGCTTTGTCGTTCATCGAGGTCGGCCCTGCCGGCATCTTTCCGCACGACCTGGCGCGCGAAGCCATTGTAGCCGATTTGCGTTGGCGCGATCCTCAATGGTATGCCGAACTGCATCACCGCGCCCGCAACTGCTACGCCACGCGGCTTGAGCAAAGCTCCGGGCACCAGCAGCAAAACATTCTGGTCGATTACATCTTTTTGCACCGCAGCAACTCCGTCGTGCGGCCCTTCCTGGAATGGCAGGAGAACGGAAATCTTGTTCCAGCCACAGCAAAGCCGGACGATGCAGCGGCCTTAATCGCTATGGTTGAAAAGCACGAAGGCACCGAGTCGGCACGCGTGGCACAGCACTGGTTGCAACAGCAGCCTCATCGAGTACTCGTGTTGCGCGACGGCGGCGGTGAGATCGCCGGTTTTCTGGGCCAGGTTGCGCTGCACGAAGCCACAGCGGAAGATTTAGCACACGACCCGGCAGCAGAAGCCGCTTGCAACTATCTGCGACAAAATGCACCGTTGCGCAAGGGCGAGGCCGCGCTCTTATTCCGCTTCTGGATGGCGGCTGACACTTATCAATCGGTTTCTCCGGCGCAAAGCCTGATATTCGTCAACATTGTGCGCCAGTATCTCACGACGCCCGGCCTGGCCTTCACCTTCCTGGCCTGTGCCGATGCCGACTTCTGGGCGCCCATCTTCTCTTACGCCAACGCGGTGCGCCTGCCAGCCGCCGACTTCGCAATGGAGGGGCGACACTACGGTGTTTACGGCCACGATTGGCGCCTTGTTCCGCCCATGGCCTGGCTGAGCCTGATGGCCGATCAGGAAACGGCACCAACACACGAAAGGCCTGAACCGCCGCCCATAGCCGAACAACTGGTCGTTTTAAGCGAACCCGAGTTTAAATCTGCGGTTCAAGCTGCGATGCGCTATTTGTCGCAGCCATCGAGTTTAAAAAGCAATCCGCTGCTGCGCTCTCGTCTCGTAGCGGAGCGCGCCGGCGGCGCATCCAACAATCAAAAAATCGACGCCCTGCAACAATTGCTTCAGTCGGCCTGCGAACACCTGCAACAATCGCCGCGCAGCGCTAAGTTTTACTCCGCGATCTACCACACCTACCTACATCCGGCGCCCACTCAGGAGCAGGCTGCCGAAATTCTCGACATTCCTTTCAGCACATTTCGTCGCCACCTGAAGTCGGGCCTGATGCACGTCACCCAAACGCTGTGGCAGCAGGAAATTGGCGGCTGAGCAAAAATGAACACAAAATGAGCAGTTATTGAACTGGTCAGCACACACCGGGTAGAGCCATATTAACAGTTGTCAGTATTGAAAGCCATTACTTTTGTCCGGCTTCTGTAGGCTGGCAGGCTACACACCGCATTATCTCGAAAAGCGAGGTGATGCGCCATGTCCCATACGCCGGCTTGCCCGGTAGATCCGGTTCGTCCTATAAGCGCAGCAGGCATTGTTCTTAAAGACCAATGGAAATCGTTTCGCTACGAAGATCACACAGCCTCGAGGAGAAGACTACGTATGTCCAACACACCCGACGTTTCCGAAAAGACAGATGAACTCGCAGCAGTGCGCAGCAATCGCCGCCGTTTCCTGGCTCAGGCCGGCCTGGCCGGTGTGGGCGCGTTAACCGCCGGCAAATTGACGATGCCGGCAGCCAATGCACAGGCACAAGCTTTAGCCAACGGTGGCGGCAACAAAATTGAGACATTTCTCGGGCCACGCAACAGGCAAGGCAACAGCACTCCCGGACAGCGCATCCCGGTTCAAGACACAGACATTTTGAACTTCGCGCTCAACCTGGAATACCTCGAAGCCGAATTCTACCTTCGTGCCGCCTTTGGCACCGGGCTGAGCGGCAACGACATCGGCGGCACCGAGCTTGCCGGTGACGTGAGCGGCGGTAGTGCCGTGCCCTTTCAGGACACGGCCATTCGCGAGTATGCGGAAGAAATCGCTCGCGATGAAGAAGCGCATGTACGACTTCTACGCAGCGCACTGGGCACCAAAGCCGTCGCGCGGCCCGCAATTAACCTCAGCACCAGCTTCACAGCCGCGGCACGTGCTGCCGGCGTCATCGGCCCGAACGATACGTTCAACCCGTTCGAGAACGATAACAACTTCTTGCTGGGCGCTTTCATCTTTGAAGATGTCGGCGTGACAGCCTACAAAGGCGCTGCTCCTCTCATTAAGAGCAGCGGCATTCTCAGCGCAGCAGCGGGTCTTCTGGCCGTCGAAGCTTATCACGCGGGCGAGATCAGAACCATCTTGTCCGCTCGTGGTCTCGGCGGCCCCGCCGGGCAGATTTCCGACCTGCGCGATTTCCTGGACGAAGATGGCGACAAAGATCAGGGCATCGTCGGGCCGTTCCCACCTGCACCGGAAAGCACTACCAATATCGTCCCCACCGACGCTAACGGCCTTGCCTTCGACCGCACTCCGCTGGAAGTTTTGAAGATTGTTTACTTCGGGCGTAACCTGAGTGAGGCCAATGCCAACGGCTTCGGTTTCTTCCCCAACGGATTGAACGGCAGAATTCGCTAAAGTCTTCTCATTCACAGAACAGGGCCTCGATTGTATAACAATCGAGGCCCTGTTCTGTGTCGAGCACTCGGATTATTTCTCACACAATTCGCAATATTGCTGTGATTTTCCGCAGCGAGCTATTTTGAGAGTGGCCGTCTCACGGGCACAAAATCCCAATGAAGCCGATCTTGGTAGTGTTTCCGAGCGAGTACTCACATGTTGATTCAATTCAATGCCACATAAAGCTTGTATTCGGCATTGCCTCGTGTTGACCCGACCACAATTGTGTAGTCTCCGGATACAGGTAGTTTGCCGTTCCAGCGCACTGCATCATCTTCCTCACCGGCACCTTTGAGTGTCTTTTTGCGTCCTGGTTGGTCAATTTGAAATGCAGCGTTCTTCTCCAATGAGGAGATGGAAACTTTTAGCTTTTGTCCTGTTCGCCCGCGAAGGACATATTGATCACGCTCTCCACGCAACACGCTCTGTTGAATAGTAGTTGAAGTCCGATGACGTGCAAAATGGATTTTCTGACTCACACCGGCACAAAATGCAGCACTCGCTAAAACAAATGCCAGGAATGTGAGGAAAGCACCAACGAGTACTCGGATATGCTTCATTTCTCTTGGGACGCTCATATTTATAGCCTCTCCCTGCTTAACTAAGCCATGCAGATGGATTTTCTGGCGCAATGTGGCATCTACAGCACTGTAACAAGTGCAATTTTATAGTAACAAGATGTTGCAGGCATTGCTCAAATCAGTTAAGGAGATACCAATGAAGAAAGTAACAACACTGATGGCTTGTACATCCGTGTTTGTAGGCATCGGATGGGGAATATCGCCTGCGACGGCACAGACGACCGGTTTGATTCCGCTACGGGGCAAGGTCGGAGTCTTTTTACCTGGCGGGAGTGCGCAGGACTTTGCCGGCAATACGCACTTCAACGGCGAAGCCGAATTATTACTCCCCAGGCTCTTCCCCGGCAGCGGAATAACAGGCATTAACGTGGGCTATTCGCAAGGTAGCCGCAGCGGCAACAAGCTGCGTATGATTCCCGTCACAGTGGAGAAGCTTTTTGGGCTGCCAAATCCAGCCGCTGCGGTAACAGGCAACATCTATGCTGGTGCCGGTATTGGGCCCTATTTCGTGCGCGTGTCGCGTGAGCGGAGATCTACCAGTGAAACAACCCTGGGTGGATTCGGTGTTGTCGGCTACCAATTCCCCAGCAAACTATTCGTCGAAGCCAAGTATCATGTGGCCGGACGAGTAAATAGAGTCTCGCCCAGCGGCCTGGCACTGATGATTGGTCGCAGCTTTTGATGTTGATGTTCTGCAACGAAAACCTTCCCATCGAGTACTCGTTGAGGAAGGTTTTCATTGCAGGGTATGTCGCTGAGGTCAGATCTCCGCTTAGGATTATAGTTGGAAGGGAACGCCCGCCGGTGAGGGGCAGGTGGTGCGATATGCGTTACTGTCGTTGAAGAAAACCTTTAACTTATAACGAAGCGGGGCAATCGGCGGGTACTGTTTAGTGGTAATGAGAAGCGCCGATTACAAGGTAGACGGCGACAACAGCAGCATTAATGACAAAACCTTTGTAGCAGCGCCGCACCTTGGGCCAATGGAAGTGTCCCTCTGCATGATTGGCAGGTGTTGGAGAATGACTTTGCTCTATCACCCTACTCCGGTGCAGCAGGCGAGGCAATAATCTTGGTGTGCGCTGCCGATAGGCCTCGTATTCCTCTCCGAAACGCTCTGCCAGAAAAGTTTCTTCCTGACGAATAGTCTTCAAATACAAGACAAGACACAAGCCGGGAAACAGAATTGGCGCCACCGGCAATCCACTCATCAAACTGTGACCAAAAGTCAACAAGAGCGTTCCCAGGTAAAGAGGATTTCGTGTCCAGGCGTAGGGCCCGGTTGTGGTTAGCGACTTATTCTTCTGTAACCAGCCTGTGGCCCACATGCGAAGTAACAATCCAAGCATTGAGACGACAGCACCGACAGGCAAACTCCATCTCAACATAGCCACTTGCCCCATACGCCAACTGGCCCAGAACAACAACAGTGCCCCTATACGAGTCAGCCAAAGCCGCCATCGGGGGGATATAGAAACTGCTAATCCTACTTGTGAGAACCCATTGTGCATCGTTTCTGCAATGTTTAACTGTTTATATAACCAATGGTGCGTGTTTAAAACGGGTCGTAAGCTAGTCTAACTTGATGGTGCTGAAGCCTTCAAGGAGATCAGCCTATAACCACTGTAGATTTTTACCATTGCTTTGTTTTATTATGTAACCCGACTTGCTACCTACGGAGGCATTGAAAAGCAAATGCCAGGAGAAAGCAAGTGACTTTAAGAACAAAGCCTTGCTGTGTCACGGCATTGATGTGCTTGGGAAAGAGGCTGGTGATCTGACTGAAGGCGGTTTCCACTCGCTGTCGCACCGGTTTACCCAAGAACTCCAAGCATAATGGTAGAACTCGTTTCGTGTTTTTCTTGCGTTGTGGCCGCAAAATCACAGTTGCGGCTTCCTGGAGCAGATCCTCCTCCTGATAGTCGGTGTAAGCACGGTCAGCGTGCAGGAGCGAACCGGGCGGCAAGTCCAACTCCAGCAGTTTGAGCGCTTGCACATCAGCCGTGGAGCCGGGCGTCAGGACGAAC
>DASVRI010000011.1:0-17400 GCA_036388675.1 Abditibacteriaceae bacterium | reverse complement strand
TGTAAAGCTGACGGTGATGCCGCTCATCAGGGCGCCCGGCTGATTCGAAGAGACTGTGGCCTCGGGCGACACATCCACCTTCACTTCCGTCTGTTCCGCCTGCACTGCCTTCTGAAACAACTTTTTGCCGCTCTGCGCCTTATTCATTGAAGAACCGTAAGGCGAAAATAGATTGCGGATCGGGTCGCCCTGCCCTAAACCGTTATTTAAAGTAATGGTAGGGGTCGACGGCGGGTAGTAATATGGAGTATATTGGCCATTGGCTGATGACTCCACCAGCACCGATAACGTCCCCGCCGGTGAAGTCGCATACTCTTGATCCGGTCGCCACTTGAACACCCCTGTCACTTTACCTTTGGTGGATGCCGTAAGAGGAGTTGCGCTGGCTCTGGCAAGAGAAGTAAAGGGGTCGTTAGGTGCGTATTGTGTGTCGCCTGGGTACACGGTGCTTGGTGGATTTGGCCCCGGCGTGTTGGTGACGCCGACTTCATAATGATCAAAATACCAATCCGCCCCCACAGGCGCGGCGCCCCACAAAGTGAAAAATGTAAAAGCGGCCATGCTGAGGGCCATACCCGGCAGTGGCACGGCACTCGTTGAGCCGCAGCGGTGCGGCTTGTGCTGCATCGGCTGCATCTTCATCGGCGGCATCTTCATTAATCTCCTTCGCTTCATCGTCGATCCCCTTTCTCGTTACCAGTCGGCTGCAACTCGAACTCCGCTACGCCTTATTTCCATTAGGGAACAGCGGGTGCAGTGGAAGGAGAATTGCGGCTGTCAACAGGCATTATAAAAGACGC
Organism: Abditibacteriaceae bacterium; assembly: GCA_036388675.1. Classification (GTDB taxonomy): domain Bacteria; phylum Armatimonadota; class Abditibacteriia; order Abditibacteriales; family Abditibacteriaceae; genus DASVUS01. The sequence continues at coordinate 16,600 of DASVRI010000011.1, read as the reverse complement.
GAGGAGCATCTTTACTGTCTATTTTTAGACAATGCGCTGTCTATTTTTAGACAGTGCAGCGGTAGAGAAAGCGACATTCGGCGCTCTGCATCATGTGCAGTGCTTGAGCAAAGCGGCTTTGTTGTGAATGGTGATGCGATGTCCGGCATCAACCGAAACCAGGCCACTCTCCCTGAAGATGGAGAGTACTTTGTTCACATGCGGGCGAGTCGCTCCGATCATGCCGGATAGGTCTTCCTGCGTGAGCCGAACCGGGATGGTGACCGGCTCGTCACCGCTTCTCGCATCGCACACTGCGCCGGACTCCGCCACGCCGAACTCACCGGCAAAGGCCAGCAGCAGCCGCGCCAGACGGCCTTTGGTATCTCCAGTGGCCAGGGCGTGAATGCGCATGGTGCAAAGGCGCAGGCGGCGCGCCAGCAGATGAATCAGGTTATGCGAGAGTTGCGGCATGTCGTGCGCCAACTGCATGAATTCGTGGCGCCCGAACCTGAGGAAGATGCAGGGTTCCAGCGTCACCGCATGAGCGGAGTAGCCCTGAGCATCCGCCGCATTGATTTCGCCCAACACTTCCCCTTCTCTCGCGATGGAGAGAATGACACAGCCTTCTTCCGAGCCGGTGAAAATCCTGACCGTGCCTTCAAGAATAATGAAGACCGCATCTCCGACTTCTCCCATGCCCAGCACCTTGCGATTGGCGGGAATGCTCATGAGTTGGGCGGCGTGTGCAATTTCGGCTAACTCACAGGGGGTTAGACCTCCAAAGAGTGTGACACCGTGCAGGCGGCTGATAATGGAATTCACTGCTAAATAACTCTCACTTTCCGTCAGCTTCGTTTTGTTGAGGTGTCAATGGCCGGCGGCACGCACCGTCACGCATTGCGAGTACTCGCAGCACGTCCAAGTCCCTCCTGCCAGCCACCTTTAAGATGAATTCTTCTCATAGTATAGGATCTGTTTTGACATAGTTCATCCACTCTTTGACCGATTTTGCCTCCAATCTCATGGCAAAGCAGCCGTCATGAACAGCATCCTCCGAGTCGCTTTCTTTGCACCGTCCATTTCATGCCGGAGCGTTGTCGCAAAGAGGCTTCCGTTGGCGATGGCGAACCGTTTTTCGCTCCGTTTGAAGCAGCCATGATCGCCGGATGCTGCGAACCTTCAAGCCGCGCATTACGTTAACCAGTGGTGTGGGTCGATCAGAGAGCAACACGTCTGGGTGCGAATGTAGAGGTGTCTCACGCAGGACGCACGGCATAGGCGCGCAAGGCCTTGCGCGCCTATGCCAAATACACCCACACAACTACACCGAAACGTGCTTTGAGTATCCTTGCGTCGAGGAAAAGCGAACTTACGTCGGGCGCAGGCCGGTGCGCGTCTTTGCGCTCTTGTTTTCTGTCGCCCCGCGCAGGTAACGCAGAACGCGCGGCAGCATTTCGAGGAAGTCGCGCGCCATCATGCCGTCGTCGCCCATCTCTTTTTGAGCGGCTTCTCCGGCCAGAGCGTGCAAGTGGACGCCCCAGGCCGCCGCGTGCGGTGCCGCCATGCCCTGCGTTAACAGGCCACCGATAGCGCCCGCGAGTACGTCGCCGCTGCCGGCTGTGCCCATGCCGCGCGTGCCGGCCTGATTCTTGAGCAGCGTTCCATCGGGCGCAGAGATCAGAGTTTCGCGGCCTTTGAATACAAGCGTCACATCGTAATCGCGCGCGAAACTGACAGCGACCTTCTCACGCTGCGACTGGAGTTCGTCCACCTTGCGGCCCAGCAGAGTACTCAATTCTCCGGGATGCGGTGTGAGGACTCGTGCCGCTTTGGATGCACCGAAGTCGAGCTTTTTGTTTTTCGCTATTGCCAGCAGCGCTTGCGCATCGAGAAGCAGCGGCAACGGGGCTTCCGTTGCAATCAGACGGGCCAGTTCATCCGTCTCTTCGTGTTCATCCAGGCCCGGCCCCAGGACAACCGCATCACAGGACCGAAATTGTGCTTCGATAATGTCGTATGCCTGGCGCGATGCGGTTCCGGTGGCGGTCTCGGGCAGGGGAATCATCATCAGTTCCGGCACAGCAACGCCGATGTGTGTGGCAATACTTTCAGGCGCTGCCACTCGCACGGTGCCGCAGCCGCAGCGCAGGGCCGCACGCGCCGCAAGAATCGCCGGACCGGGCAAACGCCGGGAGCCTGCAACGATCAGCAATTTGCCGTAATCGGCTTTGCTCGCCTCATCCGAGTACTCGGGAAGCGGCATGGTGCGCAGGCTGTCACGGTCGATGGTTTGGGGAGTTGCTTTCGAGGTTGTGGTTGAACTCATGAGCGGATACCTTCCTCAATTTGGAGGATAACATAACCCGTGTGCTACGGAATATGTGGGCTGCATCTGTAAGCTGCATCTGCGGTCAGGGCAATCGTGCTAGAAATCGGATCTGGAATTCACCAGCCCCGCAAGGAGCGGGCTGATGCAGAAAAAGCCCCCTCAACGGGGCTGCTGCAGAAAAAGCCCCCTCAACGGGGCTGCTGTTGGCGCACAACAGGGCTGTAGGTCGGGGTTGAGGCCGCTTCAGCGGTCTTCTTTCCTCAGCCCGCACCTTCAGGGGTAGTTTGTTCAACCAAAATTCCTAATGCGATTGCCGCGGTATCTCTGTTGCCTCTGCATAGGTCCTATAACTCGCGTGTTGTAAAATGAAGATGCAAGAAGCTCTTGTATCTGGCCATTGGCGCTGCGATTTCTCAAATTTTATGCCTTCTCCACAACAAACCAACGATAGTGCGACTCCAGCACCCTGGAGCGACGCCGGGGCACCTTTAGCTGCTTCCTCTTCGACCGTGGAAGCCACATCAACCACCAACGCACAGCATGCACCTGCGGCGGCAGGTAACTCTAGCGGTCTGTCATTCGACTTATCGACCAACACGCCTTCTGTCGGCGCATTAGCGGCGAGCGAGTACTCAACGCCCGAGCACTCCTCCTCCAGAGCGAACTCAAGCGGCACGAACGCCGGTGGCGCGAACGCCAATGGCACGAACTCAAGCAGCGCGACGGAACGCAAGGGCTTTATAGGGTTACTTTTCGCGGCTGGAGCATTTCTGCTCAAGTTCAAGTTCGTTTTTGCCTTTCTTAAATTCGGCAAAATTCTCACGACGATGTCGTCGATGCTGCTGAGCATTGGTGCCTACGCACTGGTGTGGGGCTGGAAGTTCGCCACGGGATTTGTGCTGCTGACCTTTGTGCATGAGATGGGACATGTCCTGGCGGCGTGGCGCAAGAAACTGCCGGTGAGTGCGCCGATGTTCATTCCGTTTATGGGCGCTTTCATTGCCTTGAAAGAGAACCCGCAGGACGCCCTGACCGAAGCCGAAATCGGTTACGGCGGTCCGCTCTTTGGAGCTTTGGGAGATAGTGTCGTGTGGGCGGTGGGCCTGTGGATGCACGAACCGTTGCTGCTGGCTGTGGCCAGTTTCAGCATGATGGTCAATCTGTTCAACATGATGCCGGTCGGAATGCTGGACGGCGGGCGCATCGTGGCCGCTATCGACCCGCGCCTGTGGTTGCTCGGCCTGATCGGAATGACGGCGTGGTTCTTCAAGACACACAGCCCCATCATGCTGCTGGTGATTATTCTCGGCGCGATGCGGCTCTTTTCAAACTGGAAAACCATGCGCACCGATGATTATTTTAAAGTGCCGCTGCGCTCGCGCATTGTGATGAGCGTGCTTTATATCGGCCTCGCCATGTATTTGGCCTGGGGACAAGCGGCAACACACCGCACCGTGGCCGACTGGATGGTCAGCAGCGGGCGCGGCCACCTGCCGGGCGTGCAGATTAATTAGCGGTGATGAGCTGTTTATCTTGAGGAGACCATCATGAGTTCGGAGAGAGACCTGTTATAAAGCGGCATTGAGGCTTTGCGCGCTGGACGCGCTGCGGAAGCGATCACGCCGTTACAGCGCTTTGTAGCGGCACAGCCGGATAATTTCGAAGGCAACAACTTTCTGGGTGTCGCCATGGCGCAGGCAGGTCGTGCATCGGAAGCCATCGCCTACTTGAGCAAAGCGACACGCCTGAATGCACAGAGCGCACCGGCGCAGTACAACCTGGGGCTGGCCTATCTCACTGTGCAGAACTCCGAAGCAGCCCGCAGTGCGTTACAAAGTGCCCTGCAACTCGACCCGACACACCAGGGCGCGCGTGATGCGCTGGCGCGCGTTCCCGGCGGTGCCCAGTCTACTGTGACCGGCGCGACGCCCGCTTCAAGCGCTACGCTCGCTTTAAGCGTCACGACTTCAAGCTCCGTTCTTGCTTCGGGAGTTGACGCGTCGGCCTTCACAGCAAATGCGGGAGCGAATACCGAAGCTTCAGCGAATACAGAAGCATCCTCGTGGGGCACAGCCTCGCCTTCACTCAACTCGACGCCCCAGGCGCAGCAATCCACACGTCTGACGGCAAGCGATTTTCTGCGATCCGCAGCCTTTGGTTTAGGAGCGGCCATCCTTGGTGCAGTTATATGGGACAAAATCGTTTACCACACCAACTACCAGATTGGCTTGATCGCGGTGGGCGTCGGTTTTGCCGTCGGAGCCGCTGTGGCTGCCGGTGCCCGGGGCAAGCGTGGTAGAAGTTTGCAAGTGATGGGCGCGCTCCTGGCGTGCTTCGCTATGCTGCTTGGACAGGCGCTTATCGTCATGGATGTCATACGCAGCGAGTACTTGCCGCAAGGCCTCTCCGCTGATTCAGTTCGCGTTTTCCTGGTCAGCGTTCTCCTCGTGCCACGAGTCATTGCGTCCGATCCCTTGAGTCTCGTATTCATCGCCATTGGCATTTGGGAAGGCTGGAGGATTCCCGGTGCTGTGCATAAAGCGGCATCAGATGAAACACCACCCGGCGTATCCGCACCCGGCGTATCCGCAGCCGGCGAAACAACTCCGACTACTACTGGGACAGGCCCCTCCGCTTGATGCGTCTTGTGTGTTGAAACGCTGCTAACCGTTTTCGCTGCGGCACCAGTTGAGCAGCGCGCTCATTTCGGCGACCTGGGAGCGGCGTAGCCACGCATCATCGGCGCGTCTTTGTGCACGCTCGCAGCAGGCGACAAATTCAATGGGTTGCCAGCTTCCGGCACTTTGAAGACGGGCGACGAAAGCTTGCGCATCATGGCTCGTCTCGGTTTGCAAAGTGTTGAGCACAGCCTCATGCACATCGCTAAAGGCGGGATGGGTTCCGGTGCGCCGCCACCAGTAGTTCGCGTTGGCATAGTCGCCTTCGCGGCGGTGCATGATGGCGTGCCAGAAGCTGCCGGTCGCATCGTCGATATGCTGTGCGATGTCATGCGAAGCATCCAGGTCGTCGTTCCACAGCAGCAGCCCGGCACGACAGGCGTCGGCGCGAGTACTCGATGAACTGCCTGCACCAAAGAGTGTGACGTTATCCGCAGCGGCCACTTGTTGCGAGATTTCGTCGTTCCAGAGTTGGGTTGGAACAAGGGGCGGCAGTGTTTCGCGGTTTTGTAGCTGCTGCACGAGTGAATCGAAAAGCGCCATGAAGTTCTCCTTTAGGTCTTGTGTTGTGCAGCCTCCATTTTACCGCATGAAGTGCGCTGGCACAGAGTGGCGATTGTGGTAGATTAGGAGTGACACCAAAGAGGGAGTACTCAATGTTGACGACAGCTTTTCTGGGCGTGGCCCATATCCATACGCCAGGTTTTATCAATCGCCTCAACGAGCGTGATTCTGTCGAAGTGAAGTATGTCTACGATCACGAGCAGGCGCGCGGCGAGCAGCGCGCCGAGGAAGTGCAGGCCGAATTTACGCCGGATCTTGATACGATTTTAAATGACGAGCAGGTCACGTCTGTCGTAATTTGCTCCGAAACCAACCGGCACTTAGAGTTGGTCGAACGCGCTGCGCAGGCGGGTAAACACATGTTTGTCGAAAAGCCGCTGGCCGTCAGTGGCGAAGAAGCCGCACGTATGAGAGAGGCTGTCGAACGTGCCGGTGTCGTTTTTCAAACGGGCTTTTTTATGCGTTCGTGGCCCACGGCGCAATTCCTCAAACGCGAAGTGGCCGCCGGAAACCTGGGCACCGTAACACGCATGCGCTTCACCAACGGCCACAGCGGGGCGTTGGGTGGCTGGTTCGATACGGAGTGGCGCTGGATCACCGACAAAACACAAGCCGGCGGCGGCGGTTTTGCCGACCTGGGCGCTCATGCGCTGGACCTCATCCTGTGGACTCTGCGCGGCCCCTGTGGACAGGTCCAACGCGTGGCGGCTTCGCTGGGCACGGCCACCAGGCGCTACGGCGACATTGACGAATATGGCACCGGCCTCATCACCTTCAATTGCGGTACATCGGCGGTCGTTGAAGCGAGTTGGGTCGATCCGAAATTCGGCAGCCCCATTGAAGTGTTCGGTACACGCGGCCAAATCCAGATTAGCGGCAGCAAAGTTAAATACTACTCGGAACTGGTGGAAGGTGCCGATGGTGGCGAATACACCGACCTGCCAAAAGAGCAACCGCACGCCTTTGAACTGTTCTGGGACAAATTGGAAGGCAAAGAAATCGGCGTGCCGCTTGTAACAGTCGAAGAAGCCGCTGAAGAAAGCCGCGTCATGGCCGATATGTATCGTGCTGCCGGAGCCTGAACCTGAACAACACTCCGCGTACTCGTATAATGAGATGACTTCGCGTAAGCACGAACTCCTGTTAGGCCCAGTGCCGGGAACAAACAAGCGAGAACAAACAAAAGGTCTTCCATCACAGATGGAAGACCTTTTGCCGTAACTGGTGCGAGCTTACCGTGTTGTATTGCCGGCGCCACCACCGACTCGATTCCCGGCCCGGTTACCACCAGCGGCGGTGCCACCTGCGCCACCGGAGCCAGTGCCACCCGTTGCTGTCGTTCCACCAGCGGTGGTACTACCGGCGCCAGTTCCACCTGCAGCACTACCACCTGCAGCACTACCACCTGCGGTATTACCGCCTGCGGTATTACCGCCTGCGGCGTTACCGGTTGCGGTGCCACCGCCGCTATCGCTGCCAGCGGCTGCCTTGTCGTCCTGCTGATCCATGACCGGCGAGTCGATGCTGTCGGGTGTGCCATCGGTGCCGTTTGCCGTGCCACTGTCGCTGCCGCCACCGCAGCCGGCCATGCCAGCCATAACCATAACACCCAGTGCGGCCCATTTGCCCAGACGTACTAATTGCATTTTGCATCTCCTGAAGGGGAATTCAGCGGTCACATAGAAGCAACTTTTGTGCCTTGATGTGTAGCCTTTTCGCCAGTTCTCAGTAAGTGAGTAAAAGTGTCCTCCTGCTTATCCATCAGTGCACTGGTTGCCCGTAACCGCGCCGCCACAGCCGAGTTACGGCTGCGAGTACTCAGCAGGCTGTTCTGCGGCCATCATTTCCACGAACTGAACCCGGTAGTCGGCACGCACTTCGGCACGAAAAACTCTCACACTTACCGGGTGCGCATTGTAAGCGTTGCCGCCGAAGACTCGCTGCATGACTTCGACGGCATCTTCCTCCTGCTGCGTGCGAATGTATGACACTGGCTGAGTGGGAAGTTTGCGCGCATAGTCGGCACAGTTGGCGCCCTCCGGCCCATCGTGTGCGGCGGCGTGGAAAATCAGAATGACTTCTCGGATGTCATGCACATCGAGCAGGAACAGGCTTTCGCGGCGCCACTGGTCGCTACGCGAAATTTCGTCTCCGCTCTGCGCCAGAGCACCGGGGCCACCAGGCATGTACAGCCGGTCGTATTGGCCAACACCCAGGTGTTCGTGCAAAAAGTCATCGACGCTCTCTTGCAGTCGTCCATCTGAACAAGCGATAACCAGAATATGCGGACGTTCGGCGTGCCAGGTGGCCTGGCTGCTGTATGCTGCGTGGTTCAAAATCGTTGATCAACTCTCTTTCTGTTTATGATTTGTCATCTCACTTTGTGTTCAAAGTGGTTGAATCGGGGCGGCGCCATTCACGGTGCCATTAGCGGTGCCATTAGCGGTGCCGTTAGTGCCGTCGAGAATTCCGCCACGCGATACCATTTGAGCGGCCAGCATGGTCTGGATGACGCTCGTGATATTGTTGGCGGTCGTGTCGGCGGCACCTTTGCCATCGCCTCCTGAAATTGTGACCAGCTTCGCCTGCGACAGCGCTTGAGCGATCATCGGCGCAATCTCGGGCAGAAGCTCGATTTGACGATAGCGGAAGTAGCTTTCACCGCCTGCCATTATAGCTTCATTCACTTTGCGGATGCTTTCTGCATTGGCTTCCGCAACGCGCAAAATTCGCACCGCTTCGGCCTCCGCCTGGGCCTGCGCGCCAATTTTTAAGCGGTCGGCATCGGCGCTCGCCTGTGCAATCTGCGTGGCGCGCAATTCGGCTTCGCGTTGCACTGCGAGCGCGTCCTGACGTTTGGCTTCGGCCTGTGCCACGATGACCGCGTTTTCGGCACGCGTTTGTTCCAGTTGGCGCTGGTTATCTGAAATGGCGCGCTCGGCCTGGAGTTGCGCTTCGCGGGCGCGGCGCGACTGTTCGGCTGCCACAATGTCGGCGTTGGCCTGGGCTTCGGTCGCGGCCTGGCGGCGCTTGGCTTCAGCCACTTCGGTCGCTTGCACCTTGAGAATTTCGGCTTCGGCCACCATGGCGGCGTTGGCGGCGCGTGCCTGTTCCAGTTCGCGCTGGCTGACGGCAATCGAACGCTCGGCCTCGATTTGCGCTTCCTTGGAACGACGCGTTTGCTGCGCTGCGACGATGTCGGCGTTGGCCTGGGCTTCGGCTGCGCTCTGGCGACGGCGCGCCTCGGCCACTTCGCTTTGCACGACTTTGATGTTGAGCGAATTGAACTGCAAACCAAGATCGGTCAATTCACGGGAGCAGGCTTTGCGAATGATAATGGCCAGTGGATCGTCGTCGTCCTCGGCGGCCTGCACGACGGCGCGTGTCTCGGCAATGGTAGGAACTTCGGGCACCATCTCGACGGTGCCGCCCTGCGAAGCACGCGGCGTCGTCTTGGCCGAGAACAACTGGTCGTGCGTGAGCAGGTTGATGGCGCGCCGCGCCGAACTCGAAAGCAGGTCGATGAGAATGTTGAGCTGCTCTTCCTGCGGCTTGGAAAAGAAGCGGTTGGCTGCGGTCTTAATCAGTTGGTCGGAGTCGCCGACCGAGACAATCGCCGATGCGAGTACTCGCACCTTAATCGGGCGCGGCACGCCGTTCTGGTCAATGTCGGCAGTCTGGTCGGTGATGTCCAAATCAACGTTGATGGCCTTGCTTGACAAGGTGGTGCCAGTCGTGAGCAGTGGAATTTCCCACGATTTACCCGGCCCTCGATAGATGCGCGTGCCGCCGCCATACCAACTCACCATGCGGATGGTGCCAGCTTCAACGTTGCGCAGAAACAACGAAACGAGCCACGGAACCATAACGAGAACCGCGAACAGAATGACCCCAATTGTAATCAGCGCCGTGGTTAGACTTCCTTCTCCTGACATAATTTCTCCCTGGGCATTCGCCCCTTACGACATCAATCTTGAAACGGTACAGCAATTGTGCGCTTCATCGACAGCGATCACCAGCAACTTGTCGCCCCGGCGCACCGGCAGAGAGGCGTCGCGCTCTTCACGGCGCAATGTCGCTAATATTTGCATCACCTGCCCATCAAGATCCAGGGCGACCAACCCGTTGCCATTCGCATCGAAATTGGTGACGGCCTGCACTTCTTCGGCGATGCTGCTGCCTAGAGTGCGCGCCGGATTGGAGGCAAAGCGCGACACGATGTTCCACAGCGGCGCAATCAGCAGTTTCTCCCACACGATGCCGCCGCATACTGCCAGAAGAACCACCAGCGCAGGCTGCGCAACGAGAAAATGTGCAACTTTGCCAGTCGCGCCAAAGCCGATCAGCACGCTGAACAAAACGCGCGGTGACAGCCAACTGAGCAGGGAACTCGAAATCTGCCGGCCAACTTCCTGATGGTGCTGCGCATGGTTGTGCTGCGCGTGCCCGCCGTGAGTACTCGCATCGCCGTGATGAGCGTGTGCCGTGTGATGTGAAACTGCCGTGTGGTGGCCGTGTGCCGCAGCCGCATCATGGGCGTGAACGTCATGATGCCCGTGCGAACTGTGTGCGTGGCCATGCGAGTGTGCGTGGCCGCTCTCGTGGCCGTGATGCCCGATACCCAATAGCGCCATCGCTACCAACCCGGCGAAGCCCAGCCACAAACAGAAATTGTAAACGTCTATGAGATTTTCATCTCCTTACAGATCACCGATAACACTATTGTAACTTGGCATCAGTGCTGTCATAGCGGCACCTCAGGTTTTTTACGACGAGGCGTAGCGCAGTTCTTCAGCTCTTCCTCAATCGCATCGCAGGCCGTGCGAACACCGTTCTCCTGACGAACCTGCTGGCCCACTAGCTCCGCATTCTTCGAGTACTCGGGATTAAAGAGAAGTTGTTCTAAGACGCGCGCGGCGTTTAGGGCTGTGTAGCGACTACGGGGAATATGCAGGCCGATACCCAGCTTTGCCATGCGTGCCGCGTGATCGGGCTGATCGTGCGAGTAGGGCATCACCAGCATCGGTTTGCCGGCGCGCATCGCCTGCCCGGTTGTGCCGACTCCCCCCTGATGCACAATGGCTGCGGCGCGTGGAAACACTTCCGAGTAGGGCGCGTAATCGAAGGCGGCCACGCCGTGTGGTAGCTTTTGTGGCAGGTTATTGTTGCTGCCCGCCAGAAGCAGCGCCCGCACACCCAGCAAACGCGCCGCTTCGGCACTGTCGCGATAGAACTCACCGGCATCCATTACCGCCGAAGAACCAAGTGTAAAGACCACCGGCGGCGCGCCGCTTTCCAGAAAGCGGCGCAACTCCACGGACAGCCCGCCGAGATCATCGCCGTTGGCAGTATCACCTTTAACGTCATCGCTCTGGGCAGCATCACCTTTGGCAGCGCTCTCGGCAGTGGCCAGGTGAATGTCGCCGCGCTGATCGTAGAATGCGAAGCCGGTCTGCGTTGTGTTGGGCGGCCAGTCGGGTTGCGGCTCGCCCAGCAGGCGCGAAAACAAAGCGAGTACTCGATAAGGCGAATGCTGCCCTTCAAAGATGGGATGTGCGCCGCGCGTCAGGCCGATTTCTTCACGCAGCGAATACACCGGACGAATCCAATTTTGCGACATCCGTTTCGCCAGAGCGACAAACGCTTTGCGCACTGGCAGGCCCAGCTTGAAAAGGCGCGACACGCGCGGAGCGGGCGCCAACACCGGAGTATCGTAAACCGAAAAGAACGAAGTCGGCGCCAGCACCATTGATACCCAGCGCATTCTCTGCTTTTGAGCCACCAGGGGAGCCGCCAGGGTTGCCGGATGCGTCATCAATAAATCGGCATCGCTTACAGCGTCTGTGAGGTCATCGTAGCTTTGGCGCAGGTGCGGCATGAGCAACTGCTTGAACAAATACTCGGTGCCGTGCCTCAAATCCATGACCTGCCGGATGACTTCAGCCGCTTCGGCAGGTGGCGGCAAGTCGGGGCGCATCGCATGAAAACCCAGCCCCAGCGCTTCGACCTTGTCGCGGTAAAGCGGCGCAGTCGCCAGCGTCGCGCGATGCCCACGTCGCTGAAGTTCCAGAGCAATGGCAATCACCGGATGCAGATCGCCAAAGGAGCCCCATGTTGCCAGCACAACGTGACGAGTACTCATGCGGATTGCAGCACCGCCGTGAGCAACCGTATCACAATGACCCGGCCAGAATCGCGACACCGTAGGTCGGCATCACAATTTGATCCTGATGCGTGGCGCCGGTCAAGAGGTCGGCGTAGGAGCCCGGCGCAAGTTTCACCGTCACCTCGTTGGCATTGTGGTTCAGCACATACAGCAGGGTTTCTCCCGATGGCGAAACGCGCGGCATCGCTTCGACTCCATCGGGCATTTCACTAAGCACCGGCGTGATGTTCGCATCGGCACAAAGCTTCTCTACAAACAGTTGCAGAGTACTCGTATCGAGGCTGGTGGCTACGTAATAAGCTTTGCCGGAACCAACATCATTGACCGTGACAGCCGCTTCACCTGCGTAGAAGTCCTGACCGTAAGTCGCCAGCACCTGAGCACTCTCGGCATGGACACGGTCGCACAGCAGGCGCGCCGGATAGGAGCCTTGCAAATCGCCAAATGCATTCTCGAAAACCACTTCGTTGCTTTGCTGCGGCGTCAGTGCATCAATTTCTTCCACCCACACGCCGAGCAGTTCGCGCAACGGGCCGGGATAGCCGCCGAGATAGACCAAATCGTTTTCATCCACGATGCCGCTAAAGAACGTCGTGACGAAAGTGCCGCCGCGCTGGACGAAAGATTTCAGTTTATCGGCGATGCCGTCCTTCACCATGTACAGCACCGGCGCGATGACAAGGTCATACCCCGACAAATCGGCTTCGGGCGAAATGATGTCAGTCGGGATGTTGGAGGCATGAAGCGCGTTGAAATAGCTCTGGCACTGTGCGACGTATTTCAAATCGACTGTGGGGCCGCTTGAGTACTCGATAGCCCACCAGTTCTCCCAATCGAACAAAATCGCGACACGCGACGGCACGCGTCCACCCAGCGTGCGCGTGCCCAGCGAGTGCAGTTCGCGCCCCAGTTGTGCCACTTCCTGAAAGACGCGCGGCTTGCTGGTGCCTTCATGTTCCACGACGGCACCGTGATACTTTTCCTGTGCGCCGCGCGAACGCCGCCATTGAAAATACATCACGCTTTCGGCGCCGTGTGCCATCGCCTGATAGCTCCACAAACGCATGATGCCGGGGCGCTTGAGCGCATTGTGCGACTGCCAATTTTGCTGCGATGGCGTTTGTTCCATCAGCATCCACGGCTGGCCTTCCTTGAGGCCGCGCATCAGCGAGTGCGCAAAGGCCATGCTCGAAGGCGGCGCATCTTTGCCCGGATAAGAATCCCACGACACGATGTCCATTTCTCGTGCCCACTTGTGGTAGTCGAGCGGCTTAAAAGTACCCATCAGGTTTGTGGTGATTGGAACGTCCGGCGTGGCTTCTCTGAGTACTCGCGCTTCGGCCTTGAAGCATTCGAGAATGCTCTGCGACTGAAAGCGATCGTAGTCGATGATTAAGCCTTGAAAGCTGCGCTGGCCATTCGTAGTCGGTGGTTCAATTTGCGACCAATCGGTGAGTGCCGCACCCCAGAAATGCAGATACCAACGGCGATTGACTTCTTCGATTGTGCCGTAACGCTCTTTGGCCCATTCGCGAAACGCTTGCGCGCACAGGTCGCAGTAGCAGTGGTTTCCGTATTCATTGGAAACGTGCCACACCGCGAGTGCGGGATGGTCTTTGTAGCGCTCGGCCAGGCGTCGCGCCAGGCCGGTCGAAAGCCGCTGAAAGTTCGGCGAATTCGGACAGAAAGTGTGACGGCCGCCATGTTTGCGCCGCACGCCGTTGCGTTCGACCAGCAACACATCGGGATACTTTTGATCGAGCCAAGCCGGAGTTGCGGCGGTCGCTGTTGCGAGACAGGCCGCGATGCCGTTGGCGTGCATTTTATCGAGCAAAGTATCGAGCCATTCAAAGCGAAAGGTGTCTTCATCGGGCTGCAAATGCACCCATCCGAAAACCGGCAGCGTAGCAATGTTCCAGCCCGCTTCGCGCATGAGGCGCATGTCTTCGTCATGAATTTCTTCCGGCCATTGCTCGGGATTATAGTCGCCGCCGTGCAGAACACGTTGAAAAAAGGGTTGATCCATCGGGTTGTGAGCCTTTCGCTGTTGAATGTTGATGCTGTTGGCGGCAAGTATCGCACCGAGTACTCACCAGTGCAAAGGGTGCAACAAAACGCGCAATAAAACAGGCCGCCTCTTTTGAGGCGGCCTGTTCGTCCATTATGTGATGTTACTTCGCTGCGGCAGGCACAATCAGCAGATCCAGGGCTCGGGCACCGCTGCCGCCCGGCGAGCCGATAACAAAGGCCGCGTATCGTTTATCAGCCTCGAACTTGGCGCCGCTCACTTCTTGCAGCACTTTGTCGTCGGTTGCGCGCAGTTGCAGCGTCAGTGTGTTGGGCGTAACCGTCTTCATCGCCGATTTACCGAACGCCAGGTTGCTGGCCCACTTGGAATAACCGGCTTTGCTGCGCGTAGAAGCGGTGGTGATATTGACCTTTTCTGCTTCGGGCGAAAGATTAAAGACGCGCACCTTGGCCTTGCCTTCAACAGCTTTGCCTGTGGATTCGTTCTGTAAAATAAAGGTCGGTTTGACCGCAGTGCCGGCAGCAATGGCGGTGTAATATTTGTCTTTGCTCAATGTCTTTTTGCCTTCGAGCAGCGCATCCGTTTTTCCACTGGCTGCGATTTTGAAAAGCTTACTTCCACTGGGCACCGGCATATATTCGGAGACACTCTTGAAGCCCGCGCCGGAAACCGTCTTTTGCCCGTTGACAAATACATCGACCTGCGGCCCATCGGGAATGGCGTGCAGCACGCGCAGATAGGCTGTGCCCGCCACACGCGGTGTCCTGGTTGCTGTGCTGGTCTTAGCGGCGCTGGCTTTGCGTGTTGTCTTCGGCTTTGCCGTCGATTGGCCCGTGGTCGCGCTGCCTTCAGAAGTACTCGTTGTCTGTGCCAGAACCGGAACTGTTAGCGCCAACAGTGTCGCTCCAAAACCGCACATACCATACTTAGTAAACGTCTTCATTGTTACCTCTCCTTTGATATTTGACAGCTACTCTGCCGGGGCGCTCATAAATGCAAATGCTTTGCCGAAGATGCCGTGGAGCGTGGGGCGATAGTCGGATTATTCTCCTTTAACCCACAAAAACGGCACAGTTGAAATTTGAGAAACTTCGGCGCGTGGGCCGTCTCAAATGCGGAGACGAGTTCGGTCGAGTAGCCGTCCTGGAGGTAATTACAATGCGCTATCTTATTGGGCTATTCTGCTGTTAACGGGTCTTATTCCTGCTGCTGCGCAACCTGGGACGGAAATACCGACCACTCCAATTGATGTGGTCACACAGATTACATTAGCTGATTACTTTATGGGGCCACTGAGTCGAACGTCAGCAGGCCGGAAGCCAGTCTACAGTTGCGCTTTGACGACACTGCGAACTACTGGGGCGTTAAAGATGTTGAAAAGTTGGGTCACTACTCAGGAACATTTCCTGTGAAGGACTTTGCGCGACTTTCCCAACTAGTATTGCTGCACCGTAAGCAGTTTTAAAAGGATGTTTATTATTCTCGATTTCGCTTCGGTCGCGGTTCCCAGAATACCATTGGCGCGATTGTGAACGGCCAGCCTCTCACCACAGGTTTCTCTAAAGATTACCTCAGCTCAAGCGAAAGTTCCTTTGTATCAAACCTCTGGCTCATCCAAATGGCTATACGAGGTCAGGCGAGCCGCATCAATTGGCAAAAGGTTGATGCGGAGAGTATCATTTCTGGCATTCGTGGAGTGGCTTCGGGTGATGGCAAGCCACTGAGCGAAGGTCTTGAACTTCTTAAACATGGCCTGCAATTTTCGGTTGGGGTTGCATTGCCTGGCGGCAGCATTCCACTTGTTGAACGACAGCTAACTGGCAGGGGTGATTACAGTATCGAACTTCCGCCAGGTACATACATTCTGAGTTTTAATTCAAACTGGCGTGCTCGCCCGGCCCCGCCCCGGGGCTGATCCACAGTATCAGTTAGTAGAAGTGAAATCTGGTCAACGCACTGAATTTAATATGGATTACAAATCGCGATGATAGAAAAGAAAGACTGGCTTGTGGCAAAATACGGAGCTTGCACTGTTTGACGCTCGCCCACAAGCCCGGTATATTTCTCTCTTCCCGCCACTGGTTGGCGGCTTTGCACCCTAAAAGAAATTGAGAAAAAAGTTGGGAACGAGGGTTGGTATGCGCCGTTTATAATGCTGTCTCCGCGAGGATGCACCAAACGAACCTTGTAAAAAATTCTGCGAAATGTTGGAACGAAGCACAGGCTTTAAGCGTTTATAAAGACGTAACTAACAACGCAGACTGAAGCTCTTCGCGAATCACCGATTCTTTACCTCCCGTTTGGGAAACCACTACTCAGTGTCGGGTCATCGCAAAACCTAATCTTCAGAAGGCTGTGAAAAAGTTCTTAAGAATTTGTTCATAAGCCCTTGTCATCTCGCCACGAACCTTGTAAAATTTACTCTTGCCGCTAGTCGGTTGAGAGCACAATTCAGAACCTATTTGGTTGATCAGAGTCCGTTCCAGAGACTTCCTGCGAGTACTCGTAAGAGCGCATTCTTATCAGCCACTGACACACTTAGGCGAGAGCTTAAGAGTTGGTGAAGTTGGAAACCTTGAAAACTGCATATTGAAGAAGAAGCTTCTGCTGCAAGGCAGAAGTGATTGTAAGAACGAAAATTTCGTCGAGGGTCCTTTCAGTTGTTCTAACGAGCAATTGGAGGAAGTGAGTATCTTTCGCGGCTACGGATATTGATTCACATCTGTCTAACGACAGAGGTGGATTGATTTTGTTGTAGTCAAGTTAGAAAGGGCGCACGGTGGATGCCTTGGCACTTGGAGCCGATGAAGGGCGTAGCAAGCAACGAAAAGCTTCGGGAAGCCGCTTGCAGG
>DASVRI010000010.1:0-64278 GCA_036388675.1 Abditibacteriaceae bacterium | reverse complement strand
CGACAACTCTTGTGAAAGACGCTCTAATAACTGACGGCGACTGGTTCGTCGTGCTTTTGCCAGCCCATAACTGCTGTGTCGTGCAGCCAGAAGAGCGTGCCCTGTCCCTCCTGGCTTTCTTTGGCGTCTTTTTCGACGATGGGGCGCACTTCGTTGATAATCTGGTCTTGTTCTTCCTGGCTGAGCGGAGAGTAATTAGCCGCCAGTTGAACCACCTCGTCGATTTGCTGCACGTCATCCATGCCGACAATGGCCAGCGACACGCCGGGCAACCCCAGCGAGTAGCGCAGCGCCAGTTCGCGGTTTTCAAATGCGCCGTGTCCGAACACCTTCATAGCGACCACGCCGACGTTGCGCTCCACGGCGCGCGGCAGGCAAAACGTTTCCGGGCTGCTCACCAGGCGGTCGGCGATGCCCAATGCCACCAGAACCGTGTCGAACGGATATTGATAAAGCGCGTGTCCCAGAATTTCAGGGCGCGCGTGGCCCGTAATGCCGATGAAGCGCACCAGCCCTTCCCGGCGGGCTTCTTCCAGGCCGGTGAGAGCGCCATCAGGTGCCAGCGCCTGTTCGAGATCGGCCCAGGCGTTGATGGCATGCACTTGAATCAGATCAACGTGATCGGTTTGCAGCTTGCGCAGCGATTCCTTGACTTCATCGAGTACTCCATCACGGCTGCGGCGGTTGATTTTGGTGGCCAGAAAAACGTCATCGCGCCGCGTTTTCATCACTTCGCCGACGTGCGATTCGCTGCCGTAATCGGGTGAAGTGTCGATGTAGGTCACGCCGCAATCGATGGCATGATGCAGACAGCGCACGGCGTGTTCGCGCGTCGCTTTCTTTTCCTTACCCAGTGGCGCGGTGCCATAGCCGATCAGCGGAACGGAGATGCCGGTGGAACCGAGTGAGCGCATGGGAACGAGAGTGGCCATAAAAGAACCTCTTGAGGGAACGGAGTGAGTTGTCGACGGCTTCGCAAGAACGATGCCCGCTAAAAGAAAGTACGTGCGTCGCAGCACACTCGGTTTAGACGCGGCGTAAAGTTATAATCCGAGTACTCGCATTTGAATACACACAAGAAAGATGAGATTATGAGCACGAACGCAATTCCCGTTCTGTTTGACACTGACATCGGTTCGGACATTGATGATGCCGTTGCACTGGCGTACCTGTTGAAGCAGCCCGCCTGCGAGCTGCTGGGCATCACGACCGTCAGTGGCGAACCGCACAAGCGGGCCGAACTCGCCAGCGCCATTTGTCATGCGGCGGGACGCGGCCATGTTCCGATTCATGTCGGTGCGGAGGAGCCGTTGCTGATAACACAGCGACAACCCCAGGCCAGCCAACATAAGGCGCTTTCGGCGCAGTGGGAGCATAAGGCTTTTGAAAGCAAGGAAAACACCGCGATTGAGTTCTTGCGTCGCACCATCCGCTCGCGTCCCGGTGAAGTGACTCTGCTGGCCGTAGGGCCTCTCACCAACATCGCCTTGCTGTTCGCTATCGACCCCGAAATTCCGGGCCTGCTCAAGCAGATGGTGCTGATGGGCGGTCGCTTCTTTTCCAAGTTGCCGCACGGCTCGGTCACAGAGTGGAATATCATCTGTGACCCGCACGCGGCAGCCAAAGTCTTTCAGTCGCCGTTGCCGCGTCTGGCCGCCGTTGGCCTTGACGTGACGGAGCAATGCCGCATGGAGGCCGACGAGTGCCGTCGTCGCTTCTCGGAAGCCGGTGGGCCGCTGTTGCCCACGGCGGCGATGGCTGAAGTGTGGTTTCGCCATTCTTCGGTCGTCACGTTCCACGACCCTCTGGCCGCAGCGCTAATCTTTGAAGAAGACTTGTGTGAAATGGAGCCTTGTCAGGTGGAAATCGACCTGGTGAATCCACGCACGCTGGGACACACCTATCCGGTTCACAACCCGGATGAGGAACCGCAACATGAGGCCGCCTTTGCCGTCGATGCAGACGCCTTTTTCGAGCATTACTTCGCTGTCGTTTCGGCTGGAAATGCAGAGAATGTGAGCGCTGGAAAATAGCGAAGCGCTGTAAGAGTTATGTGGAGCGAGGGGCGCTATAGCCCCTCGCAGGGTGCCCATGCTTTTTACTTCCATACCGCAGACATCGCTACAAACTTCTGTTCTATGCCTGGGAACAGCCGGCTTCGGTTCCGACACTTCGGTGGATGAATCGTTCGCCATGCTGGATGCCTTTGTCGAAGCGGGCGGCAACATCGCCGACACGGCACATATTTATGCGGCGTGGCTGCCCAACGGCTGGGGCCAGAGCGAGCGCACTTTGGGACAATGGCTGCGCAGCCGCCGCCCGCAAAACTTTGTGGTGAGTACTAAAGGTGGCCATCCTCCCCTGGAATCTATGGAAGTTTCGCGCCTCTCGGCGGAGAACATCGCACACGACTTACAGGAAAGCCTCGACCGCCTGCAACTCGATTCCATTGACTTGTATTGGATGCATCGCGACGATCCGGCTGTTCCGGCGCTGGAAGTCATCCAGGCGCTGAACCAGCAACTGCAAACGGGCCGCATTCGCGCTATTGGTGCCTCGAACTGGAGCGTGGCACGCGTCCAAGAAGCTAACCTTCAGGCCAAGCAGCACGGCATGACCGGCTTTTGCGCCAGCCAGGTCGGTTGGAGCCTGGCGCAAGTAAATGCCGCCGTGCGCGGTGCGGCCAACACAATTCAAATGGATGACGAAACGCTGCGCTGGCACCGTCAAAGCGGCTTTGCGCAAATCGCTTACTCGTCGCAGGCCAATGGTTTCTTCGCAACGCCGTTACCCAAAGCCGACGCTGAAATGACGCCCAAGCAAAAGAAGTTAGCACCGTCTTACCTCAATGAAGAAAACCGCGCTCGCTACAAACGAGCGGAGGAACTAGCCGCAGAGTTGGGGCGCACAACTAACGAAGTCGCGTTGTCTTACATTTGGAGTCAGAGCTTTCCCGGTGTGGCCATCATGGGCCCACGCAATTTGCTGCAATTAACCGACAGCTTACGTGCCGCCGACGTGCGCCTGACACCGCAACAGATACAGTTTCTTGAAGGGCAGCAAGTTTCCACATCATAAATCACTTCTGCCTGCGCACCGGCACGGTCGTTCCCGGCGGCTTATTCTTGATCCACTCGGTGAACTTCCTGATGGCAGGATTCGCAGCGAGAGTTTCCAGCGTATTGTAGTTGCTTTCCAATTCTTTATTATCGAGCACGGCGTGCACATTGCGATGACACGGACGGCACAGCATGGCGATGCGCTCTTTCATATCGGCTCGCTCGAAGGTGCGCTGGGCTCGCTTTTTGCGGTGGCGCGTGCGCGGGATGAGGTGATGACGCGGTAGTTGTGGCATTAGCCGCCCGCAAAGCTCGCACACACCACCCGAACTCACAGAAAAATCGTCGTTCATGCCACTACGAGTACTCAAAAGCTGTGCCAACCAGTCGCTGATTTTTCGGGTTCGGCATAGGTTTTGCTGAAATGAGTGAAAACGCTAACGCGAAAGGATTTGATAGATATGGCACAGCAAAACGATCAGCAGAATGAGAACTCGAATGCGATTAAAGACCCGGACGAATGGACAACCGGCGAAGAGCCGATGACCGGCGCGCAGAAGTCGTATTTGAAGACGCTGTCGGACGAGGCCGGTGAAGAGTTCGACGAAACCCTGACCAAAGCCGATGCTTCCAAGCGCATTGACGAACTGCAACAGAAAACCGGTCGCGGCGCTGACAACAACGGCTAAGGCCAGCATACGGCTAAAGCCAAGAAGCGGTGACATCTACGGTGACATCTATGAGCGGCAAAGCGGAAGATACCCTACAAACGCTAACAGCAGACCAGGTGCGCGCCACCATTGAAGCCAGTGGCATGACTCACCAGAAGTTCGCAGCACAAGTGGGTTGTGGCTCGTCGCAGATGTGGAAGTATCAAAAGGAAGGCTTGCCGCCGCGCATGAACCGGCAGGTGCGCGCCAACATTCTGGAGTTAGCGGCACAGGCCGGTGTCCTGCCACAAAATGCGCGTGTGCGCGCTCGTGTACAGAAACTGTCTAAAGGCGTTAAACGCCCCACAGATGAATCGTGAAGCGAAGTTCACCCCGGCCCCTCTTTCATGATGAAAGAGGGGCCGGTTGCGTTGAGTTCACGAGGTTGAGTACTCAGCGTCAGTCAATGCCAGTTAGCGTCGGCCTGTGGGTGCAGGCGTTGCGCTGCCTGCACAATATCTTGTAAATCGACGGGGTCGCTGAGTGGGTCTTCGTCGAGTTCGGTGACGCGATTAAATTCTTTCTGCCAGCGGCGTAGTTCTTGAATGTACGGTTCATAGGGCACACGCTTTAAATCGTCGCCTTCAGGAACCAGGTCGCAGATGCCGTTGTGTAGCCACTCGCCGGTGTGCCAATCGGGCATATCAACGGCGGGAAACAAACAGATGCCTTGCAGGTCGATGCCCATGTTGACGGCGGCCAGCGATTCTTCCACCACGTCACGCATCCATTCGTCGCGGCCTTCCTTCAAGCCGCTGGTCTCGCTGATGACAATGGGACGATGGTAGCGTTCCCATGCGAGTGTGAGCAATTCGCACAGTGGTTTTACGCGCGGATCACCAGGATCAATCGGCTCGTGGTGTCCGTCGGCGCGATACTCCATCTGCCCGAACGAATAGTTGTTGGCACCCAGAATATCGAGTATCTCCGGCGCACCGCCGAATTCGGGACAGGCGCGTCCATAAAGAATATCCCACGAGAGAAAGGTGTCTTCATACGTTTCGTAGAAGGCGGGGCTTTCCTTGTCCGGCTCATTGGGCGGCGCGACGATTTGCACAACCGGGTCGATGTGTACCATGCGCGCTTCAGGATCGACTTCGCGAATCGCTTTCACGCCGGCGATGTCGGCGCGGCACAGCGCTTTGCGTAACACGACACCTTCGTCGCGCGTTTTCTTGAAGGGGGCGACCCAACCGAACTGGCCGCCGATAAAACCAAAGAACGTGATCTCGTTCATGGGCGTAAAAAAGTGTGGTCCGGGCAGACGCGGCACCACATATTCGGCCACAGCGCGACAGTAACGCGCGAAGTGATCCGCGAATTCGTCGGCAAAAGGGTCGAGACCTTCGGGATAACCGTAGTGGCACAAATCCCAGATGGGCAGGATTTTCTCGCGCTTGAGCGCCTCGATATAGGGATCAATCGAAGAGAAGTCGTAGCTTCCATTCTTATCGACCAGCGGCCAGGGAATGCCTTCGCGCGCCACGCCGATGCCAAGTTCGCGCAAACGCCGGTAATCTTCCGCAACATGCGTGTCATGCTGCGTTTCTACGATTAAGTTGCGGCGGCCTTTATCCTTCCAATCGAAGGTTGAACATTCGAATCCGGAAAGAAAAAAGGTGGGGAAAATGCCGGGCTTCTGCGCCATTGGAACTCCTTGCTCACGAGTACTCGCAAGCGCCCGAAGATGCTTGCACACCTTGCACAGTGGAAGGTGCGTGCCATCGTTTGTGTAACGGTCATCAACGACATAGTCATCAACGACGCGAGCGCCGTTTAGCGACGTGAGTGCCGTTTAGCGACGCGAGCGTCGGCGGGAGGAGCGATCTCCAAATCGTGTGTCCATCGCCCAGTGCAAGATATCGCTGGCAGCGAGGCCGCCAAGCGCCAATAACAAGGGGGTCTGCGGAATGCGCGGCGGCTGCCATCCCAGAAAGTACACCGCCAGCAGCGGTAAGATGGAAAGATACACCACGCGCCCGGCTGTGCCGATGAGCGGGAAATGCGAAATAATTGAGCGATGTTTGCACAGGCGCGCGTAGGGATACCACAGCATCGTCCACAAAAAGCCCAGCCCCAAAGTCCACTTGATAATCCAGTACTCGGAACTGCTCAGGCCTTCCTGATCGAGGTCGGGCGTAAGCGCGATACCAGCCAGGCATCCCACACCGCAGGCCAGCGCATTGGTCCAGTTGCCGCTGTAGCCCAGCGTGAGAAAACAGGCCGGCACCGCCAGCACAGCACTGCTGGAGGCGTGTATTTTTCCTGAAGGCATAAAGTTCTTTCGGCACTCAACTAGAAATAATGCAACGCGCTTAGATTTTATCGCAAGTGCAGCGCGGCCTCATATGGAGGGAATTATCTGTTCAACATTCCCTACTTCGCACCTAGACTTTGTTGACAATGCCGCAGAAGAGCCGTATAATGACCCAAAATCGGAGATTTTCCGGTTTACGAGTTGTCCTAGCATATGAGTATTCGTGCTCTTCCTTGTATTTCTGCACGCGCAGCATGTTGTTGCGCGATGCCTTCTGGTGCCTGTATGAGGCCGGCGCTGCGGCTTGCGATGGAGTGAAGAGCCTGATTTTGTTACCAATCTCTTCACCTGCTTTACGCTACGCGCGCCGGCTCTCTTGAACCGGGCGCTTTTTTTTCGCGTCTGCTTCCGAGTACTCGTCCTAAGCTGCGTCGCTGTTGAAGCATAAGGTAATAGCGTCGGGCAATAATGTGGCATTGATAGAGCGGAGGCTTCTTAACTCTGTCTCGTATTTCAAAGTAAGAACGTCATGCAACGACCAAACATTTTGTGGATCTGCACCGATCAGCAGCGTTTCGATACGTTGGGCTGCTATGGTAATCCCCTGGTTCACACGCCAAACCTCGACCGCTTAGCCGCCAGTGGAACGCTGTTCGAGCGCGCTTTTTGCCAGAACCCGCTGTGCACACCCTCACGCGCCAGTTTTTTGACCGGACGCTATCCGCGCACCACGCGTACACGGCAAAACGGGCAATCGATTCCGACCGATGAAAAGCTGGTGACCAGGCTGCTGGCCGATGCCGATTACCGTTGCGGTCTGGCGGGCAAGCTGCATCTTTCGGCCTGCGCTCCAAAAGCTTGCCCGGATCTCGAAAGGCGCATCGACGACGGCTACAGCACGTTTCACTGGTCGCACCACCCCGATGGCGATTGGCCGTCCAGCGAATACAACCAGTGGCTGGCAGCACAGGGCATCAAATACAGTCGCAAGTCGTTTCGCGGCTCAAGTTACGTCGAAACCAGCATGGCGCCGGAGTATCACCAGACTTCGTGGTGTGCCGAAAAGGCCATCGACTTCATTCACGCGCAGGCCAACATGGAGCAGCCGTGGCTCTTTTCGGTCAACTGCTACGACCCGCATCACCCGTTCGACCCACCGGAAGAGTACTTGCAGCGCTATCTGGATCGCCTGGATGAAATTCCGTTGCCGAATTATATTCTTGGCGAACTGGAAGACAAACCGGGAGTACAGCGCACCGATCATCGTGGCGCTTACGGTGGTCAGCGTAAATTGTATCCGTTCAACCGCATGACCAAAGACGATCATCGCCTGATTCGCGCCGCTTACTGGGCGATGTGCGACTTAATCGATGCTCAGGTTGGGCGCATGCTGGAGGCGCTGGAAAGCACCGGACAGCGCGATAACACCCTGGTCGTGTTCATGAGCGACCACGGCGAAATGCTGGGCGACCACGGCTTTTACCTCAAAGGCCCATTCTTCTACGAGCCGGCGGTGCGCGTGCCGTTGATTATCTCGTGGCCCGGAGTCGTTCAAGCCAATCAGCGCAGCAGCGCCCTGGTCGAGCTGGTTGACCTGGCACCGACGCTGCTGGAAGCCTGCGATCAGCCGGTGTATGGTGGCATGCAGGGCCACTCGCTGTGGCCGTTGCTCACCGGCAAAGCGCCGGCGAACCATCATCGCGATGACGTTTACTGCGAACACTACGGCACGACGCACCACAAGCCGGGGCAAACCGGTGCTTACGCGACAATGGTGCGCACTGATCGCTACAAACTCGTAGCGATACACGGCGAGAAGTTCGGCGAACTTTACGACTTGCAGCGCGACGCCGCCGAAACCAACAACTTGTGGTGCGACCCGGCTCATCAGGCGATAAGAATGGAACTACTCCAGCGCCTATGCGACCGCATGGCCTGGACTGTCGATCCGTTGCCGCAGCGCGAAGCCGCCTTTTAATTCAATCTGGGTTGCACACGCCCGGCGCACCTTGATCTTCTCGTACATCCGAGGATCGTGCATCCGAGTACTCGTTCTGAATCGTCGTCACCATTGAATGGAACAATATGACTCTGCCCAACTTCATCATTTTGGGAGCGGCCAAGGCGGGCACCACGGCGCTCTATCACTACTTGAATCAGCATCCGCAGGTTTTTATGAGCCCGCTCAAGGAAACGAACTTCTTCGCCTTGATGGGTGAACCGCTCAACTTCTCGGGTCCGGGTGACAACGATTTTATCAATCGTTTTTCTCTAACGACCCTGGAGCAATACCAGGGGCAGTTCGTGCATAGCGGTGATGCTATCGCAGTTGGCGAGGCTTCACCGCTTTATCTTTACAGCCCCAAAGCGCCGCCGCGTATCAAACAGTATGTGCCCGATGCAAAGCTCATCATCATGTTGCGCCATCCCATCGAGCGCGCATATTCGGCCTTCCTGCATCTGGTGCGTGACGGGCGCGAAACCACGACCGATTTCGGCGAAGCTTTGCAACTCGAAGACGAACGCATCGCCGCCGGCTGGGAGCACATCTGGCACTACAAGAGCATGAGCCTGTATTACGACCAGGTGAAGCGCTACTATGACCTCTTCGACCGCAGCCAGATCAGGTTCTATCTTTACTATGATTTTCGCCACGAGACGGCACAGATGCTGGGCGACGTGTTCCGCTTTCTCGGTGTGGACGACACCTTTGCGCCCGATGTATCAATGCGCCACAACGCTACAACCACGATGTCATCGCAGCAAAAGCCACCACTCAAACCCGAAGTGTGGACGCAGCTTTATGACGCGTTTTATGGTGACATTCTGAAACTGCAAGAGCTGACAGGCCGCGACCTGACTCGCTGGATCAACCTGACGCAACGCGCCGCCGATTTGAAGTGAAACGTAATCTGGCGAATGGCGTTTGAGTACTCGCAAGCTCTTAATCACAAACCATGCAACCTGTCGAGCATAAGCCCTGTTGTGTACCTGCCGCCCAGACACGAGAACAAACGTCTTCGCGCGGTTGTTGCGCTGCTTCACCGCTTGGCGGGAACTTGCTTACCAAAAATCCGCAGAACGGTTCGACTGCGGGTATGCGGCGGCTGGAAGGCGGCGAGTTCCTGATGGGCACCGACAGCGACATGGCGTGGCCTGCTGACGGCGAAGGCCCGGTACGCAAAGTTGCTCTCGACCCGTTTTACATTGATGTGTGCGCTGTCAGCAATAGCCAGTGGAGTCACTTCGTTGAAGCCACCGACTATGTCACTGAAGCGGAGAAATTTGGTTGGTCGTATGTTTTCTATAAAGACGTGCCTCACAGCAAAGCCGCATCTCTGAGCAAGGGCAGCGTCGCTGAAGCCAATTGGTGGCTGGCTGTGGAAGACGCTTGCTGGCATCGTCCGCAGGGGCCTGGCTCCAATGTGCGCAAGCGTCCCGAGCATCCTGTGGTCCACATCTCGTGGAACGATGCGCAGGCTTACTGCCGTTGGGCTGGCAAACGCCTGCCGACTGAAGCCGAATGGGAATACGCGGCGCGCGGCGGCTTGGAGCAGAAAATCTACCCGTGGGGCAATGAACTAACGCCGGGCGGCAAGCATCAGTGCAACATCTGGCAGGGCAAGTTTCCCGACTTAGATACCGGCGCCGATGGATTCACCGGCAGCGCTCCGGTGCGCTCATTTTCACCCAATGGTTTTGGCTTATACAACATGGCCGGCAACGTGTGGGAATGGACAAGCGACTGGTTTCGCGCCGCGCAACCCACTGATGAACCTATGCTCAACCCGACCGGCCCCGCCACAGGCGAACGCAAAGTGATTCGCGGCGGCTCTTATTTGTGCCACGCATCCTACTGCAATCGTTATCGTGTGGCGGCGCGCACGTCTAACACGCCCGACAGCTCGACCTGCCACACAGGCTTTCGCTGCGCCCGCAACCTTTGACCTAACAGAAATTAAGCGAGTACTGGTTCGAGGCGAGGCTCGTCCTCGGGCAACGGGCTGAGCTGGTTCAGCGCCACCCGCCGCACTGCATTTGAAAAGCGTCTTTCGGCCTTGCGCACCACATCTTTCCAGTGTGGACGCATGGCGAAAAGCAGCCCTTGCGCCGGGCGCGGCTGCACCAATCCGCCCAGGCGCAGTTCCAATCGCTGTACTTGCAGGCGATGCGCTCGGAAATGGCCGGGCAATTCGCGCTGTAGTTCTTGAACAGCGATGTGAAGCCCGAGCAGGCTGGAGATGGGCTCGCGAAAAAAGCGGTGTCGCTGCACTTCGTCGAATTGCGTCATGGCTGTGATGGTGACGTTGTGTGCGTGTCGTCCGGCCAGTTGTTCATGCAGGCGCGCCACCAGATATTCGAGCGCCGCTTCCAGTTCAAAGGCTTCAATAGCGGGTTCGCCAAAATCGAATTGCGCGCTGATTGTGGGCGGCGGCGTCCAGTATCCAACAGGGCGTTTATCGGCGGCTTGTGCATAACGCAGAAGAAGTTCCGCCTCAGGAAATTCCACAAGTTGATGCCTGGACAAGTGACGCAACTCACCGACATAGCGCCAGCCAAGCGAACGGAGCCTCTGGCCGGTTTCTGGGCTCAGCCCAATCGCATCGAGTACTCGAAGCGGCACTCCACTTAAGAATGTGCCCGAGCGACCAGGCGGCAGAACATGCAGCGTCCCCGCAACCGCCGATAACGCCGCTAACTCGGCAGTGCTCCGATCATCGGCTACACCACCTTGCGCGATCCAACTTCGCAGTAGGGGTTTGATGGCATCTGTTGCGTCGAGGTGTAGCAGCGCCATGCCGCAACGAGCGCTTTCAACGCGCGGTGAAAGCTGACCTAACGCTTCGAGTACTCGATGCCACGCAGCAGCGACCAACAAAGGCGAGTTCGGTAGAATAACCGCTTCGGGCAACACAGAGCGGGCTTGCGTCAGCGAGCATCCGGCCTGCACGCCAGCGCGCCGCGCTCTGGGAGAAGCCGAAATCACACGACCGTTGTGACAGATCAGTACGGCGCGATTGCGCAGATGGGGAGCGCCGCGCACCGCTGCCCAGGCCGGAAAGTCGGCGATAAGGACGCATAAGAAACGTGACATGATGCCTCCTGATAGAGCACCAGCCACGCTCGCGTGGTAGACTTTTAGGTGCCCTTCGTGGTAGGGAGCGGGACGCCGCGCCGCCAAGCTAAAGCGTCCTGCTCCGTCTGCATTTCGTTGGACGTTAGTGAACGTCTCGTTGGACGTTAGTGAACGTCGCGCACGACGCGGTGCAGCACGCTATGCACTTTCACTACGTCGCCTTCTTGTAGCTCCATCTCCGCTACGGGCATCTTCAAATATTCGGGGTTCGCCGGGCGCAAGGCCTTGATTTCACCCCGGTTATCAAGTTCAACAACCTTGAGAGTAGAAAACGACCGGCCATCGGCACGATGCCATTCCACAACCGCAATCTGGCCGTGTGCCGCATGATCCTGACGCCGCATCACGACACAATCGCCTTCGGCAATCAGAGCACCAATCATTGAATCGCCGCGCACATCGAGAGCGCAAAATTCGGCTGAATCTGCTCCCAAATCATCACGATAATTCGGCTCCGGGTAAGACTGGATTTCCGCCCACGGCCCCGCTTGCACCCAACCTACAACGGGAATTCCCTTCAATTGAATGCGCTTCTGTGCAGTCGATACAGGCAACGTTTGCGACGCAAAAGCACGAGGCTCAAAGCAATTCAGCACGGCAGACTGGCCTTTGGTCGTCAGCGTATAAATGCGCTGGCGTCGTTGACTTCCACCGCCCTGACGCTGCAAATAACGCTCTTCCACCAGGGCTTCCAGCGTGCGTGTCAGGCTCGATTCACCGGCCAGGCCCAACTCGGCGGCGAGTTCGCGCACAAGAGGAAAATCGCCGCGCAGTTGGTGCTCCGCGATGGCCCTGAGTACTCGTTGTCGCTTGCTGCTGAGGTGTTGCATGGCAGTTTCTCGGGTTCGTGTTTAAACACGAAAAAACATCTGATCAATATCTTAATGCGTGCCACCAGCTTTGTAAAGTGGCGCAGGAGAAAAAAATGTCATTATAAGCGCGGCGGAGAAACTCACCAGTTTTACGAAGTTTCTTCACTGCACCCAAATTGAGGCTGTGGTGTTCTTTATCGCAGCATCGAAGCAAATTGGGTTGTTTGCGAGAGCTCTATTGCGAGCCGCTTTCGTCGTCGCTCTCTAACGGCTCGATGCAGGTTGGCGCATCAAAAACCGGCGAATTGACCTGCGTTGAAACCGGATGCGCGGCCAGTTCTCCGTCGGTGTAAGGGCGCAACATTTCGAGTAAGGGCGGCAGGTCGAACTTGCTGTCGCCGCCGGGGTGAAGCCACGCTTCTTCGTCTTCGCGGCGCAGAATCGCCGGCATACGGTCGTGAATGCCGGCCATCAGTTCGTTGGGTGTGGTTGTGATGATGGTGCAACTGCGAATCGGCGACCCATCGGGAGATTGCCACTCGTCCCACAGCCCGGCGAAGGCAAAGATACCGTTGTCCCTGTGATGCACGCGCATTGGTTGCTTGCGTGCGCTTTTGCCGCTGCCCTCGCGCTTCCATTCGTAAAATCCATCGGCGGGAACAAGGCAGCGGCGGCGCAGCAGGGCGCTTTTAAAGACCGGCTTCTCGGCCAGCGTTTCGGCACGCGCGTTTATCATACGATTGCCGATGGCGACATCCTTGGCCCACGAAGGAATAAGGCCCCAACGATAGCCATCGAGTACTCGTGTGCCGTTTTGCGTAACGACCGCGACCGGCTGCGTCGGCGCGATGTTGAATCGCGGTGGCATATCAAGGCTCAGTTGTTGCACCCCAAAGCGCTCAATCACTTCATCGACCGAATGACCCAACGTATAACGACCACACATAATCTCCACCTCTTTCAGGTAACACAGTGCAGAAACTTCGCCGGACAGTAAACTGCGTGACACCGCTAACTTCCAGGTACTCAAGCGAGTACTCAACGAGGCACATTGTATGGGCATCAGCATCGGGCTTGTCGGTCTGGGCAGCTTTGGCTCTGCGTTCGCGGAGCTTTTCAAGAACCATCCACTGGTGAGCCGCATCGCGTTGTGCGACCGCGAAACCGAGCGCGTGCGCCGCTTCGCCGATGATCCGGCCTTCGCCGATAAATTCAACGCGCGTGATGTCTATTCATCGCTCGACGAAATTTCCCGCAGCGATGTGGATGCGATTGCGCTGTTCACGCAGCCGTGGCTGCACGCGCCGCAAGCCGTGCAAGCGATGGAAGCGGGCAAGCACGTTTACAGCGCCGTTCCGATTATCAGTTTGCCGGATGGTGATGAAATTCTCAACTGGTGCGACCGTTTAGTGGAAACCTGTCGCCGCACCGGCATGAGCTATATGCTGGGTGAAACCACCTTCTATCATGCCGACACAATGTTCTGCCGGCGCAAGGCTGCTGAAGGCGCATTCGGTTCCTTTGTTTATGCCGAAGGCGAGTACTGCCACGACTACATTTCGCCGGAGTGCAGTTTGAAGAAAGTTCGTCAGCACCGTCTGGCCAGCGCCGCCGGACAAGAATGGTTAGCTCTCGAAAAAGCCTATCATGAGCGCGGCGTGCAAGGTGGCCCGATGCATTATCCGACGCACTCGACAAGCGGGCCTATCAGCGTAATGGGCGCCCATGCGCTAAAGGTGTCTGCGTTCGGTTATCGCCATCAACTGGGTGACGACTTCTTCGCCAATGAGCCTTTCAGCAATGAAACAGCGCTCTTTCAAATGAGCAACGGCGCCAGCATGCGCATCAGCGAACACCGCGAAATCGGTCGTCGCGATGTGGAAACGTTTCGTGTTTTCGGCACGCAGGCTTCCTACAGCAACGAGCGCTGGATGGACAAAGAAGGCGACTACCCGCTGCACGACGATGAAATGCGCGAACCGCTGCCGCTCGAAGTGCGCGAGGCATTTGGCTTCAGCGAGGGTGCGGGCGGCGCTTACGGCGGTCATGGTGGTTCGCATCCGTATTTGGTGCACGAGTTTGTCAGCGCCGTGTCAGGCAGTCGTTTACCGGCCATTAACGTGTGGGAAGCGGTGCGCTACATGGCTGCGGGCGTTGTGGCGCATCAATCGGCGTTGCGCGATGGCGAGTTGCTGCCCGTGCCGGATTGGGGCGATACTCCGGCCTGAGTACTCGTTTGACCAACAATCGGCGTGTCGGTCACAAAAATGCACTACTCGCGCTGAACCATGCGCAAGAAAACTGATGCCCAAAACAAAGCTCCTGTGTTTGTGCGCGGCGGCTGGGTCGATAAGAGCCGCCACGGCCTGACTTTGCTAAATGTCGTGAGCCGTCGTATGCCGGTGCGTGCCCAGGCCACGGTGCCGCATCTGGCCAAAGATGCCGATGCGAGTACTCAGGTGGGCCGGCACTGCATTGTTTTGCATGGCTGGGCTTCGAGCGGTGTTGAATCGCGCGACTTATGGGCATCAGTGCGCACTCTGCCCGAAGCCGCCTCGTGGCATTTCTGGGACGTTTCTTACGATTCGCAGTGGACGACATTCGACGAGAGCGCGCGCCGCATCGTAGCAGCGCTACGACGTGAAGCGGTCGAATTTTCCGACGCCATTCTCATTGGTAACAGCATGGGCGGTGTGGTGGCGCGACAGATGGTGGCACTGGGTTTTCCCTGTCGTGCTCTCCTCTCGATTTGTTCGCCGCATTATGGGCCGGCGCCGTGGATTCCGGTTCCCAGTCGTGGGCCGCGTTCCATTGCTCCGCGGAGCCACTTGCTGGCTCGACTTAATCGTGATCCGGTGGATATGGCGCACCGCCACCGTTATCACTTTTTCGCGATTACCTATGAGGACGCTCTGGGCCATCACGAGCACGACGGCATTATTCTCGCGAGCAGTGCCCTCGGCCTAGGTCTGGGGCCGGTTGCGCATCGTGAGCGCATTCACTTGCGCTATCGCACTGTCGCGACTTTCGATGCGCACTGGCGTGGGCGCTTCGCCGCGCACATTCCGCCCGTTGTCGAAACCCTGCGCGCACTGATGAAAGGCAGCAACGAGCTGCAACAGACAGATACCCCTCGGGCAGCGGCCGCTCAGACAGCGGTCGCTCAGGTAGAGACTCGGGAAGTTGTCTCTGTGTAGAAAGGACACATCGTTCCCATGACGGCATCGACTCACACACAAACTCCCGCCGAAGATAAAGGCATCGCGGAAAACAACAATCCACAAGACTTGAAGTCGCAGCATTTCGATTCTCAGGACGAAGGTTCGTCGCCTAAGGGCGCTTCGCCGGAGGAGCGCGCCGCCATTGCCGATAAACTGCGTGACGCTAAGCCGGGCGATATTTTGATGTTTCGCAACGCGATGAAGTGGAATCGACTCATCACATGGCTGACGCGCTCACCTTACTATCACGTCGGCATTTACGCGGGAAATCATCATGTGGTGGAGGCGCGTCCGCGCGGCGTGATCTGCCGCGACCTTTATGGGCCCGATGGTGACCGTTATTTCGATGTCCTTCCCGCGCCGGACGGCAAAGGCGCCGCGGCACTGGCCTGGGCACGCGCACAACTGGGTGCCGACTACGACAAAAGCGATGCGGTTGCCATCACGCTGGAGCAGCTTTTTAATCTGCGCTTCCCGGCTCTTAATCGCTCCGGCCCGGACGAGTACTCGTGCGGCGAATTCGTGACGCTCGCCTTTCGCGAGGCAGGCGCTCATCTGTTTCCGGGCCGCGCCCCGAACCTCGTTGTTCCGGCCAACTTTGAACCGATGTTGCCGGCCAATGAAAAGCAAAAGTAAAGCCCGCGCATGGCTTTAACTCACGTGCGCAAAAGCCACGCGCAGCCCGAGCAGAATCAGCACGACTCCCATGACTTTTGCCAGCAGAGGTTGCGCCTGTGCGAACCGCTTGCGTAACGATGAGTGTGAAAGCACCAGAGCCACAGTGGCAAACCACCAAAACGTGATGAACGACATCTCCAGGCCATAAAGAATCTTCAACGCAGTTGGCGTAGAAGGCTTCACGACTTGAGAAAACACGCTCAGAAAGAACAGGCTCGCTTTAGGATTCAGAGCATTCGTGAAAAATCCGCTGCGCACCGCTTCCGCCGCACTGAGGTCGTAGCTCGTCGCCGTCCCGAGTGTCTCGTCCACCCCAGCAGAGGCAAACGACTTCACGCCCAGGTACAGCAAATAGGCTGCTCCCGAGTACTGAATAAGTGCAAAAAGCAGCGGTGACCTGGCAATAACCAGCCCGATGCCGACCAGCGAATAGGTCACATGCACCAGAATGCCGAGCGCAATGCCCAGGGCCGAATAGACACCGGTGCGGCGCGAGTAGAGCAGGCTATTGCGGCTAATCAGCGCAAAGTCCGGCCCCGGACTCATCACGGCCAACAGGTGCAGCAACGCCAGAGTAAAAAATTCAGGTGCGTATTGCATGTAGCTTCGGATGCACGGCAAGAGCGATAACAAACCGCATTGTAAGATGGGGACTTAGCCCTGGCACCTTGCTCACGCTCCGCGTTCGTAAAAAGTTTTACCGTTCTGGTTTCTACCCGCTCAATCATGAACGAACTTCACTCATGAACGAACTTCATTCTTGCGCAGTTGCTCCAATTCGACGCGCAGATCCATGAGGCTGTGCACCGCAATAGCACCGATGTCTTTGAGCACGCTTGCATACTGCTCAATGGCGCGTCCGCCGGCGACAAGGATCACATGGGGCGGCAGAAAGCGACTGAGCCTGCGCAGATCATCGTGCAGATGTGCGTCATCCATCGGATAGACCATGCTTAAGGCAAGCACTCGCGCGTTGCTGTGCAGTACGGCGGCAGCTATCTCCTCAACGGGTAGATTAGCGCCTAAATAGACCACGCGCCAGCCTTCGGAAGTGGCTGTGGCCGCCGCCATCATGGCGCCAATTTCGTGTACTTGTCCCGGCGGCGTTGTAACAACAACCACAGGCGCGGTCGGGTCTTGTGTCTGCTTCTGCGCGATTTGTCCCAGAAACGTGCGCACAATCGCTGAAGCCAGGTGTTCATGCACAATGCGCAGCGTTCCGTGCCGCCACGCGTCGCCAACCTGCTGCATCAACGGCGCGACGACCTCATCCATCATGAGGCGCTGGCCCAAAGCGACCAACGATTGAGCGAGCGCCGCTTCCAGGGCCGGTGCATCCAGTTCTCCCACTGCCGATAAACATCGCTTCAGGTGCACTTCCGGTCTGCTTTCCAGAAAGCTGCGTGCAGGCTCCTTAACGACGCCTGGTGCCGCATTCTTCGCTGCGCGTTTGCTGTAGTTATCAGGGCGTGCAGTCTCGTCGGCTGTTGAGAGTTTTCTTAACTCCTCATTGGACAGATGCGTAATGCGACTGATGCTGTGTCCGGCCTGTGTGGCATCGCGCAGTAGCTGCAAACGCTCGATGTCCGCGTCCGTATAAGTGCGATGCCCGGTCGGCGTGCGGCCCGGCGTGACCGCGCCGTAGCGTCGCTCCCACACGCGAATCACATGCGGCGAAAGGCCGGTGCGTCGCGCTACAACCCTCATCGAATAGCCTTGATCTGCCTGCATAGTGAACATGGTATAGAAGCCTGTCTAGATTTTGTCAAGCAAGTAAATCCTGCGCTCACCATTAGTACTCGGAACACGGGCGAATGTTACACCATAAAAGCAAATAAAGTAATTAGACAAATGCTTGACAAACAATAGACAAGTCTATAAAATGGAGCACAAGGCCGTTTCGAACCCTTGAAGCGGTGATGCTATGTCGGGCTGCAACGCGGAGGTCGCGATGCAAAGGAGATTCACATGCAGACGATGAATGTAAAGAAGACGACGGTGCGCAAAGTGTTGGCTGGAGTAGCCGTCGTTGGGCTGAGTTCGACAGCGTGGGTGCAGTCGCAGGCTGCCACGCATATGACTCCCAAAGATGACATTGTGGACACGGCAGTGAAATCCGGGCAGTTCAAGACGCTGGTGAAAGCGGTACAGGCAGCAGGCTTGGCCCAGACGTTGAAAGGAAAAGGACCATTTACGGTTTTTGCGCCGACCGATGCGGCTTTCGCCAAGTTGCCCAAAGGCACCGTGCAAGCGTTGCTGAATGACAAAGCCAAGTTGACGGCTATTTTGACCTACCATGTTGTGCCGGGCCGTTTAACTGCTTCGCAGGTTGTGAAGACTTCGTATGTGTTCCCGGTCAACAAGAAGCCGCTGTACATCCAGATGCGTAACGGCAAGCCCGCCATCGGCAATGCGACGATTGTCAAGACCGATATTAAGACCAGCAACGGCGTCATCCACGTCATCGATTCTGTCCTGATGCCGCCAATGTAAGTTCCCCTCCTTCCCCTTTTCCCCCGGAAGCGGTGCCTCCCGCAATACCACTGCCGGACGCACCGCTTCCGCTCCTCTCCGGAATTCTGATGAACAACATATTTTCTTCCGACAATGATGAACCAGCGGTTATCCTGGTGCTGGGTGCTACAGGCGGCATCGGCTCGGAGGTGTGCCGCCGTTTGAGCGCACAGGGCGCTAATCTGGTGATTGGTGCGCGCAGCGAAGATCGCTTGAAGTCGCTGGCGCGCGAACTGGGTGCTTACGCTATCGCTGTGGATGCAACAGATTCGGAAAAGGTTGATAATTTCTTTGATCGTGCCGTTGAGTTTCAGGGGCGCATTGATGGCGTGGTGAACTGTGTCGGCTCGATTCTGCTCAAGCCGGCGCATTGCACGACCGATGCGGAATGGGATTCCACCATCGCCACCAACCTGACTTCGGCGTTTGCGACGCTGCGTGCCGCCGCGCGCGAAATGTCCCAAACCGGTGGCTCGATTGTTTTGATGTCATCGGTGGCAGCCGGTCTGGGCTTGGCTAACCACGACGCGATTGCTGCAGCCAAAGCCGGCATTAACGGGCTGGTGCTCTCGGCAGCGGCCACTTATGCAAGGCAGGGAATTCGCGTCAACGCGGTGGCGCCCGGTCTAGTGCGAACACCACTCACGGAATTGCTGACGGAAAACCCGATGATGCTCAAAGCCTCCACGGCAATGCATCCTCTGGGGCGCATCGGTGAGGCGGCGGATGTGGCCTCGGCGATTGTCTGGTTGCTCGACCGCCAGCAGAGCTGGGTAACAGGCCAAATTCTCAACGTGGACGGCGGCATGAGTTCGGTGCGTGCGCGCTAAAGCTTTGTTCTGCAAGCTTCTCGTCAACGGTATAATCACAAGTATTACCAGGTGTTCTCACCCAGGAGCAAAGAGTCATGAGTGAAAAAATGGAAACCCTTGTCGAGGAGTATCGTGGCGGTGCTCTCAGCCGTCGCACCTTCATGTCGCGTCTGATTACCATCACGGGCAGCATGGCCGCCGCGCATTTGTTGCTGGAATCGAGCGGTGTGGCCGATACGCTTATTTCTCCCATCGAGTCGCAGCAGATTAAAGTTGCCTCAGAAACCATCAGTTATCCCAGCACAGCCGACGTGAACGTAAGCGGCTACCTGAGTACTCCGCAGGGTGACGGCAAGCATCCGGCTGTAATTGTGATTCACGAAAATCGTGGCCTGAACGACCACACGCGTGATGTGGCGCGGCGCTTTGCCGCTGCGGGTTTTGTGGCCCTGGCACCCGATGCCCTGTCGCGTAAAGGCGGCACCGGCTCGATGGCGTCACCCGACGAGGCCCGCGCAGCCATCACGTCTTTATCTGCCGAAGATGCCATCGCCGACCTGAAAGCCGGACTGGTTTATCTCAACGGGCATCCGAGAGTAAAAAGCGGTCAACTCGGCTCAATTGGTTTTTGTTGGGGTGGTGCGCGTTCATTTACTCTCGCGACCGAAAGTGAGTTGTTGAAAGCCGCCGTTGTGTTTTATGGCAGCGCCCCGCCGCTTGAGAAATTGGCGCAGGTGCGTTGCCCGGTGCTGGGCATCTACGGCGAAACTGATGAGCGCATCACGTCGCATGTGCCCGAAGTGGCCGAGGCGATGAAGGCCGCCGGTAAGCCGTTCGAGTACAAGATTTATCCCGGCGCGGGACATGCTTTCTTCAACGACACCGGCGAGCGCTACAACGCTGAAGCGGCTAAAGACGCCTGGCAACGCACGCTCACGTTCTTCCGCACTAACCTGGAAAAGTAACTTCACCTTACGAGTACTCAGCTTAGACCTTTGCTGCGCGCATCAAGCAGTTTCGCTAAAGCTGAGTACTCGATCTTGGCGTTGTGACGCTTGTCCATTGGCAGGCTTTTAACAACCACGACCCTGTCGATGCGCGCCCACGACAGTGTTTCTTTCAATTCTGTGCAGTTGATTTTTGCACGCGTCATGACCGGCTCTACTACGAGAACACGTTTACTGCGGTGAGATACAAATGCCGCGCGTCGCACAAACGCGAACTCTTGTGCTGCACATTCGACTTGAAACGGATAGATGATGCCACCAGCATCTTGCAGGCGCGCCGCGCAACGACCAACCAGCCACAGCCTGCCACGCTCATCAAGATAGCCGGCATCACCGGTGCGATGCCACACCGTGTCATCGACGTGGAACTTCGTTTCTTCTTCGTGCTGCCCGTGCAAGTAGCCTTGCACGACATGCGCTCCACTGACCACGATTTCACCCGTTGCATTGACCGGCATTGATAGTCCGTTGAACTCCTCTTTTGTAAAAGGCCCTGATTGTGTGCCCCATCTGTCGGGCATGATATGCAGTTGAATCTCCGCTACGGGAACGCCGGCCAACAGTCCCTTGCCGTTGCGCATTGCGACATGGTCTTCTAGCGCAATTTCTTCGAGTGACAGATGCGCAATCGGCTCGGCTTCTGTTGAACCGTAAACTGCGACAATTTCGGCTTGCGGCGCGACGTTTTGCAAGCGGTGCATCAAGCCGGGCAGAACCGGCGCGCCTCCCGTGTAAACAGCTTTCAAAGAAGGAAGTGTTACCTTGTGTTTTTCGCAGTAATCGCACACTCGTTCGAAGAAGGCGGGTGATGCGGCAGCACGCGTGGGCGAGTGCAGGTTGATCTGCGGAATTATCTTTGCGGCATCAATGGAGCCGGGACGGCGCAAGTCGGCGTCAGGAATGATGCTCGTGACGCCGGACGCCAGATTCGCCAGCACGAAAATTGGCAAAGTGCTTAACTCGCTGTCACCGGCTTGCAGTTTCAAGTTCTTTTCGAGTACTCGGTGCTGTTGCAAAAGAAAACCATGAGTCCTTACCAACGCTTTAGCGCCGCCAGTGCTGCCGCTGGTGAACGTGAGCAGAGCGGGTGTCTGCGCATCACAGGGCGTGATTTCGCTGTCGGGTTCTAAACGCATTGCTCGTTGCAGTGGATTTGCCGCAGGAATAGGTAAGTCGGTGCAGAAATGATGTGGTATGCGACGCAACGCCGGCGACACCAAACGTAACAGATGAGCCCGTGCAATGCCTATAAACGCTTGCGGCATAACACGATTGCAGCAATCGGAGATGTGATCGCGTCCGGCGGATGGGTCAAGAAATGTTGCGACTAGGCCCAACCGAAAAACGGCTGTTAGTGCGATGTATAATTCGGCGGACATGGGCACGAACACTAAAGTGTGATCTCCGGCTTTCAAGCCCTTGGATCGCAACAGCGAAGCGGTGCGAGCCGAAGCGTCTTCTAATTGTGCAAAAGACCAGTCGCGCTTATGGCCCTGAAATGTATCGCGGATGGCGATCTCGTTAGGTCGGTGACAGGCTTGTGCGCGCAACACTTCCACAATATTCATGGCGATGGTTGGGGAAGTGGCTCAAGTTAACGACTTGGAATATAAGGTGTAGCCACGCAGGGGCTGGCCATAAAATGCGCTGATGGTGCGTGAGGCATTGCCGTTGTGCATCAAAGCGTGAATGACTCGTGTAAAGCCGAGGCAGTGCGCAATGGCGTGAGTTCGTGCCGTTAAGAAGTTGCCTAATCCCGCATAATCACGTCCCGGCAAAACGGCGACCGTTTTTAGAATAGCTGTGTTGATGTCCTCACCGCGCCCGGATTGTGACGCATCCGGCAGCGCGAAGCTGAAACCAACGACTTGCTCTTCTCGTTCGGCTAGCAGCACAAGTTCGGGGTTAATAAATGGGATCAGGGCCGCATATTGTTCAATAAATTCCTGCTCTGCGATTGGCAAATACAGGAAATTCTTGCGAAAGCTTCGCACGCAAACTCCGTAGATGCGACGGAGTTCGTTTTTGAAGTCTTGCATTTGCAGAGTCCGAATGGCAACACCTGAAGCCTCAAGCCGTGTTGCAACGGCTCCAAGGCGTGGGTCTTCGCGCGCAAGGTCGGTGCATAGAGTTGAACTGTAGTGTGCCAGAGGTGTAAACCCGGCAGCGACGAAATGCCCCGGCCACGCCACTGCGTTATGCGGTTCAAGAAAGAATGGCGGTTCCTCGCCACGCTCGGTGACAAAGCGATAGTTGCGCCAGGTGTTGCCATCCATCGGCCCGACGGCCTGCGTGCAACCTCTGGCTGCCAGTTCACGACAAACATGATGCAGTAACCCAAGCGCGCCCATTTCATCGCGTGCGGCATAACAACCAAGAGCACCTGTGCGCTCGCCTTCTATGCAAGGCGTCTTGCTCCACCACAGGGCACATCGCGCAATGACCTGACAGTTCTCCAGCAACACCCACACGGCATCCGGCTGGTACTGTTGCAACTTTTGAAACTCTACGCATGGCACGCTGGAGTCGCGCATCAGGTTTCGCAGTTGATCGCCTTCTGTAATTTCTTGTAGCTGATACATGGTATTGATGAATAGGAGTACTGGTTTGTGTGCAACCCAATCAAAGAGTCGATAGTTACATCATTGCTGCAAGCAGTGCCAGAGTACTCAAAGGAACCGAGAGATTGTCCCAACCGGAATGGGAAACAGCTTCAATAAACGTGACGGGAAGGGCAGTTGTAATCGCAATGAAGAGTGCTTTGCCGACGCTTGTTCCCGTAAGCATCAAAGAAAAAAATACAGCACAAAGCGCGATACAGAAAAAGGTAGCGGAGCCTTCCCAACTCTTCGTGCTTTGCCCGATTTGGTAACGGTGCGTGCCGTGGCGCAAGCCAACCACAGCCGCCAACGCATCCGCAAAAGTCAGCACCAGCACCGGAATCACATACAGCAGCACATTACCCTGCGACCACCAGAACACCAACGCGATAGCGACTGGAAAATAGAGTTCGCCACAGGTGTGCCGCAATACGCCATCGGTTACGCCACCGGCGTATTGCTGCAAGGGACGGCACCACTGAACCGACCACAACCACAACACGGAGACGAGCGCTAACACTGCGACCGGCCACACTGTGGAAAACAACCAGGGAAACCCAAGCGTGACAATGCCCATTCCCATGTGTAAGCATTTGCGTAATAGTTCCGGTGCGACATTGCAACGACCTGAATAGCATTTAAGTGCCATCATAGATCCAACCAATATTGCGCTCACAAGCAGGATGCCAACCCAGGGATTCATCATTTGGCAATCTCCTCGACTACAAAAGCGCTGTAGAACCAGGCCTTGTCCTGCGCCTGTAGCGAACGGGCA
Source organism: Abditibacteriaceae bacterium (assembly GCA_036388675.1). Lineage (GTDB taxonomy): Bacteria > Armatimonadota > Abditibacteriia > Abditibacteriales > Abditibacteriaceae > DASVUS01. The sequence continues at coordinate 40,696 of DASVRI010000010.1, read as the reverse complement.
AGTTCATACATCGGTTTGAGGCAATGAGACATACATTCGGGACGGCGACGCTCGACAAGCATGTTCCAGTAAGCCAAACGCCCGCCGCTGCGTCCTGCATCAACGCACTGCTGCAACAGATGCCCGTATTCCGATGCGGATGAGTACTCGAAAACATCACTCAGGTTGAAACGGTCGATGGAGTTGCCTTCCCGCTCAAGGTACTCCTTCAATGACGTGCAGTGCCACTGCAAACGACCGATGTGCTTGCGGATGTTTTCGAAGTTTTCTTCGCGCAGCGCATAAGGTAGCGCGTCGGTGTGACGCCCTCGAAGAATCCATTGTAAGTAAGGGTTTTCGGCAGGGTCGAGCATTGTCAGAGCATATTCCGTACGCTGCAAGATGCGTCGCGCCACGCTGCCTTCCACATAGTGGAACGAACTGGCATCGCGCCCCAGGCGGCTCATCGTCCAGCGCGAGAAGAAAAGTGCGAACATCAAACGCCAGCGCCAACTGTTCCAGCGCTGCTGGTAAAACCGCCGGCGTGCCTCGACACTGCCCCGTTGTCCGCTCACCAAACGCTGAATACGCGCCTTGTTATGAACCAGCGGCAAAACGCGTTTGCGGAACAGCTCGAAGTAGCGCTCGAACCTTCCGGCAGAGCCGATGCCACGTTCGATTGCAAGCTTGTTTGCATCCCAGAAGACACGGCTTTCCGATGACAGCAACGATCTGCAACGCGCATAGAGTTTTTGGCGGTCTCGGCACGGGCGCGATCCCAGGAGCTGAAGCAATTCGCTGTGTTGCAACTCCTGGTAAGCCGCCACGCGCAGCTCCAGGCAAGCGATTTGAGACAGATTGTAATCGATGGCAACCACACGCTCGGGGCCACGACTGAGCAGCGCCAGAGTGTTGTCACCCGCCGAAGCAATCGAAAGGCAGTGGTGTCCGGGTTGCACATCGAGAGCTTGCAGCAGAATATCGGCGTCTTCCCAGCACTGCGCATAGCGAATGGGAGAATGCGTCGCAGAAGCGTTTGTCTGGTGCATGGACATCACTTTTCAGGTGAACCTGCTATCGGCACGCGGCGCACAAGTCCGCTGCTGCCATCGAGTTCTACCGCGTCCCCATCGCGCAGCCATTGCATGACACCTGTTGCCGCGACAACCGCCGGCAAGCCAATTTCGCGCGACACAATCGCGGAATGCGAAAGCAAACTGCCGCGTTCCACGATGAGGCCGGCAGCGGCAGGGAACAGCATGATCCAACCCGGATCGGTGCGCTCGGCAACGATGATTTCGCCGGGCTGCAATCGCACGCTATGCGGATTAGTGACGATGCGCACTGGCCCGCGCACCACACCGGGGCTACACCCCATTCCTTTGATGTGGTCGCTTGCTTTGTCGCTTGCATTAAGGCCGTTTTGTCCCTGTTCATTTCGCTGCGTCGCTTCGTTCTCCGTCCATCGAGTACTCGACTGCACGATGCCGCGTGTCTCAAAGCGGTTGGGGAGCGTCTCGCGCTGAAAACCTTCAAACTCGGTTTTACGTAGAACGACTAAGCTCTTCAAGTCGGTTGTGGTGCCGGTGCCTTTTACAAAACCCAACACTTCATCTTTTTCGAGATAGAACACATCGCGCGGCTCATCAAGTACATTCAACTCGGTGAAGCGTTTGCCCAGCTCCTGAAAAACTTTGCGCACACGTCCAAAAACTCGTGTGCGCTCGAAGCGCAAGTTCTCGCGGTCGCGCACACGCCGCCTGGCGTTGGTGACGACCCACCAGAAAAAGGCACGGCGCAAGGGACGGCGCACGAAAGCGGCTGCGACTTTCTTTTCGGTGGCGATACGTAAGTCGTCATGTGTTGCAGTTTTTGCTGCACTTAACGCTTGAGCAGATTGAGTACTCAGTTGAAGGTTCTGCGCCATCGAACCCACGGCGCGAAACAGCGGCAGTGGGTCATCCACCAGCGTCAAACTTTCCAGTTTCAACTCGTCCAGGCAACGTTCGCCGAATTGCTGTAGATACTCTTCATATTTGCTCGCAAAAGGCGGAACACATTTCATGCGCCGGCGAATATCGCCCGCTGTGCCATGACATAACGCTTCAATAAAAACGGGATCGCCTGCTGCTCTTTGCGCCAGTTCGATCATGCGATGGGCCGGCTCAGCACTGATGATGCCGCCTTGGCCACTGAGAAGAGCATTGTGCAAATCGCTGTCAGCGTCGGCGTTTTCGGGATTCGCGCACCACTTCAATGTGAGCCGTCCCAGCACGCCATAAAAGATCATGGCGAAGAAATCGTTGATGAGCGGCACGTCCCAGCGCTTTAAGAGGGTGCGCTCCAGGTCGTGATAGTGAGCCGCCAACTCGTCGGGGCGCATCTCTTCTAAAGAGCAATGCGGTAATTGCAAGGCTTCATTCAGGTGTGTGTAAAAACGTTGTATGTCGCGCTCCAGCGTGAAGTGAGCTTTAACCAGATTGATTGAAGTGCGCACTAAATCAAGCAAGTCGCTGAGGCGCTCCGAGCGCGTGGAAGGTTGCAGGCGCGGCGAATACTCCTCGGGCAACTCTTCTTTTACGCCCATCATTTGTTCCATGAAGCGGCGGTTCCATTTGTAGCCCGGCAGCAACGCGAGAAGTCGGTACCAGTTGAGCAGGTTGTAATAAATACGCCCGCGCAACAGGCCCAGCATATGACGAAACGTGTTGTCGTGCTCGTCTATCTTTGCGGGAGAAACACCAAGCAAACGGCAAAACTGGCGATAGACTTCTTCGTAAACGTGGCGCGCAAACGAGAATGTTAAAGGCGTGGTGACGCCGCCATAACTTTCAACGATGTTGCTGTTGTCCCACACGTTCAGCGCGCCATCGGGATCACCCATTTCAGCCAATGAGGAGATAGGACGCGATTGCAGCAGAAATAAGTCGCCGTTGCGGATGGCCCATTCAATATCTTGCGCACAACCAAAGCAGGCTGCGGCACGACGCGCCAGTTGCGCTATGGCGACAACCTGTTCATCATGTAGAACGGCAACGTGCGGATCGTCGCTCTTATGCGCAATTTCTCTCGCTACGATTTTCTGATCGCGATTGACATGATAAGTGTCGGCATCGCATTCTCCGGCAACCAGTGAACTGCCGATTCCTGCGACAGCCGCGACAACAGCCACGCCGCGCTTTCCCGAAACCGGATCGGCGCTAAAAGCTACGCCCGCTGCATCGGCATCGACCATTCGCTGCACCAGAACAGCCGGTGGCTGCAACGCTCCGCTGATGCCATGCTCGCGACGATAAGCGAGTACTCGCCGGCTAAAGCCCGACTGCCACACCGCTATAATCTTGTCGGCCACTTCACCGGGCGGCACAAAAAGATAGCTTTCAAACTGTCCGGCATACGAATGCTGAACGCCGTCTTCATCTAAAGCCGAAGAGCGCACCGCGACGAGTTCTCCACGCGGGCACAACTGCTGTAGCGCCGCGTTAACGGCTGCTGCAACAGCATCACTTAAGTGAAACGTTGACTTCTCACAGGGTTGCGCGAACGTATCAAGTTGCGCGAACGAATCGAAAGGCAGCGGCACGGAATCGCAAAACGCCTGCGGCGAAACGACGAACCATTCCGGTATCGGCAAGTCGAATTGACTAAGCGCCCACAGCGCAGCCGCTTTACCACCCAACTCGCGGTGCGTGGCCTCGTGGTGTGGCCAGATGATATAGGGCATGTCCTGGATACTGCTCATGTCGTATTCCTCAAGTGCAACAAAAGCGGGATCGTGCCTAGAAGCAAATACATCAGCAAAGTCCAGATAGCAGATGTGGCTTCAATGAGTTGCGCCGTTTTCTTTTGAGGATGCCGGATAAAACGAATGCCGACGAGAAAAGCTATGAGCAGTAACGCTCCAAGGACAACGCAAACCACGCGTTCGAAATGAACTTGCGCCGCGCACCACCAGGCGACAAACGCCGTCATAACCAGCGCCATCAGCCACACTGTCGCGGCTGTGGAAGGGCCCCATAATGCGCTGTAAGTTTCGACGCCGGTTTCTTCGTCTTGCGGGGCTCTTGTTTTGCGGCCAATTTCCAGTACGATGCCGTTGAAAAAACTCACCAGAAGAAACGGCTCCAGGCCGTGTGGCGGCGCGCTGTTGGTTGGGAGCCATTCGCACGCCGTAGCATAACCATCGATGAGTGGCATGATGAGCATGTGCGTCCACATATAAGTGAAGGGTCTCGCCTTAAGCCAATGGCGCACGAAGAACTCGCAGCTCATCAGCGTCAGGTAGAGCCATACAACAGCAAGAAGCACAAGCAGCGCGGGTTGCAGCCACAGGGCCAGCGCCGCTTGCACGGCGGCTGCACCTAAACCGAGTACTCGTAATTCTTTCAAGCTGACAAGGCCGCGCGGCACGGGCCGATAAGGCCGATAAAGAGTGTCCTCTTCGTGGTCTTTGAACTCGTCGGCAATGCGCAACTGCAAGAAAAAAAGAAAGCTGCTGCAAAACGCGACCACAAACGATGACGCTGCGGGAAGGCCCTGGCCGCCGCGCAGCAAGAACGAGAACGCCACAGCCGAGGAGCTAAAAGCCGCGATGAGCGGCCCGTGGGCGAAAACAGGAAAACGCTCGCGCTGATAAATCCACCAGCGCGCGAGTGGAGCCGGACGCTGCCTGGCAATTGTAGTCGGGTGCGTCGTCACGATGGGTTGTGGGACTGAACGAGCATTTTAGCTAACCGTAACGGTATCACGGAATTTTACATACCATCCGCCAACTTGCAGCCATACGGGCAGGCTGTTTTTGCTGTTCGCCTCGAAAATGCGCCGCTGGTATTCCAACGCTTGCTCGGGCGTAAAACGCAGTTGGCGTTGCGGTGTGCCGTGATAACCGGGAGTGATTTTCCACTCGTTGTTTTCGCACGTTACGGTGAGTTGCTCATCTTCGCTGCCATCCGGCGCGAGCAGCGCTTGTTGCCATTGTGTATCCAAACGCATAACTTTGCGAAAAGCCGGGTTCTGCAAAATCGGCATTTCCAGAGCCGCTTGCAAACAGGGCCTCACCATGAACTTGACGATGCGATACTGCTCATACGAGCCGATTTCTTCGTCCTGAAAAAAGCCGGTGAGATTACGCACATTCTCGCTTTGCAGAGGAATGACAAGGTTGGGTTTATCGCCATCAAGACCTTGCTGCACTTGAACTGAATTGCCGCGATGCAATACAGTGAAGTGCTCACCCGTATCGGTAATTTCGACGTGGGCACGCTCGAACAAGCCGTTGAACCACTTCACAGCTGCGGGCTGCCGGGTCAATTGCTGCAACTGCTCAAAGTTGTCACTCATGTTTCTCCCTTGCAAGCTTCTTTGTTCCACCGAAGTCGTTCTATTCTACATCAATCTATGTCAGTGGCGCGCATTGAAGTGGCTGTGGCACTAATTGATGCGGCTGTGGCACTGGTGCGGCGTGTTCGTGCGAGCCGTTGGTGGGCGCGCGTAAATTCACCTGATGCGAGCGCCGCGATGATGGAAAGCTCGCCGGCCAGCACCAGAGCCGCGCAAACTTCGGCAAAGGCGCGTGCTTTGCCTTCACCAGCCAGTCCCATGATTTCCAGGCAGGCGCGCTGGCCGGGTAAATTGGTTCCACCACCAACAGTTCCTACCAGCAGGTTGGGCAGCGTAACGGCTGCATACAGGTTGCCGTCACTGGTGACTTCGAAACGCGTTACGCCCACGGCGCACTCGGCGACACAGGCCGCATCCTGCCCACACGCAATGTACAGCGCGGCCAGACCATTGGCATAGTGGCCCTGAATGCCCATCGTGCCGCTGAGCACACCACCAATAGCCGCCATGCGCCAGTAATTTTCCATGTCGTGCGGCGTGGTGTGCAGATACTTTTCGATAAGATGAGGCGATAGATAGACTTCCGCCGTCACCTTTTTGCCGCGCACCGAAACGAACGATTGCAGGCTGGCTTTCTTGTCGCCGGACATGTTCGCTTCAACGTAACAAGCGCGGGGCATAACAGGCGAATGCACCTGGATGTAATCGCAGATGGCCTGCGTGGCAATTGTCACCATGTTCTGACCGGCAGCGTCGCCCGTCGAGTACTCGAAATGCAGATAAACGTGATTGCCTTCAACGGTGACGCGCATGTCGAGGAGCTTGCCATGCCGCGTTGTCGCTTCGGCAACGGAACGCAGAGAATCGACGTGCGGCACGACCCACGCCACAAAAGCGCCGACTTCCTGCAAATTGCAAAAAGCGAATCCCGGCACGCGACTGACACTTTCATTGAGCAACATCGCGGCACAGCCACCGGCTTCGCTGACAAGTTGCGCACCACGATTGTAAGACGCGACAAGCGCGGCTTCGGTGGTTGCCAGAGGCACCAGATAATCACCGTTTGCGAACAGCCCATTTACACGCAGCGGCCCGGCAATGCCCACCGGAACCTTCACCGTGCCGATGAAGTTTTCGATGTTGTTGGCGTAACAGTCGGCGTGGGCCACAGTTTGAGCGTCGCATAACGCGTCACGCTCTGCTGCCGATGTAGCCAACAGTTCCCATCGTTGTTCAATCGCTTCGTTAGTGGCGCGTGCGCCGCCGGGAACACGCAGTGTGACCGCATCATTGAAGGGAGCCAACTGCGGGCTCAGTTCAGCCGCGCTATGGCCTTGAAGAACCTGTTGCAAAAGACTGGCGGCACGCCGATGATCGGTAGACATGAATGTGGGTGCTGTAGCACGCTTGGAATCGCGCCAGGGGTTCCCTTATTTTAACTCATGTTGCCATCTGTTGAATTCTGCATGAGCGATGTTTAAGGGTTTCCTACGCCGATGGTTCCAAGTCCAGCCCGTCAGGATCAACGTTCACGCGCCGGCACAATTCAAGAAATGCAGCGCGTCGTTCTTCCAAATCCTGCGTGTTGAAGCGAAGGAAGAAGGGCCGAAAATCCCAATCGAAATTCGATTCCGCGATGCCATACAGGTAGAACAGCAATGCCGCGGCATGGACACGCACATCATCGTTGCCGTGCAGAGCACACCAGAACAAAGTCTGCTTCACTCTTTCTGTTGGGTGTTCTTCCGCTAAAGCGAGCGCTTGTGTCAGGCCCGCATAAATTTTGGAGGTGCGCAGGCTTTCCACCAGCGCATCTTCCATCTGCGCCACATCGCCTTCTGCCGCATACTGCCTGGCAGCGCGCAATTTTACCTGCACGTTCGGGCTGGAGATAGAACTCTTAAGCGCCGCAGCCGATTGCGTGGAATTTAATGCCGCCAGCGCTTCGGAATCGCGCCAATCGTGGTTTTTGCGAGCAATTAAAACCGCTTCGGCCCTGGCCAATTCGTCACCTTTGAGTTCCAGCAAAGCGTCCAGGTCGTAGCCGATGCCGTCATGCCACTGGTCAAAGCCGATGGTCATGCTCTGTGCGAACTTCTCAAGCGCCGGGCTCCAGGTTTCTCCCGGCGCTTTCTCCAGACTTTGCGCTTGTGACGATACGGTTTTCTTTTCCACAATGGCCTCCTCAGTAGCGTTCACTACCACACGAGCGATTAGCGTTCACTACCATACGAGCCAATTGTAGTGCAAAAATGGTATTTTGTCGCGGCACTAAGTCCAGTATAAAATTTGTGCCTGCGCAAAACGGGCGCTGATTTCAGCCTCGAAAAAGCGGCGCAATTCGCTCATCAGTTCGCGCGGATAAACATACTTGGTGCCGCCGAACTTGTTGCGCTTGACGGTGCGCTTTTCCTCATCCAAGTCGAGCGTTGTTTTGGGATACCATGACAGCAGCACATCTTTGGAGCCCGGCGTGAAGCGATGTGTAATCAGCTCGAAGGTTAAGTCGCAGTCGAAATCGAGCGCTGCTGCGGCTTCGTCCAGCAGCTGCGTGTAATGCTCGCGCCAATTCTCCATTGGCATGATGGGCGCGATGACAAGGCCCACCGGATAACCACCGCCGCCACGCTGCACCGGCAAGGCCAGTTTGCGCAATGCGCACAAACGCGCTGCGACGGAAGCCGTGCCGCCTTCGAGTCGCTTCGATACTGGAGCTGCATTAATACTCGCGCGGCAACGCGTCTGGCCGTTGTGCGGCAGATCAAGCAGCCCATCGACTGCATCAAACTTCGAGACATAACGCAAGAAGCCGCGCTGTCGAGTGCCGAAATAGCGAATGCATTCGGCCAGACTTCCCGTCAGATGCTCGATGCCCAGCGGATCGGTGTAGCAACTGACTTCGAAACTGGTCGGCTCATCCTTCTCGTAGATGGCGAGATTCTGCAAAATCTGCGGCAGGTTGGCAAAGACGCGCACGACGGGCGGCCCGGAAAGACTGCCCGCCAGATAGCAATACTGGCAATGTGCGGGACAGCCTTCGGCGATGTGAAATTGCCAGTCGGCGGAGGGTGGAATCGGCTGCAACTTGAAGGCGGAAGGCGGCGCGGTCACAACGGCCAGAGTGCGTTTGGCGATGTTATAGGTGCTGCGCGCGTCGTCTCCACGTAGGCCCGTCAGCCGATTGGCTTTGAGTTCTTCAACCGGTAATCCTAAAGCGAGTACTCGCTCCAGAATGCGCTGGCCATACTCTTCCTGGAGGGCCGCCGGTGTGAATTGCACGCGCTGCGGCATCCATAAACGCCCGGCAGGCGCCTCACTTATTGTGGTCTCATCTGAAGCGGTTAGAGTGGGGAAAAGCGTTTCTTGCGCTAAGTCTGTTGGCATGTTGAAACGACGATTGGTAAGACTGGACGCTGCACTTATTTGGCATATTGGGCCCGGGCACAACGCTGTAACACGTATTATAATTCGGGTGTATCCCGCACCAGAAAATGCCTTTTGCCTCATGTGCATTGCCTCCAAAACTGAGATCGAATTGGTTGTCGCACGCTATAACGAGCCTTTGAACTGGCTGCGGCGCGTGCCGGCGGCGATTCGAGTGCTCGTCTATGACAAGAACGATGCGGTAGAGAAAACAGGAGCCACTGCGGCACAGGGAAAAGGTGTTGTTGAGACCAAGTTCCTGCCCAACATCGGACGCGAGGCGCATACCTATCTGTGGCACATCGTGCAGAACTATGCGATGCTCGCACCACACACAGTTTTCTGTCAGGGCCGTCCCTTCGATCATGCCTTTGACTTTCATCGCACGCTGCGCGACCTGGTGCAAAATGCTCCCGACCAAATGGACAATTTTGCCGGATGCGGATTTTGTCCGCTTGGTCACATCATCGACACCGACGACGCACAGGGCGCCCGGCTCTTCATGCGTTGGAGCAAAAATGAGGATGGCCGTTTTCTCGATGCGGCGGGCTTCTACCGCGCCTTGTTTGAAGCCGAGGGGCCATCCGAGTACTCGTTTCGCCTCGGCGCGCAATTTATCGCATCGGCTTCTTGCATTCGGCGTAGGCCGCGTTCATTCTACGAGCGCGCTCTGCAATTATCCGAGGAGTTCCCCGACGCGGCGCACTGCTTCGAAAGAATGTGGTCTCACGTCTTCAACGTCGAAAACCCCGACACGGCGTTGTTGAACGGGCACGAGACGGCCTATCTGAAGCCAATGCGTCGCCTGTCGGAGCCACAGCATGGAGAAGCGTCACTCACGACTTAGCAAAGGAAACTCATGAAAGCACGAATGAACCGGCTTTTCGCCGCTGACGGTAAGTGTTTCGATGTGGCCGTGGATCATGGCTTTTTCAACGAGGGCACGTTCCTCTCGGGCATTGAGGATATGGAGCGCGCGGTGAATACTCTGGTTGAGGCTGCGCCCGATGCGATTCAATTAACAGTTGGGCAGGCGGCTTTGCTACAACGCGTGGCGGGCAAGCATAAACCGGCACTCGTGTTGCGCACCGATGTAGCGAATGTTTATGGACGCATCTTGCCGCGTGCTTTGTTTTCGCGCATTGTCGAAGAACCCGTCGAGCAGGCACTGCGATTGGATGCGGCGTGTGTTGTGGTGAACTTGTTTCAGATTCCCGACCAACCCGAAGTCACCGACTGTTGCATTCAGAACATTCTCAAACTTAAGCCGGTGTGCGACCGCTATGCCATGCCGCTGATGATTGAGCCGCTGGTGTTTCGCCCCAACGAAGAAGCCGGCGGTTACATGGTTGATGGCGATGTGCAAAAGATTGTGCCGCTCGTGCGCCAGGCGACCGAACTGGGTGCCGACATCATCAAAGCCGACCCGACGGATAATGTGAACGACTATCATCGTGTAATCGAGACGGCGCGCGTGCCGGTTCTGGTGCGTGGCGGCGGCAAAGCGGGTGAAGAGGAAATCTTAGGGCGCACGCACGCTCTGATGCAGCAGGGCGCGCGCGGCATCGTTTATGGCCGCAACATCATTCAGCACTCTAATCCGGCAGCGATAACGCGCGCTTTGATGGCCATTGTGCACGACGGTGCCGATAGTGAGCAGGCAATGAAAGTGCTGAGGAGCGTGCAGTAAATGGCAAAGCGACAGATCAACTTCGGTGTAATCGGCTGTGGCTTGATGGGACGCGAATTCGCCAGCGCGGCGGCGCGTTGGTGTCACTTGCTCGATCTCGATTTTGAACCGCGCATTGTGGCGGCCTGCGACCGCAACCCGGCGATGACCGCCTGGTTCGAGCAAAACGTGCCCGGCGTGCGGCGCGTCACCGACGAGTACTCACAATTGCTCGAAGACCCCGATATTGAAGCGATTTACTGTGCCGTGCCGCACAACCTGCACGCCGCAATATATAGCGACATCATAGGCGCCGGCAAGCACCTGATGGGCGAAAAACCATTCGGCATCGACCGCGCCGCCAATCGCGAGATCAGCGAAGCCATCTCTGCAAACCCCACTGTGTTGGTGCGCTGCTCGTCGGAGTTTCCTTTTTATCCCGGCGCGTTTCGCATCGGGCAGTGGATAGGGGAAGGCCGCTTCGGGCGCATCATCGAAGTCGAGGCTGGCTTCTGGCACTCCAGCGATCTTGACCCGAATAAACCCATCAATTGGAAGCGTCGCATCGCCACAAATGGCGAGTATGGCTGCATGGGCGACCTGGGAATGCACGTGGTTCACATGCCGCTGCGCTTTGGCTGGCAGCCGCACAGCGTTCGCGCGTTGCTGTCGAACATCGTCGCCGAACGCCCCGACGGGCAGGGCGGCATGGCACCATGCGAAACATGGGACAACGCGATTCTGGCCTGCGAAGTGCGCACTGAAGAGCAAAGTTTTCCAATGCTGCTTTCGACCAAGCGCATCGCACCGGGCCATCAGAATACGTGGTTTATAAAAGTGTGGGGCACAAAGTTATCCTGCGAGTACTCAACCCGAAACCCGAAACAACTCGCGTCGCTGCCCTACGAAGCGGGAAGCGAGCAAGCCTGGCATGTGAGCGATTTGCCTTATCAGTCTGCTTACAAAACCATCACCGGCTCCATTTTTGAGTTCGGCTTCTCCGACGCCATTCTGCAAATGTGGGCCGCGTTCTGTGATGAACTGGTGAACGGGCCTCCAATGCAAGGCCGGTTCCGCTGCGCCACCCCGCACGAAGCGTCGCGCAGCCACGACCTGTTCTCAGCCGCACTTGCTTCGCAACGCAGTGATGAAACCGTTGCGATTCACGATAACAAGTTCTCGTAGCAATGTCGCAACTGGCCGCAGTGGAATGGACTTGTTGTCGTGAGAACTTACGCGGATTGCAGCGTTTCCAGAACCCGCAGTGTTGGTTGCCTGAGAAGCAGACAACGACTTATCTGCTGGGGGGCTGTGAGCGACGGGCTTGTTTCAGGCCACGCAAGCCCGTCGCTCACACTCCGGGTTCTGGGTTCGTAAGTCCTGGTGGTGAACCCGCTACTTACATCAATCGTTTTCCAACAGTTCTAAAACGGCGCCGAGTTGTTTGGTGCCGTCCACATAGGCATATCGCCCGCCCGTGTAGTCGCCGCGCTGTACCAGTGGAATGCCCTGTGACTCCAGTGTTTCGAGTCGCTCTTGCATGCCTTCGACCTGAAAAGCGATGTGGTGCAGGCTTGGCCCGTGCTGTGTGAGCTGGTCGTTCCAGGTGCTGGAGTCGCCGATGGGCTCAATCAGTTCCAGTGTTACTTGTCCCAGTGGAATAAACGCGAGTTTGGCGCGTGCCTCACTGGGTTGCCCCTGATATTCGGTGTGAGCGACCTCGACGCCATCGGTCGTCATGATGGATGGCACTGCGACACCTAAAAGTGTGGCCCACGCTTTAGCGGTCGCTTCGATGTCCTGAACGATGATGCCGATCTGTGTTGCTTTTGTCGTTCCGAGCGTTTTGTCTGACATGATGAGTGTTTCCTTTCAAATACGCGACAAGTCGAATTAGTGACGTTTGAACAGCCTGCATTATGCTGAGTACTCAGGTGCGAGAGGTCATCTCTCCAAGAGCCATCTTGCATGAAGAGTAGGATACAACATGAGCTTTTATTCGTTGTTTAAATCGTTGTTCCAATTGTTGTTCAAGCCAGCAGTTGTTCAAAAACAAAGGCGGCTTCGATACTTTGTTCGGCACCTTCAGTTCGATCTTCAATGCTCCACCATGCCGAGAGAACGGCGTAACACAAGGCCCACGACAGAACACGCTCCCGCTGCAAATTCAACTCTGCGACGAAAGTATCAACACGGAATTTCGTTGCGGCTAGGCTGTCGTGCTGCGGAAAGTTATTCATGAGAAAGGGAATAACTTCATATTCAAGTTCGCCGATTACTCCCTTGGGATCAATAGCCATCCAGCCATGCTCATGTGCCCACAGGATGTTCTCGTGGTGCAAGTCGCCGTGCAGCAGGCGCGGACTTCTGATTGATGAACTGAGTTGCGGGAGAAGAATTTCCACTTTGCGCACGAGAGGCCCGGGCAGCGTGCCGGCCCCCGTTTGAAGATGTTGTCGTAACGTATCCAAACTCTTCTGGTGCGCAATCGAGGGAAATGCTGAGGCGGCAACGTCGGGAACAGTCATTCGTGACTGCATCTTTTTCACGACTCTGGCGGCAATCACAACTGCCTCTTCGTCGTTCTGTACGGGCTTTAAGCAATTGCCGGGCTTCAACTGCTCCAGCAACAAAATTCCCCGGCTGGCATCGGCATCCATCAACTTGCAGATGCCATGGCCATTGAAGGCGCGCAGAGCTGCAATTTCATTTTGGACTTCCGGGCCGGGAACACACAGCTTGAGAACGGCCTCCGTGCCATCGCTGAAAACAACCGGCGCCACGAAATTGTAGGACAGCGGAAACGGCTCCATCACCTCGAGCGACCAGGCCTCTTCGCAGTAGCGCAGCAGGGCATCAAAGTTGTGCAACCAGAGTTGCCCCGCGTTGCCGTGAACACCGCAAATGGTTTCGATGAATTGATGCGGTAAGTCCATTTGTGCGCTAACTTTCCGGGCGTTCAAGCGCAGCTAAAATCAATAAAGCCGCGTTCGGGGTTGGTGCTCGTGAGGCGAACTTGCACTCTGTCGCCCACATCGAAGTCGCGTTCTCCGCATGACAGGCGGCCTTCCACGGCGGGAGCGGCTGTGCGCACGTAAGTGCCCTTACGCGATGCACCCGTCACAACCGCAGTAAATATCTGGCCAATGCGGTCGCCAAACAGAGTGGCCGCTTCCACTTTGCGCATCAAACGCTCCGCCTTTTGTGCGGCGGCTTCGCGTTCGGTGCAATGCGCGGCAATGCTCGCGAGTTCATCAACTGAATAGGGCAGAGCGGCCCCACTAATTGCCGCCTGCACGATGCGCTGTGTAACCAGGTCGGGAAAGCGACGGTTGGGAGCCGTGCTGTGCGCATAGTGGTGCATTCCCAGACCAAAATGCCCGCCCTTGTCTTGCGCGCCCTGCACCACAACGTATTCGCCGCGCCCAAGTAGTTTTACAACAGAAAGCGAAAGATCGGCGAATTGTTGTGGAGCCGCACGGCGCTGCGCCGACAGAAAGGCCGACAGAGCACGAGCATCGGGCTGCGGTGGCAATGTCACGCCGTAAGGATGTGCTAGCTCAACAATGCGCGGCCAACGTTCGGGCTCGCGCACCACGCGCTGAATAACAGGAAGGTGCTTGCTTTTCAAAAACTGCGCCAGCGCCATGTTGATGCTGACCATGAAGTTCTCGATGATGAGTCGCGCCACGTTTTTGTGCGGCACAACCAGATCAATAACCTTGCCGTTTACAACGACCGGACGCACCTCTCGCGGCTCAACGTCCAGAGCGCCGTTGCGTTGGCGCTGCTCCAGCAGCCGCGTCGCGACTTCCCATTGCAAGCGCAGTTGCTCTTCCAAACCGGCGATGCGTGTCACTTCAGACGGCACCGGCGTTTGCCCGTCCAGCCAGTCGCCGATTGTCTCGTAAACCAGCTTGGCCTGGTTCCTCACCTGCGCGCGACACACTTTCGTACCGACGATTTCGCCGCGCTGGTCGACTGTCAGATCAATCACCACGGCGAGGCGATCTTCTCCCTCCACTAATGAGGTCAAGTCGGTGGAGAGGCGCTCGGGCAACATGGGAAACGTTTGCACGCCGGTGTAAATCGAACAGGTGTTCCACTCTGCGTGCCGGTCGATGGCCGAACCAACGAGTACTCGCGATGCCACATCCGCAATGCCGACGCGAACCAGGATATGTTCATTGTCCAGTCGCTGGCAGTACTCGACTTGATCCAGGTCGCGTGATTCTTCATTGTCAATCGACGACCAGAGCAGTTCGCGCAAGTCCACCACATCGGGCAAGTGCGGCGTGGCAACATCGAAGTTTGCGGCCTCCTGCATGGCTTCCGGCGTGAACTCGGTTTTAAAGCCGGCTTCCCGCACGGCCCGTTCGGCGCGCCCGTGCAAGTCGATGCCGGAGTGTGGGTTGCTCGTTGGGTCTCTGTGTTGGCTGGATTCAGATTGATGTGAATGATGGCGCATAAAATGATGTGCAGACCAATGATGCGGTTTAAGTTGGGTTCAGTCTATCTGTCTCGGGCTATTGGCTGTCGAGAGGTGCAAATAGGAGCAGCACAACGCCCGGTCCGAGTACTCGTTTGATGTGCTTTTGTTTGCTGCATGTTGCGATTCCGCTGCCATGAGCAGAAATAATGGGCTTGACTGCTGTATTGGCTCGTTTCCTGCGATAAAATTTCGCGGTATCACATTAGGAATGACGAGATGAACGATCACAACGAAGAACAGGTTTGGCGTCGGCCTCCCACAGCACCCGACTTTTCATTAAATGGCCGTGTTGCTCTGATCACTGGAGCAGGGCGCGGCATCGGACGCGGCATCGCCTACGCTCTGGCCTCTGCCGGTTGTGCCGTTGCGGTGCAAGACATCGATTTGGATGTTGCGCAGGAAGCGGTCGCTGAACTGGCCGAAACAGGGGCCAAAGCGGTGGCATTCGGCGGCGATATTCACGACCTGGAACTGCCCGCGCGCCTGGTTGCGCAAACGCAAGAGCAACTCGGCGGCCTGCACATTTTGGTGAATAACGCCTCGGTGCAAAAAAGCCTCAACTGGATGGAACTCGATGTCGCCGAAATCGAGCGCCAGTTGCGCGCCGACTTTGTTTCGCCCATCCTGTTTTGCCAGGAAGCCGCGCGCTGCTTCGAAGCGCACGGCTGGGGGCGCATTCTCAACATCGGCTCGGTGCAGGGCAGAAGTGGTAATCCGGGTATGCTGCCTTATTCGATGAGCAAGGCCGCCATGCAAAACATGACCACGGCTCTGGCGCGTGAACTGGGTAAGAGAAATGTAACGGTTAACCTTCTGGCGCCCGGCTACTTCAACACCTGGCGCAACCGTGGAGATTTTCCGAACCATGAGGAATTGGAACGCCGTGGCCAATGGCTGCCGTTGGGGCGTGTCGGCCAACCTGAAGACTGCGGCGGAGTGGCCGTTTTGCTATGCAGCGAGGCCGGCTCTTACATCACCGGCCAGACCATCTATGTGGATGGCGGCTTCACTACACGATAAAAGCCGCCTCATAACCATCTGCACGAACCCGGAGTGTTGGTTGCCCCAGAAGCAGACAACGACTTGTCTGCTGGGGGCTGTGAGCCACGGGCCTGCATGTCCTGAAACAAGCGTGGCCTGAAACAGGCGTGGCCTGAAACAAGCCCGTCGCTCACGCTGCGGGTTCGTGACAAGGGGCACCCTGTTCGTGACCACGGCTTCACTGCTATTTATGAGACTGCTTGGAGCCTTGCGAGTACTCGACGGCTGCTTCAACCGGTTCATAAAGGCGAATGTATTTGCGAACCGGTTGAAGCTCTGACGGAATATCTCACCGGCTAGGCAAAGCGCACGCGCGACACAAACTCTTGCTGTCCCGCGACAGGTGCTGCGATTTGGTAGAGCGTGCCGTCGGCGGTGTCGCTGCCGGCCTTGCCACCGGCGGTTGTGACATACATGATGTCGCGCTGCGCGCCACCGAAGAAGAGCGATGTGATGTTGGGAACCGGCATCTCGATTTTGCCGGTGGGCGCGCCGCTATTCGCGTCGTGGCGTACAATGCCGTGTCCGCCATAACGCGCCGACCAAATGGTGCCTTCGCGGTCAACAGCCAATCCATCCGGAGTTTTATCGTTTTCTGTTGCAACGAAAAACGGCGTGCTCTCGCTGAGTTCGCCCGTCCCCTGGTTATATGCAAAACGCAAGATGCGTTTGGTAGTGGAGCACGTCCAGTAGAAGTGTTGCCTGTCGGGTGTAAAGCCCATGCCGTTAGAGCAACCGGTGCCGGCGAAAAGCTTTGTTACGGTTCCGTCGAGGTCCACGCGATATAAACCCCCGCTTTCGCGGCTGGTGCCGATGGTGCCGGCATAGACGCGACCGGCGGGGTCGGCGATGACATCATTGAAGCGCTCCATGCCGTCATCGGTATAATCGCGTCCCGGTGTAACAACGCCATCGGGCGTCATGTGGGCTATGTCGTTCACGCGAAACAGGAGCCAGTTGCCGTCGTCCTGCAAAGTGAAGCCGCCAACCGGCACATCTTCATAGATTTTCTGGTGCTGCCCCGTTGCGGGGTCGAAGCGAAAAATCTTGCCGTTGGGAATATCCGTCCAGTAGACGCAGCCGTCGTTGGGGTTCCAGTAGGGGTTTTCTCCGGTGGCGCAATGCTCGTTGACTAAGGGTTTGACTTCCAGTGGCAGATGTTCAATGCTCATGCACAAAGCCTAACGAAGCCGCAGCGGTAAAGCAACCGCGTTCGCCGCATTGTCCTGCACAGTCTGAGCCGCTATCTGGCGCAGAAATGCGGCGAAATTCTGCGGCACGCGGGGCGGCACAAAGGTCAGCTTTTCGGGTGACTCGCCAAACAGAGAACCATACCACACCAAAGCGCCCAGATAGCACCCGGCTTCGTTGGCGTGATTGGCGTCAAAGGAGAGCTTGTCGCCTTCTTTCGACCACCAGTAGCCCACATGAAGTGAGTTTGTCTGGTTGGGCAGCGCAGGCGCGACCGCCTTCTGTAAGTCGAAGGCGGTGTCTCTTTGATAACCCCATTGAAGGTCGTTGCTCACTTTCCAGAACGCATCGCCAACCGGGATCAGGCGCAAACCCAGTTCGTTGCTTATGGTGTGGTAGGCTGCCCGCGAACTCTCCCACATCTCGCGCTGATTCTTCGCGCGCTCTTGCTTGCCGGCATCCACAAAGCCGAAGCCCCGTGCGTCGCTACGATAGGCCCACGTTTGGTGGAGTATCAACTCGGTGTTAGGCTGCAATTTCTTGACGTAGTCGTGCAACTTCTGCGCGAAGGGGCGATAGGTTTGGACATCCGGCGAAAGCAGCGAGTACTGCTGAATGGTCACGATGTCCCAGGTGCCCGCAGAAAGCAATTCGCGCAGAGACTTGCCGCCATAGGGTTTGCCTTTGGGGTCAGCGGCGTTGGCCTCTGCCGCTTCGACATGAGACCAGTGCCTTTCAAGAGAGCAATTGCCCAGTTCTGCGCGTCCAATTATCAGTTCGTGTCCGCCCTCTTTAGCGAGTTGGGGCAAATAGCGAGTCGCGTTTTGCGAGAAGCTATTGCCGATGATGAACAGACGAATTGTTCGAGCATGCGCCGTGGGCGTCAATGGTTGGGAAACGAGAAGCGCAGCAAGGCCGACCAGAAACAGCAGGCGAAAGCGAAGTGGTTTCATAATTAGGCACTCTGTAGGAAGCAATAGTTTAGCCGATTGAAAAGTGCTCTCCATATGCCGCAATCGGTTCAGACATATCAGTTAGCGTTTCTTCAACCGCCTGCAATGGCACTGAGCGGCAGACTGATGAAACGAATTTGACCTTCTGGTGCAGCTTCGTGGTGCAGCCTTGTTTGTTGCGCTGCGAGGCAAAACAAAGCAAGATGAAGTCAAGGCGTTTGCTGGCAAACCGAACAGGTGTCGGGCAAACCGAAGTTGATTACATCCAGAAAGACATTAGATCTCTTGCATACAGTGCGCTTGCAAAAAACAGCCGTCGCCAAGACCTATGCAAGAGGCCTATTGTCATAACGATTGCCCTTTGGGGTTATGAAATAGCGGGCGTAAGTGAAAGGCATCGATCATGGAACAGCTTCGCATTATTGTTTTCGGCGCGCACCCCGATGATTGCGACTTACGTGCTGGCGGGACGGCGGCGTTGTGGGCACAAGCGGGACACCGAGTGCAGTTTGTTTCGGTGACAAATGGCGACGCCGGTCATCAAACCATGGCTGGAGCGGCTCTGGCCCGGCGGCGTTGTGCCGAAGCCGAAGCCGCCGGCAAAGTGCTTGGTGTCGAATACCGAGTACTCGACAACCATGATGGAGAACTTCTGCCCAGCCTGGAGAACCGTCGTGAGATCATCCGGCTCATTCGCGAATATCGGCCTCATTTGGTGCTGGGGCCACGTCCCAACGACTACCATCCCGACCATCGCTACACAGCGATTCTGGTGCAGGATGCGGCTTACATGGTGACCGTGCCTAACGTCGTAGCCATGGCGCAGCATCTATCACAAAACCCGGTCATGATGTACACAAGCGACGGGTTTCAAAAGCCGTATCCGTTCGTTCCTGATGTCGTGGTGGATATTGACGCCACAGTAGAAAAGAAGATCGAAGCCATTAGCTGCCATGAATCGCAATTCTTCGAGTGGCTGCCTTACAACGCCGGAATTTTGCACGAAGTCCCGACAGGTGAGACCGAGCGCAAAGTGTGGCTGCGCCAGTCTATGGAGCGACGCTTCAATCAAGAAGCCGAGAGTTTTCGCACTACACTGATTGAGCGCTACGGCACAGAGCACGGTTCACAAATCCAATTCGCAGAAGCCTTCGAAGTGTGTGAATACGGTGCGCCCTTGACAACCCACATGAAGCAACAGTTATTTCCCTTTGGAGAATAAACCTACGCCATGAACCAACCTCTTCATTCTCTGCTGCAACGCCTCATGCTTGTTGCTCCGTTTCTTGTTGCAATCAGTTCTCTGCAAGCTGCCGAGTCTCCCATTGCCTCTGCACCACCAATTATCAAGGAGCTTCCCGTGACTATTCAAATTGATGCGAGCAAACCCAAAGGCGGGTTGCGTCCCATCTGGCGCTACTATGGGGCAGACGAGCCCAACTATGCTTACATGAAAAACGGCAAGAAATTGCTGGCCGCACTGGGGCAGATTGGGCCGCAACCGGCTTTTTTTCGCACTCACAATTTGCTGACGACCGGCGACGGCACTCCGGCGCTCAAATGGGGTTCAACCAACGCCTATACGGAGGACGAGCAGGGGCAGCCGATTTACGATTGGACTCTTGTGGATCGCATTGTTGAGGCCGGCTTAGAGCGCGGCGTGAAGCCCTACATGCAGATCGGTTTCATGCCGAAGGCGCTCTCCACCAAGCCGGAACCCTATCAACATCATTGGACGCCCGCCGCGAAATATGACGAGATTTACACCGGCTGGGCTTACCCGCCCAAAGACTACGTGAAGTGGGGCGAACTCGTCTTCCAGTGGACAAAGCACTGTGTTGAAAAATATGGCCGTGCCGAAGTGGAATCGTGGTATTGGCAGGTTTGGAATGAACCGAATATCGGTTACTGGCGCGGCACGCCACAAGAGTTTCACAAGCTGTATGATTACGCCGTGGACGGGGTGCGCCGCGCCTTACCAACGGCCAAAGTCGGCGGGCCGGAAACTGCCGGTGGCCCCGGCGGCGACTTTCTGCGCGATTTTCTTGAACACTGCGTGCGCGGCACCAATTACGCGACGGGAAAGCAAGGTTCGCCGCTGGACTTCCTTTCTTTTCACGCCAAAGGCTACCCGCGATTTCAAGACGACCATGTGCGCATGGGCATCTCCAGCCAGTTGCGGAACATCGACGATGCCTGTGCCGTCATTGCCCGGTTTCCCGAACTCAAGGACAAGCCGATTGTAATCGGCGAATCCGATCCTGATGGCTGCGCCGCGTGCCAGGGGCCGCAACTGGGTTATCGCAACGGCACGCTGTATTCCAGCTATACGGCGGCGAGCTTTGCCCGCAAATACGATATCGCCGATAAACACGGCGTTAATCTGGAAGGGGCGCTGACCTGGGCCTTCACGTTTGAAGACCAGCCCTATTTCGCCGGATTTCGCCAACTCGCGAGCAATGGCATTGACCTTCCAGTACTCAACGTTTTTCGCATGTTCGGCAAGATGGGCGGTCAGCGCATAAGCGTGCAAAGCTCCGCTGATGCGGGCCTCGATGCCCTGATGAAAAGCGGCGTGCGCGGCACACCGGACATTTCGGCTCTGGCAGGGTTAGAACAGGGCAAGCTGAGTGTGATGGTGTGGAACTATCACGACGACGATGTGCCTGGCCCCAGCGCCGCCGTTGACCTGGCCATTAGTGGGCTGCCGATTCAAACCGGCACGGCCAAGCTGTCGCATTATCGTATTGACGAAACGCACAGCAATGCTTTCACGGCGTGGAAGCAAATGGGTTCGCCCCAGCAGCCGACGCCGCAGCAATATGCGGAACTGGAAGTAGCGGCTCAACTGGCACCGCTCGCCGGAAACGAGATTGTGCAGGTCAAGAACAGGACGCTCTCCACACATCTTGACTTGCCGCGACAGGCTGTGTCGTTGCTCGTCTTCGAGTGGGATTGACACTCCCCAGGAATATGCTCTAAGGAAAACCAGATTATCCTCAGCATGGCTATGAACGTGAGTTTCATCTCACCGGCGTTGTGGTATCAGTGCCTGATTCTCATCGCGCTACTGCTGCTTCCGCTGAGTGCAGTGCAGGCGCAGGAGCAAGTGCAGGAACAGGCGCGCGAGCAGCCGCGCCCGTGGGGAAGTTGGCTCACCTGGGGTGATCAAGGTGACGGAACTTACCATAATCCGGTGCTGCCTGGCGACTACAGCGATCTCGATTGCATCCGCATCGGGTCGGATTATTATGTCATCTCCTCCACGATGCAGTTTTCTCCGGGCATGGTAATCCTGCACTCGAAAGACCTGGTCAACTGGAGCATTCTGGGCCATGTCGTGAGCGACCTCACGCAGATTGGGCCGGAGTTGAATTGGGACAGAATGAATCGCTCCGGCAAAGGCGTGTGGGCCGGGGCCATGCGTTACCACGACAATAAATTCCGGGTTTACTTCGGCACGGCAGATGAAGGCTACTTCATGACCTCTGCCGCAAATCCGGCAGGGCCGTGGGCGCCGTTAACTTCCTTCATGAAGGAAAGTGGTTGGGACGATTGCTGCCCGTTTTGGGACGATGATGGCCAGGGCTATTTCATCGGCACCAGGTTTAAAGACAACTACAAAACCTACATCTTCAAGATGACGCCCGATGGCCGCGCGCCAATCAAGGAATCTGCGGTTTTGGTGAACGAAGGCGCACATCGGGAAGCTAACAAGCTCTTCAAGAAAGACGGATTGTATTATCACTTCTTCTCCGAAGTCAAAGGCGCACGCGTCGTGATGATGCAACGTTCAAGCAAGGTACTGGGGCCTTACACGGAAAAGAAACAGCTCACCGATCAGAACCGTGAGGCAAAAGAGCCTAATCAGGGCGGCATCGTCGATACGGAAAACGGCGACTGGTACTTCTTCACCCATCACGGCACGGGAGATTGGGAAGGCCGCGCCGCCAGTTTGCTGCCGGTGACGTGGGTTGACGGTTGGCCACTTATCGGCGAAACCGGGCCGCATGGTCTTGGAAGAATGGCCTGGTCGGGCAAGAAGCCGGTGCAGAATATGCCGATTGTTACGCCGCAGACAAGTGACGAATTCAACACGAGTACTCTGCCGGTGCAATGGGAATGGAACTACCAGCCGCGCCCGGACAAGTGGTCGTTGGCGCAGAGGCCGGGTTGGTTGCGACTGCACGCCTTTAAACCTCTGCAAGCCGACCATCTGCTCAAGGCGGGCAACACACTCACGCAGCGTTCCATGCGCACAAACTCCAACGAAGTGGTCATCAAGCTCGATCTCAGCGGCATGGCGCATGGGCAGAAAGCAGGATTGTGCCACTTTGCGGCGATGCATCATTCGGTTCTGGGTGTTGCTCAGGAAGGCACGACACGCACGCTGGAATATAAGAAGGACGGCGAAATCACTCGCGGGGACGTGCTCAGCGGCAACAGTCTGTGGCTTCGATCTATTTGGGGACTGGATGGCAAGAGCCAATACTCCTACAGTCTGGATGGCACAACGTTTACTGACTTTGGCGAGCCTTACCAACTCATGTGGGGCGCCTATCGGGGTGACCGCATCGGCATCTACACTTACAACAACAAGAGCGAATCCGGCTACGTGGACGTGGACTTCTTCCATTACACCTATCACGGGCCGCATAGCCCGAACCGCTAAGCACCGCACAGGGAAAATAGAGGCGAACGCTTGATGTGCCGGAATTCACAACATGAGAAGAGAAGCCGCATAAATCGGGCTTCTTTTTCCGTATTTCATCTCTGAAGGTTGAACGATGCAATTGCCCGACTCAGTGAGTTGCCACTGCGGCTCGCAAGCTGCTGTTGCCGTAAATCCTGAATTTCTACGCGTCGTGCCCGCTGAAAAAGGATTATCACCCGAATGGATTGCCCAGTTATCGCAGCGGGGCGAACCCGAAACCTTTACCGGTGACGATCTGCATTTGATCGGCATGCCGGTGGGTGGTTTATTTTGCGGCACGCTTTACCTCGGCGGCGATGGTCGTCTCTGGTTGTGGGATATTTTCAATCGCGCCAAAGAGGGCATCGCGCCCAACACGGTGTTCTACAAAGGTCAGGAAGTTAAATCGCGTGATGGCTCAGCCTTCCTGGAGCCTCCTCTGCCCGACGATCACCGTCTCGTGCAGCAGGGATTTACGTTAACGGTCAAGACTGCGGAGAATAAAATCGAGCGCCCTCTGGAGGCGCGTGGATTTACCTCTGTCAGTTTCACCGGACAGTACCCTATCGCAAATATCGAGTACTCGGATGTTGATGTGCCGATTAAAACCAGGCTCGAAGCGTTTTCTCCGTTCATTCCCCTGAACGCCGCCGACTGCAGCCTTCCGGCGACCATCTTCCGCTTCACATTGCATAACACAGGCAGCGAAACCGTCGAAGTCGAACTGACCGGGAAGCTGGAAAATGCGGTGCTGCGCGATCACCCGGGCGCACCAGCCCTTCGCCAGCAGGAAGTCACTTTCGGTGAGGGCTTTACGTTGTGGCATGGTTGGGCACGCGTCCTGGAAGCAGCAACTCCCGGCGAAGTCGAGGCTTTGCCCGATTACGGCTCCATGGCATTGACGCTTCGGGGCGCCGCCGCACAAGTGCATAGTTCTGGTGATGACGCTGCGAGTGAGGTTCCCGCTATAGGCGCTTTAGGACGAAGCATGGTGCTGGCGTCCGGCGAAGAAGCGCAGGTAGATTTCGTGCTCACCTGGTACTTTCCCAATGCCAACGATATTCTCGGTGGACAGAAACGACATTACTCCGCCCGCTTTGAGGATGCCGCTGCTGTGGCACGCTACATCATCGAAAACTTTGAAAAACTGACGAGTCAAACGCGTTTGTGGCGCGACACCTGGAACGATTCGACGCTGCCGCACTGGTTTTTAAATCGCACCTTTGCCAACACTTCGACGCTGGCTACGACAACCTGCCATCGCTTTGCAGACGGCAGGTTTTGGGCCTGGGAAGGAATCGGCTGTTGTCCCGGCACATGTACTCATGTTTGGCATTATGCACAGGCGATGGGGCGTCTCTTTCCTGAAGTCGAACGAGATCACCGCGAACGAGTCGATTTTGGTCTGGCCCTGCAAGAAGAAACGGGAGTGATCCACTTTCGCGCTGAAGATGGCGACATTTACGCCGTTGACGGCCAGGCCGGACGCATCCTCGGCGCCTATCGTGAACACCAAATGTCAGCGGACGACGCCTTTTTGCGTCGTCTCTGGCCGCGCATCAAGCGCGCTGTGCAATGCCTGATTGCAACTGATGGCAACGGTGACGGCATCCTGTACGGGCCATTACATAACACCCTCGATGCCGATTGGTTCGGTGTCGTGCCGTGGATATGCGGCCTATATCATGCCGCTTTGCGCGCCGGTGAAGAAATGGCGCGTGAAATGGATGACGAAGAGTTTCAAGAAGTTTGCCGGGAGATTCTGGAAGGCGCGGCAAAGCGTCTCGATGAGTTGTGCTGGAACAACGAGTACTCGTATTATGTGCATCGTGGCGACCCGGAGCATCCCAGTGAAGTAGGCGCCTATGATGGTTGTCATATCGACCAGGTGTTCGGTCAGAGTTGGGCCTGGCAGGTCGGTTTAGGACAGGTTATGAGCGCAGAACACGTGCGGCGTGCCCTAGAATCGTTGTGGCGCTACAATTTCGTCCCTGATGTCGGCCCCTTCCGCGAAGAAAAGACAGCCGGGCGCTGGTATGCCGCGGCGGGTGATGCCGGGCTAATTATGGTGTCCTACCCATTTGCAGGCGAGCGCCATATCGAAGGCAGCGGGGCCTGGTCGGCGATGTATTTCAACGAATGTATGAGTGGTTTCGAGCATCAGGTGGCCGGGCACATGATGTGGGAAGGTATGACGAGCCAGGGGCTGGCGGTAACGCGCGCCATTCATGACCGCTATCATCCCAGGCTGCGCAACCCTTATAACGAAATCGAGTGCTCCGATCATTATGCTCGCGCCATGGCCGCATACGGTACTTTTCTCGCGGTCTGCGGGTTCGAGTATCATGGCCCCAAAGCAGAAATGGCCTTTGCACCACGAATAACGCCTGAACATTTTCGTGCCGCCTTCACCTGTAACGAAGGATGGGGAACCTTCGAACAGCAATGCCAGGATGATGCTTACAGCGCTTCACTTAACCTTAAATGGGGCAAGCTGCGCCTCAGGATGCTCACGTTACAAATTGTCGATGGTCTCGAATGCAACGACCTGACGGTAAAGTTGGATGCGGAACCTGTAGCGGTAAAAGGCAGCATTGCCGACGGGCGACTCACCCTGAACTTTGTCGATGATATGGAGATAGCGGCGGGGCATACTCTGCACATTGCATACTCTGCGCGTTAACTTGCCAGAGGTCTGAAGGGATCAGAAATAACAGCTACAAGCAGTCTCATAAACGCAGTGGGAGCCGTTGTCACGAACCCGCAGTGTGAGCGACGGGCTTGCGAAGCCTGAAACAAGCCCGTCGCTCACAGCCCCCAGCAGACAAGTCGTTGTCCTTATCGGGTGCCGTGGCGGATGACGCCTGTTCTTAACCGCGAGGGCTCATGTTATGCAGAGAATGCCGGTTATGCAGAGAATGCCGGACGCATCTTGATAAGCAGCAAATCCAGCAAGGTCGGTATGTATTTCGTTTTGTTCTTCAGCGCGTCGGGTATAATAAGTCTAAATACATCCAGGACACTGTCGTGGCCCGGTGTAGCTCACTCATTAATTAGTCCGACTGCTATGCTCCTGTTGGAGTATAGTCCGCAGGTCAGTTTTGCGACCTGTTGAGGCCGACCCGAAAACCTGGCGACATTCGCTGCAACATGGCCTGTTGGTTCATTCCATCTATGCTGTGTCGCACTACGCTATGTCGCAATGCGCTCCTTCCACTTCGGTCCTCTTTTACATCTTGAGAGTGCTCGCTACGGTGCAAATTCCGTCTGTTGTTTGGTGCCAACAGCCCAGGCAGATGAGAAGATGTGCTCGTGCGCACCTGTTCCGCTGTTTGAAGGCGCAGAAGTGGTTGTAACCACTGGTTATAACCGCTCCGCGTCACCGCTTCGTGCGTTGTCGCACTCCGTTGGAGGAGAAATGAATAAAAAGCAGCACTGTGGATTCACGCTTATAGAACTTTTAGTCGTCATAGCCATCATAGGGATACTCGCGGCTATTCTGTTTCCGGTTTTTGCCCGCGCCAGAGAAAACGCACGTCGCACGAGTTGTGTTTCGAACGTAAAGCAACTCGGAACCGCCATGATGATGTATGTGCAGGACTTTGATAATCAGTATCCGCCTCGCATGCCCGATAGCCCTGGCCCAGCTTACCCTTGCCGCCCCTGTCGCACTGATATGGGGCTGCCTACTTCGTGGACCAATCTGGCGCAGCCTTATGTGAAAAGCCGTCAATTGTTTGTGTGTCCCAGCGACTCTGGGGTGCCCGGGGCATTGGCTGCCGATCCGTTCAACAGCGCATCGCCGCGCCCCGCGCGCATGGCCGATTTCTACGGTAGCAGCTACTGCCTCAATGTGGTCGTTACACGTGTTAGATCCGAGGCGGCAATTCCGCGACCGGCAGAAACATACCTGGGAGCCGAGATTTTTCCGTGGCACTCGCCGGATGGCGCCGCGTGGTTTTCAGGCAAGACCGGGAATCCGGTGCGTGTCGCCTACTACTGCGATGGACACGCAAAAGTCGCTTCCGAATTTTCAATTGCACAGCAGTGTTCTGGCCTTCCCGGTGGCCCGACCGGGCCTTCGTTGCCGACCGACGATGGGTTTGTTGCTGTACCATGAGCCAATCAGTCCCTCGTTCTAACAGCCGTTTCTTCGAGTACTCGATTTCCGAGTACTCGAAAGGCGCTCTTGTCCTGCTTATAATCAGTGGCTGTGTATGCAGTGGCTGTGTGCGGCAACACCAGGCCACGCGAGGCAAAGTGCTGCGCGCACCCGACATCAGTGCGGCGATGGTGCGGTCTGCAACACCGGCAAAAACCGTAACGGTGCATGGCACCATGGTGGAGAAATGTCCGGTTGCGGGCTGTTGGTTCAAGCTGCATGACGGCACGGGCACAGTGCAGGTCGATACCAAAATGGCCGGGTTCACCGTAACTGATCTGCCACTGCAAACCAGGCTCAGCGTCAGCGGAAAAGTTATGCAACGTGGCTCACAGAAGATTATTCAGGCCAGCAGCATACGCTACTAAGCTGTCGCGCTATGAAGCTGTCGCGCTACGAAGCTGTCGCGCTACTAAGCTCTCGATGTTCAAGAAGCACTCAACAATGCTTGGAGTACTCGCTGCGTGCATCGTCACAGCGGGAGCCTTGTATCGGCTGGCGCCGAGCTTAACGGTAGTTGAAGTTTATGCACCGACAGCCAAAGCGAGTTCTGCAACTCCACTGTGCCCCTGGCGCAAGTCCGAAGAAGATATGAAAGTTTTCTTCCCCGGAGCTACACATTACGATACGCACATCGCAATCTTAAGTGAAAGGCTGGCGCAACTCAAAGCGCGCCTGGGACGTTGGCCGCGACCTGAAGAGAATCCGTTTTATATCCATGACGTTTATGCCGATAATCGCCTTCTGGGCAGAGTTGCACTACAGCGTGTGAAAGGGGAGTTCGGTGCCATAGAAGTTGTGCTTGCCGTTGATAATTTCGGTGCCGTGCGCGGCCTGCGCCTGCAACGTTTGCGCGAGCCTGATGTCACTGCGCGGGTGCTGCAATCCCCGCAGTGGCTGCACTCGTTTCGGGGTCAAGATCAGTCCAGTGTCTTGAAGTTGGGTGTCGATGTGCCCGATGTGCCACCCGTTGCAAAGAAGTCGGCCACAGCGATTGTTGAAGGCGTGCGCAGCCTGCTCGTGCTGCTGGATGAAGCCTCGCAAACAACGGCGCGAGCAACGGCGCGAGCAACGGCGCGCCGCCAGGACAAGCACCACTGATATGTTGTTACTCTCCCTTCGCAACTTAACGCGCCGCCCACTGCGCAGTGCGCTGACGCTGGTGGGACTGGCCATAGCCGTCGCGACTCTGGCTTGTCTCTCTGCGTTTGGCAACGGCTACGAGCGCTCCTTGGGCAGCGAAATCAACGGCATGGGCATGCAGCTTATGTTAGTTCCAATGGGTTGCCCTTACGATGCGGCAGCACGTGTTCTACGTGGTAAAGGACTCGAGTACTCGCTGGGCCAGGACGCCGTTGAACAAGCGCGGCGCGATCCGGCTGTAGAAGTTGCCGCCCCACTCCTTATGGCTGCTGTACCGCGTGTGCAGGAAAACCGAACCGACGTGTGGGTCGGTCTTGACCAGGCGGCACGGCAACTCAAACCGTGGTGGAACACGAGTGCAGGGAAGGAGTGGTTCGACAAGCCAAATTCCGTCATTCTGGGTGCTGAAGCTGCTGAGTTGGAGATGCGCGCTACCGGCGACAAACTTTTCAGCCCGGAAACGCGGCACACGTTTCAAGTTTCGGGAGTGCTCAAGCGAAGCGGCACCAGCGATGACAGCCTGTTTTTCGTGCCCCTTGCGACCGCTCAAAGCATGTTCAAGCAACCGCAACGCATCACTGCGGTAGCCATTCGCTTGCGCGATCCATCCCTGTTGCCCGAAGCGGCGGAGCGCCTGCAAAAAATACCCGGAGCACAAGTGGTGACGCTCACCGAAATGATGGGCACATTCCTCAATTTGATTGGCGCGGCCCGAGCGCTCCTGACTTCCATTGCCGTTGTGGCCCTGGCTGCAGGAGCGCTGGGTGTTTTTAACACGCTGTTGGCTGCCATCGTGGAGCGCACCGGCGAGATTGCCATCATGCGTGCCCTGGGCGCTTCCAAGATGCAAATTTTTGGCTTATTTACAATTGAATCCCTCCTGCTCACAACTGCCGGTAGCCTGCTGGGTTTGCTGATGGTGAGTGTTGCAGGCCGTGGTTTTGAGAACATCGCGAGACATCTGGTTCCGATGGCACCAACGGGAGCGATCCTTTTGCTCACTCCCGTTCTGATGGCGCAGTGCATGGCATTAGGCGCCGGCATTGGAGTGCTGGCCGGGGCCTATCCGGCGTGGCAGGCTACACGCCTGTCTCCCGCAAATGCCTTGAAGCCGGAGTAATTTTATGACCTGGATTTTACTTTCACTGCGCGAATGGCAGCGCCGCCCGCTCCGTATGTCGATAACGACAGCCGGTGTCGCTCTGGCTGTTGCGGCGCTGTGGAGCCTGCTGGCGTTTGCTCATGGTTACAAAGCGGGATTGCGTAACGACCTGGACAAACTGGGAGCGCATATTATTGTCGTGCCGAAAGGTTGTCCTTACGATGCCGCCTCGCTCGCATTGCATGGTGCCAGTTGGCCTTGCTACCTTAAGGCCGAGTACTTAAAGCAAGTGCGTGCCGTGCAAGGCATCGCGGTGGCTGCGCCCGTCTTGATGAATGCTTATTTCGACGGCAGCGGAGCACAAACGGTTTATGTGGGCGTTGAAGGGAATATGTTGCGTTTGAAGCGTAACTGGCACGTCAATGGGCATTTCCCCTCCCGGGCAGGAGAGATTCTTATCGGGGCCGATGTCGCACAACGTCACATGTGGCGCGTCGGACAGGCGGTGCGACTTCCCGGCACGGACAACAAGCGCGGTGTGGTCAGTGGCATTCTCGCGCCCACGCAGAGTGCTGACGACACTTTCATTCATTTGCGTTTAGCCGATGCGCAGCGTTTGTTTGGCCACCGCAACGAGCTGACACACATTCTGGTGCAGTTGCAAGATCCCAACCGAATGGAGCATGCGGTCGCAGAACTACGCGGCTGTGGCGCCGGCTTCGACATGAACGTGGTGCCGATGGCACATCTGTTCACCACCATTGGTAATGTCGTCAATTCCACGCGGGCGCTGCTGGCCGGTATTGCCTTTGTGGCTTTTCTGGTGGCCGGAGCCGGCGTTAGTAATTCGGTGATGATGGCTGTTGCTGAACGTACACGCGAGATCGGCGTAATGCGTGCCCTGGGTGCTTCGCACAGCGATATATTCCGCCTTTTCTGGAGCCAAACGATGCAGGTTTGCCTGCTTGGTGCCGCGGGCGGTGTCATGTTCGCTTTGCTGGGCGCGCGGGTTGTTGAGGCGTGGCTGCGCACCCGACTACCCTTTGCGCCATCCGGCTCACTCGTGCAGCCGGAAGCAGCGACAACAGTGATCTGCTTCGCGTGCGCCCTTTTCATCGGCAGCGTTGCCGGATTGTTGCCGGCGTGGCGTGCCGCTCGTCTTGCACCTACAGTTGCCATGAATGCACAGGGTGGACGCGCGTGATTTCGTCCATCCCTGACGAGTACTCAGAAGGCGCCTTCATAAGTGCTGAGAACCTCTGCAAGACATACCGCAGAGGCATTGAAGAAGTTCATGCCCTGCGCGATGTTTCTTTTGCCATCCCAAGCGGTGAGCTTGTGGCGGTTGTCGGACAATCGGGGTCTGGTAAGACGACTTTACTTAATCTCATGGGCTGCATGGACGTGCCGACTTCCGGTGTGCTGCGGCTTGGTGGCCAGAACATTGGGCAGTTGAACGAGATGGCTCGCACGCGGCTTCGCCGGGAACAAATCGGCTTTGTCTTTCAGCACTTCGGTTTGCTGCCGACTCTCAGCGTTCGCGAAAACATCGCCTTACCGGCACTCTTCGCGCGGCGACGCGTGCAGCAGCGTGTTGATGAACTGCTGGAGAAAGTCCGTCTCACACATCGCCGCGATCACCGTCCGCACGAACTCTCAGGAGGCGAAATGCAGCGCGTCGCCATTGCCCGTGCACTGGTCAATTCACCACGCGTTTTGCTGGCCGATGAACCAACGGGCAATCTCGACAGCGTAACAGGAGCCGCCGTTATTCAAATTTTTCAGGAACTACTGCGCGACGGCCTCACCATTGTTGTGGTGACGCACAACGCGGAACTCGCCGCCGTAACAAAGCGCCAGCTTGTGCTGCACGATGGTAAATTGCAGCCATAGCGTCTCGCCTGGGCACGCGGACACCTGACACATTCACGTCAGCGTAAATTGGCTTGCACGGAAACTGCTGCTATGGTCTGAGAAACTCCGGCCACTCTTTTGTTCGTGGAGTACTCGGTTCAAAGAAGGGAAAGCCGGACAACTTTCCCTGAATCGCAGGCAGCTTGTGAGCGCCCGGCGCGAAAGCTCCGCGATAGCTGGAAGTTGAAAATGCAGGCGAACCCGCACGGGGTCGGAAGTTTCCTTTTGCGGGCGACATAAATTGAGGGTCGGCGACAATCGTGTGAGTTCCGGGCCATACAAATGGCTTGCCGTAGCCGGGTGGG
Organism: Abditibacteriaceae bacterium; assembly: GCA_036388675.1. GTDB lineage: Bacteria > Armatimonadota > Abditibacteriia > Abditibacteriales > Abditibacteriaceae > DASVUS01. The sequence continues at coordinate 9,289 of DASVRI010000010.1, read as the reverse complement.
CCGTTTGTCTCATCTTTGTTCGACGCTACCACGTTATCGTCAATGCGCATCTTCAATTCCTCAAAACGTGCAGCCTCTGTTGCCGGGTTGAGGAACGTAGCGATTTCATAGGCGCCGCCCGCTGCGCAAATGTTGCGCGCCACCAGCAAATCGCGCACGTTTGATGCCCGCACGTCAATGTTGCCGGTCGGGCCAGCCCAATGTTGCGGCGCGCCGTTGGCATATAAAGTGTTGTTCTCGATGCGAATGTCAGAGCGCAGTCCATTTTCGCCCCAGGTGCCGAAGTAAATGCCCGAAGCCCGGTTGCGATAGAGTAGGTTGTGGTGTACACGCACACTGCGGAGTTGAGAATCGCGGCCCTCAACGGAGATAACCAAACCCCATTCGCAATCTTGGACGACATTCGAAGCGAATTCGACATTCTCCAGCACGCCGAACCAGGCATCAGTATAGAGTCCCTGACGCGGCATATCGTGGATGAAGTTGTGATGCACCACGCCGTTGCGGCTTACTTCCTTAACATCAATGCCTTCTTTTTCGCAGTGATGGACATGGTTCCACGCTGCCTCGAAGCGGTTTACACCTGCGATGCTGATAGCTTCATGCGGGCACTCCTGTTGGGGATCGCCGAACAAGCGCATCTTCTGCGTATTAGCGTTTGTGACCTCGCAGCCGATGACACGCAGGTCAGTGCCGTTCCACGCACCGATGCCCGGCGCGAAAGTCATGTCCACCGTGCAGCCGGCGAGATCAATGTGATGGCTGGGACCGCGCACCATAATGCCTGCGAAGTAGGAGTTGCGCACGCCAAGGTTAACGAGCCGAAGATAAGATGGCCCCTCTATCGTAACAGCTCCGAACCACCCGGCCTCCCCGCCATTGGCCGGGCGCACTCCTGAAGCGTCGAGAATTGGTTTCTCTCCCGGCGCAGCGGCAATGGTGATCCAAGCATTCGGTGTGCCCGATTTCTTAAGTTGTACACGTTCTTTGAGTGAGTAAATTCCGCCGTGCATGAGTACTCGATCTCCGGCATGCACCTGTTCTGCCGCATGTTGCAAGGACAGCCAGGGTTGTTGCGCCGTGCCCGGATGGGCATCGCTGCCTGCCGGCGCTACATGATAGGTTGCGCCGCGCGCGCCTTGCATCGTTGAAAGTGCCATCAGCATTATCACGGAAAAACGTATTTTCATAGCGTCACCACAGGACGGAAATTAAAGTGTGTCAGTGCGTTGCTGTATTCCATTATTTATTGGCCCTCTGCTGCCTGGCTGACGCGTAACAGTGATCGTCATTCCAAACGCCTCCCGCACTGATAAAGTTATTATCCGATATTGCGCCCGGCACAGGCTGGAGTAAGAGGCATCATGATGTTATCTCACCTCAACGGCCCTCGCTGGCCAGCAAAAGGTCTCAATTTCAGCGGCGGGCAACCTCATCGGTGGCAACCTGGATTAGATAGTGCAAAGGCTTGTAAGTGGCAGCACTTTATGTGTTTGCGAATCTTCCGTCCTGTGCTGATGTGCCTCGCCGTTTAGTCGCCAACCTCTCCGCGTAGCAGACAAATAGTAACCCCATTACCTGCCACGCAAAAAAGGCAGAAATATTGTATTAAAGAGCATTGCAAATGTAATGACAGAGGATGCTATGCTCGAACTTTATTCACGTGGTTATGGCGCAGGCGATGCCGAACAGATGGTTTTGGTGCAGGATGGAGTTGTGGTTGCACAGTGGCTTGTGGCCACCTGCCTGGCCTACCATGCAGGCAACGGCAACCCGGAGATGATCGGTCAAAGCATGACCGTATTTCAAGAACGGGGATTCAGAAAAGTTGAGGAGTGGCACAGTGATTGGAGCGCTGATGAATTTGAAGACTTTCTGAATGAACTGTACCAGGCGCAGGTTTTAGGACAATCGCAGATGCTCAAGGAACGCTCTTTCTGAGCGCCCGAAACTCACAGCTTTTCAATCCAAGCGACTCCAGAGGGCTCATAACCAATCATCTGCCAGAACCCAGGTGCAAAAGCAAATGGCGCAAAGTGAAAGTTTTTTGCTGTGCAAAGCGTATGTGGCAAAAATCTTGAAAAGTAGAAGTGCTGGGAACCTGACGGGGAGTCACAAGTCAGGAATTACAATTGTGAGAAAAATCACAAGCCAGTAACGGGGAGTATTGATGTTTGCACTTTTGGGAACGGCAGCCTTAGCCGTTGGAGTATCTGCCGCTTACTACGCGGTGATGGCGAAGTTCACTGACAGCGACGAATAAAGCTGTTTAGAGGATATAAGCAAAAGAGCGAGTACCCTTCAGGGTTGCTCGCTCTTTTGCTGTGCCTGAAACACTCCTAATAGAAGTTCAGCATGAACGGCGCTAAGTGCTTTACCACCACGCCAGGCTTTTGGCGTTTCACACCACTCATATCCATAGCAGAGACCAGCGAAGACATTTGAATCAGATAGCTGTCCCACCGGCAGCAATCACGAAACTGTAAATCTGCACCATCCGTCCACTCTGGAGATGAAGACCTCAGATGAAGACCTCAGACGAAGATTTCAATGAATGTCAATGCTTTGATGGTAGGGACTGTGTCATGTTACGAAATGCCTCACGATCATTGAGGCGCGGAAACGGCTTGCCTTCAGGAATCGGCACCTCCAGAAAGCGGCAGAGTGGCTCCCACCCCTGACTTACTTCATAGACCAGCAAGCGCTGCGCAGGCACTTGCTCCTTGACCTGGGAAATGTAGCGGTTGAAGACCTCAATGGCGTATTCCCGATCCTCAAATCTGCCCGCGAAGTCGCCTTGCCATATATCCTGCTCTACCATGTGGAAAATGCGTCTAAAGAGCTGAGGATCACCGGGAAAGGGCAAGCCCGCCGGTGGCCCATTACCTGGAGAACTTTGTGTTTCAGGATGCTCTGGAGCAGCACGCCCAACCTTGTAGATGGTTTCTCTGGTGCTCTCATACCAACGATCGGGATCGCGCACCGTCAGAACCACCTTGGCTTCAGGATAGCGTTCCATCAGAGTGTGGTAGGAGCGGCAGCCGGGATAATCCACCACAGCCTGATAGCCCGCAAAGAGAGTGTCCCACTCTACCGGCTCTCCTCGGCTGGCGGCTTCCCAGAAGTGAATCTGTTCTGGATGGCCCAGCAGCTCAATCATGTGGTAGCAAGCTCCAAAGCCGACTTCTTCCAGAGCTGCCTTGAGGGACAGAGTTCCGGTTCTGCCCAGCCCTGCTCCGATCACGCGTATTGCCATTTCCTCACCTTATCCTATGTTTGTTCCTACACTCGTCTCCGTCATTGTAACAGCTAACCGCACAGCAAAAGGCGGGGCAATCTCGAAGATTGCCCCGCCTTTTGAGTACTGGCCTGGTTGATTAAAGCCCACCTGAGGCGGCTTAAATCTGCTAAAGATAAGTTGTTTGTGTGCTCGTAACCTTTTGACTATGTGCTCCACGGCAGACTTGTGATTGTTGATTAACCACAAATGCTCAGTATGTGCCGGCGGCTCTGGTTAGAACGCGACCTGACCCTGGATACGCAGTTCAGTGCGGTCATTGTGGATGTCAGTGGCCGGGTTGGCTACCGTGCCGCTTAAGTCTTTAGCACCATTACGACGGATGAGGTTGGCCTGAACCTTAGCGTTGTTGCCCTTGATGTAATAGTTGAGACCAAAGATCAAGTCGCGCACTGTTGTATCGCCGGTGGCATCGCGATCCACATTCAGGAAATCATAACGAAAGGCTCCTTCCAGCCGGGGCGTGAAGCGATAGCCCAGAGAACCGTAGGCAGGCACGGATGTCGCGCACGCTAATCACAGAAGCGGTCGGTGGAACGCTGTTGGTGATACCGACAGCACTGCCACTGAGATACTCAGTTTGCAACGTCAGCCTGTTGCGAGTGTAGGCAGCGAAGGTGTTAAAAATGCTGCGATCCACACGCAGGCCCGACAGCAGCGAACCTGTCTGGCGAAAGCCGGTGTTGCCTGTGCCGCCGCTGACTCCTGACTGTAAGCCGTGAATGAAGTTAGGCTTGTAGCTAAGATAGCCCAGAACGGCTTTGGCGTCCGAGACAGCAAGAGTGTTCTGCCGATCACCGAAGCCGTTGAAGATGTCAAGCCAGTAGTCGAACTGCCCTTGTGTGCCACGGAGCTGAATGCCGGTGTCACGTACATCCCGTAGCCGCCGTCGAAGGGATCTCGCTGCGTGAACATCAACGCACGCTCGACCAAAGGCAGAGCGCTCACACTTGCTAGACTCTCATAGCCGACCGGGATCTTGAACTGACCGACATCGACGTAAACATTGTTCTGTGTGCCTGAGGCAGCTTTTCTCAGCAAAGAGCAAACACCTGCCGGCTTACCATTGGTGTTAAGTGTTCCTTCTCCTTCATATGGTATGCCATCTACAAAAATACCGATTTTACGCGGCAAGAGGTCAACCCCATCAGGGCGCATTGTCGGCTTGGCGGCACTCTTTGGCAATGGCCTGTGGCAATGGCCTGTGGCAATGCTTCAGGCGGCACGCTACAAGCAGGCGTTTATACAGCGGTTGCGGCACGATTTTCTAGTGGGTGAGTACTCGGGTGCGCCGATATATCACAGATCTATCAAGCGGAAAGCAGCCTTCCTTTTGACCGTGAGTTGACGAACTTTGCCGCCATAGCGAACTTTCGGGTTAATTCCCCAGGTGCTGGTAATAGTGGCGGTTGTCAGCTTTCCATTCTGCCAGGCCATATCCACCTCAAAGCCGCCGCGTGCTCGCAATCCTTTGACAGAGCCGTTCGGCCACGCCTTTGGCAATGCAGGTAGGAGTTCAATTTCACCTGCATGACTTTGAACGAGCATCTCGCTGATGGCTGCCGTGATGCCAAAATTTCCATCAATTTGCATGGGTGGGTGCAGACCGAACAGGTTCGGGCAGGTATTGCGATTGGAGAAAAGTTGCTGCACCATGCGGTGTGCGCTCTCGCCATCGTGCAATCGCGCATATAGGGCAGTGCGCCAGGCGAACGACCACTCGCGCACGTCACTGCCCGGATCAATGCCGCGCGCATCGAGCGAGACCTTGGCGGCTGTAGCCAGGGCCGGTGTCCTGGTGACGCTGATCTGATGTCCCGGAAAGACGGCAAACAAATGCGAAGTGTGGCGATGATGGTCGTTGGGATCATCGCGGTCGGTCATCCATTCCTGCAACTGCCCCCACTTTCCGATTTGCGGAGCCACAAGTTTGTCTCGCATCATTGCGATACGAGTCGAGTACTCGTTGTCGATGCCCAGCGCAGTGCTGGCCTCGATGTAGTTGTTGAACAAGTCCCACACGATCTGCTGGTTGTAAGAAACGCCGTCTTCTTCGGGCCCGTGCTCAGGCGACCATCCGTTCGGAACAACCAGGCGGCCATCAGGCACGGTTTTGAGATGGTCTTCCCAGAACTGAACGGCTTCCTTCATAATCGGATAGGCGATGGTGCGTAAATAGTTCTTATCGCCACCGAAAGCATAGTGCTCCCAGAGATGCTGGCAATACCAGGCATTGGCCGTCTTGTCCCACTTCCAACCCATGCCGCCGGTGATGTTGTGTGAGGTGCGCACAGCGAAGCCGCGCTGAGTCAGTTCTCCGGTTGGGGTTTTGAACTCCGGCGCGAGAGCAGTGGCCTTGCGCCATGCCGGAATCTGACTGCGGATCAAATCGAAGAGCGGTGTATGGCTCTCGGCCAGGTTCGTGACCTCTGCGGGCCAGTAGTTCATCTGGATGTTGATGTTGGTGTGATAGTCACTATGCCAAGGCGGGCTATTGCTGTCGTTCCAGAGACCTTGCAAATTCGCAGGCAAGTCACCAGGACGCGAGCTGGAGATGAGGAGATAACGTCCATACTGAAAAAGCAATGCCTCCAATTCCGGGTCAACGTTTTGAAACGCTTCGATCTTCCGCTTGTCTGTCGGCAACGCAACCTGCGACGGAGAAGACTTGCCCACGTTGATAGTGACGCGGTTGAAGAGGTTCTGAAAATCCTGCACATGTTCGGCTTTGAGCCGCTTATAGGATTTACGACGGGCTGCATCGGCCTGTTTCGTCACGCGCGCGTGCGGATCTTCGCCGCGATAGCTACTTGCATACTTCATCGCGTAATTTGTGCCCGCCGCGACCAGCAGGGTCAGGCTGTCGCAATCCTTGAATGCGATCTGTGAGCCGTTGACTTGCAGTGTTCCCCCGGAATTGATTACCCGCATCTGCCACTCGTAGCGCAGGCCGTTTTTAAGCGCACCCACAATGGCGAAGCCCTTCTGCTGCGTGATGCTTGGCGCCTGATGCGAATCATTGAGTTCGATGCTTCCCGTATAGCGGCCCGGTTTATCGGCGCTAAAGCGCATCACGAGTACTCGTGACGGCTTGCTGCAAAAATATTCGCGCCCGTATCTCACACCATCTATCGCGTAGCTCACGTGCGCCACGGCTTCAGCAAGGTTGAGATCACGACGATAATCAGTGGCCGCCTCATGCCCCGGCAGGTTCACGAATACATCGCCCAAGAACTGGTATTCGCCCATCGTCCTGTCGGCACCCGATAGGTTTTCATCGCCAGTCCAGAGGCTGTCTTCATTAACGACGATGCGCTCGCGCTCTGGTGTGCCGCAGATAAGACCACCCATGTGCCCGTTACCAACAGGCAGGGCCTCGTTCATGACTTTCTTGGCTGGTTGCTGATACCAAAGCGTGAGGTCTGCGGCAAACGCAGAATCGTCCGCAGACGATAGAGGGAACGACACAAACAGGACAAAAGCGAAGAGAAATGAAATGTTCATAAAGTATGTTTGAGATATGTGGACTGTGTCTGATTGAAGTGCTTGTCACATTACACCAGACATATCGCTGACTGAACTAACAACAATGCGTCCCGCTGAACTCTTCAGATGGCGGTCTTGTTGGAGTTGGTGCGTATTGTTGTGCCGCTTCGCAACGACAACTTACAAATTGGGTCAAGCGGGGCCTCTTGGGCCGTAGCTGATGCGTGTTCTGCCCTGTGGTTGAAGCTCGTCATTGTTGCGCTGATTGTAACACGAGAGTAGGTCGGGGCCGAACATAAACTCTAACGACGAATTGCCTCCGCCAGTGTTGCCCGCGCGCCACGCTTATAGAAGCTGGCCAGAAAGCTGCGCACCTGCTGCACGAATTCCGGCGAACTGGCGAGTTCTTCACTGAAAATCTCACGCGAGGCGAGCAGCGGCATTGGATCTTGCCCCGCAGCTTGGGCAATCTGTCGCAGGCGTGGTGCCATTGGATCTTTCATGTGGATCTCATTGCCCTGCTCGTCTCGCCCGTTCAGGTAGCGAAACCAGCAGGCGACGGTGAAACTTAGCAGCGTGATCGGCACACCGCGTTTAAGTCCTTCCTCAACAGACGGCAACACAAACTTCGGCATCCCCGACGAGCCGTAGATACCGATGCGGGAAAGCTGATCCCAAATGGCAGGATTGGCGAAGCGCTCCATCAATGTGGCTTTATAATCCTCCAGGTCAATTCCCGGCACGAGGGGCAGTAGCGGCGTTATCTCTCGGTGCATCATCAGTTGTACAAGCGTGCGGATGTCCTCGTCTTCCATCGTCTGATGCACAAACTCATAGCCCAACAACATACCAATGTAACAGAGCGCCTGATGGCTTGCGTTTAGCAGGCGCAGTTTCATCTTCTCATAGGGCAGCACATTATCGGTCATCTGCGCGCCGACAGTTTCCCACGCGGGGCGTCCCTGCACGAAGTGGTCTTCGATTACCCACTGCTTAAACTGCTCCGTCATGACGGGCCAGCCGTCCTCAATGCCGAGCTTGTCACGGATGAGTTGGCGATGCTCGTCGGTTGTTGCGGGGGTAATGCGATCCACCATGCTGTTAGGGAAAAGACAGTGCTGCGCCATCCAGTTCGCCAGGGCCGGATCTCGCAACTCCGCAAACGCCAGCAGCACCTTTTTTAACACATCGCCGTTGCCCTGAATGTTGTCGCAGGACATCAGCGTAAAAGGCGTCTGGCCTCTTTTGCGCCGTCGCTCCAGCGCCTCCAGCAAAAAGCCAAACGAACAACTCGGCTCGTGCGGATGCGCCAGGTCGTGCTGAATGTCCGGGTGTTGCGCGTCGAACTCGCCCGTGCCGGAATGAACGTAGTAGCCGCCTTCGGTGATGGTCATTGATACAATCTTTGTTTGCTCAGAGGCCATTCTTTGCAGGACGACTTCTCTGTCATCCCAGGCGAAAAGGAAATCCGTAATGGAGCCGACGACGCGGGCTCTATCACCATCGCTGCTTCGTTCTAAAAGCGTGTACAGGCAGTCCTGGGAATGCAGCACATCCCGCATTTGGGAATCGTGCTTTAAAAGACCGACGCCACAGAAACCCCATTCGAGATCCCGATTCTGATTAAAGAGATCCTCTGCATAGACACACTGATGCGCACGGTGGAAACCGCCGACGCCGATGTGAACCATGCTTTGACCAATCCGGCGACGGTCGTATTGCGGGATCTGAATTAAGGGCGCGAGAAACTTCAGATTATCTGTGGAAAGTTTGATGGTCATGGGAGAACCGGAGCTATGGATCTGACGCGGCAGATGGAACGAAGCGTATGCTGCGCCACCTGAATTACCACTGCGGGGAATTCTAACGCTATACGCCTCGGCAGTGTTACGTCAGCGCCGGCTAGCTTTGGCTGCTAGCAGTAAGTTTTCGTGGCATGGCCTTGGTCGATGGTTGACTGATTTGCAGCAAAACGCAACGGACAAGCACCGCAGCAACAAGAAGAGCGGGATAGACCATTAGACCTCTGAGTACTCGCATTGCGCTACGGGATTCTACAAGCAGTCTCATAAATAATAATGGGAGCCGTTGTCACGAACAGGGTGCCCGCCGCGACCAGCAGGGTCTCGTTCAGATGGTTATGAGACTGCTTCTACTATGTATGCCATGTATGTATGCCATGGCTGTTCCGATCTTTCGTCACTTTATTGTTTCCGAGTACCCACAACGTCTCAATCATGAGTGCCGCCCTGTCGATATTGCGTTATACACCTCGATTTGCATCTAAGACATCGATAATGCTACCTCGACTACACAACACCATCCACTTCTTAGAGCGTGTTATGAACTTTTGAATCAACATTTTGTGTCTTGATCTGTTGGTAGCACAAGATGTTGATTAGGCCATCTCACCTTCTGGCTGCATTCGGCTTGTAGGCTGTGAAATAACTGAGAAAACGATGATTATGAGCTGTTTGCGCCCTCAAAGTTCATAACACGCTCTAG
>DASVRI010000009.1:0-130651 GCA_036388675.1 Abditibacteriaceae bacterium | reverse complement strand
CTACGACTTTCTGGATGCCAATCGCGATCTGGGTGGCGACACCGAGGTGCGTGACATCATCGCGGGTGTGAACTACTACCTCAAGGGCAATAACGCCAAGATACAGGTGAACGTGTTGCGCCGCAATGGTGCGCAGGGGCTTGGTGGCAGTGTCAGCAACCCTTCCAGCGACATTCAAAACGACCGCACCGAACTGCGCGCCAATTTCCAGGTGGCGTTCTAAATTGCTTGAAGCAGGGCATGGTTCGCCATGTCTCTGCCGGCGTAGTGAAGGGAGAAGATTTCATGCGAAAGTTTTCGCGTTATATTGCCACGTTGTCTTTGTTGAGTGCTGCACTCGTGGGCCTCGTGGCTCAGGCGGCGAGTGCTGCGCCCCGTCAGCTTGTTGTTGTGGTAGCTGAAGGGCTTAGCCCGCAAGTCATCGACATGGGTTCCAGTTACGTAAAAACCGTTGCTCAGTCGGTCACAGGCGACGAAGAAGCAGTAGCCTTTTCCGAGTTCCGGGCGCAAGCCAAAACTCAAACTGGAATCGCCGACTCAGGAACAGCGGCTATCGAGTCGCTGCGTGGATTGCTGAAGACGGCCTCGGCCAATGGCTACCGCACAGGGCTGGTCACGACAGATGATGTCACGAAAGTGGCGGGCTTGTTTTATGACATCCCCGGTGATGCCTCAAGCGTTGCGAGTACTCTGATTAACACCACCAGAGTCGATTTTCTGGCTGGTGGTGGACGCTCTTACTTTGTGTCCAATAAGGTTCCGGGATCCAGGCGCACCGATGACTTCGACGCTTCGGCTGTGTTGCGCCAGGCGGGCGGCACAGCTTTCCTCAACGCTGAAGCCATCGAGAACACCGATGTCGAGGTCAAGGGCAAGACAATCGTGCTGCAGGCCGACGATACCCTGAGCTACTCGATTGACCAGAATCCAGAGCGTGAAGCGGGTTTCTCCGAAATGGCCGGACTGGCCGCGCAGACGCTGGCGGGCGAGAACAATGCGCCATTTGTGCTGGTAATTCACAACAACGCATTGTCTCGTGCGATTGCCGCCAAAGACACGCCCGCTGTGCTGGAAGAATTCCGAACGTTGGATGGCATTGTGTCCGACGTAGTGGGAATGCGCAACGAGCAGGCAACAGCCGATAATTTTGGTGTTGTTGTCCTCGCCGCTGGCGGTGGTAGCATGCCGAAGTTCACCAGCGATGTGGCGACCGATCGTTCGAACGCCGTCTTCGTGGTGTCGCAGTTGCCGCTTTCTTTCCGCGGTGCCGGTGCAGCTCTGACCGGCGCCAACGAAGAGCGCCTGACACAATTCGCTACGGAAGAATATAAGGGCTGGAAGTTGTCCAATGAAATGCGCGCTGCGATTCTGGCCGGGAGCATGACGCCCGAGGCTGCTATCCGCGCTGCGTATGAACCCGTTATCGCCATTGGATACGAAAACATGGATGTGAAACCGACCGTGTACACGCTGGGTGTGGACGCATCGGCTGGTCTGGCCAACGCACTAACGCAGATTGTCAGCACGCCGGCCAAATAATCGCGTTGTGACAAGGCCTTGGTGCCAGAATTCCAAGATAAACAGCCGCTTGGCCATCGTCCGTTTTCGGCGATAGCCAAGCGGCTGTTTGTCTTTTGAGTAACACTATTCGAGTACTCGATATGAAACTTCACCGCAAACAGATGATGGGCGAAGCTCTGGGCACGTTTGCTCTGGTCTTTGCCGGCACCGGCGCGATCATCAGCAATGATGTCAGCCGGGGCAGTGTTTCGCACGTTGGAATCGCCATTACTTTCGGGCTGATCATTCTGGCATTGATTTATGCCCTGGGCGATGTTTCGGGCGCGCACTTCAACCCTGCTGTGACGCTGGCCTTCTGGGCGGCGCGTCGCCTGGAGGCAGGACGTGTCATGCCCTACATCGTGAGCCAGTGCGCGGGTGGCATTATGGCCAGTGTTTTGTTGCGCCTGCTGTTTCCTCGCCACCAGACGTTGGGTGCGACGCTGCCTGCGGGTTCGGATACACAATCGTTTGTTTTCGAAGTCGTGCTCACAATGTTGCTGATGTTTGTTATTCTCAGCGTTTCAACGGGCGCGCAGGAAAAAGGCATTACAGCCGCGATTGCCATTGGTTCGGTTATCGGGCTGGAAGCCATGTTTGCCGGCCCGATCAGCGGCGCTTCGATGAATCCGGCACGCTCTCTGGCCCCGGCTGTGGTGGCGGGACAACTGAGCAGTTTGTGGGTTTACCTGCTGGCGCCGACTGTGGGGGCATTGATTGGAGTACTCGTTTGTCGCGGCATACGCGAACCAGGCTGCTGCGATGGAAAGTGCGCTGCCTGATGATCGCGTTTGCAATCCTCAATTTCTCATAGACGCTTCAAGATAGATAAACAGAACAGATCAGACTTCTGGGGAACTGCGGCAGTGTTGCGGCTTTGCCCCGGCTTTGCTCCGGGCCTGGCTGTCATACTTGCGCACATTGCGCCGGTATTAAAGCACGTTCCGGTGTGATTGTCTGGATGTGTGCCGCAGATGGAGGGCGCATGCCATGCGCCCCTACTACACGGACATGAACCGTCAATGCACTACGCTTTAGTTTCATACAAGCGTCTATTGTCGCAGCGCATAGCCCCAATCGAGTACTCGTTAAGGCTTGAAGCCGCAATATTTAAGCTGCTCTTGAAGCTGGCTTAATCGGTTCTTAATGGGCCGAAATTATCCTCTGCGTTGATATTCTCATGCAAGGGGTAAAAGAATGAAGTCTCTGCAGTTTCGTATGGCAGGCGGTCGTTTGAAACGCGTTGCCGGTGTCGGTGCCGTTCTTGGAATGGGCTTGATGCCCATCGTGCAAGTACAGGCTCAAGGCCGTCTCACTGGAGCGGGTGCGACTTTTCCGTATCCGCTTTACTCGAAGTGGTTCAGCGTTTATCGCGGTTCCCAGATCAACTATCAGGCTATTGGCAGCGGCGGCGGCATTAATGCGCTGAAGAACGGCACCGTCGATTTCGGTGCCAGCGATGCGCCGCTTTCCAACGCCGACATGAAGACGATGCCCGGACAAGTTGTGCACATTCCCACCGTTGCCGGTGCGGTTGCTGTGGTTTACAACGGCCTGCCGCGCGGCCTGCGCTTGTCCGGCCCCGTCCTGGCCAACATCTACCTGGGTCAGATTACGCGCTGGAACGATGCTCAGATTGCGGCGTTGAATCCCGGTATGCGTTTGCCTAACCGTGCGGTTACAGTTGCCCGTCGTTCGGATAGCAGCGGCACGAGCCATATTTTCACCAGCTATTTGAAGGCAGTCAGCCCGCAGTGGGCACGTCAGGTTGGCGCCGGCAAAGCCGTGGCGTGGCCGGTTGGCCTGGGTGGTCGCGGTAACGACGGTGTAGCCGCAGTCGTGAAGCAGACACCGGGCGCCATTGGCTATGTCGAGTTGGCTTATGCGACGCAGAACGGCTTGCCTTTCGCAGCGATCCGCAATCGCGCGGGTGCTTTTGTGAATCCCAGCGTCGGGGGCGTGACATCTGCCGCTTCGGCTTCGGCTCGTCAGCTACAGCGTGATGTTCGCTACACCATCGTCAACGCGCCGGGCGCTGCCTCGTATCCGATTTCGGGCTTTACCTACATTCTGGTGTACAGGAATCAGCGCGATAAGGCCAAAGGACAATCGACGGTCAACTTCCTGCGCTGGGCCATGGGCGCCGGACAGCGTTATGCGCGCCCGCTGAGCTATGCTCCGCTGCCTCGCTCCATTGTGACAATGAACATGTCCAAGCTGCGCACCATCCGCTAAAACAGAGATGAGTACTCAAGAAGGGACACTCCAACTTTGGAGTGTCCCTTCTTGTTGCTTAAGCACTTCAGGGTAAACGAAAGATAACGCGCAGTAATGTGAAGATGGCCGATGCCAAAATCATGCACGCCGGGATGGTGAGTATCCACGCCGTCACGATGCTGCCGGCGACGTTCCAGCGCACAGCCGATAAACGGCGTGATGCGCCGGCGCCCATAATCGACGAGCTGATAACGTGGGTGGTGCTGAGCGGGAATCCCAGGCGCGACGCAATTTCAATGATGGTGGCCGCCGCTGTTTCGGCAGCAAAGCCGTGAATGGGTTGCAAACGTGCCAGCCGATGTCCCATGGTTTTAATGACGCGCCAGCCGCCCGCTGCGGTGCCAAGCCCCATCGCGACGGCGGCTGTGAGCTTAATCCACAGGGGAATCACCGGATCATCGGGAATGGGAACGCCTCGCGCCTGGAACATGTAGCTCGCAACGGCCAGAGTCATCACGCCCATGGTCTTTTGCGCATCGTTGCTACCATGACTAAAAGCCATGAAAGCCGAGGACAGTAGCTGCAATTTGCCAAAGGTGCGTTGCACTCCACCGGGTGTGCGACGGATGAACAACCGCAGCAACAGAATCATGATGAGCCAGGCCGCGCCGAAACCAATAATCGGCGAAACGATCAGGGGTACGATCACTTTTTGAAGCACGACGTTCCATTTCGGTGCGCCAAAACTGCCCGCCTCCGCGATGGCTGCACCGACAATGCCGCCGATAAGCGCATGGCTTGAACTGGACGGAATGCCATAGAACCATGTAATAAGGTTCCATATGATGGCGGCCAGCAGCGCGGCCACGATGAGGTGCTGTGTTGCCAACTGCGTGTCGATCAGACCTTTGGAGATCGTCTTGGCGACGGCGGTTCCCGTCATGGCGCCGCCGACGTTGAGTACCGAAGCCATCAGGATCGCCTGAGTTGGCGTGAGTACTCGTGTCGCCACCACGGTGGCGATGGCGTTGGCTGTATCGTGAAACCCGTTAATAAAATCGAAAGTGACTGCCAGTGTGAGGACGATGATGAGAAGCAGCAACGGATCAGGCATTCTTCAGCACCACCGCCTGCAGCACATCGGCAATGTCTTCGCAACGGTCGCAAACGCTTTCCAGTTCGTCGTAAATGTCTTTCCAGCGCGTGAACTCGAACCAGTCATCACGGCTCGTAATGAGTTTCTGTAGCGCGCGCCGATACAATTCATCGCCTTCCATTTCGAGACGGTTCAACTCCACGGCGAACTTTTGCACTTGCCCCAACTCTTTGTTGTCGCGCAGCAGCGGCATGGCCGCGTTCACTTGCTGGGCACAACGCAAGATGATCTCGCTAAATTCATGCGCTTCATCGGTGGGTTGCTCAATCTGGTACAGCACCATCTTATCCGCCGCTTGTTCAATGGAATCGACAACGTTATCGATGGCGTGCATCATCGCCTGGGTTTCTTCGGGGTCGAGCGGCGTAATGAGCGTTTTTCGCAGCAGGTCCGTAATTTCATGCACGATGAAATCGCCCTGGCGTTCCGCTTCCACGATGCGCACAACCTTGGAGGCCGGGCGCTCGTAATGTGTCATCAGGTCGTGCAGCAAACGTGCTGCTTCCAACAGGTTGGCGCTACCTTTTTCGAACCAATCGTAGAACTTGGTTTCCGCCGGTAAAATTTGAAATCGAGCCACAATCTTCCTTTCTCACGAGTACTCGCCTGCACTGGCCAGGTGTCCAGCCAATACTTAGCGGTTCCTTAAACTGCTCTTAAAGAAATCTTAACATAGCGCTTCTAAAATGCAGCCTGAACATTTGGAGAAAACAACGCGAACAACAAAATCATGACAACTAACTGCAAATCTCTTGCATCTTTGATCGGCACAGCGACGCTTTTTGCAACTCTGGCCGGATGCGGCGGCCCGCAAGACACCGCCACAACAGGTAACATGGCAGACAACAGTGCCGGCAACACGGCTGCAAGCGGCGGTGCGGCCCCCGCAGGCGGGCAGTTGACCGGCGCGGGCGCGACGTTCCCGTATCCGCTTTATTCGAAATGGTTCGACACCTACAACAAGAACAAAGGTGTGCGCATCAATTATCAGTCGGTGGGCAGCGGCGCCGGCATCCAGCAGTTGAAAAACCAGACGGTTAATTTCGGTGCCAGCGATGCACCGCTCAACGACGAAGACCTCAAGGAAATGCCGGCGCCCGTGGTGCATATTCCCACCGTCGCAGGCGCCGTGGCCGTTATCTACAACTTGCAGGAAGTCCCCAAGCTCCGCTTAGATGGCCAGACGTTGGCCGGCATGTTCCTCGGGCAGATCAAGCGCTGGAACGATCCCAAAATCGCGGCTCTCAACCCCGGCGCCAGCCTGCCCAATCGCGCCGTGACCGTGGCGCATCGCTCGGATGGCAGCGGCACCAGCTACATTTTTACCAACTATCTGAAGGCAGTCAGCCCAGAGTGGAGCGGCCAGGTAGGTGCGGGTAAATCGGTCGAATGGCCGGTCGGCATCGGCGGCAAGGGCAACGACGGCGTGGCCGCCGTGGTGAAGCAGACACCGGGCGCCATCGGTTACGCGGAATTGGCCTATGCCATCGAGAATAAAATCGCTTATGCCGCGCTGCGCAACAAAGCCGGGCAGTTTGTGGAGCCAAGTGTGGCTTCCACAGTAGCGGCGGCTGAAGGCGCTTCTGCCGCGATGCAGAAAGATGTGCGCGCGCCGATTGTCAACGAACCCGGCGCTAAAGCCTATCCAATCGCGGGCTTTACCTATATTCTGGCCTACAAAAAGCAGCAGGACGCGGCTAAAGGCAAAGTGCTGACCCAGTTCCTCAACTGGGCCATGACAGACGGGCAGGGCATGGCCGAGCCGTTGTTGTATGCGCCGCTGCCGGCTTCGGTTGCGAAGCTGAATCAGACGACGATTCAATCGATCCAGTAGTAAACCCGGCCCGGTTGCCATACGCTGCCGTGCTTTGCGAGTACTCGCAGTCCTCTTTGTACTTGATCTTTAGACCTTTCCATCATGGTTGCCGAACCCCTTAATCAGAAGAGTTCCCCGCCCGGTGAGCGTCCACCGGGTGGGAGCCTGAAGGCCAAGCGACGCGGCTTTTTCAGCACCGTGGCGATGGACAACATGTTCTTTGGCGCCACTTTGATTTTCGGTGCCAGCGTGCTTGTGATTTGCGTGCTGATCGGCATTCAGTTGTGGCGCGCCTCGGAACCCGCAATGGCGCGTTTTGGCACTGGTTTTCTGACTTCATCGGTGTGGAATCCCAGCCCCGACGATCCGACCAAAGCAGTTTATGGTGCCTGGCCATTCATCTGGGGCACGTTGATGTCGTCGCTGCTGGCGCTGCTGCTGGCCGTGCCGATTGGTCTGGGAACCGCGATCTTCCTGGCGGAACTGGCACCGCGTTGGGTGCGCACACCGGTCTCGTTCATGGTGGAACTGCTGGCTGCCGTGCCCAGCGTGGTATATGGCCTGTGGGGACGTTTGGTAATGGTGCCGTGGCTTCAAGTGCGCCAGGACTGGATGAGCACCAACCTGTTTGAAAGCCTGCAAGGTTGGGAGCAGGGCGTCGCCAGGGTGCCGGGATTAGGCTGGCTGGCGGATTACGGCCCATCCAACCTGGTGAATGGCGCGCCGCTTGGACAGAGCATGATGGCCGGCGCTCTCATTCTGGCGATCATGGTGCTGCCGTTCATTACCGCCGTGTCGCGCGAAGTCATCAGGGCCGTGCCGCCGTCTCAGCGCGAGGCGGCCTTCGGCCTGGGCGCCACGCGTTGGGAAGCCATCAAAGGGCCGGTGCTGCGTTATGCGCGCTCCGGCATTATCGGCGCCATTATTCTGGGACTGGCGCGCGCACTCGGTGAAACCATGGCGATAACAATGGTGATCGGCAACTCCGATCAGCCTTCGGTATCGCTACTTGCACCGGCGAGTACTCTATCGAGCAAACTCGCCAACGAATTCAATGAGGCCAGCGGCGATCAGTTGGCGGCCTTGATGTATCTGGCGCTGGTCTTGTTCTGCATCACGATCATCGTCAATGCCTTTGCGCGATTCATGATCTGGAACATGGCGCGCACCGTCACCGGAACCGCACGCGAGTAGGAATCGCAGCGTAGCCTGAGCCTTTAACGAGTACTCAAATATGCAAGCCACACAAGCTACAACCTTGAGCAAAAATCAACAAAGCGCGGGAAGCAACATTCGTCGTCTGCGGCGTCGCGCCGCCAACGCAGCCATGTGGGCCGGTTCCTCGCTGGCGGCGCTTTTAGCTGTTATACCGCTCGCGCTGGTGCTGTATTACGTCGCAGCGCGCGGGCTTCCACTGCTCAACAGCGAGTTCTTTACCCAAATACAACCGGCCTATGGCGACCCCGGTGGCGGCATGAAGCACGCCATCGTCGGTTCACTCATCATCATCGGTCTGGCCTGCTGCATCGGTCTGCCGTTGGGCATTTTGGGCGGACTTTATCTGGCCGAATATGGCAATAATCGCTTTGCGTGGTGCGTGCGCTTCGCCGCTGATGTGCTCAACGGTGTGCCGTCCATCGTCATCGGTATCTTTGTATATGCAATTGCCGTGTATCCGGTTGCCAGAGCCAATCCCGGCACAGGCTACTCGGCGCTGGCCGGTGGGCTGGCGCTTGGAATTATGATGGTGCCGACGATCATGCGCACGACCGAAGAAATCGTGCGCCTTGTGCCGATGTCGTTGCGTGAGGCTTCGCTGGCGCTGGGCGCGTCGCGCTGGTTCACCACTTTGAAAGTCGTGCTGGGTGCGGCTAAGGGCGGCGTTGTTACGGGTGTACTGCTGGCCATCGCGCGCATTGCGGGTGAGACCGCGCCGTTGCTGTTTACTGCACTGGGCAACAACTTTTACAGCACCAATCTGCAACAGCCGATCGCTTCGTTGCCGGTCACGATTTTTAACTTCGCCACTTCTGCCGACAACCACTGGAACGCGCTGGCCTGGGGCGGTGCCCTTGTGTTGGTATTGCTGATTCTGATTCTGAGCCTGGCCGCGCGCTACTTTACGAGCGGACGTTACAGTTCAGCGAAGTGAAGGGCAGCGTGCGGTTGAGTACTCGCAACCGGCACTGCCGTTGCACAGGTATCAACCTTAACCTGCACTTAATATATGATGCGCTAAACTGGCTGTATCTGGTTTCCGAGAATGGGGAACATCATGCCGAATGAAACAACAATGACGAGCGAGCCTCAGGTGAACGATCAGCCTCAGGATATTCCTGTGCCCACCGGCGTGCCGCTTGCTGATGCCGCCATCGGCGAACTGGCCGATGAAAAACAAGAGTCGAGTGCCGGCGCGAATGGCACTAACGGCTCGATGATGGCTTCAGCATCTGTGGCCATGCCGCGTCGCGTCGAAGTCGGTGCCATGAGCAGGCAGCAACCGATGCCGGGCCAGGAGCCCGCAGCGGGTGCCGTAAAGATTGAAACTCGTGGCCTGAATCTGCACTATGGCGCCAAGCACGCCTTGAAGAACATCAACACCCAGTTAATGGAGAAATCCATTACGGCGTTAATCGGCCCCTCAGGTTGCGGCAAAAGCACTTATCTGCGTTGCATTAACCGCATGAACGACCTTATCGACAACGTTAAGATAACGGGCGAAGTTAACCTCGAAGGCGAGAATATCTATGCCCGTGGCGTCGATGTGGTGGCGTTGCGCCAGCGCGTCGGCATGGTGTTCCAGAAGCCGAACCCGTTCCCGATGTCGATCTTTGACAACATATCCTATGGGCCGCGTCTGAACGGCATCCGCAACAAGAACCAACTGCGCGAAATCGTAGAAGAAAGCCTCAACGGCGCTGCATTGTGGAACGAAGTGAAGGACGACCTGAAAAAGAGCGCCCTGGCGCTTTCGGGCGGACAGCAGCAGCGTTTGTGCATCGCGCGCGCCATGGCAACCAAGCCCGAAGTTCTGCTCATGGACGAACCGGCTTCTGCGCTCGATCCGATTTCCACCCTCAAAATCGAAGAGTTAATGCGCGAATTGAAAGAGCACTACACGATTATCATTGTGACGCATAACATGCAGCAGGCAGCGCGCGTCAGCGATAACACCGGGTTCTTCCTGCTGGGCGAACTGGTGGAAATGGATTCGACTTCTAAAATTTTCACCGACCCGAGCGACAAGCGCACTGAAGATTACATCACCGGACGTTTCGGCTAATCGCCCTGTGCAGCAGAACAACGCTGCCCGTCGAGCCGTTGAACATTTGATGTTTGTCAAGTACTGCACAGACCGAGTGCTCGCTTTGTGATAAATTTGATCACTCGTTACCTTATCCAGGAGCAAGGCCATGAGCATACGCCGCACATTTGAAGAACAATTAGACGAGTTGCAAAATGACCTGTTGCGCTTGGGACGTTTTGTTGAAGAGGCTCTGGGCAAGTCGCTGGATGCTCTGGTGCGGCAGGATCTGGCACTGGCCAAGCAAGTGGTGGATGAAGACGACTTCGCCGACGACATGAACTTCGGCATCCAGACGCGTGCCATGCAGCTTCTGGCCTTGCAACAGCCGATGGCGCGCGACCTGCGCATTGTCGGTTCGAGCATGCGCATCGTCATCGACCTGGAGCGCATCGGCGATCATGCCGTTGACATCTCGCGCATCGCGCGCAGTCTGGCCGGGCAAACATTTTTCAAGCCCCTCGTTGATATTCCTCGTCTGGGACAACTCTCACGCAAAATGGTGGGCGACTCATTGCAGGCGTTCATCACGCACGACCAAGACTTGGCCGTGCAGGTGGCGCGCGATGATGACGCTGTCGATGACCTTTGCGATCACTTGCAGCGTGAACTTATCGACAAAATGCGCGATGACCCGACGCTCATTGAGCAGGCGACCAAGCTGCTGCTCATCGCACGAGTACTCGAACGCACCGCTGATCATGCCACCAACATCGCCGAGCAAATTTACTATGTTGAAACCGGCGAAATGCGCCAACTCGCGCGTGAAGAGCACAATGCAGCCCTGAAGAACGCCGCGATTAATGTCGACCATCACATTGCAGAAAGCAACGAACGCGCCGCTCTCCATGAGGTTGATCTCCATGAGGCTGAGTGGCCGACTGCATCCAGTAACGGCACCATGCCTTCTCCTTGAATTCCATGGTCGTCCGGTGGATAAATTGCACCGTTCCAACACAAACACGATAAAGCCTCGACCACGGAGAAAGTGGTCGAGGCTTTTGTTTAGAAAGGTGTATATGTGGAATTCCACATACGTCTATGCAGTAGCAGTTAGTTAACGGGAAGTGAACTTCTTTCTGTTGAAGAGTTGGACGCACTGTTAATCTGATCAGAGTGGCGCGACAAGGGTCAGGTGACGGGGCGACCCTGGCAGCAAGTCTAAACGTGCCGTCCTGATCGGTTGCAGATGTGGCTGGAACCTGGAGATAATAGATCTCTTGCATAAGTCTTGGCGACGGCTGTTTTTCGCAACCACACCCGTGAGGAAGTGGACTGATTCGCTTCAGCAAGCCCGCTTCCTCACGGGTGTGGTTGCGTAGAAACGCACTTATGCAAGAGATCTATTATCAGAACTATGGCTCGAACCTCTTAGAGCAACACTCAGGATTCCACCATGAAACAGCAGCCCGCGGCTTTCTCTACGCCACGCCATTTTGAAGGCGCTGACCTTTTGCAAATTGCAATGCCGATGGGTGGCATCGGTGCCGGCTGCATTTGCCTGAACGGGTATGGTGGTCTGCAAGACTTTTCTATTCGCAACAAACCGCATACGACAGCATCACCAGACGGGCATTCCACCGAGGACTCGGCTTTTGCACTGCTCCATGTCAAAGGTGCGCAACCAGTGACGAAGCTATTGGAAGGCCCGTTGCCCGTCGAGAAAATATACGACCAGGGGTTGCAGGGCCAGGGTTATAGACACGGCGGTCACGAAGGCTTGACACGCTTTGAGAACTGTTCGTTCGAAAGCCAGTACCCGTTTGGCTGCGTTTCCCTGACCGATTCGCGTGTGCCGCTG
This sequence comes from Abditibacteriaceae bacterium, assembly GCA_036388675.1. Classification (GTDB taxonomy): domain Bacteria; phylum Armatimonadota; class Abditibacteriia; order Abditibacteriales; family Abditibacteriaceae; genus DASVUS01. The sequence goes on along the minus strand of DASVRI010000009.1, from coordinate 118,797 downwards.
CGTGTGAGCATTGAAGGGTGGAACCCGTTTATTCCTTTGGATGATGTGAATTCGGGACTGCCATGTGCCGTATTGGAGTACACATTCACGAACTGTTCCACGGAACGGGTGGAGTTCGAGTTTTCTTACCATCTGTCGCATTTGGCTGTGCCTCGGGGTAAGTGGGAGAACACCCGCAATTCAGTCATTCCGCCACGAGACAATGTACAGGGTGGAGGCGTTTTTCTCTTCAACACAGCGGGAGTGCACGATGAAAGTTACGGTAGTGCAGCCGTGTACGCTCTCGGGGCACAGCCGCAAATCAAGGCGATGTGGTTTCGCGGTGGGTGGTTCGATAGTCTCTCTGTGCTGTGGCGTGAAATCGAGACAGGCCGCTTCACCCCTAACGATGGAACTGAAGAAGCCCGTATCGAAGGTAACAATGGTGGTTCTCTACTTATCAAGGGGGCAGTAGCTCCCGGCGAGGCCGTGACTTATCCCATTGTTATCGCCTGGCACTTTCCCAATTCAAATCAACGGGTCGGGGAACAAGCTGAAGCAGCTAGTACCATTCCATCGAGGGATTGTGGTTCCGGCTGCGATTGCGGCCCGCAGAGTGCGCCGGCCTGGCGTCCCTTCTACGCGGGCAAGTGGCAAAGTGCGCAGGAAGTCGCACTGTATGTCGCCAATGAGTACTCGTCGCTACGTTTGCGCACTCAACGATTTACCGACGCACTGTTTGCTTCAACATTGCCACCGTGCGCTTTGGACGCGATTGCATCTAATCTGGCCATCCTGAAGTCGCTAACGGTGCTGCGCCAGGAAAACGGCACACTGTGGGGATGGGAAGGTTGCTTTGTCGGAGGTGGATGCTGTCACGGGTCTTGCACACATGTTTGGAACTACGCGCAGGCGCTGCCGCACCTGTTTCCTCAACTGGAACGCACACTGCGCGAGGCGGAACTGCAGCTTTCGATGGACGAGCAGGGACACGTGAACTTCCGCGCCGCATTGCCCGATGGCCCGGCAAGTCATGGATACCATCCGGCTGCCGATGGGCAACTGGGCGGCATCTTAAAACTTTATCGCGACTACCACATCAGCGGAAACCGGGAATGGCTGGAGCAACTTTATCCTTTGGCCAAATGCAGTCTTGATTATTGCATTGAGAGATGGGATCCGCAGCGAACAGGAGGTTTGTTTGAGCCTCATCACAATACTTACGATATTGAGTTCTGGGGCCCGGATGGCATGTGCGGCAGCATCTATGTCGGGGCATTGGCGGCGATGGCGGAAATGGCGCGCGCACTTGGTAAATTCGAGGAGGCCCAACCTTATGCCGAGTTGGCCGAACGGGCCGCGCAGTTTATGGACAAGGTTTTGTTCAACGGCGAGTACTACCAGCAAGACGTTACGTGGGAAGGCTTGCGCGATACTTCGTTCGTGCAACAGGTTGCCGAGGTCAACGCATCGAGCAGTGAGATGTTACGCCTCTTGAAAGCAGAAGGCCCTAAATATCAATATGGTGCGGGCTGCATTTCGGATGGTGTTATCGGCGCGTGGATGGCAACGATATACGGCGTGGAAACACCGCTCAATGTCGAGCATGTGCGCAGCATGTTGGGCGCTATATTTGAGAACAACTTCAAGAACGATCTGTTCGACCATGCCTGTACACAGCGGCCCGGATACGCGATGGGACACGAGGCCGGACTCTTACTTTGTAGCTGGCCGCGCGGCGGCAAACCAACCTTGCCGTTTGTTTACAGCGACGAGGTGTGGACGGGTATCGAATATCAGGTGGCTTCGCACCTTATCGCCGAAGGCTTCGTGAATGAAGGTGTAGCTGTTGTTCAGGCTGTGCGCAACCGCTACGAGGGTCATGTGCGCAACCCTTTTAATGAATATGAATGCGGCAACTACTACGCACGCGCCATGTCCTCCTACGCTTTGCTGCAAGCGCTTTCCGGTTTCCGTTACTCCGCTGTGGACAAGACGTTGTGGTTCGGCCCCAAGACCGAAGCAAAGCCGTTCCGTAGCTTCTTCTGTACGCAAAGCGGCTACGGCACAATTACACTCGATGAGAAAGGACTCACAGTTGAAGTTCTCGAAGGAAAACTTGCCATTCAAACTCTTTGCCTCATGCGAGACACAACGGAAAGCAAATTCGACTGGGACGTTGTTGTTCAAGCCGGCCAAAGGGTCTCAAGAGACTGGATTTAATTAGGACTTATGCACGAGCACGCAATGGTTCGTAGGGGCGCGGTCTTCGCGCCCCGGGCGTTGCGCTGTGGGCGTTGCGTGCTACGCCCCTACATTGCCCTGCATTTGCAAGCCCGCTGCGTAAGCCCTAATTTAATCAAGAAATGTGCAGAGGCCACATGCTGAATACTCGATATTTGGAATTCAAGCCTTTGGGCCTTTGGTTTTATTGGTGCTTGGAGTCGCGCGCTTCTTGAGCACTTGCTGTTTGTTGCGCGCCGTGATTTTCGCTGCTGCCTGAGCGAGTACTCGTGATGTGGCGCTGTCGTTATTGAAAAAGCTGAAGCTTTCGCCATTGTCGGGCGGGTAGTCGCCCAGTGGGTCATTTTCCGCTTCGGGGAAGTTACGCGTGGGAGGAGTTACCACGCGTCCTTCGATGCGCCACACAATCCAGCCCGCCGAATTGGAATTGTTGTACACCGCATCCGTCCAGCTTTTGTACACGGCGGCGCGATCCGGTTTCTTAAAGCTGTAGCCAAATTCTTGAATGATTACCGGCTTTTTCTGGCGCGCCGCGATTTGCCCGTGCTGCTTGATGAGGTCTACGACAGCGGCGGGCGACGCGAGTTCGTCATGATATGCCGGATACGTGTGCCACGTGCCGAAGTCGATGTTGGGCAGAGACAACACAGCTTCCGGGTCGAAACCATTTATTCTGGTGCCATCCGGTTTCATACGGCTTTCGCTGCCGGCGGATAGCAGATGGTTGCGGTCGATTGATTTGACGTAGGCTGACATCTCCATGAGCCAGTCACGCCCATAGCCCAGGCGATCCCAGGCGAATTCCGGCTCGTTCATCAAATCCCAGGCGAAGATCGTCGGATCATCTTTGTAGCGCACACCTGTGATGCTGTTGACGCGATTGAGAACATGGTTCACCCAATCTTTGTATAACTGCTTCATGCGTGCGTCGGTGTAGAAGTCGTAATAGTTTTGCGCATTGTTGTTCGCGGCATTAGGATATTGTGTGCCATACCACGCATTGATCTGTTGAGTCCCGCCGGCCCAGCGCCAGAAGTCGATGAGTGAGATGTTGAGCTTGAGGCCCAGCGATTTGGCCTTGTAAATGACGTAGTCCCAGCGTCCCAGGCCATTGACGGTGCTGTCGTTCCACGCCCAGCTATTGGTGGTCGGGTTCCAATACAAGACGTATACACCGTGCATCCCCATGTTGGAGCTATCGCTTGTGCTGGCGAAGTTCCAGATGTGCGGTTTGGAGCCGTCCGGCGCGCCGATAACCGAGTGCAGGATGGAACGCACGACATTGAAGTTCATCTTCCTGGCGTCCTCCAGCACGGCATCCACCTCTTTGCGCGTGCCCCAGCCCAGGTAGTGAGTACTCGTTCCGCCGACGTAGAATGGTTTTCCGTCAAGCATAAACTTGGTGCCGGAACGGGTTACAAATCCCGGAGGTGCGGCTGCAACGTGAGAGGTGAGCATAGAAAACCAATTCAGGCCTAAGCAAGGCAAAAGCATCGCGACGAGTCGAAGCGATTGTCTGCGCCTCTGCACCATACAATGTAATTTCACTAACTGCATTATCTCGAAAGCTCCTATTTTCTTGTGGCGGGCAGAGGATGGGACACCTCAGAGCATGCACGCTCCGAGTACTCATCTCTTTTTCTGAGCATGGAAATGGGAGACGATGCAAAACTCGCTTGTGCTCCTCGCACTACCGGACGAACCGGGAATGCCGAAGAAGCCCCGCTGATAGTTGTGTTCAGGATGCAACGGCGGCTGCAATAGCAATAAATGCTTGCGTGTGTCCTCTCCTGGTTTGTTTGCTGCGGCACTGGGAGCAGCGTGGCCGCGTGCCCAGGGTAACAGACGCTCTTGCACGATTTCAAGCATCTGGCGGCGTAGAAAAGGCGTTTTAAGCATGATCGTTCTGGCTCTGGTAGCTGTTCTCAGTATAGAACGTGTGCTACAAGGGGCGTAGGCACTCAGCCGGGGCCACTTAGCAGAACTACAGCGACCAATTTCCGACTGGGCAATTGACCTCGGCGACAAAGGCCTACTTCTCTGGAATATAGGAGTGGTCAGCCATGCCATCGCCAGATGTAGTGTCTGGTTACGCGGTTACATGATATTGTTGCGGCGCATGCTGCACATGAAAACTGCAAGACAGGCAAGTTGTGGCACCCATAATTTGTTAAATTAGAGTAAGCTCTCAGCCGATGGGCTCTCAGTCAATAATTAAAAAGTTGACGCGGTTGCGCAGACTTTGAAGTGGCAGCCGCAGTCTGGTCTTGCTCTTGTCTCCAATATTTACCAATCTATGCCTTCGGAAATGTCCTCACCTGAAACGCAATCAACACCGCTAACTGCGCCTGCGATGGATGTAACCGCGTCTCCAGGGGTAGCGCAACATGGCGAGGCGCTACCTACACAGGCGTCTTCCTCTGAGCACCTGCCTGCTTTTGGCATGCTCAGTTCGGACGTCACTCCTTTTTGGCTCGCGGCAATCGTTGAGTCGGCGGATGATGCCGTCCTGAGCAAAACGCTGGATGGCATTATCACCAGTTGGAACAAGGGCGCGGAGCGGATCTTCGGCTACGCGGCGGAAGAAACAATCGGAAAGCCTATTCTCATCCTGATTCCACCTGATCGCCATGGCGAGGAAGTTGGCATTATCCAGAAAATCAGGGCCGGAGAACGGGTCGAGCATTATGAAACCATCCGTCGCAGGAAGGATGGGAAACTCATCAACATCTCGCTGACGGTTTCTCCGATCAGGGGCCCCGGTGGGCAGATTATTGGTGCTTCCAAGATTGCACGCGACATCACCGAGTTCAAGCAAACGGCAGAACGACTCCGGACGAGTGAAGAGCGCTATCGCACCCTGTTCAACTCGATAGATCAAGGGTTTTGCCTGATCGAAATGCTCTTCGATGAGCAGGATAAGCCGGTCGATTACCTCTTTCTGGAAATCAATCCGGCGTTTGAGCGGCAAACCGGGCTGATGGATGCTGCGGGCAAGACGATGCGCCAACTGGTGCCCAACCACGAAGAAAGTTGGTTTGAGATTTATGGCAAGGTGGCCACTTCGGGGCAGCCTGTTCGCTTTGAAAATCGCGCCGAGGTCCTCGACCGCTGGTTCGATGTTTACGCTTTTAGCGTCGGTGCCCCAAAGAGCTGGAAAGTTGCCGTGCTTTTTAGCGATATTACGGAGCGCAAAAGAGCGGAGCACGAGCGTGAAAAGCTGCTTGGACAGCTTGAAGCGGAGCGCTCAAAACTCGCTTATCTTTTCACTAAAGCGCCGGCTTTCGTCGCGACCTTGCAGGGGCCGGAACATGTCTTCGAGTTGACCAATCCCGAGTACTTGCAACTGATCGGTCACCGGGACGTAATTGGCAAAACCGTGCGCGAGGCATTGCCCGAAGTGGAAGGGCAGGGGTTTTTTGAACTGCTGGATAACGTCTATGAGACGGGTGAAACGTTTACGGGCCGCGAACTGCCTATCCAATTGCAACGGGAGCCCGGTAGTTCGCTGGAACAACGTTTCGTGAACTTTATGTACCAGCCCATTTTCGACACAGACGGAGCGGTGGCGGGCATCTTTGCTCACGGGATGGATATTACCGAACAGGTGCAGGCCCGTCACAACGCCGAAGCCGCCAATCGTGCCAAAGACGAGTTTCTGGCCACGCTGTCACACGAACTGCGCACACCACTGAACGCGATTCTCGGCTGGTCGAGCATGCTGACTGACTCCCGGCTGAACGAAGAAGACCGAGCGCAAGCCCTTGAAGCTATTCAACGCAATGCGCAATTGCAAGCTCAACTGATTGAAGACATTCTGGATGTCTCTCGCATCATCACCGGCAAACTGCGTTTGGAAGTGCGCCCCATTGAGCTTGAAGAGGTGGTAGAAGCAGCGGTGGAAGCAGTGTTGCCCGCAGCCCGCGCCAAAGGTATTCGCTTGCAGCGCGTTCTTGATTCAGGCACCTGCCTTGTCTCGGGTGACCTGAATCGCTTGCAGCAAGTTGTGTGGAACCTGCTGTCCAATGCGATTAAGTTTACGCCCAAAGACGGTCGCGTTCAGGTGCGGCTAGAACGTATCGACTCGCATGTGGAAATTATTGTAGCCGACACGGGCGAAGGCATCCGTCCTGAAGTGTTGCCCTACATCTTTGACCGCTTTCGCCAGGCCGATTCAACCAGCACGAGAAAGCACGGAGGGCTGGGGTTGGGCCTGGCCATTGTGCGTCATTTTGTGGAAATGCACGGCGGCACCGTCGAAGCGCAGAGCCAGGGAGAAGGCACAGGCGCGACCTTCATCGTTAAATTGCCTCTGACTGCTACGCGATCTACTGACGTCTCTCCGGATAAAGCTGCTGCGCGCGTGCATCCGACTGCGGAGAACATTACGGGTAAAAGAGGAGCCAGTTTCGATTGTCCACCGGCACTTAAAGGTCTGCATGTGCTGGTGGTGGACGACGAAGAAGATGCGCGGCGTCTCGTCAGGACGGTGCTGGAGAAATGTGAGGCGCGCGTAACGACTGTTGCCACTGCCGCCGCAGCCCTTGACGCGTTGCAAGCCGACCAGCCTGACATACTCATCAGCGATCTCGGCATGCCGGAAGAGGACGGCTACTCTCTTATCAGCAAGGTTCGTGCTCTGCCGCCTGAACAGGGTGGCGCAACTCCGGCTGCCGCTTTAACCGCCTACGCCAGAGTGGAAGACCGAATGCGCGTGCTGCGCTCCGGCTTTCAGATTCACCTGCCCAAGCCGGTCGAACCCGCTGAGTTGGTGGCTGTTGTCGCCAACCTCGCGGGAAGATACTCCTCTTAAAGCCGCAAAAATATGGTGCTCGACAGAGCCGCTGCACAGAACAAGGCTATGCAGCCTTTAAGAAGTTAAGGCTTACGCAAAACGTGTGCGTAGGGGCAAGGTCGGCTCGCCCAATGCGGCTTCGCCCTGGGCGCGAAAACCGCGCCCCTACGCACCATTGCAAGTCTGCTGCGTAAGTCCTGAAGTGAGAACTCTTAGCCATGCGGAGAAGGCGTGGAGAAGGAGCTTTCGAGTACTCAGGAGCAACTATGTGGAGCCGTGATTACCAAAAACGGCGTCACACAAACACTTCAGGGTCGCTGCTCCCGAACTCTGTAGCGTTTTACAACGGAGATGAGCCTCCCGTGGCACTGTAAGTCTCTCCTGTAACATAGCTCGCCTCGGATGAAGCGAGGAAGACGTAGATGGGCGCCAGTTCAGCCGGCTGCGCAGCGCGTTCAAAGGAAGTCTGCTGACCAAACTGCTGCACCTTTTCCTCCGGCATGGTGGCCGGAATGAGCGGTGTCCAAACTGGGCCAGGTGCCACAGCATTCACGCGCACGCCCTGCTTCATGGCCATCTTGGACAAGCCCTTGGTGAAGTTGGCAATGGCTGCCTTAGTTGAAGCGTAAGCAATCAGATCCGGGCTGGGATTGAAGGCTTGAATCGACGAAGTGTTGATGACGACTGCGCCCGGCTGCAAGTGCGGCAACGCCGCCTTGCACAAGTAGAACATCGCGTACAGGTTCGTCTTGATGGTGCGGTCAAACTCTTCTGAAGAGATCTCTTCAATGCTTTGGCGCGACATCTGAAAAGCGGCGTTGTTGACGAGAATGTCCAGATGCCCGAACTCAGCCACAGCTTGCTCGACCATTTGACGGCAGTGTGCCTCGTCACCGATGTCGCCCGGCACAAGCACGGCTTTGCGGCCCGCTTCCCGAATGACTCGCTCGGTTTCCTGCGCATCTTCATGCTCGTTTAAGTAGGAAACCATGACGTCGGCGCCTTCGCGCGCAAACGCCAGAGCCACGGCACGCCCGATACCCGAATCCGCTCCGGTGATCAAGGCGGCTTTGCCTTGCAATCGGTTGTGTCCACGATACGATTCTTCTCCAAAATCCGGCTTGATCTGCATGTCCGCTTCAAGTCCGGGAACCGGCTGTTTATTCTCTTCCTGCGGCGGCTTGGGCCCCTGTTCTCGCGGGTCTTGCATTGCTCCTGCTGATTCGGCCTGGCTGTTCTGTGCTATGGCAAACACCTCTTTTCTCAAGTTCACTGTGAGGTTGAGCACATGCCGTGCCCGACCGTCTTCGAAAAGAGACCTTGTCCCACCTATTGTCCCTTCAGTTCACAGATATTGAATTTTCCATCCTGAAACGGCCAGCCTGCAGGAGACATGCATCCGCAATGCGTGTGTGGATCGTTATGTATGAACTGCGATGTGGTTTGACTGGTCCCCTAAACGCCTTTGAAGCGCACCAGAGCGCAGACGCCACCGACATCGTGATGCAACGAGATGTCCCAGCCGTTGCTGGTGCAAATTGCTTTGCAGATTGCCAGGCCCAGGCCATTACCGCCGGTTTGACTGTTGCGCGAAGCATCCGGGCGAAAGAACGGCTCAAAATACTTGTTGGTGTCCCAGCCGGCGACCGGCGCACAGTCGTTGCAGATGGTCAAAGTACTTTGAATCAGTTGCACGCGCACGTTGCCGCCCCGTGTGGCGTATTTGACGGCGTTTTCAAGCAGGTTGCGGAGCAGCATTGTCGCGTGATTCCAGGACGCACTGATTTCGCAAGCGTCGGGCAGCGACAGTTCAATGGTCAGGCCGCGCTCTGCGGCGAGTGAGCGCAGAGGGCTTAACTCGCTGACGCACATATCTCCAATATCGAGCAGTACACCGGGCGGACGTGAGGTATCCGCCTCCAACTGGTTGAGCAGCAGCAAATCCTGCACGAGTGCAGTCAATCGCTCGGCTTGCGAGTGGGCTTCATGCAGCGCGCTTTTGTAATCCTCTGCGTCACGTTGGCGGCTGAGTGCGACTTCGAGGTGTCCTGTGAGAGCTTGAAGGGGCGTGCGAAGCTCGTGCGATGCGGCGGCGTAGAAGCGCCCGCGAGTGGCGGCGGTTTCGCCCAGCCGCGCCAGCAAATCGTTGAGCGTGACAACCAGGTGAGTGATCTCGGCATCGGGCGAAGGCGCTGCCAACTGCACCCGCAGACTTTCGGTCGAAGCGGCTGTGGCCTGTCGCGCCAGCCCGTCAATCGGCGCCAGTGTGCGGCCAACCAGAACCCACGCGCCCAGCGAAGAAAACGCCACCACGAACGCGCTCAAACCCAGTAGAAACAGAGTGCGCTCGTGCAAGGCTTTTGCGGTTTTGTGCCACTCGACGCCGATAACAACCGTATGCGTGCCGACTTGAAAATTGGTGGTGCGCCATTCGTCACCCTGGGGAGGCCAGTGCAGCACTGCGCGCCGCGATTGCGCTAAGACGCGGTTGCCCTTGTCCACAACCATGATGGCGACATCGGCGGCCCGCAGCTCTTCGTTTTCCTCGCGCACCAGTTCGGCGGGGTCTTTGAGAGAGTGTTCCCCGTCGCGCAGTTCGCGTTGGATTTCCAGAGCGGCGAAGGCCAGCCGCGCATCAGCGTTTTTGCGGTCGCTGCGACTTGTGTAGACGAAAAATGCCGCGCATACCGCCAGCATCAAAAACGCGATGAAGAAGGCGAAGCCCACCGTCATGCGAGCGCGAATCGAGTTGGGCCACATCATTTTAAGCCACATCGTCGCCCAGGCGAAAACCGACGCCGCGCGCTGTGTGAATCAGGCGCTGCGCTTGACCTTTATCAATCTTATTGCGCAGATACATGATGTACACATCCAGCACATTGTCGCTGCCGCTAAAGTTGTATTGCCATACATGGTCCAGAATCGTCGAGCGCGGCAGCACGCGGTTAGGATGGCGCATCAGATACTCCAGAAGCGAGTACTCGGTAGCCGAAAGAGAGATCGCTTTGCCGCCGCGTGAGGCTTGCCGCGTGGCTGGATCGAGCGTTAAATCAGCGACTGTGAGAACCGTCGAAGACGAGGCGCTACGCCGCAAGAGTGCCCGCATCCGCGCCAGCAGTTCAACCACTTTGAACGGCTTGGCGATGTAATCATCGGCGCCGGCATCCAGCCCTTCGACTTTATCTTCGGTCGTGTCGCGCGCCGTGATGATGAGAACCAGCGACGTAACGCCCGCCGCCCGCAAACAGCGGCACACTTCGAAGCCGCTCAAGCCGGGCAGCATGACATCGAGCAAAATCAGGTCGAAACGCATTGCCTGCGCGACTTGCAGCGCCTTGAGGCCGTCGCCCTCGACCTGCGTCGTGTAACCGGCTTCGCTCGCCGCCTGCTCCATGAAACGCGCGACGCTGGCATTGTCTTCGACAATCAAAACCTTCATATCTCATCTATTGTCCGGCGCCGAAAAGTTATGCCAGTCCTTGCGCAGTGCTTAAGGAATCGCTGTTGCGGCGCTCTGAGCCACTCTGTGTTCGCGGCGCGATGTCCAGATGATGCCGATAATCATGAACGCGGCGATGACCAGCGAAGACGTAATGCGACTCAGATTGAGACCACCCTGTGCGAGCGGCTTAGTCAAAGTATCGCCCAGTGTCGCTCCCAGCGGGCGCGTCAGGATATAAGCGGTCCAAAACAGCACGGCGGGCGAGATTTTTGTCCAAAAATAGGCCGCTGCTACGGTTGCGATTAAACCGGCGAACAGGAGCGCGCCGCCCTGGAAGCCTAGGCCCGTATCGTCGGCCACGAAATCGCCCAGGGCCGTGCCGAGCGTGTTCGAGACCAGAATCGCCACCCAATAAAAGGTTTCGTCTTTTCTGGTGGCGATGTTCTCGAACTCGATCTTTCCTGTAGCGCGGCGCCACGCGAACAGGATAGCGAGAACAGCGCAAAAAAGAAAAACCGAGGACTTGATATAGCCCAGCCCGATGGTGCGATCCAGGTAATCCGACATCGTGGTGCCCACCGTCGTAGTGGTGACCACCACAGCCCAGTATGAGAAGGGGTGGTACCGTTTGGATGTAATCTGAACGGCGAGCGCGATGCCGAAGAACACGAGAAAAATGAGGCTGCTGACGCCATAGCCCAGTTTCAACGTCATAGAAAGAGCGTCGCCGCCGGTTTCGCCAACTGTCGTGGCACAGATTTTAATGACCCAGAACGCGACCGTGACAGCCGGAACTTTGCTCATCAGATCGTGGCCGTGGTTCTTGTCGGTTTGTGCTAATTGCATAAAAGTTCGTCCTGTTAAGCGGTCGTCTGCCGCTCAGTCGTCCTGTCACTCTGCAAACAGTTTTATCCCTGTGCGCGGCGCCTGCATTTTCGCGCACTTAGCTGCATCTTGATTATCATGGTCATCTCTTAAAAGCTCATATTGAAGCTGAGGCCGTTGCCGCCTGCCTTACGGGATTTGATGAAAGGCGCGAGAATCAACCCGCGCGGACGGCTCAGCTCAAAGCGTGACGTCAGGTAGCCGACGGCGGCTCCCGCCACGACATCATGAACATAGTGCCGGTGGAGTTGCACACGCGAAGCGGCAATCAGTGTTGCACCGCCATACCATAGCAACGCCTGCTTGGGGTGAAAGTGCGCCTGCATGGTGGCGACGGCAAAAGCGGCTGTGGCATGGCCCGAAGGGAAACTGGTGCGTGCTGAGTCATCGGGTCGTTTTTCACCCACCAGGCGCTTGAGTGCCTCAGTAATCAAGGTGCTGGTGAGCAGCGAATCCGCGGTGCGCAGCGAGTGATCTTTTCCATCTTTTTCATCTTCGAGCAGTGGTAGCAGCGTGCCCGCCGCTATGTAAATGACGCTGCCGGTGCCCGAAGCGAATCGCGCTTCACTTCCGCCGGAGTTACGATTGAACGACGCTGCGTTCAGGTGCGAATCTCCAGGCGAATCTGCATTCACGGGCGACGCTGCACTTAGGGCAAAGGGCGAGGACAAGGCTGTTTGTGAGGAGGCTTGTTGCGCCTGCGCCAACAGTAGCCAGCACAACGAGAAAGTCGCAGCGGCCAAGGCCGCACGGTAGGGCAGGATACTGAACATAGACTCGCTTTCGGCTAATATCTCTGTTGCAGTATGCAAGAAGTTCCTGAGTACTCCTTGAGAGTTTTCTCAGAACCGCTTTGTATGGCAAAGGGACTTCAGCAACTCCATAGAAACCCGGAGGAGAAACCTGGAGCGAGGAAAGAACTAAAGACTTCTTGCATAAGTCTTGGTGACGGCTGTTTTCCCCAACCGCGCCCATGAGGCAGCGGACTTGCTGAAGCGAATCAGCCCGCTGCCTCACGGGCGCGATTGCGTAGAAGCGCACTTATGCAAGAGGTCTTTAGTGGGAACGAATACAGAGACAGCGAGGGAGAATGACTCCTCGTGGAGAGTGGCTGACCCACCAACCCAGAGCGACACCGAACGCGCCGCCGCAAAACACTTGATAGGGGAAGTGGGAGTGCAGTGCTATTCGTGACCAGCCGATCGCTATGGCCACTCCAAACCACAAGGCGGACACTTGAGGATAGCTTTCTAAGATTAACCAGGCGAGGCCAAAAACCAAAGTCGTATGACCGCTGGGAAAGCCCGGAGAAAATCCATGACCATGTCTTAATGGGCGTGGTAAATGAATCAGTAGATGCAGGCTTAATATCAAAAGAGAACAGCAGATACTAAGATCGAGCAACTGCCATAGCCTCTGCTTGAAGTGCTGACGAGCAGTAAACAGAAGCAGCGCGCCACCCAGAGCAATATCGGCCCGATATATAGGTCCACTTAATAGCTTTGCGGTCTGTCTGTGACCTTCGGTGTCAGGTGCCAGGCAAACCAGGGCCAGTATGATACCGCTGATAAGAGGAATGACATAACGCATCCAGGGCCGGCGCATGTTTGCGGATTCAATTGAGGCGGGCACGCAGGTCGCTGGAGAGCAATTTTTCTGTTCCATGGCTGGATCATTCGAGGTTGTTTTAGAGGTCATCAACGGCACCGCAGATGTTGCTGGCATATCAATGAGACCGGCCCCGATCTACACTGCGAAAGAAGAACTAAGCCGAGAGTTTGTTGCCATCCTAAACCGGCTGCGGCCACCTTATTGAGGCAATCTCGTCAACGTCATGATCGCGTTATGGCTATTGGAAGCATGACATACAGCAATAGCGAAGGCACTCTAAGGAGTAGTCTGGAAGTCACTTTAACAGAAAACGACCGGCCATACTTATAATGTCGTGGGTGTCCCAGGAGTTTATGAGAAGAATGTTAAGAATTGCATGAGAATTCACTCATAACCGCCGTAGTAAACACCATTATGTTGTCAGGTAAGCACCGGCAGCGACACCGAACGGGAAAGTGATAGGGGTGTGGTGGCGGGTATTCACATGGCATGATGCGCCAGGAGCCAGTGCGCAGCAGTAGACGATGCCATCTAGCAGTGGGCCTCGGCTCCATGCTGCTGATTTGGCACTGACGACAATAAGCGGCACCAATTTAAATGGTGCTGCTTATTCAGATTGTTATTCGGTTTGTGTTGGGCTACTGCCCACGCCCTACAAATGTCGAACCAGCCTTTTATCGCATACCTTTTGTTGAGAAGCTGGTGATGCACTTACAAGCGGCTATGCTCATACATCTGTTTGCATAAGGTGGGCGACTTTCTCGTTGAGCGAGCGCATGTCGAAAAAGGCCGTTGGAGAAAATATATCGCGCGACGGAGTGAATGCTCAAGAAGATTTTGCTTACGGATTTGCCGAGGCCGGGGCCGCTTGAGGACTCGTGGGCGCAGCGGCGAGGCCGGTCAACAACGGCCTCATGGCAGCAAACCATCTATCCGCCAGTTTGGCCTGACCTTGTTCATTGGGATGTGCCCAGTCGAAGGTGTCGCTTCCGGCCTGATCGGGGTTTTCAATCCATCCTTCGTAGGTCACAACCGTCATTACAGGTGACTCTTTGGTGCTGATCTCTTTGGCCATCGCTTCCACCAGGGGCCGAATTGTCACCGCGCTGCCACCATTGAAATTGAGGTGGCCAATTAACACAGCAATACGAGGGTTCTTGGTGCGCAGGAACGTTACCATATCCTTGAGAGGCTGCACGATGGCGGCGTTGAAATCTTTGGAGTCCTGATCGTTGGTGCCAAGATGAATCAGCGCGATGTCGGGCGTGGCTCCCCAGGCGGTGCTCCACTCTGCCAACTTGTCGCACACCGCAGCTGTTTTCCAGCCGTAGTGACCTTCATGGTCAAGGTCGAATGCGATGCCGTTTTTATCCGGCCATTTAGCGTCCGGGTTTAGTCCCGAATTCAGAGAACCGATGAAATTGACATCGTATCCGGCGTCTTTAAGTTTGTAGAACAGCGGATAGCGATAGGTGTATTCGGCCCTATCTCTGCGCCCACCCTGCGTGATGCTATCACCTATGGGAAGGATGTTGATGGTTTCCGCATCTGCGGGCAAACATCCGCTCGTGACGAGAGCAGAGCAAAACAGTGCAGCGGAGAAAGGCATGTGATGAGTTTTCATGATGGGTGTTTGGAGAACGAATCAGAATCAGCGCGGCGTTTCTGTCATTAACGCAACACGACATACATCGCATTGGACGGCAGCTTGACGCTGAAGGTTGCACCTTGGCGCATCGCAGGAATAGCACCTACAGCCATGCCGTTGATGTCGAGTAAGGTTGCGGATCTAAGTGACGGATTGTTCACGACAACCGTCGCGTCGATGTTGGTGATTTGGAAGGGCGTTTTGCCCACGGCAACAATCTGCTTTCCTTGCACCGGCTTTTTGCTGTCGTCTTCGAATGTGGCATCTTTCTCCTGCCAACCAGTCGGACGCACTATCGTTCCGACCTGCACGAGGAGTTTGCGCGACTGGCGAATTGGCTTGGCGTCCATCGACACCACGCTGATTGTCGAGTACTCGTTGGTGGAACGCAGCGTCACATCACTCAGCTTGATGGTGAGAAAGTTCTCCATGAAACCCGTTGCGCCCTGGGCAAGCGGTGTATTGACGGTGCATAAACCATTACCGTAATCGAGGTTGATTTCGCCCGTATTGCTGCGAATATTCTTCGCGGTTTCATTGATGAACGGCTTCAAGTTAGCGATGCTAGTTTTCTTAGGATCGCCGCCATATTTCACTTGCACCGGGCCGACTAAAAACGCCAAGGGGTTCACCGCCGATTTGAGATTGTTCTTGGAGCCGCCGCTGCCGGCGTCGCGGTTCGGGTCGAAGCTTTTGTCTTCTGCGATAAGTGGATCGCGGCGATTCCACAAGTCCGCCATTGTGCGCTCTTCATGCACCACGGGCGCGCCTTTCTTGATGTAGCCATTACGGAACATCAGTGCGGCAGCGGGAAACTGACCAAGAGTTTGGGGCGTGCCCTGATGCCACTTGCCATCAGCTGAATTTTGCCATTCGCTACTACCAATGCTTTGCGGGATGACGGTATCAACGCCGGTGAGGGAGCCATACGCTGCTGTCAGAAAAGGCCCTTCCGTTTGGTACTTGCTGGGTGCAATCCAGCCACTTTCGGAGACTACGTTAGGGAAACCGGCGACCTGCTTCATGTTGAGCGGCAGACTGCGAGGGTCGAGTAGAGCCGTCGCATGAGTGAAGGTGTCACCCACATCCCATGACCAGCCGGCGCGGGGGCCGTTGTGAATGCCGGTGTAATACCTGTTGACGGAGATGACATCGCCCACGGTGTAGCTCCATCGCTCGACATCGTTAAGCAGCACCGGGTCGGCTGTCTTCCAGTTGCCCGCGTTGATGAGCTGCTTGCAGCCCAGGTCTTGGCGCAGGTAGCGAACCATCTCGGCGTTGAAGTTGCGCATCGTCTCACCGAGGAACTGAAGCTGATCCGCTAAGCGAACCGCTTTGTAGCCGGTCTGCGGCTGCGTCAATTGCCAGGTGATGTAAAGGCCAGCACGTCCCTGTGCGAAGTCGTCTTTGCCGCCTTCCTGAAAAGTTAAATCGGCGGCGCCCGCAGCCAGCCAGGTGGCGCTCGCTTTGTCGAGCGAGCCGTATTTCTTAATCAAAAAATCGCCATACAGCTTCTCAAGGTTACGAAGCTGCTGACCTTTGATGCCCTGCGCGGTCCAGAATAGCAACGAGTCTTCGTTCTGCAACTCAATGATTGCGAGCGATGCATCATCGGCCAGCCGAAGGCCGGTGTAAGGATTCTTTGTGTCGAACATCTGCTTGAGCCACGATTTGTAGCCGCTTTGCATTGTCGTGTCGAAAAAGAGCAAGCCACTGGGGCTTTGGTCTTCATCACCTGGTATGCCCCACGATTTGAGGTGCTTGCTGCTGACAACGTGCGACCAAAACGGCATGTAACTGGTATAAATGCCTTCTTTTTTGAAAGCGGCAACAGAACGCCATACCTTGTCGCGCTCACGGATACGAATATCGGTGAGCTTGGAGTTCTCATCTGAAAAGAGGTCTCCAAACAAGCGCACCAGGTTGACGCCGCGTTTGGCCAGCCAACGCGCATGATGACTCCATTCGGGGTTCTCCTCGTTCTTATAAAAAGAGAGGATGGACCAGAAGCGTGCCGGTTTGCCGTTGCCCAGCACGAAGTCGTTGCCATCGGCGGAACGGCGCACAAAGCCACTCTGCCCCGCCACTTTCTCATTGAGATAGCGCAAATCGAGCAACGCGTCCGCGCTGAACTCATCGCGCGGCGGCGTGAATGCCCAGGTGCCGTTTGTTGCTTCGCTTTGCGCATGAGCAACTGATGCCAACATCAATCCACTCATTGACATAGCGAGCAGCGCCAACAGTGAACCTTGCTTGTGGCATAGCTTACGTTTCATAGCATCCCTGTGGTGGCAGAAAGAATGACAATTACTGGCACGCTGGTGATAGCTGCAAACGCCAATATCAGCGCTATGAAAATTGAACTTCCACTGCCACTGATTAAATTCAGGATTGTCCTACTTTTTCAGGACAATTATACTACGGGAACCCAATCAAAGAAACCATGCTGCAACCAGCGGCAACCTTGTGCTGAGTTTGTGTGCAACTCTATGGAGGCCTGAGACTTAGAGTTTAAAGCGCAACAACAGTTTTCTCGTTTAACCAATCATGGGCAATTCCACTGACGCTACAAACGACATCGTTCTCTTCGACCCGTATCCGCGACCGATTGATTTGATCTTTGCGCGGCGCGATAAAGAGCGCTTAGAGCAAATGGGCCGTGTGGTGTGGCACGATGGCGACAAACGCGCCAGCGAAGATTTCATCGACGAGCATTTGCCGCACACGATGGCCCTGGTCGGGCAAAGCGATATGCCGAAAGAGCGTCTGGATCGCGCTCCACATTTGCGTGCTATTTTTAACGTGGAAAGCAACTTCATGCCCAACGTCGATTACGACGAATGTTTTCGTCGCGGCATTGCTGTGCTTTCCACGGCACCGGTTTTCGCGGGAGCGGTCGCAGAAATGGCACTGGGACTGGCGCTTTCCGCCGCGCGTGGCATTCCGCGCGGCGAAGCCCAGATGCGCGCGAACTGAGATTCTCTACGACGAAGGCGCCAATCAAGACACATTTTTGCTGTCGGGCAAAACGCTGGGATTAGTCGGTTGCGGCAATCTGGGGCGCGCGTTGTTGCCGCTGCTTCAGCCGTTCAGCCGCGACATTTTAGTTCACGATCCGTGGATTCAGCCTGCGGTTTTGCGCGAGATGAATGTTGAACCGTGCGGCCTGATGGAAGTATTCCAGCGCAGCCGCGTAGTGTTTATTCTGGCGGCTACCATAACTGAAAATCAGTACGGCTTGAATGAGCGCTTCTTCGAGGCAATGCAGCGCGGCTCGATTGTGGTTTTGGTGTCGCGCGGCGGTGTGGTGCACTGGGACGATTTGCTGGATGCAGCCGCCTCGGGTCACATTCGCGCCGCAATTGATGTCTTTCCCGACGAGCCGATTGCACGCGATGCCCGTGTGCGTGACACGCCGAACACGATTCTGTCGGCTCATTGCGCGGGCAACGTGCCGGAAGTGTGGACGCAGATGGGTGAAATGGTCGTTGACGATCTTGAATGGATTCTGCGCGGTTTGCCGCCACAGCGCATGCAGCGTGCGACGCAGGGCATCGTGTCGCGGCTGCGCTCCAAGCCCGTCGGATAACTTTAAGCTTATTGTGGAATTAACAGGAGACACATGAACACACCGCGTTTGGATGAGGAACAAATCGCCGCTTTTCGGCGCGAGGGCTACTTAAAGTACATAGAGCCGGTTTTGGAAGAGGCGCAGTTTGCTGCGTTGCGCGATCATTTCGAGACGAAGTTGCAGGAACACGAAGCGCGCGGAGAACGCCCTGAAGCGATGGACAAGCCGCACTTCACCGACACCAAATTATTCGACTGGGTGTTGTCCGACCGAGTACTCGATTTAGTCGAGCCGCTGCTGGGGCCGGATTTTAATTTGTTCTCCACACACTTCATTTGCAAGCCGCAAGGCGACGGGCGTCGTGTGCCGTGGCACGAAGATTCGGCCTACTGGAAAGGTATGCTGGAACCGATGGAAGCCGTTACGGTGTGGCTCGCGATCGATCCTTCGACAATCGCCAACGGCTGTATGTCTGTTGTTCCACGTTCGCACGTCACGCAACAATCAGGCTTTTCTGATTATCACGCTGTGGATGGAGAGAAGGCGGTTTTCCCTACTGAAATTGTGCGGCAACAACAACGTGCCGAGTACTCGATTCCGATTGAGTTAGACCCGAATCAGGCCAGTTTGCACGATGCGCGCCTCATTCACGGCAGCCCGCCCAACAGGAGTTCGATCAGGCGTTGCGGCTTCACCATGCGCTTTGTGCCGTCTCACGTGCGGCTCGCACCCAAATGGGAAAACCAGATTTTGCTTTATCCGGCACGTGGACGTGATAAGGCGGGCAATAATTTGGCTGACCCTTCCAAGAATTACGCGCACTTGTTGGAAGCGGCGCGCGGTCGCGGCGTTCATTGAATTTCTTCTGAGAGTTGAGAATGTGAACAAGGTTCAATCGTTGCGAGCCAGTACAAGCTGAAATGAATCAGCGTCGGGATGACAGAAACGATGTCGTCTTTTGGAGCTAAACAATGAAAATTTCACACTGGAAGTGGATGTGCGCCGGCGTTGTTGTGGCAGCGATGGCGTTTTGTAGCGGCATCAACGCGCAGACCGCGCCGAGAATCGGTGCGTCTCAGGCGGCGACTTCTGCTAAAGTCACCGGCCGCGTTTATCATATCTCGCCAACAGGGGACGACGCGGCCAACGGCAGCAAGGCCAAACCGTGGAAAACAATCCAAAAAGCAGCGGATACAATGTCGGCGGGCGACCGCGTGATGATCGCGGCGGGCGTTTATCGCGAACGCGTCGTGGCCAAAAAGTCGGGTAAAGAGGGCCGTCCCATTTCATACATCGGCACGGCAGGCGCGATTTTGGACGGTCTTGATTTGCCGGAGCGCGGCGTCTTCAACACCAACGGGCAATCGTATTTGAACATCAGCGGCCTCAAAGTACAAAACGCGTTGCCACAAGGCATCGGCATTTTCGTGGGCGGCTCCAAAAACATTCGCGTTGAACACTGTCACACTTTTAACAGCGCCGATTCCGGTATTCATGTCGATTTCTCGGCGCAGGTTTCCGTGCTGAATAACGAAGTCGAAAAAGCGTGTCAGCGCGGTGGTGAAGAAACGATTAGCATCAAGCGCTCCGAGTACGTTGAAGTCAACTACAACCATGTTCATCACACCGGGCATGAAGGCATTGATGTGAAAGATGGCGCGAGGCACGTTCGTGTCGTGGGCAACCACGTGCATCACGTCGACCGTCAAGGGTTGTATGCCGATTCCTGGGACAAACCGACTTACGATATTCGCTTTTTTAACAATGTCGTGCACGATTGCGGATTCGGTTTCATTATGTCCGGCGAGATGGGCGGCCAGTTGAACGACGTGTGGTTTGTGAACAACCTGGTCTACAACAATCGTGGTCCTGGAATGGGCGTTATGAAATGGGGAGAGGATGGCGAGGGCGAACTTAATGTGACGCCGGCAAACAGGCCGATAACAAAGAAAAATCTGTATTTCATCAACAACACGATTGTCAACAACGGTAGGGAGGCCGGCAGCCCGTGGGGCGGCGGGATGCGCTTTGAAAGCGACAAGGTAGAGAACCTCGTGGTGAAAAACAACATCCTCAGCGGCAACACTGGAGCGCCGCTCCTAACCATCGAAGGCAGGCGCCCGCCGAGTGCCATCATAATGAACAACCTTCTGTTTGGCGAAGGCAATACCGATCAGCCCGGCATCGGCAACGTAACGGGCGATCCGCTTTTTGTGGACGCCGCCAAAGGTGACTTTCGTTTGAAAAAAGGTTCGCCCGCCATCAACGCCGGCGTGTCGGGCAATGTCCCCGTTCGCGATAAAGGCGGACGGTTGCGCGATTCTCGCCCCGACATAGGCGCATATGAGTATCGCGGCTAATCCCTGGAATACCTGTGTAGCTGCGAATTGCTGATTCAGTGTCCCCTTATACCAGTGGTGGCTTCATCAACGTCAACACTTGAATCCACACCGCCACTATTCTATGGCTTAACTGTCCTACTTTTTCAGGACAGTTATACTGCATGAATAGAATTCATGAACACCATCAAAGAACCCACCGTGCGGCCGGTGGCAAAGTTCGATCAGGCTTACGCGCAGTTGTCGCAGATGGCTTATAACCTGGGGCCGGATGCGCGCATGCCGACATTTGCTAATTTGTGCGAGCAGACCCGTGTCAGTAAAGCCACGTTGGATGCGGCTCTGGGGCAGCTTGAAGCGCAGGGCATTATCATGCGGCGACAGGGCGCCGGCATCTTTGTATCTTCTCAGCTTAAGCGCAGCATCGCACTGGTTTGTGATCCTCAGTTTTCTCTTGAGCCGCGCCTTCGTGGCTTCTGGGAGCTGATCGTGCGCGAAGCTCGACTTCGCGTGGCCGGAAGCAACTACGACCTGGCGTTTCATTTCTCAACCCTCGAAACAGAATACCGGACGGAAGAACCGGCCCTGCATTCGGCTTTAATTGATGACATTGAAGCGGGTCGCGTGCAGGGTGTGTTGACGGTCGGAGTGCCGGACGAGACTGTCGAATGGATAAACAAGCGGGGCACCGCCGTTGTTGCATTCGGAGGCCTGGGGCCAGTCTCGGTGAACATGGAGATCGTCGACGTGGTGAAGTTGGGTATCGAGGCTTTGGCCGCGCGGGGTTGCCGCCGTCTTGCGATATGGAGTGAGATGTGGAGTGAGCCGGGATCCGATAGACGAGCAGATAGACGAGCAGAAAAACGCGCTGAAGCAAGAGCCTTTCGTCGCCTTCTGACCGCAAAGAATCTGGAGTTCAATAACAACTGGTTGAGGCCTCAAACGCGCGAAATCGCGGCCCCTGCCGGATTCGATCAGGCGCGCGACTGGGTGCAGGAAGTTTTCGGTGCACCTCGCAAAAACTGGCCTGATGGACTGCTGATCACGAACGACATCCTGACACGCGATGTGATGCCGGCTTTGCAGAAACTCGACATCCTTCCAAATCGAGACATCGTCATCGCCTCACACGCTAACACCGACTCACCGGTTTTGCGCCCGTATGAAGATGATTTGACACTTATCGAATACGACTCCAGTGAGATCGTGCAAGCCATGTTCGATCAACTTGAAACGCTGCTGCGTGGCGAACCAGTGACCATGCGAAATATCACAATCAAGCCGAAGATTCGTCTTGAAAATTGACGTCTCGCACGTCTGTTAATGCCAACGGATTACAACGTTATGTGCTCTTCCTGCGCCAGCAGACTTTCAAGTTTAGAGTCAAGTAGAAGCGGGCGTTGCTCAGCGCATTCGAGTACTCGATCGTGTGCTCCTTCAATACAAGGAACGAACTCATGAAATCGCCACATCGCCAGACTTTCGTGTCCACTATCGTGCTTTCTTTATTAGGATTGGGTTCAGTAGCGCACGCCGAAAATACTGACGCGGTGTGGATCGAAGCGGAAAATACCGCTTCAAGTAACTTGAAACTCGAAGCCGCCGGTTGGGGCACGACGCAGTATCTATCGGAAGGCAAATGGATCAACGTTAACATCGACGCTAATAAAGTCGCCACGGACTTGCCCGCGGATGGTGGCCTGCTCTCTTACAAGTTCAACTTGAGAAGTGCGGGCAAACACCAGATCTGGAACCGTGTCGGATTCGAGTTTGTGCGTTCGCCATTTGAGTGGCGCGTTGATGGCGGCGAGTGGAACAAATCTTCGCCGGATGACCTGACGAGGGACTTGATGCCGCTTGCCGAGTGGACGGAAGTCGCCTGGCTCAAACTGGGCGAGCGCGACATGAAGGCAGGCGACCACACGTTGGAGATTCGCCTCGCCGCAAGCAAAAACGAAAAAAGCGAAGTGCAGAAAGTCCTTTATGCCAGCGACGCTATTGTGATTTCGCCGGGCGAGTTTCGTCCGGACGGCCCGCATAAGCCGGGGCAAAGCGGTCGAACTGCTGAGGACGAAGCCGCCGCCAAGCACGTCTTCAAAGTGCCCGCAGCGACGGGTGGCGTCCGCTCGGAAACTTCGCTCAAGGGCCAGTGGGAAATTGCGCGTGACGATGAGGACTTGCCAAAGGAAGTCGCGGTGCCCATTGGCTCGCTGCCCAAAGCTCCTCTGTGGAAAAGCATAGCCGTGCCCTCCAACAAAGCCAAAGCTCGCCCCGACTATACGCTTGCGCATCGCGTCTGGTATCGCACACGGGTTGAAGTTCCAGCCAATATGGCCGGACGCTCATTCTTTATCAACTTTCCGAAGAACAACCTGAATACCACGGTTTATGTCAATGGGCAGTTGTGCGGTTTTGAAGCGCAGCCGTTTGTCAATTTCGATGTTGATGTCAGCAAGGCCGTCAAGCCGGGCATCAACGAAATCATGGTTGGCATTCGTGATGCGTGGTATGCCTTCTCGACCAGTCCCGATGACCCGATGAAGTTACGCCGCATGTTCAACTATCCGGTGACATGGGCCAACAAAGGCTTCATGAACCTTGATTATCCGGTGTGGAACTCTTTCCAGTCGGGGATTCTAAATACTCCAACTTTTGTGGCGGCGGGTGGCCCGGCTTATGTGTCGGATGTCTTCGCGCAGCCATCGGTGGCGAAGAAGCAGATGATCGCGGACATCGAAGTCACCAACCCCGGCAACGCACCTGTCACCGGGGAACTTCAGTGGGAAGCAGTCAATGTCACGACCGGCAAAAGCGAGAAGACCTTCGCCAAAAAGCCGTTCACCGTGGCCGCAGGGCAGAACATTGTAGTCAAAGCTGCTGATGCATGGGCCGATCCGCAATTGTGGTGGCCAGATTCTCCGGCTCTCTATGATCTGCGTACCACGCTGGTGGTCGGTGGCCAGCCGGTTGACATTGCGAGTACTCGATTTGGTTTTCGTGAATGGTCGTGGGAAGGCACCCGCTTCAAGCTTAACGGCATCAACTGGCAGATGTGGGCTGGTGGTGGAAACTGGAGCCAATCTCTCGCAGCGTTTCTCGATTATCACCACAAGTATGCGCGCACCGCGAGAATGGCAACCGAGGGCGGCCAGGCCGACGACACGAGCCTGTGGAAAGGAATGGAAACCCAGGAAGCACTGGATTTCATGGATAAGAATGGCATTCCGGTGCGCCGCAACGGCCCGCTCGATGGTCAGGTCATAGGCTATCAGCCCTACGAAACCGACGAAGCCCTCAAAGCTAAAAATGGCGGCTCGCGCGTCAAGATGGAGTTGATGAAAAACGCGCGCGAACAGATGGCGAAGCTAGTCAAGGGCGAGCGCAATCACCCCTCGATTCATATCTGGTCGCTCGACAACGAGTTTCTCTTTATCAACGTCGAGAACCTGGGCGGCTCGGATGAGTATGAGCCTTACATCACCAAAATGGCGGAGGCTGTCGCCGCGGTCGATCCGACACGACCGACAATGGTGGATGGCGGCGGTGCCACCAAAGCCAACACGCTGCCTGTGCATGGCGATCACTACCTACACGATATCAACGACCCGCGCTACCCCGATCTGGCTTACGAAGACAATGAGCCGGGCAGCAAAGCGTCCGGTCGCGGACGCTGGGTGTGGGACAAGAAGCGCCCGCGTTTTCTGGGCGAAGACTATTTTAACGTAGGTTTCAATCCGGCGGATTACGCGCAATGGGGCGGAGAAGTCGCATTCCAGAGTAAGAACGCTACAAAGCCAGTGGCTTCCACACTGGCTCGCATGCTCACTGAAGGCTATCGCTGGTCTGGCGTGGCGGCGTTTGAAATGCTGTTTTCCGATAACACCACCGACTCCGGCTACGAGACGGCGTTCCTGCCGCGTGCGGCTTTCATTCGCCAGTGGAACTGGACATTTGAATCCGGCCAGAAAGTGGCGCGCACCGTTGGCCTGTTCAATGACACGCGTTACGCCGACCCGATGACCTTCACCTGGAAATTAATGGTAGCAGGCAAGCAGGTCTCCACCGAAACAGGCACCTATAACGTTGCGCCCGGCACCAATAAGAAGTTCGATATTGTAGTACCGATGCCGCAAGTTACGGCGCGCACCGAAGGCCAGTTGTTGTTAACACTGACCGTGCAGGGCAAAGAAGTCTTCCGCGATACCAAAGCTGTATCGATATTGCCGGTACCAGGTTTCGGCGCAGTTGCGACGGCTCCCGCCGCAAAGCCAGCCGCAAATAAGCCTGCTGCGTCGGCTCGCACTTTGATGCAGGTTATTAAGCGCTCTCATGCTCAGATGAAGCCGGTGGCAAGCGCGGCTTCATCTCTGGTGCTTTTCGACCCGCAGGGTAATGTGGCGACTTATCTCAAGTCGCGCGGTGTGGCTTTCACGACAATCAACTCGCTGGAAACGCTGCCCGCCGCCGGTCGAGTACTCGTAGTGGGAAAAGATGCCATCAGCGAAAGCGATAGCACCAGTACCAGTCTCGCAGCGTATGCAGCGACAGGCCGCACCGTCATCGTTTTAGAGCAGAAGAATCCTTTGAAATACGGTGCACTGCAAGCCGAGATGGAGCCGTCCGATGCCACGGGCAACGTTGGATTCATCGAAGACAGCAGCCATCCGGCGCTGCGCAACTTACAGGACAAAGACTTCTTCACCTGGGGCGCCAATGAGCCGCTGTATCGCAACGCTTATGTCAAGCCGACACGCGGCGCACGATCGCTGGTGCAGACGCACACTCGCCTGCTGAACTCGGCCCTGGTGGAGATTCCGACTGGCAAAGGCTTGATGCTCTTATCGCAGCTCACAATTGCTGAACAGTTGTCAGACAATAGCGTGGCACGGACGCTGCTGGCCAACCTTGTCAACTACGCCTCCACCTATAAGCAAACCTTTCGCGAGGTCGCGCTGGCGGTGGGTGACAATGCTCAACTCCTCAAAGTGATGGATGCGCTGGGCGTGCGTTACTCCAAAGCCACCGATGCCCTGAGCGCTATCAGCGACCCGAAAGTGAAATTGGCCGTGGTCAATGCCTCACCGGGTAACTTGAAACAACTCGCTGCCAACTTGCCGAAGGTCGAAGCCTTTAACAAGGCGGGCGGTTACATCGTATTCAACAATCTCACACCCGAAGGCCTGAGTGACTACAACAAAATTGTTGGCTTCGATCACATGATCCGTCCGATGCAGCGCGAACGAGTACTCTTCTCTGCTGTGCGCGATCCGTTGATGGCCGGTGTCACAACCGGCGACATCGTGATGCTGACGGGCGAGCGCATCTTCGGCTTCACTGCTGACGAATACACCGTCAGCGATGAGTTCTCGTACATTGTGGATTATGACGAGGTGGCACCCTTTGCTAAATCGACGTTCGTTTCTTATGGCAACATCACGAACGGCTTCGTTGGCTCCGATGGTTGGCCGCTCATCATCAACTGGGAATTGCCCAAAACCGACAACGGCGGCTTCGGCCCCGCCCTCGTGCCGTTCAGCCTGCCCAAACCGCAGACCATCACCGAGTTCACCTGGGTCGGTAACAAGAACTACTGGTTACCCAACAAAGTGAGTCTCACATTTGACGGCAAGGACAAGCAGACCTACGATGTGCCCGCCAACGATGAACCGCAGGTGCTGGAAGTGAAACCGGCGCGCACCGCCAAAGATTTCACTCTAGCCATTGAAGGCTGGCAGGAAAAGCCGGATGCCAGGCCGCTAATTGGCATCGACAATATTTACCTAAAGGCGCAGCGACCGGCTGACTTTTATCAGAAGGTGAAGCCGATGCTCAACATCGGCGGTATGATGCACTATCCGCGTGGCGCTGGTGGTATGGTGCTGGCGAACCTCGCCTTTAAGGATAACGAAGCCGTGCCGTTGAATGCGATCAAGAAGCGCAACATCTTGCAGGCAGTGCTGCGCAACCTCAAAGCACCGTTTGGTGGCGCGAATGTTGTGGTTGGCACCAACGTCAACTACACGCCCATCAACTTTGGCGACTTCCAGAACAAGCTGACGCAGTATCGCACCAATCGCGGATGGTTCGGCGACGCCAACCGCACCTTCAACGCCTTAGCGACTGGAACCCAGAAGTTCGCGGGCGTGACGTTCAACATCTACGACTTCGCCACTTCGCCGGTACCGACCGCCATCATGCTGGGCGGCGAAGGCATTCCAAACAACCCGCCACAGGAAGTGAAGGGTATTCCGATCAACAAGAAAGCCGACGCCCTGTTCTTCCTGCACACAGCACGCATCGACCAGCGTCGCAACAATGAGGAAGTGCGAGACAATAAGAAGTTCGAGATGGCACGCTACATCCTCCACTACGCTGATGGCCAGAGCGTGACGATTCCGATCTACTCGGAAATCGACATCGAGCACTATCGTCAGGAAACGCCTAAAGCGATTCCGGGCGCGCAAACGGCGTGGGTCAGCCCTTACGAGGGATCCAACGAATCGGCAGTCGCATATATGAAGCAGTGGAACAACCCGCGTCCTGACGTTGCCATCAAAAGCATCGACATGACCTACGGCGCCGACAAGCGCGGCGTGCCGGTGCTGCTGGCCATTACAGCGGCGATGGCTGGGAAGTAGAAGTGGCACAGCGCCTCCAAGTAGTCGGAGGCTTGCTCGAATGCCGTCCTTTACCTCCTATGTGGATGGAATTACTGGCATTCACATAGGCACTCTCAATCGGGGGTGGGGTGACTTTGTCATCACTTTACAATGCAAAATTTCTTCGCGCTGCACGACTGGCACTGGGACGATATTTCGTCCTATTTCTTTGACGGTCCACTGCTGGGCAACGGCTTGCTGGGAGCGGTTCTACACCGCCAGGACGCCAGTCGCGGTGGAGACGGGCGCACGCTGCTGTGGGAGTTCAACCGCAGCGACGCCATTGACAACGGCCTCTTCCAACAGGAGGGCTACGTCTGGCAGCGCTTCGGCATCGGCAAGATTGCGCTGCAAACGCGAACGGAGCTTTTGCGGGCAGAAGCGCACCTCGATGTGTGGAACGCTGAGGTACGCGGCGTTCTGCACACTGCAGATGGCGCATTCCCGTTTCGCGCTCTGATGGATGCGCGTCGTCCGGTTTTCTGGTTCGAAATCGAAGCTCCCGAAGGCGCGTACGAGGTGACCTTTCGTCCCGATGTTTCCGGAGTGGTGGCCGATAACGGGCGCGTGGACTTTGAAGAGACGGCGACTTTCTATCCCCTTAACTCGCCTGCACGCGTGAGCCAACATGGGCAATTACTTGTGCATTCGCAGACCTTGCATTGTGGGCGCGAGTGGACGCTGGGGCTGACCTCGCGGCGCGAGGGAAACCGCACGATTTACGCGGCCACTATCGAGTACTCGCATCCGCATGGAGACGCCTTCGAGCCAGCCGCTCTGCTGCACGAAGCGCTGTCTCAGCCCTGGGAGGACACTGCGCAATCGCACCGCGCGTGGTGGCACGAGTTCCACGCGCGCGGCGCTCAGGTGCGCCTTGATGATGAGTCCATCGAGCGCTTCTACGCACGGCAAATTTATATTCTGGGCAGCATCGCGCGTCCTGATGAGCCGCTGCTCGACCTGATGGGCCCATGGTACTGCCACACTATCTGGCGCGCTGTCTGGTGGAATCTCAACACGCAGGGCACCTACTTGCCTCTGCTGGCCGCCAACCGCTTGGAACTGCTCAAGCCGCTGGAAGAAACGCTGTGGCGCGAGCGCGAGAACCTGCGGCGCAACGCGCCGCGCGAGTGGCAGCATGACAGCTTTGCCATCGGGCGTGCGTCGAGCTACGACTTGTATTCGCCACTCGATCTGGACGACGGATTCCCCTTCGGCGGGCGTGAAACCGGCAACCTGCTGTGGACTTTGCATCTACTATGGCTGCGCTACACCCACACGCGCGACAAGGAGTTCGCGCGCTCGCGCCTATTCCCACTGCTTGAAGGCGCCACAAATTTGTTCCTGCACCTTTTGGAGCCGGGGGACGACGGGCGGCTACACCTGCCGACAACCTACTCACCGGAATACGCTGCCGCGTCCGATTGCACCTACGATCTCGCTTTGCTACGCTGGGCTTTAAAATCGCTGCTGGAACTGAACGACATACTGGGGCTCAATGCTCAGCGAGCAACACTGTGGAGTGAGACGCTGCAGCAACTGGCTCCCCTGGCGACTGATGAAACTGGCCTGATGATCGGGCACGGCGTACGGCTGGGCGAGAGCCACCGTCACTTCTCGCACCTGCTCGGCTTCTGGCCGCTGAAGATACTCCCTCTGCAAAGCGCGGAGAATCGTGCGGTGCTCAGAACCTCGCTGCTCCACTGGCTGGGAATGTCGGAAGCTCTGGCGGGTTACTCGCACGCAGTGGGCGCGGCTCTGTGGGCGCAACTCGATGATGGTGGCCGTGCCGCGCAACACCTGAGCGAACTGATCAATGGCCGCTACCTGTCCAAGACCACCCTCTACCGCGAGGCCGGGCTGTGCCTGGAGACGCCGCTGCTCGGCATGGCGGCACTGCATGAGATGCTGCTGCAAGTACGCGACGGCGTGATTGTGCTTTTCCCTGCCATACCACAAACGTGGCGCGATACATCGTTCGAGAACCTGCGTGTCGAAGGAGCGCTCCTGGTCAGCGCTGCACGCCAAGACAGCAAGCTGAAGTTCTTCTCGGTGCGAAACAATGGCGCGAGTGAATCACGCTGTCGCGTGCGTCTATCGCACGCGAACTGGAAGAGCGATGCGAAAGCTGCGGTCACGCCGCGCGAGGATGGCGTGGAGCTTGAGTTTGTGCTGCAATCGGGCGAGAGTATCAAATTCGACGACACGGTCGAGAACCCACCCGCAAAGAGTTAAGTCTCCACTATAAACCTGGAGCAGAGGACATCGAGTTATGCCAAACACCCCACATTGTACCGTTGTGAGTATCGTTTTGTTAGCGTCTTGCTTCGCACCATCCTGCGCCGCGCCAGTTTCCAAAAAAACTGCCGTGCCACCGAAAAACGCGGCGGCCTTTGCCTGGCAAAATCCGCAAGCGCAAGTGCTGCCCAACGGCGATTTGAAATGGACACCGCAGCCTTTCGTTTTTCGAACCGGAACTTCGGTGCGCTACATCGACTATGCGAGTGGTAACGACAGCAATGCCGGCACCAGCAGAAGCGCGCCGTGGAAGCATCATCCGTGGGACGCAGCGGCCACCGGTGTTGCGGCGAGTACTCGTGGCGCGCATACCTATGTGTTCAAGCGCGGCACGATCTATCGCGGCAGCTTGAAGCCGGGCGACGATCGGGGCCAGGCCAACAACCCGATTCGCCTGACCAGCGACCCGACGTGGGGCAGCGGAGAAGCGCGGATTTACGGCTCGGAAATGGTCAGCGGCTGGCAGCGCGGCGCACATCCGAAAATGCCCGACGGTGGCAAAGTGTGGACGGCGGAAGTCGATTATCTGCCGCGCACATTATGGATGACATCGCGTGACGGCAAGATTACGCGCCTCAACCTGGCGCGCATGACGAACTGGAACGAGCCTGACCCCAACGATGTAATGGGCGAGTGGCCCACCTGGGAAAACCCGGAATGGTGGAAAGACAACAACAAGGGTTACAGCATGAAGGTCGGCGAGCGCGAACTTCATCTGGGCATCGACACCAAGAACTTCACCGGCACTGCCGAAGATTACATCGGCGCGACGGTGTGGACGGAATGGGGCATCGTGATGGGCAGCCCGTATCCGGCTAAAGTCGAAGGCTTTGATGAGAAGCAGCGCGGTGTCGCGTTCCGCGGTCCGTGGAACTTTGACAAGCTCGAAAATATCATCAAGGGCAATCGTTATTACCTGGAAGACAAGCCGCAGTGGTTGGACGAACCCGGCGAGTTCTGGGTCGAGAACCAGAACGGGCGTGGGCGCATTTACCTGCGTTTGCCCAACGATGCTGATCCGAACTCGGTCACAATCGAAGCCGGGCGTCACGTCAATTTTCTGGATGCAACGCAACTCAACCACGTCCACATCAGTGGCCTGACCTTTCGCTTTTCTAATGTGCATTGGGACTTCAATAATCCTAGCTATTCACATCCCGACATTCAGGGTGCCGTGCTGCGCTTGAACGGCAGTGGTGATGATATCCGCGTTCAAAACTGCACCTTTGAACACGTCAATATCCCGGTTCGTTTCGGTGCCAGTGATGGCGCAAACATCGGCGATGTGCGCGTCAATGACAACATAGTGCGCTTCACCGATCATGGAGCGTTTTACATCGAATCAGGCCCATCGGCAGGCCTCGCAACACCCGGTTCGCTGCATAAGAACCTCGAAATGTTGCGCAACAATCTGTATCATGTGGGCTGGCGCATCGTGAGCGGTGAACATGGCCACGCCGTCAACATCACCTATCCCGAAACTTCGCATGTTGCAGGTAACTTTTTGCATCGCATTGCGGGTTGGGGCATCTCCGTCACGGGCGGGAAGCCCGGCGGAACCATCTCCGAAGCGCCGCTGTCGCGCCATCTCATCCACCACAATCGCGTGCAGGACGTACTGCTCAAAAGCAACGATTGGGGCGGCATCGAAACCTGGCAGGGCGGGCCGTTCTACATCTTCAACAACATCGTCATCAATCCCGTCTCGTTCAAGAACTGGTTGTACAAGCCCGGCGACACCACTAGCATCGGCTCGTTTGGCCATGCATATTACCTGGATGGTTCGTTTAAGAACTACCTTTTCAACAACATTGCGCAAGGCCGCAACAATATTCTGGGCACCAAAAGTGTGAACACGACTGCGCTGCAAAACGTTCACTCGTTTGAAAACTCGTTTTTTCACAACACCTTTTTCCGGTTCGCCGAAGTCACGCGCCAGCAAGACCCCGGCGCCGCGCGCACGCGTTATCTATCGAACATCATTGAGGACTCGTCGCGTTTGGTGCTGCGTCATGCCGACCCATCCGAAGGTCGCTTCGACCCTAACGCTGCGCACTATAAGCAGGGCGGCAACTTCGCTTACGACAAGCTGGCGCTGCACCACAATGTTTTCTACAACATTCGCGGCAAGTTCGGTGTTTTCGAAGAAACCGGCGTGGTGTACCCAACGCTTGAAACCATGCGCGCCTCGTTGCAGCGTCTCAATCCACAAGCCGCCGACATCGGCATCATGGCGGCGAAGGAGCCCCTCGTGGCACCGGCCAAAGGCGATTTTCGTCCCGCAGTCGGCAGCGCCGCTGTGGGGATGGGCTCGCGCGTCTGGGTGCCGTGGTCTCTCTACGCGACAGTCGGCGAATGGAACTTCACGCGCAACAATGCCAAGCCCTCTGAGGTCATGGACGAACACTGGTTCATGACACGCAACTACGACCGTCGCGAAGAATTTAAGAGCACACCGCGTTACCCACTCATGGGAAGTAACATCAACGCGACCAGCTACGGGCCGGGAACTCTCGAAAACTGGACGGATGGCGCGTTGAAATTCAACGGACGCGGTCAGTTTCTCACCGTTGAAGATAGCCGCTTTACGGGCGACGACAAAGCGCGCACCGTGAGCATGGACATCAATAACTTCCTCATCGAAGCCGTGCTGCAAACTCGCGCTGCGAACGGCACAATCGTTTCTAAAGCCGACGCTCAAGCGGGCTACATTCTCGACTTAGCTGGCGGTAAACCTCGCCTGCGCCTGATGACAGGCGGCGCCATCTCAACAACTCTGTCATCGCAAAGCGTCGCCGATGGCAAGTGGCATCATATTGTCGCGGAAGTGGATCGTGCGAAAGGTGTTGTGCTGTACGTGAACGGTAAAAAGGTCGCTGCGTCGGCAACAGGCGCCACGCCTGTGGGTTCGCTCGTCAACGGCGCCGATTTCTTGGTCGGCGGCGGGCCGGGAAAAGTAGGCTTCGCGGGTGCCCTCGACTTTCTGCGTCTGAGCCGTGGGACGCTGGCAGACGCGCACACCACGATTGTAGAATTGTATGCCTGGCAGTTCCACGGCCCGCAGCATAATGACTTTGCGGGCAACTCGCGCACGCAACACAACGCGGCAGGAGCCGTGGCAAAGCGTTGAAGCGAAGCCCTGAAGTATTTCGACTGAGCTATGTGAGAGCGCAACCTACTGCGCTCCTACTGCTGCAGAATCATCGGAAATGCTGCGTTCGAGTACTCGATCGGCCACTTCGCCGACTAACAAAATCGAAGCGTTATTGCTGCTGCAAGCATTTGCAGATAGCGCACGTTCACAGCGCTTAAGGCACGACTTCATTGATGAATACCCAACATCCCGGAACGAAGCTGACCATTTACCATTGGCCACCTGAAACGGTGCTCTCACCGCATTTTTCGGTGGCCATCAACGATCAGCCTGTTCCAGTCTGCACGACAGGAGTGGCGGCGTTTTTCGTGGTGGCCTTCGAGGGCACCATCGATATAGGAGTCACGGTCGAAGCACCCCTGCACGAGGTTTATCTGTGCCCGCTCAGTCGCGGCATCCTGCCTAAGATCGAGGCTCAGACAGTTCGGTTTTCTCTGGATCGACTCGGCAATTGGAGCCTGGAAATCGATGGCATGATGCCGCTTTTCGTCTGTGCCAACGCGCTCGAAACGGCGCGCCCCATTGTCAGTGACCAAAGCGTACATTTCTTCCCGGCGGAGCAGACGCACCACATCGACACGCTGCAAATTGGCAGTGGAGAAACGGTTTACATCGAAGGCGGGGCGGTTGTGCGTGGCGCGATCCAAGCCGCTGATGCCCAGCAGATCGCGATTTGCGGTCATGGCATTTTGGACGGAAGCGTGTTCTTGAAGGATGTCGATGCGCGGCGCTCCATTCAGTGGGAGAAGTGCCAGGACGTTCTGCTCGAAGACATCGTGATGATCCACCCATCAATGTGGATGGTGACGGCGGCGCTGTGCGACCGCGTTCACATGCGCAATTTGAAGCAGATTGGAGAAGTCGTTTCCTCGGACGGTATCGATGTGGTAGGCTCGCAGGACGTGCTGATTGAAGGTTGCTTCCTACGCAATAACGACGACTGCATTGCCGTGAAACCAACCAACCATTCCGCGCGCCACCACTCTAAATACAGTGACTGGCGGCGCGATGTGCGGCGTGTGGAAGTGCGAGGCTGCGTGTTCCTGAAC
The DNA here is from genome assembly GCA_036388675.1 of Abditibacteriaceae bacterium. Lineage (GTDB taxonomy): Bacteria > Armatimonadota > Abditibacteriia > Abditibacteriales > Abditibacteriaceae > DASVUS01. Next base: position 85,123 of record DASVRI010000009.1, on the reverse strand, counting down.
GCGCGCGCCGGAAACGTTATGGAAATCGGCTTTGAGCTACAGGCCGACTTGATCAGCGACATCACCTTTCGCAACATCGACGTGCTGTGCGGGCACGGTGAAGGTGGCGTCTTTACCATTCACAACGGTGATCACGCTACGGTGAGCCGCATCTTGTGGGAGGACATTCGCGTCGAGCACTTTTACGACAAGCTAATCGACTTTCGCATCCTCAACTCGCGCTGGAGCGGCGACGATGAGCGAGGCCAGATTCGCGACGTGCACCTGAGAAACATCCGCGTGGCGAAGGACATCTACAACTCGCCCTAACTCATCGGCGGCTATGATTCCCATCACACGGTGGAAGGCGTACATTTCGAGAATTTCTTCATCGGCGAGCAGGCCATAACCTGTGCCGACGAACTGCACCTCTTCCAGAAGCACGCAAGCGATATCAGCTTCAAAGTGCTCTGAGATCCGTGAATTAAAAGCATCAGTCTCTTTTGTCAGGGCACAACCGCTCACGCAACTCTGACAGCGAGAACAGAGGTGGGCAAGGAATGTTACCTGCCTCCGTTCTGACTATCCCTGGAATATGATGATTCACAAACCAGAGAATGAGACTTTGCGCTTGGCTCTTAAGTACTTCGTGGGGATGAGCGATGAACGCCAATTCTATGTAGGGCGCATGCCGCAGCGCGAGGGATTTGTGAGCCAGAGTATGGACGGCAAGGCTGTGGCACTACCGCTGGGTCGTTTGCCGCATCAGGACGTCGGCTACGTTGGCATGGCCATCTAGCCCAACATCTTTTTCGAAGCGCCCGGCGACTACGCTGTGGTAATGCAGTTGACACCCGTCGGGCCAAATCAAAGTTACGTCGATATGTACTGGCTGGTGCATCCCGACTCGCTCCAACAGCCCGGCTATGATGTGCAGCGTGTAACCGAAGTGTGGAAAGCGACCGGCGAGCAGGATTGGGAGTTGTCGGTCAACAACCAGCGCGGCATTGTGAATCCACACGCTACCGTCCGGGACCTTATGTGCGTGGCTACGGCCTGGAAGATCCGTTGGTCATGTTCGTCGATTGGTACATGAAACAGATCTCCTGACGCTTCGGTATCCGATCAAGCAAGTAACCACTAGAAAAGGAAACTATGAACACCCAGACTTTGCCCGCACTTGACGATGCGTACACTCTGACGCCGCAACAAATTGCTGATTACCGCGAGAGCGGCCATGTGTATCTGCCCGAGGTCTGTTCACGTGAAGAAGTGGCGCAGTTCCAGCCGGTGATTACGGACGCGTCGCAGCGCTTCAGTTCCGAAACGCGACCCCTCGAAGAACGCGATATCTTTGGCAAGGCTTTCACTCTGGTCGGCGGCATATGGAACCGTGATGAACAGGTCGCTCGCTTTACGCTGGCCAGGCGTTTCGCGCGCATTGCGGCGGAATTGATGGGCGCAGAGGGAGTGCGTCTGTATCATGACGTCTCAATCAACAAGGAGGCGGGTGGCGGCCCTACACCGTGGCACCAAGACGCCTACTACTGGCCGATGGACACGCCGCACACCATCACGATGTGGATGCCTCTGGTTGACATCACTCACGAGATGGGCGGCTTGAATTTCGCCAGCGGCTCGCAGCACTGCGGATATTTGGGCGAAGGCATCTCCGAAGATTCGCAGGCGTTCTACGATGATGTCATCGCCAAACGCGGATTCCCGGTTGTCAGCCACGCGCAGCAACAGGGTGTGCTCAAAGCGGGCGACGCCACATTCCACAACGGCTGGACGCTGCATTCGGCGCCCGCCAACAACAGTGACCGCGCCCGTCAGGTCATGACGGTGGTCTATTTCGCACATGGCGTGCGCACCTTTGCCGATATGGGCAACAGCAACCGCCAACACGACTTCAGGACCTACATGCCCGGCGTTGTGCCCGGAGAGTTGGCGGCAAGCCCATTGAACCCGGTGCTCTATCCGTAATGTCGGACGTGTCTAATTGAGTACTCAGTCACATCGTACTCTGTCATATCAGCCAAGCTTGTAGCGCGCTGCACCAGGTACTTTAACAGGGGCCGTAATAGGGCAGGCGTTGGCCACACGGAGCCCACGCTTAACATATCGTGAGCGTGATTATTCTCCTGATCAAAGAGCTGAATCCTCATTAATTGGAAGAATCCTTTTGGCAGCCCCTGAACGAATTTGCGCGTGTTCGCGGCTGAGACACAGTTTTGGTAGGGACTGCCCTCTGTCCCCATTACCACCTTGTTGGTTATGAATACGGCGCACGTGCAAGCCGGCGAATCAGTCGCCATCTTCGGCATGGGTGGCGTGGGTCTCAGTGCGATTATGGGCGCGCAAGTTTGCGGTGCGCATCCGATAATCGCAATAGATCTTAGTTCGTTTAAGCGTGATTTAACGCTCGCCCTTCGCCTGCCATCGGCATCAACTACAATCCCTCACACCTGCTGCGCATGGGTATTGACCCGATCCGTTTTCTGAAGGAGTTCGCGTCACGAGTGGGTCACGTGCACGGCAAGGACACCGAGATCATCAACGATGACCTCTATGAGTATGGCTGGGAGCAACCCGCAACCTTCAAGGAAAATCCGGCGTTTGGTACTACTGCCTGGCGCTATACCATTCCTGGTCAGGGGGCACCAACTGGGCTGAAGGTTTCCGAATTCTACTTGCTCACAACTATGCGGGCGCGGTTTGCATCGAACTGGAGGACAAAGATTACAACGGTTCTCCAGAGGGTGAAAAGCGCGGTCTCATCGCGGGTGCTCAGTTCCTAAGCGCGTGCTAATTTGCGACTATTTACGTGTAGTCAAGGACCTAAACGGAATAATGTGCTGACGGAGTAGTATGCTGTAGGTAGCGAATGAGTCGGGTGGCTGTTTCGAACCTTCGGATCGCTGGCTGGAATGCACCTCGTCCTGAGAGTCAGAGCAATCCCTGCACGTGCTGCTTGAAGGGCGAATTATGGATTGGGGCCGCTGGCAGCAAAGCTTTGGAATTCACCCTGTAATTCGGCATCTGGTGGTCATTTGTCTGTTCCATGACCTTTTGCAGTTCCGTGCGAAACTCGTTGATTTGAGAAGTTAAAGCGGGATCATTGATCAGGTTGACCAGACAACCAGGGTCCTTTACCATGTCGTAGAGTTGTTCACGCGCGCGTAGCCCTCGTACTTGGTCCAATCTTTGTGTCCGGTTGCCTGCAGAATCTTGCGAAAGGTATCGCTCGGTGCTACGGGAGCGTTCACACTTCCTTTTCTATTACGGCCAGGGTTAGCATTCAAGAATCGGTGCCGAGTAGCTCAGGGAGTCAAGGCTTTACGAAGTCGTTTACAAGCTACAAAGCCCTTCAGTGGATCACTGAAGGGCTTGTTTGGTTTTTGTTCGGTTACTGCCCGGGCCGGATTCGAACCAGCGACCAATCGATTAACAGTCGACCGCTCTACCACTGAGCTACCGGGCAAATTGAGACTCCAAGCATTTTAGCAAGTGCGGGCACCCGGTGCAAGCTGTTTTCTGAGTACTCAACACGGCTTTCCAGCAGGTTTGATGACCGCACTGCGAGCAATTGCTAAACTGTGAGCGATGCTTACAATTGAAAACCTTCACAAACAATACGGTGCACAGAAGATTCTCGAAGACGCGGAACTCTTCGTTGGCTGGGGCGACCGTGTCGGACTCGTTGGCCCTAATGGCACCGGCAAGACAACCATCTTTCGCATGATCGCCGGTCTGGAAGAGCCCGACAGCGGAAAAGTGCGATTTGACGACCACGTTTCGTGCGATATGCTGCTGCAGGAATCGCAGTGCCGACTCGGTGTCACGGTGCGCGAAGAAATGCTGTCGGCTTTCAAGGAAGCCGATGCGGCGCAAGCCAATATCGACGCGCTGGCTGCCAAACTCGGTGGCGAAGACGGCTTTAATGCCGATTCGTTCGAGCACCGTGAAGCCCTGCGCCAACTATCGCAGGCCCAAACGCAGTTGGAGATGCAGGAATCGCACACCATGGAAGCGCGCATCGGGCGAGTACTCAAGGGCCTGGGGTTCGGCGACGACGCGCTCGACCGTCTCACCGATACCTATTCCGGCGGCTGGCAGATGCGCATTGCAATGGCCAAGCTGCTGCTGCGTGAACCCGATTTGCTGCTCCTGGACGAGCCGACCAACCACCTCGATACAGCCGCGCGCAAGTGGTTGCAAAACTACCTCGATGAATATCCGGGTTCGGTCTTCCTCATTTCGCATGAGCCGAAGTTCCTGGATGCGGTATGTCATCGAATCGTTGAACTCGATGAGCATAAGCTGCGCGACTATACCGGCAACTATTCCAACTATCATCGTGTGAAGCACGAAGAGCGCGAGCGGCAGATCGCGGCCTACGAGCGCCAGCAGCGCGAACTGGAACGTCAGCAGGAATTTATCGACCGCTTCGGCGCCAAGAACACCAAAGCGACGCAGGTGAAAAGCCGCGAAAAGATGCTCGACAAAATGGAACTCGTCGAAGCGCCCAAAGCCGCGCCACGCGCCATCGCGTTCATGTTTCCCACGGCGCCCAAATCGGCGCAGGACGCGCTGCGACTGCGCAACGTCAGCAAGAATTACGACGATCACGTCGTGCTGCTTGAAATCAATATGCGCGTCAATCGCGGCGACCGCGTGGCGATTCTCGGCCCCAACGGTGCCGGTAAGAGCACGCTGTTGCGCATTCTGGCCGGTGTCGAAGAGCCCAGCGAAGGCACGCGCGAAGAAGGACGCAATGTGCTGATCGGCTACTTCGCCCAGCACCAGGCCGAAGCACTCGACCCGGAACGCACCGTGCTGCAAGAAGTTTTGCACGGATTGGAAAGCCAGCCCGAAGGTCAGGCGCGCGGTCTGCTGGGTCGATTGCTGATTCGTGGCGACGAAGTTTATAAACCGATCCGAGTACTCAGCGGTGGCGAAAGGAGCCGCGTCGCACTGGCGAAGTTCCTGATGAAGCCGGCCAACGTGCTGCTACTCGATGAGCCGACCAACCACCTTGACCCCGCTTCGCGTGCTGTGTTGCAAGAAGCGCTCGGTACTTTCGAAGGCTCAATTGTCGTGGTCTCTCACGATCAGCCGTTTGTGAACGCTGTCGCAAAAGAAGCCTACACTGTAGAAGACGGAGTGCTCGTCGAAAGGCGCGAGCCCCTCGTGCCGCAAAAGCACCACAAGAAGAAGTAAAGTCGGTTATCCGTGAGATAGAGAACAGAAGAGGAGCGTTTATTGATGTTTTATCAATAAACGCTCCTCTTCTGTTCTGGAGTTTGTCGAATACGCTTGCTATGCCTGTAAACGCCAAGTTCAGGCCGCGTCCTTGAATTCGAAGAGATTGAGTTCACCCATACCATCACCATGGAAAGAAGTGGCACTGTCGCAACCTTCTTTTGACAGTAATTCGTCGTCGACAAAAATAGGCGCGCCACCTGCCATCGCCAGGGGCAATGCATCGCTGGGTCGGCAGTCGACTTCCTCAAGAGTGTTATTCACCATCAAGCGCAGAGTGGCATGATATATCGTTCCTTCAAGAAACGTGACATGGACGGCATCCAGACGGCCTCCCAGACGTTCCACCAGTTGAGCCATGAGGTTGTAAGTGGTTGGCCGTTCGGTTTTTAAGCCCTGTACCTGTTGCGCGATCTCTATGGCCTGAGGAAAGCTGATCCAAATTGGCAGGTAACGCTCCCGGTCACGCGCTTTGAGCACAACGACTGTCTGAGTGGAAGCCATCTTTTCCTGTTTGTAAACCTGGTGCACTGTCGCTTCGACCATGATGGCCAACCCCTTTACTGTCTGCTCTTGTCAAATGTGTGACATTTGAGCATCTCGTCACGCCGTGACCCGCAGCAGAATATTACAATTATAACGTGACCTCGATTTCCGTCGTTATCCCGACCTTGCGCGAAGAAGAACGCATCGGCACTTTGCTGCGCGCCTTACAAGCGCAAGAGTACTCGGGAACCATCGAAATCGTTGTCGTCGATGGGAATTCGGAAGATGGCACGCAAGATGTGGTGCGCGATTTCGCCGGCGTTCGGTTGCTGAATGTCGAGCGCGGCACATCACGGCAACGCAACGCGGGAGCACAGCAGGCCGATGGCGAGTTGCTGCTTTTTATGGATGCCGACTGCGTGCCAGCACCGACCTTTATCGCAAACGTTGTGCGCTCTTACAATCGCTGGCCTTTTGCCGTGGCGTGTCCGTGGTTTGTGGCGTGCGAAAGCCCGGCCATTCGCGCTGTTTACTTTGTTTTTAATCTTTTATTCTTACTGGGACAGGGCTGGCTGCGCACCGGGAGCGGCGTCTGCATCATTACACCGCGTCGTGTTTTTCATCAGGTGGGCGGCTTTGATGAAAGCTTGCATCTGGCGGAAGATATTCAGTACATTCGGCGCGCCGCCCGATGTGGCTGGCACCGTCACTTGTTGGTGCCGTTGCAAACGTCGGGACGGCGCTTTCAGCAAAAGGGCGTGTGGAACCTGGTCAAGTTCTACGCGCGCATCACCCCGCCGCTGCTGTTGGGCCGGTTCGAGGCGTTGAAGAAGGTATCTTACGAAGCCGCGCCTTACAGCGACTGAAGACGCATCGCAGATTTGTCCTCAGTCGCTTGCCTGCGTGTTGAACGCATCGCGTGGTGAATTATGATTGCTGTGCGTAAGGCACGAATGGCGCGCTCATGTCATCCCGTAACCATGCCGGGAGCCGGGTAATTGTGTGAATCATCGTCCAGCACGAGTACCCAGTCGGGCCCCCATTCCGGCGCTTTGAAAGTGCGCTTGTCGCTGCGGGGGAATGTGTCCAGTTCGGTGCTCTCTCCGCTACGTGGATCAAACCAGTAAGCGCGAATGGTTTCGCCTGACAGCTTCGATAAATCGACTTCAACTGTTACATCCGCCGGAAAATAGAGCAGGGCATAACTGCCTTCGCTATCGCGCGTGGCGACGACGTGCAAATGCTGCTGCTCCTCGCCATCACCGTTCACCGGCTGCGTGCCGATAAGAGACTGGTCGGGAATGCGCGACAAGTAGGGGCGGCTTTCCAGCAGCCTGCGCGCGTGGTGCATTTGACCGGCGCCGGGTAAGTCGATCGCTTCATACCAGGGTAAACGTGGATGGTTGACGCCCCGCCGTCCCGGCTTCCACATTTGCCACACATCATGGCAGCCGTAGGTGTGACCGCAGGCACCGGCAAACAATCCCCAGTACAGCGATTTGCGCACATCGTAATGATCGAGAAAGCCGTTTTGTAGCTGAAAACCGGCTTTATGATCTTCGTAACCCGGCTCGCCGTCCAACACGGGCTTGGCCGGGTTGCGGGCGTAATCTTGCGCGATGCAATTGTGATTGTCGCGGTGCCGGCCATGACCGCTTTGCCACATGTTGAAGTCAAGCCAGGGCGCTTCATGAAAATGGGTAGACGATGTGCCTCCGCCCATCGGGTGAAACGTTTTGAGATGCAAACCGCCGTCACCTTCGGTCAGACCTTCGGCCATAGCGTCGATGATGGCGTGGTGAGTCTCGTTCTCCACGGGCCGGTCGCCGCCCAGAATCCAGATGATGTTTGCACTATCGCGATAGCGTTGGCCCAGCCACTGGCCATAAACACGGGCATTTTGCGCTGTAAAAATCTCCGGCCCGGCACCCCACTTCTTGTTCCATTTGTCGCCCCATGTGGGTAGCATTCCGATAACGAGGCCCAACTCCGCTGCCCGCTGCACAATGTAATCGACGTGCTCAAAATACTTTTCGTTGGGTCGTGTGGGGTCATCGTCGTGCAGCGGGATTTCGCCCGGCGAATTTGGGTCGTGCAGGCCGTTTTCTTCAGCCAACACGACGGCCTGAATCACGGTAAATCCCTTGTCGGCGCGATTGCACAGATAGAGATCGGCTTCCTCGCGGGTAGAGCGATGAAAAAGTTCCCATGCGGTGTCGCCCAGATAGAAAAATGGCGTGCCGTCTTCGTGCATCAAAAAGCGCTTGTTCTCACTGACTCTTATTCGTTTCATGATCGAGTACTCGCCCGCGTTCAGATCGCTTTCCTATTTGAGAATGACAAGAGCACCGACTTGCGCATAAGTCCTGTCTACATTGGTTTGGATGCGCACCTAACAGCATTCACTATTTTGTCTGGAGTTTCAACTGTCTGGTGTTGAGTACTCAGCAGTTGCGCGATACGTTGCAAGCATCGGCTTTATCCTGAGACCAGTAGCAGGAGACATCTGTTATCTGCAACTTATTCCCGCACAGATGGCGCGGAGACGGTTACGCGAGCGCGGCAGAATGTTATCCTTTCCAGTAGCGAGGCCCGCCAGACCCCGAAAAACACGTGTCCATTTTGGTGCCTGTTTTTATTGCCTCGCAACTCCGCCCGATTGGGAAGGCTTTTTACATGAACGTATTAGTGGTAGGCGGCGCAGGCTATATCGGCAGCCATTGTGTGCGCCAGTTGCAAGAGGCCGGGCATCGGCCCATCGTACTCGATAACCTGGTGTATGGTCATCGTCCGGCTGTCGCAGCGGATGTGCCCTTCTATGATGTTGAACTGGGCGATGAAAGCGCTGTCGGCTCCATTCTGCAAAACGAGAAAATTGATGTCGTGATGCACTTCGCGGCCTATGCTTACGTCGGCGAAAGCGTGCATGACCCGCTTAAATACTACTTCAACAACTTTGTGGCGACGCTGCACCTGGTCAACGTCATGCTCAAGCACGATGTGAAGAAGTTCGTCTTCTCGTCGACCTGCGCCACGTATGGCGAGCCTGAAACGTTGCCCATTGTTGAGAGCACGCCGCAGGCACCCATCAACCCTTATGGCCAAACCAAACTCGATGTCGAAAACGCTCTGAAATGGATCGCAAAGGCTAATGGCCTGTCGTTCGCTGCGTTTCGCTACTTCAATGCAGCCGGTGCCGCAGCCGATGGCACGATTGGCGAAGACCACAAGCCCGAAACGCACCTCATACCGCTGGTGTTTGATGCAGCCACCGGAAAGCGTGACCACATTGAGATTTTCGGCACCGATTATCCCACACCCGACGGCACATGTTTGCGCGACTACGTTCACGTAGATGACCTGAGCCGCGCGCATATCGCGGTTTTCGACAAACTACAGGAACCCGGCGCGGCGCTGTTTTATAACCTGGGCACCGGCACACCCACATCAGTGCGCGAAGTGATTGATGCTGTAGAGAAAGTGTCGGGCAAGAAAGTTCCGGTTGTTGAAAGCCCGCGCCGCGCCGGAGACCCGCCCGCTTTGTATGCAGATGCCACAAAAGCTAAAACCGAACTCGGTTGGCAGGTGCAATATCCCACCATCGCGCCCATTATTGAGACGGCGTGGCGGTGGCATCAATCGCGTCCCGAAGGATATGAAGACCGCTGAGCATTTTGCTCTTTATCGCTTTGCTCTTGAGCACTTTGCTCCTGAGCACTTTGCTCTTGTAGGAAATTGAGCAACGCGGCGTGTGTAAAACTGCTAACAGAACTGCGGGGCATACGCCGGGGCGGGAAGTCGGAATCATTCTATTCCCGTTCCGGCCACGCCTGAGATGCTGCCGCGAGTACTCGTGCGAGTACTCGACTGCGCGCTGTTCAGCTACTGCGGCCTTTGTCGTGGTGCAAAGAATGGAATTGGTCGTGCAGCACCTGATAGCACTCGCACGCGGCACTCTTTAGTTCATGGCGTTGCAGGATAGTGAGGCGACCAGTTGCGTATTCATACCTGATGATACCGGCTTGTTCGAAAGCAGCCAGGACAGGCAGCGTTTCGGGTAGCTTTACGCCCAGCATGTCGGAGATGAACTGGGCAGGCAGGCAGAAGCTATCGCTTTGCACGCGGTCGCAGGCTACCAGCATCCAGCGGCTAAATCGCTGATCGAGTGAGTGCGCTTTGTTGCACAGAGCGTTCTGAGCGCTCTGATTATAAAGCACCTGCATGTAACGCAGCAGCAGATTTTCGAGTTCACTGCTGCTATGCACGAGTTCCTCGACCTTGTGGGCAGCAATTTGCCAGGCGGTGCCTTCGATTTGCACCTGCGCCTTTGTCACCGATTGGTTATTGCCCAACACGGCCATAATGCCGACCAGCCCTTCCTGCCCGACGACGCTGCTTTCCACCTGCGTGCCATCTTGAGATGAAACAACCAGAGAAGTCAGGCCACTGTTGGGGAAGTAGACGTAATCAATCGTTTCGTCCGCGTCATAGAGCATCTGTCCCGTCGACAATGTCACCTTCTCCAGATGAGGTTGAATCTTTTGAACCTCATCTTTGGGCAAAGCCAATAGTAATTGATTCATAGACATGGTGCGTTCTCGGGAGAAATCTTTTGCTCCTGTTGACAAGAGCACGCGCATATACCGAGCCTTTTACATCGAGCCTTTTACGCGTTGCAACCCACAGGTCGCAACGCACTGCCGGTAAACTTCATCGGGTGCGACACGAGTACTCAGACGCTATAACCGACCGGCACACCCATCCGTCCGATAGCGAACAAATCTCTGCGACGCTGCCGTGAACACACTGCGACGGTCGCCGCATAGACTGATGCTAAATGTCTTGCAGCAGTTGCTCGAAACGACCTTGAATTGCCGAATAGCATTCGCAGGCACGCTCTTGCAGCCCGGGTTCGTCGAGAATGGTGATGCAGCCGCGCGTGTAGTCGATCAATCCTGCATCCCGCAAATCTCCTGCGGCGATGGTAATACCCGAACGGCGCGAACCCAGCATCTGCGCCAGGAATTCCTGCGTAAGTTCCAACTCGTTCGACTGGACGCGATCGCGCGACATCAGCAGCCACTTGGCCAAACGTGCCTCGACCGAGTGCAGGCGATTACACAACGCTGTCTGCGAAGTGAGCGTCATCAACAATTGCATGTAGCGCAACAATGATTGATGGAGAATCTCGGTTTGTGAAAACTCGGCCACGAGTATGCGAGCCGGCATCCACCAGCCTTTGCCGGGTATTTGCACCATTGATTCGGTGAGAGGCGGATTGTCGCCCAGCACGACGGCGGCTCCAACCATGCCCTCGTTGCCGACGACGCCGACTTCGACCTGTACACCGTCTTCAGCTACCATCACCAGCGAGGCCATGCCCTTTTCCACGAAGTAAACGCGCTCGATAGGCTCGCCGGCACGTTGCAGGAGTTGGCCGTGCGTAAAGAGCATCGGCTGAAGATGTCGCCTCAGTCGCTCATACTCGGCGGTGGGCAAAGCCGCCAGCAACCGATTGCCGGGAGAACGTGAGTTATTCATAATCGCGGATAAAACCTTGATCTGTGCCGGCCGCAACCTGACATCAGAGATATTATCCTTTTTCTCGCTACATTGTCGGTTCGATACCGCACGCGGATTGATCTAACGCAACCGAAAAGCGTTCCTTATGAGAGCGCTTTTTGTCCTGTTGTTGACATTGTAATCCGGCCCGTCCACTTCTTCAACCTCTTGCTTGGTGCAGGGCAAAAGCTCAAAGCTGCCGGGGCGGCGCGCAGACAATTCGTGACAATCATCAAGTATTTGAACGCAAGCGAGTACTCGCCTTGGCTGTAAAAGCCGGGCAAGGCAGTGGCAGCCATGAGATGATGTGTTTAAATGAGGGACATTCCCTGGAAGAGGAGCGGTCTTGTGGCTAGAAAAAGCAGCGCAACCAAAACTGAAACGGTCGGTGTCGGGATTATCGGTGCGGGCGGCATCGCGCGTGCTGCGCATATTCCCGGCTACAAAAAGCTGAGCAACGCCAAAATCGTGGCTGTCTCCGACCCGGTGCAAGCGGCACGGGAAAGCGTCGCGCAAGAGTTCGACATCCAGTACTCGTATGCCGACTTTCACGAGATGCTGGGGCGCGACGACATTCAGGCGGTCAGCGTCACGACGCCAAACTTTCTCCACGCCGAAGCGACCATTGCCGCCCTGGAAGCGGGCAAGCACGTGCTGTGCGAAAAGCCCCTGGCAATGAACGCGCAGGAAGGCGAAGCCATGGTCAAGGCGGCACAAAAAGCCAATCGCAAGCTGATGTGCGGCTACAACATGCGCTTTTCGCCGCAGTTGCAGTGCCTCAAGCGCTTTGCCGATGCGGGTGCGTTCGGCGACATTTACTATGCGCGCGTGCAGGCGCTGCGCCGTCGCGGCATTCCCGGCTGGGGCATGTTCATCAACAAAGAGAAAAACGGCGGCGGCCCGCTCATCGACATCGGCGTGCATATGCTGGATGCAACGCTGCATGTGCTCGGCTTTCCCAGGCCGGTTTCGGTCACGGGCCAGACTTATCAGAAGTTCGGCAAGCGCAAAGATGTGCTCGGCCTGATGGGACAATGGGACTACAAAAACTTCACTGTCGAAGACTTCGCCGCGGCATTTGTGCGCTTTGAAAACGGCAGCACCATGGTGCTGGAATCGAGCTTTGTGGCCAACATCGAAGGTTGGGATAACAGCGGTTTCCAAATTTTCGGCGACAAAGGCGGCGCGACACTCAGCCCCTTAAAGATGTTCACCGAGCAGAACAAAACGCTGCTCGACATTACGCCGGTGCATCTGCCGGGCAATGTGCAAACGCACCACGAAGAAATGAAATCGTTCATCGACTCCATTGTCAACAATACGCCGGTCATGACACCGGGCGAAGAAGCGCTGCAAGTCACGCGCATCATCGACGCCATCTACGAGTCGGGCGAGACCGGACGTGAAGTCATGCTCTGACGTAGCATACAGCGCATAAAGGTCACTGAATACTCCGTCGAGTACTCAGTGACCCTTGCATATTCGTTTACGGCAGCGGCAGGTTCATCGTCTGGCCGGTGTCGGCGGCGCGTTTGCCGGCTTCGAGGATTTCCTGTGCATCGCGGCTGACTTGCATCGAGCAGAAGCCTTCGATTGGCTCGCCGCTTTCCAGACAGTGGATGAAATACTCCGGGCCGTTGCTGCGCGGCGATTGAAGCGCCTGCGGAGTTATGGTTTCCACGTTGCCCGGTGTTTGCAAAATGAGCTTGTCTCCGGCAACAGCCAGGCTGCCGCCGGTGCCGTAAGCGACGGGATTATTGGTGGCGTAACCTACGGTTTGCGTCCAACTTGCTTCGGCGACGCCAAAGGCGTGCGCGTATTTCATCATGATGATGGCGTTGTCGTCGGGAATGGGGTAATCCTTGACGAAGACGCTACGAAAGCCCGTCACCTGTTGCGGCAGCCCCAGGAAACGCGCACACATATCCGCACTGTAACCGCAGTAATCCATGAGGGCACCGGCGCCGTTTTTCTCTTCATCATACAGCCAGCCCCAGAAGTGCGGGTCGCAGCCGATTTCTTTGGGGCCGTTGTGCGCGCTGCGCTGCTTGAAATAGAACAGTTGGCCAATGTCACCCGCTAAAATGCGTCGCTCCAATTCCTGAATGGCTGGATTCCACGCCGTTGGCCAGTTGATCATTAGTTGCGTACCGGCAGTTTGCGTGGCGCGCACCATGCGATTGGCCTGATCGAGTGTAGCGCTCATCGGCTTTTCGCTGATGACGTGAATGCCTTTGGCGGCGCTCGCCTCCACAATATCGGCAGCGACATTGTTTTCTGAAGCGGCCTGCACAATGTCGAGTTCTTCGTTGGCGATCATCTCCTGCCACGAATCGTAAACTTTGGGGACATTGAACTTGCTCTGGATGCGCTCGCGCAGGTCGGCGTTCACGTCGCCCGCTGCCACCACTTCAACATTGGGCATTTTCGCCCAGTGGTTGAGTTCGCCCCATACATGATCGTGTACCATCGATGCGACACCGACGCGATACGTCCTGGCCATGCCTTGCCTCCGTAATTGAGTACTCGTTGGGTCTGGCGCAAGTTCATCAGCAATCGCGCACGCCTGCAATGCATCGCACTGTAGATGGAACGCGAACTCCGTACGCTACACGGAAACGGCGCGAAAACGACGCAAAAGGAGGGGCAGCAGCCATCGAAAGATTTCACTGCGCCCTATTCCATGTCGTGGTGGCGTCGTTTTCGCGCCGTTTCCGCGTAGCGCAGCTTTGCGTAGCGCAGCTTTGCGTAGCGCAGCTTTGCGTTCCATTACGCTTCGTGTTAGCGCACAGCGAATTTCGTAGACTCAATTCATGCCTGAACTTCCTGAAGCCGAAACTGTGCGCCGCCAACTGGAGCCGCAAATTGTAGGCGCGCGCGTGGCACGAACCTGGGCGCGTTTGCCGCGCATCACGCAACCGAGCGTTGAAGAATTTGTCGCCACCCTGCAAGGCACGCGCATCGTCGAAGCGCGACGACGCGGCAAGCAGCTTTATTTTCCACTCGAAAACGGTTCCAATCTGCTGGTGCATCTCGGCATGACGGGCCGGCTGCACGTCGAAGAAAACAGCGGCGACTTCGATGCTGAAGCACTGCACAAGCATATTCATGGCGTCCTTGTTTTCGATGATGGGCGTCGTCTCGTCTTCACCGATCCGCGCACATTCGGCGCGCTGGGTGTGGCGCGAGAGTTACCATTTTTGCTGGCGATGGGCCCCGAACCACTGGATGATGACTTCGATGAAGAAGCGCTGGCGCGCAAACTGAGTACTCGCAAGACGAAACTCAAAGCCGCGCTGCTCGATCAGAAACTCGTCGCCGGACTGGGAAACATTTATGCCGATGAAGTGTGCTTTTTAGCAGGCGTACATCCGGCGCAGATCGCTGCTGATGTGCCCTTGAAGAAACTGCGCGTCGTTGTGTCGCACATGCGTCCGGTGCTGGAACGCGCTATTGCCAGTCGCGGCGCCACCTTGAAAGATGGTGGTTATCAAGATACATTCGGCGCGTTTGGCGAATATCGTCCGCATGTTTACGGCAACACCAAAGAGCCGTGCGGCAACTGCACCACACCAATCGAGCGCGGCGTTCTCGGGCCGGGCAAAAGCGCCCGCTCCTATCATTTCTGCCCCAGGTGTCAGCGCATGAAAAGCCGATAAAAGATCATTGAAAACATCATGGAAACACTGCACGACTTTCAAATTCGCCCGCTGGTTGAAGCCGCACTGCGCGAGGACATTCGCTCCGGCGACATCACGACCAATTCCCTCATTCCCGCCGCAGCGCGCGCGCGTGCCGTTCTGCGCACCCGCGAAGATGGTGTGCTAGCCGGAATCGCCGTGGCGCAAATAGCGTTTGCCACTCTGGACGGGAGTGTGCAATTTTCGCAGGCAAAGCGCGATGGCGAGTCGATAGCCAGAGGTGAAGTGCTGCTGCAAATTGATGGTGCCGCACGCGCTGTGCTCACCGCCGAGCGCGTGGCGTTGAACTTTTCCCAACGAATGAGCGGCATCGCCACCTTAACACGCCGGTTTGTCGATGGAGTAAGCGGCACGAAGGCGCGCCTTGCCGATACGCGTAAGACCACGCCCGGCTTGCGAGTACTCGAAAAATATGCGGTGCGTTGTGGCGGCGGCAGCAATCACCGCTTTGCGCTCGATGACATGATTCTCATCAAAGACAATCACGTTGCCTTGTGTGGCGGCATTGCGCAGGCCATTGAACGCGCGCGAGAAAATATCGGTCATGCCGTAAAAATCGAAGTCGAATGTGACACGCTCGATCAGGTGCGCCAGGCTGCCGATGCACGCGCCGACATCATCCTGCTCGATAACATGACGCCGCATGAACTTCGTGAAGCTGTCGGCATCATCAATGGCCGCTCGCTCAGCGAAGCCAGCGGCGGCGTCAACTTGCAGACCGTGCGCGCCATTGCCGAGAGCGGCGTTGACATCATCTCGGTGGGTGCGCTGACGCACTCGGCCCCTGCGCTCGACCTGGGGCTTGATATCGAGTTGTTATGAAGAATTTCGGGCAGGCCCAGCGACATTTAGAGATTATCGGTTCGACCAACGACGAGGCGCAGCGTTGGGCGCTTGAAGGTGCGCCGCATGGTGCCGTCGTGCGCGCCGATGAGCAAACGCAGGGACGCGGACGACAGGGCCGCGACTGGTGTTCTCCTTCCGGGCTGGGGTTGTATCTTTCCTTGATCTTGCGGCCCGACATCGCGTTGTCGCAGGTGCCGCAACTCACGATGCTGGCGGCACTGGGCGCGGCGCGCGCCATCGAAAGCGAAACAAATCTTCCCGCCAATGTGAAGTGGCCTAACGACATCGTCTTGCGTGGGCGTAAAATCGGCGGCGTGCTCAGTGAAGCGCGTGCGCGCGAAGAGAATCCACAGCGCACAGACTATGTAATTGTCGGCATTGGCCTGAATGTCAATTTCGCACGCGAAGATTTGCCGCGCAATGTCAAAATTGCGGCGACTTCTCTGTATATGGAAACCGGGCACGTGCGTCCTTTGGCAAACGTCGTGAATACTCTCTTGCGTGAAATTGAAACGCTGTATGACGAGTACTCGCATGGCGCGTGGCACGAGTTGCGCGCGGAATTTGCTCGGCGCGATATTTTGCAGGAGCAAGCCGTGCGCGTGGAAGCCGCCGGCGAAACCTATCGTGGCGAGGCAAACGGCATCGACGACGATGGGACGTTGCTGGTGCGCACTCCCGGTGGCGTGCGCCGCGTGGTTGCCGGAGATGTGCTTCTACATCTCGATTGAAACCTGATCCTTTAGCGCCGAACCTCACTTAAGATGATTGATATTCACTGCCATATTCTGCCCGCCGTCGATGATGGGCCACGCTCGCTACAGGAATCGCTGGCGATGCTGAGCAAGGCGCAAAGCGAGGGTATCACGCACATCGTGGCGACGCCCCATTGCAACCAGAACCTGCACCTTTTTCGGCCTGAGATCATTCCGCAGGTGGCGCACTTGAACGAGCAGGCTCAAAATCATGAGTTACAGATTGTGGTCTTGCCCGGCTCCGAAATCGCCTTGTATGACGTGAAGCTTTATCGCCACAACTACAGCGAAGGCCGTTACTGTCATCTGGGTGACCGTCCTGCGTACTCATTGTTGGAATTCCCCTGGCAGCGCGACCGCTTTCCCAAAGGCGCTATTGAACTCATGCCGTGGTTGCGCGAGCAGGGCACGCGGCCTATCATCGCGCACCCGGAACGCACGCCGTGTCTGCGCACCAATTTCGACATTATTCGCGCTTTTGTGGAGGCCGGGGCGTGGCTGCAAATCACGGTTGATTCGCTGCTGGGCAACATGAGCACAATGGCACGCGACACGGCACGCGAGTTGATGGAAGAGCACGAACACATCGTGCTCGCCACCGATTCTCATGGTCTCAATCGTTGTTCGGGGCTGCGCATCGGTTACGCGACAGTGCGTGAGTGGTTCGGTGCGTCCCGTGAGCAGGACATCCGCACCCGCACTAACAGCATTTTGCAACACCTTCTGAGTACTCAGGACGTAAGTGCTGAGGATGTGAGCGCTCAGGAAACGAGATAAATCATGCGACTGGGTTTTGCCGTCAAAGTGCTGGGACGTGAAGGATTGAAAAGCAACGATTCGCGCCGTTGGCAGAACTCGCCGCACCTGCGCGTTTCCATCGAGTATGTGAACCTGATTTTTGATTATCTGGCCGAGACGAACATCTCGATGTATCGCATCTCGTCGGATTTTGCGCCGTATCTCACGCACCCCGACATGCCGCAGTTTCACAATCAACTCGAAGAAGCGCACGACGACCTGGTGGCGCTGGGTAAACGCGCGCGGGAAATGAACCTGCGCCTGTCGTTCCATCCTTCGCAATATATTCTGCTGAACTCGCCCAACGAAAAGTTGACGCAAACTTCCATCCGCGACATCAACGCGCAGGCCACGATTCTCGACATCATGGAGCAAGGTGAAGAAGCCGTTGTGGTGACGCACGTCGGCGGCGTTTACGGCGACCGCGATGCGGCGCGCACACGTTTTATCGAGCGTTACTGCACCCTGCCGGAACCCGCTAAACGCCGCGTTGTGCTGGAAAACGACGACACCTCGTGGGGCGTGGATGATGTGTTGAGAATCCACGAAGCGACCGGCATTCGCTGCATCTTCGATCATCAGCATCATGGCTGCATCAACCCGGACGGGCGTGACGCCGTTGATGCCTGTTGCGCTGTTTTGAGGACCTGGCAAGATCGTGGCAAACCGAAAATACACTTTTCCACTCCGCGCGTGGAAGAGCGCATTGTGGAGCGTCGCGACAAAGCGACCGGAAAACGCGTGCAGAGCAGCGTGGCGCCCTTAGCCTCGCAGCACGCCGACATGATTGATGCGAACGTGTTCATTCCGTTTGCACGTAAAGTCGCGGCGCACTACGGTGGCGAGCCACGCGACATTCCTTTCGATGTGATGTGCGAAGCCAAAGCCAAAGACCTCGCGGTGCTACAACTGCGCGAGGACCTGAAGCAGACAGCGCCCGACATCACACTTGAGTAAAAAGAAGTTGCTTGCAAACGCCTGACGCGTGGTAAAATTATTGTATGCCAACCTTTGCTTATCAGGCGCGTAATCAGGCGGGAGAGCGTGTTGCAGGAACCAGCGAAGCTCCCGATCAACGGACTGCGCTCGAATCGCTGCGTGAGTCGGGCCTGTTCGTGACGCAGCTTGCTCCGGCAGGACGTGCAACGTCAGGACGTGCAGCGTCAGGACGTGCAGCGTCACGAAGCACAGCGGTGTCAGGGGCTGTTACGCAGAGCGCTGTTGTGCAGGGCGCTGTTGCGCAGGGCGCTGTTGCGCAGGGCACTGTTGCACAAAGAATGGCGCCGCGTTCCGCACCTGTGCCGGAAGTTGCTGCCATGCCGCGTCCACCACACCAGCAGCCACAGGAAGGGCACCGGCTGGAGCAGGGGCAGACCATTGACGTTGAGTTCAGCGAGGCTGGTGCAGCCTCGCCGCAGCCGGGAGCGTCCTCAAGTGCCGCACCGTCGCCGGCGGTTGAACTGGTGGCGCCGGGCGCGGCCAACCAGCAGATATGGCTCCATGCCAGCGCCAAAGATTTATCGCTCTTTTACCGCCAGATGAATGCCATGCTCCATGCGGGTACCAGCCTGTGGCACGCGCTGCGGACGCTTGGCGAACATGCGTCCAGTAAATCACTGCGCCAGGCATCGCGCGAGATGGCCAATCGCCTTGAAAGCGGCGCGACCTGGAGCCAGACCATGCACGCCTATCCCGGTCTGTTCAGCGAACTCGCCATCGGCATGGTGCAGGCCGGCGAAGCGGGCGGCTTTCTCGACCGCATGTGCCTGAAGCTTTCCGAGTACTCGGAGCGCGATTACGAACTGCAACAAACCATCAAACGCGAAACCTGGTATCCCAAGCTGCTGGTGTTTTGTGCCATCCTGATTCCTTCGGTTGTGCCGGTTGTCATCGCGGGTGTTGGCGGCACCAGCATGTGGCGGGCATGGTTCAGTTCGGGCGCGCCGTATGCTTTGATGCTGATCGGCATGATGTGGCTGGGCTGGAAAGTGATGAATCGTGTTTCACCCGCGGTGACTCATGGCGGCTCACCGCGCCTCTGGATCGATTGGCTGAAGTTGAAGCTGCCCATTATCGGCAAAACGTCGCGCGCGTTGGCCACGGTTAAGTTCTGTCGCGCTCTGGGCGCGCTCTATTCCGCCGGAGTGGGGCCACACAAAGCGGTCAAGATGGCTGCCGATGCCTGCGGCAATGCAGCCATGGCCGAAAAAGCGCGCAGCATTACCCGTGATCTGGAAAACGGCGCCGGGCTGACGGCATCACTGGCCAAGACGCAGTATTTTCCCGGTGTTGCGCTGCAAATGATGCGCACCGGCGAAGAGTCCGGCAATCTCGATGGGCAACTCGACAAAGTCGCCGACTTTCTGGAACAGGACGCCGAAACCACGATTCGCCAGAGCGTTAAGGTGCTGGGCATTGTGGTGTTTCTCGGCATTGCCGCTTACATCGGCGCCATGGTGATCCAGTTCTACGTAGGGTACTTCAATCAGATTTTTACCGAAGCCGGAGGCTAGAGCCGCTGCGCAGTCGTTTCAGGCCCTTTTGTAATCATGGCGGCTGACCACTACGATGTTTTGGGAGTTCCTCCCGATGCTGACCCTGTTGTAATCAAGCGGCGCTACCGTCTCCTCGTTCGTCAGAACCACCCCGATGTGGTGCAACACGCCGAGCGCGACCGTGCCCACGAGCGCATGCTGCTCATCAACGCGGCGTGGACGGTGCTCTCCGACCCCGCAGAACGCGCTCGCTACGACCGTGCGCGACAACCTCGTGTGGTCCCAAAGCCGGGAGGGAATAGTGCTTCCAACGGCACATCGACTGGCCGCACACGCGTGGATGGTTGGGTCGGCGGAACAGCATCCGGTGCAGCGGCTACTGGCGCGTCGGCTCCCGGTGCGTCCACTTCGGGTGCGAGTACTCGTTCCACGGCCTATAGCAGTTCGCGTTACAGTGCCACGAAGGGACGCCGCAGCAATCCACGCACGCGCACGCTGACAATGGTGTTTGAAGCGGCGGAGTTGTATTTCTTTCATGGACGCGCCGCCGAAGCCATCGCGATTTGCAACCAGGTTTTGCAGCTTGATCCGCGCAATGCCGAGGCGGCTGCGCTGCTGGGCGACATCTTCGCCGAGCAGGGCCGTCGCGAAGGGGCCATCGCCATGTATGAGCGTGCGGTGCGCAGCCAGCCCGATAACGCGCTGTACCGGCAGAAGTGGGAAGCCTTACGCGCCGGCGCTCCCGGAACCCCGGCCTATGCTCCCTATGCGGCGGCCAGTGCGCATCGCGCCGGAAACGGTGCCGCTGCTGGCAGCGCGACGGGTGCTGCGACGGGTAACATTCATGGTAATGCAGGCAAAAGCGGTGCTGGTGTGCGTGTTGGAACCGGACGTGGCGGTTACGGTGCTAACGGCCCCAACACCAATGGTGCGCCGAGTGCAACTGCTGCGAGCGCGGCAACGGCTTCTCGACCAGCGGCTTCGCGACCAGCGGCATCACGGCCAGCGGCGCCGGCCCATGATTATAATGGGGCCGGCGCTTTGCCGAATGCTCCTTCCCGACGAGCCATTTCGCTTGGTTACAGCCTGTTATTTGGCGCAGCGGTTTTCGTGGCGTGGCTGCTGTTCTCGCCTCCTCCTGAACTGCCCGCTTTTTATGCCGACCGAACCATCGAAGAACCGTCATCGCTGATGCTGATACTGGTCTCGTTGGCCGCTGTTCTCAGTGGGGCGGGCTTAGCGCTTAGCGGTATGATCGATGGCGTGCAGCACATGCGCACGCGCGGGACAATGCTGGTGAGGTTGATGTTTATCGTCGGGCTGGTGTTGCTGGGTCTGGCGGCGTTTCCCTTCAGTATTCTTTTTTACTTCGTGTTCTCACTAATCAGCAGATCGTGGAATAAGCCGCTGCTGGTCATCTTAATGGCGAGTTTGTTCCTCGCGAGTACTCTGGCGTTGCCCTTTCCCGACGACAATTTGCCGGTTCTCAAACAAGCGCTCTTGTTCTGGAGTGGCCGCACCATTTTGCCCGCCATGCTCGGCGGCTGGTTCATTGGCTCGATTGGTCGTGTGAAACTCTGAATCGCGCCAACATTCGTGTGTCATACACTGCATGTGGCCGCTTTGAGTAAACTTTCGCGTGCAATGCCTGATTCTCCCGTTCATCTGCTGCGCGACGCGAAAAAACGCGGTGCCCGTCTCGCCATGGTCTCATTGTATGATGCCCCGACTGCCGCTCTTTCTTGCGATGCCGGGGCCGATCTGTTGCTCGTCGGTGATTCCATGGGCAACGTCGTTCTGGGCCACGACAACACGGTGCCGGTGACAATGGCCGACATGATTCATCACACACAGGCCGTGGTGCGCGGTGTGCGCGCCTCGACGCGCCCGAACGTTCCCGTCATCGCCGATCTGCCTTTTGGCGCGTATTCGACTGTGGAAACAGCGGTGCAAAACGGCGTCGAGTTGATGCGTGCCGGAGCGCACGGCATAAAGCTGGAAGGTGGCCACGAAACGGCGTTGCGCGCCATCCGAGTACTCGTGGAAAGCGGCGCGCCGGTGATGGGGCATCTGGGCTACACGCCGCAATCGGCGTTGCAGTTTGAAGGTGTGGTGCAGGGTAAGACAACTCAAAGCGCGCTGCGTCTCCTGGATGAGGCGCATCGTGTGCAGGAAGCCGGCTGTTGCGGCGTGGTGCTGGAAGTGGTGCCCAACGAAGTCGCGGCGCGCATTACTCAGGAATTGGAAATTTCAACCATTGGCATCGGCGCCGGGCCGCACTGCGATGGACAGGTGCTGGTGTGGCACGACCTGGTCGGCTTTTCGCCGAGCAAATTTCGCTTTGTGAAACGCTATGCCGAGGCGCGCGAAACGCTCGGTGCCGCCACACGCAGTTTCATCGAAGAAGTGCACGGCGGCGACTTTCCCACAACCGAAAACGGCTGGCCAATGCCCGAAGCGCAACTTCCATCGTGGCAAAACTCCGCCGCGCGAGAGACGGGCGACAGCGCGCAATGAAAGTGCAGCGTCTCGATCATCTGGTGCTCACTGTGCGCAGCATCGAGGCGACCTGCGACTTTTACACGCAAGTCCTCGGCATGGAAGTTGTGACGTTTGCCGGCGGTCGCACGGCGCTTCATTGCGGAGAGCAGAAAATCAATCTGCACGCGGCGGGCCATGAACTTGAACCCGGAGCGCAACATCCTGTGCCGGGTTCAGCCGATCTTTGTTTTGTGACTGAGTGGCGTCCCATAGAAATTGCACGCCACTTGCAGGAGTCAGGCGCCGAAGTTGAGCAGGGGCCGGTGCCGCGCTGCGGAGCCTGCGGCCCGATGACCTCGTTTTACATGCGAGATCCCGATGCCAATCTCGTCGAAGCCGCAACTTACAGGAAGGACTAACACTCACGAGTACTCCTACTCATGCAAATCATTCAATCGCCGCAAGAAATGCAGGCTTTATCGAAGAACTGGGGTTGTGGTGGCTTGCAGATCGGCTTCGTGCCCACGATGGGCGCGTTGCACGAAGGTCATCTGGCGCTGGCGCGTCGCGCGCGCAGCGAATGCGATAAGTTCGTCGCCTCGATTTTTGTCAATCCGACGCAGTTCGCGCCGCACGAAGACCTGGGTCGCTATCCGCGCCCCTTCGAACACGACTGCGAGGCGCTGCGCGAAGCTGGTTGCGATGTGATTTTCGCGCCCACGCCGCGCGACATCTACGGCGATGAGTTCGCCCAGGGCAAAGCGTCGCCGGCGAGTACTCACTTTCACAGCGCACACACGTATGTGGAAGTTTCGCGGCTGGGTGAAGTGTGGGAAGGGACGGTTCGTCCCGGCCATCTGCGCGGTGTTGCGACTGTGGTTTCGATTCTGTTCAACATCGTGCGGCCATCGCGCGCCTACTTCGGCGAGAAAGATTATCAGCAGCTTAAGGTTGTGCAGCGCCTGGTGCGCGACCTCCATTTCGGCATTGAAATTGTGCCCTGCGACACCGTGCGCGAGCCGGACGGTCTGGCCATGAGCAGCCGCAACGCTTATCTGGCGCCCGATGAGCGCGAGGCGGCGTGCGCGCTGTACCAGGCGTTGCGCACCGGCGCTCAGATGGCACACGACGGCGAGCACGATGTCGCTAAACTTGGTGTGGCGATGCAGCAAATTTGCGAGGCCCATCCTTTGGTTTCGCTGCAATACATCGCCGCCGTTGATGCCGAAACTTTGGCTTCGCTGGGGCAACTCGACGGACGTGCGGCACGCATTCTCATCGCAGCCCGCGTCGGCAGCACTCGTCTCATCGACAACATCGCTATTTGAAGTGATGAGTGACGAGTGATGAGTAATGAGTGAAACGCTTCAACCATCACTCGTCACTCGTCACTCGTCACTCGTCACTCATCTTTATGTATCAACTCCGTCACGACATCGGTGAAGTTATCAAGGAGCGCTACACCATCCGCCAGGTACTGGGTGCGGGCGCTTTCGGCACGGTTTATCGTGTCGAGGAAACCATCGGCGCGCGTATCGTGACCTTGGCCTGCAAGGAGATGCACGTCCTTTCCGACCCCGGCACAACCGTCGATGAGCGCGAAGAGGCCCTGCGCATGTTCCAGGAAGAAGCCTATCTTCTGCAAACGCTGCGCAACGTGCACATTCCCGCCGCTTATTTTGAATCGACCAAGGGCGTGTGGCTGGCCTGTCCGGTTTGCGGACGCACCTTCAAAGGCGCGCGCGTTTGTCCCGATCACGGCGCGCAGTTGCAGGTTGTCAAAGAGCGCTTCTACCTGATCATGGACTTCATCGAAGGCCCCGATCTTGAAGAACTGCTCCTGCAAAACGGCGGGCGTCCCCTCGAAGAAGAATCCGTGCTCGATTGGGCGCTGCAAATCTGCGACGCGCTCGAAGCGGTGCACAATAAGGGCCTCAGTCACCGCGACATCAAGCCGGCCAACATCAAGCTGTATAAAGACAGCAACCAGGCGATGCTGATCGACTTCGGATTGGTGAAGCCCTCCAATGCGGCAGGCGCTTTCGGCACCATGTTGAAGCGCGGCAGTACGGGCGCCGGCACGGTCGGTTACGCGCCCGAATCGCAGCAGGAACAGATGAACCCGGACGCGCGCACCGATATTCTTGCTCTGGGCATGACGCTTTACCGCCTGCTGACGTGCCTCGACCCGACCGAACCGGACGATTTGGCAACGATGCGGCGCGGCGCACCCAGCGGCACAAATTTACGATTGAGTTCGCTGACCGATGCCATTATCGTGCGCGCCATTCAAAATGACCCGGCCAAGCGTTACCCCAACGTCGCGGAGCTACGCCGCGACTTGCGCGCCGCACGTTATCCGGTGCAGACAACTTGTGAGTGGTGCGGCCACGTTCAGCACTCGGCCAGTCGCCCCGATGCCGATACACCATGCGATCGTTGTGGGCGTCCTCTGCTGTCGCAAAGCGGCGGCAGAACACAGCGCGCGGCACAAGCTCCACCACGCGCCGCGAGTGCTCGCACGCCTACGGGAACGACGCTTTCTTCGCGCACCAACCCGCACCAGGCTCGCATTGACGACCTGCGTCTGGAACTGGCGCGTCCACAGGCCACACCGTCGCACCCGCTGGACACGCGCATCGCGCAGCTTGAAGCCACGCTGGCCGAAGTGGCGCGCCAGTCGGTCGGCAATACGATGCAGTGTCCGGGCTGTCGGCGCAACGACCTGGTTCAAATTACGGGGCAACCCACCGGACGCTGCCCGCTGTGCGACAACGCGCGCCTGCTGCGTCGCCAGTGGGACGAGTCGCTGTGTCCCGTATGCCGCCAGGGCAAGCTGCACGATCATCAATTGCAGGGCGACCAGATGTTTTGCCCGGTGTGCCGCGCCATGCCGCTACAAGAAGAGAAGCGCAAGCAATTCGGCGGATTGCTGGTCGATTTGTGGGCATCTTGCCCGCACTGTGAAGCGCGCTTCGACATTGAGAACGGCGGGCGTGCCACGCTCGAAGAATACAAGGACGATCCTTACGGCATCGGCGTGGCGCACGGCAAGGAAACTCTGCCCATTACTGAATGGCGGCGCCTGTCGCAGCGCCCCGACAAGTATTCCGGTTGTGATTCGTGTCATGCCATCTTTGCCATTCGGGAGGACGACCGGCGAGTACTCATTCGTCACGAAACCGATCCGTTTGGTGTGGCGGCGCAATACCATGATCAAGCTCTCACGCGCGACGAGTGGGCTAAGTTGGCCAGCCGCATGTCGCTGGCGATGGGAAACTTGCACTGTCCGAACTGCCAGGCCGAATGGGATTTCGACCGCAACGCGCAAACCTTAAATTTGCTTGGAGCCGCGAAGATGCCGCCGTGGGCCGTCGGCAAAGTAGGGCAGCCGCAACCGTTATCGGCATGGAGCGCCGCTGCTGCGGGTAAGACGAGTACTCGTCCCGGCTGGCTGTGCCGCGATTGCAAAACCGAATTCGACACCGAAGGCAACGTGCTCAAGCTGGTGGCAACTTCCGCACCGTCGCTGTCGCGCTTTGTCGGGCAGATGCTGACGTTGGAAGATTGGCAGCGTCGTGGACGCGGGCTTCCGACCGGCACCGAAGCGCACGAGTTACGCAACGAACTCACGCGCCTGCAAGCGCAGCGTCACACCGACCGCAACCAGTCGATGCGCACTCAGGCATCACTGCGCGCCGGCCTCGAAGCCGAATTGTTGCAACTGTTAAAACAATCGGTGATGAAGGGTTATATTCCGCTCAAGCGCATCAGCCAGTATGCACCGGGCGGCAACGCGGGCAACGACACGCACATCAATTTGAACGGCAACGGGGCGCGCATTCCACTGCGCGCCAGCGAGGTGCTGCGCTGGGAATCGCCGGCGCGTTTGTGCAGCGTGCGCATTGTGAACAACCGCATGGAGTGGCGCCAGGAAGCCGAAGGCACCCTGGTCATTAGCAGCGAACGCGTGCTGTTTGGCCACAACGATCAGGACACGCCACTGTTTCAACGCTCGATGCAGCGCTTGAAAACGGTTGAAATCGAGCCGGTCGAAAACGTTCCCGTTGTTGTGCTGACCTTCACCGGCTTCTCCGATGTGGTCGGTTTCATCGTCGGCGACGTGCGCTGGGAAATCACCCTTGACGACAAAAACTACACCCTTACCTTCAGCACGCAAGAGTTGGTCGAGATTATTTTGCAACAACAACTGACGCCATAAACAAGAGGGGAAGTGCGCAACGCACTTCCCCTCTGAGGTTTGCATTCCGGTTTATCGCCCGAAGATGTCGCCGAGAATGTCCTCTGGCCTGCGACTGCCTGAAGTGCGACCATTATCGCCGGAGTCATCGCCGGGGTAACTGTCACGAGTACTCGTGTTGTCCGCATCGGTGTCGTAATCGGGGTCATAATCCTGGCGATTGCGGCCCTGACGGTTGCGGCGCTGGGGTTCACGGGATTGCGCGTTGAAGCCGCGCCACTGCAATCCACCACGTAGCGCCATCGCATTGTTGGTCGTACCTGCCGTTTGCAGGTTGATGGCGAGCGGCCAGCGGTCTTGCGGGTCGAAGTCATACAGCGGGTTGACGCTGCGCGTGAGTTCACTCACCACGAACGAGGGCAAGCGCAACTTGGCGACCGAAGCCTGAATGTTATCGGCGCGCACTTCATTCTGCGCGACGCTGAGACGCCCGCCCACTTCGAATGGAACACCGACGCCAAGGTATTCGGTGCGTCCGCCGACATAAGCCAGACCATTGGAAAAGCGCACGCGCAGGTCGCGAATGGAGGGCAGGCGCGGCCCCAGTAAACGAGCGACCTGATCGGCGCGCAGGCTCAAGCCCAATGTGCCCGGCTGCACCGATTGAATATCGAAGTCGCCGCGCAGCGCTTTGGCCCAGTCGAAACGCACTTCGCCCAGCGTGGCATCGAGTGCTTCATAGCGGGCGCCCTGAAAAGTGAAGTTCGTTGCGCGCAACCGAATACGCCCGATGCGTCCGGCGCCTTTGCCACCCAGCACGCCGCCGAGAATGTTACCCAGATCGCCACCGTTGAGAATGTCGCCTAAATCGCCGATGTCGAGATTGCGTGTGCCAACGTTGCGCGTGCCCGCAGTGCGGCTTTGCAGCGGATAATTATCACGCGAGTACTCGTCGTCGGGATAGCGGCTGCCGTTGTCGCGTGGGCGCGTGCTCGAAGACTGTGCGCGTTCGGCCAGGCCGAGCAGGCGGTCGGCGGCAAAGCCATCGAGCGTGATGTTGAAGTAATCGAAATCGCCGCGCGCTTTGGAAGTTCCGGGCGCCATCTGCACGCGCACGTTGCCCGTATTGCCCAACTGCTTGCGCAGCGCGTTTTCCGCGAGGCGGTTCATGGTTGATGGCGTGCCGCCGTTTTTTAAACTTGTGGTTGAAGAGAGAATGGCCAACAAAAAGAGCCAGTGCATCGTGTCCTCCTTGATACTGCGCATTCGTGGACGAAGAATGTACGGTGCGGTTCAAAGGGCACATGGAGAACTCAGTTGTTAAAATGTGGAGCGGACATGAAAACAGCCCTCTTCTACGACACCGATTTCAAACAGCACTCCAACGGCCCCGGGCACCCCGAGCGACCGGCGCGCATGGATGCCGTTGAAGCGGCGTTGCGTCATGAAAAGTTGTGGGATGCGCTGCCGCACCGCGCCTTCGAACCGGCAAGTGAAGCGCACCTGGAACTGTGTCACACGCCGGAACACGTTGCGCGCGTGCATCAAATGTCGTTGCAGGGCGGCGGTCGCTTCGATGCGGATACAGCCGTTGCACCTGAATCGTATCACGTCGCGCGACTGGCAGCGGGTGCGGCCATTGGTGCGGTCGATGCCGTGCTGCGCGACGAGTTCGACAATGCGTTTGCCGTCGTGCGGCCTCCAGGCCATCATGCAACACCCGACCGCGCGATGGGATTTTGCTTATTCAACAACGTCGCGATTGCGGCGCGTTATGCGCAACACGAGTACTCGCTGGCGCGCGTGGCCATTCTCGATTGGGACGTGCATCACGGCAACGGCACGCAAGACATCTTCTACGATGATGCCGGCGTCTTCTTTTGCAGCGTGCATCAGTCGCCGCTTTATCCTTACAGTGGGGCGCGTTCCGAAACAGGTCGCGGGGCGGCTGCGGGCACGACGCTGAACTTCCCCCTGCCTTCGGGCTGCGGACTGAGCGAATACGCCAACGTGTGGGACAAGGCCGGGCACGCTCTGGAAACTTTCGCACCGCAATTGATTCTGCTTTCGGCGGGCTTCGATGCACACGAAGACGATCCGCTGGGCGGCATGAATTTAACGGCGCAAGATTTCGCGCAATTGTTGCGCAGCACCAAGCGGTGGGCTCGCGAGCTGTGCGACAACAGGTTGGTGTGCGTGCTGGAAGGCGGCTACGACTTGCAGAGTTTGGGCGATTGCGTTGCGCAAGTCGTAAAGGAATTGATGAACGATGACTGATGCGCACAACGCCGCTGCAACGAAGCTGACGCTGTTGTTGGATGATAACCTGATGAGCACGGTGCGTGTGCAGGCACAATTGGAGCGCATGGGTTATCGTGTGCAAACCGGGCGCAACATTCCCGACGCCGAAGGTCTAAAGCATGAGACGCCGGAGTTGATTGTTATCAATCTTGGCTCGCGCGGCATGAACCCGGTCGGGTTTATTGGCGTCTGCCGGGAACGGTTTCCCGATGCGCGCGTTGTCGGGTTTTGCGGCCATCTGGAAATTGAAATCAGGCGTGCCGCCAAAGCCGCCGGTATCGCTAAGATTTTGACCAATGATCAGGCCTATTCTGAACTGGCCACGTCACTATGAAAACTGCTGTCCATAAACTTGCCTCGCTGCTGTGCCTGTCGCTGCTGTGCCTGTCGCTGGTGCTCCTGGCGAGTACTCGTGCTCACTCTCAGGCCGCAGCGAACTCGCAAACGCAGGCCAAGATCTACCCGATTCCGTTTCAAACGCTGGCCATTGGCGCGAGCAGTGGCTGCGCGCGACCAGCCCGTTTGCTGATTCGCGATGAAAAAGAGTGGCAGCGCGTGTGGGGCATTCATGCCCTGAGCATGAATGCGGGCGGCATTGCAACGCAACCTGAATCGCAAGTGGCGTTGCCTGCTATCGACTGGTCGCGGCAGGCTGTTGTGGCGCTGCTGATGGGCGAAGTAAGCGGCACTGCGGACACGACTTCCATCGAAATCGTGCAAGTCGTGCATACGCCCTACGACACGGTTATTTTCTATCGTGAAACGCGTCCCGAGGAGGCAGCGAAAACGAACGCAATACGCGTTCAGCCGGTGCATTTCGCACTAATCGACAAACCGGCCACGCCGCTACGCTTCGTCAACCTGTCCGCACCCGATTGCGCCACCTGTGTGCTCGGCGCCAAACCGTGATTTGAGTACTCGTTCACGGGCAAGGAAAAAAGGAGCTGCAACGCATGTGTTGCAGCTCCTTTTCGTTAGTTCTTCGGGCGTAAGAAATGGCTAAGACGAGATGCGGTTGCCATCGGAGCCGCGACGGATGTGTGTCACAATCCATGTGATGAGGGCGGCGATGGCGCCATACAAAACTGCATGGTAAATGCTGCCCGTGACGAAGTAGAACACGATGCACACCAGAGCGAAGACGATTACGCTCAGTGCGGAGCCTATGAGTGAGGCCGCCGCCGCTTTGGAAACGCGGCGCTTTTGTCCCGCTGTTCCCGAAAGTGTCACTGCGTCGGCTTCTCCGGAGTCGGCATTTTGCTGCGCGGCTTGTATCTTCCTGGCGCTGGGCTTGACGCGTGTCGTTGCGGCACCGGCGTTGGCCGCAGCGGCTTTTTCGGGCAGGTAGTTGTCATCGCCTTCAGTGCCCAACAGGCCAATTTTCTCGTTGCTGTCGCCCGCCACTTCGCCGACGCTGCCCGCGATCTCATCCATGATGTTCTCGAACGGCGGAACATTCTGGCCGCTTTTGGCCTGCTCCATGTAGCGGTCGTAGCGTGCGCGCTTGTCGGGATCGAGCAGCACGATGCGGCAATAGGGCAGCAGTTCGCACAACGCTTCATACTGGCGACGCTTGTTGGGGTTACGGTGATCGCGGTTGTTCTGCGCTTCCGAATACAACTCGTTGATGCGGCGGCGCAACGCGGTTGTGGTGGCTTCAGTCTGTGCCCCCAGCAAATTGTAGAAGTCAATGAAGTCGTCGCCTTGAGGTGCACCGGCACGAGGCGCATTGCCACGAGGCGCTGCGCCGTTACCGGCGTGCGTGCCACCGGCTACCGAATTGGCGGAAGTGTTGGTTGGATCGCTCACGAATTAAGCCCTTTGGACGCGATGAGACGATAAATTGGCGCCGTCTTCATCTCTGAGTACTCGGAACATTTTAATTTTGTCACGAAATGATGGCACTCGACAAGAGCAGTGCCTCGTTTTCTACTTCGTTCTCATCGCGTGCGCCGGTCAGTGCAATCAGGCTGCGGCTTTCCTTGCCGGTGTCGCGGTCGCGCGCCAGAGCCGTGATGCGCCCATTTTCGTCGCAGCGGAATTCAACTGCAATCTTGGGTTGCCCCTTGGGACGCGGCGGATTCACATCCAGGTTGAAGACGCCGATGGGCCCGTTGGAATATGCTGCCGGGTCGGTGCTTTCTCCTTCGTAAACGCGAATCTGCACCAGGTTCTGATTATCAAATGTCGTGGTATAGCCGTCGCGGCTTTGTGCGCAGGGCAGAGCCGTCAGGCTGGGAATTACGTGTTCGATGATGGTGCGACCATCCCGCACAGTCGCTACCCCCAGTGAGTGCGCCAGTACATGACCGACGTTCACTTCGGCAACCGTATCGTCCTTAGCGATGAGCGCGGCCTGCAATGCGGCCCCTTTAGCGACGCATTCATCCGGGTCGTGCAGGAGTGGACGACGGCCCGAAAGACCAGTCAACATATCACGCACCATCGGCATGCGCGACGAGCCGCCGACGCACAGCGTTTCACTGATGTCGTTCCAACCAAGGCCGGCTTGCGCCATGACGTTTTCGAGCAGCAGTTCGGTGCGCGTCAGCAAGTCGGCGCTGATCTGGTCGAAGATTTCGCGCGTGAGTTCGACACGAACCGGAATAAAGGTGTCCATGGTGCCCGTTCCAGTTGACATGCTGCGCTTCACTTTCAGCGTGATTGGCACCGACTGGCGCGCCGTAAGCTGGCGCTTGGCCGCTTCGGCTTTGAGGCGTAATTCGGCTTCGAGGCCGGCATCGGTTTCCATCTCGAACTGATACTTTTCTTTAAGTTCGTCCTCGATGAAGTTCATAATGCGGTCATCAAAATCTTTGCCGCCCAGGTGCGGGTCGCCGCCCACAGCCACGACATTGAGCGAATCGTTATCTATGGCCAGAATTGTTACGTCGAAGGTGCCGCCGCCCAGGTCATACACCAGGATGTTGCGCCGCTTGCCACGACGCGAGATGCCGTAGGAGAGCGCCGCTGCTGTGGGCTCGTTGATGATGCGCAGCACCTGCAAACCGGCCAACTGACCGGCCTCGTAAGTGGCGTGACGCTGCGACTCGGTGAAGTAAGCCGGCACGGTGATGACGGCCTGCGTCACCGGTTCACCCAATTCATCCTGCGCTTCCTGCACCACTTTGCGCAGGATAAGCGACGAGACGAATTCCGGCGAGTAGCTTTCACCCGCAACGTGGATGCGATGTTCCTTGACACCCATGAAGCGCTTGACGAACTGCACGACCTTTTCGGGGTCGGTGAGGGTGCTTTGCAGCGCGACTTCGCCCACAACATAGTTGGGCGGGTCGAAGAAGACCGCCGAAGGCGTCGTGGTCTGGCCGTCGGAGTTTTTGAGAACCACCGGCTTGCCATACTCATCGACGTATGCGACGGCTGTATAAGTCGTTCCTAAATCGATGCCTACCGCGCGACTCACATCGCACCCCCAGAAAAAATATGCTGTGTCATTTTGCCGTTTCCACCGCGCAACTCTAAATTATGCATCGCCGCCCACCGCCTGAGTACTCGCAGGTGTCGCAGATGCCGGCTTGTCGCCGTTTTTGCCGTGCCCGTAATTCCAGATTTGAGCATTGTATTCCGCAGTCGTTTTGCCGA
This sequence comes from Abditibacteriaceae bacterium, assembly GCA_036388675.1. Taxonomy (GTDB): domain Bacteria; phylum Armatimonadota; class Abditibacteriia; order Abditibacteriales; family Abditibacteriaceae; genus DASVUS01. The sequence continues at coordinate 52,650 of DASVRI010000009.1, read as the reverse complement.
CCACCACTTCGGCGGGACGAAACACATGACCGTTGAGATACCAGCCCGAGCGCACCACACGTTGAATATGGTTCTCCTGCTCCGGTTCGACCAGTGCAATGTCCACTGCCTTGTGACACTTGGGATCGAATACACCTTCGGGCGTCTGCATCGGTGTCACTTCACAAATATGCAACGCTTCGACCAACTGCTCGCGGAAAAACGCCATGTTCTGCCGCACCAGAGCCGGTGACAGGCCACGACGCCTTTCGTCCACTTGAGGCCGCTCCTGTTGCGCCAGTTCATCCTCGAATTGTTCCAGCGAGTCGTAGAGAAACAGCAGTGGGCGCACAACCGGCTTGAGATGCTCGTAGATAAAATCGTTCTTGTAGTCCTGCAACTCGGAGTGCAGCGTGTCGAAAACTTTCTCCTGTGCCGTGCCGCGATCACAGATCTCTTGCAGCAGCCGGTTCATGCTTTCCATACGTTCTTCTAAATTGGTCAGCTTTTGCATCATGTGAGGGTCTGTTTCGAGTACTCGTTCGAGTACTCGCTGCGGCCCGATGGGCAACTCTACCGGCTTTGCCGAAGCCGTCAGCGTTGTAGAAGCCACGGGCGTTATTGAATTTACGGGCGTTGTCGAAATCGTAGGGCTTGCCACACCCAGGCTAACGATGTCTTGTGTCGTGCCGGACAGGGGAGGAGCATCATCCGCGTCAGTGGGCTTGTGCACCGCACTCGGTGCTGTCATAGCGGCTGTCGTCTCAATGTGTGCGCTGTCAGTTTGTGCGCTGTCAGTTTGTGTGATGTCAGTTTGTGTAGCGTGAGCTTGCGAGACCTTATCCTGGTCTATCTTGCCTGGAGCTGCCGTTGCATTTGCCGAGGCGTTGGCCGTGACATTGCGCGCTTCAGGTGCCGCCGCTGCTGCTTCGGCCTTCATTTCGGCGGCAGCCTCTTCGGGCGACATACGCAAGACGGCGGCACGCGGCGCGCCCTCATAGGGACGATTAGCGGCCACGATGATATCTTCGGCTACCGGAGCCGGCAGCGTCACGCCCAGCGCGTTGGCGCGTTGCGCGATGCGCTCGGCGGTTTCTTCGGTTCCAGGCGCCGTGTCATCACTGTCGGCGAACAACTTGGGCAAGCGGAAGCGGCGATTGCCGCCTGCGTCACTATGGTGTTCGGTGGTGCTCTTGTCGTGTGCCATGATGCGTCTCAGCCAGCCTCTCGCTTTGCTTCCAGAGATTCAATCTCTCAAAAGATTGAATCTCTGGTGCTGCACGTCGTATGGTTTGCCTGCTCGACGTTGTGTGATACGATGAAATCGCACAAAAGTGGCCAACGAGGAAGTTGGCGGCACAATCAACGATTTTTACAGGCCAGGCTCATCGTCTTTGCGTCCGCTTTGCTGCATTTCTTGCATCTCTTGCAGACGGCGGCTCATATGCAGCATTCCCGCGCAGGTGTTCCATTTTGTGCAGCATCATACGGCACAGAAGCACAGAAATGGCCACGGTCAGGCCATGTAATCTGCTCGGAACTCAGAGGAACCGCGAATGGAAAAGAAGCCGCCATCAGGGGCCTCTTGTGCAAAGACTGGCACAGTTCTACGGCCCTTAAGCGAAGTGGATCGCAGGTGATAGGCTCTTGATATGTGTTGGAATGCGTTGTATGCCGCCAAGCTTGCGCACTATTGTTCGACGGTGACATAGCCGCGTTCAACGGCCCAGTCGAGGAACTGCTGCGCCGAAGCGGGAGCGGGGTCGTTGCGCTTGGTTTTTTGATTGTTGCGTTTGACGGCCTCGGCAGCAAAGCTCAAGCTGTTCATGCTATTGATGAAGGGGCGCATCATCATTGGCGCGCGTTTAGCCGTTTCCTGCTTGAAGCGTCGCAGGGCTTCGTCGGCGCTTTGAACTTCAACCGTCTCGCGAATATCTTGAACGTGAATGTGCAGTTTCATAGGGCTTAGTTTACCTGCGTACATAGCAGGAGTCTTCATTCATCATCAATGTAGCCACTTGGAAAATCCGTCCGTATGTGATTACTCGTATAGCTTTCTAGAGTGCTGTTTTCTGTTTTCGATCTGCGATTATTGCACCACCGATTGCGCCAGCCAGGATGCTTGCCACCAGAGCAAGATATGGTGCAGGTGATGGAAAGAAAACGATAACTTCTTCGGGTTTTCTCACGAGGACATACAGTGCAGCAAGAACGATGAGCAGAATCGGAAACATGAGGAGCCACAAATTCATTTTGCACATAAAATAGGTAAGCAAGGTGCCGATGATAAAACTGGTGCAGTAACAAAATAAAATGTGCTGGCTGAAACGGAAGTCCGTGGCTGAGTTACCGCTTCCATATAATTGCACAACAGCGCGTGTCGAAAAGTAGAACGTGAAGGCGCGGTAAATACAAACACCCCACAGCCCACTCAATGTGAGTTGCACCAAAGCGAAAATGGGCCACTGCCTTTGCATTTTAAAATTTGAAACATCGCACACGTAAACTGCGTATCGCCTAACGATTGGATTTACCCGCCGCTGAAAGGGAGCTGGGAACTAGGGAGATGGGAACGAGCGGACTGTGAGCAGTGGGATGAACCAAGTGGTTCTGCTGCTGTTAGTTCAATCGCTGTTAAATACCTCAAGCTGGTTTTTGGGCGATGCCCAACTTGTCACCTTTTTGACCGTTCTATTTGTGTATTGCTTCCATGTTATTTCTGCTCCGTCCTCCAATTCATTGTAAATCGGCAGCAAACTTGTTAAGCCTTCAAATTTCCAACGACCTTTTCTGCCAGTGTCTTCATCCCACGCTTCGCCTGCTTCATGCAACTTACCGTGCTCTAATGCTTTCTCATAGGCTTCTTCTAGGCTAGCGGCTTTGATGAGAATTAGATTTTCCCACGCCTTGCATCGGCGATTCAGGTTGCTTTTGTCTTCATCGTAGTACTCGAATCGGACGAGAATGTTAGCCACATACCAATCTACCGGACTGAAATCTTTATCCCAGTTGTCGCTTTTGGTTCTCATGATGTTAGGGTTGCACTCTGATCAAGCCAAGCGTCAAGCCAGACGCGGCAGAAGAAACATCGAGTTAGCCGCCCGCAGTGGGCGTTAACCGGAGCACAGAGTGTTCATTGCAGGGATTAGTTTGGCGGTTGTTACTCACTGTCACTTACATTCTTTATACGTGAAGTTGAGTGCTTCTTCGTCACTGATGCCGTAAATATGTCTGAGTACTCGTTTGCACAACTTTGAAATTAAGACAGCATCACCGCAAACAGGATAACTCAGGATTCGGATCACATTTTTTGAATTGCCATTACCTGCCATATAGTCTTCTGACGGCGAGATACCAAGCTCTTCAAACAAGCGCCTTATAGTCTGTTCTTGCTCAGGTTCTTCCCTCCACTTAATTGTAAATTCAAAGCTCACATCACTTAGTTCATAATCCAGTCCAAGTCCACGGTGCCCGTCCGTAGCAAAAATAGATAATGACGTATAGCGTGACCTGGAAGACAGCAAACGGTGAATATATTGATCGACATAACTCATGCCGTTCGTTGCAATTGAATCGGGAACTGGTAAAACAAATATCCCCCATCCTCTACTCACAACGAACCTGGTGGCAGCGCCCAGAATGATCAAGATGACGGTGACAGCATACATTTGCTACTCCCTCAGTAAACGCACAGGTTGCAAAGATGTGGCGCAGCAGCCGAGCAAAGGAATTTGCTGCGTCCTTGCCTGGAATGCTACGTCAGCGCGCTGTTGAGTACTCAACTGGCGAAGGGCGGGCTGCGGCGCGCGTCGAGAGCGGCTTCGGGCAGGGCTTCGCTAAAAGTTGGGTGCGCGTGGATAGCGCCCACCATTTCTTCGATGGTTTGTCCGGTTTTAAGTGCCAGCACGGCTTCGGAAATGAGGTCGGTGGCACGCGGGCCGATGATCTGGCAGCCGAGGAGCTTGTCGGTTTCGTCATCGACCACGACCTTGACAAAGCCGTCGTGATCGCCTGCGGCAGCCGCTTTGCCGTTGGAACGAAAGTGAAAAAGCCCGACGCGAGCGGCTATATCCTTGGCATCAGCCTGTTCTTTAGTCAGTCCGACACTGGCGATTTCCGGGTGCGTATAGTAGCAGCTCGGAACGTGCGTTAAGTCGATGGTTGGAGGATGTGCCGTCACCTGTTCTGCGACCATAGTGCCTTCGCCGCTGGCCAGGTGCGCCCAGCCGACGTTGCGAATGCAATCGCCGATGGCATACACGCCGCTGACGCTGGTTTCGCAGTTCTCATCGACTTGAATGCAGCCTTTTTTGTGTTCGATGCCGGCTTCTTCCAGGCCCAGACCATCGGTGTTGGCGCGGCGGCCCGCTGCCATCAGCACCATATCGGCACTGACGCGCTCTTCATGGCCTTGCTGCGAGTAGATGATGTCGAGGCGACCATCATTTTGTTCGATGCGCTCCAATTTGGTATTCAACAGCAACCCGATGCCGAAGCGTTCCAGAACTTTTTGCATTTCGCGTCCGATGTCGGCGTCTTCCTGCGGCAAAACGGTGGGCGCCATTTCCATTATGGTGGCGCGTGCGCCGAGTTCATAATACAAATAGGCAAACTCGACGCCGACTGCACCCGCGCCGATGACGACGATGCTCTGCGGCACGACATCTTGTTGAAGCAGTTCGTCGGATGTGATGACGCCGGGCAAATCGGCGCCGGGAACCGGCAGGCGCATCGGCACCGAACCCGTTGCGATGATGACGTGCACGGCGGTCACGGTGCGCACCGCCGCCTGAGTACTCGTCACTTCGATGCTGTGCTCGCCCACAAAGCGCGCGTGCCCCTGCAAAACTTCGACGTTATGCTCTTGCAGCAGGTGAGCGACATTGCCGCGTAATTGTTCCACGATCTGCTGCTTGCGGCGATGCATCGCTGCGAAATCGGGGCGAAACTTGCCGTCAAAACTGACACCGTATTCAGCAGCGCGCCGCATGAGCCGCATCACGTTGACCGATTCCAGCAGCGACTTGGTCGGAATGCAGCCACGATTGAGACAAACGCCGCCCAGTTCACGCTCTTCCACAAGCCCGACGTGAGCGCCCAGTTGCGCAGCGCGGATTGCGGCCACGTAGCCGCCGGGGCCGCCGCCGATAACCAGCACATCAAAGTCGTGCGGTGCGCCCTCGCGCAGCAGTTGCTCGGCTTCTTCGACAATGGCTTCCGGGTCGATGGGAAGCAATTCTTCCTCGATTTGGACGGCGCCAACCTCGGGCGTAGTCAAAACACCATTGGTTTCATCGCCGCTAACCGATCCTGCGCCAGGCTCAGCCGTTGGCGTGGTGTCAGCCGTTGGCGCGGTGTCGCCCTGGGCGTCGTTGCGGAGAACTTCATCTGTGATGCTGCGCGGAGAAGGCGAAGACATGGATAACCCTGGTAACTGCAAAGCCTGTCGAATAGCTGCAAAGAATCGCTCGGGCGTGCCACAGCCTGGCCGCGCCGGGCGCAGAGTTTACCACGAGAAAGCGCACCTGCCACGACAACAACCTGGCGAACGCTCTTACGAGTACTCGCCAGGCCGCCGCAACATGAGGTGGAAGTCAGTCGAGCAGGGTAGGCAAGTCTCCCAGCGAATCGATGTCGGGTAGCGGCGCAGCGGGCCGGGAACTTTGCAGACCCGACTCGGCGCGGCCAAAGGGCGAGCGCACGCCACGTTTTGCAACGAAGAGGGCTGCGTCGGCTTCTTCCAGCAGTTCGGCCAACTCTTCGCGCAGCGACAGGGCCACGGTTTCGTCGTCATCGTCGACGGCAGCATCCACCGGAATGGTGTCACTCTCGGTGCGACGCGACGCTTCACCAACACTCACCGAGATCGGCAAACTCTGCCCACGCCAGTTGAATTCGTTTTCGGCGATGAGACGTTGAATGTTTTCGCTCATGGCGATGGCGCCGTCAATGGGGGTTTCCGGCAGCATCACGACGAACTTGTCTTCGCTAAATCGCGCGACGATGTCGCTGTCGCGCGTGCTGTCGCGCAGAATGTTGGCTACGCTGCGCAGCACGTAATCGCCGCAATCGTAGCCGAACATCGCGTTGAAGCGCTTGAAGAAATCGATGTTGATCATCAGGCACGACAACTCGTTGTTGTAGCGCCGTGCGCGTCCGTATTCGCGGTGCGCGGCCTGGAAGAAAAAGCGCCGGTTAAGCAGTCGTGTTACATCATCCGACTGCATGTGAAGGCGCAGATGTTCGCGCGTCGCTTCGAGTTCGCCGCGCAGCCGCGCAGTTTGCACCAGGGCATTGACGCGCGCCAGAATCTCGCAATCGAGCGCACCGGCAGAAATGAAATCGTCCACGCCCGCTCCCTGCAAGTGCGGCATGGCGCCATCTCGTGCGCGATCTCCACGGCGCAACGCAGGCAGTGTCGCAGGCAGTGCCACCAGAAGCGACGCACAACACGGCGCGCTGCTTTCCTTGATGTCGCGGCACAACTCGGCGAGGGAAGCAAGCTCTTTGGTGTCGCGACCGGCATCGACAACGATGAGTTCCGGCGAACGGTTGTCGCGCGAGGCCATCAATAAGGCCACTTTCCAATCGTGGCGCGTGATGAGCGACACCACATGTCCGGCCTCGATGAGAACATTTACAAAATGCAACGGCGATGCAGCCACCCCGGTTTCACGGCGCTCACCGGATGTTTCCTGAGTACTCAGGATGATGTTCTCGATGTCTTGGCCCGAAACGCCCTGGCCGGAACTGCCGTTGTAAGTGCCGTTGCTGTTTGCAGGCGAAGCGCCGTCTGCACTGGAGGTGCTGCTTGTGTCGTCGCTATGTGAAACGTCACTATGTGAAACGTCGCTGCGCACGCTGGGCAGAGTGGGGTCGGGCGTGCCTTCGGGTAGTGCATCGGTGACGACGAGGATGCGCGCCACGGTGCGCGAGCCGATTTGAGTCCCGTCGCCCGAAGGTGTGTTGGCGCCGGGGATGCCGCCTCCCGGCAGGTTGGTAGGGTCTTCGCGGAAGGCCGCTGCATCGTCACCAGGTTCTTTTTTCATGGCTGGCCTCCGGGAGCAAGAGTGTGCGGTGTATCATTGGACAGAAAGCATAGCAACTGTTTAATTTTGAATCGGCATAAAGTATGCTGAAAGTCAGGCAACATCTTTGCCGTCGTGGTTTTGCCGACGTATCGCATTGGTGGTGTCGCCGGTTCCAAATTCGGGACTATATGAGTATAGTTTCTAAAGCGTTGCATTGAAGTTATGAGATATCGTTATGCGCTGTTGCAGCGCCAGACCAAAGTTGCGCAAACGCGAGAAGGCCCGCGCCAGGTAGCGATGTGGTATGTCGGACGCGACTTGGTTACAGGTCTGGCCGGCGACGACACTCTGGAGCACGCCATCCACTTCATGAAGAGCGAAGGCTGGGAAGCCGTGCCCGAGGAGATTGGCGAAGACGCCGCTTTGCTCAAGCGTCCTCGTGGGCGTTGAGTACTTAGATAACGACTTGCCGCGACATCAAAATCAACGGAGCTTGCCTCATGCAATTTGTGGAAAACGAAGTTAAAGAAGTTGGGCCGGGTGTGTGGATTCGTGTCGCCGTCGATAACATCAGTTGGTGCGACATGGGCGATGCGGGAGCTGTCATCGACGCGCTTGAAGACCCGGCGCAGGCCGATGTCGTGCGTGGCTTGATCAAGGACACAACCGGACAAGATTTGAAGTGGGTGGTCACCACGCACTGGGACGCCGATCACATCGCGTGCAATCCGCAGTGGCGACGCGAGGGCGCGGTTGTTATCGCGCACCAGTCGTGTGCCGAATCTGCCGGCGATTGGGAAGGCCGCCCCGACATTTCTTACCCGGACAGCGCGACGCTGCGCGGCACAAGCGAGCGCATCGAGATGCAGTGGCTCGGCGGCACGCACACGCCGTGGGATACCGTTTTGTATTTTCCGCACGCGCGCGTGCTCCATATCGCCGATTTGTTTGGCTGGGGCCTCATCCCGTGCAAACCCACGCAGGCCAAAGTAACGCGACTGCGCGAAGTGTTGAATCGAGTACTCGAATACGATGCCGACGCGCTGATTTGCGGCCACGGCCCCACGCTCACGCTCGACCACATCCGGCGTTTTTCCGCGTATTTCGAAGCAATGTTGCAACAGGTTCCACCACTGCTGGCGCGGGGCCAATCGGTCGAGGAGATCGAGCGGCAAGTTCCTCCCCCGGACGACATGCGCGACTGGTGGCGCTTTGTCGATTGGAAGCACAAAAAGAACATTGAACTGATCTCTGAGTTCGGCGGGCAGTGAATACTCGTTAAGGTTTAGAAAGGACTTGTATGCGTCACACCCGTCATGGTGTTCCGGTATTTCTTGCTTTGGCTGTGCATCTGTGTGGCTTGCCTTCTGTTACGGCCGCGACAGCCATTGATGGGCAAGAGCCGGCTGCGGAATACGTGCTGGAGATTGATGGCAAAGCTCGACCTGTAGCGTTAAATAAAGAGTTCCGTGTTCCTGTTAACGCTGGCAACGCACGCATGAAGCTTTCGTTGAGACCGCTGCGCACGTTCAATAAATCTGGTGTGCGTTTTCAGTACCCAACGCAATACACTTTTGAAGCGGATACCAGCGATCCGACCGTTACACACTGGGCGGTGAGTGGCAATAACAGCATCCTGATGCTGCATCGATTTGAAAAGGTGGAAGCGTCAGCAGCGTTGCAAGCTGTCACATCGGAACTGGTGTCGCAATTCGGTAAAAGCAATGTAAAAGTCAATGCAGTCTCGATGGTTCTTGACAGGCGCAAAGTTGCCGGAAAGCGGCTGAATGTCATGCTGGCCGGACAGAAAGTGGTGCAAGAGGTTTTTGCCTTCTCCAATAGAGAGTCGACATTCGTCCTCATCGTGCAGGATACCACGCAAGATAACGGCAAAGAAACCCCGGAAACAACACGGTTGAAGAAATTGCTGGCCGCTAGTCTGCGCTTTAATGGCTGAGAGTATTTGCGAGCCGCACAGTAATAACGAATCAGCCCGCTTCCTCACTGGCGCGGTTGGGAAAAACAGCCTCGCCAAGACTTATGCAACAGGTCTAATGGCTTACTCTTGTCCTGTTCTGCTTTCTGGCCGAATTCACAAGTTTATACAGACTTGCACCTTGTTTTAACCGTGGCGCAGCAGCGTGCAATTGTCGATAAGGAAGCTGCCGGTGCCACGCGCTGTTTCGACATACCATGTGGCTGAGGAAAGCGTTCCCGTCCAGGAAACGGTTGCGAGGCCGGATACTTTGGTCCAGCCTTTTGAGTTCACGGGAGTAGCGGCTGTCAGGTTGATGTATGTGGTAGAATCGGCGTCCAGGCGCAGTGAGATTTTAGCGTTGTTAGAGCCGGAAGTCGTGCGCACCCATGCCTCGGCGTAATAGATGGAGCCGTTGATTAACTTCGTTTCGACTTGCTGCTGCGGCCCGGCCCACGAAGCGCGGCGGCCCTGCACCCGCAGCGACCATCGCCCCGCTTGCACCGGTTTCAGCATCGGCGTGATCGCGCAACTATTGCCATACCAACTCCCGTTGTTCAGTTCGAAGCCGGGATCGGACAGCAGGTTCACAGGAGGCGGATCGACAACGGGCTGCGACGGCGTAACCGCACTGGAACTGCGCAGATATTCGGCGAGGAAAATGCCCCATATTGTAGGCGTTGTCCAGTCGTTTTTCACCAGAGACGGGCCGTAGTTAGGGTTCATGCACCAACCCGTGCTGTGCAGGCCGCGCGCTTCGAGGAAGCCATCGCGGAACTTATTGCCGAAGGTTTCCGCCGTGCCGTTGTAGTGGTTTGTCGTATTCGGATCAAAGCCCCACTCCGTGACGATGATGGGCTTCACTTTGTCGAGGCCGTCAAGATTTACATTCCATTCCGCTGGATCGTTATGGCCGCTGTTGGCGTAAACGTGCCACGAGTAGGCGGTATTCGCATCCGGCAGCGGATTGTCGCGGATGCCCTTCAGGTTGTAAGCCCATTGACTGCCGGTAGCCAGCAGCAATGAACTGTTTCCATTACCGCGAATAAGGTCGGTCAGTTGCTGCCAGTATCCCTTGAGATCGGCCCATTGCGTAGTGCCGTCATCGGCAACGCCGTCATCGGCGGCGCTGAGTACTGGTTCATTCCATAACTCGAAAACAATGCGACCGTCGTTGAACTGCGATGACACCGTGGCCCAGAAGTCCCTGGCTAACTCGAAATCGGAATCGTAATTGTAAGGAGAATAACCCCAACTCGGATCGACCGGCTGATAGTAGCCATCGGGATAACCAATCGAGTGCCAGGTGATGATAACAAACAGCCCCGCATTGAGAGCAGCAGTTGTGTGCTGACGCAGAGTATCGAGCATCTGCTCCCGGCGGTCACGCCATGCGCCGGGATGCACGCTGAGACGCACTACGTTGCCTTTCCAGTTGTTGGCGACGTTTGCATAAACCGCGTTGAGGTTCTGGTGCGACCATTGATAATCCCACACATCGCCCATCGCGATGCCGCGCAGGCGGACGGGCGTGCCACGGAACAGAATCTGATTGCCGCTCACTTGTAGCGACGCGGCATTATCTGCGGCATAGGAGTCGTAGGACGTTGCTGTGTGAGGCCGTGCGGCGTGAGCTGAAGTTGATAACGTGGACAGCGCGACAAAGAAGGAAAACAGCGCGGCGAATACTCGAGCGGCGAATACTCGCTGGGCAGCGACTTGATAGGCACCGCCAGAGCGAATCGAGCGCGAGGAGTGTTTACCAGAATATGTGCAGGAATGATCGAATAGAGATGTTACAGCAGGCTGCATTGTGACCTCAACTGCAAAATAGATTCAGTTGCATCAGAAGCAACTAATCTCTTCTTCCACAGTTTTGGCCAGAAATTACTTGTGAGTGTTGAAGTTCAGCCATCTCTTGAAACGTTTTTGCCTTGTGTGTCCCGTGATAGTGGAAACCAACTGTCGGAGCAGTCAAAACAGCGGCACACATTCTGATGTTGTGCCGCTGTTTTGATTGTCTTGTGGCTTCCTGAGTACTCGCAAGAGTGCTTCTCGCAAGAGTGCTTCTCGCAAGAGTGCTTAATGAGTGCGCCTAGCGAGTGCGACGGATAAAGCGCGGGTGGATGAGAATAACGGGGTTGCCGGGATATGTGGGTGCCAGGGTCAGGTAGGTGGCGTCGGCCACTCGCACGCGCAACACGATGGAAGCCTGGCCTTTCTCCACCCTTGGGTAATGAAAAGCTCGTCGCGACGGCTGACCGTCGATCCAGCCCCATAGTCCGGCTGTGCTGGTTGTGGCATTATCCGCCACGGCAATACGCACTTCAAACCATTCCCACTCGCGATTGAGATAGAAGGTCGCGTCTTGATCCTCGCTCGACATACGATAAATGCTTGATGTCCACTGTCTGTTTTGCACTTTCACTCTTCGCAACGCCCTTAATTGCCCGCTTTGCAGAAGGCGAGTGGCCTCCATAACACGCGGCGGCTCGACCACGGGTGGCACCTCGATAACAACGGCGGAGTTGCCCCCGCCCACTTCGGAACTATCGACTTCAACCGGCTCTTCCGGTGCAGGAGCCGTAGCTTGAGTACTCTCCGGTTCATTCTCCGGCTGAATCTCTGGCTGAGTCTCCGGCCTCAAAACCTGAACCGGGGTCGGTTCCGGTGCTCTGGTCACAGGAGGCGATGGTCGCACAGAAGGCATAGGCCGCAAAGCAGGCGTCGGCCTTGGTGCGGATGCCGGTGCAGGCAACGGCGGTAACGACACTGCCGGGGGCGGTAATGTCGACGTGCTTGATGGCCTTGTTTGAGGCGCAGGTGCAGTTTGTGGAATGGAGCGGGCTGATGTCGGTTGTGCAATGTCGCTGCGCATTGTGGATGGCAGCGCAGCAGTGCGCTGGCCGGTGCGCCCTGAGGCTGCGACGGAGGGCGGTGCCGGTAAGCGGCTCAGGCGCGCGCGGACATAGGATGCATCTTGGCTAGACGGTCCTAAATCCAGTACACGTCCGTATACCTGACGCGCCTGCTCTGTTTGCCCCATCTTTTCATAAGCCGCGCCCATCCATGTGTAGGCTCGTGCATAACGCGGGTTCGCTGAGATGGCCTGTCGGCATAACACCAGGGTTCGGTTGTAATCGCCGCGGATAAAGGCCGACTCAGCTGTTTTTACCAGCGTTATGGCGCGCGCCGTATTGCTCCTGATTGTTGTTGTGCGCGATTGTGTCCGCCCAACGAGCAACCCTGATGTCGTGAGAAGTGGCACGGCTAAGCAGAGCAACCATAGAGGACGAGCACTGCCAAACGGAGCCAGTTTCTTGCTTGTGTTACCTGTTATCATCGATTTTCCTCCGCTGGGCCATGTTCTGCCGGTGCTAATGTTTTGTGGCACCAGTGGTAACACGGCTCCGTTCGGATGTACCTTCATTTCCCGTATGCACTTTCGGCGTAATGCCGCTGCATCACATTGGAGGCAAGCCCGCTTCGGGACGTGCTTCGTTAGAACGTGGTTCGCTGTGGGTCATTTCCGGCAGTGGCGGCAAGCCGGCCTCGCGAAGTGTTCTGCGCAGGCGACGTCGCGCCGGGGTGTTGCGCACGACACGTAACGATGGCCGGTTAGTGTATTCCCTGCGCCGTTGCCGGAAGTTGCGTCGCGTGTCGCGCACCTCGGGAGTGCCGCGCACCTCGGGAGCGTCTCGCACCTCTGTAGAATTGCTCTGTGTGGCATCGCTATCTCTTTCTCTTAAACGTCGCAGAATGCGGCGGCTGCGCCGTCGGGCCACTGTGCGCTCATTGTCTTGCGATGTCTCTGTGGCCTCGATCCTCAATCGTTCTTGGCGAGCAGGTTTGGCGTCGGGCCACTGCGCAGCCAGGCGCCGGGCTGCCTTGCGTGACGGCTCTCGGGACGCGGGTAATCTTGCAACGGATATTGTCGCATTTCCTATGTGGCGGCGCTTTCGGTTCGTAACCGGGAGGCTACGCTGCACCGGGAGGCTACGCTGCACCGGGAGGCTACGCTCCACCGGCTTACTCTCAGGTTGTGGTGCAACGGCTACAGTTGGCGGAGCTGCAACGGCTGTAGTTGGCGGTGGAGCATCTTCCGCACGGGCCGTTCGCTTCTGCACGTTGGGCACTGCCGGAGGGGGCAGAGTTGTGCTCTCACGCCACAAAGCCCACGCTGCCGTACCAGCTATCGTGGTGCCCAGGAGTGCTGCTAATGCCAGATGCCGCCCGCTGCTGCGCCGTTGCCGCACATTATCAGAGGGCGGCATCGCCTTTGATGGTTGCGTCTCGATCGGAGCAGTCGGTGTCACTACAGCCAAAGGTGGTGTGGCCGTTGCTGGAGCCGCTGCTGGAGCTGGCGCAGTGGTGATTGCAGTTCTGAAAATGCTGGCTGAAGCCGCCGCGCGGTTTAGAGCAGCCGGCATTTGAACGGCGGCCCGTTTTCCTATTGGCGGTGCAGGCTCTTTCGGTGCAGCCGCTTTCGGTGCAGCCGCTTTCGGTGCAGCCGCTGGTGAGACATCTCCGCCACACTGCGACAACTGCTTGGTGAAGGCGTCGATTGTTTGCGGACGATGTTCGCTGCGAAGTTCCAGAGCCCACATCACAATCTCACTGAGGGCAGCGCTGACATGCGCATTAACGCGATGTGGCGGCGGCAGCACGGTTCCATGCGCTCGCATGAGCGCATCAACAGGTGTCTGCCCCGTCAGCATGTGGTACAGCGTGGCTCCCAGGGCGTAAACATCGGTTGTCGGCTCGTTTTCACGACTCTGATCGTGGTCACGACTGCGACCAAATAGTTCGGGAGGCGCATACTGGCACTGACCCGAGCGTTGCGGTTCGTTCAGCCAGAGGGTCTGTGTGCCGTCGTTCACCAATGGCAGGCGTTTCAAGCCACAATCGAGCAGAACGATGCGTTGCCCGGCCAGCGTCCATTGATCTGTCGGAACTCTGGGCAGCGGCGCACGCCTGTTCACGCCGGAAGTATCATGCTCAAGCGCACTCTCGGTTGGCGGACACAGCATCACCTTGGCCGGACGCAGGTCGCCGTGAACTAAGCCGGCTTTGTGCAGGGCTTCCAGGCCGCGACCGATGTGCATCCCATACGCTAGTGCCTGCGCCTCCGGCAAAAAGCGTTTTTGTGCGAGTTGCTCTTCAAGGAACTGTTGCAGCGTCTTGCCCTTGAGGAGTTTCATCACCATGTAGGCGGTGTTGTTTGCCGTGAAGGTATCGTAAACCATCACGACATTGGGATGCCACACGCGCGACACAACGCGAGATTTTTCCAGAAACGCGGCGCACGCCTGTTGATAAACGTGCTCTCCCAGCCCCGCTGACGGCACAACGGCATGGGATGAGACAGAAAAGGGCTTGTCGCTTGAGCCGGAATTGCTTGAGCCGGAAACTGCACGCGATGCGCCCCGTGGAAAGAATTCTTTGAGCACCACGTCGCGGTGCAGCGCGACATTGCGGCTCAGGTAAGTGATGCCTACATCACCTCGAGCGAGTACTCGACTGATGCGGAAGGCTCCGTTTTGCAACTCGGTGCCCGCCGGCAGAGCGTCTGATGTGGTGCCTGCGCCGCGTTGCCGGGGCATATTTTCCGGCGGCTGGTTCGAGTTGTGCAGCGGCGCGCTCGCTTCACCACCGACGGCCTCGGCGGAGTAAGGTGCCTCAGTTTTGTTCCCCATATCGCTGCTGATAACGTTGGAATGCTTCATGTAAAAGGCACCACCACCTTCCCGGTTCACTCACTTCCTGCAAATTAGAGGCGAGAATGGCCAGTGTGTGAAAATATGTCAAGTGCATAGACGTTTGCGTCCGGCATCGGTTCAGATTCACAGACAATTGTTTAGTGCAGATACCATGCAGGCGTTAAACTAAGAAAATTGTTTTCGCCGATAAGTACTCGTGCGTCGCGTTTGTTCCCCTGCAACGAACGATTATCCTCAGCAGAAAGCACAAAGGGCTTGAGATAGATTCTCAAGCCCTTTGTGCCGACACTGATTTAAATGTTCAATACTTCACGACAAAACGATAGCCGCTGTCCTTGTGCATTTGCTCGAAGGCATCGTTGATTCCTTCGAGCGGAATGCTTTGGGTGATGAGTTCGTCCACGAGGATTTCGCCATCCATGTAGCGGTCGATGAGGCCGGGCAACTGCGAGCGGCCACGGCAGCCGCCGAATGCGGTGCCGATGAGTTGGCGTCCGGCGATGAGCTGCCGTGGCGTGACCTGCATGGTTTCGCCGGTTTTTGCCACACCGATGAGGCAACACTTGCCGCCGCCATAAATTGTGGCATCGAGCGCCTGCTCCATGACTTTGGGATTGCCTGTGGCTTCAAAGCAGTAATCGGCGCCGCCACTCGTCAGTTCCTTAACGGCTGCCACGCCGCTGCCGCCTTCGGGCTTGACCGTGTGCGTTGCGCCCATCTCTCTGGCTTTTTCGAGTCGTGCTTCGTTGAGATCAACCGCGATTATCATGCGCGCGCCGGATAGTTTGCAGCCTTGAACAACATTAAGGCCAATTGGGCCGCAGCCAAAGACGGCGCATGTGCTGCCGGGACGCACTTTCGAGTTATACAGCGCAGCACCGATTCCCGTCGTGACGGCGCAGCCGAACAGGCAAGCGGCTTCGGGCTTCACGTCGGGGCGCACCTTGGCGACCGATTCCTGGTGGCATACCGTGTACTCGGAAAAGGTGGAGCAGAGCATGAAATGATGCAGATCGTGACCGTTGCGATGGAAGCGCATCGTGCCGTCGTTCATGGTATTACCGAAGTAGGCGTCGTCCAGGCTGGAACACAAATTGGTGTCGGGATGGCCGCACTCGCGGCAGTGGCCGCACTGCGGGATGTAAAGCGGCACGACGCGGTCGCCTTCTTTCAGGCTGGTCACACCGGCGCCGACTTTCTCGACGATGCCGCAGCCTTCGTGGCCCAGCACAATCGGCGTGCGGGTCGTGGTATCGCCGCCGCTCATGTACCACACTTCGGTGTGACATAACCCGGTCGCCTCCAGCTTAATGCGCACTTCGCCGTCTTTGGGATCGTCTACTTCAATTTCATCAATGACGAGTGGCTTGCCGATGCCTTCGAAAATCGCGGCCTTCGATTTCATGATGCTCCTTTGAATATGAACCGCAAAGGGCGCCAGGAACGCAAAGGAGAAGCGGGGTTATCCCTCCAAAACTTTGCGTTCCTGGCGCCCTTTGCGGTTAGTTTTCCTTGTGGTTCAACAGCGTTCCGGCCAGGTATAAGCCGCCCACATATAGCACGATTTGCATCGCGACACCAAGTGCGTTGTGCAGCGGCCATTCGCCGTGCGCGACTGTGCCGTTGTGTGTGGGGAATAACTTTTCAGGCATCGGATCGACACGACGCGGGTCGCGGCGCAGTTCGGCGGGGATGTGCTCAAAGTCGGGCAGAATTCCGCCCAGTGCGCCCCAGAACTGTGGCGAGTTCCAGCCGTGAACTTGTGCAATGCGCGCCATGGTGCCGAAAACGATTGGTGTTTCGAGCGGCCCCACATCTTTGTGCGGTACGACATCGCCGGCGAAATGCGAAGCGACGCCGCAGACGAAAGCCAGCGGCTTATTGCGCACGTAACGACCAATAGCCGCGCCCAAAGCGGCATGAACAGAACCAGTCATAGGAGTTTTTGAAGTTTTAGTTTTGAGTTCTCTCTGCTTGTCTTGAACTGAGTACTCAAAACAGAGAATTAACGAAACAATTCAGGCGCGAAGGCTTTGTACTGGTAATACACTTTCCACACGTAGCGTTGCACCTGTGAGCCGTTTGGCACTTTGTAACCGGCGCGGCGCACTGCGTTTGGCCCGGCATTGTAAGCCGCTACGGCCAGCAGCGTGCCATCGGGGCGATTGCCAAACGAGTTGAGATGTCCACGCAGCAAGCGCGCTGCGCCGAAAATGTTCTGCGTCGGGTTCCAGGCGTTTGTGATGCCGGCTTCCCTGAGGTTGAAAGGCATGATCTGGCCCAGGCCCATCGCGCCTGAGCGACTCAAGCAGTAAATGTCAAAGCTGCTTTCCACGGCGATGATGGACGCCAGAAAACGAGGGTCCATGCCGTGAGCGCGTCCGGCATCCACCATCGCCTGAGCAATCTCGGCGGCCTGTGCGTCGCTCAGCTTCTTGTTAAAGCGCCGCGCCGCCGCTTTAAATGCGACTTTCTGGCTGCTCCACACATCGTCGGCATTAGGGTCGAGGCCGGGACGCAAAGCCTGTACGGCCGGTGGACGCGCAGCGGGCGGTTCCGGCAACCCCGGGCGCATCCTCGTCATCGGCGGCACTACGGCACTTGTTTCCGGGCTGATAATGACATCGCCCGCCATTAGTGGTTTTGTAGCCGGTGCCAGTCTCGCCAACCCGGTGGTGGAAAGTTCTTCCGCAACCGGCCATGGGGCTGGAGCAAGTTGCTCGGTCATGGCGACCACAGTGAGCACTGCTTCGTTGCGTTCAGGCACGCGACCCACCAGAGCCAGTGCGCGCACGCTGCTGCCGGAGCGCATCACAGACGTGTTAAGCGAGTCGGGAATCGAAAGGGCCAGCGTAGAACCGTCCACCTGCATCAGCATTGTGCGTGTGGTTTGCATCGTCATGACGCCGGTGATGGTGCCCTGCAATTCGATAACACGCCCGGCATGAGAAGCGGCATCGCTGCGTACCTGAGCCAGCGTGATACCCGCGTTCACCTTGTAAGAGCGGCGCAATTGCTCGTAGCTGGGCATGGCGTCGGAGCGAGTTGCGACACTGGAGCCAGTACTCGATACGGGATTGTTTCCGGTTTGCGCCCAGGCACCTGGCAAAACAGCCGGAGATAGCCCCAGACCTGCAAGAACTACAACCCTGCTTATGTTTTTTTTCACGCTTCCCTGCATATATCTCCTCAACGGTTAATCTTATTGGAGCGAGAACGGTTGTTCTCAAGTGCTATGCGCCACACTCAAGCCGGCACCAGGTCGATGAAAATTCTGGCCGGCTCAGTGTGAACCGGCGTCACCGGGCGCACCGCTTCGCCAAGAAAACCCCACAGAAATGCTTCGCGCGTCGCGACTTCAACCATCGAACCCACCGGATAGCGGTCGATCTCTCCCGGAAAAACCACGAGTTTGTTGGCACGCGTGCGTCCGCTGAGACGTGATGCGTCTTTATCGCTCGGCCCTTCCACCAATACTTCAACAGTTTCGCCGCAGCGACGCCGGTTCAATTCGCGGCCCACTTCGTTTTGCAAGTCGATCAACTCGCGCAGGCGTCGCTGCTTGACAGGGGCCGGCACGTCGTCGGGCCAATCCCACGCTTGGGTGGTGTGTCGCGGCGAGTAGGCAAACATGAACGCCTGGTCAAACTCGATTTCGCGCACGGCTTTGAGCGTGTTCTGGAACTCGTCCTCGGTTTCGCCACAAAAGCCCACGATAAGGTCGGTCGTGATTGCCACGTTGGGTACTCGTTGGCGCACACGCTCCACAATGCGACGGTATTTTTCAATGGTGTAGGTGCGCTGCATGCGGCGCAGGCACTCGTTATCGCCACTTTGCAACGGCATGTGCAGATGCTCGCACACACTGGGCGTGGCCGCGATGGTTTCAATCAGGCGTTCGTTGAAATACATCGGGTGCGGGCTGGTGTAGCGCACGCGCAGACTGGAATCGAGTTCGTTGATTTGTTCTAAAAGCCAGGCGAAGTCGTAGCGCTTACCGTCGCCGCGTCGCTCTTCGAGGTCGTGGCCGTAGGCGTTTACCGTCTGGCCCAGCAACGTGATCTCGCGATAGCCCAGGTCGCGCAGTTGGCGCACTTCATCGAGCACGTCATGCGGTCGGCGCGAAACTTCACGCCCACGCGCCGAGGGTACCGCGCAGTAGGTGCAGTTGAAATTGCAGCCAAAGATGACATCGACATAAGCCGCAATGGTGCTGCTGCGGCGCACCGGCGTCACTGGTGTCGGGTCGCATTCGAGGTCCAGGCCGTCGCTAAACGCGCCGTCGCGAAAGGCGCCCTGGTTCGCAGTCGAGTACTCGTTGTTGTATTGGCGCCGCCTGGTTTCGCGCAGCAGGTGAGGCAAGTGATGCAGGTTGCGCGGCCCCAGCAAAATATCGACTTCAGGCACGCGACGACGAATGCCATCGGCCTCGCGCTGCGCCATGCAGCCGGCCACACCAATAACCATGTTGGGATTGTCGCGCTTCAGCTTGCGCAGTTCTCCCAGTTCGGAGTAGAGCTTGTGCTCGGGGCGCTCGCGCACAGCGCAGGTGTTCATCAGCAGCACATCGGCGGCGGCGACTTCCGGTGTGGCTTCATAGCCCAGGTCTTCGAGCATGCCGGCCATGCGCTCGCTGTCGTGCACGTTCATCTGGCAGCCGAAAGTTTGAATATAGTAACGCGGTTTCATGCGGTGATACGTCTTAACGGTGTTACGTCTTAAAAGCGTGATACATCTCTGCTGAGTACTCGTATCTTAGCCCACAAAACAGCAGCCCGTCAACTCCGAAGAATTGACGGGCTGCCCCAGGAGAAACAACAACCGGATAGGGTTGTTATCGCTTATTTGTCCGATACGACACTGACATAGCTACGCCTGCCGGCGCGGTTGACGAAGAGTGCAACGCGCTTTTCATCTTCGGTCTGCCCGTTGAGAATCTGGCGCACGGCCTGCTGCACGCTTTCGGTCGTGGTCACAAGGCGGGTTCCCACACGCTCGATTACGTCGCCACGGCGCAAGTCGGCGTTGGCAGCGGGCGAGTTGGGTGCGACGCCTACCACGAGCACGCCACGGGCACCGGCGTCCAGGTTGAAAGTTTTGATGTCACCGGGAGCCATCGGGCGCAGGCGCAGGCCCAGCACGCCGGGTGTCACGCCGCTGTCATTATCAGGCTCGGGTGTGGTCGGCGCCGGCTTGGTTGCTGCGGCGTCATCCTTCAACTCTTCCAACGTAGCGTTCAGCGTAACGACTTGATCGCCACGCAGCACGCGCAACGCAACGCGGGAGTTGACCGGAGCCGCTCCCACCAAACGCTGCAACTCGCCGCTCTTGGTGACTGCCTGGCCGTTGAAGGCTTGAACCACGTCGCCCGGCTGCAACCCGGCACGTGCGCCTGGTGTGTTGGGCGACACCGTGTTAACGAGTACTCCCTTGGTTGTGCGCGGCAGGCCGAACTCGGTTGCCAGGTCTTCATCCAGGCTGCGGATTTCGACGCCGAGGTAACCACGCGTGATTTTGCCGCTGCGAATCAACTCTTCGGCAATGCCGCGCGCCGTGTTCATCGGAATCGCGAAGCCGATGCCGACGTTGCCACCGCTCTGCGAGTAGATCGCATTGTTTACACCGATAACGCGTCCGTTGATGTCGCACAGCGGGCCGCCGCTGTTACCGGGGTTGATTGAGGCATCAGTCTGCAAATAATCGCCGGGGCTGCGCTCGTTGAGAGGAACTTCGCGCGCCTTGGCCGAGATGACGCCAACCGTTACGGTGTGCTCCAGACCAAAGGGGTTTCCGACCGCAATCGCCCAGTCGCCCACGCGCACATCCGCCGAATCGCCCAACTTGACCGTGGGCAGGTTTGTGGCGTTGATTTTAATGACAGCAACGTCGGTGCGCTCGTCGATGCCGACCACACGCGCTTTCTTGTATTCGGTGCCGTTAGCCAGTTTGACCGTGACGCCGTCTTTATCCGTATCGTCAACTACGTGTGCATTGGTCAGGATGTAGCCATCCGAGCGGAAAATCATGCCTGAACCGAGACCGCCGCCGCCGCGCCCCTCCTGCACCTGGTAAAAGCGCGCACGGATGTCGTCGCGCTGCCACGAGTTGGGCTTAACGCCGAATTTCTGCTGGAACTGCTTGAAGAACTCTTCAAACGGGTCGGTGCCGTTCTGACCGCCGAAAGGGTTGTCGCCGGGGGCATCCGGGCCGCCGGGTCCACCGAACGGGTTGCCGCCGAATGGACGCACACGGGGGCGTCCCGAAGTCGGGGTCGCCGTGCGCTTGGTCGTAATCGTCACGACTGCCGGTTCAACGGCATCGCTGACCTGTGCAAATGCGTTCTGGATAGCTGCCGCATCGCGTGTGGCAGGCGTCTGCACAACGGGATTTGCGGGCGCTGCCGTCTGCGCGGTTACGCTGGCGCCACGCAGCAGGTATCCGCCTGCCAGGGCCACAGAAGCAACGCCGACGAGTGCGACGCCACTTCGGTTCTTTTTCAATACTTCGCTCATCTTATGATCCTCCGCTTCCAATCCAGCCAGTTTATATCTAAATTGCTCAGTGCGTGGGCTCAGACAACCGCCACTGCCTCATGGTTCCCTTGTTTACAGTGCGCGTTTGCAGCGCGCTTGGGGTGTAGCTCATCCGACGCCCATTTGGCTTGCAGCTTTCGCACAGACGCCTCATATGCAAGGCGGTTGCCTCATTTTAGAACCCCTGAGCGATGCGAGGTTGCTTAGACCTGACCGAGTACCACAGTCAGAGTTCCGACAAAGCATCCTAAACTTACACGGCGTAACCTGGACTTGCTAAACTACACAATATTCCCAAGATGCTTGATTACCTTAATCCAACCCGTTAATCCTGTGGCAGCACGTCTCTGGCAACAAATATCTGGAGTCATTGCATGTCGCTCTGCGTGGCGTCGAAAATTGCCTGCTATAAACTTCCCTTTCCACGGACTTTTGGTTCTGGCAGCCATGTTAATTGCCGGATGCCGCACCTCACCTTTAAATTTCCCACGATCCAGTGCTTCCCGCTCTGCCGCAACATCTACCGCCTTTAAATCAAGGTCTTTCGTGGATGGCATTGCTTTTGAAAACGTCGCAGCACAGAGCGGTGTTAAATATCGTTGGAAACTTCAGCCCCGCCCGATGCGTAATGTGGAGGCGTTTGGCACCGGCTGTGCTTTTCTAGATTACGATAACGACGGCTGGCAAGACATCTTGCTGATTGATGAGCCAACATCTGTGCTATTTCGCAACCAGCGCAATGGCCGCTTTCAGAACGTGTCTGCGAGTACTCAGTTATCTTCACAGCGTGGTGCGTGGAAAGGCTGCGCGGTCGGTGATTATGATGGTGACGGTTTCCTCGATCTCCTGCTAACAGGCTACCACTGTTTGGCCCTGCTTAAAAATGATAGTGGTAAGCGTTGGCTTAATAGAACCGAGCAGGTTGGCTTGGACAATCACGATGGTGGTCAATGGGGTAGTAGCGCCGGTTTTATGGATTTGGATAGCAACGGTACACTGGACCTTCTCATCGGCCATTACGTCGTTTTTGGGCCGCGTGAGAAGCAATACTGTTATGACAGAAAGGGCGTCAAAATTGGCTGTCGTCCTCAGGCCTACCGTCCTGAATATGTAGAGTTGTGGCACAACCAGGGCGGCAGATTCAAAGATGTAAGCGCCACTGCAGGTATGAAGAAAACACATGGTAGAGCCTTGGTTGTCGCTTTTGCCGATGTGGATGATGATGGCCGGTTTGATTTCTACGTGGGAAATGATGGAACTCCGGCCGAATTAATGCTTAATCAAGGGAACTTGCGCTTCCGTAATATTGGTGCTTCAAGCGGCACTGCCTATGGTGTTGCGCCTGGGTCTATAATGGCCGCTATGGGAGCCGATTGGAGCGACTACGATGGTGATGGGAAATTGGATTTAGCAGTTAGTGGCTTTTCTAATGAGTCCTTTTCGCTCCAACACAATTTGGGCAACGGTTTGTTTGAGCAAAACAGTGCAACCACTGGTATAGCGGCACCCACTCAAAAGCCACTCGGTTTTGGAACCGAGTGGCTGGATGTAGACAACGATGGCTGGCCTGACCTTGTATTCGTGAATGGACACGTTTACGACAGAGCGGCTGAAGTAGAAAAGGCTACAGCGCTTCGGCAACCTTCCATGTTGTTTCACAACCGCGAAGGCTATCTGGGAGAACGCAACTTTGTTGATATCGCACCAAAGTTGGGCGGCGATTGGATACGTCCGATCCTCGGTCGTGGCCTGGCCGGAGGCGACTTCGACAATGATGGGCGCATGGACGCTTTGGTTGTAGATTACGAAGGTGAACCGCTTTTACTCCGCAACATCTCAAAAACTCCGAGTCATTGGATAAAACTTGACCTCCGCGCTCTGGGCGCCAATCCGTTTGCTTATGGTGCCAAAATTGTGGCTCGGGGCGGAAAACGCCAGTGGGTAGAGCAGGTTTCTCCTGCATCCAGCTATCTTTCATCGAGTGATCCGCGCGTTCACTTGGGACTGGGAGATGTGACTCGTTTACAGAGTCTCTCTATAACGTGGCCCGACGGAAAGCGTGAGGTGCTTCGTGATGTGGCAGTTGATCGAGTACTCATAGTTCGACAAGGTGCAGGTGCATCCTCGAAGTAACAGTAGAGCCTATTTACCCTCTTTCACTGTAAGAATCTGATTGGCCGACACATTTTCAAGAACTTGCTTCCGGCCAGAGAGCCACTGGATTTCCAGACGCTCCACTTTATCAGCACTTCCCAAACCAAAATGGACGCGATGGTCACTTTCACCGGCGTAGCTACCGCCGCCAAGGACAACGCGAAGGCGTTTCTTGCCTTGTATCGTGGCAATGCAGCGCGCCCCAACAGGTGTAACACACCCTTGTTTGTTGATTAGTTTCAATAGCAGCCAATTGCCGGCTTGCGACTGGTTATGCAGCAGGGTAGGCTGATCATCGGAGGCTGTCACTAGAATGTCTACGCGGCCATCATTGTCAATGTCACCAAAAGCGGCTCCACGATGTACTCGGACATCGTCTTTGGGCAATGCTGCCGGCGTATCAACGAAACTTCCTTTACCATTGTTGAGCATCAACTGGTTGCGCTGCTTGTAAGCAGTTCTGGGATCTTGGAATTTGCTACTTGGCGAAACGTGTCCGTTGGCAAAGAACACATCCAATTGTCCATTGTTTCGGCTATCGACAAAGCCGGTCCCAAACGCCAGGTACGGGAGCGTTGCCTGAAATATTCCAGTCGTCCCACTGACATTTGTGAAGTCAAGGCCGTTATTCCTGTAAAGCGTATAGCCTTGTTGCTCGAAAACTGTAACGAGCAAATCCAACTTGCTGTCATCGTTGTAATCACCAACCGCGACGCCCATGTTAGCCAAAGCATGTCCGGCAAGGCCATAGGCCACATCGGTTTGCATAGCCATATCGCGGAACTTACCCTGGCCTTGATTGATGTAAAGGTAGTTGGGTGAGATGTCATTGGCGACGAAAAGGTCTAATTTTCCATCGTCATTAACGTCTAATGCAGCTACACCTAAACCACGTCTTTTCGTGCCTGCGACTCCGGCCTGCTTGGACACCTCCGTAAATGTTCCATTGCCGTTGTTGTGGTACAGTGCATCGCGCGTCGGCGTGTAGAGTAGTGGACTGCAGACATCCTTACGGCCTTGCTCGTTACTGCATGAGCGATCCATCGCAACGCTCCATTCGCAGTAGCGTGCGACGTAGAGATCAAGATAACCATCTTTGTCGTAATCGAACCAGACCGAACTCGTTGACATGCCCGTGAGACCGACACCTGCCTGCTTGGTGGCATCTTCAAAAGTGCCGTTCCCACGATTGCGAAATAGCTTATTGCGACCGTAGCATGTGACATACAGGTCACCATCGCCGTCGTTGTCGTAATCCCCTACCGAGGCGCCGATGCCATAGTCTGTGTCCACGCCGCCGAAAGCAGCAGGCTTGAATATGAAATGACCCTTTCCATCGTTCACATAAAGGCGGTGGTGTAGGGGCTGCTTGAACTTGCCTTCGCACTTACCCAAGGGCTGTGGTTGTGGAAAATAGGCATCGAGATAACCATCACCATTGGCGTCGAACAGCGCAGCTCCGGCTGCAATTTGCTCGACGAAGTAATATTTTCCACAACCACCATGATACTGCCGGAAGGACAGTCCAGCCTGCTCCGTTATATAGGCAAACTTCGCTGCGTAGGATGGAGCAACCTGTGCGGCTGGCTTGACCGCCTGGGGACGATTGCAACCTGCTAATAACAGCAATAGCGCTGCAGTAAACAGCGGGATCAGCGATCCCACACTGCCCATGCAACGTGAGGTCCGGCGGCAAACATTCAACGACTGGCCTCCGTTATTTGCGGCCCTGGTTTCGTGTTCTCTACCAACCGCAATCCCTCTTTCGCCCGCTTGTTTTGTGGATCTTTGCGTAAAACAAACGAGTACTCGTTATGTGCAACGTAAAGCCAGCCTAACTGCCGATATCGCTCAGCCAAGATGAGGTGAAGTTGAATAGCGCGGGGACCAGATGGATTAAGTTGCAGCATACTCTCTATCTGTTGCAACTGCTGCTCGTTAAACGCCAAGGCACTCGCCGCTTCGGCATAGCGCGCAGCTTTCTCAGGTTCGCCCTGCCGCCTGTGGATCTTAGCTAACTGCTGGAATGGATAAGCTACATTAGGATCAAGCCGAACCGCTTCTTCGAAAGCTTGCTTAGCCTCATCGATCTTGTCTAAGGTTATGCAGGCCGTGCCGAACCTCTGCCAATAATCAGCTTGTTGCGGTCGCAACTGACAGGCCTTGCCGAACTCCTCATACATACGCCGAGTATGATTGGGGTCGCTGCTGTACATTAGCAGTTGACCCAAGACGTCGTGCAGCCCCGCATGGTTTGGATGCTTCTTTACAGATTCCTCGATAAGCTCTATGGCCTGGGGCCGTTTGCCCGTCGAGCTAAGGACCTTGGCCAGATGGATGTCAACTTCAGGGCGGTCCGGCAAAAGCTCCTTGGCTCGCCGAAGGTACTTGAGAGCGTTCCGGCTATCCTTAAGCAGGACATGTGCACGGCCGATTTTATAATAAACTGCGCCTTTCTCGGGCCAAGCCGAAAGGATGGTGTGAAGACCAATCAGGGCCAGACGTACAGCCTCCTCGTATATCTGCGGACGAGGGTGGTTGGCTGCCAGTTCGACTATCGCTGATGAGCGGATAAAGATGAGATTGGCGCTTTCCCGCTCATACCTCAACCCCTGACGAGCGGCCCGTTCGGCTTCGATGTAACGTCCCTGATGGTAAGAGATCGCTGCCAGACCAGCCCAGGCGTCAAGCACTGCACGCTTTCTAGGAAACCGCCGCACCACATCACGAAACTCTTGTTCTGCCCGATTGAGATTACCACGGGCCAGTTGAATGTTCGCTAAGCCAAGCCGCGCCTCAAGGCTATTAGGGTCTTGTCGAGCAATTATTTTTAGCTGTTGCTCAGCCAGATCGGGCTGTGCCATCTTTTGATATGTGTCGGCAAGATCCCAGCGCTTCGTGAGGTTGTTGGGTTCTGTAGCCAGTTGAGTCTGCAACCGCACCGACTTCTGACCCAGCGCAACCAGGGCCGGATCCAGTGCCGCCACAGGAGGAACCTCGGGGAGCAGGGCCCGGCTTGTAAGATAGTGCTGGCGAAACCACCAAGCTGCTCCCATTACAATAAGCATTGCCACAATCCACAGCGGCTTTGCTCGTGGCTTACCCGTGACCAGACCCGTCGGGCTTTGTTCTGTATGCGCGTCGGGGACACCGAGATGAATAGAGCGATCGTGTAATGAAGAAGGTTTTCGGAACATGTTTTTCTACGCAAGCGGGCGGCTCCAACCTTCGGAGCCGCCCGCTTTTGGTTTTGCTCTACGCCAGAGACTGCTTGCACCGTACTACGAGCGTTCAACAGGTGTGCAGGCAATCAGCATTTAGGGTGCACACTCAGCGTCCGGACAAAATGTCGGGCTGTTACCCGTACGCTTTGCCTGGTTATTTTTTACGATTTCGATGGTCTGGACATTGAACCACTTGACGTGCCCGTCAGTGAACAAATAGTTGCCGCCGTCTAAATGCCGCCTCGCCGGTGCAACGGCACCACCATTGTAATCCGACTGGTCCTTACCCAAGGCATTGGTTTGCTGATGCGGTGCCCTGCCGGTCATGCCGTCAATAGAATTTTTGTTGTCATCAGTTGTGGCACCCCAACCGCTGCTCTCGTGTACAGTCGTCCCCGACATACCACCGGCCGGGCCGTCCATAGCCAAGATGGTTGATGCCGGAAAGGCCAACTGGCTGTCCCGAATGGTGCGTGCCCCCCAGCCCCATTCGCCCGCACCGGTATTACCATCGACGCTGTGGCTCCAGTGGCCAGTCACGCGCATGTTAGAAGCATACTGGGTGGTGCCGGCGCTCCAGGCGGTGTTGTCCGAATTCGGATCCTGATTTTCAGGAAGGCTCTGGTTGGCGCCGGGACAACGAAACAGCTGTGCGCTCTTTATGTAAGGGAAGATGGCGTGCTCCCAGCCCCAGCGCTTCAATCTCATGCGGCCAAAAGGCTGATCCTGCTGGTTCGTGGTCCAGTCATATTCTTGAGTGCCGAAACGCCAGTTGGCCATTGTCATTGGGTATTGGCCATCGTAATCCTGCGTGTACTGAATAAAGCCCAGGCCAATCTGCTTCAGGTTGGACTGGCAACTGGCGCGGCGCGCATTGTCACGCGCGCGGGCGAAAACAGGGAACAATATCGCCGCCAATATTGCTATAATCGCTATGACAACAAGAAGCTCTATTAGGGTGAATCCTCTGCGCTTTGTTCTCACTTTGCTTTCCAAGGTTTTCATGCAAACCCTCCTATTTAGTTATCCGACGCTTGTATTTAAGCGTGAAATCGATCGCTTAAAACACCGAAACTTCGATGTATTTGCGGCACTATTGCCTCCGCTGGCCTTGCTGTGCTGCCTGCTGTGCTGCCTGCTGCGATCCTCTTTGCTGGCCCTCCTGCATCTTGCGTGCAATCTCCCCTGGCGGGGGCGTGCCAAACGATCCGGAAGATGGATCACTGCGTCGGAACAAGAAGAAGCCTAACCCTAAGGCTATGAGGACAGCGGCCGCAATAAGAGCTTGAACCATCGCTGGGGACAACTCTTTTTTCACCTGCTCACCTCCGTTTTATAAATATCCGTATTGATCATGGGTTCAAGCTCTAACTACTAAATAACCCAAATTGCCACATACAGGCACTGGAAGCTGTTAGGCGATACTAAAGGCACCAGCATGACCTGGGCGGAGACCCGGTATTGCTGATCATCGCAGCAGCCGTTGGCTTTCCAGAAGTCGTCGCATCAAGCAGAGCATCGTGGTTATGGTATCTTGAATCGAAGTTTCCTATTGTTGAGTTGGTCGCTCAACAGGAGACTACACTCCACCGCCACAGATGGCAACTTGGATTAAATAAGAGTAAGCACCTCCGTAGGTTCTAAACGGCGGTTACTTGGTAAACCAAAAGCATGGCATAGAATGGCATTGATCAGAACTCAATAGCGAGTTTCATCAACGTGTAATTCATACTTTCTATGCCAATTGGCTCATACAAAAAATGCACTAGAGTTCTATTATACCCTGCTTTGGTTTCGCTTAAACATAATCTTCTCACTTTGAGTAAAGGTCCCTTTATGCGGTGTTCAACATGCGATGTTAAACAGCTACACACGGCAGTGTTTTTGAACGCTATCCAGAGGTGCTCTGACGTGCTCCCCAAACATCTCTCATTCTAAAGTAGAGACAGCGGCTTGAGATTGTGCCCATTGATGGGGCGTTTGGTAGTTGAGTGCGCTGAGCGGACGCACCGTATTGTAGTCCTCTTTCCAAGCAGCTAAAACGCAGCGTGCATGAAAGAGCGAGGTGAACCACTCCTGGTTGAGACACTCGTCGCGGAGTCTGCCATTGAACGACTCGATCTTGCCATTCTGTGTCGGCTTGCCTGGTTCAATGAAGTGTAACTTCACCTGATTACGATAAGCCCACTGATCCACTTCAATACTTCTGAACTCGCTGCGGTTGTCCATCTGAATCATTTGCGGTTTGCCACGCAAGGCTAACAGTTCCTCCAACACCCGCACCACCCGCTTACCGTTCAAGCAGGTATCTGCTTCAATGGCCCTCGCCTCACGGCTCCACGCATCCATGATGTTGAGCGTGCGGAAGACTCGCCCACAGGCCAAGTTGTCATGCACAAAGTCCATCGTCCATACCTGATTCACACCGCTTGGTGCTTCAGGCATCACTCGCACGCTGCTGGCGATGCGCCGTCGCTTCTTGGACCGCAAGTGCAGCTTGGCCTGGCGATAAAGCCGATGTGTCTTCTTCAGGTTGAGCACCAACTCCTCACGTCGAAGCAGAACGTGCAGCAGAACGTGCAGGCGACGGTAACCAAAGCGTGGACGTTCTGTAGCCAACTTCCGCAAACGCTTTATGACAGGCGCATCATCCGCTCGCTTCGAGTTGTAGCGCAGCACGCTGGCCGCGCTTCCCACCAGAGCCGCCGCTTTGCGCTGTGAGCGACCATGCTCTTCTTGAAGATAGCCCGCCACTCCTTTCTTGTCTTGAGAGCGGGCGTCACCACTTTTTTGACAGCACGTCCTTCAAAGCCACAATGTCAACCGCTTGATCGGCTACTACGCGGCGCAGCTTGGCGTTTTCTGATTCAAGTTGGCGTAAGCGTTGTGCATCACTCACGCTCATACCACCGAACTTAGCTTTCCACTGGTAGAACGTTGCCTGGCTCATGCCGTGCTGGCGACACACCTCAGCTGTGGCAACACCGCTTTCCTGCTGTTTGATGATGCCAATGATCTGCTCTTCTGTGAATCGACTCCTCTTCATATCGGCTCCTTATCTGCCGATTCTCCAGTTGAGAATGCAAGCACTTCTGGGGAGCACGTCAGCTCGATCAAGATTGTGGCTTTGTGCCAGCCGCATTCGCCAGCTTTATTGTTGCCTGCTTGATCTCTTTCGGGATGAATTCACGGGCCATCAATTCGTTGATGGGGGTGCGTTTCTTCAAAACGCCCGTTTTGATCGCCATGTCTTGAATCTTCTCCATCTCCGCATCTGTAGGTGTCAACTGGCGGTAGCTGACGCGACCCGGCGGTGTCGTCAGCACGTAACGAATCAGCTTTTCCTTCTGGCGGAAGTAAGGCGCTACAAGCTTGGCTGCTTCCAGGCGGTGCGTTTCGGCCCATTCGCCGCTTTCGGCGATGCCGCGCACCAGGTCGCGCACAGTCTCGGGTTGCTCTTTGATCAAGTTCTCGTGCACCACCAGGACGCACGAGATGAAGCGTGGCCAGATGTCTTTAGCATGGTAGAGTACTCGACCGGTGCCATCCATTTCGGCTTTAGCGGCGTGCGGCTCGCCTACAAAGTAAGCGTCGATGGCTTTGGTCGCCAGCGCCGTCGGCATGTCGGGCGGCGCCATTTCCACGAACTTAATCTCACCGGGTTGCACACCCTGGCGCTCCATCAGAGCATGAATCACCAGATTCTGATTCGAATACTTGCTTGGGATGGCAAATGTCTTTCCGCGCAGGTCACGCAAATCCTTCACCGGCAAGTCTTTGCGCACCATGACCGTTGAGCCGTCGCGGTGGCCCAGATAGCAAATCTTGACCGGAACGCCCTGTTCGCGCAGCTTCATAGCCAGTGGCGCAATCATGAAAGTGGCCTGCATACGGCCCGACTTCAACGCGTCCACTACGGTGGGAAAATCGGTGAAGCGCATCGACTTGAAGTGGTTCGTAGCGCTGGTGCGTGTCGCGAAATCCGTAACCGGGCAGGTGAGATGGCAAGTCACCGGCAAGAACCCGACAGCGACTTCCTGTTTGCTTGCCGTGCCACTGCCACTGCCACTGCCACTACCCGTGATAACAGGCGCACCGGGTGCGGTTTCGCCAGTCTCGCCGCCTTGCCAGGGTTTGAAGCGCAAAAGCGCCAGCACAGCGATAACAGCAACAATCCCAAATACAGCACGTAAAGTTGAATTTTTCATAGAAGAGCCTCTCTTTTATTTTAACTTATTTGGCGCGGTTTTCGTTTCCCTCACGCAGTCCCATTTCGTCCAGAATGCGCTTAACGGCTTCAACCACTGCGGGATGGGTCAGGTCACGTGGGCGCTGAGTACTCAGACGCACTTCGCAGCAGATGCGTGCCGGGCGTTCCGACAGCACCACCACACGGTCGGCCATGTGCGCCGCTTCCTCGATGTCGTGCGTCACAAAAACCACAGTGCGTGGTCGTTCCGATAGCAGGCGCGTGAACTCGCTGCGCAGCCGCAAACGCGTTAAGTAATCAAGCGAGGAAAACGGCTCGTCCAGCAGCAGAATGTCGGTTTCTCCGGCCAGGGCACGCGCGATTTCGACACGCTGCCGCATGCCGCCCGAAAGTTGATGCGGATAATAAGCATCGAAAGGTTGCAATCCCATCAAGGCCAGGAGTTCGTCAATCTGGCTTTGGCGCGCAGTGTCATCATGGAGATGGCGCAGTCCGAGCGCGATGTTCTCCCGCGCTGTAAGCCACGGAAAAAGCCCGTCCTGCTGGAAAACCATGCGCGTCTTACCGTGCCGCGTGATGGTGCCTGATGTCGGTTTGTCGAAGCCTGATAAAAGATTGAGCAGCGTTGATTTGCCGCAACCCGACGGGCCGACAATCGCCACGAACTCGCCGCGCGCGATTTCCAGGCTGAGATTGTCGAAAACGTGCATCGTGCCAAACGAGCGTGACACGTTCGCAAGTTGCAGTGAAGGCTCTGTAATTGATGGTGCGACCGGCGTGGTGTGGGCGTTAGAGTTCATGGTCTCACCTGTCGTAGCCCCAGCGCACGCTTGGAATGTGGGTCAGGCGTTGCAAAAGCCAGTCGATGAGTACTCCAGTGATGCCAATCACGATCATCACAACCACGAGCAGGTCGGCACGCAAGCCGTTGCGCGCATCGAGAACCGCAAAGCCCAGGCCTTCCTGCGCACCGCTCATCTCGGCGGCCACGACCACAAACCACGCCAATCCGGCGGCCAGGCGTAATGTCGTAATCAGTTGCGGCATAATGGCGGGCAGCGTCACCTGCATCAGCAGTTCGCGTCCGTGTAAACCGTAATCGCGCGCCACGCGAAAATATACATTCGGGATGTTGGCCATGGCGGCTACGGTGGCGAGAACGATGGGAAACAGCGTCGCCATAAAAATGATGAAGATCGCCGATTTATCGCCGATGCCGAACCAGAGAATAGCGAAGCCGATCCAGGCCAGCGGTGAAAGCGCGCGAAAGAAGTTTACTCCGGGCATGAATGCGGCGCGGGCGCGGGCGCTGCTACCCAGCCACAGTCCACAGGGCACGCCCAGGATAACGGCCAGGACGAAACCGGTCGCCACACGAAAAACAGACGCAATGACATCGTCGAAAATGCGACCGCCGGCTGCTTCTTCCGCGAAACCGGTAGCCACCTCTGCCGGTGAGGGAAACAGCGAGGGCGGAAAAACCTGCATCGCCGAACATACGAACCATACGGCTACGATCGTCAGCACAACTGAAACAGGAAGTAACAGCGATAGAAGAGAGCGTTTTTGCAACATAGAGCAACAAGCTTAAGCAATGAACTCCAACGGTATGTACAAGTGGTTGAGGCAAGCCGCTCCTGTGGTGCAAAACATAAAACAAAATGATTAACAAAACAGAAGCAGGGTAAAATATAACACAGAGTCTTCATTCCTTATAATTAGCAGGTGGCGAACTCGCAAGTGGCGCGTCCTCAAACCTACAGGCGCCTCAAGCGAGTACTCGCTTGTCCAAAACGACTCCCGAAACGAATTCATTCATGCCACAGAAATCTTCTTCCCGACGGCGCTTTGCTGTTCTGCTGGCGCTTGGCGTGCTCGTGCTCGGCGGCGGCTACTATTTCTGGCAGCGCAACCAGCCACCCGGTGTCGGCACGCCGCTTTATCAGACCGTTGTCAAAGAGTTCTACACCGGCCTTGTGGCGTTGCAGGCGGGCGATCTCGACCGTGCTGCGAAAAACCTCACCGAAGTGACGCGCCTTGTG
This sequence comes from Abditibacteriaceae bacterium, assembly GCA_036388675.1. Classification (GTDB taxonomy): domain Bacteria; phylum Armatimonadota; class Abditibacteriia; order Abditibacteriales; family Abditibacteriaceae; genus DASVUS01. Next base: position 19,782 of record DASVRI010000009.1, on the reverse strand, counting down.
CCCCAGGAACCGGCGGCCTGGGCCAATCTCGGCATTTTGCAGTTGCGGCAAAACAACTTCGAGGAAGCTGCCAGAAGCCTCGAAAAGGCACGCCAACTGGCCCCGCAAAATGGTCGCATTGAGGAAACGCTCGGCCTTCTCAACAGCCGCCAGGGCAACGCCGAGCAAGCGATTATGCATCTGCGTCGCGCCATTGAACTCGATAGCGGTAACTTGCGCGCCCGTTATGCTCTGGCGCAGGAAATCACACGGCAGGGCGGGCCGCAAAGCGACACGCAAGCCCAGGCTCTCATCAAAGAAATCTTGAAGGTTGCGCCCAATAACCTGGCCGCGCTGATTGAAAACATGCGTTACGCTGCCAAGCAGGGCGACACTGAGGAATTGGCGAGTACTCTGAAGCGCGTGCGGGCCATTTCGGCGCAGTGGTCACCTGAAGCGCAACAGCAGTTGCAGGCGGTGGAAACCGCGACCAAAGCGAACGCCCGTGCAGCCGCCATTCCCGTGGTGTTTTTGAGCAACTTGCTCAAGCCGTTGCCGGAATATCAACAAAGCCTCAGTGTTCTGGACGCGGCTGCCGGCGAACTCGGGCAGCCGTTCGAGCGTTTCCTGTGGCTGACCACGCCCAGTTCACAGCCCTCGCCACCTGATATGTCGCTGGCTTTTAAAGCGCAATCGTTGCCGGGCATCAGCCGCGCCGATGCGCTGCGCATCGCCTATTTTGCAGCGGAAACACCGCCCGCTGTGCTGGCCGCCGATGCCGCACAGGTGCAGCGCGCCGGGGCTTCCCGCGCTGGAACTCCGGCGTTGAAACTAAAGTTTCCCGGTGCAGCGGGCACGGCATCGTCCTCCCACAGCATGGCCATTCTCGACTGGAACTATGATTTCAAGAACGATGTGGCTCTTGCCGGAGCAGGCGGTTTGCGACTTTATCAACAGAGTTCAGCGAACGTTTTCGCCGATGTCACACGCGCCGCGAAACTTGCTCCGGCTGTAGCTAATGCTAATTACTACGGCGCGTGGCCCAGCGACATCGAAGCCGATGGCGATCTTGACCTGGTGCTGGCGCCGCGCGCCGGTGCTCCGCTTGTGCTGCGTAACAACGGAGACGGCACCTGGCAAGCGAACATACCTTTGCCCGGCGCTAAGAACGTGCGTGGTTTCGCCTGGGCCGACTTTGACGATGATGGTGACAACGACATCGCGCTGTTGAGTGATGCCGGTGCGCTGCAAGTCTTCAGCAACGAGCGTTCGGGGCGCTTCAGTGTTCGCGCGGCGCCACAAACGCCGGGAAAAATCCTGGCGATGGTGCCCGCTGACGTGAATGGCGACGGCATGATCGACATCGTTGCGTTGCAAGCGGATGGCGCTATTTCGCGCCTGACCAGCGCGCAAGACAGCGACAAGTGGGATGTTGCGCAAATTGCGCGTTTAAACGCTGCCCCGAGTACTCAGGAAGTGGGCACCGCACGCCTGTTAGTTGCCGACCTCGATAACAATGGCGGTCTCGATATCGTTGCCTCGAGCGGTGGCAAAACGCACATGTGGCTCGCTGATGTTGGTGAAAAGTGGCAGGCGCTCGCAACGCCTTTAGATGCAACGATTTCCAGTATCGGCGACCTCAATGATGACGGTCGCCTCGATTTGGTCGGCGTGGCTGCATCAGGCGTGCCGCAGCAATTCATCAATAGTGGTAGCAAGGATTATCACTGGCAGGTGTTGCGCTCGCGCGCAGCAGAAACAACAGGCGATCAGCGCATCAATTCATTCGGCATTGGCGGCACCATGGAGCTGCGTTCCGGCTTGCTTTATGAAAAGCAAATCATCGAAGCACCGAGTACTCATTTCGGTCTCGGTGAGCGTGCCGCAACGGATGCGGTTCGTGTCGTCTGGCCTAATGGCGCGACGCAGGGCGAGTTCGATCTCAAAGGTGATACCAGCGTCGGTGCCGAGCAACGGCTCACCGGGTCATGCCCGTTCCTGTGGACTTTCGATGGCAAAGGCATCCACTTTGTGAAAGATGTCAACTGGCGTTCGCCTTTGGGTCTGAAGATCAACGCGCAGGACACAGCGGGCGTAGTGCAAACCGAAGACTGGGCCAAAATTCGCGCCGATCAACTCGCGCCGCGCGACGGCTTCTACGACTTACGTGTAACCGCCGACTTGTGGGAGGCGCATATCTTCGATCACATTGCGCTGTTAGCGGTTGACCACCCCGAAAATAGCGAGGTGTGGGTTGATGAACGATTCTCCATTCCGATGCCGCCGCTGCGCGTGACGGTGACGAACACGCCGCAACCAATCGTGCGTGCAACGGATGATCGGGGCCAGAATGTAACGGAAATCGTCAGCGCGCTGGACAGCCGTTATCTCGACACCTTCGGCAAAGGCCGCTATCAGGGCGTGGCGCGCGATCACTGGGTCGAAGTCGAATTGCCGCAACGAGTACTCGGTAGCGAGCCGTTGTGGCTCATTGCCGAAGGTTGGCTGCACCCGACAGACAGCTCGATCAACGTGGCGCTGGGACAAGGTAAAAACGAGGCGCCGCGCGACCTCAGCCTGGAAGTCGCCGACGGCAAGGGCGGCTGGATTGTGGCACAACCGCACCTTGGTTTTCCAGCGGGCAAAAACAAGGCGATTCTCATCGACTTGAAGAATGTGTTTCGCACGAACGCGCCACGCAAGTTGCGCCTGCGCACGAATCTGGAAATCTACTGGGACAAACTCAGTTGGGCGACGGCGCCCACAGGTGCGGCATCGGCGAAGCAAACGAGGCTTTTGCCGCAAACAGCGCAGCTTCGTTATCGCGGTGTGTCGCCCATGGCCGCGCGCGACCGTTCCTCACCTGAATTGCCTGCCGCTTACGACAAAGTGCAGCCGGCGCAGCGTTGGCGCGATCTCGTTGGTTTGTATACGCGCTTTGGCGATGTCAATCCTTTGTTGCAACGCATTGATGACCGCTACGTCATCATGAACGCCGGTGATGAAATGCACCTCAAGTTCACGGAGTTGCCCGCGCCGCCACAAGGCTGGAAACGCGATTTCGTCTTCATCAGCGACGGCTGGACCAAAGACGGCAACCTTAATACAGGATTTTCCAAAACGCTGTTGCCGCTGCCGTTGCACAGCCGTCCCGAGTACTCAGCGCCGCTGGGCCGCTTGCAGGATGACCCGGCCTACCGCAAAAACCCGCGCGATTGGCAAACTTATCACACGCGCTACGTTTCGACCCGGCAGTTCCGCACGGCACTGCGCCCGCAAAGCAATTAGTCGTTGGTGACCACGATGAATCAAGCTACACGTATCGTTCTGCTGCTGTTTTTTGCTGGACTTCTGCTCACTCCCATGGCGCTGCGCCGCCTTCAATCGACGAGTACTCACACGTCACATGACGTTGCTGTCGGTGACGCAAATTCCGCATTAACACGCTATGGTTTTCGGCTCGAAGAAGTCTCGAAGCAGAGCGGCGTCAACTTTACGCATCAGGCGCCAAAGCTGGATGCAAAGCTCGACCACATCATGCCGCAGGTCGCTTCCATGGGCGCCGGCGTGGCGGTTTCCGACTTCGACCGCGATGGTTGGAACGATTTCTACATTACCAACAGTGGTGAAAATAGCAAGAATCATCTTTACCGCAACAAGCGCGACGGCACTTTTGAAGAAGTCGCTGCGCGTATGGGGGTCGCCGACTTGAACCGCAGCGACGGCGTTTCGATGGGCGCTGTGTGGGGCGACTATGATAACGACGGCTTTGAAGACCTCCTCGTTTACAAGTGGGGCCAGCCTGAGCTGTTTCATAACGACGGCGGCAAGAAGTTCACGCGCGTGACGGAGCAGACCGGCTTCCCCAGGTGGGTGAACGCCAACAACGCGATCTGGCTCGACTACGACCGCGACGGCAAGCTCGACTTGTTTATCGGTGGCTACTATCCCGAAGAAGTGAACCTGTGGAAGCTAAAGAACACGCGCATGATGCCCGACAGTTTTGAATACGCGCAAAACGGCGGGCGTAAATATCTGCTGCGCAACGTGGGCAATGGCCGCTTTGAAGATGTAACCGAGCAAAGCGGCTTGAAGAGTACTCGCTGGGCGTTGGCCGCCACTGCCGCCGACTTGCGCGGCACCGGTTACCCCGATGTGTTCATCGCCAACGATTATGGCGTTTCCGAGTTGTTCGCCAACGAGGGCGGCAAACGTTTTAAAGAAATCGGCAAGCCGACTGGCGTCGGTTACGCACCCAAGAGCGGCATGAACGCCAGCGTGGGCGATGTGCTTAATAAGGGCCAGTTCGCGGTTTATGTTTCCAATATTACCGATGAAGGCGGCAACCTGTTGCAAGGCAACAACCTGTGGGTGCCGCGCGACGGCACATCGGGTGACAACGTGCGCTACGACAACCTGGCGACCGCGCTGGGCATCGAAAACGGTGGCTGGAGTTTCGGCGCGCAGTTCGGCGACCTGAACAACGACGGCACGCTCGACTTATATCTGACCAACGGCTACGTTTCCGCCGATAAGAAAAGCAGTTACTGGTATGACTACTCAAAGATCGCCGGCGGCAACAGCGCCATCATTGCGGATGCGGCACACTGGCCGCCGATGAAAGGCCGCAGTTTGTCGGGTTATCAGGCCAAGCGTGTTTGGATGAACGACGGAGCGGGTAAATTCTCTGATGTGGCCCAAGCCGCCGGAGTGAACGACCGCCACGACGGACGCGCGGTGGCCATGGCCGATCTGTGGAACCGGGGCGTGCTCGATGTGCTGGTTTCCAATCAGCGCGGGCCGGTGCTGATTTATAAGAACAGCGCCGACCCAAGTCATAAATGGATCGAGTTTTCTCTTGAAGGCACCAAAGGCAATCGTAGCGCCATCGGCACGCAGGTAAAACTGTTCTGGAACGGCATGCAACAAGTGCAGGAAGTTTCGGGTGGCAGCGGCTTTTGCGCGCAGAACATGCGGCGCCTGCACTTTGGGCTGGGCAAAGATCCCAAAGTTGAAAAAGCGGTTATCCGCTGGCCATCGGGTAAAGTGCAAACGTTGACAAACTTGAAAATCGGTCAGATCAATTCTTTGAAGGAGCCGGCATGACGCCATCGAGTACTCGTTCTGTTTCCACGGCACCGCTTGCTGCGGATGCGCCACCTCTGGTTGAGGCGGCAAGTGCGCCGCGCAAGTTCGGCATTGACCAGCGTTACATTGCGCCGCTGTTCATTACTGTCGTCCTGTTATGTGCGCAGCTTTCTTTCGGCGTGCTCGAAAGTTTTTCGCGCACGTTGCTGGCGATTGTGGCTAGTGCCGTCACGGAAATTGTGCTCAGCAAGATGACGACCGGCAAATTTCCGCATCTGGCGAGCGCTTATGTCAGCGGCATCAGCGTCGGCATTCTGGTTCGTTCGCCGGAATTTTGGCCGTATGCGCTGTGTGCCATGATCGCGATTACTTCGAAATACGTCATCCGCGTCAAGGGCCGCCACATCTGGAACCCGTCCAACTTCGCCATCGCCATCATGCTGATTATCGCGCATGAAACGGTTGCCACCCTGGGGCAGCAATGGGATAACCGCATCTGGGCCATGGCCATTATCTGGGCACTGGGCTCGTTCATCATCTGGAACTTGAAGCGCTTTCATATTTGCGCCACTTACGTGGTCGCGTTTTTCGCTTTTGCCTTAGAACGCGCCATCTTTAGCCACAGCACGATGCCGTTTAGCAGCCGCTTTTTCGTGGAGATCGCGCCGATTACGGGGCCGATGTATCAGCTCTTCATTTTCTTCATGATCACTGACCCCAAGACTACGGTACACGGACGGCGCGCGCAGATGTTCGTAGCGTTTCTCGTAGCCTTTGCCGAGCACGTTTTGCGATTGGCGGGCAATATCCACGCGCCTTATTATGCTCTGTTTGCCGTCGGGCCCATCACCAACCTCATCGAAATCTGGTGGACTTCGCGTAAGCATTCCAAGCCATCCGACGGTAATCCGAGCGAGCAACAGGCAGCGCGCGAACCGGCGCTCAGCACTGCCTAAACGTGGGCTTAAGTACTCAACAGAGCGCTCGATAAAAGCAAACTTCGAAAAGGAAAATCATGTTCAAGACACTGAGTCCGGGTGCGATTAACGTCTCGGCGAACACTCTGCAAGACGCGGTGCAGGCCGCCAGAATCGGTGGCTTTGAGGGCGTTGAGTTTAATCCGCGTGAAGTCGCGGACATCATCGAAACGCAGGGTATTGACGCGGTGCAGACGGTTTTCTCCAATGCTGGAATTCGACCGGGCGGCTGGGGCTTGCCGGTTCAGTGGCGCGGCGAAGAATCTGCCTGGCGCCAGAGTCTCGAAGAGTTGCCGCGCCTGGCCAAGGCGGCCTCGGCTATTGGCGGCGGTCGCACCATGACGTGGATCTTGCCATCCTCCGATGAATTGCCGCTCGAAGAAAACCGACGTTTTCACATCGAACGCTTTAAGCCGGTGGCGCAAATATTGGCCGATAACGGCTGCTCACTCGGTCTGGAATTCATTGGCCCGAAGACACTGCGCCAAGGCCGCAAACATGAGTTCATCTACACCATGCAGGGGATGCTCGATCTGGGCGCTGAAATCGGCCCGAATGTCGGCCTGCTGCTCGACTGCTGGCACTGGTATACCTCTGGCGGCACAGTTGACGAATTACGCACCTTGAAGCCGGAACAGGTTGTTTATGTGCATGTCAACGATGCTCCGGCAGGCGTTGCGCTGGATGAGCAGCGCGACAACGTGCGCTGTCTGCCCGGTGAAACCGGTGTCATAGACATCGCCGCGTTCTTGCAAACCTTGCAATCTATTGGTTACGATGGCCCCGTCACACCTGAGCCATTCAAAAAAGAATTGAAAGATCTTCCAGACGACGAAGCGCGACTCAAATCCGTAGGTGCTTCAATGGACAAGATTTTTCAGCAAGCCGGTTTATAACCGACATCCGACAGCCTTGTTGCAAAGAAGCAGTCCGAGTACTCGTGGAGTACTCGGACTGCTTCTTTATTTGCCGCCAGCCCTTTTTAACCTGGCAACACGTTACCACTTGATTAAAGCACGTATCAGTGTGGTTGGTCGGGGCGTATGGCATGCGCCCCTACAAACAGGACAACGTCATTGAAATAGGCTCTGAGCGTCGGTGCTTTGCATCGCCAATACAACGGCGCCGCGCAACGCCGTATCATAGCCCAGGTTGCTGAGACGAACCTGAGGCACTGGGGTAAGTCGCACGTTTTCTTGCATCACGCGGCGCGCTTCGTTCAACAACGTTTCGCCGCCACCGATTGCCACGCCGCCACCCAATACGATGACATCAGGGGCCAAAATCGAAGCCCAGTTGCGCAGCCCTTGCCCCAGATGAAACGCGACTTCATGCCACTGTTCGTCACTTAATTGCTCTGCCGCACAGGCATAAAGATGGCGAATGCCATTACCCGAAACCAGTGCCGTTAAACAATCGTGAGCGCCGCATTCGCACAATATTGGCGCATTGCGAGTACTCGGGAAGCGCGCCACGCCACAATGCGCATACTCGGGATGAACGCCATTCGCGCCACGATAGATTTCTCCATCAATCAGGAAGCCGGCGCCACATCCGGTGCTCAAGGTGACATACAGTAGGCGTACTGCGTGGTCGCCGCCAGATTGCCATTCGGCCAGAGCAGCCGCATCGGTATCAACCTCGACTCGAAACGGCACTCCGTATTTCTCTTCGAAGATGTGCTTGATCGGCACATCACGCCATTGCGGCTGATGCAGCGGCGAAATGATGCCGCGCACCTGATCCATCGGGCCGCCGGCTGACGCACCAAATGCCACGATCTCTTCGCCTTGCGCGACTTCGCGTGTCATATCGTGCAGCAGGCTTAAACCGGCATCGAGCTCAAGCGGAGTGTCGTGGCGAGTGCGACGCAAGATGTTGCCGTGTGCATCGGCGGCAGCCGCCATAAACTTGGTGCCGCCGATATCGAGGCCAATGTAAACGGGCATGAGACTCGCCAGGGTAAACAACTTTAGCCAATACGGAGAAAAGCTTATGGCGTCGCGGGAAGCAGAATGGTTCTCTTGTTTCCGGCTGATGTGGGTGGCTGCGACATAGCGTTATTTCAAGCAGAGCGAGAAATCTTCGCATGATTCGATTAAGATTTCTCGCTCTGCTCGAAATGACACTACTCTGTTTCAGTAGTGCTTTGTTAGCGCTTAAACGAAGCGCCGCACTTTAACCGGCTTGCCACTTTTCATCGATTGGTTGGCCGCTAAAGTGATGGCGAGCGTTTGTGCGCCGCTGGCGTAAGGGCTGAGAACTTTGGCGTTGCTGCCGCTCTTGACTGAACTGATGAAGGTCTTGTCGCCGTTGCCCAGTTGTTCCTGCCAACTCTGACCGCTGTCGGCTTCCTGTTCACCTTTGGCATCGACTAAGCGCGCTTTGCTGGAGTTCGTCCAAGCCTGCCAGTCGCGACCTTTTACGGTGATGTCCACTCTGGAGCCGCCGTTCTTTTCCGCGATGCAACCGCTGGTAATTTGTCCGATAGCGCCTGAATCAAAGAGCAGCGTTGTCACCGAAGCGTCGTGAACATCGTAGTTTTCAATTTCCGTCATGGCGCCCGTTGTGCCCGCCGCGAACACGGTGTGTACTTCGCCGGCGAGGTAACGTGCCATATCGACAATGTGAGTACTCTGTTCCACCAACTGTCCACCGGAAAGCTTCATCTGGCGCCACCACGGCGCGCCCACAAAACCGCCATACCACCAGCCTTCAACCAGGCTGATCTGATGCTTATCGACAAACTTCTTGGCGGCTTGAGAGGCGCTGGTGTAACGCCAGTGATAGCCTACGCTGTTCACGGTGCCGCTTCTCTCCAGTTCGTCGATGACTTTCTGGCACACGTTCAAATCGAGGTGAACCGGTTTCTCGGCATAAAAAGGAATTTTGGCCTTTGCGAGATCGAGTTCGATGTTGCCGTGCGCGCCCGGAATGACGCAGACATAACACGCATCGAGTGCTTCGTTTTTCAACATCTCCCGATAGTTGTCGTAAGACTTGGCACCATAAGTTTCCGCTACTTTTTGCACGCGTTCCGACACGATGTCGCACACGGCGGAGATTTGCACGCCGCGCATCTTCGACACATTTTGTAGATGTGGTTGCGCCACTCCGCCGACGCCGATGAATCCAATGTTCATTGATTTACCTTTCCTGACGAAATGAGAGCCGCGCTGAGTATATACGTCGCAAAACCAATTACAATAGAAGGTATCCCCAAACGAAGGTCTTTCCATGCTTGCGAGTACTCGAAAGTCGTTGTGTCTGGCTGCATTGCTGCTGTCGCTTGCCAACATCACGCCGACTTCCGCACAAACGACCGCACCCGTTGTGCCAAACGCCACGGAAACCAAAGCGCAGCGCGACAAGCGCATGAAGTGGTGGCGCGAAGCGCGCTTCGGCATGTTCATCCACTGGGGATTGTATGCTGTTCCTGCCGGCGAGTGGAACGGTAAAACCATCGGTGGCGCGAGCGAATGGATTATGAACAGCGCGAAAATTCCCGTCGCCGACTACGCGGCTCTGGCACCGCAGTTCAATCCGGTGAAGTTCGATGCTGAAGCGTGGGCGCAACTGGCGCAGAACGCCGGCATGAAATATGTTGTTATTACTTCCAAACACCACGACGGCTTTGCCATGTTTCCCTCGCAGGCCAGCCCGTTCAATATCTATAGCGCGACACCGTTCAAGCGCGACCCGTTGGCTGAACTGGCCGCTGCCTGTCGCAAGCGCGGCATTAAATTCGGCCTCTACTATTCGCAGGCTCAGGACTGGCATCATCCCGGCGGCGCGGCTTACGGCAATCACTGGGATAAGGCGCAAGAGGGCGACTTGCACCAATATGTGCGCACCGTGGCCGCACCACAGGTGCGCGAGGTTCTGGCGCGTTACAAGCCGTCAATTCTGTGGTGGGATACGCCAGTCGATATGTCGCCCGCCGACATCGCAGCGCTCACAGCCGATTTTGCACAGCACCCGAACATCATAACCAACAATCGTCTGGGCAACGGTGTTCCCGGCGATACGGAAACACCCGAACAAACCGTTCCCGCCACAGGCCTGGCTCGTGACTGGGAAACCTGCATGACGATGAACTATTCGTGGGGCTATAAGAAAGAGGACATCAACTGGAAATCAACAGACGACCTGTTGCACAATCTGGTCGATATTGCCAGTAAAGGCGGCAACTTCCTGCTTAACGTCGGGCCCACAGCAGAAGGCATCATTCCACAACCCAGCGTTGAGCGCCTCACAGCCATGGGCACGTGGTTGCGCACCAACGGCGAGAGCGTTTATGGCACCGGAGCCAGTCCATTTAAAAAGTTAAGCTGGGGACGCGCCACGACCAAGCCCGGCACGATTTATCTTCATGTTTTTAATTGGCCGCAGAACGGCAAGCTGGTTGTGCCCGGTTTGAAAAACAAAGTCGTACGGGCACAGATGTTGAGTACTCGAAAGGCTGTGCCGCTGGCGCGCAACGGTGACGATGTTGTGTTGTCATTACCTGCGCTTGCTCCCGATAAAATCAATACGGTTGTTGTGCTGCGAATTGCCGGTGCGCCCGATGTGGTGCCTTTTGCCAATGTGCAAGCGGTTGATGGCTCGCTAAAGCTGCACGCTGTTGTGGCCGATCTGCACGGTGAAACCTTGCGCTATGAAGAAGGCAATGGCAAAGACAACATCGGCTTCTGGATCAATGCCAACGATTGGGTAAGTTGGGACATCGACGTGAAGCATCCGGGCACGTTCAATGTTGAAGTCACGTATGCAGCGGATCAAGGCAATGGTGACAGCGAGTACTCGATTGTGATTGGCGATGAAAAACTGGCAGGCAAAGTGAACGAAACCGGCTCGTGGACGACGTTTGCGAAACAACGCATCGGCACGATAAAAGTTGCCAAAGCCGGACGTTACACTCTTGCGGTTAAGCCGACGAAAAAAGTGGGCGGCGGAGTTATGAACTTACAGTCGATTGTGTTGAAACCGAAGCTGCTATGAAAAAATATATTTGCACTCTACTCACTCTTTTTGCTGTTGCCGTGGCAGCAAACCATGCGGCACACGCTGCTCAATTGTACGTCGCCACTAATGGCAACGACACATGGAGCGGCACTTTGCCGTCACCCAACGCAGGTAAAACAGATGGCCCGTTGCGAACATTGCAGCGCGCGCGTGACCGCTTTCGTTTGAACACGTCAGCGGGTCGCAAAACTATCTCCGTGCGCGGCGGCACGCACTTCCTTCCTGAGCCGCTACAACTTCTACCTGTCGACAGTAACCTCACGATCCAAGCCTTTCGCAACGAAAAGCCGCTGCTCAGTGGCGGGCGACTTATTGCCGGATGGAAGAAAAGTAGTGGCAACATCTGGACGGCGCAGGTGCCGCTGGCAACCGATGCAGAGTGGAACCTTAAAATGTTGCGCATTGGCGAAGAGCGGCCCATTCCGGCACGCTACCCCAACTTCGATGCGAAGAACCCCTACAAAGGCGGTTTCTCGCACGTTGTTTACACGGGGCCTCGCATCGGAATGTTCGACGCAGCGGTAACGAGCATGCACACACCCGGTGACTGGATCGAATGGAAACTTCAGGTGCCTGCCGATGGCGAGTACTCGGTGTGGTTTCGCTACGGTGCGGATAACACTCCGTTCGGCAACACGTCAATGGCGGGCCGCATCACGCTGCAAGTCGATGCGCAGGCTGCCGTGCCCGTCGAAGGACTACCCGACACAGGAGATTGGAGCCGCTTTGCCTGGGGCCACGTAGCGAGGTTGCAACTGGCAAAAGGCGAACGCACGCTGCGCTGGACAAACATCAAAGGCGGCGGCCTCAACTTCGATGCGCTCGCGCTGTGCGACGACCCAAACTGGACGCCACAGGGCACAGAACTTAGCGCACCGCAAGGCAAAAACCTGATGGTGATGCAGGCCGAAGCCTTTGCTGCGGCTCAGGGCAAAGAAATGGTTCTGCCCGAGCAAACTGCGCCCTTCTACAAAAATCGTTTTGAATTCCGCGCCGGTGAAATTCGTCGCTACGCTCATCCCGAAGATGCTGAGATTCACATCTTTCCGGCCTGGGGTTGGGTTAACAGCATTTTATATGTCAAAAATGTCGATTACGACACGCGCACCGTTCATGTTGAAGAGAACTCAAACGCGAGCGAAGAACTGCGCCCCGGCAATCGCTATTTTGTGAGCAATGTGCGCGAGGAACTCGATGCACCGGGCGAATGGTTTCTTGATAAGCGCACAGGTGAGCTTTCGCTGTGGCCTCAGAGTGCGAATTTCGCGCAGCGCGGTGTTGTCGCTGCCAGGCTGGATCGGCTCATCGACTTGCAGGGCGACGCCGCAAAGAATCAGTGGGTTGAAAACGTCAGCATCAAAGGCTTGCAATTCGCCGACACAACGTATTCACGCAACATCGGTGTTTACTCGCCGATGGATGCCGTGATCTGGATGTCGGGCGCGCGCAACTGCATTGTCGAGGGCAATCGTTTTCGCAACATCGGCGGTTATGCGGCACGGTTGGAGAATGTGAGTACTCGTAACGAGTTCGTCGGTAATGAAGTGGCTTGGGCCGGGCAGGGCGGGGTGGCGCTGTCGGGTGATGTCGCAACACAGCCGAAGGATAATCTCATTGCCGGCAACTGGATGCACCACCTGGGGCAGGTGTATAAACACGTCGCAGGCGTTTACGGCATTTCGGCGCGCGGCACGCGTGTGGCGCACAACAGGTTCGAGTATTTGCCGCGTTACGCGGTTTCGTTCAAGGGCCTGGACAACGAAAATTACTCGCACCAGAATGTCGTGGAATACAACGACATGCTGTGGACGAATCTTGAAACCAACGACACCGGCGCGATTGAATCGCTGGGACGCGAGAAGTTGGATACCGGCAACATCATCCAATACAACCGCATTCTCGATGTCGTGGGAATCAGGTCGATGCCCGACGGCAAAGATGTTTCTCCTTACATGACATGGGGCATTTATCTGGATGATTACAGCAGCGGCACGCTGGTGCGCGGCAACGTTGTGGCGCGACACGAGTGGGGCGGCGTCAGCATTCACGGCGGCAAAAACAACACCATCGAGAACAACATTTTCATTGACGGCGCCGTTCACCAGATGTGGTATGACCCGATTGACGACTTCTCGGTCAACAACAAATTCAATCGCAACATCGTGGTGTGGCGCGCGCCGGATGCGGTGCTATACAAGCAAACGCGCCGTCCGCCGTCACAGGTGATTTCTGCCAGCGACCGCAACCTGTTCTGGCACAGGCGCGACCCGTCCGTTTTCCAGAAGGCGAACGTGACACCGTTGGGCACGCTGGAACAATGGCGTGCCGCCGGTTTTGATGCAAACTCGCTTGTCGCCGATCCGCAGTTTGAGAATGCCGCCAAAGACGATTACCGTTTGAAGCCCGGTTCTCCCGCGTTGAAGCTGGGCTTTGAGCCGATACCATTCGGTAAAATTGGTTTGCAGGGCTATGCACGCTCATACAAGCGCGCGCAAAAGTAATTCGAGTACTCGCTTCGCGTACTCGCAAGGAGAATTTATGTTTGGTTTGCGTCGTTGTGCCGTTGTCACGTTGTTCCTGGTTGCCGCTGCAACGCAGCCCGTCGTCCAGAATCCGTTGCGTGCTGCATCTATCGCGCCCGAATATCGCAGCGGCGGTTTTGCCATTGGTTGCCAGGCGTGGAGTTTTAACAGATTCAGCGCCTTTGAAGCGATTGAGAAAACAGCACAGGCCGGAGCGCGCGTTATTGAGTTTTATCCGGGGCAAAAGCTAGCGGCTGATGATGCGACCGGCGTCGGCCCCGGCATGAGCGCTGAGGCTGTGCAGAAGTTGAAGAATCAGTTGGCCAAATACAATGTGAAAGCCGTCGCCTTTGGTGTAACGGGCATTCCAGTGGATGAGGCCGGTGCGCGTTCGCTTTTTCAGTGGGCCAAAACGATGGACATCGCCGTCATCAACACCGAATCGACTGATGCCATCGACACTATCGACAAGATGGTGAAAGAGTTCGACATCAAAGTCGGTTTCCACAACCACCCGCGCCGCAACAACGACCCGAACTACAAAGTGTGGGACCCGAATTATATTCTGTCGCTGGTTAAAGATCGCGATGCGCGCGTTGGTGCCTGTGCCGATACCGGCCACTGGGTGCGCTCCGGCATCAAGCCGGTGGATGCGTTGCGCATTTTGCGCGGTCGCGTGGTGTCGAGCCACCTCAAAGACTTGCACGTCTTCACGTCCGGCGGGCACGACATGCCCTATGGTCAGGGCGTGTCCGACATTCGCGGCATCTTGAATGAACTGCGCGCGCAAAACTTTGACGGTCCGCTTTCTGTGGAATACGAATACAACTGGGACAACAATGTGACTGAGATCGCGCAGTGCATCGGCTTCGTGCGTGGTTATGGTAACGCTTTGATGTCGGGCGTGCAATCTCCGCTGCGACCCGGCAGGCCGATCTCTTTGTTCAATGGCCGCGACTTCTCCGGCTGGACTTATGTTTTAAGCGACCCCAACCTGAAAATGGAAGATGTGTGGAGCGTAAAAGACGGCGCGATTGTTTGCAAAGGCACGCCCGCCGGTTACATTCGCACCACGGGTGATTACACCAACTACGTTTTGCGCATGCAGTGGCGCTTCAACAAGCCGGGCAACGGCGGCGTGTTGTTGCGCATGGTGGGAGCCGATAAAGTGTGGCCGCGCAGCATTGAGGCGCAGTTGCAAGCCGGCAGCGCCGGTGACATCTGGAACATCGACGAGTTCCCGATGCAAACCGATGTTGCACGCACCAGAGGGCGTCAAACGGTGAAACTGAAACCGACCAACGAGCGACCCATCGGTCAGTGGAACGATTACGAAATCACGCTCAACGGCGGCGACCTGATGTTGAAAGTGAACGGTGAAGTGCAAAACACGGCAACCGGCACATGGATTACTCCGGGCAAAATCTGCCTGCAATCCGAGGGCGCCGAAATCGAGATGCGCAACATTGTGCTGACGCCGCTGGAGTAATATGGCACTTAACGACCGATAGGCTACATGTTGTCATTCAGAGCACAGCAAGGAATCTTAACTTGCATGCAACTAAAATTCCTCGCTATGCTCTGAATGACACGGAGTCCAAATCCAACACTTGTAATCTTCAAATTTTAGGAAGTGCTATAGCCTAAGAGGGTGTCAAGACAAAGAGGAGCCATCACGAGTACTCGTGATGGCTCCTCTTTGTTTCGACATTGCGACTTAAACGTCGCTGATTCGCGCGGCCTGTGCTAAGGACGTGATTGGGTCGCGGCGCGGGATGAATTCGTGCGCGACGTAGCCTTTGAAGCCGGTGTCCACAATGGCGCGCATGATGGGCGCGTAAGAAAGCTCCTGTGACTCGGGGTCGATTTCGTTGCGGCCCGGAACGCCCGCTGTGTGGTAATGACCGATGTAATCTTTGGAGTTGCGAATAGTCGCGATCACGTCGCCTTCCTGCACTTGCATGTGATAGATGTCATATAGCAATTTGAAACGCTCGCTACCTACGGCTTTCACCAGGTTCACGCCCCACGCGGTGCGGTCGCACATGTAATCGGCGTGGTTCACCTTGGAGTTGAGCAATTCCATGCAGATGGTGACATTTCTTTGCTCGGCAAGCCCCACAACTTGCTTCAAGGCAATGGCGCAGTTTTGCAAGCCTTCCTCATCGCTCATGCCGTTACGGTTGCCGGAAAAGCAAATCACGTTGGGGAAACCGGCTTCGCTCGTGGCTTCGATGGCGCGGCGAATTGCGCCCAGGCATTCTTCGTGATTTTCTTTGTGGTTCAAGCCTTTGGTGAGGCCGTGCGACGGTGTCATGGTGCCGATGATGCCGTGCTTCTTCATCGCAGGCCATGCATCCGGCCCCACGAGATCAATACCTTTGAGGCCGATGCGCGCACCCTCTTCCGCTAATTTCTCGACCGGCATTCTGTTGAAACACCACTGGCACACCGACTGGTTGATGCGTCCGTTGCTGACCGCCTTTGTGGCGCTTGCCGGACTGGTCGTTGGCTGCGCGGCAGTTCCCTGCGCGGCAGTTCCCTGCGCATTGGCTTTGTGGCCCAGCGCTAATGCAGCCGCTGCACCACCAGCCAGTCCCAGCAAGTTGCGGCGGTTAATATTGAAGGAAGAGGCTGGCCGGTCTTGTTCGCTGTGCTCGTTCATGGTGTTTCTCCCCTGGGTTGAGTACTCGTTAAGTCGTTGTTTGAATTGCTGTCTGCCGCGTGTTGAATGATACCCCACGCTCCATTGTAACATTTGATCAGCTTGCGGCCCTGCTGTGGGCCCAGCACACAGGCTGCTGTTGAAACACTATCACTGGTGATGCCGTCTCGCGCTACAACCGTGGCTTCGAAGCGCTGCGTTAACCCCAGGCCGGTGCGCGGGTCAACAACGTGCGAATAACGCCGTCCGTTGAACATCACACTCTGGTAAAGGTCGCCCGAAGTGGAAACCGCTGCGTTGGCCGGCAAGAGCGTGCGGTTCTTGCCGTTGGCACCCGGCACAGCGATGCTCCAACCTTTTTTGCCGGGTGGTGCGTCGCTGACTACGATGTCGCCACCGGCCTGGAACAGGGCGCTTGTCACGCCGTGTGCTTTGAGTACGCGTAAGGCTTCATCTCCAGCGTAACCTTTGGCGATGCCGCCCAGGTCGAGCTTCATGCCGCTTTCTTGCAGTCGCACACGTTGCGTTTTTGGGTCAAGGTGAATTTTGCGCCAACCGGTGACGCGCCGCAATGGTTGCAACTCTTGCGGCGACGGGAAAACGCCGGTTTTTCGCGCGCGACGCCACAGCGCAACATATGGCCCGACAGTGATGTCAAAAGCCCCGCCGCTACGCCGAGAGAGTTCCTGTGAGCGCTGTAAAACGAAAAAGAGTTCGGGACTGACACGAACCCACTCGTGCGCGTTGACGGCGCCACTGCGGGCGCAGAGTTGCATCAATTCGCTGTCCGGTCGGTAGTCGCTGGTAATTTGTTCGAGTTGTGCGATGCGCTTGTAAGCTGCAATGCAGGCACGCGCGGCGGTCGCCTGGTCGGGAGCGTAAACAACGAGGCGAACTTGCACACCCATGTGCAACTGCGCATACTCGTATCGTTCCCAGGCGGCTGAGGTGTGTTCCGGTTTCTGTTCCGTTGATGCTGCCCATGATATTGTCGGAACCAGTGCAAGCACCGCTGTAAGCACCGCTGTAAGCACCGCCGCGAGCAGTAAGCGCAGTAAGCGAGTAGTCGCAGATGACATCATTAAACCTTGAGGAATCGCCCTTTTCTTTTCGGTATACCAAAACATGAATACCTTATTGGACACACTTTCACGGCGCCGGATGCGCGGTTTCTCCCTTTTGTTTGTCGCAGGCTTTGCTGCCGTTGCCCCTGCACCACGAGTACTCGCCAATGCACCACAGGTTCAGGCGACCGCCTCTCAAACTGTGGCACCTCAAGCGACGCCTTTTGTGCAACTGATTCCCGGCACGCTGGTGCAGTTCGAGATGCGCGCTGTGCCCGGTGGTAAGCTTGTGATGAACGACGCGGATAAGCCGGGTGCCACGCGCACGGTCGAGGTCAAGCCGTTTTACATCGGAAAAACCGAAGTAACGTGGGACGAATACGACATCTATACTTTTCGCCTTGATCTCACCGAAGAGCAAAAGGCGCAGGGTTTCGACGCGGCAGCACGCCCCAGCAAACCTTACGGCGCACCGGATCGCGGTTTTGGGCACCAGGGCTACGCCGCACTCGCCATGACCTACCATGCAGCCGAGGGCTATTGCAGATGGCTGTCGCAAAAAACCGGACGCAAGTATCGCCTGCCCACCGAAGCCGAGTGGGAATGGGCCTGCCGCGCCGGTGGCCCTGAAGTGCCCGGCACTGATAAAACGCTGCTTGAAAAAGCCGCCTGGTACTGGGACAACGCCGATGACAAGACGCACCCGGTCGGCAGCAAAGCACCGAATGCCTGGGGCCTGCACGATATGCTGGGTAACGTCGCCGAGTGGTGCGCCGGAGCAGGCAAAGACGGCTTGCCGGTTGTGCGCGGCGGCTCTTATGATGACGCAGTGGAAAAAATTAGCTCCGCTTCGCGCGCGCCTCAAACGCCGGCGTGGAACATGACCGACCCGCAAAACCCCAAAAGTAAGTGGTGGCTCGCTAATGCGCCGTTTGTCGGTTTTCGTGTGGTATGCGACGGGTAATGCTGTAACGCAATTTTTTGGAGAATTCTTATGTCCGAGTACTCGAATGATGCCGTGCCGCAAGATGGGCTGGCGCAAGATGCAGCGTGTGAAGCGAACGTTTTTCAAGACGGCAACCAGGCTGGGCCGACACCGCTTGAATCGACAAAGTCTCTGTCGCGCCGTGAGTTTCTTAAAGCGTCGGCGACTGTAACGGGCGTTGCTGTGGGGAGCGCGGCTTTGTTCGGCGGCCTCGGAACAAACTTCGCCTGGGCGCAGGGTGCGGCCACCATCAGAGTGGGTGTGGTTGGCTGTGGCGGTCGCGGCACAGGTGCAGCAGGTGATTGTGCCAATTCGTCGCCGGGCGTTGTCATTCACGCGCTGGGTGATGTTTTTCGTGATCGTCTCAACGGTGCGCGCAACAATCTCGCGGGCAGTTTGAAGGAAAAGTTACAGGTCACCGATGAGCGCTGCTTTGTCGGTTTTGATGCGTATCAGGGCGTCATCAACAGCGGCGTTGATCTGGTGATTTTGGCGACGCCGCCCGGTTTTCGGCCCATCCATGTGCGGGCCGCTGTTGACGCGGGCAAACATGTCTTCATGGAAAAGCCGGTTGCGGTCGATCCCACCGGAGTGCGCTCGATTATTGCATCGGGTGAAATTGCGGCACAGAAGGGTTTGGCTGTCGTGACCGGCACGCAGCGACGCCATCAGGCTTCCTATATCGAAACCATTAAGCGCATTCACGAAGGCGCGATTGGCGATGTTGTTTCGGCGCAGTGCTACTGGAATCAGGGTGGCCTGTGGATGAATCCGCGCCAGCCGGGCTGGAGCGATGTCGAATGGCAGTTGCGTAACTGGCTTTATTTTACGTGGCTGTCGGGCGATCACATTGTGGAGCAGCATGTGCACAACCTGGATGTCATCAACTGGGTGTTGCAGGCCACACCGCAATCTGTGGTGAGCCTGGGCGGACGTCAGCAACGCACCGATCCGGCTTACGGCCACATCTACGATCACTTCACATCCGACTTTGAATATCCCAATGGCGTGCGCGTCATGAGCATGTGCCGCCAGCAGGACGGCACCGATTCAAACGTCAGCGAAAACATCATTGGCACCAAAGGCCGCGCTAACCCCGGCGGCTCGATTCGTGGTGCGACGACCTTTCGCTTCGAAGGCCAATCGGTCAACCCCTACGTGCAGGAACACACCGATCTTATTGCCAGCATTCGCGCCGGCAAGCCGCTCAACGAAGCCAGGCGCATTGCGGAAAGCACTCTGACGGCAATCATGGCACGCATGTCGGCCTATACGGGCAAGCGCGTGACGTGGGAGCAAGCGATGAATTCCAAGCTGGACCTCATGCCGGCCAAGATCGAATTCGGCCCCATGGCCACACCGGAGATTGCCATCCCCGGCAAAACACCGCTCATCTGAGTACTCGATTGTGAAATTCAAAGCAGCGTGTCATTTCGAGCGCAGCAAGAAACCTTTTGTGCCTTCCGCTAAGGTTTCT
>DASVRI010000008.1:0-67895 GCA_036388675.1 Abditibacteriaceae bacterium | reverse complement strand
TGTTGCGGGTATGGGAGTTGGTGTTGGTGCGGGTACCGGAGTTGGTGTTGGTGCGGGTACCGGAGTTGGTGTTGGTGCGGGTACCGGAGTTGGTGTTGGCATTGGTGACGGTGTCGGCCCTGGTGTCGGTGTAGGCGTTGGTGTGGGGCCCGGTGTTGGCGTCGGAGCCGGCGTTGGTGTGGGTTCAGGCGCGGCTGTTCCCTCGTAGACTTCCACTTCGCGGAGCATCAATTTGGGCCAATGGTGACCTCCCCAGACCTTTTGCATGGCGTCTGCGGAAAGTTCATCCGGTGAAAGTCCATAGGTCGTGCGTCGCGGTATGAGACGAATCTTGTCGGTTGTCACCGGCGCAAACTGATGCACGAACAAGTTGGTGTCTTGATACCAGGTGTTGACAAGACTCTGAGCGTTACTGACCGAGTCGCTGAGAGGCATCGAAGTGCGCGCGTTTTCAAGAGTCAGCCACTGTCCATTACTCAAATACAGTAAGTCATAGTCCAGCAGGGTGCAGAACTGATTGTCCGCACGCACTGCACGAATCAGCAATTTGTTGATCTGGTAAGGACGCGAAAAGCTGATCTCCAGGATTTGAGGTGCAATCGTTCCGTTCGCGGCCATGGGCAGATCTCCTGTCCAGATATTCATGCCATTGGTGCCGCCAGTCGGATTTCCGTCATGAACCCCTTCTACGATGCCATTGTTCAAGAGACTCGTGGGCTGATTGCTGGGTGCGGAGTAGGTAATCGTCGCCAGAGGAGCCAGGTTCTGCCCGAAGTTGATCTCTGGAACCGTGATTTCTTGTCCTGGAGTTAACAGGACATATTGCGGTAACTGGGTAATTGTGAGTTGTGCCCGGCCATTTTGCACGGGCACCGTGCGAATATTACCAAAGGAATCCACTATCTGGAGTGTGCTACTACCCGTGACTTCTAGCTTGAGCCACTGGTTACCGGTGCCATAGTTGCGCAGAACAATGGTCGAGCCATCCGTCCCATCGTAGCGCAGGCCCATGAAGATTTTGTTGCCGTCTGAACCAAAGTTGAGTTCACCTGTGTAGGTGCGGCTCAGCGCTGTTGTCATGGCATAGCGTGTGCGTAGCGCCAGGGCGCCTGGGTGTGGCCCTGTTTGAGACCACAGGTATGAAGGAACCGATGGATATCCAGACTGGTTTAGATAAAAGTGCAGATTGTGCTCGGGAGAAACTCCCAAGGTTTGCAGCAGATCAAGATGTAGAGTGGTGCGAATGGCCTGCGTGGTGCCCAAGAAGCTGCCGCCGCGTACGCCGGCGATAGCGCGCTCAGTCTGCCAGAATGGCTTGTTGGCATCACCATATCGAGTCATCAATTTGCGCAACTCGCCCAACTTCCAGCGCCAATGCACTTCATCGATGGTCTCATGTCCTTCGTAGTCGTGGAAGGTGATAATGTCCACATACGGACCACCGCCCAGGCTGTAGAACTCCTCATAATAGTACATTTTGATGCCACAGACAGTTGGCCCTAGTACTAGAGCATTGGGGTCAATGCTCTTGATGAGGGGGTAAAGTCGTTTAACTATATCTACATGTTGGGCCGGAGTCACTCCAATGGTGTCCGGTTCGCTGAGGATCTGCCAGTGGTTGATACGGCCTTTGAAACGTTCGACATAGGCTCGCACAACAGCATCTGTGCAGTCCGGCAGAACTGAGAAAGTCGCCAAGGGGGTGGCGCCATACTTTATAGCGTCATTTACCTGGCTCTCCACTTCATTTAGATTCTTCTGGAGGCTGAGCGGATCATTCGGATTACCCGCACTGGCACTTAGATTTACTGTTGGTAGACCGACAAACATCTGGCGCGGCATATCGGTCCAGCCCCCAGATGACACACCATGTGCCAGTGCCCACATACCGCTGTAAGTCGGAGTCACGCCGATATGCTTGCCGAAGCGCTGTAAAACCTGCCCCAGATGAGAAACCTCAAAGGTGACCGTGTACCATCCGTATCGTGGTGGCGTAAAGTAAAAAGTCTTACGAGCTTCGACATTGTCCTGCAAAGCCAAGTCAAAACTGCCCTGTGCGACTTGGTTGCGTAGCGTATCATGAACTCGATACGACACTGAGACATCACGCAACTCCCGATAGGCTGGCTCGACGGCAAAGGTTATCGGAATAGCATTCAGATCGTAAGCAATGTCATAAGCCAACCGTGTTGTGGACGAGGAGTTCAGTCCTAGAAGCCAAGCGCTATGCTGTGTTACCTCCGTGTGAGTAGGGCTAAAGTAGTCAGTTCTCGTGCGGAGCACAGTTGGACTGAAATGGTAAACGTTATAGTTGGGCCCGTCAGGATCATGGATTGCAGTCGCACCCACCCACAGGCGATCGTTACGGTCAATCACCAAAGGTGTGTAGGCGCTGTGTATGCTCCACGAATCGCCCCATTTGAATTGTCCACTGCGTTGCGTGACCGTCGTCACGCTCACATCAAACTTAGTGAGCTTGCCGGGATTTCCCCAACCCATGGTGTAGATGTTGCCCTGCGAATCAACCGCCACCGTGTGCAGAAGTTCACTGCCGTCTTCCACCCGTGTGTTTGTGCCGCTTCCGACTCCCATCAGGAATGTTCCGTCTGGTCTGAACTTGTAGATCCGATTGACTGCCGCAATGATATACAGATTGCCGACCGTGTCACTCGTCATATCTACCGCTTGTGCCAGACGCTGTGCAAGGATAGTCGTCTGCTTGTTGCCGGTTGCCGGGTTAATTAGATACAACGTGTTGTTGCGCGTATCGTTGTCATCGAACTTCCCGAAAGCAGCGACCCTCTCTTGGCCACTGACATTGGTTGTAGTAATGGAGAAGGCCGACGGCACTGTGATATTACGGACGAAGTTGCCGTCGGCATCGAATTGCCAAACCAAATTTGCTTTGGGCTGTGTAACGAAGACCCAGCCGGCGCTGGTCACGGTAATGCGTTGAGGAGAGTTATCTACACCCAACGCATTACTACCCATATCTTCATTACGCAGCGAAAACTGGCTCACATACTGGCCGGAGGAGTTGAATTTTTGAATGCGCCCATTACCCTTCCATGTATTGGATGTGGTATCGAATTCCAACCCATCGAGGACATACAAGTTGTTCTGGCCGTCAAAAGCCATGTCACGCAAATATACGAACCGCCCTAGTCCAGAACCCACTCCGCCGATCTCCAAATCGGAACCCTCTCCCAGGGACATGTCCACCGCCATCGCAGAGCGCTGGCTCAGATGAAATGGAAAACCCCCTACAGGAGAGAGTCTACTTCCATTGTATGACGGACTAATGACAACTGAGAAGAAAGCTAAGAGCAGAACCCGGAGCATCGAGTGTGCAACACTCGCCCAAAGGCAACTGTGATGCATAGATTTGCTGCGTTGCCCGGTTGCGGTGTGCTGCCGGCGGTTGGTGTAGCCGCTTCGGAAAGTGAATCCGTCAGGCCTAGCAAGTTCATTTGCTGGCGCTGGCACATTTTGTAAAGAATTGCTATTTGAGTATTGAGACGTATTTGATTGCACCCTACGGTAGTACTGTGACATCTTTGGTGCTCCTTTGTGCTCCTGCAGAAGTTGGTATCACAGCGCTAAGGAAAATGTATGACTGCATTAGCTGTGTTATCAACTAGCTTTGTATGCACCTTTGACTGTGGCGGTGACGTTGTTCTAGCCTACAACCGGAACCTCTCTACTCGAGATTGTGGCCACGTGCAGACTACGCATCGAGCTAGTATTCATAGAGGAATGGACGAAGTCATCCAACACTCAGATAGACACTAGTGACAAGTGGTCCTTGGTTTTTAACAAACAAAGGACACTTTAATCATCCTCAAGAAATCAGGTGTTGCGTGAAATATCCGATCACATCCCTTGCTGCATCTCCCCCGCAGGCAAGTGCTTTGCTCGACTAGAGATACCGATTTCTGCTGTGTCGCAGAAGCGATTCTTTTAGAGAGTAGCTCACGGCGACACTGGAATTAGCACAAGAGATGCGGAATGATGGGAGTTAACACCGATCAAAAGAGGGCAGGGAAATCAACTGGGGAGCAGAACACGGCCCGTAGAAATAAAAAATGATGGATGGAACCACACCTCCTCTACTTGAAGTATCCCTAAATGCGCTATGTTGCTCACACAGAATAAACAATGGGCAGCCTTGGGGCAATTCACAGCTTTACCAAGCTTTGTTCATGGCTGATCCCGTACTAACCTTACGACAAGACTATGATGCTAATAGCTTAACTCAAGTTGCGGTAAATTTTGCCATTTGCAAAGTTTCTGGCTGAAAAGAAGTGCAGGGGCTGGCTTGAGATGAAACAGCTCGCGCACTCCCTCTTGCCGATATGGCATTTCAAAGGGTATGAGCTACACTTGTGTGCATGGGACGTGCTTACAGCCAAGATTTACGATTATGGATGTATCACGATTTCGTGCCCGTCGTGCACCAGCATTTCGGCTCCGGCAGGACGTAGTGCGACCCGGCTTTCCGCCGCTTTGATTTCTTTGAGGACTCCGATTTTCATGGGTGGACAGAGGCTTTACCGTTAAAAGATCGACTGCATGGTGTTGAAACCGGCCACGATGTCGCCGCGATCGTCTTGCTGCACGACACGGCGCGAACTTCCCAGCCCACGCCCGGTGATAGGCTTCCCGTTGTCGTCTTTGCCGTCGGGACCCACCGAATAGAGGGCGTAGTCTTTGCCGCGAACTTTGTAGCGAAAAGCCAGGTCATGTGCCAGCGGGTCACGCGGAGTGGTCTTCACGTATCGCGGCGACAACTGCGACAAAGACGCCGGATACGCACCCTGCTCCAGTCGATAAGCACGCAGTGCCAGAGCAAGGAGCAGCAGGCCGTTCTCCGTTTCGTTATGGGCAAAACTCCATTGTGAGTTGAAAAATCCCGGCGCAATGATCTGTGTCACCGGATCATCGGGAGAGGGCAGCGGTTGTTTTGGGGCGCGGTAAGGAAGTTTCGCGTTGGCAATCGTCACGTCCAGTAAACGCGTGTAATTATCGAGTACTCGCTTCTTATCGACAAATAGGAAGCTTAGATTACTGCGCCACGTCGGTGCGGTTCCCATAGTTGCAGCAAGTTGCTGCTGCCAGTTGCGCGTGGTGAAAAGCTGCATCAGCGATGCTTGTCCCATCCACTTCTCTTCCCGCATAACGTCCGCCGCTGTAACGTGGCGTGAAACAATCGATTCCAGCTTCTTCGCGGCGGCGCGCGCCTGCTGCGCCTGGAGATGTTCAACAGTGGGCCATGCCTGAAGTCGTGCAATAGCCTCGCAAGAGATTCCGACCAGCGCCGACACCATAACGCCACCGCGTTGCATGTCGCTGCCGAACTGCAAGCCATCAAGGTTGCTGTTTATGGCACCACTCCAATCTCGACGCGCGCGTTTGACTTGAGATTCGAGCGCCAGCAGTTGCGCCATGCTACGGAAGTTCGCAAACCCCGGGAACAGCATATTGAAGCTTCGCGCCGGAGGGTTCCAGCAAGGGTATTGCAGTCCCTGGCGCAGCATTGCCAGGGCGGCGGCATTTTGGCGCACCAGCGACGCCTTCTCTGCGGGCGAGTAGTTGCGATTTATGGGCAGTAATGCTCGAAGCGGCGCAGGCGCAATGATAGTCGGCGTTCCCCGTGGTGCCGTTCCCGGTGGCGGCCCACCCAGGGGCGTGGGAACTGGTGCCGGTTGTCGCATGAACGTCTGCGGTAACTGCGATGCAGGGCGCGGGCTGAGTAAGGCATATGGCAATGCTCTGCTCTGCACAATAGCGCCCGATGCGTTGGTGTAAATATCGAAGGCGTTGGGGTTGGGCAGCGTGGGCATTGGAACGCTGACCAGCGGAGTGCTCTTTTGGGACTGCCACCATAATGGCGCCGCCAGCAACAGCAGGCCGCAGCAACACGTTGCACCGAGACACCATCGCTCAATCTTGCTGAAGGGCGCACGTCGCTGTCTCATGGCTCTCCTCGTGTGGCGAGATCGCAAGCGGCAGGCCCACAAGCGGCAGGCCCACAAGCGGCGGGCTTGCAAGCGACGTGCAACAATCAGCCGCAAGTGCCCATTACTGCACGCTGCTCATCAAATTGGTGGCGCGCGTTTCAGCCAATCGTGCGCGTCCAACTTCGCGGGCCGCTGTTTCAAAAGCGCGGCGTGCACGCTCGTTCAGCACTCCGTCGGTGCCCAGTGCGTTGCCAGCCGGAAGAACATTCGCGGCGTTCTCCAGGGCGGTCACCGAGTTGCGAAATTCATCGGCGGCCCGGCGCAAGGAGGCTTGATTCAAACGTGCGGCAGCCATGTCGAGGTAGGCTGCGGCCTGTCGTCGTGCCGCCACCCAACGTTGAAGCGGCGTGCCGCGCCAAGCCAACAGCGCACGTGCACGTTGTACTTTGTCGATGGCGGGAGTGGTTGCCGGTGCATTCGGGCTGGGTACAACGAGGCTCGGTGCAGTTGGTGCCGAGGGTGTTGCGGCAGGCGCGGCCTCTTCACCGCCGTTGGGAGCCGGAGTCGCCGTGCTGCCGGTAGCGCCACCAGGGGGGCTGCCATTGCGCGTGTCGGTGCTTTCAAGAGCGGCGTTGTCCTGGGCTCGCACCGGGAGTTGGCCGGTGGGTGGTGGTAGCGGCTCGTTGCTCTCGTCCGGTGGAGCATCTTTGGTCGCGAGACGCTTCATGGCACCTTCCAATGCGTGCAGCGCCGCCAGGTTAAGCAGATTGCCGTCTGCATCGCGTGGACGCCTCATCCAGGTCGCGGCCTGGCGAATAGCGCGACGATGTGCATTGCGCTCGTTGAGGGCATCGAGTTTATACACGAAAGTCGGCGCAGCCAGAGGCGAGAGGCGCGGCTCCAGCGGCTTTTCAGTACTCGCCGGCTGCGCCGTGGCGTGATTGCCAAGTGCTGCAAGCGGGGTGGGCGCCGCCGGTTCCTGTGCGCGGTCGGTTGTGACCAGTGGGTTTTTAAGGCGCGTCACTTCGCCGGGAGTGTGGAAGGATAACAGACCGAACGGGCTGCCCAGCGGCGAGCGCTGCTTCCATTGTGCCACAAGACTGGCAGCGGTTTCGGTGTCGTAGCGTGCACCGCGACTTTGCAGTTGCACTTCGTTGCGCGCCGAATCGTAGCCCGCCACGAGACGCCACTTTCCCGTATAAACCAGGGCTGTATGCGCGTCATCTAACTCATACTGGAGGAGTTTGACGGCATCTTTGGCGTCTTTGGCGTTGCGCAGTTGGTAAGCCAGTCCTGTGTTGGCGGCGACGTTCTCCCAGACTTCAAAGGGCGGAGTAACAACCAGCGACGCGTTGCGCTGCGAGTAGCCGGCGAAGAACGGTTCCATGCCCCAGCCGCGCAGCACAGTGTCGTTCACGACGATGCCGCGTGCTGCGAGCACCATTCTTATAGCGCCCAGCAAAGAGTCGGCTTCAGTGCCTTCATCCGGCAGAGGTTTAGTTTCGATGAGCACACGGCGTTCGCGCGGTGCGGTCTCGACCCACACCATAAGTCCCAGGCGCTCCTTGGCTTTGCCGGCCCACACGCTCCTGGGATAGTTCTTGATTGTGGCGTCGTAGGCGTTACGCGCCCAGAGTTTATGATCTTTGCCGCTGAACAACGTCTCGTAGGTTTCACCCAGACGAAATTGCGCTTCGGCGCTGCGTTGCGTTTCGGCGGGGTAGCGTTGCAACACGCGCTGAAACCAACTTTGCGCGGTTTTACCATCGCGCTCGTCCTGAGCGACACGGCCCAAACGCAGCATCGCCTCGGCGGCATACTCCCGATTGTTAGGATATTCCTGGAGTACTCGGTTATAGATGGTGCGTGCCCTGGCTGGTGAGCGCAAATCTGAGGTCAGAATATCGGCGGCGCGCAATAGCGCTGCACCCGCCAGAATATGTTGCGGATATGTGGTCGCCAGCTTATCGTAGGTGGCAACGGCTTCTGTGAACTGCGGCGTGTCGCCGGCACGTGCCAGATCGACCATCAAGTCGCCCGCGTGCAGCAACGCCTGGGCTGCATAAGGTGAGGTGGCGTGCGCTTCGGCCAGCAGCATATATTGGCGCAGGGCCGGTTGAACCAGGCCACGCGCTTCAAGGCTTTGCGCGCGCGCGAACAGCAATTTGCCGCCGGGATCGGGCACCAGCAACAGGCTGAGCAGCAACCACAGGCCGCACGCTATCAAAACAGCGAGCGCCGCGTTTTGCAAACGCCGGCTCGTCTTTGGTGTCATGTTCAACGGCAGAGTTTGTGTTTGAGACATCGTTCTTTCTACAAGTGGTGAGTACTGGCGCTTCGCCTGTGGCGTCGGGCTTGCACTCAGATGATGGACTGTTGCGAAGTGTAACCGCTGCGCTTGTCTTGGAGTACTCGACATGACGACCAAACAGATTCATCTTGGCACCAGTGGCTGGAAATACGACGATTGGAAAGGCACGTTTTACCTGGATTCTGCCGCCGATGAACTGGCTTTGTACGCGCGGCGCTTCAGCACGGTCGAAATCGACAGCACATGGTATCGCACTCCGGCGCGGCGCGTCGTCGATTCGTGGCGCAAACGCGTGCCGGATGGTTTCCGCTTCGCCGCCAAAGTGCCGCGCGCCATTACGCACGACAAAGCCCTGGTCGATTGCGAAGCCGAACTGAACGAGTTCCTGCGTGCCATGGGCTGCCTGGAAGACCGGCTCGGCCCGATTCTGTTTCAGTTCCCGCCGCAGTGGAGCGCACCCGAAGGCGCGACTGCGCTACGCAATTTCCTGCCGCTTTTGCCGCGCGACTGGAAGTTCGCCATGGAGTTTCGTCATCGCTCATGGTATCAAGATGAGTACTCGCAATTGTTGCGTGACGCCGGTGTTGCCTGGACTTTAGCCGATCCAAACCAGTTTCCACCTCAGATTTATGCCACAGCGTCGTTTGCATATATTCGCTGGCTTGGTAATCGTTACGAGCCGCTCGAACCGCTCAATAGTTTGAAGAAAGATCGCGAGGCCGAGGAAACGCGCTGGGCGCAGGTGATCGAGGAACTTCCGGTGCAGGAGGTGTGGGGTTACTTCAACAATCACTGGGCCGGCTTTTCTCCCGGCAGCGTGATGGCCTTCAAAGAGCGTCTTGGCCTGCCGACGCAGGCTTTGCAAGACCCGCCGGAGCAGGGCAGCCTGTTCTGATGGAGACGAGCCAGAGAGCCTCCATACGCTAACTTGTTACGCTGGCTCACACGATTAAAGCTGTTCGTTTAGGTAGCGGCGCTCGGGCATCTTCTGTATGTCCCGCAATTCTTTGGTGCCGGAGTTATCGCTATCCCGGATGACTGCATTTTGCCAGATTTCGGCATCTGTTTGTTCCCGCCTGTGCTCGGCGCCTAGGGCAAAAGCGAACACAATCAGCGAAATGCACAGGGCTGCTATCAGTCCGAAAACCAGACGGCGCAATGTGGGCATCTCATTTATCTGCGTTTGCAGATGTGAATATTTCGCTCTTAACCATGTCTCACATTGATTGCCTAAGCGGTTCAGGCGATCTAAAGCCGCTCCGCGTCTACGATAGTGCAAAGTATGTGGGCGCAAAGTGTGAGACATGGCAGGTTGGTTCTGTAGTGAAGGAAAATTTCAGCCGGAATTTAACACCATTGTAACATATTGGGTCTGTACACATAGCGCCCTGCGCCTGAAGGCTCGATAATCACTGTGCTCCACAGCAAAGCAAATAAGTGGAAAACAACAGCCGTTAAGAAGTATGGAGCATGCCTGCTTGTGATCCGCTCGGATTGCAATGAGTTTGCTTATTGCGAGTACTCGGCCACAATATCTGTGTGGAGTTTTATTGCTTAAAGGCGGCGGTATCTACTGCTAAAGCACTTAGCGTCGCCGTGCTGGTTTGCAACCTTTCGGTTGCTGCAGGCGGGTAGGACTGCAGGGGCGTTACTCTCGGCTAGAACCGTTGTGCTGATGGACCTGCGCACCTGAGGATTCCAAAGACACAATAATCGAGTACTCGATTATTGTGTCTTTGGAATCCAAGTTCACCCCGTGATCCGAGAGAGCAGCGCAAGTGAGGCAAACCGTGCCTTGTGGCCGAGCTCTCACGCAGGGAGTATGTCGGTAAGACATCGCAACGACTTACCTGAGCGCAAAGAGCTATCTTGACTCCGTTGTTTCAATGCAGGCACCGGCAGTATTCACACAAAGATACCAGAACCTTAATCAGCAGCCACAAGAGAGCCGGGGTTGTTTGGCTATCATATCAGTCACCTACTTCACTTTGTGGATTTGAAGGTTACCTTTGGCTATTTCGCCACCGTTTAGCGTGTCACCTACTATCTGACCACCGGCAACATAGCCGTTGCTCAGTTCGATGCGGAACTTATCCCTTTTCGCTCCCGGTTCGCCTACGTCTACTAGGAACACCTGGAAGGTAAGGCTCTTTATTCCCCCCGTGGTGCACCAGCCGAAGAACTGGGCATGGTTGCCGCTGACCTCCAAGGCAGTGATTTCTGAACTCTGGACTCTCCACGCTGGTGCCGTAGCCGTGGCCCCAACGTCCAAATTCAGGAAGCCCTTGGCCGTGCCCGTCTTATCGGTCTTTACCTGGAAGGTGAAGTTGGCAGGGCCGTGCTGTGTCGCAATTTCTCCATTGCCGCTGACATGAAGATCCGCCTTCGATGAGGTTACGAGGAAAGCTCCGAAATCTTGGTCAGAGACATTGTCTTCGCTCACCCCTACGTTGCGGAATGAGGCAAATGGTGCCGTTGTTGAGCTGAAGGCTAATCCCGCCTTGGCTGGTGTCAGGGTGTAAAGGCCAGGCGCTACACGCGTAAAGAAGTAGTTGCCGCCTGCATCGGTTGTCGTGGTCGCAACAATAGCAGAACCTTGTGTCAGATAGACATTGACACCTGCGGGACTGAGTGCCGCCGATTCGGTGATGATGCGCCCTCCCAGCGTTGTCGTGACATCTCCAGGTTGCCGCTCAGCGATGACTCCTGTTGTCTGAGTCAGGTCTTTCAACTGCCATGAGAACGCTGTATTGTTCTGGATGTCGATATCGACAATAACATCGAAGAAACTGTTGATGAACGTCGGTTCGCTCATCTGAAAGAAAACTCTGACTCCTTCGCCTGGTTGATTGCCGATGATGCCATCCATATCCAGTTCACTGGCAGCTGTGGTGAAGTAGGTCAGGAAGAAGTCTCCAGCGGTCGGATGGTGGAGAGTTATTTGCCAGTCTCCAGGATGAAATGGATCCGTGGCGGTAATTAGCCCCGCCTCGTAAAAGTCGATGAAGAAGGAGAAACCAGGATTGTTAGTGGGGTCGAAAGCCAGATCCGCTGGATTAAGCTCTGCTGATGCGAAGGTGGGGAAGTTCGCGGTGCTTGCCGTAGTCAGCGCGCGCAAACCCAACGAGCGGGGTCCAAGCTGTGGGGAATTCAATCCTTGGCTCTGCTCGCCACCTATCTTTCCGTCATAGCCCCCATGATCGGTGACAAAGAAAATAAGCTGCACCTTACCAGGGCTATTGGCAAGCTCTCGCATCTTGTCCCGAACGTGCAGAAGTGCAATGTTGAGTTCTCCACCAGTGGCAGGTCTATCCCAGGGTGGCCTACCAGTGCGATGCTGCCCGCCCCCACCGATTGTTACAACTTCTGTATTTTGCTGGCCAGCAAAATTGGTTTTGATGAGGCTGGCCATATAATCATGCCGCGCATTCGGCTGACCGGCGTATACGATCACATAGCGGGCACGCACTCCTCCCTCAGTATCCGAGGTGTCTTTCAAAGAAAATGACGCAAGATCGCCAGATGAACTGGGTGTTTGCGAGCCGATTTTGCCACTTACACCAGCTTGGTGAACAGTGAGGGCTGTCCGTCCAGCACCAGGCTTCAATGCCGCCGCCGCAGAAGCACCATAACCTTGTGGAGGAGTCCCATCTCTACTAAAAGCGACCTCGGCACCGGTTGTTCCTGATGCGATAACCCTATTTTTACTCAGGGCCGGCACCAGGCTGCCGCCGTAGCACTGCGACATAACAATCAGAGTTTCAGCGTAGGCCGCCCGGGGATTATCTGCGACGAATCCCTGTGGAATCCTATTTAGATAGGCCGCCAAATCCTCAGCCGTAAGTTCCAGGAATGCATGGGTGTCGTCATCTTGCTCCGCAGTGGGAATGAACCCGGCACCGGCGAATGCTCTATTGGCCCATCCGCAACAGAGAACAACCAATCCAATTGCTGTTCCGAAGTGCCAGATGCGCCTGTCGGACAACAGATTGGAAGAGACTGTGTAGGGTTTCTCCAGCATCTCAAGTGCGACAGGATTGGTGGAGCTGGCAGCTGTCCCCACGCCCATCATCAGCCACAGTAGTGGGCTTACATCGCCAAAGTGCCAACCAGGGTTGCCCAGTGCATCCACGCATTGGGCGGCGACAGCACCTAGCGCCGACAAAAGCAGCCATTTACGTGTGCCTGCTTCCATGCGTTTGAGGGAACGAATGCAATAATAGAAGAATCCGCCCAGGATTGCCATGTAGAGCATCAAGCCGACCAGCCCTAACTCAGCCGCGGTTTGCAAGTACTCGTTATGTGCCATTGTGGACAGCGATGTGCCCTGCATCTCCACCTGTGTTGCTGAGAGAATGCGAGCCTCATCCGGCAACCCAGCGGGGTACGTGACAGGATAGTCACCCGCTTTGAGAGCGAAAGAGCCTATTCCCCAGCCCACTAAGGGGCGGGCGAGGATCATCTGCCCGCACACAGACCACAACCGCAAACGTGACTGCAGCGTCAGATTCGCCTTCCACGGTGTGAAGCGATCTTGCATCATCTGACGGGTTCCGCCGTTCGTGCACACTGCGCCCACCGAAGCCGCCAGCACCAGCAGCGCGAGTGCCACAGCCAATCGACAGTGCTTCTCCCGGACTAGTCTTGCGACGGTGCCAACTTGCAGCACCCGCGTCTTATAAGCCAGCACTGCAATGCAGAGCAAACCGGCCACACCACTCACCCAAGAAGTGCGATTACCTGTGAGCAGCAGGGCAACAGCCAACAATATGGCTGTCGCCGCTGCCAGCGTCCGCTGGCTTTTGCTCACACCGGCGCAGGTATAGACCACCGCGATGGGCAACAGGACAACCAAGAACGCAGCCAAAAGTTGCTTGTTGCCAAAATTGCCCGCAGCCACCTGCATACTAAGAGAGGAGCTATTCAATACGCCTGTACTGAGAATCCCCGCTCCGGCAGCTAGGAACCCGGCAGCGAGCAGCAGCAAAGACACGGCACGTATAGAATTGCGGGAGCGGCAGCCATAGAGCATGGCCAGGTAGATTGCAGCACCCGATGCGAGGCGCATCAGTTCCGTGCGGGCGATGCCATGCCCTCGCCCTTCGCCAGGCGCCATCAGCAGGAAGGACAGCGTTGCCCATGCAACAAACAGCACAATAGCCAGGTTGAGTCGGGTGGTGAAAAAATGTCCTATACCTTGGAAGGACCACCTTACCTGGACCAGCAGCAGACCCAGTATCCCAAGAGTCGCCGCCTGTAACACAAACATGCGCATTTCCTGACTGGTGTCTGAACTCTGAGTCACCAGCACCGGCGCCAGCAGGACCACTGCCATAAGCCAGATCGACATGTTACTCCACGCACTGTGGCTCACAGATCGTCTTGTTGTTTGCATCTTACTCCTCCTACTCTCGCTTAACGTCACATGCACATGAAGGCTTTTCTACTGGGACGGAATGTGCTTCTCAACTCAGCAGGACTGTCGTATCTCTGAGCCCAGTCCGCCCCTGTCTTAGCAGGCGAATGGCTCGAATACGCAAGGAGAAAGGTCATCGGATGACCAAAGCAGAGGGCGGGGATCAGTCGCTTGGAGTCGAGAAGCTCGCCGCGAATGGGCAGTGCTTACCGGGGCAGGCTTTCATCTGTGCGGCGAAGTGCCCTCCCACTCATCGCCGCTAATGCTGGTTGGCTCTTGGAGGTCCGGGATCCGATGGTTCGTCAGACTAGGACCACGCCTGCAATAGAATGCGTCTTGAACTGGAAACACAGAACACGTAGGGTGTCGGGTAGGTATGAGGCAGCGAGTTCCTGCTGTGGTTGTGACGGGTCACTGAGTAGATCGGCCGGTCAATGCCGGTTCAGGGGAACAGAACAACTACGAGATGGAGGCACAGCACTCCTCTTGGGCAGTTTGCCCAAATCATCGTAACCTCAGGGCAGCCAGAACCGAGGGAGACTTGAGCTAGACCGCTACTTTAACTCGCTTAAGTTTTACAGTAATGGAAAGTTCTTTTATTGTAGCACACCTTGATCGGTGGCCATGATGCGGAGAGTAAATCTTTTAGCGCAGTCTTGCTTTGCCTCCTATGAGTACTCAAGAGCCTGTTAAGAGGCGAGGAGGCGAGTTGATGGCGCGGCACCACGCTTGCACCTGCGCCCGTCGGCGCACCTGTGCCAGGCACCTGTGTCTGCCAGTGCAGCGGCGCCGATGAAACCTTAGTTTCAGGGAGAGAATAGACATGAAGAACGACATGCGATGTTGGATGAAGAAGTGGGGCGTAGCCCTGAGTGCCGCAGCAATTCTGTCGGTGCCCGTCGTGACGCGCGCTCAGAACGACACGAATAACGACATGCCGTCCACGAGCGGCAGTAACAACATGCCATCTGCTGCCGGCACCCAGATGAAGCCGGGTAGCGGCATGGGCATGTCAATGGGCTCGGAAGCCGGTTCCACAGACGCACAAAAGCTTATTCGAACCTTGAGCGAAGAAAAGACCGAAATCAACACTCTGGCCGCACAGCAGGCGCGGTTCCGCCAGATGGGCGACCGCCAGAGCCTCCGTATCCACCGCATGTGGGGCCGCTGGATTCGTGAACACAAGGCCGGTGGCCCACTGCTGATGCGTTTGACACGCGCCAATGGCGGAAATCCCAACTCAGCCCAAATCCTGAAGCCACCCGTGCTCGGAAATAAAGCGACCATGCTACACGCAACACACATGGATCACGTCGCTGCCGTGCGCACCTCGCAGATGCGCTATGCCGCCACGAACGATCGTGCCGTCAAAGCCGCTATGCGCAAACGAGCGAACCTGGCACGCAAGCACATTCGTGAAATGATGCCCCTGATGCGCGGCATGAACATGAGCAGTATGAGTATGAGCCACGCCACCATGGATGGTCATAATCACGCCGCACACGGCGCCACAATGGTCGCGATGTGCCCGCACTGCAACGTAGCCATGAAAAACGGCAAATGCCCCATGTGCGGCATGACAGCCGCTCAGATGAAAAAAAGCTAAGCAGAAGCTAATCTGCCGAATGCAACAATAAAGACCGCTCCCTCTGTTAGGGCGGTCTTTATTTGCTTTGCTGAGTACTCGTGGCGTTCGTTTAAACGTTGTGCTTAACCGCCGTAGGCCTCGTAAGCCAGCAAGCCGCGATTCCAACTCCAGCGCATCACAAGCGAAAGGGCCGCCAGCCAAAGCGCCTGTTGTGCAAACCCCGACCATATCTGCTGAGTACTCAGATTGCCCAGCAGCAGTTGCATGGGAAACGCGTATAGGGAGGCGAAGGGCAGCACCTGTCCCACACTGAGGAGCCAGCCCGGCAACAGATTCAGCGGCAGCAATCGTCCACCAAAGACACCTGTCAGAATGTTCCATATCTCCAGGAAACCACCGGGTTCGGCGATCCAGAAGGCGGAGATACCGAGCAAAAATTTGATTTGCGTCAAAAGAGCATAGGCCAGAAGCACTGATAACAAGAAAAGCTCCAGACGCAGAAATCCCATCCACGGCACTTGGATGTAGTCGCGAAATGCCCAGATCACAAAGGCCAGGGCCGGCAGCATCATAAACGTCTTGATAATCTGGTAGGATGTTTCCTGGGCGAAGCGGTAGCCGTAATATCCGATGGGCCGCACAATGAATTGCGTTATCTTGCCGTCACGAATCGTCTGTGCGATGTCCCATTCGGGGTGCGGCGTGATTGCTATGGAGAGCGCTGTGACGCAAATATAGTACGTCATCATTTCGGGGAGCGTGCGCCCTCCGATTTCCGTCCGGTTGCCGGATTGATATGTCGCCAGCCACACCAGCATAAACGTCACCGAGGGCAGCACAGCATACATCACCCAGACCAGCGCGTTAAAACGGTAAACCAGCGAATCTTGCCAGCCCAGCAAGGCCACAGTCCAGTATTTTCTCATGTTCGCCACGGCACATCGTTTGATACTGTGGCACAGACTACGACACAGCGCCATTCCAGGTCATTTCTGCGCCGGATGCTGTTAAATATTTTACAACAGGGCGTTTTCATGATAAACAGAAGCTAGAGGAAATCCGAGTCTTAATAATTTTTAACAAATCTAAAAATCAGAGGTCAATGTTCCCATGCCCATGCCCATGTACCAGCGAGTCGGAGTGTTTGTCGATGTGCAAAACATGTTTTATGCTGCGAAGCACTTGTATAACTCCAAGTTAAACTTTGCCCGGCTGCTCGATTATATAGCACGCGATCGTCCGTTGGTGCGCGCCATTGCTTACGTGGTGCAAACTCCCGAAATCGACCAGAGCAACTTTCTGGCGATGCTGCGCTCCAACAGCTATGAAATTCGCTCCAAGGATTTGAAGCAGCGTCCGGACGGTTCGGCCAAGGGTGACTGGGACATGGGATTGGCCCTGGATGCGCTGGCCATGGCAGACCGCCTGGATGTCGTGGCCATCGTATCGGGCGACGGCGATTTTGTCGATTTGGTGAACTTCCTCAAAGCGCGCGGTGTGCGTGTCGAGGTGTATTCGTTCCCATACTCCACGGCGGAAGAGTTGCGCCACACGGCGACCGAGTACTACCAGATGGGCACCGAGATGGTCATCAATCCCCAACCTCGTCCCTTCAATGCCTATGGCCCCACGGGCTATAACCCCACCGGCTTCGGTGGTTTTCGCCGCGAGTCGCCTGTTGAGGAGCAGGGAGTTCCTGCCGCCGCCATGCAAGACGGCGTTGCCAGTGGTTCAGACGACAGCAGCGTCGAAGAGGGCGATGACCTCTTTCCCCGGCAGCGATAACGCCCAAAGCGATAATGCCAAGTAGGAGATGCCGCACCCATGAAGTATCGTTCGAACATTGCGTCGCGCTGGGTAGCGCGAGTACTCGTAACGGCTGCAGTTGCCTCCACCATATCGTCCGCCAGAGCCACTGTGCTGGAACAGAAATGGGTGGCAGGCCAGCAGCTTTCGTATGATTTGAAGTTGAGCGACTCCACGCTGACCTTGCAAAGTGATGCGGCGGCGCCCTTTTTCTGGGCCGGTGTGCCGTGGGAAGTGACACTAGATGGCACGGGCGAAGTGGCCCTGGATACACGGGCCGTCGATGAGTCAGGAGCCGGAACCGTCGCGGTGCGCCTGCCGCGCTTGCAGATGAACGGCTCGGCCATGGGCATGTTCAAAGCGGTGCTCGATGTGCAAAACGGCTTGGCCAAGCTGTCGATTAACGGCCAGCCGGCCAACGGGCGCGGCACCGCAGCCAATGCTCTGGTCGAACCCGCGACCGCGCTGGAAATTTCTCGTTACGGACGTGTGCAACGTCTGGTGCCATTGCGCATCGCTGCGCCCACCGGCGCGGGACAAACTCCCCAAGCCAAAACACCGGGTGGCCTGACACCGGAACTGAGTACTCTGGTGCCCACAGCCTTGTTTCAAGCGCTGCCGCAGTTGTGGCCGGGGCGCGACATCAAGGTTGGCGAGAAATGGACGGTGCAGCCCAAGTTGCCTATGCCTGCCCGGGCGAACACCGCCAAAGATGCAGCCGGTAAAGGCACCCAAAGCACGCAGCCACAAATGATAACGCTGGGCAATGTTGATATGACATTGGTGGCACAAGAAACCCTCGACGGGCGTTCGACGCAGCGTGTAGCGATTCAAGGGACGCTTTCGTTGGATGGTGCGAAAGTTGACGCGCTGATGCCACAAACGGCGGGATCGAGGGAAAAGAAGCAGGATGGTAGCCGTCGACTGATAACCTTCAAGCAAAGCATTAGTGGCGACATCTGGTTTGATGATGTCGCCGGGCAGATGGTAAAAATGGAGGTGCGCCTCAACACGCAAAGCGCCTTCGTCGGCGAAGCTAAGCCCAAAGAGGCGCAACTTCCACCGCGCCCGTGGAAGTCGTACCAAAATTTTGACGGCACGCTGGCGATGCAACTTCGTACCGTATCCTGAAGCAACTCTTCACACTGGGAGGCCGTATGTTGCGTCGAGGACACACACCGCATCGTTTTCGCTGGCTGAGCCTCGCTCTTTGCCTTGCGACCACTATTCTGACTGTGCCGGTGCAGCCCGCACACGCCGGATTGTTTTCGGTTAGCCCCGAGCAGGAAAAGAAACTGGGCGCTCAGGCCGCGCGCGAAATCGAGTCGAAAGCGCGCATCGTGCGCGGCCCGGTCGCCGATTGGGTTAACATTGTCGGGCAGCGCCTGGCTTCGGTTTCCAGGAGCGAGTGGAAGTATTCGTTCAAAGTCATCGACAGCCCGGAAGTGAATGCCTTCGCTTTGCCGGGCGGCTATGTTTATGTTTATACCGGCCTGCGCAAAGTCGCCCAGACCGATGATGAACTGGCGGCTGTGCTGGCGCACGAAATTACACACGCCGAGCAGCATCACTACGCGCAGCAGTACAAGAAAGCGAGTACTCGTGGCGCTTTGCTGACGGTTTTCTCGCTCGCTGCGGGTCTGCCCAACATCGCCAATCAGATCGTGGGGCTTATCGACTATTCGATGACGCAGAAATACTCGCGCACGCACGAATACGAATCCGACCGCATGGGCGTAGAACGTATGGTGCGTGCCGGATTCAATCCGCAAGGCATGGTTTCCCTGCTGGAGAAGATGTCGAAGGAAGACCAGGGATCGGGCACGCTGACAGGTTGGATGCGCAGCCATCCCGAAGGCCGTCCGCGAGTTGAAGCGGTGCAGCGCACTATCGCTGAGGTGAAGACGCAGCAAGCGCAAAACAACCCGACGGTGAAGCCGAAATACGCGCCGTGGACAAGTGAAACGTTGCAGCAACTGGCATATCCTACACAGGCAGCGCCCACTGCAACAGCTCAGAACACGACGCCGTAGCACCCGAAGCCTCAAGACCAAGTCTTGGGGCTTTCTTCTTGCCGCGTGCGTTTTCAGCAGTGCGATGATGGGTTATAGTCCTTATAGGATCTGCGGAGGTTGGGATGGAATATCGAGTACTCGGTCGCACCGGTGCCAAAGTCAGTCCCTTGTGTCTGGGTTGCATGAACTTCGGTTGGGGAACCGAAGAAGCCGACGCCGTCAAGATCATTCATCGGGCGTTAGATGAAGGCATCAACTTCGTCGATACGGCTGATGTTTATGGTCAGGGCGCCAGTGAAACCATCACCGGAAAAGCGCTGAAGCGCAAGCGTGACGGCGTGTTTCTCGCCACCAAAGTTCATGGCAAAATGGGCGAAGGCCCCAACGATCAGGGCAACTCGCGGCTGCACATCATGCAGGGTTGCGATGCTTCTCTCAAGCGCCTGGGTGTCGAGCACATCGACCTTTATCAAATTCATCGCCCGCAAAGCAGCGTTCCCATCGACGAGACGCTGCGCGCTCTGGACGACCTGATTCGTGCCGGCAAGGTGCGTTACATCGGCACCAGCACGTTTGCGGCGTGGCAGCTTGTGGAAAGCCTGTGGCAAAGTGAGAAGTGGCAACTGAACCGCTTCGTGTGCGAGCAGCCGCCGTATAACTTGCTCGACCGCCGCATCGAACGCGAATTGTTGCCGCTGGCGCAGACTTACGGCTTCGGTGTTATCCCGTGGAGCCCGCTAGCGGGCGGCATGCTGACCGGCAAATACAAGCGCGGCAAAAAAGGCCCCAAAGGTAGCCGCTACGAAAGCGGCAAGTTCCGCAGTGGCGAAGAAGTGCCCGAAGCGGCGTGGGATGTCATTGAATTGGCTGAGCAGATGGCAAAAGAAAAAGGCGCCAAGATGGATGCGTTCGCGCTGGCGTGGACATTGGCCAACCCTGCCGTCACCAGCCCGATCATCGGCCCGCGCACCATGGAACAGCTCGAAGGCAACTTGAAAGCGCTCTCGGTTCAAATCACTGACGAAGATAAGCAGCGCATTGATGCTGTTATCAAACCGGGCACGCACGTCGCGGAATACTATCAGGCCGACTTTGGGCCGCATCCGTTCCGATGAGTACTCAGTCTTTACAGCGCAGCGTGCGCAACCGAGTACTCGTTGCGGCAATGCTGCTGCTGCCGGCGTTGATTTCGGCTCATCATGCTGTGGGGCAGGGCAGTGGTGCGCGTGTCATGCGTCAGCCAACCCTGGTGGGGCTGGCTCGGGACAACATCGTGTGGGTTTTAGGTACGTTCGACCCGCAGCGCGGCTGGCGCAACGACAACCAGGCGCGAAGCCTGTTCAGGCGCGGCCAGAATATGAAGGTGTTCAACTTGCAGCGACAGGTCGGCAGCACAACACTGGGCGCGGTCGAGTCCGGTGAGGAAGTTGGCGGCTGGCTGGCAAAAGGAAGCCGTCACTTCGCAGGTGAAACGCCGTTGCTGGCAATTTCGGGAGTTCACAATGTGTCGCCCGTCGTGCCGCGTGCGCAGGCTTTACTTAATCCGACGTATGAGAATGTTGTGGCCGCCATGGTGCGTGCGCAAGGTGTCCGAGCAGCGCGCGGGCGTTTAACGCAGCATTTGCGCGTTGATCTTAACGGCGATGGCACGAGGGAAGTCCTGCTCTGTGCGCACTCTCGCGATGCCCTGGGCCGCACGTCAAATGCGGCAAAGAACGATTATGCTCTGGTGGTTTTGCGTTGTGTGGCGGATGGTAAAGTGAAGAACATTCCGCTGCAAAACGATGTTTACCGCACGGCGCAGCCCTTTACGGCGTCGCAGCGTTACGCTGTTGTGGGCTGCTACGATATCGACGGCGACGGTGCGCTGGAAATTGCGCTGTGGTCGGGCTACTACGAGGGCGAGAGCCTGGAAATCTACAAGTTCGATGGCCGCACGGCGCGACGTGTGTTGGCGGCTGGATGGGGAGTATAGGCAAACGTAATATGACTGTTCCAACACCGCGCAACTGGGGTTTGAAGATATTTAGTGGCAATGCTAATCCGGGCCTGGCAACCGAGATTTGCGATTTTCTGGGTGAGCCTCTGGGCCAGGTTAGCATTCGGCGCTTTTCGAACGAAAACATCTACGTGCAGGTTCAGGAAAACGTGCGTGAAGCCGATTGTTATGTCGTGCAGCCGTTTGCTTCTCCGGTGCATGAAAACATCGCCGAGATGCTCGTCATGATGGACGCGCTACGTAGTGCGTCCGCGCGTCGCATTACCGCTGTTGTGCCGTACTATTCGTATGCGCGCAGCGATAAGAAAGACGCGCCACGCATTTCCATCGCGGGTCGCTTAATGGCCGACTTGCTGGTGACGGCGGGTGCCAATCGAGTACTCACCATGACGCTGCACTCCGAACAGGTGCACGGCTTCTTCAGCGTGCCGACCGATCACCTGAACGCGACACCGATCATCGTCGATTACTTCAAGAATCACGACACAAGCAACATGGTTGTGGTCGCGCCGGATGCGGGACACGCCAAGCGCGCCGGTGAATTTGCGCAGCGCCTCAAACTGCCTATTGCATTTGTCGATAAGCGTCGCAAAACCGACACGGAAGTGGAAGCGACGGCTGTTGTGGGCGATGTATCCGGTAAGAACTGCCTGATTGTGGATGACGAAATTGCGGCGGCTTCGACCACGATTCAAACTGCCCATGTGCTACGCGACCACGGTGCGCGCGACATCAGTGCCGCCGCCACGCATGGTGTGTTGTGCGGCCCGGCCATCGAGCGACTGAGCAACAGCGATTTGAAACAAGTGGTGGTTGCCAACACCGTTCCGGTGCCGTCATATAAGCAGTTCGACCGCCTGCGGGTTTTGTCCGTCGCGCCGCTTTTTGGCGAAGCCATCAAATCAATTCATACCGGACAAAGTATCAGCACGCTCTTTTCCTGATGCGGCAG
Organism: Abditibacteriaceae bacterium; assembly: GCA_036388675.1. GTDB lineage: Bacteria > Armatimonadota > Abditibacteriia > Abditibacteriales > Abditibacteriaceae > DASVUS01. The sequence continues at coordinate 45,848 of DASVRI010000008.1, read as the reverse complement.
GCCACGGGCCAGGTCACCAGTACTCGGGTGACGGGATTGTCGTTGCGAAATCTAAGTTTGAGGCGAGTGCAAGCACTGGTGCGAGTCACTGGCTGTCTTCAGGTGAGTTAGCGGCACTGAAATGAATAACAAATCGCTGGATTGGGTGGTCTTACGCTACGTCGGCTATGCCCTGATTTTTCTCAGTGGCGCTTACATGATATACCTCGTGCGCGGCGCGCTGCCCGTGTTCATGGTGGGTGGTCTGCTGGCGTATGCGCTGGAGCCTGCATTGCAGCGTCTGGAACGGCGTGGCTACTCACGTCGCGCGGCAGTAGGGTTCGTTTTTCTAGTCTTCATTTTGTTGATGATGTGTGCCGTCGCGTTGCTGGCTGCGGCATGGCAACAAGTGCAGGCGCTATCAGCGAACGCTGATGTTTATCAACTCAGAGCCACCGGATACCTCGAAGTGCTTCGCACCAGGCTCGAACACGTGCGGCTGCCGGCGGGCGTGAAGCAATCGTTGCAGCAGGTTCTCGATAACCCGCAGGCGATGCTGTTTCCCCGAGTGTGGGACAATGTGCGCGGAGCGCCGACCATCATCGTTTCCTCGTTGGGTACGATCTTTGTGGCGCTGGTTGTGCTGCCGATTATCACTTTGTGGTTGATGATGGAGATGAACCCGTTACGCGCGCGAGTCCTGATGCTGGTGCCGCCGATGTATCGCCGCGACGTGACCGAAATCGGCCAGAGCATAAACGAAATGCTGGGACGCTACGTGCGCGGCCAGATGGTGGTGTGCGGCCTTTTCGGGTTGCTGTGTACGATTGCGTTTTATGTGTTGCAAATGATGTACGGCATGGGATACGCGCTGGTGCTGGGACTTATGGCCGGTATTATCTACATCGTGCCTTATGTGGGCATGGCCACCATTGCTACGGCTGCCGCGCTAACGGGCTACTTTACTTCCAGTGCGCCGGTGCCCTGCGCTGTGATTGCTGTGTGTTGCTGTGTCAGTTTCAACCTTATCGTCGACTACGGCGTAGCGCCGCGTGTGCTGGGAAAAGGCGTGGGCCTGCATCCGTTGATGGTGATCTTTGCTCTGCTCTCGGGTGCGCAGCTCGGCGGTATTTTTGGGATGATTCTCGCCATTCCGCTTTTTGCCAGCGTTCGCGTGGTGCTGATCTATTTATTCCCGCAACTGACGGCGCCTATCGCCACCACTTCACCGGAAAGTGAAAAAGAAACCACTGCCGAAGCGACACGCGAGGTTCTAAAACAAACGCGCGACGCCGAAGCGAGTACTCAAAAGCCGGTCGTGAGCCGGTAAAATGGAGCGGCTGTTGCACCATGCACCAAACAACACTGTGCGAACCGTGACATAAGGCTTTTGAAGTTGGAGATGAATCCTCTATACTTTGCGCTATGAATCCCACTGCGGCGACAACTCTCGAATCGAGTACTCGGACAGACGGAGTGGCGACGGCTGACGCAACGGCGACTCGTGACGGAGCGGCAACTGCCGGAGCGGCCAATGCCGCAGCATTGGCTGTGCCTGCGCAAGCCACGACTTCCCCTGCCGAACCAGCGCCCAACAGGGTGTCTCCTGAGATTTCGGTTGTGGTGCCGGTTTATAATGAAGACGAAAACGTGCTGCCTTTGCACGAGAAGCTTGATGCGTCGCTGCGTGCTTTAAACCTTGCCTACGAAATCATCTACGTTGATGACGGCAGCCGCGACCGCTCATTCGCTTTGCTCGATGAAATTGCACAGCGCGATGCTCATGTGAGGCTTATCCGATTTCGGCGCAACTTCGGCCAGACCGCAGCGATGGCCGCCGGCATGGAGTACTCGAAAGGCCGCGTCATCATTCCCATTGATGCCGATTTGCAGAATGATCCTGCCGACATCCCCAACCTGCTGGCCAAAATGGACGAAGGCTTCGATGTCGTTTCGGGATGGCGCAAGAACCGCAAAGATAACGCCATCCGCCGCATTCCAAGCCGCATCGCGAACAAGTTGATCTCCAACGTCACTGGCGTGGCATTACACGATTATGGCTGCTCGCTGAAAGCCTATCGCGCCGACATCATGAAAGATGTAGCGCTCTATGGCGAAATGCATCGCTTTATTCCGGCCTATGCCGCCATGGTCGGCGCACGCGTGACCGAAATTCCGGTCAACCACCACCCGCGCATCGCCGGCAAAAGCAAATATGGCATCGGTCGTGTATTCCGCGTGCTGCTCGATTTGCTGGTGGTAAAGTTCCTCGGCGGCTACGGCTCCAAGCCGATTTACTTTTTTGGTGGCGCCGGTTTGTGGACTTTTGTCGCGGGCCTGTTTTTCTGGCTGCTTGTCGCGGTGCAGAAGTTCAGCGGGCACATCAACGTCAATCGCAATCCGCTGTTTTACGTCGGCATTTTGATGTTCCTGATGGCCACGCAATTCATCATGCTGGGGCTGCTTGCTGAAGTGAGCATTCGCACCTATCACGAATCGCAAGGCAAGACGACGTATACTGTCGCGGAAACGCGCAACCTTTAGCGCCAATGCGCTGCCGTTCGTTCCGCAGAGCAACTGTTGGCGTGGTCGCGCAATCTTTAACCTACTCGGAGTACTCGCTCATGCATTTTGGACTGGCCGGATGGAGCATCAATCGCCGTTTCCGGCGCGAAGACAACCCGCTCAAGATACTCGATTATCCACGCACGGCACGCGACGAGTGGGGCTTTGAAGCTGTCGAATTGAACTCGCCGTTTTTTGCCGGCCACGACGCCGCCTATCTGGATGAACTCAAACGCAATGCAGAGCAAGCGAATGTCGCGTTGTGGGGCATAGCCGTGGATGGCACCGGCAACCTGTGCGCGGAAGATGACGCCGAGCGCCGGAAGAACATTGAATCCTGCGGCGAATGGTTAGGCACCAGCAAGCATCTGGGCCTCACATACGCGCGTTTCAATACGGGCGGCAATGTGCAACCGGACGAAGCCGAAATCGAGCGTTGCGCCGATTCGTTCCGGCAACTGGCGGAGCAGGGCGCGCAACTTGGCGTCGTGGTCTGTATCGAAAACCACGGTGGGTTGAGCAAGACGCCGGACCCCATCGTTGCTGTGATGGAGCGCGTGGCTTCGCCGTTTTGTCGCACGCTGCCCGACTTCGGCAACTTCGCGCCCGAGATTCGCTACGAAGCGCTGGAAAAAGTTGTGCCTTATGCGGCAGCCTGTCACGCCAAGTTCTGGGAATTCGACGAGCACGGCCACGACCCGCAGATGGACCTTGGGCGCATCAAGAACATCTTCGAACGCGCCGCTTTTGACGGGCGTCTCGCCATCGAATTCGAAGGCCACGGCGACGATAGCGACGGCGTGCGCCAGAGCCTGGCCTTGTTGCGGCGCATTTTTTCTTGACCTCGGGGCTGGTGCCGGCGGAGCCACAAAAACCAGTTGAGTGATACCAAAGGAGTACTCAAATGAAAAAATCAATTATTGCTGCTGCGCTGTGCGGCTTTGCCACCATCTCGGTAGCGGCGCCCTCGTGGGCTCACTCGACTACAGCGTCATCCACGACATCGTCCTCGACAAAGCCGGCCTGCTGTCAATTGCACGAGACGAAGGTTGCTTCGTCCGGCAAGGTTGCACTCACGACGGTTGCAGCGAAAGCGGCACCAGGGAAGTCGGGTGCGTCGAAGTCGGGCAAAGCCGCGCCAAAGAAGAAAACTCCAGCCCAACTGCGCGAGGAGAAACTGGATTCGCTGTGGAAGCAATCGGACAAGGCATTTCACGACGGCAATTATCCGCTTGCCGTGAGCTTTCACCGTAAAATTGTCGCGATTGATCCAACCGACACCGAAGCCTACAGCAACGGCGCATGGCTGTTGTGGAGCATGGGCAAGGGCAACGACGCGCTCGCCTTTTTGCAGCGCGGCATCAAAGCCAATCCTAAAAACGCTGATATGTGGGAAGCCGTTGGCAACCATTACGGAACATTTCTGAAGCGCCATCGCGACGCTCAAGTGGCTTATGCGCGTGCTATTCAGTACTCGCCGCGCGGCGCTAATACACAAATGCTGCGCCGCCGCCTGGCGCACGCTGCCGAAGGCGCCGGTGACCTGCAAACTTCGCTGGCTACCTGGCGTGCTCTGGTGCGCGACTATCCTAACATTTCCGTAAACCGCAACAATCTCGCGCGCGTTGAGAAGTTGATGAAAAGAGGCTCGGTGTCGGCCTAGACTTCCCGCGCCGACCTGGATGAAACCACAACGTATAGCTGTTATCGGTGGCGGGCCCATCGGCGTCGAGGCCGCTTTATATGGCGCCTGTGCCGGCTTCGATGTTCACCTTTACGAGCAGGGGCGCATTGCAGAAAACGTGCGTCAGTGGGAGTACATCGGCCTGTTCACCGAATGGGGTCGCAATCGGAGTCCGCTGGCGTGCCGTTTTCTCCAGGAGCGCGGCGAAACACTGCCGCCCGCCGAACTCACTTCCCGTGGTGGCGAACTGGCCGATTATGTAGTGCGTCTCACGTCTCTGGCGCCGCTTCAAGGCCGCGTTCACCCGCAAACTCAGGTCGTGGCCGTTACGCGCGAACGAGTACTCAAAAGCGATTTCCTTGATGATCCGCGTCGAGGCCAGGCGCCGTTTCGACTGCTGTTGCGCGGTGCCTTCGGTGAGAAAACGGTTCATGCCGATGCGGTCATCGACGCTACGGGTGTGTATGCCACGCCAAACTATGCCGGCAACGGTGGTGCGCCGTGTGCCGGCGAGTTGGCCTGCGCCCGGCTGATTGACTATCATCTTCCTGATGTGAGCGGACGCGACCGCAGTCGCTTTGCCAATCGTCATACGCTTATCGTGGGTAGCGGGCATTCGGCGGCATCCACGCTGCGCTCGATTTGCGACCTTCTGGAGGAGGCTCCGCAGACGCGTGTGACGTGGGTGGTGCGCCGCGACGTTCCTGCGCATGGATTTCCCTACACGCTCGACCCGAACGACTCGTCACCGCACCGCGACGCATTGCACCGGCGCGCCAACGAACTGAGCCGCCATCCGGCTGTGGAGTTCCATCCGCGCACCGTCATAGACAAGATCGCCCACGACGGCAAAAGTTTTCAGGTGCAATTGAACATCGCTGCGCCGAAAGACGGGACAGGCGAGTACTCAGTCAGGCAGGAAACCATCCCGTGTGACAACATTGCAGCTCACACCGGCTTTCGACCGGATTTCGCTTTGTGGCGTGAATTGCAGGTCGATATTCATCACGCCACGGAGGGTGTATTGCGCCAGGCCCAAAACGTGGTGCGCGAAAATCGTCGTCTTGGTATCGGGCTGTCCACCGGCTACGCGGAGAAGCGCCCGCAGAACGCAGAGCGGGAATCCCAGGCCGCAGAACACACCAGCACGCAATCCACATCTCTGCAGCCGGTTGCAAATAACCCCGTTACAGACAACCCAGTTGCAAATGACCCGGAGTTGCTGCGGCATTGTGAGCCAAATTTCTTTGTGGTGGGAATTAAAAGTTATGGCCGCGACGCCGGTTTCCTGATGCAAAATGGATTTCGCCAGGTGCGCGATGTGTACAAGCTGCTCAGCGGCGAACCCACACTGGATTTATACAACGGCGAGCTGTGAGCCGCCCTCAAGTAACGGGAAGAAACTTGAAATTAGAAGCCACGTCGCGGTAAAAGTAAGAAAGGCTCTCAACCGAATTCGGTTGAGAGCCTTTCTTACTTTGCAGGAACTTAAGGGCTGCCGGCGCCACCGCCAGTTGCTCCGCCCGCTCCGCCGGTTGCGCCACCAGCGCCACCAGCACCGCCACCAGTTCCACCAGCACCGCCAGCCGTGCCACCGGTAGCGCCGGTTGTTCCACCTGCGCCACCCATTGTGCCACCGGCACCTGTTGTGCCGCTACCGGTGCCCGTTCCACCAGCGCCCGTGCCGGCGCCCGTGGCACCGCCTGCACCTGTAGTGTTACCTGTTGCTGTGGTTCCCGAAGTTCCGGTAGTTCCTGAACCTCCCGTGCCACCGGTAGCACCTGTGGTTCCCGTGCCTGCGTCGTCAGTTCCGCCGGTTCCGCCAGTGTCGCCTCCGCCGCATCCCGCTACACACGTAATTACGATGGCTCCCATTCCGAACCACTTTGCACACTGCATCCACTTCGACTTTGTTGCTGCTTCTTGCATTTCTTCCTCCAACGGAGAATAGGATGCCCAATGGGTGCGCAAACAGAATGCCCCGTGCGTGACGTTTAGTTCGGCAGAGTACATATCATGTCAATTAGAAGTTATCTCATAAGCATGTGCACGAACCCGGAGTGTTGGTTGTCTGCTGGGGGGCTGTGAGCCACGGGCCTGCGTGACTTGAAACAAGCCCGTTGTCACGCTCCGGGTTCGTGACAACGGCTCTCACTGATATTTATGAGGCTGCTTATAGATACCGGAAGGAAATGGCTTCCTCAGGCAAGAAGCATCTTATCGGCACAAAAAGAAGAGCCTCCACACAGAGTGGAAGCTCTTCTCGAGTACTCGCGTAACGTTTGACGCGCCGTTCAGCAGCGAATTGTGACCTGTATGTGGCATTTAAGCAGGGTTGGAAAACTGAACCAAGTTTCGTTCCCGATCGACTTGTAAGCCGAACCCCAGAGCGTCCTGGAAAAAACGCGCCGGAACCCAGGTATCACCGTTGTCCAGATAAGGTGCTGCCCGCAGCGTTATCTCCTGGCCGTCCACATTCGCAGTTGCATTGTTAATTGTAAAGGTGGCGATTCGTTCACCAAGATACAGAATGGCAACGCGGTTGTCAGGGTCCCAATCGACGTTGGCACCCATAGCCTGTGCAAGCGAGCGCAGAGGAACCCATGTAATGCCGTCCTTGATCTGCGGTTCAGCACTGACTTCTAAGGGTGCATCTTCAAAAGTGTAGGGCATGGTATTACTCCTTCGAGTCTATGCTCCTTTGAGCTTAGCTCTTCTTTTTAACCGGAGAAGCACCGCCGCTCACTTTAATCTTATTCACGATTTTGTATCCGGGCGCGTTCTTCTTGGCTGTTGCTTCCGCGAGCTTGCTCTGCGCTGCGTTTTTCACTGAACCGGTAAGCGTTACGCTTTGATCGGTTGTGTCGACATCGATGTTGCTGCCTTTAAGCACCGGGCTGTTGCCCAGAGCAGTCTTGACCTTCGGGGTGATTGTTGCAGCGTCGTCGAGATTTTTCGCAGCATTTCCAAAGCTGTCGGCAGCATTCGAAGCCGCTTGTCCTGCCTTACTTGCAACGTTGGTAGCTGCCTCGCCCGCATTTTCAACGGCGTTGTTGATTTGTCCCGAAGTCGCGGGGCTATCGGGTTGGCCGTTCTTGTTGCGATCGGCGCATCCAGCCACGCCAACCAGCAAAATAGCGCCGGTGCCCAACCACTTCGTCCAGTGCTGCGATTGTGTTGTCTTCATGGTGCTCTCTATCTCCTGATGTTGGAACGTCGGCGGCACGGTAAGCAAATGAGGTGCCTTATATCTCAAACGAGCCGCCACCTGGGTCTATAACGCGGAAGAGACCTCACACGCTACGCTTTAAGAAGTGAGTACTCGCTGACTAAAGCACTACATTAAGTGGTGTACTTCTTCGATAGGCGAGTCGATGCCATTGGCTTCGAAGGCTTGCAGCAATCCGAGCTTGTCCGTTGCTTTGAGGTAGGCTTCCTTGGGATCAACGCGGCCCGACTTGACGAATTCCATGATCGAGTCGTTCATCGTGACCATGCCCTGGCTTTTGCCAATCTGCATTTGCGATGGCAGCTGAAAGGTTTTGCCTTCTCGAATCAGGTTCGCCACAGCCGTTGGCACCAGCAGAATTTCGTGTGCGGCGACACGTTTGCCGTCCTTGGTGCGCAACAGCGTCTGCGCGATGACGCCTTTCAACGACTCGGACAACATAACGCGAATCTGCGCCTGCTCTTCGGGCGGAAACTGGTCGATGATGCGATCAACCGTCGAAGGCGCTGTTGTGGTGTGCAGTGTGCCGAATACAAGGTGACCCGTTTCCGCCGTTTCAATCGCGATGTGGATGGTTTCAAGGTCGCGCATTTCGCCGACCAGGACGATGTCGGGGTCTTCGCGCAGGGCCGCCACGAGAGCACGCTTGAAGCCCTGAGTATGCACATGCACCTCGCGCTGATTGATGAGGCACTTGTTGTTGTGATGCACAAATTCAATCGGGTCTTCGATGGTGATGATGTGCTCTTCGCGGTTCTTGTTGATGTAATCGACCAGCGCCGCCAGTGTTGTCGATTTGCCGCTGCCGGTCGGCCCGGTCACAACGACCAGACCTTTGGAGAGCATGCACAAGTCGGTCATCACTTTGGGCAGGCCCAGTTGCTCGACCGTGAGCACTTCAGAGGGAATAAGACGAAACACGCCGCCGATGCCATGACGATCTGCGAAAAGGTTACAGCGGAAACGTGCGATGCCGGGCAGTTCGTAGGCAAAGTCGGTGTCGCGATCTTCTTCCCACTGTTGCTGATTACGCTCGGGCGTGATGGTGAACAGAATCTTCTTCAGCGCTTCGTGGTCGTTCACCACATACTCTTCGAGCTTGCGCATTGTGCCCTGCAAACGAATCATCGGCACTTCGCCCGACGAGAGGTGAACGTCGCTGGCTTCGACTTCTTTCATCATGCGAAAGAGGTCGTCGATGTGCTGGATTTTCTTTGTGCCGGCGGGCCTGGCCGCGACCGGAGTACTCGATGCCGCGCCGTTGGATGCTCCGCCGCCTCCGTAACTGACGTTGGTGGCGACGCGCTCTGCAGTGTGATCGTGAGGCGTCATATTGGGCAGCGATCCCGCCGCGTGCTGCGTTGCAGGTTGTGCAGCGGCAGCCTGTGCTGTGGCAGCGTGAGTCGGTTCGGCTCCGTTCGATGTTGACGGAGTAATCGCGACCTGGAGGTGGTCGCCTTTGTGCTCGACGCTGATCTGAAAAACGCCGTGTGGAGTGCTGTGTGTGAACTGTACCGTGCCATCCTGCGAAAGCTGCGGGCGCAGCGAGGGCGGCGTGGCTTCCTGCACCAGGAGTTGCAGCTTCTGTCGTGGGACAATCGGGCCGGCTGATTCCTGCCCGGCGACCCAGAAATGCCCTGCCTGGTCGTTGATGAGTAAAGCGCGATCTACGTGGCGCTGCGCCATCATCGCAATGAACTGGTCGATCTGAGCCATGAATTCTCCCGTATGCAGTTGTACTGTTCGAACCCCGTCCGCCGAGTACTCGGGAGGACTGAAGCCTGCTTAATTGTCTTCTTCGGGCGTCTCTTTACGTGGAGCTTCCGCCGTGAGGCGCAACATCTGGCGCAACTCGGAACGAATACTCGAATTTTCGAGAGCTTGCTCCGGCGTGATAACACCGGCTTTGGCGAAGCGATCGAGCGCCATGTTCATGGTTTGCATTTTCCACTGGCTGGCGCCTTCTTTGATGGCCTGATAAATCTGGCCGGTGCGGCCTTCTTCGATGTACTGCGCCACCGTCGGCGACACGTTCAAAATTTCGACAGCGCAGGCGCGACCTTTGCCGTCGATAGTCGGCACCAACTTTTGCGAGATGATGGCGCGCAGTGTCTTGGCCAGGCGCTGCTGCACCAGAGCTTTTTCATGCGGCTGGAACATCGACAGAATGCGCTCCATCGATTCGGCGGCGCTGGCCGTATGCAGCGTGGAGAAAACCAGGTGACCGGTTTCCGCCGCCTGTAGGCAGATGGCCATCGTTTCCGTATCGCGCAACTCACCAACGAGAATTACGTCCGGTGCTTCTCGTAGCGAAGCGCGCAGGGCATCGCCGAACTTCATGGTGTCGATGCCGACTTCGCGCTGCGACACCAGACACTTTTTGTCGGGATGCACGTATTCAATGGGGTCTTCGATGGTGACGATGTGGCCGCTTTTTTCCTGATTAATAAGGTCTAGCATGGCGGCCAGCGTTGTCGATTTGCCGCTGCCCGTCGGCCCGGTCACCAGCACCAGACCGTCTTTGTGGCGTGTGAATTCGGCCAGCACATCGGGCAGTCCGAGTTCGTGGAATTGGCGAATCTTGAGTTGCACAACGCGCATCACCATGGCGCAGCCGCCACGCTCGCGGTACACGTTGACACGGAAACGCGACACGTTGGGCAGCACGTAGGACAAGTCGTGGTCGGGGTGTTCGGCAAACTTTCCCCACTTCGCCTCGCCCATCATTTCGCTGGCGACGCTTTCGATTTCGTCATTGGTCAGCGTGGGGTGATTGAGCTGCTTGATGGTGCCGTTGAGCCGCACTGTTGGCGGCGCACCCGTTTTTAGAAATACGTCGGACACATCGTTTGCCACTGCGAACTGCAACAGTCCATCAATATCGAACGCCATAGCTATTATCCTCGTCGAGTACTCAGATGATGTGATGAAAACGGCTTTGCTGGAAACTACCTTTCGCGTGCCGAGCGCAAGGCACCTGACCAGGCGCTGGGTAATCCGCTGCGCACTTCACGGTTCCAACTGCGCAGCGATAGAACCGCACCGGCAATGAGACACAACGCGGCCAGAATTCCGCAAATGCGGGCTCCGGGAGAGGTGCCGCCTTCCGAAGCAATGCCCGATGCCGCCAGTGCAGCCATGACTCGTGCGGCGCTGTATTGAATGAGCAGCGCCACAGCGGCCAGAGCCCAACCGATGGCGGAAAGCAAGAGGCCGAAATCTTGTGCCGCATCTGCGACACGAATAAAGCCATAGGAAAACCAGGCGATGGGAAACAAGCAAGCCAGCGCCATCCACAGGTAAGCCGTCACCGGAGAAATAGTGCCTGCCAGCACGGCCCAGCCGATGAGCAGGGTAAAGAACATCAGCGCGATGAGCAACAGAAAAAACGTCCTGTGGTCGCGACGTGCAGCTTGGAGTTCGGACGTGGCGTCAGTTTGGGAGGCGGGTAGCACATCCTGATTTTACACCAAAATGGCGTTGTTGAGAAATAGATTTGCCAGGGTTCGGCACTTGGACAAAGTGGCGCGACAATTCATACTGTTCTCAATGACTCCCTTGCGCGCCACGCCCCGCCAAGTTTTCGATGCTGCGGCGCATGTGCGCGCCTTTCCCGGAGGCATGATATGGCTCTCCCAGGGCGCGGAACTGCTGGCCCACGAGGCATTCGGCACCATCGCCTACGAAGCCGAGTACTCGAAGCCGGTCACGACCCAAACCCTGTATGACATCGCATCATTGTCAAAGCTGTTCACAGCGACGGCGACACTCATAGCTACGCGCGAACAGGCCATCTCGATTGACACTCCGCTCGCGCACTTTTTGCCGGAATGTCGCAGCACCGATAAATGCGGCATCACCATCCGACAGTTGCTTGATCACAGCAGCGGCATCGAGATCGCGGTGCAAGCGCTGATTGCAACACCGACCGCGACCTGGATTTCTCAGATCGCGCGGGCGCCCTTGCACGCCACGCCCGGCGAACGAGTACTCTATTCATGCACCAACTATTTTCTGTTGGGCCGCCTGGTGGAAATGTGGACAGGCGAATCGTTGGACGGTTTTATCCATGAGCGTCTGCTCAACCCTCTGAACATGAGGCGCACCTGTTTTCGTCCGTTGGAGCAAGTTGACGCCGGTGAAATCGCGCCCACTGAGTTCATCGGCGAAACGGAGCGGCCCTGGCGCGGTGTAGTGCACGATGAAGCGGCGCGCACCTGGGAAGAGGAAAACGGCACGGCGTGCGGCAACGCGGGAATGTTCTCCGTCGCCGCCGACATGGCGAAGTTCGCGCAATTGTGGCTCGATGAAGGCACTTGTCGTGGAAAGCAGATTGTCGCCGTTGAAGACGTGCGGCGCGCACTGGGGGAAACTGTGCGTTCACAAATCTACGATCAGGGCTTGGGCTGGCACCTCAACGTGTCGAACTGGATGAGTCCTCTCGCGCCGCGCGGCACAGCGGGACATACGGGATTCACCGGCCCGACGATGTTCATCGTGCCCCACACACGACACACTTGTATTATTCTCAACAACCGGGTGTATCCCACGCGTAACGGCCCGAATCGCATGGAATTCCATCGCCACATTGCCGAGTGGCTTTTGTCACGCCACGAGCCAATGACTGCACCAGCGACATAAGTTTTCCTCTTTGATTATGAGTACTCGAAACACCTTTCATCTACGCAAAAAATCAGTTGGCGTTGTGCCGCAAACGGCGCTTTGGTGCAGCGTTCTCAGCGCGTTTCTCCCGGCTGCTCCCACCGTCATTGCGCAGCAGGCTGCCACTCCGTCTGTTGTCGTTCGGTCAACGCGAGTTGTGGCTGGTCGTGCCGCGCCACGCACGTTGCCTGCCGCGACTGCCAACAAACTGCGCGCTCTGCTGGCAAATCCGGCGCTACGCGATGCTCGCATCGGTTTGTGCGTCGTGGCGTTGGGCACGGCGGGTAGTGCGCAGCAATTTGCCGTGCGGCCTTATACCGGCGGCAATCAGCCGACGTTATGGGCTAAAGATGCCGAGAACCGTTTCATGCCCGCTTCCAATTTGAAGCTGTACACGGCGGCTCTGGCGCTGCGGCAACTTGGTGCGCAACGCACGTTTCCCACGACAGTCGAGGCGCGTGGCGCCATAAACGGTGGAGTACTCGATGGCGATTTGCAACTGATTGGCGGCGGCGATCCGTCGCTTTCTGCAGACGATTTGCAAAAACTGGCGCAGCAGGTCGCGGCCACGGGTCTCAAGCGCGTGCGCGGCAAAGTGCTCGGTGACGGTTCGCTTTTCACGGCGGAGAGCTTTGGCGGTCGCTATCCCGATGGCTGGACGCTGGATGATGCTCTGTGGTATTACGGCCCCGAAGTAAGCGCGTTGGCAGTGAACCGAAATCAGGTCGATTTCACGATTACGGGTGCGGCGAAAACGGGCTTGCCGGCCACAACACTCGTCAGTCCACCGGATTCGCCGCTGCAAATCACATTCGATGTGCGCACCGGCGGCTCCGATTTGGCCGCGCTGGGCGAAGAACAACTGCTGCGTTTTGATCGTTCTGGTGCGGGTGGTGCCCTCACCAACGTTTTGACAATTAGTGGTGCCGTCGCGCCGCGCCAGAAAATCACCGATGGCGTCGCGGTTCCGCAGCCGGCGCGTTGGGCTGCATCCATTTTAGAGCGTGCGCTCGCGGCAGAAGGCGTCCTTGTGGAAGGAGGCGACTTTCCGCCTCTGCGTGGGCGCGGGTCGGAAATGGCAAGGCACCAATCGCCACCTGTGCGTGTGCTGCTGCAGCGTTTCTTGAAGAGTTCCGACAACCTGTACGGCGAGATGCTGCTGCGAGCCGCCGCAGTGAGTAGCGACAACCGCCCCGGTGCAGGAACCGCGCAGCGTGGGCATCAATTACTCTTTGCCTGGCTAAAACAAAACGCTATCGACACCGGCGCGCTGCGCATGACCGACGGCTCGGGGCTTAGCCGTTACAATCTCATCACGCCGCGCGCCACGGTGCAGCTTTTGGCGGCTGTGCAGCGTCTGCCGGGTGGCGATGCGTTGTGGAACGCGTTGCCGGTGGCCGGGGTGGACGGAACTCTGGGAAGGCGCATGAAAGGCACGCCCGCACAAAACAACGTGCGCGCCAAGACCGGTACTTTCAGCATCGTGAGTACTCTGTCGGGTTATGTCACAACACGCGACGGTCATCGTCTCGCGGTGTCGCTGCTCACCAATTTCGCGCGTGATGGTCGCAAAGCCCGCCAGTTGCAAGACGATGTTTATGCCTTGCTGGCCAACACGCAGTGGAGCTACTGAGGGCCATCGTGCGAGCGGCGTAAACGACTAATCTCACCCGCCGCTGGAAGCCGCAACCTCCTTGACTTTAGCGGGTCGGCAAAGGTTGAGAATCGACGCAGAACAACTTGGTGTTTTCTATAACTTTGCGTCCGGTAACGGTTTTAGGATCGAGGTTCTCCTTTTCACCTAAATACCAAACGCTAATGTATCCTTCGGAAAGTACTACATAAGGTATTCCTTGTTGTGCTTTGAGTATTACTGGCGGTTTGAGCGGAGGCGATGCTGCATGACTTTGTTGAGGTGCTGAATCTGCAACTTGAGCTTTGGCTGGCTCGGCAACGAAAAGTGGCCGAAGCAAAGCCCCCCAAAGACCAGCCGCAACAAGAGTAAGCACAGCTTTGGTTGTTCGGTCTGTAGTCATTTTCATGTTTGCCTTCGTAATCTGACCGTCTGTTCAGCATTACCTATGAGGAACTACCGCATGATGCAAAGCTGCGCGCAGCGGCACAACATCTGGTCGGCAAATTGACGCGGCACCCTTAAAACAGTATAATAAAAGGTTGTCGCTTTGTCACTCTTCGCAGGAGAACGCACCTTGATGGCATCATCTTCCAGGACGGCTACGCCGACGGCTACGCCGACGGCTACGCCACAAAAGGGCGCACAAACGTCGCGCACAGCAAAGGCTGTCACAGACGGAGCCGCACCGTCTAAAGCGTCCTCGAAAGCTGCCGCTGCGGAGGACACCAAAGCAACGCCGAAAGCGAAAGAGGCCACGCCGAAAGCGAAAGACGCTACGCCAACGCTTAAGACGACAGAACACAAAGTGACCAAAGAGACGGCAACTGATGCGACCGAGCCGCAAGCGACTGAGCTGCAAGCGACTGAGTCGCAAGACCGAATAACTTCCGCCACAAGAACAAGAGAGAAAGCGCGCGCCGCGAAGCAGAGCACCAGCCAATCGCCGGGCGCCGAAATTCCCATGCCCAAAAACACCAAAGAAACGGAAACCAACACCCCGAGCACAACAGCAGCCAAGCCCGCTCCCGCTAAATTGCCCACGGCTTCTCCGGCGCAGGAGCAGCATCTGCAAGATCTCCTGTCGGAACTCGAAGGCAAGAGCGAGACGGCACAACGCCCCATCATTGATGAGATTTTGCTGCTTGGCCCGGCCACGATCAAGCCGCTGTCGAAGGCGCTCAATTCGGGAGCGACTTTCCAGGTGCGCATGGCCTCGGCCACTTCGTTAGGCGAACTCGGCGATGAGCGTTGCGTGGCACCTCTGGTTCAGGCGCTGGCCGACACTTCACTCAATGTGCAACGTGCTGCGGCCCATGCGCTCTCGCTGCTGGGGCAGCCTGCGGTCGAACCGCTGTTGGAGTCGCTCGACTCACCAGACGACTCGGTGCGCCGCTGGGCGAGTGAAGTGCTGGGCAAACTGGGCCGCAAGTCGGTGGCTGCCGAACTCATCAGCCGCCTCGATAAAGAAACCGTCGAAGTGCAAAAGGCCATGATTATCGCGCTGGGTGAACTCGGCTCGGCCAAAGCGACGATGCCGCTGATCGGCTTTTTGCACTCGGAAAACATTGACCTGGTGCGTTTTGCCGCCGAAGCGCTGGGACGCCTGGGGGATGAGCGCGGCATCGAAAACCTGATCGAGTGTCTCGATTCTCCTTCGATTGACGTGCGCAAAGCCTCCGCCGATGCGCTGGTGAAAATTGGTGAAGCGGCTGTGCCGGCGCTTAACAGCGCGCTCATCAATCCGAACCATACCGTGCGCCGCTGGGTCGCCGAAGCGTTGGGCAACCTGAAAGATAAGCGCGCCATTCCTTCTCTCGTGACGGCTCTTAAAGACGAGAACGTGCGCGTGCGCCGCTATGCCGCTCTGGCGCTGGGTCAGATTGGAGACCCCAAGTCGGCCAAGCACCTGCAATCTCTGCTGCACGACCCGATTCAGGACGTGCGTTACTCAGCCGTTAAAGCTGTCGCCGGCATCGGTGGCAAAGCCAGCCTGGAGCCGCTGATGACCGCGCTCAAAGATTCCGACTGGGTAGTGCGCCTGGCCGCAGCGCAGGGTTTGGGTTTGCTGGCCGACAAGCAAGCTGTGCCTGCCTTGTGCGAAGTTCTCAAAGACCCGGAGTGGAGCGTGCGCTATCATGCCGCGCTTTCGTTGGGCGACATTGGCGACACGGATGCAGTTATTCCGCTAATCAAGGCGTTGAACGACCCGCGCGAGGATGTGCGCCGCGGCATTGTAGAGTCGCTGGGCCGCCTGGGAGATAAGCGCGCTGTGGCGGCTTTGGAGCGTCAGCGCAAGTCGGAAAGCAAGAACGACGAGCGTCTGGTAGCGGCTGTTATCGACACGGTTTTGCCCGGTCTGCGCAAAGGCCGCAAAGTGGAGCCGCGCCCCGAAAACCGCATGTTGCCGCAGCCCATTATCAACTCGGCGACCATCAAGCCCAAGGCCGCGATTATGGCGGCGCGTTCGTCGGCAGCCAACACGGTGGCGAGTTCAGTCGGCAACGGTTCGTAAGGTTTTCGTCCGGCGCCGGGTTGCTGCGTGTCGCGGTTGAAGCAGGACACGCAGCAACCCGGCGTTTTGCATTTTGTGAGTACTCGCTATGTCGTCTAAGAAATCGAGCAAGGCCGCCGCCTACAACCCCGAAAAGGCCGTCGCGCTGAACCGACGTGGCCGCTTCAACTACGACATCGAAGAGTCGATGGAAGCCGGCCTCGAGCTGACCGGAACTGAAGTGAAGAGTGCCCGCGCCGGTGGCGTGCAGATCGCCGAAGCCTACGCGCGCATCGAACAGGGGCCCGGCAACGGCCCGGAAGTGTGGCTGCACGGCATGCACATCGCGCCTTACGAGCAGGGTAATGTATTCAATGCCGAGCCGCGCCGCAAACGCAAATTGCTGCTGCACCGTGATCAGATCAATCGCCTGGCCGGACGTGTGCAGCAAAAAGGTTATACATTAGTGCCGCTCAAGTTCTACTTCACGCGTGGCAAGGCCAAGCTGGAACTCGGCGTCGGCAAAGGCCGCAAAACAGTTGATAAGCGCCGCGCCATCACCGAACGCGAGACGCGCCGCGATATGCAAAAAGCCATCAGCGATAGACGCTGAATGCAGTGCCTGCAAGGGTTCGATAAATCCCGTTGCTTGAGTACTCAGCGGTTGGTCTGTAAAGCCGCAGCCGTGTTATTCGATACTGGCTTCTCATGACACAGCGCGCCGCCCTCGTCGGCATTATCGGGTGTTGTTTTTACATCATCACCCTGCTGAACGGTCTGCCGGAATACTTTTCGATTCTGACATGGCTTTCGGTCAGCATTCTGGTGTGTTCGGCAGGCGTCGCGTTGTTGTCGCTGCAAGGATTGAAGTGCGACTGGCGCGTGGCCGGCGCGCTTTCTTCAGAAGTTTTCGATCCCTCCCCGCTGCACGATGATGCTTCCGACAGTGATTCCGAGGCGGAACCAACCGGCCCCACCATTGAGATTTCTCTTGCCAACAGCGGCACGCTCAGCAAAGTGAATCTTCTTCTCGATGTGCGGTTACGCCACCTGCGCTCCGGCGCACGTATGACTCGTCGCTTTCTCATTGAGGCCTTGCCTTCAGGCGCGGCCATCACATCCACTCTGACATTGATTGAACTTCCGCGCGGGCGATATGAAATTGTCGAACTGCGCATCATCGGCTCCGATGTTCTGGGCCTGTTTCGGGCCACGATGCGCCTGCGCACTGCACAGAGCGAGCGGCGCACTGCGGCAGAAAATCAGGTCGCCGTTGGCCCGGCGTCGGTATCCGGTTCGCGTTCGGCGGCGCTGTCGGGCATTGCCGAATCGGGTGGCGACGAAGCGGCTTCCAACCGGTTGGGACGTGGCGAGGAGATACGCGGCACACGTCCTTACGTCGCCGGTGACGATTTGCGCACTGTGCACTGGAAATCGACAGCGCGATTGGGGCACCTGGTCGTCAAAGAGTTTCATCCTGTGGCGCGCAGTGAAGCCGTGGTGATTTGGGATGGCGCGGCGACGGCGGCAGGTTCCAACGGCGCGACGTCTCGCAGTGCGATGCCTCGCACCACGCCGACACCGCGAGACGATGCCACCGAAAGCGCGCTGCGCCTGACGATGTCGCTGTGCCGCACTTTGAGCGAGCGAGGGCAACCTTGCACCCTGCTGCGCCTGGACAGCCAGCCCGCCGGTATTTCTTCGCAGTCGCGCGCTTCCACCGAGTTCTCGATGGCTTCGTATTCGGGTGGAGAAAATGCCGGCGTTTCCTCGGTGCAGAACTCATTTCAGTTGCGCTGTAGCGAAGCCCTGGCCGACGCGACTGCCGACCGCGAAACCTCACTCGCTGAAGCCCTGGGCAGTCAGTTGGCGGGCGTCGATATGGGCGGCGATGTTTATTTGGTGACGGCTTCGCTGTCGCCCGATGTTGGGCATACGGCGTCGCTGCTGCAACGACGTGGCTCGCGCCTGGCAGTCGCCCTCGTCGATGCGTCTCAGGTCCAGTCTGGACGCGCCGCGCAAGAAACTGCGTCTCTTACAGGATTTACCCTGCGGGCAAAGCGCGATGATGCGGCAGCAAAAGCAACCAACTACGCCGAACAGACACGTCGTTTAAGCGCCGTGGGAGCCCGTGTTGTGCAATTGCGTCTGGGCGCACGGCGCATGAATACTTCAGCGCAAAGCGATACTCAATCCGCCGGTGTTGTGCATGATGTGCGTGCCGCGTTGTCGCACTTACTGGATGCACACTTCTCGGGCCGAGGCTTCGCTGGACGCGCCTTTTCAGAGTCTTCCGAGTACTCGGAAGATGAAACGGCAGCAAGCGCCGCCGACACGACAAATAATTGAGAGTGCATACAGCGCGGCGAGTTGCGCTTCAGCAAGTTGCGCTTCAACGAGTTGCGCTTCAACGTTCATCATGAAAACGATCATGGAAATTCAATGCACATAAAGAGCACGCCGGTGCGGGTCGCGCCACGGGCACGAGTGCTTGCACCTTCATGGGAACTGGGTGTGCGCTATGCGGCTGCCTACATTTGCACGCTGCTGGCGATTGTGGCGGCTCAACCAAAGATCGGCTTCGCTTTTGCGGCCTGCCTTTATGGCGTTACCGCACTGGGCCTGCCGATTTCCCTGGCGTTACGCCGGCGCGGCTTGCGTTGGCGGGGATACAGTGTAAACCGCCGCGCTGTTAACGGCGTTATCTTCTTCAGCGCCGTTTTGACTTCGGCTGTTTATCTTCAATCCAACTTGCCGGGCATCGTACCGGGTGAAGATCTCAACAGCTATCTGCTGCGGCTGGACGCGCGCGCCATCGAGTTGCTGATGGGAGTTTTTCTCATTGTTGCGGTGTGCCGCTGCATGTTCATCCTCAACGACAAGGATGCGTTGCTTTGTACGGTGCCGTCGTTTTCCGTGCTGCTCTTGCTCAGCGTGGTGCACCGTGAGGTTTCGGTTCTTGTATTCTTCGTGCTGTGGTCGGTTGCGACGGCGGTTTTGCTCGCTCTGGATCATCGTTCCGAATCGCGTCTTTGCCTGAGCGGCACCGTGCCGTCGGTTGTGCCGGGGCAGGATATTGCCGTTTCCACTCGCTCGCTGTGCACGATCATCGGTTTGTCGCTGGCCTGTTCGCTGGTGCTTTCTTATCGTGTCGCCAGCCGGGAAACCAGCGAACGTAGCAGTGCTGAAACCTGGCTCTTCAACATGGTCACTCGCTTGAACAGCTTTGGGATGGAACGGCCCCAATCGGGCGTGAGCGGCGGCCCGGAGCGTACTATTGACTACACTTCGGCGCCCGCTTTGCCGTCGCGTGCCATCGCATGGCGTGTCCAAGTGCGTGAGGTCGAGACCGGGCGCAGCGTGCAGCCGGCCTACTGGCGCATGTTTACGCTGAACCGCTACGACGGCAGAACATGGAGCCAGGACGGACGCAACGACTATGGTCGGGAAAATGGATTGCTGCCGCTGTGGCGTGTGCCGCAGGAGCGGCTGCAATGGGACGAGTGGCAAACAGTTTTCAGCGGAGAGAACTTCATGGCTGGAGTGCCCCGGCGCGCGCGCAATAGCCCTGGTTTTGATGTGGCCGTGCACTCTCCCGACGCCCAGGGATTGTTGTATGCTTTTGGCCCGCCACGCACTCGTATCGTGCAAACTCTGACGGCTGTGACGGCCACCAGCGGCTATTTGCCAACCCTGCCTGCCGTGCAACGTCTGCAACTTGAAGACTTCAGCCGCAGCGCCGTTATCGCCCGCTCTGACCAGGCAATCGATGTTGGTTATCTGGCCAGCAACTCCGTGCCTCAGATATACAGCTACTTACCCGATACGACTGCTTCAACTCTGCCTGTGCGTCGTGGCGACACGCCGAACCCGAACGCCCGCCTTTCCAATGAAGAGCGCTCCAAGTATTTGCAACTGCCGCCACAAACACCGCAACGAGTACTCGACCTGGCCCGCCGGGTGGCGAAACCGAAGTCGCCCGAGGATGGCGATCTGCGGCGCGCGCGGCGGCTTGCCAATTTCGTGGAGAGCAATGCCACGTACACGCTGTATCCGCCGACAACACCACCAAGCCGCGATGCGGTCGATCATTTTCTTTTTAACAGTCGTCGTGGTTACTGCACCTACTTTGCGGGTGCCCTGACGGTACTGTGTCGCGCAGCCGGTATTCCGGCCCGTGTTGTGAGTGGCTTTGCCAACCCGGAATGGGAAAGTCGGGGCGGCTTGACGCGCGGAACAATCCGCGAGGCGAACGCACACGCCTGGACCGAAGCCTGGATCGATGGCTGGGGTTGGGTCACGCTCGATTCAACACCCTCTGACGACCGCGGCGACAACGCGCCGAGCTTGTTGGAAAACGTTGGTGAGGCGCTTCGCGCCTCGCTACAAAACGGTATCACCTGGGGCAAGCGGCACGTACTGATGCTACTTGGCGGCCTGATGCTGGCGCTGGTTGGCGCACACGCGTTTGTCAACCTGTCGAATGGCGACAGCCTGTGGCGTCGGCTGTTCCGGAACTTTCAACAGCGTAGCCCCCGTGGTTCCACAGAAGATGAAGTTGCGCGACGCGAAGTGGTGCAACACTACGAACGTGCCGCTGCACAGTTGACGCGCCGTTTCCGCCGTCGTGCCGCGTGGGAAACGTCCCAGGAGTGGATCGCCGCCGCCGAAGCCGCGCTCCATTTGCAAGAACCGCAGCCGCTGCGAGTACTCACCGATCTCTACACGCGCGCGGTTTACAGCCCTCGCCAACTTGACAGGCACGCCATAGAAACCGCACGACTCATGCAAAAGCAATTGTCGTGGCGCAAGGTGCCTGCTGAGACTGCAGTCAAGTCGACTAGACAAAGTGCTTGAAATTAACTGCGAGGCTCTTGATGGGATTGGAAATCGTCGAGCTCATTATGCGCGTTGAAGAGGAATTTGAAATTGAAATTCCCGATTCGGACGCCGAAAAGTTGGAGACTGTCGGCGCCCTCTACCATTATGTTGTCGAGACGCTGAGTGCCAACTCGGCGCCTGACCACGACTCAAGTAGTGCCTCGGACGAAATTTGGAATAAGTTGTGCAGCATTTTCGCTAATGAGTTTGCCATTCCGCCCCTTAAAATAAGACCCGAAGCGCACTTCGTTTACGACCTCGATTTAGACTAGACCTCTTGCATAAGTGCGCTTCTACGCAACCGCGAGCGTGAGGCAGCGGGCTTGCTGAAGCGAATCAGCCCGCTTGCTCACGCGCGGTTAGGAAGTGCCTCAGCGATCCATACATACTATGCGGTTCAAGCACTACTCGGTTTCCAACTCGTAGCACGAATAGTAATAAGGCGTTTCAGCTTCGAACTCGGCGGCGCAGGTGTCGACCATTTTATACACCGGCATAATGCCGAACTCTTTGCGTCGCTGGCGGATAACGTTTTCTTTGAGGCCGGTTAATTCGCCGATGTTGTGATCGTTGAAGCCCATCTTTTTGGCTTCGCCGAGCAGCGCCGGCGTCAGTTCATTCAGCGATTTGCCGCGCAGCTTTTGCTCCATGTCGATGAGGCGCGACAGCTTTTGCAGAAACCAGCGGTCAACGCGCGACAGTTGATGAATTTCGTCAATTAACATGCCGCGCCGCAGCGCCTCGGCGATAACGAAAATGCGCTCATCGGTCGGCACGCGCAAGCCCTCTTCGATTTCCATTTCGCTCAGCAGATTGGTGCCTTTAGCGCGCAAGCCATAAACACCGATCTCCAGCGAGCGCAACGCTTTCATTAGCGCGCCTTCAAAAGAGCGGTCGATGCTCATCACTTCGCCGGTCGCCTTCATCTGCGTCGTGATGCGGCGGTCGCTGGTAGCGAACTTATCGAACGGCCAGCGCGGAATCTTCACCACGCAATAGTCAAGGGCCGGTTCGAAACAGGCGAGTGTTTTCTGTGTGACGGCGTTTGGGATCTCATCCAGGTGATAACCGATGGCAATCTTGGCTGCGACGCGCGCAATCGGATAACCCGTTGCTTTACTGGCCAGCGCCGATGAACGGCTGACGCGCGGGTTCACTTCGATTACGTAGTATTGGCTGGAGTGCGGGTCGAGTGAGAGCTGCACATTGCAGCCGCCTTCGATGCCCAGCGAACGAATGATGTCGAGACTCGCCGTGCGCAGCATCTGATACTCTTTGTCCGAAAGAGTTTGGCTGGGCGCGACCACGATGGAGTCGCCGGTGTGCACGCCCATCGGGTCGAAGTTCTCCATGTTGCAGATGGTGATGGCGGTGTCGTTGCTGTCGCGCATCACTTCATACTCGACTTCTTTCCAACCAACCAGATAACGCTCCAGGAGAATCTGGTGAATCAGTGAGCGGTCAAGTCCGCTGCGCACGAACTGTTCGAACTGCGCGTCATTCCACGCGATGCCGCCGCCGGTTCCGCCCAGCGTATAAGCCGGACGGATGATGAGCGGGTAAGGCGTTTTGTCGCGAAATGCGCGTGCCTGGTTCACATCATCGCAAATAGCCGATTCCGGCACCGGCTGCCCGATTTCCTGCATGAGGGTTTTGAACAAGTCGCGGTCTTCGGCCTTCTTAATGGATTCGAGCGGCGTGCCCAGCAGCTTCACGTTGTACTTATCCAGTACTCCGGCTTCGGCGAGTTTGTAGGCCATGTTCAGCCCAGTCTGTCCGCCTAGCGATGGCAGCAAGCCGTCGGGCCGCTCTTTGGCGATGACCTGCTCGATAAAGCCGACAGTCAGCGGCTCGATGTAAACCGCGTCGGCGGTTTCCACATCGGTCATGATGGTGGCCGGGTTTGAGTTGACCAGCACCACGCTGATACCTTCTTCGCGCAGGGCACGGCAGGCCTGCGTGCCGGCGTAGTCGAACTCCGCCGCTTGTCCAATGACAATCGGCCCGGAGCCGATAACGAGTACTTTGTGAATGTCAGTTCTTTTAGGCATGTTTGTTATTGAGATCGATCTTCCTCTACGTCTTCATCGTGTGACAAGTCTGGCGAGAGGTTCTGGATTCGTTCGCGAAATGCACGGTAAAAAGCTGTAGATGTGTCAGACATCCATTGCTTGACTTGCATCATATTTTCCGGGTCGCTTGGATTTATATCTGCGTGCACTTTGATTCGTGAAATCCTCTTGTCCTTGAGTTTGAGCCATTCCAAGTGGCATCCCATTTCGTGCTCAATAGCATCCTTTTGCCTGTAAAGCTGATTGAATGCTGAAAGGCGCCACGGAGCATCGATTGCAATTTCACAGCACAAACGAGTGCGTTTTGCAGCTACAGATAAGGCGATTGCAAAGCCACTACGTCCTACTCCAATTCCTATCCAAGCATCAGCGCTTGCATTACGTACATTAAAGGGGGGATTTCGTGTGCGAATGTAATCCAAAACTTCTTCCCAAAAGTTTCTGTGCCATTGATGACTTGAGTTTTCATAGAGAGACGTTTTCTCTCTGCTTACTTTCACTTTTAAGTTTGGTCGGCAAACAACAGTTAACTGCGGTGCAACGGGCGAGTGCCCAATGCGAAAAGCCTGGATCTGGGCAAGATAAAAGTTAACATGGAGTGGAGTGTTTTCATTGAGCCAATCTACTGCCTTCCGATGGTCGTCAGAGATAGTTTCAGAAATCCAGATGGCTGTCGTTGCATTGTTCACTGAAGCATAGGTTAACAACTTCCCCAAATGGTCATGGTTCGTCTTCCCAAACTGATTCTCAATGACGACGATGTGTTCTTCCTCGCCTTGTATCCGTGCGACAATATCGCAGGGAAAGTCACCGGGACGACACTCACGTTGTGCATCTTCAACAAGCACGCCGATGTCCTCAGCTATTGCTGCCAACCCGTCCTCTGAAACTAACCAGTTACTAAAGTCGGTTTCATGAGGCCAGACATCCCGTACGGTGACTGAACTTCGGCGTGCTATTTCCATGCGTGAATCATTTTACGAAGCGTTGCGTTCTATTTCTTCTCTTTCACCATCTCCGCAAACCGGTCGAACAGGTAAGCATTGTCCTTTGGGCCGGGGCTGGCTTCGGGGTGATATTGCACCGAGAAGAGCGGCTTCACCGTGTGACGCAAACCTTCGACCGTGTTGTCGTTCAGGTTGAGGTGTGTGACCTCGACTTCCTCGGGCAGCGTCTCGGCTTGAATTGCGTAGCCGTGGTTCTGTGTGGTGATGTGAACTTTACCGGTCGTCAAATCTTTCACCGGGTGGTTGGCGCCGCGATGACCGAACTTCAACTTATAAGTTTCACCGCCCAGCGCTTGTCCTAAGAGTTGGTGGCCGAGGCAAATGCCAAACATTGGAAGATCGGGTTTCTCGGCCTGAATGTCACGGATTGTTTGCACTTCCTCGCGCAGCGAACGCGGGTCGCCGGGGCCGTTGGAGAGCATTACGCCGTCCGGGTTCCACTTAAGGATTTCTTCTTTGCTGGCGGTGCAGGGCAGGACAACGACTTCGAGCCCGCGTTCACGCAAACTGCGCAAAATGTTGAACTTGGTGCCGTAATCGAGCACCACGACGCGCGCCTGCGCATCCAGCGACATTTCCCACTGCGGCTGCGGCCCGTTCACACCTTCGAGGTGCCACTGATAGGCGCGCTGAGTCGAGACTTCGCGCGCGTAGGTGCCGGAATCGTAATCGGGCAGTTCTTCGAGTACTCGTAGGCCCTCTTCTCGCGAATGTTCAGTTGTAATCATGCCCATCATGACGCCGCTGTCGCGCAGAATCTTGGTCAGCGAACGCACATCCACGCCCTCGATTCCCACGATGTTGTGCTTCTTTAAATAATCGCCGCCACTCAGTTCGCTGCGATAATTGGAAGGCGTTTTCGACATCTCTTTCACGATGAAGCCGGCCACCTGCGGGCAAATGGATTCGGCGTCTTCTTCGTTCACGCCGTAGTTGCCGATGAGCGGGTAGGTGAGTGCAACCAACTGCCCCGCATAGGACGGATCGGTGAGAATTTCCTGATAGCCCGTCATCGAGGTATTGAACACAACTTCGCCCGTCGTGGAGCCGGTCGCGCCAATGCTCGTGCCCTCGAATGTCGTGCCGTCGCTGAGAATGAGTAGTGCTTTCATGTTATTTTTGAACCGCAGAGGACGCCAAGGGCGCAGAGGAAGAGTAAAGATTTGCTTGCAACAATCTCGTCCGCCCCTGCGTTCTCCGCGCCCTCTGCGGTGAACTTTCTATGCTTCATAAACGACATTGCCGTCAACCACCGTTGCCAGCACGCGGCCCTGCATCTCGTGCCCATCGAACGGCGTGTTCTTAGATTTGCTAGCGAGTTCCGCCTTACGCAGTGTCCAGCGCGCGTCGGGGTTAAAGACGACGACATCGGCCGTCGCGCCCACTTTTAATGTTCCGCTTTGCAATCCGAGTACTCGCGCCGGAGCGGATGTCATTTTCTCGACCACTTGACTTAATGTCAGATGGCCCGGCTCCACCAAATACGTGATGGACAAGGGCAGCATTGTTTCCAGCCCGATAATGCCGAACGGCGCGTGATCGAATTCACGCTCTTTCTCGTGCGCGGCGTGCGGCGCGTGATCGGTTGCGATGTTGTCGATCGTGCCGTCTTTCAAGCCTTCAATCAGCGCGTCGATGTCTTCCTGCAAACGCAGTGGCGGGTTCATCTTGGCATCCGTATTGTAGCCGCGACACGCTTCATCGGTGAGGGCGAAGTGATGCGGGCACACTTCAGCGGTAACAAGTACTCCATCGGCTTTGGCGCGGCGAATCACATCAACTGCGCCTTTAGTCGTGTTGTGCAGAATGTGAATGCGATTGCCGACTTCCTTGGCCACTGCACACGCTTTGAAGACCGCAATCTCTTCACTGACGCGCGGCATCCCGCGCAGGCCCAGTTCATTGGAGACGATGCCTTCGTTCATCACGCCGCCGCCTTTGCCGACACCTGCATGGCCGCCGCCCGTCATGCTGATGTCTTCGCAGTGCAGCATGGTCACCAGGTCGCAGGTCTTGGCGTATTGAAAAACACGCCGCATGAAACCGGCGTCTTGAATGGGAAACGCATCATCCGAAATAGCAATGGCGCCAGCCGCTTTGAGTTCAGCCATTTCCGCAAGTTGCTCATTTCTGGCTTCAATCGAAACACTGGCGATGGGCAGAATCTTGACGCCGTTGCCTTCACTGCGTGCGCGCTGTAATATGTCTTCAACGACACTGCGACGATCGATTGGCGGCGCGGTGTTGGGCATCACACATACGGTCGTGACCCCGCCCTGTGCCGCTGCCGCTGTGCCCGTCCGGGTGTCCTCTTTGTATTCCTGTCCGGGTGTGCGCAGATGAACATGAATGTCGATGAGGCCCGGCGCGACAATGCCACCGCGCGCATCGAGTACTCGCACGCCCTTGGCGGCTACGCCATCGGCACGAATGTCTTTGTCGAGGCGCGCGACGCGACCTTCTTCAATGAGCACATCGAGCACGTCATCCAGGTTTTGCGACGGATCGAGTACTCGTCCGTTTTTGATTAGTAGATTCATCTTTTTAACAGGGATGGACAGGATGGAGAAAGTTTTGAGTTCTCAATTCTGAGTTTTGAATTGCGACCGAGCATCTCTTCACCTCATCCTGTTTATCCTGTCCATCCTGTTAATTCTCCTCGCCGCCCAACAGCAAATACAGTAAGGCCATGCGCACCGCGACGCCGTTTGTGACTTGTTCGAGAATGACGCTCTGGCTCGAATCGGCCAGCTCACCCGCAATTTCAACTCCGCGATTAATCGGCCCCGGATGCATGATGATGGCGTCCGGCTTCGCGCGCTTCATGCGTCGCTCGTTCATGCCATACAGACGCGCAAACTCGCGCAGGCTGGGCAGATAAACGCCGTTCATGCGCTCATTTTGCAGGCGCAACGTCATCACGACATCAGCGCCTTCAACAGCCCTGTCACAGTCGCTTTCTACGAGTACTCGATAGGATAGAAACTCCTGCGGCAACAGCGTGTCCGGCCCGCACAGTGTGACGTTGGCACCCAGTTTTAGTAATCCCCACAACCCGCTGCGCGCTACGCGCGAATGCATCAAGTCGCCGATGATGGTGACGTTCAACTTCGAGATGTCGCCCTTGTTTTCGCGGATGGTGAGCAGGTCGAGCAACCCCTGCGTCGGATGTTCATGGCAACCGTCGCCGGCGTTGAGGACGCTGCCACGCACCCACTGCGTCGCCATTTCCGGTGCGCCTGAATTCGGATGGCGAATCACGAAGCAATCGACACCCATGGCTTGCATCGTCAGCACGGTGTCTTTGAGCGATTCGCCTTTGGTCACGCTGGACGCTGCAACTGTCAGCGAACTGGTATCGGCGCTTAGGATCTTGGCCGCCATTTCGAAGCTGGCGCGCGTGCGAGTACTCGGTTCAAAGAAGAGCGTGCACACCATCTTGCCTCGCAGAGCAGGAACTTTGCGAATCGGGCGATTCAGCACATCCTTGAAGTTGGCGGCTGTATCGAGCGCGAGATTAAGTTCATCGGCGCTCCAGTCTTGCAAACCCAGGATGTGTTTCCGTTGCAGCTTTTGCAGGCTCATGCGTCACCTCGTTCGCTGCCCGATTCGGCACTCCGCTCAATACGCACGATGTCTTCGCCGTCGTTTTCCTGCACGAGTACTCGCACATTTTCGTCGCGCGAAGTTGGCGCGTTCTTGCCCACAAAATCGGCGCGCACCGGCAGTTCGCGATGGCCGCGATCGACCAGCACAGCGAGTTGCACCGCGGCGGGACGCCCGAAATCGTTGAGCGCATCCAGTGCGGCGCGCACCGTGCGTCCGGTAAAGAGGACGTCATCGACCAGCACGACGATTTTCCCCGTCACATCGAAGTCGATGGTAGTGCGGCCCGGAGCGGCGCCGCGCGTGCTGAAGTCGTCGCGATAAAGGGCAACGTCAAGTGCGCCATGCGCAACCTCGCGTCCCTCGATGCTTTGCAGATGTTCCGCGATGCGCGCCGCCAATGGCACGCCGCGTGACGGAATGCCGGCCAGCGCCACGTTCTCCACGCCACGATTGCGCTCCACGATTTCGTGCGCAATGCGTTTCAGAGCGCGCGCGATGTCGCTGGAATCCATGAGAACTCCGGGCGCTCGGTCGTTAATTTTTTCAGGTCGCTGTGCCATCGGTCAACAAAAAAGCCTTCTGCTCTCGGAACGCGCTGTTGCACGAGCCAAGGACAAAAGGCTTGAAAAATTGGGGTTAAGTTGTTTCATCATTTGCCTTTACACGCCTCACAGGGCGCGCTTAAAAGGTCATGAAGATTATAGCGATTACGAGGCGCTGCGTCAACCGAAAAAAGAGCCGCTGCATCGTGCAGCGGCTCTTTTCGCGGATTACTTGTAAGACGCCAGAATCTTCTTCAGGTCGGCGTCGCGCTTTTCCGGATTGCTCTTTTCCAGAATGCTGTCCATGCGGTCTTGCAGTGTGGGGCGCTCCTTCTGATAGAGAATGCCCAGGTGCTCGGTTTGCGTGTCGAGCGCCAGATCCATCGCCGCCCGGTAATCGGTCGGGTCGTGCTCGCCTTCGAGCGGAATGATAGCGGCATCCAGTTCGTCGTATGTGCGGTTGAAGACCACGCATGGGCTGAGAACCTGGATGAACGAAAAACCGCGGTGGCGAATCGCGGCGTTATACAACTGCGTGAGCTGCTTGGGCTTCGATGAATAGCCGCGCGCCACGAAACTCGCGCCGTAAGCCAGCATCATGGCCAGCGGGTTCAACGGGTCTTCATATTGACCGTGCGGGCTGGTGGTTGTCAATTTGAAACCGTGTCCCAAACCGCTCTGGCCGCCGGTCGTGGGCGAGGTCTGCCCTTTGGTAAGGCCATAAATGAAGTTGTCCATCACGATGTAGGTGATGTCCACGTTGCGGCGCACGGCGTGCGGAATGTGGCCGCCGCCGATCGCGAAGGCATCGCCATCTCCGCCGGTGACGACAACCGTCAAGTCGGGATTGGCCAGCTTGACGCCGGTAGCGACCGGCAGAGTGCGGCCATGCACCGTATGAAAACCGTAGCTCTTGATGAAAACCGGCAAACGACTGGAGCAACCAATGCCCGAAACGATGACGGTCTTGGTGGGGTCGATGTCCAACTCGGAAAACGAGTTATACATCGCGGCCAGAACGGCGAAGTCGCCGCAGCCAGGGCACCAGATCGGCTTGGCTTCGGTCTTATATTCCTTGGCAGGCATGAACGGCATGATGATGTTCCTTTAAATCTTCACAATGTGAACCACAGAGACACAGAGGAATTTACAGGATAGACAGGATGAACAGGATAGAATAAGCGAAGTTCTGCGACTTCCTATGTTGAGATTTTCCCCTTCTCTGTGTCCTCCGTGTCTCTGTGGTTCAAAACAAACTATCGAGTACTCAAATGCGCGAGACGGCGACGGCTCCGGCCATACCCGCATCCTGGCCTTCGTGGCCCGGTTCGGGAGCGGGAACCTGGCGCTGATGCTGCACGCGCGCTACCTGTGTGAGAACCGGATCGCTCTTCTGGCCGCTCCAGCCGTGCAGCGTCATGATGTGCTTCAGCAGTTCGTAGGGCGTGAACGGCACGCCGGTGCACTTGGTGAAGCTGTCCACCTGGACGTTCAAGGCGGCGCGCAAGCGCTGTGCGAACTGGCCGGTGTAATTCAACTCGGCAACCACAACGGTTTTCTTGTTCTTCAAAAACTCGCGGATGGAATTTTCCGGCAACGGGTTCATCAGCAAGATGTGAAGTTGCGCCGCACTAAGCCCCTGTTTCGCTGCAATGTCAATCGCTTCCTGCATGGCGCCTTCGGTCGAACCCCAGGTGATAAAGCCAATCTCGGCATCCGGGTCGCCGTAGTGACGTGTGAAACGTCCATTGCCCTCGGCGTAATCAACGGCGACTTGCAATTTGCTGTGGCGCTTGTCGCTCATCTTTTTGTGCGCGGCGGGCGAAATGTCCGGGTTGCCCAGTTCGTTGTGCTCCAGCCCAGTCGCGATGTAGAAGGTCGCGTCGTCATACGGCTTGGCCATCGGGCTGACGCCACTTTCGGTCAGCTTGAAGCGCTTGTAGTTCTGCAACTGCTCTGGCGTAGGACGCGCGCGGTTGATGACTTCCAGCGCACCTAAATCCGGTTCCGGAATCAATGCGCCGGCGTTGGCCAGATAGAAGTCGGTCAGCAGCAGGGCGGGCATCTGGCACATCTCGGCCAGGTTAAACGCCTCGACGGCCATGAAGAAACAATCCTCCACGTTGGCCGGCGCCAGAACAATGCGCGGCGCGTCGCCGTGACCGCCATAAATCGCCAGATTGAGGTCGCTTTGTTCCTGCTTGGTCGGCAGACCCGTCGAAGGGCCGCCGCGCTGTGCGTCGATAATGACGCAGGGAATCTCGGCCATCGATGCGAGGCCAATTTCTTCCACCATGAGCGAAACGCCGGGGCCAGAAGTTGATGTCGCGGCTTTGTAACCGGCGTAGCTGGCGCCCAGCACCATGCCCAGAGAGGCAATTTCGTCTTCGGCTTGAATGACTCTGCCGCCGAAGCGGGGCAGCAGCAAAGCGAGTTTTTCGAGAATTGTGGAGGCGGGCGTGATAGGATAACCGGCGAACACCTGTACACCGGCGGCGATGCAACCCAGCGCAATGGCATCGTTGCCGCCCATCAACAAACGCTCGCTGGCGGGGCGACTCACGATGCGGAACGGCATCTGTTCGGTCATGCCGGCGACGGCTTCACGTCCCAGGCGCAGGCCGAGCAGGTTGGCTTCGACGATCTTCTCGCCTTTGCGGTCGAACTTCTGGTGAATCAAGCGATCGACTACTTCGGTATCGACATCCAGCAGTGCGGCGATGACACCCAGCGCCACCATGTTTTTGGCGCGCGCGCCACCGGCTTCTTTTTTAGCGATGTCGGTGAAGGGCACCTCAAACTTCAGCGCGTCCACGTTGGTTTCATCGATCTGGCACTCCGAGTCATAGATGAGTACTCCATTAGGCTTCAGATCGGCCTTGTGGATGTTATAGACCTCGTCGTTGAAGCAAACCAGAATATCGAGATAGGAGCCCTGCGACTTCGGCTTTTGCTCGCCGACGCGCAACTGAAACATCGACGGGCCGCCCTTGATTTCAGCCGGCAGCGACTCGGTCTTGAAAATTTCCAGTCCCAGGCGACCCAGCGCGATGGCCAGAAATTCGCCGGTTGTCCGCACGCCTTCTCCGCCGTCACCCGCAATTCGTATGATGACATCGTTAACGATCTTAGTCATCACGCCGCCGTCTGTGCCTTCTCTCGTTGTCACTGCCACAGGCGCGCTGCTGTGCCCGTTCGTCTGTTCTGCTGTTTGCGCTCCATCCGCCATGAGTACTCCTAATCCGCGCCGGACGCGGCTTTATGCTTTGGTTATGACTTCCCTTGAAGAGAAAAGGTTTTGATTCTCAGCCTGTTTACGTATAAATAAAAACCCAACGCGACAGGTAAATGCCTGCCATACGCTGGGTTAAAAATGAAAACGTGAGCGACTCGCGAATACAGACTCCGCAGTTTCGCCAAGAATATGCACCGCCCTGGCAGGTGGCAACGCCGCGGATCGCGGCACCATCACCGGGGGCCGCTTCAGCAGCGCTGACACAGAACTCCAGCGCCGTTCACGCTTCGCCTGCTTTCGGGGCTGCTGTGCCCACATGCACCTGTTCACGAAGTGCAAAGTGTAACTCTAAGACTATGTTAAGTCAAACCGCGCCCGGTCACGGCATACTCTGCTATTTTCATCGTGCAGGCACTTCACGCACACTCCTGGTTCGTTCAATGCACGCCCTTGTCGTCTTCGACTCGTTAAAGCAATTTTGGAGGAGTTATCGTAGGGGCGCACCGCAGTGCGCCCCTACGATAACTGACAACTCCCCTGAAAGACGCTCTAAATGTGCTACCGCAAAGTGCTATCCCAGCGGGGCCAAACATGAAGGCCGGCCACAAACTCAGTCCTCATGCATCCGGCTTAAGCAGCCGGACTTGCTGCGACTGGACTGGGGCTAGGTGCAGCCGGTTTGTGTTCGTTGGCGGAGTGTCGCACTTTGCCGGCTGTGTGCGTTTCCCATGGCTTGAGCACGACTTTAATGCAGCCGTCTTCCTTTTGTTTGAAGGTTTCGTAAGCTTCGGGAGCCGATTCGAGCGGCAACTGGTGCGTGATGATAAACGACGGATCGATTTTGCCGTTGGAAATCAAGTCGAGAAGCGGCTGCGTGTAGCGCTGAACGTGCGTTTGGCCCATCTTGAAGGTCAATCCCTTATTAAACGCTGCGCCGAACGGCATTTTATCCAAGAAACCGGCGTACACACCGGGCACTGAAACGGTGCCACCTTTGCGACAGGCCTGGATTGCCTGTCGTAACACATTGGGGCGGTCGGTGGCGAGACGCAAGCCCATCTTAATCCAATCATAGATCATGCCCGGATCGGTGCCGTGTGCCTCCATACCTACGGCATCAATGCAGGAGTTGGGGCCGTAGCCGCCGGTCATGCTTTTCAGTTGGTCGAACAGGTTGTCGTCGTCATCATTTTGGAAGTTGATGATCTCGGCACCGGCCTGTGTGGCCATCTCCAGCCTTTCCGGGATATTGTCGATGACGATGACACGGCCCGCACCCAGGAGAAAAGCACTGCGAATCGCAAACTGCCCGACTGGCCCGGCGCCCCACACCGCCACGATGTCTCCCGGCTGGATGTTGCAGTTTTCTGCCGCCATGTAGCCGGTAGGGAAAATGTCGGATAGAAACAGTACCTGTTCGTCGGGCAGGTTTTCGGGAATCTTGATCGGGCCGATATCGGCAAACGGCACGCGCAGATATTGCGCCTGGCCGCCCGCGTAGCCGCCAAACATGTGCGAGTACCCAAAGAGGCCAGCCGGTGCCGAGCCATATACTTTTTCCGTAATCTCGCGGTTGGGGTTGGAATTATCGCACAGAGAATAAAGCGTTTGTTTGCAGAACAAACAGTCGCCGCACGAAATGGTAAAGGGCACCACTACACGGTCGCCCACTTTCAGGTTGCCCACTTCCGGGCCGACTTCAATGACTTCGCCCATCGGTTCATGGCCCAGCACGTCGCCTTTTTGCATGGTCTGCACCAAACCGTCATACAAGTGCAAATCCGATCCGCAAATGGCAGTCGATGTGATGCGGATAATGGCATCGCGCGGATGTTCGATTTTCGGGTCGGGAACTTCTTGTACTGCGATTTGGTGTTTGCCGTTCCAACACAAAGCTTTCATGGCTTCTCCTCTGTTACCCCTCAATGAGTTTTGCCCGACAGGGACCTCTTGTGTATCGAAGTGCGCCGATTAGCAAGAGCTATTCCATGTAGTGGAATCTGTGTTCCGAGGCAAGCACAAGTAATGACCTAAAGTGCTCTTAACGAGTTTCTCGCGGTGTCCGTTAATAGCCGTACTGCAAAGTGCTGTCGCGCGCTGCTAAACTAGCGCATCAATCTTCCCACGTCCATAAGGGCGCACACTGCAAGAGCGCGTATCGCAACGCCGCGTATGGCTACCGCGCAGAGCGCAAGCGAAGCAGTCGCTGACTTATTCGCTTGCGCGTGGGAGTGATGCCTGCCTCAGGAGCAAAATCATTTGTGAGTGTCTCCACCACGACAGCACTGCCTCCCTCACCCCCTCGTGATACCGGCCCTCAAAGGGGTTCTGCGCCGCGCCACGACCGTGGCACCTCGCTGCGCATCGGGTTGATGACGGATACCTATCTGCCCATCGCCAACGGTGTGACACACATGGTGTCGCTTCTGGCGCGCCAACTCGCCGCTTGGGGACACGAGCCGCACATTTTCACCTTTGCGCCAACTTTGGATTTGCGTATGGCGCCCGAAGGATTATTGGCTCACCCGCCGCACCTGCTGCGCGTGCCGCCACGAGAACTCGACAGCGAAGAAAAAGGTGTGCATGTGCATCACGCGCCGGCGCTGCCGCTATTCAATTCGGGATATTTCCTGGGCATGCGCTATCCGTTGTGGATGAAACAATTATTGCGCGAGATGGACATCATTCATGTTCATCATCCGTTTATCTCCGGACGGTTGGCCTTGCGCATCGCACTTCCCGAGCAGCCACTCATCTTCACCAACCAGACGCGTTACGATATCTACAGCCACTACGTGCAGCGCGTCGTACCCTTTGTACCCACTGAAGCGGTGGGTGAGCGCCTGACGCGCCGCGCCGCGCAGTTCGCCAACCGTTGTGATGCCGTAATCGCGCCTTCAGCTTCGCTGGCGCAGGTGTTGGGTACGTGGGGTGTCACGACGCCGGTCGAAGTCATTCCCAACGGCATCGAGTTGGAGCGTTTCCACCGTGCCGTGAGCAAAGGCGCTGCACGTACCGGCACTTCCGAGTACTCGCAAAAGGGCGCAACGCGCAATCCGGTGGTCGTCTATCTGGGCCGTCTGGCACCGGAAAAGAACTGTGAAACCCTGCTCGACGCTTTTGCATTGGCGCATCGCGAAGTGCCTGCCGCGCGTTTGGTGCTGATCGGTGATGGGCCCGCCGAAGCCGATTTGCAGCGCCATGCGCAGACCCTGGGGCTGCATGATTGTGTGACGTTCCGCGGCGCTCTTCCTTATGAAACTGTGCCGCAGGCACTGGCCGAGTGTGACGTTTTTGCCTCGGCGTCGTTTAGCGAAGTTCACCCGCTCACCTTTATTGAAGCCATGGCTGCCGGTCTGTCGTGCGTGGGCACAAATTCGCCCGGCGTGGTGGATACCGTCGTCGATGGCCGCAACGGCTGGCTGGCGCCGCCTCAAGTCGATGAACTGGCGCGCGCCCTGGTCCTGGCGCTCTCGGATGCAGATGAGCGGGCGCGTCGTGCTGCCAACGCCCTGCAAGACAGCCGTCCTTACGCCATCGAAACGACCGCACAACGAGTACTCGATCTATACCGCAGCGTTCACTATTCCAAAACAGCGCGTTCTGCCGCTTGAGATCGTAGTGTCGGCAACCGTGCCCGGCCACACTGCGGCACCGTTGGCGATTTCGATGCGATACACATCAGCACTATCAGTTCCTCTATTGACTCTCGGACGGCGTTGACTCTTGGACGTACCGGAAAGAGCAAAGCGCAGAGCTGAACATGTTGATGCAATGAAAACACCGGGGGCAAAAAGCCTGGTCGTTGGAATTTTGCTGTTGCTGCTGGGAGGAATGCTGTATGTCACAGCGCCACGCGCCGCGACTATTATCGGCACGCGTTTCTTCCTGGCGCGCGAGCAAGCACAAATCGCGCAGATCGCAGGGCGCGCACGTAATGCTTTCGGCGGCAGCAAGGGAATTCTCACAAGAGTCATTAGCGACGCGGAGCGCAACAGCGTATCGCGTCGCATAGGCGCGCGTCTGACCTTGCGGCGTCTCAACGATTTGCCGCCTGATTTTCAAATTGTCCGTGGCCGCCTGAAGAAAGATTTGCCGTTTACGACACGGCTGGGCAACGAGCGTATTGCGGCTTACCTTGTGCTGCGCGGCGCTCGTGGCGTGCCCCACTTCATGCTGCGCGCCGACGCACCACGCAGCGGGCTGCAGCAGGTGCGACAAACGTTCGTCTATCTCAGCTTGGGGTTAGCCGCCGTCGGAGGCGTCGCTTGCGGCATCGGATTGCTGTCATTAATGGAGCGCAGGCTGCAAGCCGGGCCGCTTCATCTGGCGTTGTTCGCGCGCTCCCTAGATGACGCACAGCAAGGACACGATTCGCCCGAAGCCATTGAGGCAGCGCGTGTGCGCCAGGAACTCGAAAGCATTCGCGCGCGCCTCAAGGAAAACGAAGAATCGTATCGCCAGATGGCGCTCAACGCCAGCGATGTGTTGTACGCAATGTATCCCGAAGCGGGGCGCATCGAATGGCTGGGACAAATCGACCTGATGCTGGGCTACGCGCACGGCTCGTTCCCACGCACGGTTGAAGCCTGGGCCGACAGCATTCATCCCGAGGAAGCCGAAAAGATTATCGCGCTTTATACGCGCGCCTGTGACGAGGGCGAAGAGTTTCAGGTCGAGTATCGCATGCGCCATCGTAACGGCTCTTACCGCGACTGGTCGCATCGCGGCAAGCCCGTTTATGGCTCGCACAAGAAGCTATTAAAACTGGTGGGCGCCTGCACCGACATTACGGAGAAAAAGCGCGCCGAAAATCGTTTGCGTGCCAGTGAAGAGCGTCTGGCGCGCATTGTGGAAACCGTTGCCGAAGCGATTGTCATGGTCGATCGTGAGGGCATCGTAACGTTCGCTAATCCGGCGGCGGAACTGGTATTTGGCGCAAATCGGCAAGATATTGTGGGCCGTTCTTACGCCGACGAGCGATGGAAAATCACGCAGACCGACGGCACGCCATTCTCTGGCGAAGAATTGCCTTACGTGCGCGCACTGAGTACTGAGGAAGCGGTGTATGGCATCGAGCATTCGGTGCAGCACGCCAGTGGGCAGATCGTTGTCGTGTCGGTGAACGCGGCGCCACTGCGCGGTGAAGACGGCAAGATTTCCGGTAGTATTCTGTCGCTGGCCGACATCACCGACCGCAAAGCCAACGAAGACCGTTTAATGTTTCAAGCGTTTCACGATCCGCTGACCAAATTGCCCAATCGTGCCCTGTTCGTTGATCGTCTGGGTCATGCGCTCGTGCGCTGCCGTCGCAGCAAAACCATGGTCGCGGTGTTCTTTATCGACCTCGACAACTTCAAGAAAACCAACGACACGCTGGGCCATGACGCGGGCGATGATTTGCTCATTGCCACGGCACAGAGAGTACTCGATTCGATTCGTTCCGGCGACACCGGCGCGCGCCTGGCTGGTGACGAATTCACCATCATGCTGGACAACATCACCGATATTTCACAGGCGTTAGTTGTGGCCAACCGTCTGCTGAACAACATGCTGGAACCGGTAATGCTCAAGGGCCACGAAGTTCACGCGCCGCCCAGCATCGGTGTCGCGCTGGGCAACCACGAAGATACCCCCGACAGCATCATGAAACGCGCCGACGGCATGATGTATCAGGCCAAGAAAAACGGCAAAGCGCGCTACGAAGTCTCGCCGCATCTGGTGGAGACAACTGAAGCCGTTGTCTAAAGACCTGCACTCGCGGTAAAGCTCACCTATCGCGCTGTTCGTCACTTTTATGGAGCGGCTGTTGGGTGGAGCTAATCATCCTGCAATGAACTCGACGTGAGTCTTGCCAGAAAGTCAGCGACTTCATTGACACTCATTGTTGTTGTATCAAGCTCAAAATCTGCACTCTTCCTCAACAAGGGCTGGACATATTCGAAATTGAGGTATATCTCGGCGCGTTCTTGCTCACTCTTGCCATAGGGATTTGAGGAACGTTTCGCTACTCGTTGGAGCATCACTTCAAGCGGGGCACTCAAGAGTATTTTGTAATCGAAGAATCGATAAAACTTCGCTTGATTTGAACGGCATCCAGAAACAAATAGCGCAGATTCCCGTGGAGTGACGAGGAGATTCTGCATACGATCTTCACGCCAAATCCATTCGGATTGACCATTTAGAAACGACAGCTCACACCAATCATCATAGTCCGTATCAATGGCAGCAAACTCACGAGCCAGTAACGCCTCCATCACGGATGATTTCCCGGTGCCTGACATTCCCGTTATAAAAATACGCTTCATCAAGAATAATCGTTGCTAACGCTATGCCGACCGCATCGAACATACTTGGTGATTTTTAGGAGGTGTAACATATCACCTAAGGCGTGAGCCCTAACCCAATGACTGAATTCAGCCGCCGCTGGAAGCGTATTGTAGCGGTCGGGAGCAACGGCTTGTTCTGTGAGACTTAGTGCATTACAGTCGTAATTCTTTGAGCAGCTCATCTTTGCCTATTTGTGTTCCAGGCAATTTAGGCCAGGCATCCATACCATCGTTGTTGAACCTGGGGATCAGGTGAATGTGGAAATGCGGCACCGATTGCTGAGCCGCGCCGCCACTGGCGTGAAGCAGATTTATACCTGTTGCGCCAATGGACGTTTGGTAATGCAGAGCAACCTTTTGGCTGATGCCGAGAACATAATTCAAAATGTCCGTGGGCACCGAAAATAAGTCGGCGTAATGTGCTTTGGGCGCAATGATAGTGTGACCGAAAGCTTCGACTTCACGAGGAAGAAAGCAAATAGCGTTTTCATCCTCATAAACCACCCACGAAGGCAGTTCATTATTAGTAAGTTGACAAATGACGCAGCCGTTCATAATGCCTTGATTGTACTGCGCCACCAGCTAAGCCGCTCGGTGCCATATAACGGCTGAGCTCACCCGCTGCTGGAAGCGGAGTGAGGAACGAACGGAGCTGTAAGCAGTCGGGTGCAGCGATTTGTTCTGCTGGTGTTTGGACGTTTGAATTTCATCTTTTAAGTTTGGCATTCTTCTCGTGTTTTATGGGTTCCGGGTGCGCCTTGCACCATTCTGCAACTCGATCAGTAATACGATCAAACTCGTCTTCTGTATCCTCTTTATAACTTGGCGATTGCTTACCGCTGCCAAAGTCACGAATGGCTGCAATATCTGCTTCTATTTGGGCGATGGTTTTTGCATCAAAAACGTTGCTATCCCGCAGATGCTTGTACAGGAAATTCGTAAACATACGATGACCCATATCCCAGTTGCCATTGCCGTTTCGCAAACACTCGTCCTCAAGTTTCGTGATAACCCGAATAAGTTCACCTTGAACTGTATCCGCTTGCCCAGATGCCGGAACTAATTGCCGCCACAATTCGCCACATTCCTCTTGGTAGCGACCTTTGCCATCGTAGTAAAGCATGATATTTTCATGATAACATGCAGGCAAGCCGCGCACACCGGCAGAACTCATTATTATACCGCTTGGTGCTCTTTGATTTATAATGTCATGGGTCAACCCGCAAGGTTTTACCCACTACTACCAGGAGCCATCAATGCCCGACGTTTTGATCTGCGATGCCATCGCCGAAGACGGAATTCAAATTCTGCAGCAAGTCGCCGACGTGACGGTGAAAACCGGCCTCAAAGAAGCCGAACTCATCGCGGAAGTGCCGCGCTACGACGCGCTCATGGTGCGCTCCGCGACCAAGATCACGCGGCCCGTGCTGGAAGCCGCGCGACGCTTGCAGATTGTGGGACGCGCCGGTGTCGGTGTCGATAATATCGATGTTGGGGCAGCGACCGAGCGCGGCGTTATCGTGGTCAATTCTCCGGCGGGCAACACCGTCGCCGTAGCGGAACTCACACTGGGCATGATGCTGTCTCTGGTGCGCAAGCTCGTTCCGGCGCACAGCAGCATGGCGCGCGGCGAATGGAAGCGCTCGTCGTTCATGGGCAACGAGATTTACGGTAAAACGCTGGGCGTTATCGGCACGGGAAAAATCGGCACCGAAGTCATCAAGCGCGCGCAAAGCTTTGGTATGCGAGTACTCGGATACGACCCGTTTCTCACTACGGCGCGCGCCCATCAACTCGATATTGAAGCAACCAGCGTGGAAGATATTCTGCGCCGCGCCGACTTCATCTCGATTCACACGCCGCTCACCAAAGAAACGCGCCACCTAATTGATGCCGAAGCCATCAGCACCATGAAAGAAGGCGCCATCATTATCAACTGCGCGCGCGGCGGCATTATCGATGAAGCGGCGTTGTATCAAGCCTTAAAAGACGGCAAGTTAGGCGGTGCCGGACTCGACGTATTCGAAAGTGAGCCACTGACCGATTCTCCGTTGCGCGAGTTGCCTAACGTGCTGTTAACGCCGCACGTCGGCGCGTCCACTGAAGAAGCGCAAGTCGAAGTCGCGCTGGATGTGGCGCGTCAGATCGTAGATGTTCTCAGCGGACGTCCGCCGCAAAGCGCGGTCAACCTGCCGCCGCTGCCGCCCGAGACGCGTGAGTTCATCGCGCCGTTTTTGCCGCTGATGGAAAAGTTAGGCCGCACGCAGGCGCAACTTGCCGAAGGCCGC
This sequence comes from Abditibacteriaceae bacterium, assembly GCA_036388675.1. Classification (GTDB taxonomy): domain Bacteria; phylum Armatimonadota; class Abditibacteriia; order Abditibacteriales; family Abditibacteriaceae; genus DASVUS01. The sequence continues at coordinate 5,639 of DASVRI010000008.1, read as the reverse complement.
ATCGAAAGCGTCGCTATCGAGTACTGCGGGGAACTGCACAACTACGATACATCGGCGCTGACGCGTGTTTTCCTCAAGGGCTTGCTGCAAGGCTCGTTCGAGCAAATCGTCAGTTATGTCAACGCGCCGCTTTTGGCCGAGCAGCGTGGCGTCAGCGTGAGTGAAACCAAGTGCGATAAAAGCGAAGATTATTCCAACCTGGTGGTCACACGCGTGGTGCGCAACGATGACGGACGCGAGCGAGCGCGTCAGATTGACGGCACTATTTTCAACGAGCGCGACCCGCACATTGTAGGCATTCAGGGCTTGCGCCTTGATGTCGTGCCTCAGGGCACGCTGCTGGTGATTCCCAACACCGATAAGCCGGGCATGATCGGTCGTGTCGGCACGCTGCTGGGCAACGCGGGCATCAACATCGGCGGCATGCAGGTGGGCCGCACCGCTGTCGGCGAACGCGCCGTGATGGTAATTTCGCTCGAAGAGCCGGTGCCGGCAGAAGTGATTGAGCAACTGGATGCACAACCCGATTTATTCGGCGCACGCCAGGTTGATTTGCGATAACAATTCGCTGCCCAAACGTGTCACAATAGACATCGAACGAAAATTTAAACCTGCACCTCATTGGCGCACTGTTGCGCCCCATAACAATATCGATGGAGGAGCGGTAATGACGACTCTGGCACGACGTTCGGCTCTGGTATTGGGTTTGTTGTTCGGGGCATCATCAACGACAGCACGCTGCGGCTTCGGAAAATCCTGATGTGCCGGTTTTGTCCCGGTTGTGATAGTGTAGCGTGGGAATAATTGAACTCACTTCGAACACGAAGCGGGAGACTTATGCAGACAATAACTGAGAATCGAGTACTCACTGAAGAGCAAATCGCCCAGTATGAACGTGACGGTTTTTTCGTGGCGCGTGGCGTGGTTTCGCCCAAGGAAACGCAGATGTTGCTCGAACATTTCATGCAGATGCATGAGCAGACTGTGCCCGGCCATTACGAGCCGCCAGCCTGGGAGGATTGCAACAATGACATTCTGCGCCGTTATCCGCGCATTATGATGCCGCACCGCTTTGACGAAACCAGCAAACGTTACATGCTCGACGAGCGTTTTGCAGGCGCGCTGCATGACCTCTTCGGCGAAGACGCTTTGGCCTCGCAGAGCATGTTCTACTTCAAGCCGCCGGGCGCGCGTGGTCAGGCGCTGCACCAGGACAACTTCTACTTGCTGGTTTCACCCGGCACTTGCATGGCGGCATGGCTTTCGCTGGACGATGCCGATGAAGAAAACGGTGGGATGTTTGTCGTGCCCGGCTCGCACAAAACCGACATTCAGTGTCCGCATGTGGCCGATTTACGCGTCTCGTTCACGACCGAAGAAGTCGATGTGCCCGCCGGAATGCAAGCCGTGCCGTGCCACCTCAAAGCCGGCGATGTGCTCTTCTTTAATGGCAGCGTGATTCACGGCTCCTATCCCAACACTTCGAGTACTCGTTTTCGCCGCGCCTTCATCTGCCACTACGTACCGCAATCGATGACGCAGATGAGCGGCGGCTACTATCCTCTGCACACTTTTGCAGGCGAGACTCTGGCACGCGAAGTCGCCGAAGGTGGCGGCATTTGCGGTACGGAAGAATGGAATGCACTGCGCGATGCACGCGGCACCGGCAAATATTTGCCGTAGCAACTATGGACGCATTAAGAAGCCTCCGCAGCCCAGATAGCTGCGGAGGCTTTTCGTTTTGCAAGCAGATTAGTCGTTCCTCTTACGCGCCTCATCAGAAATAATAGGGAAAGGCCGCGCATACAAATCTTCGCGTGTCGGCAACATGCCCGATGGGCCTTTCGCGCCGTGCTTGGTCGCTACAATTTGATACAGGCGCAGCGGCCCATCGGCGAAGTTGAAGCTGACGGCGGCCAGATACGCAACCCACAGGCGATAACGTTCTGGGCCAACCAGTTTGATCGCTTCCTCGCGGCGCGCGGAAAGCCGTTGGCACCACATGCGTGTTGTCAGTCCGTAGTGCCAGCGCCAGCCTTCGACATCGTGGATTTCGAAGTTGCACGCCTCCATCGATTCCTGCACGTGCCCCACGTGGTCGAGTTCGGAGCCAGGGAAAATGTATTTGAGAATGAGGCGCTTTTCCGGCGTGATCTTCTTGAAGTTCTTTTTGTTGGCCTTGGCGCGCCGCGTGATGCCGTGATTGAGGAAAATGCCCCGATCGCGCAAGAGGCTATTCACCTTGTTGAAATAGGTCGGGAAGTTGGCAATGCCGATATGCTCGAACATACCCACGCTGGAGATTTTGTCATACGTGCCGGTGACTTCGGCGTAGTCACGCAATTCAACGGTGACGCGGTCTTGTAAGCCAAGTCGCGTGATTTTTTCCTGCGCGAAATCGTGCTGCGCTTGCGATAGGGTGACGCCGTGTGCCTGCACACCATAATGTTGCGCGGCGTAGCAAATCAGCCCGCCCCAGCCGCAGCCGATGTCAAGCATTTTCTCGCCGGATTGCAGGCGTAGCTTGCGGCAGATCATTTCTAATTTGTTGAGCTGCGCCTGTTCAAGCGAGTTATTCCAGTCGGTGAAGTAGGCACACGAGTACTGCATTTCCGGGTCGAGCCACAACTGATAGAACTCGTTGCTCACATCGTAGTGAAACTGGATGAATTCTTTGTTGTTGCGCCGGTTTTCGAGGCGTCCCGTTTCGTCATCGCCGAAGCCGTGTTGCAGTTCGGCCTTGTCCGGCGGTGTTAATAAGAGCCCGAGGGCTTCGCGAACGAGCAAGCTCTTGCTCAGCCCGCGCATACGGGTACGCGCTCGTTTCGAGCGCGCCACTTCGCCGAACTCGATGAGGTCGCCGCCGTGAAAGTCGATGGCGCCCGCCGCATAGTGACGAAGAATGTTCTCCAGCGTGGGCCGTCGTAGAATAGAGCCAATAACGCCCGGCCCGCTGATTGAAATGAAGTATTTGGGATCGGCGTCCTGGCCAAGCGGCACGATGGAGCCGTCCCACAGGCGCACGGAAAAACGGGCATCAAGTGCCCCGGCAAGATGTTGCAGGATGCGTCGTGCGGCATCCAGTCGCTGCTGGTCGCGTGAAGAAGGCATAAGTTCCTGACGTTTTAACTTTTATGAAGACGACGTTGCGCCTCATCCGAAGCGGCGTTAATAATGGTCGCGATTTGCTCTTGCCAGTACTCGGTTTCACCGCGCGGGATATCGGTCGGCAACTGGAGCGGCTCGCCGATGTGCACATGAACGCGCGAAAACGGCTTGGGAATGAAATAGCGATCCCAGGTCGGCAACTGCCAGTATGACGAACCCGCCACACCCAACGGCAGCAACAAGGCCGGAGTGTTCGAGGCGAGATAAATCGCACCGGGATGCGCTTGGTGCCGTGGCCCTTTGGGCCCATCGACCGTAAAGGCGAACGACTGCCCGGAGCGCAACAAGCGCAGCACTTCGCGCAAGGCGCGTATGCCCTCGCGCTTATTGGTCGAACCCCACACCGTTGGCCAGCCATACATGTTCCAGAACGCCGACTGGATCTGCCCCGAGTGCGAGCGGCTCATCATGACTCCGATGTTCTTATCACGAAATAAGTGCAACGGCATCAGGGTGAGGTCGTGCCATGTCACATACAGCAGCCCCGCTTCGTCCATCAGCGCCGTCGAGCGCCGCACGCCGGACGCGCTGATGCGCAGCGTACACATGAGCAGCGAATGGAACGCGCGCAAAATACGTGGCAACATCCACGAGCGAACGCTGTTCCACGGCTCGCCTTTGTTCCAGAAATAGTGACGAAATCGTTTCATGCAGGCAGGGTAGTGCTGGCGCTAAGGGCTTGAATAAACGTAGCATATTGTCCGTCGAATTGAGGACGACAGCAACCGTGCACGCCTGCAACTGCGAACGCCTGCAACGTTTTCCGGCAGAAACGCAATTCATGTGTGGTGACAACCCGTCTCGCGGAAGTACTTGCATTATGGAAGTGGGGAGGGGTTGAAGGCTTTTCAGGAATCCACTATAATCTTTTGCGACAAGTGCGTCTTGCCCGAAAAAGAGTAGGGTTTGGGTGTGACGCTGTTGCCATGTGCCCGTAGCTCAGCTGGATAGAGCGTCTGACTACGGATCAGAAGGTCGGAGGTTCGAATCCTTCCGGGCACACTTTTAGTGGGCAGTAGGCAAAAGCAGTCGGCAGGAGACATTTGCTGCCAACTGTCCTCCGCCTACTGCCTTCTCTGTTTGCGCCCGTGGCCCAGTGGATAAGGCGTCGCCCTCCGAAGGCGAAGATCGCACGTTCGAGTCGTGCCGGGCGCACTTCGAGTTTTTAGTTGTGAGTTCTTGGTTTTGAGTTGAGGACAGTAACTCAAAACTAAAACCTTAAAACCTTAAAACTGAGAACTCCTACTTCAAGCCTTCGTAGCTCAATGGATAGAGTAGGCCTCTCCTAAGGGCAAGATCGGGGTTCGATTCCCTGCGAGGGCATTTTTCACGGTGATGAGTTTTGAGTGATGAGTTAACTCACACTTCCCCCGACGAGTACTCGCAAGATGAACAGTGGATGCGCGAGGCTCTGGCTGAAGCACGCCTGGCTTTGCGCAGTTCCTCTTCCAACTTACGCGATGATGTGCCGATTGGCGCCATCTGTGTGCGAAACGGTGCAACCGTCGCACACGGCCACAACCAGCGTGAAATCAACAACGACCCTACAGCACATGCGGAAGTTCTCGCCATTCGCGAGGCATCGCGAGTACTCAACTCAAACCACTTGAGTGATGTGACGCTGTATGTCACATTGGAGCCTTGTGCCATGTGCGCCGGTGCAATTTGGCTGGCGCGCATCGGTCGCGTTGTCTTTGGCGCATGGGATGAAAAGGCCGGCGCGTGCGGCTCGGTCTTCGATGTCGCACGCGACCCGCGACTTAATCATCGTCCGCAACTGTGTGGTGGAGTGCTTGAAAGCGAGTGTGAAACACTGCTGAGCGAGTTCTTTAATATGCGCCGCAAGCCGTAAAAATGGTTGCTGAAAACTGCCTGACACGCAATGTGCCCGTCACTATAATCTCCGTTGCTTGAGACGCCTTGACGCTAATGAATAAAGCGTAAAAGCATGGAACCTTGAAGTTGTAAAACCGTTTGTAAGAAAGTCGAACGCAGTGCAACGCACATCGTGCCAACACGCGCTGCAAATTCTGCCAAAAGTCACGAAAAAGTTCGGAACCCAGTCGTGATAGCGACGTTTGTATAAAGGTCGCAAGCAGGACATAGAACCTTCTAAGACGCATCCCCCGGTCGCAAACTACTGAAGTGAGTGCTCAGAAAAGAGCCGTTCATCAGCAAGTGCCATTCAGAAAATTCTTAAAGATTTTCTTGAAATGGTCTTGACGCGCGCCGGTGCGTCCTGTAGAATAATAATTCGCCCGTGATGACGTATCCCCGCTTCGGTGGGGAGAATCTGGAAAGAGAATCCCCTTCTCAGACGTCGCCGTGTCGGTATGGACATTGAGAACTGAATAGCGTTTACGAATAACAAGTCAGTGTTTGGTGAACTTGTAAGAGTTCATTAACCACAAAGTGATGTGCGAGTTCAGGTCACTTCTAACTTCGGTTGGAAGTAAATCTTTGAGCAATAA
>DASVRI010000007.1:0-117553 GCA_036388675.1 Abditibacteriaceae bacterium | reverse complement strand
TGAAATCATCTCGCGCCCTTCTCTCTTGTTGGTGTTATAGCACTTCATAAGTTGAAGGCTACAGGTATGGAGGTTGAACGCATTGTCATTCTGAGCGCAGCGAAGAACCTTCATTGCAGCAAGCTAAGATTCCTCGTTGGTAATCCTGGCACTTGTTAACTGCTATGGTAACATTACCGTCACGTTTCAGGCTTCGTCAGGTTTAAAGCATATTTCAATGACGTTATCCTGTTTGTCGGGGCGCATGCCATGCGCCCCGACAAGAAACACCCCGCACAAGCGCACTGAAACGTGCTTTAATGTTGTGTGACAGAATTTGTCAGGAGTTGCAGCAGTGCATCCGGCTCTACCGGTTTGGCCATGAAGTGATCGAAGCCGGCGGCAAGCGCTCGTTGCTGGTCTTCCGGGCGAGCGTAAGCCGTGAGAGCAATGGCGCAGATGTGGCGTGCTGGCGATGTGGCCGTGCGCACCTTGTCAATCAGCCAGTAGCCATCTTGATGTGGCATTCCGATGTCGCTCAATAAAATGTCGGTGCCGTTTTGAGTGAGTACTCGCAACGCCTCGGCTGCCGAATCGACCGATGTTACGATAGCGCCCTCTAATTTTAAGAGAGTACTCAGCAAAGCACGGGATTCGGCATCATCATCCACGACTAAAACGCGCTGTTTCTGAAGCGTCCCCGGCCTTGCGGTGCCAGGCATGGCGTGTGTTGCATTATGGGGAGGCTGCGCCGAATTGAAACTTGACGGCGCGGTCGCTGACTTGTGGAGTGGCAGGCAAACTCTGAACGTGGCGCCTTTGCCGATGCCTTCGCTGGTGGCGTCGGCATGACCGCCGTGCATTTCCACGATGTGACGCACCAGCGCGAGCCCCAGGCCCAGTCCGCCATGCTGGCGTCGTGAACTGCTGTCCGATTGGCGAAAGCGCTCAAACACATGCGGCAGAAATCGCGGGTCGATGCCCTCACCATTATCTTTTACGACAACTTGCTGCCACCCATCGCTTTGTTCGAGTTGCACTTCGATGCAGCCGCCCAAAGGTGTGAACTTGATGGCGTTCATCAGCAAGTTCCACACGACTTGTTGCAGGCGCACCGCATCGCCCTGAATCGGTTGTGCGAAAGCGTTAAGTGAGAGGTATAGCCGAATATCTTTGGCCTCGGCGGCGGGCCTGACGGTTGCGGTGGCGGCTTCAATAACCTCGCGTATCATCACCGTATGCAACTCCAAATGCATTTTTCCCGTGATGATGCGCGATACATCAAGGATGTCGTCGATGAGCTGCGCCTGCGCGCGGGCGTTGCGTTCGATGGTTTCCAGTGCGGTGGTGGAAGTGGCGGCATCAATGAGCCCGCCGCGCAACATGGTCGCCCAGCCAAGGATGGCATTGAGAGGTGTGCGCAATTCGTGCGACACGACTGCCAGAAACTCGTCTTTGGCGCGGTTGGCGCCTTCGGCTTCTTCGCGTGCCTGCTGCGCTTCATGGTAAAGGCGTGCGTTATCCACGGCGTTGGCGGCGCGGGCTGCCAGGTCTTGCGCCAGGTGCAGGTCGTCGGGGGTATAGCTGTGGCCCGACTCCGCCCAAATAAAAGTGATCGCTCCCAGTGTGCGTCCCCGTGTGTGCATCGGAACGCACATGTAAGACTTCAGGCCCATGGCGCGTAGGAAATTGAGATGCTCTGCATCGCGCGCGCCCTGCTGGAGCAGTTCATCGGGAATGTCGGCCATTTCCGGTTGTCCGGTGCGCCGCACATTGGCCGGACCGTTGGCTTCCTCGGCATCAGCTGGATAGTGCTTGTCCATTTCCCAGCCGAGTTTTTCTTTTGCGGGATCGACATGAGCTATGGCCAGGCGACGTATAGTGCTGCCTTCGAACATATCCACCACGCACCAATCCGCGAGAAACGGCACGGCAAGCTGTGCCACGCTTTGCAGGGTCGCCTGATGGTCGAGTGATGAACCCAGAATAGCGCCCGCTTTAGCCAGCATCTGTTGCGATTCTTCGATTCTTTTGCGCTGTGTCACATCGTTGATTATGGTGATGCGTGCGCGCCGCCCTTCAAAAACAAGCGGGCTGGTTTTGATCTCGACGTGAATAACGCTGCCGTTTTTCTTGCAATGGCGCCACACACCCACTTGACGAGTACTCGGAGTAAGGCTGGCCAGGCGCGCCATGAACGCGGGGACATCTTCCGGCGGGCGAATGTCCTTCATGGTGAGTTGCAAAAACTCGTCGCCACTGTAGCCGTAATGCTCGATAGCAGCCTGATTAACCGCCAGAATTTGCACCGTTTTCTCGTCGTAAACCAGGGCCGGCGCAGGGTTGGTGTCGAACAGAGCGCGATAACGCGCTCCGCTTTCGCGCAGTTCGTCTTCGATGCGGCTGCGCTGAATGCCCTGTGCAATGACATCGGCAACTGTGGAAAGCGCATCCAGCACATCGTGCGTGAGACGATAACGGCTGAACATTGCCATCACACCGATAACCTCGTTATCAACAATGAGTGGGTAGCCGGCGAACGAAACCATGCCTTCTCGCCGTGCCCATTCGCGGTCGGTAAGTCGCGGCGATTGCACAATATCGTTGGTGAGAATGGGTTTTCGCTCTGCGGCAACCGCACCAATTTTGTGTTGTCCGATGGCAATGCGCGAATGCTCGCCATCGAGGTGCGTATACATTCCGGCACTGGCGCGCAGACGCAGCGTGCTTTCGTCATGGTCCAGAATCCAGATGCGTGCAAAGGCCGCATCCAGGTGCTGCACCATGGCTTGCGTGCATTTTTGCAACGCCTCGTGCAGCACTAGTTCCTGTCCCAGCGCCACGCTGACATCAGCACGTAACGCGGCGTGGCGCGCCCGTTCGTGCAGCAGGTCTTCTACTTTTTGGCGGTCACTGACATCTCGATGGCACAGCACCAACTCGGTGATATTGTCGGCTTCGTCCGTCAGCGGATAAACAAAGCCTTCGACCCAGCGTGCGTGAGAATCTTCCACGTTGAGATCCGGCTCGTAGTAGATGGCCGGGATGAAGGCCGCTTCACCGGCAAAACCCTGCTTGATAAAAGGCATGATGCCTTTCTCGACCAGTTGTGGGTCTTCGAGCACGTTGTAGTTGGCAACGTCCTCCAGAGTGAGGCCCCACAGTGTTTCCCAGGCTTTGTTGACGCGCAGCGTGCGGCCATCGAGCGCCAGAATTTGCATGCTGAGTGGCGAATGAGCAAACAACGAACGAAAATGGCGCTCGGCATTTTCGAGCTGCGCATCAGATATTTGCTGGTGCAGCAGTTCCTCGTGTTCCGCTTTGCTGCGCCGGTGCTGTGTAAGGTCGCGCACAATGCCCAGCCCGCCGACAATTTCGTTCTGGGCGCTGCGCAGTGGAAAGTAATGCGCTTCGTAAAAGGCTTCGCATCCCGTAGCCGAAATGAGGAAATACCCCTCGTGAACTTTAGATGCCTGGCCGTCAAGCGTCGCCTTTAAGGACTCGCCGTCCGGGGTTTCAAGCAAGGTGGGAAACAAATCGAAGATGCTGCGGCCCAGAGTTTCCCGGCGGCTCATGCCGGTGAGGCGTTCCATCGCCTCGTTCCACACGATGTAGCGGAACTCGCGGTCGAAAGCGACAATGCCGTCACTGCTGCTTTGGGCCAACTGCTGCAAGAGTTGCCTGTCGCCGGGATTCAGAGCCTGGAGAGCAAATGGCGATTTGTCGCGTGTATTATCTGTCTGGTCGCTCATGATGGGGCGTTGCGTCAGGATGGCGCAAAACGTGATGGGTGAAATTCACAACGCAGATTGTGGCCTGTCTCTGCGGTGCAACCTGCACCAGGCCAGCCTGCAAACCGACGTGAGTGATGCACAGCAAAATAATTAAACTGAAAGGTAAGTGAATAACTGAAGTGGTTGGTATCCACACGAAGTCTAACGCGTTTGCAGACACGCTGCTGTTGCAAGATGGGCGGGCACAAACAAAGCGGTGAGAGCCTTTACCAATGCTCCCACCGATGTTTATCGATCTCAGCCCCGTTGAGTGCTCGCCGGCTCAAATGTCAGGTGCATCTCAATGCGAATGCATCTCAATGCGAGTGCATCTCAACACGAGTGTGTCATGATGCGAGGTGCATCAAGAATCGTCGGCCTGTCCTGTGCGTTGGGGGTTACGCACGCCGATGAGCCGGTTCCACATCTGGTAATCCATTTCGCTCTTGGGCACGAACCAGTTGTGCTCTTGCGCCACCATGTCGCTGGTGGCTTTAATTTCCTGGCGATCTTCGTCACGCAAATCGACGTAAGTGGCGCCTTGTTCCAGGCGCGAACCCACGGGTAGAACGATGATCTGCTTCAACTCATCGTTGGTGAATTCGGGAAACAGGCTGTGAAACTCTTTAATGTCGGCGCCGGTTGGAATGTTGTCTTTCTCCGGGTGCGGGCCGACATTGGCCACATTTTGCCCTTCCATCATATGCGGGTTGAGGTCGGGCTGATACTCGGGTGGATGCTTTTGCGTCTGTGCAATATCAGTTTGCTTCGGAGCTTCCGTTGCATGCTCGGTCATGATGCTGCCTCCAGGAAAATTGTGCGTTTAGATAGTGCAAAACTGTCGAGCAAGATGTATGCCCCTGAACTGCCGCGCACGCGCAACCTGTGAAAGCCGCTTCACGATGCAGTTTAAAATGCATCAACTTAAGATGCGTCAACTGAAAATGCTTCAACGCAAAGTGTGCTTACAACTCCAGCGCACATTCGGCTGCGCCGCCTTCGGAAGAATCCTGCTGCATCACTTTGTCGTTCACCAGAATTTCCGCGCTGACCTTGGAATTGGATGTGGAAGGCATTTGCGGCGATTGGTAGGGTTGGGCCAGTATTTTGATTGTGGCGCCGGTTGCTGCCGAAAGTTGCATGTCCCACGGCGGCATGGTGAGAAAGGTTTCCGATGGGTTTTCGCCGCTGTTGCCGCTCACCGAATACTGTACACCGACCAGGTTTTGCGAACCCGCGACGCGCAGCGTTATCTTGTAGGTGACGGGTGCCGGTGTCACACGCACGCCACTAAAACGCAGCGCCTGCTCGGAATCTTCAATCCAGTCGAAACTATAACGCGCGTCGCTTTCTTGCAACCTGGCCAGCTTGAGGAAGTTCGCTTTCTCTTCTTCTTTAACCGCCTGCTTTGTATCTTCGGGCGTTAATGTCCAACTGGTGATACGACCATTGCGCTTCAAGTACTCGGCAGTGAGTGCGTGCCCTTCTTTGCGCCATATCTTGCGTGCGCTGTCGCCTGCATCCTGCGTTTCGGTCGCGGCGCCGAGTTGTTTTTCCACTTCGGGCATTTTCTGTTCAATAAGCGACGGTACATCGAAAAGAGGCCCGCTCGGCTGCTTGGGGCCGCAGCCGGAGAGAGCGAGTAACGTGCAGAACACGAAGCCGGCACGTAGCGTGACGCATGAATTGAGTGCTCGGTGGAGCCGCAAGCAACGCATATAGGAATCCTTTGGATACAATTCAGGCTCTAGTTTTGCAAAGAGAACCTGTTTGTGACAGGAGAACGCAAATGGATACTAACATTGTATACGCTGTACTGCTGGGTTTGAGCCTGGCAGCCTCTACCGGACTGAACACTTTTCTGCCGCTTTTGATGCTGGCAGGCGCCGCACATTTCAACCTTTTAGACGCCGGTCGAGTACTCAACGGCAACTTCGCCTGGATTGCTTCGGGCGGTGCGCTGACCGCACTTTCGCTGGCAGCCATCATCGAAGTTGTGGGCGATAAGATACCGGCTGTCGATCACTTGCTGGACGGCTTCGGCACGCTGGCACGTCCGCTTGTCGGGGCCTTTGCCGCCGCATCCGTCTTCACCAACACCGACCCGGCGATGGCGGCACTGGCCGGTCTGGTCATCGGCGCGCCCACGGCGCTGGGTTTTCACGTCGCTAAAGCCGGAACACGTGCCACTTCCACCGCGACCACACTGGGCATCGCGAATCCAGTTCTTTCCACCATTGAAGATATTGCCGCCGTGGTTCTCACCCTTGTAGGCCTGGTGGCGCCGCTGCTCGTGCCCGTATTTCTTGTCTTGGCTATCTGGATGATGTGGCGCCTGTTCAAAAGAGCGCGCGCTCGCTGGCCCTTCAACCGCCGCTCGCTGCGGATGACATAGTTGATGACATCGTTCAGGATTTACGCAGCAGGCTTGCAAATGCAAAGGAATGTAGGGGCGTAGCACGCTACGCCCCTACGACGACCAGCTTCCGCGTGAATCCTGAGTTTTTATCAACCTGAGTTTTCACCAATCTGCCGAAGAGAGTTTCGCAGGCCTGTTTAAGTTGGGTAATGCGCGGGTATAATAATTGGAATAGGTGCGCATACGTATGCGCAGAGGAGAAAATATGTTTAGCCCCACGTTTCTCGGCAGGGCAGCGATTCCTGTGAAGCGATTGCACAAGGGCTTTATACTTATTGAACTCCTGGCCGCTACGGCTGTCATCGTAATCGTTGCGGCTATTCTGTTTCCGGTCTTTGCCCCCACTCGCGAAAACGCGCCGTCCTTCGTGCCAGAGCATTCTAAAGTAGGTTGGCCCGGCAGTCATGCAATAGAACCAGGGCTGTGATGAAAAGATACCGGTTGCGGCCAGCTTCAGCGGTCTTGTCCTCATTGCAGCCCGCCGCTTCAGCAGCGGGCCACTGTAGGTTGCAAGAGTAATGGTCACGTAAAGCTTCAACGGCTAAATAAAATCGACGGTTGATGCAACGCCATTTGCGACATCCGGTGGCGGCCCCATTTTTCATCTCAGGGATTGATGTCGAACAGCCGACAGGAACGCGCTATGCCTGTTACTGCACAAGACATTGCTAATGAACTTGGTTTGTCGCAGCCCACGGTGTCACGCATCTTAAGTGGCGCCAGTGGCCACCGTGTTTCGGCAAAAACCCGCGATCGAGTACTCGCAGCGGCGCAACGCATGAAGTATCGGCCTAATGCGGTAGCACAGTCGCTGCGACACGGGCGCACCAACATCGTGGGCTTTTACAGCAGCCACGGCTACCTTGATACGCGCAACGACTTTCAGGCTGAAATCATTGGCGGCTTGCAGCAGGCGTGCGACACGCATCACCTCGACCTGTTGCTGCACGGGATTTTTCCGGGTCGATCACCGGAAGACATTCATGCCGAGCTTTGCAATGGTCGCATTGATGGGTTATTACTCCACGCACCGTCGGACGACGCTGTGGTGAAGCACCTGGCCGGAGCATCGTATGTGCAACCATCGCTGCATGTCGTGGCAATGACCGATCCGTTGGCCAACCTGCCTTCAGTCGTTTGCGACGATGCGGATGGAATGCGCCAACTCATCGATTATTTGTGGCAGCGTGGCCATCGCCGCATCGCTTTTATCACCACTCAAATGAGTTTGTCTTCGGTGAAGCGACGTGAAGAAGCCTTTCGCCATTTGCTGCGGCAGCGTGGCCTGTCGCCGGATGAGATCCTGGTCGAGAAGATTGAAATTGAAGAGGCCGCACCCGTTCTGGATGCACTTCTTTCCTGTGCCAGACCGCCGACTGCCGTTTGCTGCTGGAACGACCGCACAGCGTACAGCTTCATGGAAGCGTGTCGCAAGCGTGGTGTGCGCGTGCCGGACGATTTCGCCGTCACCGGATTTGACGGCTTTCTGGACGATAAAATGCCGCTCTGCCAGCTTGTAACAGTGGCCTCTCCGCATCGCGAAGTGGCCGCCACGTCCATGGGAGTACTCATTCGTGGTATGAACGGCGAAGAGGTGCCGCTGGAAACAACACTTCCAGTAAGGCTGTCGCCCGGCGACACGGCTTAATTCGATACTCCAAAGGAAAACGGATGCTCTTGTTCAGACGCCGCAATTGTGCCCCGTTGGTTGCGATTGCAACCTCATTCACCTATTTATGTGCCGTACACTTATTGGGTTGCCGCGCGCAAGCCGCTGGAGCGCAAGCCGCTGGAGCGCAAGCCGCTGGAGCGTCGGCTGGCGGAGCGCCAATTGGCAGTGCGCCGGGCGCATCTCGCCCCTCCGTTGTCAAAGTCGAGAAAACGGCGCGCGGATTCCGCCTTTTGCGCAATGGACAGCCGTATCACATCAAAGGCGTGGGCGGCACCACGCACCTGGACAAGCTCAAAACTACTGGTGCCAATTCGGTGCGCACCTGGGGCATTGATAATCTTGATCGAGTACTCGCCGGCGCACGTTCCAATGGCCTGACGGTGTGCGCCGGCATTTGGATGGGACACGAGCGACACGGTTTCAATTACAGCGATGCGGCGGCTGTTGCGAAACAAAAAGAAAGCGTTCGCGCAGATGTCATGAAATACAAGGACGACCCGGCGCTTCTGTTCTGGGCTGTGGGCAACGAAATGGAAGGCGACGGCAAAAACCCACTGGTGTGGCAGGCCGTCAACGACATGGCCCGTATGATAAAGCAAATCGACCCCAATCATCCCACGATGACAGTGATCGCGGAACTGGGGCCGGGCAAGATTGACGCGCTCAAAAAGTATTGCCCCGACATTGATGTTCTGGGGGTCAATGCTTACGGTGGCATGGGTTCGCTGGCTGATCGTCTCACCGAGCAAGGCTGGGATAAGCCGTTTGTGGTCACGGAATACGGTACGCTTGGGCCATGGGAAGGCGGCAATGCACCGTGGGGCGCACCCATCGAATGGACGAGTACTCAGAAGGCCGATTTCGCCATCGGCAACTACCACCGCACAGTCGAAAGCAACCCCGATTGGTGCTTGGGTTCGTATGCCTTTTTGTGGGGCAATAAGCAGGAGCGTACATCAACCTGGTTCGGCTTGCTGTTGAAAGACGGCTCAAAGTTGGCGATGGTCGATGAACTGACCTATGCCTGGACTGGTCAGTGGCCGGCGAACCGTGTGCCCCGTCTGGTCGCGTTGGAAAGCGAAGCGAATTTGAAGCGGTTGCCGCCGGCCACGCGTTACACGGCCAACGTCAAAGCCTACGACCCTGAGGGCGACCCGTTGCAGGTGACGTGGGAAGTGCGCTCTGAAACCACCGACGCGCGCGGTGGTGGAGACGCCGAACAAGAACCGCCGGCGCACCCGGATGCTATTATTGAGTCGAAAGGCACAACCGTCACTTTTCAGACGCCGCAGGCTGAAGGCAACTATCGACTCTTTGTTTTTGTGCGCGATGGCAAGGGCGGCGCTGCAACCGCTAATATGCCGTTTGCAGTCGGGAAGTAGTCCCGTTCGGATGCAAGTCGTTGCACTACCGCATCGCGGTACTATCTAAATCGGAATGCAAAAGCCTCACTCGAAGTGGAGTGAGGCTTTTGCGCGTGGAGCGGCAATATTCTTAAAATAGAAGCGCAATGAATAATCAAGCTTTATGGGGTGGGCGCTTCCAATCGGCGCCCGATGAGGCAATGGCGCGCTTTTCCACTTCGCTGCCGGTGGACGCGCGGCTGTGGCAATACGACATTCAGGGCTCGCTGGCACATGTTGCCGGCCTGGAGCAGGCGCGAGTACTCACGGGTGAAGAAACGACGCGCATTCGAGATGGCCTACGCAGCATCGCCTCTGAAATCGAAAGTGGCTCGCTGAACTTCGACGGCGCGCCGGATGAAGACATTCACTCGTTCATCGAACGGCACTTAAAAGAGCGCATCGGCGCCGTTGCGGGCAAGCTGCACACCGGGCGCAGCCGCAACGATCAGATCGCGCTCGATGTGCGATTGTGGCTCAAAGATGCCCTTGAGGCAGCACGCCACGAAGCCCGTAAGCTGCAGCGAGTACTCGTCGCGCGCGCCGAGCAGCATTTTGATGCGATTCTGCCCGGTTACACGCATTTGCAGCGCGCGCAGCCGGTTTTGCTCGCTCACTACTTGTTGGCTTATTTCTGGATGCTACAACGCGACGGCGAACGAATGGGTGAAATCTACCGGCGCGCCGATGTGTTGCCGCTGGGCGCGGCGGCGCTGGCCGGCACCACATTTCCCATCGACCGCCATTTCGTGGCGCAGCAGCTAGGCTTTGCCGCTGTGTCGGAAAATTCGATGGATACCGTCGCCGACCGCGACCATATGATTGAAAGCGTGGCGGCGCTGTCGTTGCTGGCCTTGCACTTGTCGCGCCTGGCGGAAGAGATCGTGCTGTGGAGCACGCCCGAATGGGGCTTCGTCACGGTCGATGATCGCTTTGCTACCGGCAGCAGCATCATGCCGCAAAAGAAAAACCCCGACTCCATGGAACTGGTGCGCGGTAAAAGCGCGCGTGTGGTCGGCGATTTGATGAGCCTCATCACTCTCGTTAAAGCCTTGCCGCTGACTTACAATCGCGACTTGCAGGAAGATAAAGAACCGCTCTTCGATGCCTTCGATACAGCCATTGCGAGTACTCAGATCGCGCGCGGCGTAATGGAAACGCTGCGTTTCAACGTGGAGAAGATGCGCGCGGCAGCAGGCGGTGGCTTCTCGACGGCGACGGACGTGGCCGATTACCTCGTGCGGCGCGGCGTGCCCTTTCGTGAGGCGCACGAAATGGTCGGCGTTGTAGTCAATTATTGCGAAACCAACGGCAAAGAGTTGATGGACTTGTCACTCAATGAATGGCAAACGCTTGGTGAACACTTTGATGACGAAGTGCTTTCGGTTGTAACAGTCGACAGCAGCGTGGCCGCACGAAAAAGTTACGGCGGCACCGCACCCGAACAGGTGCGCAAGCAGCTAAAGCGCGCGCAGGAATTATTGGAGAACCACTAAGCTAGACTTTATCCATCAGGCCGCATAGCAGAGTAGCTTCGTCATGCGCGTGAGCAACTCGTGCTGGAGTTTTTTATCCTCAAGTCCATCCTTTGACCTGCGAAAAGTGGCAGCGGCATCCTGTTGATGCGACCACAAGCGACGCACCCAGGATAAAGCATCGCTTAAAGTCGCCTGTTCCTTGACATACCACGCAGTGCTGTCGATAAAGTCCAGTTCGCTGCCTGTTTCATACGTCTAAAGCCGTCAGAATCACTCAATGACAGAGCGCCGGACGGCGGCAACGTTGATATCCGCATAGTACACATTGGTGATGCGGTGCATATGTTGGAAATCCCCGCTGATTTATGTCATAACACGTCGTAAGATGCAAATTTTTGAGATCACTTGGAAAGACAAACAACTCATTCTCACACAGAGCAAAGCATCACAGCTTACGCACTTGGCTCAGTATGCCTGTATACTTATAATCCTCGCGTTTTATGGCCCCACAATGGTGCGCGAAGCACGCTCTTTCCCCCTGTCAATTCTTGTTCCCATTATGGTCATTGCTGCGTGTGCTGGCGTGGCCTTTCTCATAGCTCGACAATTACAAGCGATTGTGCATGGCGAAACGTGGTTATTCGATACCGAAAGACAGTGCATCAAGCGCAATAGCAAAGAATTAGCTAACTTGAACCAGATTCAGTCTGTTCGTGTGTGGGAGGAGTCGATCGGTGATGGAGGCTCTACATTCCGTCTCGCACTTCAACCTGTTGATGGCAAAGCAATCGTAATAGCTGATAGTGTATCTACTGAACGAAGCCAGTGGGAAGAACTTGCTCGCACAGCGGAGCAAATCTCGGCATTTACAGGCATCAAGGTTATGTTGAAGTGACAGCTATTCGTCGTCAGCCATGCATACATTACGGTCGCGGTTGGGAAAAACAGCCGTCGCCAAGACTTATGCAAGAGATCTTATGTATGACATAAGATATGAAGACATCCCTGATTGCACAAGATGAAGCCTATGAGCGAGCCGTCACGAGTGACGCCGATTACAACTTACTCTTGGGGCGCCTCGTCAAATTCCGCCGCCAACTGACTACTTGGGTCTTGCTTGCGGTGCTGTGTGCTTTTTATGTGATGTGGAGAGATTTTCCATACGCAGAACAGAATGGTGAGGGTTTGACAAACGCAATGGGATTACTAATGGGGATCTTTTTCTTTGCAGCAATCAGGTTTACAGTTGACACAAGCATAAAGCTACTCAAGGCCATCAAAGCAGCACTCATCATTGACCAACAGCAGCACAACACTTCCACCGCCGTATAATGGGAATCAGACATAAAGGTTTTTGCGTCTCCGGGTTGGAATTGGACATGCAAAAACCTCTGAACACGAGAACGGCCTGTATTTTTAAGGGCTTTTCATTCCCGTCCCACGGATAAAGTCTAGCTAAGAAAAACTCAGATAAAATGAATGCTCCTTGTCATAGACAAAGACAAGGAGCATTATGCACACGTTGTGGCTTTGCGACGAGGTGATTCGCGCTTCACACAATTCAGCCAAGCACCAGCAGGCCAGCCGCAACAGCGCTATTCTCCCAACCTAAGCGGCACTCCTTATCGGGTGCATCCCAAACAACTGCCGTGCCACACATCAGGATAGACGCAAACTGCCACGCTATCGCAGACTCTGGACAATTGAACGCACCAACTCGTGGATACAGAACTTCTGCCGATTGGTGGTGCGCTAGGAGAGAAACTTCCACAACTTTGGGGTTTCGTGCATCTTGCCTGTGCTTCGACATGCCTCAGAAGGGTTTTGGGATAATTCCTAGCGGTTTAGGCCCCTTGAGAATGCACTTGAGGAGTGGACATGATACTTAGGCCTTTGCCTTCGGCCACTATATTCTACAGGAGATACGATGCGCCATGAAGCTCTCAGGACGGCTTATACCCCGAGAGCTTCCATATAGATGGCTGCATCAGGATCTGCAGACGTAGACGCTTGACATGACCATCAGCGAAGAGAACGTTGCTCCCCTCGTTATGCCTCAGTTCGACACCCATTTCCTCTATGTCTTTGGGGGAGAGCAGCGCTGAATTAGGAGATGCGCCTGTCCAACCGAGTGGACTATTGCCATCAAGCACCAGGAGTGTCCCAGATGGATTCTTCAAGCGCGATTGACTGAGTTGGCGCCCATTCAGGTCGACTGTGAGATTGTTAAGCAGATAGCTGCCATTGAAGTGGTATATCAATTCATCTTTCGTTTCGGATGGACCACAACCGGGACGATACTCCCCATCAAGCGCCAAAGGGCACTCGAACACCTCATTGGATTTCACATACTGCACCATTTTGTCTGCCCACGAGCAGTTATCAGGGGCCGGAGCCGGTGGGTAATATTTATTGTCATTGGCGTACATCTCCAAGGCGATGCCGATCTGACGCAGGTTGGACGCACACACAGTGGTCTTCGCCGTGTCACGCACCCGGGACATCACAGGCAATAAAATGGCACACAGAATGGCAATTACACAGACAACAATCAACACTTCGATAAGTGTGAAGCCGTAGCGCAGCCGAGAACATGGATGATTGAACGCAGGCATGTTTACTCCTGACTCTGCAGTCCGGGCTTAGCTGTCGCAGATGCGAGACCCAAAGTCCCCAAGGACATACTAGTTAAAAACTGCTGGCCATCGGCCGCGTATACCTCAATACTGCCGCGCAGACGTGGGAGCACTGCTTCGCCTCGCCCAACCTCATCAGCCTGGGCGTCATCAGCTTGCACTGTATCTACGCCGGAGTCTTGGCTCTGAGAAATAAGAGGATCAGGAGCCGCCTTGAAGCGAATAATGCTACCAGGAGTCAAATAGCTGCGTGCTTTCCAGAAGCCCGCCAGTATCTGAGAGGTCTGGAATTCCTCATATGCCTTACGCAGGCGAAGGCGGAGGTCTTCTGAAAGGGATGCCACAGGAACTCCCTGGGCAGAGCGCAAAGGAGCAACACCGGCCTCGGAAACAATTGCATAGGCAAGCTCTTTAAGCTGTATCTCGTTTTGCTTTACCGCCGGAGCAACATTGTCTCGATAGCGAAACCATTGTCGGTGGCCCATCTGTAGTATCTTTCTCTCAAGTTCATCTTGAGTGCCAGGATGGGCAACATAACTGTTTTCTCCATTCTTAGACCACCAGAAGCCATAGACCCGGCTCAGTGCTCCCAGGAGAGAAGAAAGAGGCATATCTTTGACGCGGGCTGTCACCAAAGCCTTGCTCAAGGGAAGATTGGGGGCCGGAGCGAGCGTTACTCTGCTTTGCTTACTCACTTCGGCGAATACGTCGCTTAGTGGTCGATGCTTCGCTTCAAAGGAAACTTTTACAGCAAGAGAAGGTTCACGTTCCAGATCAGTTGCGCTTAGCGCCTGAGGCTGAATTGTCCTTTGGGTCGTATCACTGGCTGGTTCGCTCTCTGCTCGTGCAGGCGCGCTACAGGTGACAGCAAGACTAACAGCCGCAATGAACGTATGGACCACGCAGAATCGAAATACCATGTCCAGACTCACTTTCCTATTATGAAAACGTTCGAAGCGTTTAGGGGACACGTAGCCCTCCGATCCAACTACTCAGCACAGCACCCTTCTCATCCTGCCCATAAACATGCAGCCCCTCGTAGGGTACGGCCTTATCATCCAGGACTGTACCTGGCTCAAGTCGCAAGCGTGCAGTCTTCCAAAGATCGTCCGTAAACCACGCGGTTGGATTCATGCCCTTCATCAGGATGGAGCGACGCGCCATAGAGGTGATACTACTCTGAGCCGCCGCAGGCAGCTCGGCTAATTTAGCGTTGAAGTAGAACTGTTGGGCCTGGCCGCCCCAGCGCTGAATGCTCTTGGCGTAGTCACTAAGAAGCGAAAATGTCTGCTCTGGAGAGGACAGGTGTTTCCTCTGTAAAGTACTATCGTGAGCCAGGAGCAGTTGCAGCAAATCTGTTGTATCCGGTTCGCTCCAAAACAGGAATGACTTATCGTCATAACGCAGTTGTGACAACCTGTGCTCCTGAGTGAAGTCTAACAACACAAGATAAAGCTTTGGCCCCCACTGATTGCTGCGCGCCATCTCGCCGGCAGGAAAAGGCTTCACTCGCGCGTCCGCCTTAATTTTAGAGGCATCGGCGATAAAATTCACGTCACTGGCTTTCGCCAGGGCAATGATGTACTCGTCAATTGTTAGTTCCTTCTGCGGCGGAACAATCTCTTTCTTCAGGGTGGCATCTACGACAGGTGGCTGCATTTCATCATATGGCAATGCCCACACCCTGGCGCTTAGTAAAGCGCAGAAGAATCCCAGTAGACAAAACTGCAATACAGTTCTTCTCATTTACACATCACCTTTCGGAATAGACTAAGCCAGGACGACTTCGGAGTCGTCCTGGCTTAGTCTATTCACATTTGAACATCAGTTGCATTGGGGCACAATCACGCAACCTTACGGCACCGGCACCACAAGCCTGGCCCCTGTCGTCTGAGCGGATGCAGAGACCGAGGAGATCTTTGCTGCCCCATTGGCCGAGAAACGCTCGGCAGACGCAGAGACATCTGCTGAAACGTCACAGAGGGCGGTGATTTCATAATTACCGTTACTGAGGTGGGCGCTCACATTATTTGCCGTCACAGTTTGAGTGGCGGTAGGAACAGTGACGGTGCGGGTTGGGCCTAAGCCTTGGCGCGAGTCCACCATAGCTTGGTAGGTGTGGCTGGGATAAGCCGAAGTGCCATTGACTGTGGCGGTTAACGCTGCTATAGCGTTGGCACCTGCGGGTGTCGTACTATAAGCTGCTGTGCCAGAACCACCCAGATTATAGTCATGGGCCACGTTACGAGCAGGAGCAGGGTTGGCGATAATGTCCCCGTTGTCCGGGGCCCAGCGCCAAGTGTAAGACTCCGTCCTGTAGGCTGTAGGTATGGACGGGGCGTGTCTAGGACCTGTGTTGGGACTGACCGACGCAGTAGTTGTGCCGGTGCTAATCTCTGCCCCGGAACTGGTAGATCCTATCGTGTTGTAGGTTCCCCCGGCGTTGCAGCCCTCATGCTTGTAGCCACCAGTGCGACAGCAATTAAAATATTACCCTTCTTCATGCAAGCTCCTCCTTAGGTTTAGTGGTACCCATACGCATCTAGTAGTCCACTATAATGTGCGCGATTATAATACTATCTAGGGTCGTTAGGCATAATAAGAGAACTTTTTATGAATCTGAAAACGAGCGTTTCTCACCTAACCTGTTGAACATTTGGTGTGGGAATAGGCTACAAGCCAAGGAGCGTGGCTCGTTATCACGGGCGCTAACTATTTTAACGCGCCAGCTTCAGATGCTCACTTGACAAGGGAAGAAGTACCTGTTTTTAGTACGTACCAGACATTCACAACATGGTTTTCTTCATACACCTAAGATTCCTCGCTCCGCTCGGAATGACAGGCTTCGCAAATCGACGCGACTGTGGTACCCCACTCTTTAAAAGCTCTAATTCAAGCAACTCACACAGGGATACATGCCCTACAGTCCAGTTATGGATGCGCTGGCACCTACCACATATTAAGGCCCAGTAGTTTGCGGCCTAGAGGTGTGAGTTCAGCGGTTTTGCCGTGCTGCTCTTCCCAGCGACGTGGGTCGCCGGCGTTAGGATCGAGGGGCGTGTGTTGGCGCTTTTCCCAGCGTTCGATGCGTTGGCGGCGTGCGTCCTCATTGTCTCGTGCGGGACTCATCGTGATGTATTGCGCCATGCGCGGGCGATTCGATGTATTGTGCCCGTTGCCGTGCGCCAGCAGCGTATCCCAGATCAAGAGGTCGCCGGCTTTGCCTGGAATCGGCTTCACTTCAAGGCCGGTCAGGTCGGGCGCGCGTGGGTTGCGGTCGGCGGGCTGAGTTTTGATCCACTCTTCCAGATTCTTATGGAAACCGGGAATGCAACGAAAACCGCCCATGTCTTCGGTTGTGTCGGTGAGGTAGAGCACGCCCTGCACGCCAAAAGGACGCGGCAGCTTTGAGGTGTCACAATCCCAGTGTACAAAGCCTTTGCTGTCATACTCGGGATGATCGGGATGCGGCGGCGGTTTCATGCTGGCGCGATCCATGCTGACCCATAATTTTTCGTTGCCGAAAATATCGGCGAACGCACCATGCACGCGCGGATGCTGCCGATTATTCCACAGTGCCTGATGCTGATATATCTCGACCATGCCATCGCGGCGTAGCGGCGGGCGATACCACGTTTGAGAATCGTTGGGATCAGCATCCAAAAACTCCCAGATCGCGGCGATAGCGGCGTCGAGGTTTTCCTGTGGCACCGCGTTGGGAATCACAACGTAGCCGTTTTGGTGAAAGAACTCCAGGTCCTGCTCTGTCAGCACATTCATTAGAAGGCTCCAATCGAGTACTCGCCGGTTGCACAGCTTTGTTATTTGACTCGGTTCGCGCCGCGCCGTGGCCGCGCATTGAGATAGATTAGTAACAGCACGGCGGTCAATAAAGCGAACGAAATCTTCAGCATCGGATGAATCGGCTGCGGCGTAATGAAGCCTTCGATTAGACCGGCAATGACCAACATCACTACAACGCCGACCATAAGCCTCGCTGCTTCGCCGCCTGCGATTTGTAATGCATCGCGCCGAGGCAAATCGCCCGGTGCGTAGATGGCGCGCGCCAGGACGAAACCAGCGCCGCCCGCCAGACAAATCGCCGATAGCTCAATGATGCCGTGCGGTAGAATGACGGCCCAGAACAACAAATCGACATCGTGCTGCGACGCCACGCCCGACAGTCCGCCCAGCATAAGTCCGTTGCGAATAAGAGCGAAGCCTGTCCCCAGCCCCGCGGTGACACCCAGCGCCAGTGCGTTGATCGAGACCAAAATGTTGTTGGTCATGATGAACGACGAAATGCCCGGCGACGACAGCAGACCGCCGAACTCGGTATTGCCGCCCCAACCTGTAATAATCTTCTTCTCAGCGCGCTTTTGCACTTCGCGAATCACGCCGTCATCCACAAACAACGGCGCGAGATTGTTGTCATACAGCACGGTGAGATAAGCCAGCAGCGCGGGAAGATAAAGCAGCACAGCGGCCAGCGCGACGGGCTTCCAGTTGCGACGCACGGCGGCGGGAAAACCGTACAGCAGGAAGTTGAGCGCACGCATCGGGCGCGGCGGCGGAGCCGAATAAACCTGCGTGTGCGCGCGCAGCACCAGGTCGTTGAGCGAACGCACCAGTTCGCGGCCTGAGTGAGTACTCGCATAGCGCGTTTGCGCGCGCGCCAGGTCGCTGGCGGCGCGACGATACAAGGTGCCCATTTCCAACAACTCTTCGTCGGAAAGCGACGAGAGGCGGGAACGTTGCGCTTTATCGACTAGCTCGTTGAGGCGGCGCCAACCGGCGCGATGCTCGGCCACGAAACGTTCGGCTCGCATAGTTGCAGTGTAGCAAACTGTTAGGCCGTTTTTGGCTGTCTTTGACGCGCACGCGGAAATTGGTTACGGTTATGGGAGCCGATTTCAAGGAAAGGTAACGATGGATTTTTTGCATAGTTTGCACGGCGAAGGTCTGAATGACCTCATTGTATGGGGCGGATACGCCATTCTGTTTGCGATTGTCTTTGCCGAAACCGGTCTGCTGGTCGGCTTTTTTCTACCCGGCGACTCGTTGTTGTTCGTGGCCGGAACACTAGCCGCAGCCTATCCCGATAAACTCAATATCGCTATCCTGATTCCGCTGCTGTGCATTGCCGCGATTGCCGGCGACCAGACCGGCTATCTCATCGGGCGCAAAGTGGGAACGCCACTTTTCAATCGGCCCAATTCCCGCCTTTTCAAGCGCGAGCACTTGCAGCGCACACAGGCCTTCTACGATAAACACGGCCCAAAAACCATTGTTCTGGCGCGCTTTGTGCCCATCGTGCGCACCTTCGCCCCCACCATCGCCGGTGTAGCCAACATGCGCTATTCCACTTTCGTGATGTTCAACGTTCTGGGCGGAATTGGTTGGATTACATTGATGTGTTTGCTCGGATACTTCCTGGGCAACGTGCCCATCGTGAAGCAGAACTTCGAAAAGGCCGTGATCGGCATCGTGCTGCTTTCGCTGTTGCCGATGGTCATTCACTTTGTTCAAGAGCGACGACACAAAAGTGCTGAGGCCGCAGCCGTTGAAACCGTGGCGCCCGGCCTTGAAGTCGATGAAACATCGGTGCGCTAATTGGCCTCTGCTTGCCTACAGGCGTTGACGCGACGCGGCAGCCTCGCTATAATGAACCGTCGCGGCTACGCCACACGACGGAATTGAATATCGGCTGACGCAAGTTGTGGTGATGCCGCAAGAACGATAGACCCGTGAGGGACGAACCCGTCAGGGATGAACCCGTAGGGAAGGAGACGTTTTTTGAGTTCCGACAAGAAAAAGCACAAGCGCAAAGTGAAGACGCACTGGCAGAAAAAGCGCCGTAAGGCTTCGCGTGCTCTGCGCCGTCGCGGTCGCTAAACAGCATAGGCGCTAAACAGCGTGGCTGCTAAACAGCAAGTCTTTTAACTGCGATCCTCATAACGAGCGTCGTATAACCAGCAATCCAGGCCACGAGTACTCGGGAAATTTGCACTGAGAACTCGTGGCTTTCGCTCATCTCCATGACTTCCACTCCGGGCACACTTTATGTTTGCGCCACGCCAATCGGCAACCTCGATGATGTGTCGCTGCGCCTGCTGGCGACTTTGCGTGAAGTCGATCTCATCGTCGCCGAAGACACGCGCCACACGCAGCGCCTCTTAGCCCGCCACGAAATCCAGGCGCCGCTCGCCTCGTGCCACGAGCACACGCACCCCGGTAAAATTCGTGCCTTAGCAGAGCGTTTAGCTGAAGGGCAAAATATGGCGCTCGTTACCGATGCCGGCACGCCCGGCGTCAGCGACCCTGGCCCACCGTTGGTGCTGGCCGCTGCCGAACATGGAGTCACGGTGACACCGATTCCAGGCCCCTGCGCATTAGCCGCTGCGCTCTCGATTTCTGGCTTCGATGTGCAGCGTTTTTCCTTTTATGGTTTTTTGCCGCGCAAGCCGGGCCGCCGCCGCCGCGCACTGGAAGAAGCTCTCGCCCGCGAAGAAACGATTGTCCTCTACGAATCGCCCTACCGAGTACTCGATGTGTTGCGTACGCTGGCCGAGCAGTCGCCACAGCGACCCGTCTGCGTTTGCCGCGAGCTAACTAAGAAGTTTGAAGAAACTCTGCGCGGCACCGCCCAGGAAACTGCCGATGCGCTCGCCTCGCGCAAAGAAGTGCTGGGTGAGTTTGTGGTTGTCATCGGCGCGCAGAAGAATAAGGACGATGAAGATTGAGCGCTGTCGCTTTCTTTACAGGATTTGAAGCCGTAGTGGCAATCTGTGCAGCGTAGCAAGAATATCGGAATTTTTGAACACGCGGAACCTGGGCTTGTTTGCGCCTTTTCTCATTGCAAAAGCACGGAACTGGTTGCCTGAAAGTTAACCCAGTTTGCTGCCTGTCGGATTACCCTGTGTGCTGCGCATAGAGTTTTGGATGCACCTAAACCGGATAAAATAGTTGGTGTGAAGCGTGGCAGCACTGCTACCGAAGCGCGTTGAGCGCGTTGCTGGTAGTGTGCCTGGAGAGATGCTGTGTGCTTCACACATGGTATTTCCAAGACCCTGCTACCCTTGTGTTGACGGAAACAAGAAAGCTTTGAAACTTATGAAACTCCGACTTAAACGTCACTTGATGTTGACCTCTTGCGCACCTATCGTTCTGGCCTGTTTGTTCCTGGCTCCGCAAAAAACCGCAGCCCAACCGCGTGAAATACTTCCACTGGCAGTGTGGGACTTTGCAGAGGAACCTGCGTCTACCGTTCCAGTTCCTGCGAATGCAGCTCTCGTTAGTGCCGCGCCGGCTCTACCAGCCGGCGCCAACTGGAAACGGGTGCAGGTGCCGCATATATTTCGACAGTCGGCGTTGCCCGATAATAGCGCCGGCTGGTATCGGCTGAATTTCATATTGCCAGAGGCGGCTCGCAACCGCCGCATTTTTCTCCGGCTTGAGGGTGCGGCGTCGGTAAAAGATGTTTTTGTCAATGGAGAACACATTGGACAACATAAAGGCGCTTATACCGCAGCGGCTTTCGATCTGACGCCGGCTGTTAAGATGGGCCAGCCTAATCGGTTAGCGGTGCGGGTGAGCAACCGCGATGCGGAAACCACTGCCATGCTCGCGCGCTCCACTCTCTATCATGTCAACGGCGGCATGTTTCGCAAGGCGTGGCTGATCTCAACCGGCGCCGTCCATATTTTTCCTGACATGGGTTCGAGCGGTGTCTATGTGACGCCGGCCAATGTTTCCACTGCCAGGGCCGATCTCGGTGTGCGCGCCGTGGTGAGGAATGCTCTGACTTCGCCCGCTGTAGTGGTGGCGCGTCATATCGTCACCGCTCCGGGCGGTAAAGTGGCTGCTCGTTTCGAGACAAGGGCGACGGTAGCGGCGGGACAAACCGCCACGCTTGCCGCGACAAGCCCGATTGTGCAGCCCCGGTTGTGGGACTTACATCAGCCCAATCTGTATACGGTGCGCACGGAATTAAGAGTGAGGGGCCAACTGAGCGATGTCGTCACTGAGCGCGTAGGCTTTCGCACCATCGCCTTCAAGGACAATCGTTTCTTTTTGAACGGACGCCAAGTGCAGTTTAGCGGCGTGAACAAGCACGAGCAAAACGAGTACTTGTGGAACGCGGTCGGCGATGAGGAGCCGCGCCGCGAATGGCAATGGATGGAAAATATGGGCGTCAACATGGTGCGCCTCGCTCACTATCCGCACAGCAAGTTGGAATACAATATCGCTGATGAGAAGGGCCTGGCGGTATGGGCGGAAAATGGCCTGGCCGGACACGCCTGGACTGGCGCGAGCAATGAGGATAAAGTTGTCACGCCCGACGGCGAGCGAATGACGCGCGAAATGGTGCGGCAAAACTGGAATCACCCCAGCATTTTGTTCTGGAGTTGCGGCAATGAATCCATTCTCGCCCCGGCGAGCCACTACGCCAGCGTAATTCGTCAGGAAGACAGCACAAGACTGGTCACATACGCGACCGAAGGCGGCATTCCTCAGAACATTGATTTCGTGGCGAGAAACACCTACGAAGGCTGGTATGGAGGCCATTACACAGGCTTCTCGCAGATGCCGCGCAACGCTTTTGTCGCTGAAACCGGTTCGGGCGAGTGGATTACGCATCATGTGCCTTACGGCACCATCCGCTGGTCGGTGGACAAATATGAACCCGCCGAGTACTCGGAACTCTTTACAGAATACCGCTTGCAAACAGCTTTGCGTGATGATGCGGCGAATCGCCCCATGTTCTTGTGGTGGAACTTCCGCGAGTTCTACGACCGAAAATTCAAGCAGAATCGCAACACCAAAGGCATCGTCACTCTGGCGGGCATGCCCAAAGATATTTATTATCTTTTTCAGGCGTTCATGCGTCCGAATGTTCCGGTGGTTCACCTCAACGGGCGTCATCACTTTCTGCGGCAGTTCGCGCCCGATAACGGCATCAAGGCCTACTCAAACGCGGCCCGTCTGGAACTGGTTCTCAACGGTGTCAGCCAGGGCACGCGCGCCAATGGAGAGTATCGCCAGCCCGATTCCGAAACACGAGACAGAAACAACACCGTGACGCCTATTCCGGGCAAGACGGTGGCGAATGTGTTCTTTTGGAAGGCGCCGCTCAAGCCGGGGCGCAACGTGGTGGAAGTGAGCGATGGGCAGGGCCGCCGCGACAGCATGGTGATCTACCAGAAGAACCCCACGGAGCCGCTGCCTGCTGATCCCGCCGCCATCGTGCAAGAGTTGCGTAGCTCCCATCCCGGCAATCAGCCTGTTTTCATTGATCGTCCTGTCGAGGCGCAAGGCCCCGTTTACAGCGATGTGGACGGTAGCGCCGACAACACCTTCGACCTTTTGCCGCGTTCGGTGCAGGGCGCTGCCTGGATTGCCACGCGCCGTCTGAGCGACCCCGCACACAAGGCCGATCTTTCGTTTCGCATCAACCCGCAGTCGCAGGGAGCCACGGTTTTCGTGATGTTCTCGACCGGCACCTATCCGACGGTGACACTGAGAAAACCGGACGACACTATCGCTGCAACCGCCGCGAATTTCTCAAAGACGCTCTCTGCTGCCGGCTTCAAGAACACCGGCGAGAAGGCAATTTGGCGCGACCATAATGTAGAGCGCGCCGATGCCTCTCTGTGGAGCCGCACGCTGAAACCCGGTGAGGCGTTGACTCTTCGGGGTGAAACGCTTGACTATGTGGTGCTGATCAAAAAGACAAGTTGACTGAAATAGTGATGGACAAATGCTTCACTGTTGCCGGGACTTATCTCCCGGGCACAACCGGCATCCGGTCGTTCAGCGGTTGACAATTGTTGAGATGCCGAAAGCGCGCGGGTTCCAGGCCGGTTCCAGGCCGTCGCCCCAGCTCATGGACGCGGCTCGACCCGAGCCATCGTTATCATTTAACTGAAGTGAAAGCCCGAACTTTGTGCCGAAACCGGCATTGATGCCACCAAGTTCGCGCCAGGGAACCCTTAATTCGTATGTGGTGAGAGTGCCTTCTCGATGAACGGCCAGTTCATACACCGAAGAGTCTTTGGCAAGTTGTCCCGACGAAAGCCCTCCAGAGCGCGACGGTGGACGATACAGGGTGTGCGCACCACTGCCTCCACCGGGTGATGCCGCACTCAGGTAGTACAGATAAGCTTTATCACTCTTCTCTGCACTTCGGTTAGCCGGGTGAATAGCCAGGGCGATACTGTCGCCGGACAAGGTATTTTCTCCAGTACTCTGGGCTGTCTGCTTATCGTCTCGGACTTCGGCAGCAAAGTAAAGCCCCCTGGCATCCCATTCAAGATAGGCGACGCCGCTCAAGTTATCCGGTGTCCAGGTGTAGGATTTATCGACGACCGTTAATTGGTTCTCGGCTAACAGCGGAATCGGACACTGTTTGCTCCAGTCGTCCAACTTGCCGTCAATCTTATGCGTGCCTCGCGCCTGATGGACTTCTGCTGCGTAGTTGGTGCCTTCGTAGAGCGTAACACGCATGTTATCGTACATGGCCCACCCACCCCCGTTGACAACAGGAGTTAAGGAAATGTCACTCAAATTGGGTGGCGTGTTGGTGCGAGTGAAAAGTAACTTCCATGACGCGGAATTCATACCCGCATCAAACACCTGAGGAATGTAAAACTCCTTTTTTGTGCCATCCGCCATGTGATGCGTGATATTGCTGCCGGCTTGCATGTTCTGGTTCCAGACCCAGGCCGTATAGAGATAAGATTGGCCTGCTGGAGCTTTGATTGTCTGCGTCGAAGAATCCCAGCCGCCGGAGTTATCGAACCGCAGCACATGGGAACCCAATCCTAGCCCCTCACGAATGGGATAACGGCGCGCGAACTTGCCCAAAGACCACGAAGCGGCGGCTTGCTCCGAAGCGGCGGCTTGCTCTGTATTACCGGGGTGCTCAAAGTCTCCGTTGCGAAGCAGATTTCCCACCATGTCGGGGCTAATCAATGTGAGGCCAAATGGCTTTTGGACGGATGGTGTTTTCTTATCATCAAACTGCATGATTGCCTGCAACTCAAAGTCGCCTGCCGCAACTCCGACTGGAGGTTTTACAGCAATATCCACTGCGACTTCACCTCCGGCAGGGATGGAGTATCGTTGCGTCACAGTTGGCCACCCTGATGTTCCCATCACAGAAACAGAACCCCGCATCGGCGTCGTGTAAGGATTGCTCAGGCGAACAGGAACTTTGATCTGTGCTGCGCTGACAGCAGCGACCTTTGGATATTCAACCGGCTGCCGGTCTTCCCCGATGGAGAGTGTGAGATAAGACTTGAGTACTCGGAGGTCTCCCCCTTCAATGAATACTCCCATAGGCTCAAGGTTCATGGCTAACTGGCCGTTGGTAACAGCCTGCGTCGTTTCGTTGCCCTGATAATCGGTAACGATCATCTTTCCGTTGCCTGCATTGAGAGTGGTTCTCTGTGGCGTAGTACTGGCGGCAACTAAGATAGCCCTGCCGTTTTTTTCGAACAGATGAAAGACATTGCCGCGCCGGTAGAACTTGCCCAACGGCTTTGCTCCCGTGAGTTTGGAAGCGAGTACGGCAATGGTGGCGGCAACCGGTCGTGGTGTGGATTCATCGAGAAGATACGTCCAGTTCCCTGCCGGGTCGGCCCAGCCGCCGAACATTATGATTCGCTTTGCACCCGCGATCAATTCATCGGGCCAGTGACTGAGCACCCACTGCGACTGGCTCTTGATTTGGATAGCCTCACGAGAAGGCATATCCCACACAGAAAGCCCGCTGCTGGTTTCGTTGTCCCACACAGCAATTTTGCTCAATCCGGCGGCGTCGAGATCGGTGCGAGCTTCCAGCACGCTGCCCATATCCCCGTAATGTATAGGAAGCACATCGGCGTATTGACCAATACCGGCCTTGAGCAAGTCCGCGCGGAAGTTGCGCGGCCACAACCCTCCCGCCAATTGAATCTGTAAGTGTGGAGCAATCTTCTTAACGGATGTAGTTCCGATGCGGCTGAACTTCAGATAGTCGGCTACCGGATTTTGTGACTGGCTGCCGGGAACAATTTCATTAAGCCACTCCCAGCCCATGATGGTGTTTTTCCAACGCTGCGTCATAACCTCAACGCTGTGTCGCCAGGCTGCTTCATCAAAGGGAAATGGCTCGTAACCCACATTCGTAGCCGGGCCGCTCTGCACCCATGCAGGCGGGGCGTGAATGCACAGCCATGGATCGATGCCGTGCTTCTTATTGGTGCCGAGAATGCGGTCCCATACTGCAAGCTTCCATACATCAGGCCCTGGCTGGACGGTGTTCCAGGTGAAGAAGTGCCGGCAATAACTAAAGCCCAGCATACGTGCGATGCGGCTTTCTGCTTCGGTTTTCAGGTTGGTTGCGCCAAATGGTGTCCTGGCGTCTCCGATAATCCTGCGCAGATTGGGAATGCGAGCGAAGAAAATTTCCTGCTTGCCCCAGCCTTCAACCTCGGCTTCCATTAAAAATGTGCCGCGCTGTTTTAAGGGCAAAGTTAGCCGTGTGGTTTCTCCCGGAGCGCCACTCATAAATGGCTTTTCTCCGGCCACAACTTCCACACCGGAAGTGTTGACGAGCTTATATTTCAGTGTCTTTGCGACATTCTTTGAGGCGCCCGCTTTAAACTTGACAAGAAGTTGAATGGGTTCTTCGTAGGTGAACAAACCGCCGATTTTGTCAGTGGAAAGCTCATAATATTTATGCGCGAACTCCAGGTGCGGCCCCGTCTCACGAACTTCCCACGGCCAGTTCTTACCGTCCGCATCCTTGAATGTGGCCACTAAGAGCAAGCTGTTATGAGGATACACTTTGCCCACTTGATAACGAAACTTCTGCACACTGCGCCCGGTTGGAAGCTTTACCTCACGAGTACTCAGACCAGGATAAGAAACATGAAAACGGCTGGTGGTGTATTTACCGTCAGGGTTATCAATCCAGGGGCCCAGTGGATTGAGGACGAGTGTGGTGCCGGTTCCCCAATTTTCGGAAGGATCGAGGAAACACTCCACTTCAATTTCGAACTCATCGCCTTCTTTGTAGGATTTGGTGAAGTCCGGCGGGGTGATGCTGATCCAGCTTTTCTTAAAAGTTATATTTTGCGGTCGAACTCCGCCTGCTATCGCCGCCGCCATGTTTACAGATATAGCAGGCCCGTTTGAAGCATGAGTGCGATGATCCCAGATCCCGTCGGGCGAAAGAAAAACCATCGGCACCACGGTTGCCATGCCTTCTTTGAGGTCAAACGTGAGGCGAAACGTCTGCGGACCGACTTTATCGACATCGCGGCGGCCACCAAAAGCAAGAAAGCCGCCATAACCGCCATCCTTGCGCATCCAGTGCAAATCGATGCCAAGCTGCGTTTTGCCCTTCACGTTCCTGACATCCACCTGAACTTCAAACGGTGTGCCCGGAGACGCCTCTTTTGGAGAACTGATAACAGCCCAGTCATCGCTGGGTAACGTGGTGTTTTGCGCACTGCTGGTCAGGCAAAAACCAGCGGCCAGCAGCATGGCCAGAGCAAACTTCACGATGTTCAAGCGCCGCATAGTCAAACCTTTGTTCCCTGTTCTCTTTTGATGATGAGTATGGAGATGAGCAAAAATCATTCACTGCATCACGAGTACTCGAAAAGACATTTCGCACGCTCAATCGTTTCATGCCCTGGCTGAGTCCTGCGCGTGGCGTACACTATTCCACCAGGCACGATCCTCGTCACCCTGGAAATTATCGTGTAATGTCGCTCGCTTGGTGTAAGGAACGTAATTCCCCAGGTGCCAACCCGAGGCGCGGTAGAAGGCGCAATCGCCGGCAAATAGTACGACCGGCATTCCACCGGGTATGCGATATGCGTACTCCAGGCAGGTTCGTTCCCGCTCCTCTGGAAAAGCATCTTCACTGAATTCAGGAGCGGCAGGTGTTGCCGTGGCAAAGCAGGCGCGCTCTTCCGGCGTGTCTTCCCGGTTATGACTTCCCGGAACGATCCACAGCGAATGGTCATCATACAGAGCGGCATTGAACTGGTTGAACATTCGCAAATTACGAGCTGCGTGATAAAACGCCTGCATGTCCAGGTTGGGAAGGTGATGCGCTATGTCACGATGCCAGTTGGTGCACCATGCGTTCTGTGCCGGTTCCAGCAAGACGCCCATGTTGTCAGAAGCCTTGTGCGACGCGCCTAGAATGCCTTCCACTGTTGCCTGCATGCCAGGAAGTTCAAGAAAGTCGCGGAAGGGACGAGGGTCAAGTTCTTCATACTTGTACACCGGCTGCAAACGCTGCGATTGCGGCCCACCACTTTTTCGCGCGATCTCACGTGCTTTATCTGTCTCGCGCCGCAGGTCACTCAATAGTGATGGAGGAATCACGCCGCGCAATACCGTAAGGCCGGCGGTCGAGTACTCGTCTCGGTGTTGATCACGAAATTGGAAAGGCATGGGGCAACTCTCCTTGCGCCGGTGTTTTGGTACACCTTAATTCTATGTGAATATACTGTTCATGGAATCGACTGATAATGTGGGAGAATAGTTAAGCAGTTTTGTGCAAATGTGCTGCTATGAATGAGACCAAGAAGATCGTTGTGACAGGAGCAAGTGGACTGGTCGGCTCGGCACTGCTGCCTATGCTGAAAGCTGAAGGCCACAGTGTCACGCGTCTGGTGCGCTCGCAGCAACCCGATGACAACAGCATCAAGTGGCATCCTGAATCAGGTTTCGTTGATCATGCAGCTCTCGAAGGCCACGATGCCGTTATTCACCTGGCGGGTGAGCCTGTTGCGCAACGATGGACACCGGCTACAAAGGAACGTATTCGTGCGAGTCGTGTAGACACCACGCGGTTGCTTTGCGGGGCGGCCGCTGGCTTATCCGCTCCTCCCAAGACTTTGATCTGCGCTTCGGCCACCGGCTATTATGGTGATCGGGGCGATGAGGTGCTACCTGATGACAGCGCCGCTGGAGCCGGATTTCTCCCTGAACTCTGCCGCGCCTGGGAAGCAGCCACTGAACCCGCACAAGCTTGTGGCATTCGTGTTGTCCACCTGCGCTTTGGCATTCTACTCAGCCCCAAGGGTGGTGCATTAGCCAGTATGCTGCGCCCCTTTCGTCTGGGATTAGGCGGCAGGGTAGGAAGCGGACAACAGTATTGGAGTTGGATGACTTTGGATGATGCCGTCGGTGCCATTTGCCATGTGCTGAATACATCAACACTGCATGGAGCAGTCAACGTTGTATCGCCGCATCCCGTTAGAAATCAGGAATTTACTCAGGTTCTCGCAAGAGTTCTCCGCCGTCCTGCTATCTTCCCCGTTCCAGCTTTTGCTATCCGTCTTCTGATGGGGCAGGGCGTGGCCGACGAACTTCTGCTCGCTAGCGCACGCGTCCAACCGGCACAGTTGCAAGCTAGCGGTTATTGCTTCCGCCATCCAGAATTGGAAAGCGCGCTCTACGATCTTCTGAACATGAAGCATGGCATGCAGAATCAGTGACCAGGTGACTTTTGAGTGAAGCTGGCATGAATGTCTCGGATGCCGGATAGCAGGACGCCGACAGCAAAAGCGCTCAGGATCCACGACAATATCCCATAGTGAACGGGTACTAATGCAGTGTGTTGTCCCGACCAGTTGAGAACTTGAGGAATGAGAGACGCCAGAAAGGCTCCGTAGACAATAGCCATAACGGTGTGCATGATGCGCTCTCCGGCTGGAAGGCGGCGTGTCAGGTCTTCTTCCACAAAGTCCCACAATGTGATGCCGATTTCAAAGAGCAGGATCGCGATGAAAAGCCAGGACCATCGCCCCTGCCAGAGCACCCAGCCCAGTGAGCCAAAGACAATGGCGTAAGCAAAATCGCGGGAGGCATGTAGCCGCAACTCGGTTTTGGCTGTAACATCACGCGGCAGTTGCTGCTTGTATTCGTGATACCACAGCGTATCAAAAGCTCCCAGAAGGCCTTGCAGCAACAGGAGATAAAGTGCGGTTACCATAATGGGTAAATGTCCCCTGAATACGTTGTGACGGCTCCGAGCAGCGGTGCCTGCATCGTAACATGAATATTCCAGTGGTCTGGTCGGCCTGTGGCAGTAGCCGCAACGCCCAGGGAAGTATGGGTCGGGAGCCGCACCCCGCATAGGCTATTGTACTGGAAGGCAAAAAGCAAACCCTTCTGAGTCGCGCTCACGCGAAAAACAAACTGCAGCGGCCCGGCCTGTTCCACCAGGAAGTCTCCTGCCTGCCATTGTCTGGTTACGATGCACTGACTGCCAAAGTGCCGAATCCAGACTTCACTATCTCCCTGAGGCACAACCTGAAGTTGGACGGGAACATCCGTGCCTGCACGAGGCATCTTGAGTAATCGCGCCGCAGAGTGTCGCAGGAGTCCCTTGCCATTGTGCACCACGACCGAACCCGCAGCACGCCCACCATCGGGGAGACTGTGAAAACGGCGTAGAACTGGTGGCAACGCCTCAAATTCCGCACCGAGAAGCCGCTGGTAAAGTGTTCGCTTACTGATGCGAGTATGCCTTCTCCGCCTTGCGTCCTCCTGATTATGCATTTATCTGCAAGTGTTGGCAGGCGAAAGAGTGAGCCGACTCATATCGTGTCCATTCGGATGATGTGGCGCGACACGCTGAGACTCGTTAGCGTTGGATACACTCTCCGGGTACGAAAAATATCTTTGATCGGCATTTGTCCGACGGAGCATAAGCACAAGATGCAACACGGCACTAAGAGCGTTGGTTCGGTGACCGACGGCACGGTACATCTCTTTTATCGCCAATGGGGCTGTTTATCGTCAACGGTGTTGATGGTGATTTGTTTTTGCCCCGTCCCATCGATCTTCATCGTATAAATTTCGTTGTCTCCGTCGCGGTTTGAAACCCAGGCGATTGTTTGTCCATCCGGGCTAAAGATGGGTGAGATGTCGTTGCCTGCATGGCTGGTCAAGCGGGTTTGGCCGCTGCCGTCACGATTCATCATGTAAATTTCGGCATTACCGTCACGCTTCGATACAAAGACAATTTTGCTGCTGTCAGGGCTGAGTTCAGGTTCACCATCATACGCCGGATTGTTGGTCAGGGGTGTCAAAGCCGCGCCGACAGGAGCCATTACGTAAATGTCCGGTTGCTGTTCGAAGGCAGGATCTTCCACATTGCCGGTTGTTCCCGCAGTGCAAACCAGTCCGTTTCCGGTCCAGCTCCAGGCCGGGTCGCGCACATCGTGATTGTTGATTTCTTGTGCGCTGCTGCCGTTGGCGTTACTCTGGAAGAGTGCGTGATAGGTGCGTGACGTGCCGAACAGCAACTGTTTCGAGTACACGACCTTGGTTCCCTGGCGGTTGAGCCTCGGGTGCGAGGTGGACTGGAGTGATGCTGTCAGAGCCGTCTGGTGCGTGCCTGCTGTGCGCATGATGTAGAGACGGTTGAAGGCTTGATGTGGGTTTTCATCTACTGCGTTGTGCTGGCTCATGAAGATGATGCGGCAGCCATTCATCGAGTAAGCGGGCCATGTCGCTGTGCCGTGATGTGTCAGGCGTTTCTTGTGCCAGCCATCCGGGCGCATGGTGTAAACATCGCCATTGGAAACGTAGGTCAACCAGCCGCCAGGTATCAGACAGTCAGTATCAGCTTCTGCGGCTTTTAATGTGACCGCGCATAGCAGAACGGACACACCAAACAAGGTAGCAATGGGTACACGGGCTGCCTCCAAAGCAAGTCCTCTGTTGACCTTGAGGTTATTGCGGCACCTCGTGGTTGTTCCACGCCATCCGACCTTTCCCGTCACGATAAATAGCACTGTTGCACCTCTGCCCCGTACCAATGCAATCCTTCACAGGTGTGTTCGGGATCACAATGGTACCTTTCATAACCGCAGATGATAACAGATCTTGCTCAATTAAGATGCATCTAATCTCATCAAGAGCGGCGACTTGGTGCGCGCCGTGCCTCGTACTCTGACACTTTCTGTGCTGCATCGTGCAGTGCTGCATCGCACAGTGCTGCATCTAAGCAACCCACAATCGGCACTGTCGAGCGAGTGCAAAGGACGGCATATCAAACAAGAAGGCGCAGATTGAGTACTCAATCTGCGCCTTCTTGTTGTTAATACGCCTTTTCTTGCGTTACGGCGCGGCGGCTGCGACGGCTTGCTGCTGGCCACGCAGGCGAATCAAACCGGTTAGCACAAGGTTGAAGCGACCGATTATGGCATCAAGGTCGGCGGTGCTGAGATCGGGCTCGTAGAGTTCGATTTCACCCAGCGAAACGGCGCGGTCGCTGCTGACGTTGGGGTCGGCGTTGGGCAACGGGTTGCCGGGGCCGTTGGCGGTGAAGACAAAACGCACATACTTGGCTTCGACCGGCGGCATTTTGAAATCCTGGTTCACAGCTTCCTGCCGAATGTTGAATGCGGCCACAGTGCGAAACGGACCGGCTTTGGCCGACTCGGTTGTGACCTGAACTTCAACGCGGCTCGCCCAGCGTAATGACGACTGGTTGGAAGTCGGATTGAGGATGACTTTGTTGATGACGTGCGTGCGGTCGTCGCGAAAACCAAGCGTTACCCACTGGCGTCCCGGCACGAAGCCTTCGCTCGACCAGCCGTTGCTACCCGCGTTCTTCTCGAACGAGTAGTTCTCGCCGTCGATCAGCTTATCGGGGCCGTATGTCGGGTCGTTGTTGAAGATGCTGGTGACATCAACCACTTTTCCGCCATTAGCAGCAGCGGCGATGTTGCCGCCTGCCGTGGCACGCGCTCCCGTACCGGTCGCAGCATTGCCACCCATCGCCTGCACCAGTTGCAACGTGGCGTTGCTCAGGCGTGGCTTGGCGGTGTTAGAAGCAACGGTGCGCGGCTTCACAGCCGAACCGCTGGACGACGATACCGTGCGCACTTCGCTCTGTGTGCTTTTGTAGCTGTTCAGGTCGTTGATGGCGCTTTGCAAGCCGGCAATGAGCTGGCCCAGCGGATCAGTTTGCGGAATCGCTTCATACAGCTCGACTTCTCCCAGGGCCACGGCACGATCTGAGCCCCAGTTGGTGCGAAACGCCAGACGCACGAAACGCGCCGGAGCCGGCAGAATGACGAACTCCTGACGTTCGGGCGAGCGGCGCAACGTAATCTGTGCGACGGCGCGGAACGGGCCCTCGGCGCCTTCGGTGGAGACTTGAACCTCGACATCTTTGGCCCAGCGTTCGGGTGCCAGCGCGACGTTCGGGTTCAACACAATCTTGCCGATGCGACGAACAGTGTTATCGGCAAAACCGATCGTCACATAATCCATGTTAATTGGATCGAATTTATTGCTGGCCCAACCGGCACTGCCGGTTTTGGTGGACGAGTTGTAAACCGTGCCATCAATCAGGTTTTCGGCTTTAAACTCGGTGCCGTTGTCGAGCGTAGACGACGCGCTCATAATGCGCCCGCCGTTTGCCGCCAGAGCGATGTTGGTGATGTCTGTCGGGTAAACGGTTTTCGCTTGTTGCGCCTGCACCGCACCCGCGTTGGGCGTGATAGAGGCGCAAAATGCGATGGCTAAGGCGCTGCGAGTACTCAAAAAACGATGTGACTTTGATGATTTCATAGGCTCCTCCTACTCAACGACACTTCTATTTTAAACCATGTGCGGCGTGCATGGCTGCGGCGTATATTTCGCGGGCAGCCACACCGTGCTCGTTGGCGAGACGTTTCACGTCCTCATACTCCGGCGCAGCGCGCACTAAGCCGTGCTCGGGCCACCGTGCAACTTTCACGCGAACGTTGCCCCACGGGGTTTGCACTTCACGCATTTCGCGCGGCAAGGCGGCGCGACGCACTGTCGAAACACGCACGCCCAGCGTTGTCGTTTCGCGCAGCAGCGCCGCCACAACGGCTTCTTGTTTTCCGCTTTCGCAGAGCGCGCCCAGCAACGACGCCGGGCGGTTTTTCTTCATTTGCACCGGTTGCAGCCACACATCAACGGCACCGGCTTCAAACACCTGCGCAAAGACGAAGTCCCATAGCTCCGGGTTCATGTCGTCTATGTTGGTTTCCACCAACGACATCGTTTGCCACTGTAACCCGGAGTTTTCGGTCGATTGGCCTTGCGGTGCTGTGTGAGTGCTCGTTGTTTGAGCATCGATTGATGCTGTGGGTTGTGGTTGTCCCGTATGCGACTGTTCGCCGATGACGACGCGCAGCAGGTTGGGGCGATCGGGCCAGTCTTTCTTGCCGGCACCTGCGCCCACCTGCTGCACCGTCATAGCGGGCGGTGCACCGAAACCTTTGGCCAGCGCAGCCACGATGCCGGCGCCGGTCGGTGTAATCATTTCACCGCGAATTTCGGTGGGAATCATCGGCGCGCCTTTCAAGAGTTCCAGCGTCGCCGGGGCGGGAACCGGCATGCGCCCATGCGCGCAATCGACATAACCGGTCGAGTAGGGTAACGCCGAACAGTAGACTTCTTGCACACCGAGATATTCGAGACACCACGCTACGCCACAAATATCAATGAGCGAATCGACGCCGCCAATCTCGTGAAAGTGCACGTCTTCAGGCGTGCTGTGGTGCATCTGCGCCTCAACACGCGCAATCGATTCAAACACAGCGAGGCTGTTTTGCTTGACGCGCTCGCTCAGGCCACTGCCCTCAATGATGTCGTGAATCTCGCGCATCGAACGCCCGTGGTGATGACTATGGTGGTCGCTGTGCGCGTGCGCATGATGTTCATGGTTGTGCTCGTGCTCAGGGTGCGAATGTCCGTTTGAATCGTGAGCATGATGTTCGTGCGAGTACTCGCCGGTGTGAGCGTGACCGTGCTCGTGAGCGTGCTCGTGATGATCTCCGCTGTGCGCATGGACGTGGTCGGCATGGGCGCTACGGGCGTGAGTCGCTTCCAACTCCTGGGCATCGGTGACGCCGTGCAGCGAAATGGAAACGCTGGTGCCGTGAATGCCACTTTTGAGAACCGGCTGTGCTGTGATGTCCCAGCCTTGCACGGGCAGGGATGAAAGCCCCGCGCGCAGTGCTTCAAGCGGCACGCCGCAATCGAGCAGTGCGGCCAGCGTCATGTCGCCGGCAATGCCGGCAAAGCAATCGAGATAAGCGATGGTCATGGTGACTTCTGGGGCACAATTTCAGCGCCTGCACGCGCCGCTTCGTCGGATTGTTGCTTGCGGTCGCGTCCGCGCAGAATGGAAGCGGCAAAAGCAGCAGCACCGAAACCATTGTCGATGTTCACAACCGCCATGCCGTTGGCGCACGCGGTGAGCATGCCCAGCATGGCCGCGATGCCGCCTAAATTCGCGCCGTAGCCGATGCTGGTGGGCACGGCCACAACCGGAACATCGACCAATCCGGTCACAACTGTCGGCAAAGCGCCCTCCATTCCGGCCACCGCAATGAGCACATCGCAGCGAGCCAGGTTCTCGCGCTGGTAAATGAGACGATGCAAACCCGCGACGCCGACATCGAAGATGCGTTCGACATGGGCGCCCATCACTTCCAGTGTGCCGGCGGCTTCCTCCGCAACGGGAATATCGCCGGTGCCGGCTGTGACGACGCCCACAATTCCGGGCAAAGCAGCGCTTTCCCGGCCCGGTGCAAAGATGAGGCGCCCGATTTCGCGATATTGCGCGACGGGAACGCGCTGCCGCACAGCTTCGAAAGCAGCGCTATCGGCGCGTGTGGCCAGCAATGTGCTTCCGGCACGATGCAGGCTGTGCGCGATTTCACCAATCTGATGGGGTGTTTTACCCTGGCAGAAAATGACTTCCGGGAAACCTTTGCGCACGGCGCGATGATGATCGACTTTGGCAAAACCCAGTTCTTCAAAGGGCAGGTTACGCATAGCCGCTACGGCGGCGTCCGGCGTGACGGTGCCCGCTCGCACGCCTTCGAGTAGCGCGCGCATGATGTCGGCGTCCAAAAATGTTCCTCCGCGAAAGTGGTTCTTATTAGTCGTGTGCTTTAACCCTGACAATTCTAACAAAAGTCGGAGGCCGCGACTGTTCTTGAGTACTCGTTATCTCTTGACGCGGAGTCGCCGCCTTGTTTATAATCAATAGTCGCGCCGCAGATGTTATTTGCAGTCTA
This sequence comes from Abditibacteriaceae bacterium, assembly GCA_036388675.1. Lineage (GTDB taxonomy): Bacteria > Armatimonadota > Abditibacteriia > Abditibacteriales > Abditibacteriaceae > DASVUS01. The sequence continues at coordinate 82,105 of DASVRI010000007.1, read as the reverse complement.
AAGCGGCTCCAAACAGAGGAATTTCGTTGTTACAGTATTTTGTCTTATTCTTGCAGGTGATTTCGACGCTACTCTTGATTGTGCTGATGGCGGTGCAAACCGATAAAGCCGAGCAGGGTGGCGGTGGCGTCATGGGCCTGGGCGCAGCCAGCGGACGCACTTCGGGCAACATCAATTTGCCGGTCGGCGCCGAGCGCATCCTGAAGCCGCTGACAGCGTGGGCCGCCTTCGGATTTCTGGCCAGTTCGATCTTGAACGCGATTCCCGATGACGTGCTGACGATCGGTCATGTGCTGGTCATGCTGGTAATCTACATCGTTGGTATGCTGTTTGGTAGTCGCATCTGGGCAGTTCTCACCGGTACTCTCGGACGCTAAACGGCTCTGTTAAGTACTCGGGAAACTTCATATTTGTCGCGGTGGCGGAATGGCAGACGCGCTAGCTTGAGGGGCTAGTGGGGGCAACCCCGTGGAGGTTCAAGTCCTCTCCGCGACATTAGAAAAAGGCAGAAGCGAATTCGCTTCTGCTTTTTTGTTTGCCTGCGCAACGTGCGCCGCATCAGGATTTGGCGAACAGGAACACGTAAGTTATATAACCAGTGACAATACCCAAAACGCTCAGCACGATCTCGATGCCGACGCGGGTAGAGCCGGGCACCTTTTCCCACCGTTTCTGGAATTGTTCATAGAACGGGCGCAGTCTGGCTTCCAGCCAATCGAGCGTGTGAGCTACGAACTCGAATTCGCTGCCCAGCATCGCCAGGCCGAGGACAATGGTGGCCGAACCCGGCCCCGGCAGAGGAATAAGAGCAATTCCGCCTGCGATGAAGAGCAAGCCGCCGCCAATGGTTGCGATTTTGCCAAAGGTCAAACGGAAGCCGCGTGCCATTTGTCGATGCTTGTAGAAATCGTGGAAGCGGCGGCCTGGATGGCCACCCTTGATTCGAAACCAATTCTTTTGAAGCTGCGCGATCATAATTGCGCGGCTGTGTTTGCGAGATTTATGCCCGTGACGGCAACGAGCGGAATGTGCAACCTCTGGGAGAACCCGCAACAAAAATGACTTTCATGCGCCTGACGCTTTTCGTAATGGTCGCTTTAGGATTAGCTGGAGTTGCGTTCTTCGGTTATTTCGCATTGCAAGACTGGGCCGCGCTGCAAAAGAACTATGCGCAGTTCGCTCGACTGACGCCGCAATCTTCCGTTGGCGCAATTCTCTTAGCTGATGCGCGGCAGAACATCCATCGCATCAACGTGTTCGCTGATGGAACGTGGACGCTGCTGTGCGCTATCATTGCTGCCATTGGCGTGCATGGGCTGGCTGCAACGAAGAAGTGACTCAGCCTTTTACTTTCGGCTCGTTATCCAACGATCGCCACAGATACCACGATGCGACGCTACGATAAGGGCGCCACGGTTCGGCGATTTGCTGCATCTGAGTACTCGTCGGCGCTTCTTCCAATTGATAAAGCTTTTTCATGGCGTTACGTAAGCCGAGGTCATCGACCGCCAGAATATCGGGACGGCCCAGTGAAAAGATAAGAAACATCTCGGCTGTCCAGCGCCCGATGCCGCGCACCGGAACCAGTGCCGCAATGATTTCTTCATCGCTCATTTTGGGGAAGCGTTTGGTGTTGATGAGCTTCTCTTCGAAATGCCGCGCCAGATCGCGAATGGAAAGCATTTTGTTCTGCGACAATCCCACAGCGCGCAACGCCTCGTCGGGAGTACTCAACACATCGGCGGGCGATGGGAAATCCTGACCGGGAACTATCGCAGCGAAACGCCCGCGAATCGCACGCGCCGCATGAGTCGAAACCTGCTGACCGATGATGCTGCTCGAAAGCGCGCGCCATGCATCGGGTTCGCGTCCCAATTGCGGTTTGCCGACCTGCGCGATGACTTGCGCCAGGATTGGGTCGTATTGTGCGAGATGTCGTTTTGCGGTCATGATCGTCCAGAACCCCGAACGTGAGCGCGAGGCTAATGTAAGAGTAACAATATAGCAGTTACCTTAGCCCCGCGCTCACACTTGGGGTTCTGGTGGGGGCTCAAGTTGGTTGCGCACATACTCGCACGCTGCTATAGTCGATTTCTCATCGCGCAAGTAGCGCGTGCTGCCGTGATGCGACCACAACTGCGCTTCAAGCGCCACCATGTTCTGTTCACGCAAGCGTCGCGTTGATCAGATTTTGAAATCGCGCAATGCTTTTTCGGGTTTGGTATCCGCGCCCACTACAACATGAACATGATTCGACAATACCTCAAGCGCGTGAACCGTCCAGCCGCGATGATACGCCACATCACGAATCGCCTGAGCAATGCACTCGCGCTGCGCCTGGTCGAAAATCACAACCTTACCTTTCATCAAGCGGCGACGAAAGGCTTCCAAGCGGTCGCTGGCCTCAATCAGCGGTTCTTGCCAACTGTTGTGCGAGTCGTCCACCGAGCCGCGTTCGTCGCCGTGCAGCCACGTTCCGTAACTACGAAATGTAATGAGGTAATCCATAACAGAACCCCAAGCGTGAGCGCGGGGCTTACGTCGCAGTTACCTTAGCCCCGCGCTCACACTTGGGGTTCTGGGAGGCATTGAGGCATTTTATACGGCCAGTTCTTCCATTTGACCAATGATCTGATCGAAGACATCGAGCGCCTGATGCACAGGTTGCGGAGTGGCCATGTCGACGCCGGCGCCGCGCAGCAGGTTGATGCTGGTATCGCTGCCGCCGCCGCGCAGGAAGTTAAGATAGCGTTCCACCGCCGGTTGGCCTTCCTCCAATATCTGCTTGGAAAGCGCTGCTGCCGCCGAAATCCCCGTCGCATACTGATAAACGTAGAAGTCGTAGTAGAAGTGTGGGATACGTGACCATTCGATAGAAACGCAATCATCGACATTCACTTCTGCGCCATAGAAATCTTTGTTCAGTTGCAAATACTGTTCGCTCATCGATTCGGCAGTTAGCGCTTCACCGCACTCTACGGTTTGATGAATCATCAGTTCGAACTCAGCGAACATTGTCTGGCGATAAAGCGTGGTGCGGAAACGCTCGGCGTAGGAGTTCAACAGGTAAAGCTGCAAGGCGCGGTCGCCCTGTTCCTTAGCCTGTTTCTGCATGTAGTTGGTGAGCAATGCCTCGTTGAGAGTCGATGCGACTTCGGCCACGAAAATGGTGTAGTGCGAATATACATAAGGCTGCGTTTCGCGCGTGAAGTGCGAATGCAGCGAGTGCCCCAACTCGTGCGTTAGGGTGAAGGCGTTGTTCAGGTTGTCCTGCCAGTTCATCAGGATGTAAGGCGGCGTGGTATAGGCGCCATCTGAAAACGCGCCCGATGTTTTGCCTTCGTTTTCTAGCACGTCGATCCATCGCTCGTTGAAAGCGCGGTCGAGTACTCGCAAGTATTGCTGGCCCATCGGCTGCAACGATTGCGCGACGGAGCGCTTGGCTTCTTCGTAAGGAATCTCGCGCTCGACTTCTTTCACCATCGGCACGTATAAATCCCACATCTGCAAGTCGTCCAGGCCAAGCATTTTCTTGCGCAGGCGCAGATAACGATGCAAAACCGGCAAGCGCTCGCGCACCGCGCCGATGAGGTTGGTGTAAACCTCGGTTGGGATTTCATCCGGCGAGAGGGCCGCGTGCAGTGCCGACTCGTATTTGCGCACTCGCGCGTTGAAGACGTTGGCTTTCACCGCACCCGACAGCGAAGCCGCGAGCGTATTACGCCACTTGGTGTACTCGCCGTGCATTGTTTTGAAAGCGCCTTCGCGCACATCACGCTTCTGCGATTCCAGGAACTTGATGTAGCGGCCATGTGTGAGTTCGGCTTCACGACCTTCATCGTCGCGCACGTTGGGGAATTTTAGGTCAGCATCGTTGAACAGCTTAAAAACGGTGCTGGTGCCGCCGGTCGCTTCGTGTGCCAGGGCCAGCACTTCTTCCACTTCAGGCGTGCGCACGTGCGGGCGGCGACGCTCTAACTTTTGTAGGTAGTATTCGTAAAGTTTGAGACCCGATTCCTGCGCCAGAATGTCGCGCAATTGCTGCGGCTCGATGGCCAGGATTTCGGGCTCGATGAAAGATGTCGCCGATGAGAGGCGTGTGCCCAGCATCCGCACGCGATCAACGCGCGCCTGGGCATCGGGGTTGGCGTTGTCTTCGCTGCGTCTTAGCGAGGCATATGAGTAAAGCTGCGAAAACAAGGTGCCGACTTCGTCCTGCATCTGTAAACAGTGCAGCAGAGTACTCGCATCACTGAGTTTGCCTTGCAATTCTTGCAGCGGCGCGGTCATCTCTTCGACGCGCTTGAAATCGCTTTCCCACAGTTCGTCTTTCTCGTATACAACTGATAAATCCCAGGTTAATTCGGTGGGCACTTCGTTGCGTTTCGGGAGCGGCTTCGGGGCTTCTGTTGGAGTGAGTGTTTCGGTGGACACGGTGTCTTCCTCGTCGCGATTTCCAAGTAGTCTACCGTATTGAAGGCACCGAGTCCGCCCGCAACATTCTTTCTGTTGAAGGAGTTGTTTCGCGGCAAAGAGCGTGTTTTAATAGCGTGACGAATCTCTCACAGCCGATCATCTCCATAGCCCAAGGGAACAGATGCCTGCGACCACCAACACATCAATGCCTCGTCCCGAGTACCCGCGTCCGCAGTTTGTGCGCCGCGACTGGCTTAACCTTAACGGCGACTGGGAATTCGCCTTCGATGACAATGATGAAGGCTTACAAGCCGGCTGGAACGAAGGCCGCATCCTGCCGCAACGCATCGTGGTGCCGTTTGTTTATCAGACGCAGCTTTCAGGCATCAACGACCAGAGCATTCACGAGATCGTGTGGTATGCGCGTGACTTCGAGGTTCCCGACGAGTGGCGCGAGCAGGATATTCTGCTGCACTTCGGCGCGGTTGATTATCGCTGCACCGTGTGGCTGAATGGGCAGGAAGTCGGGCACAATCAGGGCGGGCATGTGCCGTTCTGGTTCGATATTGCGCTCTATTTGCAAGAGGGCGGCAATCGTCTTGTGCTGCGCGTGGAAGATCGCCAGGATGGGCATCAACCGCGCGGCAAACAGTCGGTGAGTGGCGTTCCCAAGGGCATCGATTATTACTGTACGACCGGCATCTGGCAGACAGTGTGGCTCGAACCGGCGCCGCCGATGCGCATTCAGGAACTGAATATCACGCCGCACCTTAAGGAGGAGACTCTCGAACTGCGCGTGTTTCTACATGCGCCTTCCATCGGCTGGCATTTGCAGGCCGAAGTGCTGGATGGTAGCCAAGTCGTGGCGCAAACTGAAGAAGACACGGCCAGTGCCAGTGCGCGCCTGACGTTGCACATTCCCGATGCCAAAGCGTGGTCGCCCGATTCACCGCATCTCTACGACATTCGTTTACGGCTTTTGCGCGACGGTCGAGTACTCGATGAAATCGAATCGTATGCTGGAATGCGCGACGTGAGTTTGCGCGACAAACAATTTCTGCTCAACGGCGCACCAACTTATTTGGCGATGGTGCTCGATCAGGGCTATTGGCCCGACAGCGGCATGACGGCGCCCAGTGATGAATCTTTGCGTGCCGATGTCGAGTGGACGAAGAGATTTGGTTTCAATGCCGCGCGCAAGCACCAGAAGGTTGAAGACCCGCGCTATCTTTATTGGTGCGACAAGATGGGAGTACTCGTGTGGGGCGAAATGGCAAACGCGCGCGCCTGGAACCCAAAAGCCGAAGAATGGCTGCTCGGCGAGTGGGAGCGCGCCGTGCGCCGCGACTACAATCATCCGTGCGTCGTAACGTGGGTGCCCATTAATGAGAGCATGGGCCTTCCGCAACTGAAGAAAGGACATCCGGGACAATACGGATTTATCGAGAGCATCGTAGCGCTCACACGTCGTCTCGATCCGGGGCGTCCCGTCATCGACAACGATGGCTGGGAACACACCGATGTCACCGATATTTTCGCGTTGCACGATTACACACCGACCGCAGCCAAGTTGCGCGCCCGCTACGCCGAGACGTTGCAGGGTGGCGCATTGCCCGCCATTTCCGGTGGCGAATCGCCGGATGGAAAGCCATGGGGAACGCCGCTGCTCGCGCGCAACTCGCAATATCACGGACAACCGATTGTACTCAGTGAAGTCGGGGGTTTTATGATGCTGCCGCAAGACACATCGGGCAAGCAGCTCGACCGGCTTTATCAGGTCTATGCGACTACCAGTTCCGGCGAAGAACTGCTGGCAAAATACCGCGACCTGATGCAGGGATTATCAGAGCTGCCGTTTATCTGCGGCTTTTGCTACACGCAACTCACCGACATCGAACAGGAAGCCAACGGTCTGCTGTCGTATGACAGACGCCCCAAAATCGAACCGGAACTCATCGCAGCACTGCACCGTGAACTATTCGGTGTATAAAGCCGAGGATAGCGAAACTTGAGAATCAGCGCCGCAGCAGGGCAACAATCAACACGCCGGCCAGAATCGCGACTGTGGCCAGCGAAGCGATAAGTGCTACGCGCCAGCGCTGTTTTTCCTGCTCGGCCAATGTGCTCATGGTTTCGCGGCTTTGCACCAGCCCTTGCTCAACGGCGACAAGGCGGGTGTTCAGGCGATCTTCCAGTGCGGCAAAGCCGTCTTTGAGCTCGCTCATGATGCCTCCCATGCGTGTGCCCAGGTCGCGCTGCTCGTGTTCCACCGCCTCGAAGCGCGGCGTGATCTTCGCATAATCTTCGCGCATTTGCGCGTAGCCTTCCCGCACTTGCACCAGGTTCGCTGAGTACTCGTTTAATGAGCCTGCCAGATCGTCCAACTGCTGCGTCAATTCGGAGCGGAGTTGCAGATGCGCCGTGCGCGTCGCATCATCGAAGCGCTCCACGATGCCGGGCAATGCGGCAATGCGCCGTTCGCTTTCGCCCATGCGCTGCGCCAGAGTATTGACATCATCTTCAAGCGTTTCCTGATTGCGCGATAATTGGCTCCACGCGCCGTTTAATCCCGTCATGGCCGACATGGCGTGCGAGCCATCGCCCATTGCGGACGGATCGTTGAAAATCGACTGATCCATCACGCGCTTGGCAGCCACAACATCTTCCATGCCGGTGACGAAATGATGCTGATGAATGCTCTTTTCGTGATCAGGGCCGGGTTCGGCGGTCGCCATTTGCGCCGCTTTGAGAACTGCGTTTTTGATGTCGCCGCCGCTGACGTTGTCGAAACGCTCGGCGAGTACTCGGAAATCAACATCATCTGCCAAAGGCGTTTTGCGTGCATGCAACTGCACCTTCCAGATTTTTTCGCGCGTTTCGGCATCCGGCATCTCAAACAGAATGTGGGTGCGGATACGCCGCTCAAAAGCCGGGTCGAAGTTAGCCGCTAAGTTGGTAGCAAAAATGACGACACCACTGAACTCTTCCAACTCTTTCAAGAGCACGTTGACGACGGTGTTCGCCTCGCGCTGATAGCCTTGCGTCACGCTGGCAAAGCGCCGCCCCGCGATGGCATCAGCTTCATCAAAAAACAGGACGGCGTCCTGCTCGGAGGCGGCGCGAAAAACCGCCGTCACGTTCTTGCCGGTTTCTCCAGCCCACAGGCTTTCCATTTCCGAGTAGCGCACCACGAGCAACCTTTTATCGAGGGCGTGCGCGATGGCTTCGGCGCAGATGGTTTTTCCGGTGCCCGGCGGCCCGGCGAAGTTGAAAGCGAGGCCAAGACCGGCGCTGTGCCGCTCGGCCAGGCCCCACTGATGAAAGATGAGGTCGTGTTTCTTGATTTGAATCAAGGCGTGATCGAGCGCGCGCCGAGTGCTCAGCGGCACAATCACGTCATTAAAAGTGCGTCGCGGCGTCAGAGCTTCAACCAAATCTTTCTTGGGTTGCACTGTGCCAAATAGAAGATCGCGTAACGGGTTCGCCATAGTTACTAGTACACCTCAAATCGACTTCGGGTTCCACATTGCCAATTCCCTGCCTGAATGAGATGAAGCCGCATGCATGGCACTGCGCTTGCGCTACACTGTCGCGACCTTTGGGGAGAAAATTATGTGGCGCAGCATGGCCAAGACGGTATTTGCAACAACTTTGTTCGGCCTGGTGCACAGCGCCGTTGCCAGTGCGCCGTTCAAGCGCCGCGCCTCGCAGTTGCTGGGCAAGCGCCATCGCAATGGCTTCTTTCGACTTTTCTACAACCTGCAAGCGGTGCTGACATTTGGGGCGCTTGTGGTTTATATCTGGCGCTTGCCGACCCGAGTACTCTACTGCGTGCGCGGGCCGCTGCGCTGGCTGATGCACATTGGGCAAATGGCCTGCGCGCTGTTCGCTTTGTGGGGAATGTTTCATGTCGGCATCTTGCGCATGGCAGGCGTGACCAGCTTTCTGTCGTGGTTATCAAGCCGAAACACAGACCAAGAAGTTGCGCCTGAACCGGACGGGCAGGGTCCACGGCAAAATGCCGATGGCTCCATGCACGCCGAAGGGCCATACAAATACAGCCGTCATGCACTGAACTTTGCACTGGTGCCGATTTTCTGGTTGGTGCCAAAGATGACAGCCAACCTGTTCGCCTTCAATACGGTCATGACACTTTATGCCTGGTTCGGCTCGCTGCACGAAGAGGTGCGCCTGCGTGAAACTTACGGCCAAGCCTACGAAGATTATCAGCAGAGCGGCGTGCCATTCTTTGTGCCGCGTCCGTGATGTGAGCGCTGCGAGTATTCGTTCATTAGCGGCGCACTGCAATTTTTCCGTTGTTATGGTTAAGTATATTGCGCCCTTATAAAGCAGAGGACGGCACATGAATTCTGAACACACCAACCAGCTCGCGGGCGAGAAAAGCCCATACCTTTTGCAGCATCAGCACAATCCGGTCGATTGGATGCCGTGGGGCGAAGAAGCCTTTGAGCTGGCGCGCCAACAGAACAAGCCGATTTTTCTTTCCGTTGGCTATTCAACGTGCCACTGGTGTCACGTCATGGAGCGCGAAAGTTTTGAAAGCGAAACTGTCGCGGCCGTGATGAACCAATACTTCGTCAACATCAAAGTCGACCGCGAAGAGCGGCCCGATGTCGATCGCGTGTACATGACCTTCGTGCAGGCTACAACCGGACACGGCGGCTGGCCCATGTCGGTTTTTCTCACGCCCGACCTTAAACCGTTTTATGGCGGCACCTACTTTCCGCCCGATGACAGGTATGGCCGCCCCGGTTTTGTGTCGCTGTTGAAGCACGTCGCTAAAGCGTGGCAAGACGACCCAGAGGGTATCGCAGCGTCCGGCGACGAAGTGATCCAGGCGCTACAAGGCCATGTCAACGTCGAAGCATCGAGTACTCAGGTCGATTGGAACGCCGTTTTCGATTTATGTTATCGCCAGTTCGCTGGCGGCTACGACGCGCGTTATGGCGGCTTCGGCGATGCGCCCAAGTTTCCGCGCCCCGCAACACACGACTTCATGCACCGCTACGGCGCGATGAAGGCAACGGAAGAAAGCGGCCATACAGCTTTGCAAATGTCGCGGCACACACTCGGCGCGATGAGCGATGGCGGCATGAACGATCAGCTTGGTGGAGGCTTCCATCGTTACAGCGTCGATGAGCAATGGATCGTGTCGCACTTCGAGAAGATGCTGTATGATCAGGCTCAACTGGTGGTTTCTTACATCGAGATGTTTCAGATGACGCGCGAGCCCTACTTCTCTAACACGGCGCGCAACACGCTGGATTATGTTCTGCGCGACATGACACATCCCGATGGTGGTTTCTTCTCCGCCGAAGATGCCGATTCGCTGCCATCGCCGGAGAGTACTCACAAAGAAGAAGGCGCCTTTTACGTGTGGACGGTGCAAGAACTCGAAGAAGCGCTGGGAGCCGAAAACGCCGCCATCTTCGGTTACTTTTACGGTGTGCGGCCCGAAGGCAATGCGCCGCCGCAGGGCGACCCGCACGGCGAATTTCGCGGCAAGAACATTTTGTATCTGGCGCGCGACATTACGGAAGTGTCGCGTCGCTTTGGCAAAACGCCCGAAGAATTGGTGCAAATTATCGGCGATGCGCGCGGGGTACTTTTCGCTTTGCGCGAGACTCGACCGCGCCCGCACCGCGACGACAAAATCATCGCCAGTTGGAACGGTCTTATGATTTCGGGTTTTGCACGCGCGGCCCAAGTACTGGGCGAAGAGCGCTTCGCCGATGCCGCAAGCCGTGCCGTGGCTTTCATTAAGCGCGAGTTGTGGGACGAAAACACACAAACCCTGCGCCGCCACTACAAAGACGGTGCCGCCGATGTGCCGGCCTTTGCTGATGATTATGCAGCCGTGGCGCGCGGCTGCATCGAACTGTTTGAAGCAACGTTTGAAGTCGAGCATTTGCAGTGGGCCGAGCAACTACTTGCGACACTGAACCGCGACTTCTGGGATGCGGAAAACGGCGGCTACTTCAATTCGGCGCCCGACCCGCACGTTTTGCTACGCATGAAAGAAGATTACGACGGTGCCGAGCCGTCTGCTAACTCGCTGGCCTGTGATGCGCTTCTGCGTTTATCACGAGTACTCGAACGTGAAGATTTGCGCGACCGTGCCGAAGCAACGTTGCAAGTCTTTGGCGAGCGTGTATCCAAGATTCCGCAGGCAATGCCCGAACTGTTGTGCGCCGCAATGCTGGCGCAAACACCGCCGATTCATGTTGTGATTGCTGGAGAGCGCGGCGCAGACGATACCAAAGCGATGCTAGCGACGGTTCAGGAAACCTTTACGCCGTTTAAGTCGCTGTTAGTGCTGGACGAAAGCAATCGCGATTTCTTCGCGCAGCAGTTGCCATTTACAGCCGAGATGACACCTCGCGAGGGCAAGGCGACGGCTTACGTTTGTCGCGATTTCGCCTGCCGGCAGCCGGTGACAACAATTGAAGGGTTGCGCGAACAGTTGCAGTAAATGCAACGAACGGCGGTGTAGGGGCATGGCGCGCCATGCCCCTACTTGCGTTTGCGCTTTTGAGGCGTGCCGTTGTGTCCGTTGCCGTTATGTGGCGCACCATTGTGCGGGGCACCATTGTGCGGGGCACCATTGTGTGGCGCGCCGTTGCCGTTCATCGGGCCGCCCATGAAAGGGAACTGCCGCTGATTCGGTAGTTTGGTGTTTTCGCGCATGGCGTCGCGGACGCGAATCATGCGCCGCACCAGGACCAAAACAAGAGCGGCCAGTGCAAGAAATTGCAAAGCTGTCCAGCCGGGCCATAAATCCGTCCCCGTGCGTGTGGCGCTTTGTCTTGCCAGAAACCAGGCCCACAGCAGAGCAAAGCTGGCGGCCATGACAATGGTTTCCCATAACGGGTAATTTTGTTTCGGCTCGTTCATGGTGTGTCTTCCTGCAACCAGGTTTCGAGAACCTGCGCTACGCCGTCTTCTTCGTTTGATGGACAGATGCGTTGCGCAACGGCCTTGACTTCAGGAATGGCGTTTTCGACGGCGATGCCTTCTCCGGCCAGTTGCAGCATTTCAATGTCGTTAAATGAGTCGCCGAAAGCGGCGGTTTGTTGCAGCGGCACTTCGAGGTGGCGGCACAGCGCTTCGAATCCGGCACCCTTGTTGACGCCGGGGTGCAGAAACTCCAGGTAAATCGGCTTGGAGCGCGTGACCGTGACTTCCTGGCCGAACATAGCGCTGCACTCGGCCATCATGTCTTCGACTTGTTGTGGTTCGTCCACAATAATCATCTTGGTCGGTTCAAGGCCGCGAAAGCGATTGAAGTCCGGTTCGTATTCAAGGTATGCGCCGGTTTGCTCGCGGTAAATGCGCGCTTTCCAGTCGTCAATGTCGGTCGTGAACAGGCGATCATCGTGGTAGAAGTGCAGGTGCAACTGTCGTTGTAGAGCATAATCGAGTACTCGCTCGGCAATCGCGGCGGGCACCGGACGGTGATAAAGCGGCGGTGTATCAGAGGTCAAATTCACTTGCCCGCCGTTGTAGGAAACAATTGTCGGGGAAAACGGCAGCGCCCTGGCAATGGGCAGCATCGTGGGCAGCATGCGCCCGGACGCCAGCGCGATGATGACGCCGCGCTCGTGCAACGCCGTTAACGCATTGCGGCTGCGCATCGATAGTTCGCCCGAAGGCTGGAGCAGAGTGTCGTCGAGGTCGAAAGCGAGAAGACGGTGCATGAGGTTGCTTATGCGCGGCAAACGCAAGCCAGTATAACTGCACCTGGCACAGCAAACAGTGCGCTCTCCAACAGATCAGCGCGGCGTCCAACACAGCGGCCAGTGCAGCGGCGTGCCGACAAAGAAACAGTGATGAAGGATGTGTCATACTGCCCAGGCGTCACCCCAATCTATTCTTTGGAGCCTTTACGTGTCAGCACTACGCTTTCGCCAAGTCCATCTCGATTTTCACACCAGTGAAAAAATCCCCGGCGTCGGCAGGGAGTTCGAGGCGCGCCAGTTTCAGGAAATGTTGCAGCGTGGCCACGTCAATTCTGTTACGTTGTTTTCCAAGTGCCATCACGGCATGAGTTATCACGATACCGCAGTGGGTGTGCGCCATCCGCACATGCAGCAAGAGTTGCTGCCACAACAAATCGAAGCCTGCCGCGCCATCGACATCAACACACCGATTTATATTTCGGCTGGCCTGGACGAAGCAATGGCACTGGCGCATCCGGAATGGACGACTAAAGGCCAGGGCGGCCAGGCTTACGATCCGCTCAAAGCCGGCTGGAAGCGGCTGTGCTTCAACACGCCCTATCTCGACTATCTCTGCGCGCAGATCGATGAAGTGGTCGAACGCTTCGGTGGCGGCGACGGCATTTTCCTGGACATTATTCACGCCCATAAGTGCTATTGCCGTTACTGCATCGAAGGCATGGTGGAAGCCGGCCTCGACCCGACCAACGATGAGGATGCCGAAGATTACGGCTATCGAGTACTCCAGAAATATTGGGAGCAAACCACGGCGGCCTGCAAGCGCAAGAACCCGGAACAGCGTGTCTTCCACAATTCGGGACACGTACCTAAAGGCTCACACGCCTTCATGAAATGGAATTCGCATCTTGAACTGGAAAGCCTGCCGACGGGCGGCTGGGGCTACGATCACTTTCCTCTATCGGCCAAATACGCGGCGACAACCGGCATGGATTTCCTGGGCATGACCGGCAAGTTCCACGGCACATGGGGCGAGTTTGGTGGCTTTAAACGGCCTAACGCTCTGCGCTACGAATGCGCTGCCATGCTGGCGTTCGGCAGCAAGTGCAGCGTCGGCGACCAGTTGCATCCCAACGGCGAAATGAATCGCGATACCTACGAACTTATTGGTGCGGCCTACAAAGAAGTCGAAGTCAAAGAGACGTGGTGCAGCGGAGCAGTGCCGGTCAGCGAAGTCGCTCTTGTTTCTCCTGAAGCGCTGCATAGCGACAAGCCGGGGAGTTACCGCAGCCAGGGCAAAGCCGAAGAAGGCGCCGGGCGCATGCTGCTGGAATTGCAGGTGCAGTTCGATGTTGTTGACCTGGAGCGCGACCTTTCCGCTTATCGCCTCGTGATATTGCCGGATGAGATTTCGCTTGAAGGCGACTTCGCCACGAAGATGCAAAATTATGTTGCGGGCGGGGGTAAGGTGATTCTCAGCGGTCGCAGCGGCATGGATCGACAAAACACGCACTTCGTGCTGGATGCCGGCCTGGATATTGAAGGCATGGGCGAATACGACCCGGATTACATTGTTCCCGGCGATATGCCGACTCCGTTGGTGCGCGGGCGATTTGTCGTGCATGGCGGCGCGTGGCAGGTGCGACCTCACGCCGGAACACGAGTACTCGCACAGCGCGCCGTGCCTTACTTCAACCGCGGTTGGGATCACTTCTGTTCGCACCAGCACACGCCGGATGCCGAGATTTCGGAGTTTCCTGCCATTACCGCAACGGATTCAATTGTTTATTTCGCGCACAATATCTTCACCGCTTATCGGCAAATGGGCCAACCGTTGTATCGCGATTTAGTGCAAGACGCCATCCACCTGCTGCTCGGCGACTTAGCGGTGCAAACCAACTTGCCGACTGCGGCCCGCGCCAGTCTGATGCATCAAGCGGATAAATCTCGCTACGTGCTGCATCTGCTTTATGCGGTGCCGGTAAAGCGCGGCGCCGACTCTGGCGATCACGCTGCCGGCGCACTGTCCGTTGAAATTATTGAAGACCTGGTGCCATTGCATGACATTGAATGCAGCGTGCGCGTGCCGCAGGAAATTAAAGGCGTGCGCCTTGCACCATCGGGTGAGGAAATCGAGTACTCAGTGCGCGATGGTGCAGTCACATTTACTGTGCCGAAACTGTTGTGTCACCAGATGATCGAGTTGACGGTTTGAAAGCCGTTCGAAAATTTGGAATGGGGCACGACGCGCTGTGCGGCTTATGCAGGCCAGGTGTTTCAGGCCGGGGTGCAATTGCATTGCTTACACTGATCGCAAGGCTTGTAACTTTTTCACCGGAGCCTCTGAATGGAAATTGCAGACTTGATCGACGGATCACACACTCCGGCGCGCATAGCGGTTGTGGGTGCAGGCAATGTCGGCAGCACGTTTGCCTATGCGTTGCTGTTGAGTGGCCTCGCCTCTGAAATTGTGCTCATCGATGCGAATCGTGCCCGCGCCGAAGGCGAAGCGATGGACATCAGCCATGCGCTGCCGTTCACGCCCTCGGCGCGCGTGTGGGCCGGTGATTACGCCGACTGCGCCGATGCCGCCATCACGGTTATCACTGCGGGCGCGGCCCAGAAGCCGGGCGAAACGCGTCTCGACCTGGCGAGAAAGAACGCCGACATCTTCGCACAGATCGTGCCGGCGGCCAGTGCGGGCAACGGTCTGCTGCTGGTGGCGACTAATCCGGTCGATGTATTGACGTATGCTGCGCTGAAACAATCGGGGCTGGCCCCGCATCGAGTACTCGGATCGGGCACCATTCTCGATACGGCGCGATTTCGTTATCTGCTGAGCCGTCACTTCGATATCGCTGCGCACAGCATCCATGCCTACATTATTGGCGAACATGGCGACAGCGAAGTGCCGGTCTGGTCTCTGGCCAACATTGCGGGGCTGCGCCTGAACGACTTTTGTGCCGCGCATGGCGTTTCGCTCGCCCCGGAGCACAAAGCGGAGATCTTCGCCGCAACGCGTGATGCGGCTTATCACATCATCGAGCGCAAAGGCTCCACTTATTATGCGGTGGCTGCCGGTCTGGTGCAAATCGTGAGAGCCATTCTGCGCGACGAGAACACGGTGCTCTCGGTTTCAAGCCTGATGAACGGGCTGTACGGCATCCACGATGTATGCCTGAGCCTGCCCACTGTTGTGAATCGCAATGGCGTGCATCGAGTACTCGAATTGCAGTTAACCGAGGAAGAACAAGCGCAACTCTGTCATTCTGCGGATACTTTGAAGTCGCATATCGCGGCTCTGGGTTTATCGACCAATCACTGAGGGAGAAATCATGGAATACCGGCGTCTGGGGAAATCGGGTGTAAAAGTATCAGAAGTGTCGCTCGGTTCGTGGTTGACTTACGGCGGCGCGACGGAAAACGAAACCGCGACGCAGTGCATTCATCGTGCGTATGAACTGGGCATCAACTTCTTCGACACGGCGAATGTGTACGCGCGCGGCGAAAGCGAGAAAGTTGTTGGCGCCGCGTTGAAAAACTTCGCGCGCGATTCGTATGTGCTGGCAACGAAGGTTTATTTTCCAATGGGAGATGGCCCCAACGATCGTGGCCTGTCGCGCAAGCACATCATGGAGCAGTGCCATCTTTCGCTGAAGCGGCTGGGCACCGATTACATCGACTTGTATCAGTGTCATCGCTACGACGAAAACGTGCCGCTCGAAGAAACGCTGCGCGCTCTGGACGATTTGGTCTCGCAGGGAAAGGTGCTGTATGTCGGCGTAAGCGAATGGAATGCCGCGCAAATCGGTGATGCCTTGCAGTTGGCCGACAAACTGAACCTAGACCGCATCGTGAGCAATCAGCCCTATTACAACATGCTGGGTCGCGGCCTGGAAAAAGAAGTGCTGCCTTTGTGCGACCGCGAAGGCATCGGACAAGTCGTGTTTTCGCCCCTCGCGCAGGGAGTACTCACCGGCAAATACAAGCCGGGCCAAAAGCCGCCCGAGGGCACGCGCGCCGGCGACCCGAAGCAGAACCAGTTCCTCAACGGCGGCAACCTGGATGAAGAGCAATTGCAAAAAGTGGAAAAGCTCAAACCCATCGCCGGGCGCGAAGGCCTGTCCATGGCGCAGATGGCGCTTGCCTGGTGTTTGCGTCAGCCCATGGTGAGCAGCGTCATCATCGGTGCCAGCCGCCCGCAACAGGTGGACGATAACGCCAGCGCGTCGGGTAAGAAGTTGTCCGATGAAACACTGCGCGAGATTGATCAAGCGCTGGGTTTGTAAAATAGGATAGCGCATGCACAGGGGAGTACTGGCTTATGGCAAGCCAGTACTCCCCTGTGCTTCCATGCAGTCAGGGCTTACGCGGAAGCCGGGCGTCGTAGGGGCGTAGCGTGCTACGCCCGGAGCAGCATTGAGATTTATCGATAGGTGCTCGACACGGTTTTCCAGGCACTGATCGCATAATTTCGATGCACAACGATGCACAACCTGGCAGGCAGCATGACGCAGCAAACGGTAAACTTTGAAAGCGTTATGCACTATCACTTTCGTTATCGATTTCATTCTCTATCCGTCTTAATGCTGGCTGGATTTCTTGGCGGATGCACATCCCACAAGAATGCTGCGCCAACAGGTGCTCCTCAACAGCCGGCAACAACGACCACTACCGGCGCAACCCAGGCGCCTTCGCATTCGATTCGTTTCACCGACATCACACAAGAAGCAGGCATTAAATTCAAACATAATAGCGGCGCTTTTGGCCTGAAGTTGATGCCCGAAACGATGGGCAGCGGCGTTGCTTTCATCGACTACGACAACGACGGCGATCAAGACCTGTTCTTTGTTAACTGCCGCTACTGGAAAGACAAGGAAGTTGAAGAGTATAAGCGTGGCAAGTGGAGCCTGGATGAGCATACAATTTTCAAGCGTTTTCATCCTGAAGGCGCAATTCCCGTGCGGTATGTTCCCGCAATAAGGCCACGCGACTTTACACCATCGCAGTTATATAGCAACGATGGAAAAGGCAACTTCTCCAATGTCACAACAGGGAGCGGCCTCGATATTGAGATGTATGGCATGGGCGCCTGCGTCGGTGACTACGACAACGATGGGCGCGTCGATCTCTATGTGACAGGCTTAGGGCGCAACTACTTGTTTCGCAACCTTGGTAACGGCAAGTTCAAGGAAGTCGCGGGAGCAATGGGAGTACTCGACAAGGGGTGGAGCACGAGTGCAGCATGGCTTGATTACGACAAGGACGGCTGGCTTGACCTGTTCGTTTGCCGCTATTTGAAGTGGACACCCGGCACCGATCGTTACGGCACCATGAACGGGCGTGACAAGAGTTATACGTCTCCTTCTTTCTACGAAGGCGAATTAAGCCATCTTTACCATAACGAAGGCGGCAGAAAGTTCCGTGATGTATCGGCTCAAAGCGGAATTCAAAATCTCGCCGGAGCGACACGTCTTGAGGCGGAAAAAACCGGTGGAAACTCTCTGGGTGTGGCAGTCTGCGATTATAACAACGATGAGTGGCCCGATATTGTGGTTGCCAACGACACCAAACCTAACAGCCTCTTTCGCAACGACAAGAACGGACGATTTACCGAGATTGGGCATTCTGCGGGATTCGCCTTGAACATTGAGGGTAATACGCGCGGCAGCATGGGTATTGATACAGCCGACATTGATCACTCTAATCGGGATAGTGTCGTCGTCGGGAACTTTGATGCAGAAATGATCGGTCTCTACTACAATCAGGGCAAAGGTGTCCTGAGCGATATTGCTCCCGTTATGGAAGTCGGAAAAGCCAGTCTGAAACACTCGGTCTTTGGCTGTACTTTCTTAGACGTTGATAATGACGGCTGGCCGGATGTGCTCACGGCCAGCGGTCATATTGACCCACAGATTACAGGTGTCCGGGGCACAGCTTACGAGCTTCGCCCGCTACTGTTTCATAACATAGGCAAAGGAGAATACCGTGAGATCGGTCAGCAAACCGGCGAGGCTTTGCAGAAACCTTTAGTGGGGCGGGGCCTGGCATATGCCGACATCGATACGGATGGTGATGTTGATGTCGTGCTTACTACGAACAATGGCCCAGCCGTTTTACTGCGCAACGATAGTTCTCACGTTAATCGCTCTATCCGCTTGGCGTTACGTGGCTCAAAGAGTAATCGTAGTGCCATCGGCACTCTGGTAAAAGTGAAATTTAGTGAGAAAGACGGCCTGCGGCGCTGGGTGCGCAGCGGTTCTTCTTATATGTCTCAAAGCGAACTTCCTCTGACGTTAGGGCTGGGCAATCACCCCAAAATCCCTTTACTGACATTACGCTGGCCATCTGGAAAAATCACGCGATACAAAGATGTGGTGGCCAACCAGAGTTTGGTTATTGATGAGGATAAAGGAGTAGTAACCCGCCAACTGTGGAAATCTGAGCGCAAGGTGAGCACAAGCTAACAAAAAGAAAGCCCGGCCATTCCAATGGCCGGGCTTTCTTTTTGTCAGCTTGTGCTTTACTGCCAGGTGTCGTAGGGAACGCCGGCGTTGAGCATACGCGGCGGATCCGGGTTAATCGCGGTGCGGAATGGTAAAGCGCCATTCATGCGTGCTACACGCTCCGCAGTAGTGTTGTTGGTAACCTCAATCGGCTTCGAGCTCTTTACATGGCCGTCACCATACAGCACAACTGAATTGCCCAAGTGGCGCGGGAGGTTTCGGGTCGGATCATTGACTCGAGCTGAGTCAGTCCAGATCGTGTAGTCGGCGTTCAGGCCAAAGTTGGTTGCGGCGTTGTTGGGATCCCGATCTCCAAATGTTCCGGTGTCGCCTTCCATGGCCATAACCGTTGTGGAGGGTGATTGCACTGAAGATTCGGGGGCCTGGCTGAAGTAGTTATTCAACAGGTAGCTGTTGGCGTTGTTCCTACTGCTGCTGGGGCACTTGAAAATCTGACGGCTCTTGAGATAGGGCTGCACGAGGCTGGGCCAGGCACCTTGAGTCGCAGTGGCGTAACGATCCATCGGGTACGTTTCGTCATAGTCCTGCACATACTGAATCAGGCCCAAACCGATCTGCTTCATGTTGCTCTGGCAGGAAGCGCGGCGCGCGTTTTCACGAGCACGAGCAAACACCGGGAACAGAATCGCTGCCAATATAGCTATGATGGCTATGACGACAAGCAACTCAATTAGTGTGAAGCCCTTGCGAACCTCACCTCGAAACGACGTTACGGCTAAACGCTTTAACTTCATGGGGTATTCCTCCATAATTCTCTTCGTCACTGCATTATACCCATATCAAGTGGGTTTTAAAACGGCAAATGAAGAATTGGACAGGTATTTTCATCATTTTTTTTGACTGTCAAACTCACCAAGCCGCATTTCAATAAGAATTGAACCTCCAGCGCTGTGTTTTAGAAGACCTTGTGTAACTTCAGGGCTTAGTCAAGGCGAATCGATAACCCAAAGGACAGCATGCGGCTGCGTCACGGCCAGCGCACTTACAGGTATTAACGGCATGTAGCGACTCGGACTGTGTAGCAATTACGGTGCCCGCCAGCGGTGATCCCGCCAGCGGTGTTGACATCGCGGTCATCTCCCAATAATTTTAATCAGCCAGGATGCCCGGCACGAGGAAGAGACCTCGGCAAGACGTGGACAACGCTACCAGTTGAGGTAAGAAGCTGTCGGTTGAAACTTGTATCGCTCACCTTAGGCGATGGAAATTTAGACGAATCCGGAGCGTTGGTTGCCCCAGAAGCAGACAACAACTTGTCTGCTGGTTGGCTCACGCTCCGGGTTCGTTGTGTCTAACTCGTATGAGATTGATAAAGCGTTAAGAACGTGAACTGGAAGAGCACCACGAGTACTCGCTGTGCTCTTCTAAGTGGTTTTCTTTGCTGCCTGTCGTTTTGTTACCCCACGCGTTTCGGTGATCGTGTAGAAGGTATCGGCCTGGAGGTTCTTTAAAATATCGCGCTGTCCGCTGGGCCAGCGAATAACAACTTCATCGACTCGCTGGGCTTTACCCAAGCCGAAGTAGACACGGCGATCACTGACGGAAAGATAGCTGGAGCCGGCACGGACTGTCGCCGTTTGGCGCACGCCCCCTGCTTTAATTGCAAGGTGTGCATGGAGACCATTACGATTGCTTCTGGTGCCGATTGTCTTGAAGGAAATCCAGTGGTTTTTGTTGAGTACTCGATTTTGGAAAAGTTGCGATTCCACATTCTGCCCAGACGCGAGAATATCGATGCGACCGTCGTTGTTGTAATCGCCGACAGCCAGACCTCGTCCAATGGTCGGCGTGGAGAGATCGCCCAGGGATGCCGCATCTTCAATTTCGTGGAAGCTGCCTTTGCCGTCATTGTGCAACAACTGCTTGCGCTGCTCGTGTAGAATATCGGGGCTGCGCTGCTCCTGATGGGCTTGAACGTGGCCATTGTTGGTGATGAGATCGCTCCAGCCATCGGCATCGTAGTCGAAAAACTCGCAACCAAAAGACAGGAACTTCAAGTGAGTCGTGCCGAGTTGAGCGGTTGCCGTGGCATCTTCAAAAAAGCCGCTGCCCATGTTGCGAAAGAGAATGTTGGGGCGCTCGGAAAAGTTCGTGACATACATGCTTTCGTATCCGGAGTGGTCGTAGTCGGCAATGGCGATGCCCATGCCGGCCATAGGTCTGCCGTTCTCGCCGAAGGCGCTGCCGGCGTCGATAGCCTTCTCGGTGAAGGTGCCGTTGCCGTTGTTACGCCACAGCAGGTTGGCGCTCAAGTCGTTGGCTACAAAGATGTCCTGGCGCTTGTCGTTGTCGTAGTCAAGAAAGCTGACGGCCAGACTGCGTCCTTTGCTTTTTGTGATTCCCGCTTTGGCGCTCACATCAACAAACTTCTTGCCCGTGTTATGAAACAGGCGATCCGGTTCAGGTTCATAGAGAAGGGGAGAACAGTAGTCGAGCTTGCCTTGCTCATTCCTGCAAGACTCATTCGTTTCCAGGCTCCATGCGGTATACAGGCACACGTAAAGGTCGAGGCGACCATCGTTATCAAAGTCGCCAAAAGCGGCGCTGGTGGGGTAATTAAGATTGGGCAACGAGTTTAATCCCATGCCGGTTGTAACATCTTGAAATTGGCCGCTGCCCCTGGAGTTGCGAAATAGATGGAGCGCCTTATACGATGTGACGAGAAGGTCATCGTAGCCGTCGTTATCGTAATCGCCAACGGCGACGCCCTGCCCATAGCCCAAGTCTTTATCGATGCCGGAACCCGGAGTCACATCGGTGAAGGTGCCGTCACGATTGTTGCGGAACAGGGCGCAGTGCAGACCAGTCTTGCGGCCCTGAGCCTCAATTTTTCCGGATTGCACCAGGAATACATCCAGGTAATCGTCGTTGTTGTAATCGAAAAAAGCGCAGCCGGGCGGTGTTGTTTCAATGAAGTAGTAACGGCCTGTGTCGCCAACCTGATGACGAAACTTCAATCCCGCCGCCGCTGCGACATCTTCAAAAAGCGCAGCGCCCAAAATCGCCGAAGTGTTGCCTGCGTGTTCGCCTGTGATTGGTGAGGCTTGGTCCCTCATCGAGTTTGCTGTGCGAGTACTCGATGGACGTGTGCAGCCTGCAACGGACGCAAGGAGACACGCAGTGAGCGCCAGAGCTACCAGAGAGTTAATGAAGCGCATGCAAGTGGGAATAATTCGGGTGACCTTGTTTACCTCAGGACTTACGCAGGATGTCTCATTTGTAGGAGTGAGGTTGCCTCGCCTGGGCGCGGAGACCGCGCCCCTACAAGCCATTGAGAGGCTTCTGCGTAAGTCCTGTTACCTGTTGGGAAACATTTAGCGCTGGGAAGCATTTGGTGCAGCAACAATGTTTGGTGCAGCAACAATGTTTGGTGTGGATGAAACTTTTGGCGCAGGTGCCCCATTGCCCGCTTGGTTCAGGTCCACCGCGCCTCCAGAATTTTGAGCGACTCGCGCCACAGCATCCTGGGTTCTCGCGTCATTGGGACGCAGCAGCATTGCCTTCCTTATATGTTTGTTGACTTCATTACTCTGGCGCTTCTCCAGTGCGCGCAGCCCACTTTGCAAGTGGCTGACATATGAACTTTCAAGTTGTTGCAGCGCGTCTTTTACACGCGGGTCTTGAGGGCGCAGTTGGCGCGCTTTGTTGAGGTATTCTTCCACGCCAAGTGGATTGCTGCTCTGCAAAAGCAGCAGCCCGAGCTTTAAATTATTGTCGAAATCGTCGGGATGGTTGGATACACGGCTTCTCAGCACCGAAATTTCGTAGCCCTGCTTCTCGGCTGCCGCAAAACGCCTGCGCACCGCGATGGCTTTTTCGGGCTGTCGCAGTTGTTGATACGCATTAGCCATTTCCACCATATAGGTAAGTCCCGGGTCTGCTGAACGCTCGATAGCTTCCAGGTGCGGAATTGCCCTGGCCGCCTCACGCTTGCGTATGAATATTCTTGCCAGAGTCAAGCGCGACTGATTATCACTCGGATTAAGTTGCACGGCTTTGAGCAGGTCGCCCTGCGCCAGAGGCAGACCTTTGGATGACGAGTCGGTGCTATAACGTGCCGCACCGCGCATGGCATAAGCCGGCGCAAAGCCCGGCGCCAACGTAAGGAGATTGTTCAAAAGCGGCAATGCTTCACGATGCAGGCCTTGTGTAACGAGCACATCCGCCAACTGAGCCAAAGCATCCGGGTTTTGTGGCTGCAACTTCAACCAGTGACGGGCATATCGGGTGCGCTTTTGCACCTCGCCCCGGCTGGTCAGAACTTGAAGCAAAACCTGCAATGCTGCCACATTGTTCGGCGAGTGTTTTACTTCGGCTTCGGCATAACGTTCTATGGCATCTATGTCACCCAGGCGAGTCGCGCATAAAGCCATGTTGCCATAGAGATTTGGAGTGTCGGGTTGCAATCTTTCCAGTTGTTGCAGGGCATGGAGCGCAGCCTTCCAATTTTCTGTAGCAATGTAAGAATCGCTCAGTAACTGCCACGCTTCGGCATTGTCCGGGGCGAGCTTGACGGCCTCTTGCCACTCCCGCGCGGCAGCCGCGCTGTTACCGGCTTGTAAGAATTGCTGACCGGCTTCCATCCGTGTGCGCAGTGGAGCGGTGCGCGACATCTGCCACCAATTCCATCCCCAGGCGCCCAACGCGAGCACCAACAACACCGCAACAGTGGACGGTTTTGTTAAGAATGGTTTACGAGTGCTCGAATTTGACATGAAGTCACATAAAGTCGGATTCAAACCTGATGGGGCTATTAGCAAGTATATGCGGCCACATCCGAGTGTGACAAACGTGAAAGCCGGTGCTGTTGCAGAACCTGAGTGTGAAACCCATACAGTTTCGCGCTCGACTTATGGGACAGGGGGAATATTTGGTCGACTTTTAGCTGTCAAGAAGCTTCACCGTCGTTTTGTAAAGCACTGCGCTCGACTTCGGCGACGGTGTAAAACGAACCGGTGACGCAAATCACATCATGTGGCTGGGCCAGGGCTAGAGCGCGCTGACAAGCAGCGTTTACAGGTGTGACAACCTCGACGTGCTCACAAAAAAGGGCAGCCTCACGCGCGATCTCGGTGGCAGCGGCGGCACGGGGCGACTCGGACTGCGTGGCAATCACGGTGTGCGCCAGCGGTGCCAGCGTCGCGATCATGGCCCGATAATCTTTGTCGGCCAAGATGCCGAGCACGAGGAAGAGCCGCCCTCCGCAACTGTGTACAATGGGCCGTATCTGCGCTGCCAGGTGCGCCGCCCCGTCGGGATTGTTCGCGCCGTCAATGAGAACGGTTGGATTGCGGCGCAGCACTTCAAGGCGTCCGGGAACCGAGTACTCGGCGCTGCTCGTTCGCTGTGCCAGGCCAAGATCGGGTTGTGCAAGAGTGAAGGCCGCGCGTGCTACCAGCGCTGTGGCGCGGTTGATGTGTTGGAAAGTTGGTTCTGCGTTCTGCTGCAAATTGTCCAGAGGCAGCGATGCCATTGTTTGCTCCAACAAAGCGCGGTCATTCGACCAGTCCGGGGCGCGAAACGACCACAGCCGCGCATTGCTGCTTTCGCACTGCCGTTGCAGCACTTCGAGCACGGGTGGCTTGGTTTCGGCGGTCACGAGTACTCGGTTGGGACGCGCGATAGCGACCTTATCAAGCGCGATTTCTTCCAGCGTGGAGCCAAGCCGGTCGCAGTGATCGAGCGCCACATGGGTGATAACCGAAACGCTCGGTTGAGTGACGTTTGTGGCGTCCCAGCGTCCGCCAAGTCCCACTTCTACTACAGCCGCATCTACTTTTGCGCGCGCAAAGTGCAGCAGCGACAGAAAGGTCAGGGTTTCAAACTCGGTTGGCTGCCCGAGGGCAACGTCGGCTGCGACGCGTTGAAGATGCTCCTGCGCGTCGCGAAACAAGGTGTCCATTTCTGTGTCCGAAATGATGCCGGGAAAAAGAGTGTGCGGCGTGCTTCGACTCAAGGTGTCCGAATCGAGTACTCGGATGCGCTCATTCCACGCATAAAGATGTGGTGATGTGTAAAGCCCTGTCTTCAGGCCATCGTTAGCCAGTGTTCGCGCCAGGAATTCGCAGGTGGAGCCTTTGCCGTTGGTGCCGCCAACGAGAATTACGGGGTAACTGCGCTGCGGATCGCCGGCCTGTTCTAAAAGCGCGCCGATGCGTTCTAGACCGGGGTGAATGCCAAATCGCTGCAACTGCGCCAGATAGCTTTGGAGTTGCGTCATAAGAGCCGTTTCGAGTGAATTGTACACTTGCAGCGTGTCTTGTGGATGTTCTTACGTCTATGCTAATATATATAGATACTTCCCTCATGGAAATCAACTGATGTCCTCAACTCCCATGAAGCACTACACTCGCTCGTTGCCGTCAGGCGTTTTTTCTTTTCTCGCGATTGCCGCTCTGGGCATTCTCTTCCTATTTGCGACTCGTTTCCTGGTTGCTCAGCCTGCACCGCCGACACCGGTGAAGCGGGCTGCGACTAATGCACCTGCACCTCCTGCCACCGCTGCAAGTGGTGCGCCATCGACTGCTGCGTCGGCAGGAGGTGCATCAGCAGTTTCTGCGCCAGCAGTTGCTGCGCCGGTTGTGTCCACGACGCTTGGAGCGCGACCTTTGAGCGCGGCGCAGCAGGAAATCGCGAATGGCATCGCGCGCGACGTGGCGCAGTTGACGCGTTTCCCATCGCGTGCTCCGGGCACACCGGGCAATGTCCAGGCTGCCGATTACGTGCAGAAGCGCTTCCAGGAAATCGGCCTGCAAGGTATCCGTGCCGATCAATACCGGGTGACGGTGCCGGTTACACAGGGGCAGGGGACACTCACTCTTAATGGACGCGCCTTACGGGTTTATCCTGTTTATCCCAATGGCGTGGCGCCATCGACCACACCCGCAGAGGGCCTGAGTGGGCGTCTTATTTATGGTGGCGCCGGTGCTCCGGCTAACTTCAACGGCCTGGACGTTGAAGGCGCCATCGTTGCGCTGGACTTCAATTCCGGCATGACCTGGATTACCGCCGCCGACCTGGGCGCGCGCGCCATTGTGTTTTTGGAACGGCCCGCTGTTGGTAACCAGACTCCGACCACACGTGGCGAAGCCGAGCGCAAGTTCGCCACACTGCCGGTTGAGATGCCGCGTTTCTACGCGCCGCGCGCCGAAGCCGATGCCATTCTGAGCGCGCTTGGTGTATCCGGCACTTCCACTTCGTCGGCTACTGTTTCGACTGTTTCAACCGCCAGCAATTCGACCGCCAGCAATCAGAGTGCGGCTCAGGCCAAGCTGGTGTGCCGCGTGAAATGGGACAGAGCCACCGTGCGCAACATCACGGGCACGGTTCCCGGCACCGACCCCGAACTGAAAAAGCAAATCATTGTCATCAACGGTTATTACGACTCGATGGCGATCACCCCAGACCTTGCGCCGGGTGCTGAAGCGGCAGGCAACTGTGCCGCTTTGCTGTCGCTGGCCGAATACTTCAAGAACCGTCCTGCCAAGTACTCGTTGATGTTTGTGGCCAACGGTGCGCACCACGTCGCACTGGCCGGCGTGCGCAATTTCGCAGCGCAGCACCTCTTTGATGTCAAAGGCACCGCCAACGAACAAGCCAAAACGCGCATCAAAAGCTATCGTGCCTTTGTCGGGCTGGACTTGACCAGCCGCACCGATACGGTGGGCGTTTTCGCCAAGTCGGCGTTTTACAACCAGATGACGGTCGGCTCGGAAAACATTCTCCTCAAGCAGTACTTCACTTTCGCCAAGACGATGTATGAGGATTACGCCGCACCGGAAGCGAGGCGGCGTGGCATTAAAATCGAAGACTTCTTTGTAGACGGCATTCGCGGTTTGGAAGGACGCAGTTGGCGTTCCTATCTGCCCAGCCTGGTGGCGCTCGACAGTGAAGTGGCCACGATGGCCCAAAAAGCGGGTTTATCGTTCGCCACGGCCAACGATGTGCGCATGTTGCAGGACACGCCCTTCGATTTGCCCGCTTATGTAAGCGCTCCCAATCTGGCGCGCCAGGTCGATACGATCCGTTTGATGTTGAGCCGCTCTTTGCAATCGGGCGGCGGCGATCCGAAGAAGAACGACTTTCAAACACTGCCCGACGATTCTTCACTTTCCGGCGTCTTTGGTTACGGCGTCGGGCGTGCTATCTATCGCAATACCGAAAAAATCACATCCTTTTTGCCGGCTGACCCTCTGCCCGATGAGCAGATGAATACGGACGATTCCGCCGGGAAGCAGACGCTTGGCGTCATTCTCGACCGCACCAAGGATTACAAGACGTATTCCGGCGTGCGTGGCGCGCTCATCGAACGCGCCCAGTACTCGAAGCCCACGGCCAAGAATGCTCTGGCTACCGCACAGTTCTTGTTCCTCGGGCCACGCGTTGGTGACCCCAAAGGCGGCGGCACGCCGGATAACGAAATTGAAGCCTACACGGTCGATCAGAATGGCCGCATTATTTTCGCGCCTGACCTGGGAGCTGCGGTCACCAACTTCTCTCCGAGGTTCAACAAGGCGGGCACGATTGGCTTCAAAGATGAAAAGATCGGCGAGTACAACGTCAACGCCACCACAATGTGCTTTCCGGCGCGTGGCGTGGCGCTCTATGATACGCTTGACCAGCGCTATTTTCAGGTGCTGAGAGAAATGACTGTGCTGGACGGCCAGACCGATGCGAACCCGGTTGAATACGGCTATTTGCGTCCACTGGCACCGGGCAGCCTGGGCGAAATTGAGCCGGTGGCCGTTGTGTTCGGCAAGCCCGGCGAGCGCTTCAAGCTCATCATGCAGCAGGGACTTATCGGCAAGCGCTTGTTGCTGCTCGATACGGAATACAAAAAGTTCAACGCTGAAACAAAGCAGACCATTCTCGATACCGCAACCGGCAAGCCGATTCTGGCAGTGGACTCCGAAGGCGTAGGTGTGGCCGTGCCGCTAACCGATGAGCCGGGTCATGCCAGCGTGCGCCACATGTCATACCTCGTGGCGCGCGACATGTGGACGCTCGATCAGCAGCGCATTCACCTGTTGAAGAAGTTCGGCATCAATAACGAGCGTGTTGATCAGTTGCATGGTGCAGTTGGCTGCCCGGTCGATAAGAACGCCAAAGACATCGGGCAGGGCATTGCCTATGCGTGTCCTGCCGGAGCAGTTTCAACACCGACCGGCGGCGCTTTGCTGCTGGCGCAGAGCGCGCTGTCAAATCGCCAATACGACACTTTCTATCGCGAGGCGCGGCGCGCTTTCGGCATTGAGTCGCGCGCTTATCCCGACGTGGAAGCAACCGCGCAGGACGTGCTCAAAGGCATTGTCTTCTACCTCGCGCTGTTGCTGCCGTTCTCGTTTTTCCTGGAACGTTTGATGTTCGGCTTCCCCGACATCCGCAAGCAGATCGCATATGCCTTTGTGATGTTTCTGGCCGTGTTCTGGGGCATTAGCCGCGTTCACCCCGCTTTCGAACTGGCTCTGACGCCGTTCATCATTCTGCTGGCGTTCATCATTCTGGCGCTGACGGTTGTGGTGACCTCGTTCCTGTCGAGCAAGTTCGAGGCGGAAATCAAGCGCCTCAAGCAGGGTGTGCACTTTGCCGACGTTGGCCGTCTTTCGGCGATCTCGGCGGCTCTGGGACTGGGTATCGCCAACATGCGCCGCCGCCCCACGCGCACTGCACTGACCTGCGTTACCCTTGTGCTGTTGACCTTTACCGTGCTCTCGTTCACCTCGGTGACGGCCAGCATCTCCAATTTCGCGCGGCCCTACGGCGAACATGCACCAGCATATTCGGGCATGATGATCCGCCAGCCGGACTGGAGCCCCTTGCAGGAAGCC
Source organism: Abditibacteriaceae bacterium (assembly GCA_036388675.1). GTDB lineage: Bacteria > Armatimonadota > Abditibacteriia > Abditibacteriales > Abditibacteriaceae > DASVUS01. The sequence continues at coordinate 53,638 of DASVRI010000007.1, read as the reverse complement.
GCCGTCACCTCGATGCGCAACGAGTTCACTCAGCGCTTCGGACAGATTGCCCTGCGTTCGTGGTATTTGTCGCGTGACCAGGGCGAACAGCTTTATCTGCGCGTCAACAATGCCGAAGACCCGAACAAATACTTCTATGCACCGGCTCTGCTGGGTTTGACGCCGGAAGAAAAGACCATTGGTTCGCCCCTCGCCGGCACAGTGCTGCCGGGCGGACGCTGGTTTGAAGCCGGCGACCGCGACGTGTGTCTCCTGCCGCGCACCATGCTCGTGCCGGGTGCCACAGCCAAGGGCACAGATGCCGCCGCTGGCGCCGCCAAAGGTGACACCAGCGCCGAGCAGGATCCGCTGCCTCTGGGCCTGACGGTAGATAATGCGGTCGGAAAATTTGTTCAGGTGGCGGGTCAAACGTTGCGCGTCATCGGAGTCTATGACGACCAGAAATGGACCAACCGCACCGGCGAAGAAGGCCAGACGGCCATTGCCGGTCTGCGCGACCTGGATGACGAGCAGTTCACACCTGTCGACTACCAAAACGAGCAGAACAAGCAGACCAACACATCGGTTGGCCTGGCGGGACAAAAGGGTGAAGAAGCGCAGGTGCAGCGTTATCAGCACATGGACGCCAACGCGCTTGTGCTGCTGCCTTACGAAACGACGATTGCCATGGGCGGAACGACACGCTCCCTTGCGGCTGGATTCAACACCACGAGTACTCGCACGGCGGCGGCCGATCCGTCTGTTGCTGTGGCGACGGCGCAGTCGGTTTCTTCTGGTGAGGAAGGCTTACAGGACTTAATGAAGCGTGCCGCTCTGGGCATCTTCGGCGCCATGCCGGGAACCGATGGCACATTGCAGACGCGGCTTTACTCTTCGGTGGAAAGCACTTCTTACGAAGGCTTCGCCGCGCTGATAATTCCCGTTCTCATTGCAGCATTGATTATCGCCAACACGATGTTGGGCAGCGTTTTCGAGCGCACGCGCGAAATCGGCATCTACTCATCGGTTGGCCTGGCGCCGATTCACGTGGCCGCTCTCTTCATTGCTGAAGCGATTGTGTATGCGGTGCTGGGCTCGATTTCGGGCTACCTCATCGCACAAACTGTGGCCAAGGTTGTGACGGCTTATAATTTGTTACCGGGCATCACGCTGAACTATTCTTCGAGTTCCGCCGTGCTCGCCACGCTGATTGTCATGGCGACCGTGTTGCTTTCAACACTCTATCCCGCCTTCCAGGCTTCGCGCATGTCGCAGCCCGATAGTGAGCGCAAGTTCAACATGAGCAGCCCTGTTGGCGATGTGTGGCGCTTCCAGTTCCCCTTCACTGTATCGGGGCAACAGCCGCTGGGTGTGGCACAGTTCCTGGCCGACTTCTTTGAAACGCACACTGATACATCCATTGGCAGCTTTTACACCGACCGCATCAACTTCGCGGCCATGCCGTTAAAGCAGGCGGCGACAATTCTTAACGATGTGCCTGCCGAGATGCTGAATGGCTCCAACGGTGCATCGAGTACTCGCAACGGTGCGCTGAATGGTCACAGCACCAACGGTCATGCAACCAATGGCACAGTCGCCAATGGCACAGCCACCAACGGCGCTGCCACTGCCGTGACGCTGGACGGCGCTCCACCGAGTGCCAGCCCACAGCGTCCCGATGCCCATGCGACCGGGTTGCCAACGCCTGCTGTTGGTGCTGATGGTAAGAGTGTTATCACAGTCGCTCCAACGGTGAGCCGCATTGATGTGGCGAAGATCGCCGCCGATGAGAACACCGAGGTTTACCACCTGGCGATGCGCGTGTGGCTCGCTCCGTTCGACATGGGTGTGTCGCAGGACGTGGATATTTTCCTGATGCCGTCCGATGAGCCGGGACTTTATGAATTGCAGTTGAAGCTGGTTCGTCAGAGCGGTGAAATCGCGGCGTGGAAGCGCGTCAACCGTGGTTTCATGAGCGATTTGCGCCGCCAGTTGTTGTTATGGCGCACCATCAAGCAGACAGGGCAGCAAGAGTATATTTTGCGTGGTCGTGCTCACGTTTCAGGCCAGAGAGTTCCGGTTGAAGAACCCGGTGCCGTTGTCGGCGCTTCTGCTGCATAGGTGCCGGGCATGCAGGCTCCTGCCGCACAGGTGTAAGGCGTAGTTCCCTTGGCGTGGTTTGAGGTTGTACAATACGAGTACTCGTTAGGTGATTGAACAATATGGCATTAGCTCCCGATAGGCCGTCCGACGCCGAGTCATCCGGCAGCGTCGAAGAAACCCCCGCCGGCCCGCTGAACGTGCAACCTGGCCTGGGCGATTCACCCGCCGCCGATGTGGCCGCCGAGCAGAACGAAGAATACATCGATGGGTTCTCGTGGCGCACCGTTGCCGGTGCGCTGTTCATCGGCCTGATCATGATGCCGGGCGCCATTTACCTGGGCCTGATTGCCGGGCAGGGTATGGGGCCCGCCGCCGAATGGGTGACGATCATCCTCTTCATGGAGGTTGCGCGCCGCTCCTACCAGACACTGAAGAAGCAGGAAATTTATCTGCTCTATTACATCGGTGCGGCCTTAACTTCGCAAGTGGGTGCGCTGGCTTTGACGGGTGGTGCGTTTGCGCCGCTCATCATGACGCAGTACATCGTGCACACGCCGCTGGCGCAGGGAGCAGGCATCACAAACGCGTTGCCCACCTGGGTTGTGCCGCCGCTTGGTTCGGAAGCGTTGTTGCAGCGCACCTTTCTGCACCGCGATTGGATTCCGGCTATTAGCCTGTTGATGGTCGGCCAGATTCTGAGCCGCATGAACAACTGGGGTCTGGGCTATGTGATGTTTCGCATCACGAGCGACATCGAGCGCTTGCCGTTCCCGCTGGCGCCCATTGCTGCTGAAGGTGCGACTGCATTGGCGGAATCATCGGCGCAAAAAGAAGGCTGGCGCTGGCGTATCTTCTCCATCGGGGCCATGATCGGCGTCGGTTGGGGCATGATCTACATTTTGCTGCCCGCTGTTAGTGGCCTCATCTTCTCGCAGCCGATTACCATTGTCAGCATTCCGTTCATCGACTACACGAGCAACACCAAAAACATTCTGCCGGCGGCGCTGACCGGAATCGGCACCGACCTGGGACAGGTTCTGCTCGGTTTTGTGCTGCCGTTGCCAATCGTGGTCGGAACCTTTGTCAGCACCATCGCATGTCATATTGTGGCCAACCCTATTCTGCACAGGTATGGCATTCTGCGTTCATGGACAGCAGGTCTCGACCTCAACCAGAGTGGTGTAGCCAACAACTTCGACTTCTGGCTATCATTCGGTATTGGAACCTCAATTGTCGTCGCCGCTGTCGGTATTGGCAGCGTCCTCCGAGCCTTGACCAAGAATCGCCGCAATGCAAAGACGGGTATTGCTCCAATCTCGTTTGCACCGCCAAAAGGCCGTGGCGACATTCCGATTACGCTGTCGCTGGCGGTTTGGGCAGCCGCAACAGTTGGCTTCATCATCTTGTGCCGCTATCTGGTGCCGGGCTTTCCGCTGTGGATTCTGGTGTTCTTCGGCTTCGTGTGGACACCGCTGTTTTCTTATATCAACTCGCGCATGGCGGGTATGGCCGGGCAAAGCGTCTCCATTCCTTACGTCAAAGAAGCCTCTTTCATGATGGCCGGTTACCGTGGTTTCGACATCTGGTTCGCGCCAATCCCTCTCAACGATGTGAGCTGGCTGGCGTCACAATTCCGCACCGTTGAATTGACGCGTACCAAGTTCACCTCGATCATCAAAGTCGAGCTTCTGATGCTGCCGATCATGCTGGTTTGCTCGTTCATGTTCTGGAGCTTCATCTGGAAGCTGGCGCCGATTCCTTCTTCCAACTACCCTTACGCCTCGAAGTTCTGGCCGGTGCATGCGCAGCAGTCGGTGCTGTGGTGGACGGCCAACCAGGAAGGCGGAAACAACTTCTTGCGTCAGGCAATCAACGTCAACTACATCGCTGCCGGTGGCGTTATCGCGGCTGCGGCCTATGCGGCAATTGCCCTGAGCGGCATGTCGATTTTGTTCTTCTACGGCCTGATTAGCGGCACACATGCACAGCCCTGGGGTGCAATTCCGCTGTTTATCGGCGCGATGCTCAGCCGTTACTATTTCCAGAAGCGTTACGGCGTCGAGAACTGGCGGGCTTATGCGCCGGTGCTCGTGGCCGGCTATTACTGCGGCATGGGACTTATCGGCATGGCGGCGGTCGCTCTGGCCTTGCTGGCCAAGAGCGTGTCGCGCTTGCCGTTCTGACCACGGGATACAAGCAAGAGGCTGGAGATAGTTATCTCCAGCCTCTTGCTTTAAGTGTGAAAGTTCTTCATGATTATTGAAAGCCGCGCGCCGGTGCGTATCGACTTCGCCGGAGCCTGGACAGATGTCAAATACTTCGCGCATCCCTTCGGTGGTGCGACCACCAATGCAGCCATCGACCGCTACGTGACCGGGCGCACCGTCGTAGGCGGACATGCGAGTACTCAGGGCGATGCGACCGAGGGCATTGCCGTCACCTATGAAACCGATATTCCTGCCGGTTCGGGGCTGGGCACTTCTTCGGCTCTGAACGTGGTGTGGCTGAGCCTGGCCAGCGGCAAAGTACCGCAATCGTCCGATGAGCGCGGGCGCATCGCCGAACAAGCCTACGAAGTGGAAACCGTGCTCGGTATTATCGGCGGCAAGCAGGATCAATATGCGGCGGCTTACGGCGGCTTCAACTTGTTCGAGTTCGAGGAAAGCGGCGTCAAGGCCAACCCGATCCATATTACGCCGCAGGCAATCGAGCAACTCGAAAGTTTGTTGACTTTGTGCTACACCGGCCAGGCGCGCCTGTCCAGCAACCTGCATGAAAACGTGTGGGGTGGCTTTCGCGCCGGCAAGCGACAGGTCGTGGAAAGTTTGTTTCAGTTGCGCGACTCGGCTTATCGCGCCAAAGACATTTTAGAAAGCGGTAACTTCGACCATCTCGGCGCCCTGCTCAATTTGCAGCACGAGTGCGCCAAAGGTTTGGACGCTTCGCTTTCCAATGACCTGGTGGAAGGCATCTTCGATCTGGTGCGTCCGCATATTCGCGGCGGCAAATGTTGCGGCGCAGGCGGCGGCGGCTGCATGATGTTCGTTTCTGAGTCGCCGCAGCAAAAAGAGCGCGTTGCGAGTACTCTGCAAGAGCAGGGCATTCGCGTTATCCCCTTTAAGTTTGCTCTCGATGGCCTTACGGTCACGCGACACGTTTGAGATGGGTGTGTGAGCCGCTCAGTGCAGTCATTTGCCACTTTTATCTCTTAGATGATTTTTCGTCTCCATCGCCGGCAAGAAATTGCCGCGCCCATTGATGCCGTGTGGGAATTCTTTGCAACGCCACACAATCTGAACTCATTGACTCCACCGGACTTAAACTTCCGCATCGTGAGTGATGTCCCTGCTGCAATGTATCAGGGGCAACTCATTGAATATCGCGTGCAGTTTATTAAAGGAATTTGGGTGCGCTGGCTGACCGAAATTCGCCATATTGAAGAGTGCCGCTATTTTGTCGATGAGCAGCGTGTCGGGCCTTACCGCTTGTGGTATCACGAACATATTTTCCGCGAGAGCGCAGGCTGCGTCGTGATGGAAGACCGTGTCACCTACATGGTGGGTTTCGGCCCGTTCGGTGCGACTTTGAACACACTATGGATCGGACGCAAGCTAAACCAAATATTCGATTATCGTGCGCGCCGCATTGAAGAAATTTTTGCGACTGCGCCATAAAGCCTCCGGCAAAAGCAGCAAAGCCGCAACAAAAAGAGCCGCGTCGATTGACGCAGCTCTTTTGAGTACTCGGTAAGCGTAGTTGCTTCTTTTGAAGTTACTTGGCTTGTGCGGCCTGGCGCTTCTTGGCTTTGGCGATGGTGGCGCTGGCGCCATTACGCGAGATGGCCTTGATGGCACGCGCCGAAAGTTTCATCTTGATGAAGCGGCCTTCTTCAGGCACCCATACGCGCTTGGTTTGCAGGTTCGGCATCTGGCGACGCTTGGTATGACGCTGAGAGTGCGATACCAGGTTTCCACTCAGCGGGCCTTTGCCGGTTAATTCACAACGATTTGCCATTTTAAACTCAGTCCTCCGATTTCAACGGGCACAGTCTACCAAAGATGCTGTTGCCGGCGCAACTACACACAAACCATTCAAGTGTGAAATGCGATTGTGGCCAGCACCGCATAAACTAAAGTCGTGAGTACTCCGTTACCCATTCCTCTCGTGCTGGTTGGTGGTTTTCTCGGTTCCGGCAAGACGACGCTGATGCGCCGTCTCATTGTGGATGCACACGTGCGCGGGTTCAAAATCGCCGTTATCGTGAATGAGTTTGGCGCGACCGACATGGATTCCAACATTCTGCGCGAGTTGGAACGCGAAGCCGCCAGCGAGATTCTGACCGGCATCGCGGGCGGCTGCGCGTGCTGCACCGGACAAGATGAACTGCATTGGACGTTACTCGAAATCGGTCAACGCACTGATGAAACTCGTCCCGACATTATTTTGATGGAAGCCTCCGGTGTGGCTGATCCTATTCTTTTACTGGATGTCACGACCGCCACGCAACTGCTGCCGTTGGTTCGCCCGGCCCTGCTCGTCAGCGTGGTGGATGTGGAGCGTTACGCCGATTTGCAGGCGGATGTCGCGCCGTTGCTGCGACGCCAGGTGCAAATGGCCGATGTCATCATTCTCAACAAAAGTGATCTCGCTTCGACTTCGCAGCTCCAGAAATCTCGTGATGAACTGGCGCAGTTGAACTCTCACGCTCGCTTTGAAGCCGCGACACATTGCGACGTGCATTGCGCTCCTTTGTGGCGGAGTGCGCTCCACGAAACTCAGGGCAGCAATGCGCCACGAGTACTCGAAAGTGAAGCGGGCGGCAAAGCGGACAACGAGCCGGTGCCGCACACACATTTCCAATCTGTGGTTTGTCCTTTGCCGCACCCGATTGAGCGCGCCGTCTTTGAAGAGGCGCTAAAAAACCTGTCGCCGAATGTGTGGCGGGCCAAAGGATTTGTGCATTTACGTGGCGAAGGGTTGCACCTGTTGCAATACACCGGAGGCGGAGCGCAGGCGCGTTTCCATCTGGCGCCCTATCACCTTCCGGTGAGTACTCAGGAGCCGGAAACATCTCTGGTTTTTATCGGAGCCGCGCTCGATCGAAACGCCATCCTGCACAGCTTTCGCAGTGCGCTGCTAACGATGCTATATTGAATTTATGACTTACGCAGAGACATCTCAAGGGTTCGTAGGGGCGCGGTCTTCGCGCCCAAGGCGAGGCAACCTCGCCCCTACCAATGAGACATCGTGTAAGTCCTGGAATTCAAACGTTTAGCGAATAGGAAGCCGCATTGCGAAAGGGGCACCGTGCAATTGCACGGTGCCCCTTTCTTTAGGTGTGTCCTTAACGTTGTAACCTTACAATTACAAACTCAGTGCGCGTGACCGGCGTGCTCGTCGGCAGGAGCTTGCGTTGCAGGAGTTGGTGCTGCGGGCGTGCTCTGAGCCGGAGGTGCTTTGGCAGCTTTCGCGGCGGCCAGGGCTTCGGCTTTTTCGGCGGCGCTGCCGGGCATCGGTGGTGCGGCGTTTGGCTCGCCCGTTTTGCGCGACGCCTTGATAGCTGCGATGATGTGCTGCGGCGGCTTAAAGTCGAAGCGATCTTCCAACAGGTGCGCGTTGCGTTGTGCGTAGAAGTTGAGCGTGCTGCGCTCGCGGGCGCGATACCACGTCTCATAGGCCTTCTTCCAGTTGCCCTGCTTTTCATAGAGCTTGGCCAGCAGGTGCAATCCCATTTCCTGCGATGAACTGTGCTCCGACCTTTTTACGTCCTCAACGGCCGTTTTGATGGCCGCCGGTGCATCACCACGCATCGCGAGTACTTGCTCATACACCGGCAAGCCCTGCAAATGGTAACGTGTGTCGGCATTCATCACGCCAATGATGGTGTTAATGGCCTGAGGGAGTTTGCCGGCCTTCATCAACTCCCACGCCGGAACATAGCGTGCCACAATCGAAACATAGGCACCTGTCGCCTGTGCTTCTCGATTTCCCATTTTGCCGCGCACTGCCTGGGCCGCAACAAGTTGTTCGATGTTGGGCACCATCTTCTTGATCTGAGCCTTGATGGTGGCGTCGCCGCTCTGGTAGGTGCTGACAATGACATCGTAATTCTTGCCGTAACGCCCCCAGGCTTGTCCGGCGACGCGCATTAAAGCCATTTCCTCATCGGTCGGCGGTGCGCCCTGCCCGTTGTCGCCGCGCAGCAGGTTACGATACTCTGCTAGAGCCTTGTCGATGTCGGGAATACGCTCGTAAACGTGTCCGATGTTACGACCGACAAGGTCCATGCCCTGCACTTTGGTCGCTTTCGGTTCATTGGTTTTGGGGTCGGGCAGCATCATCTCAACGAGGCGAGCGTCACCCTTGGTTCGTGCCTCACGCATCAGTTGAACGGTGCGGTTGTCGTAGATACCGGCTTTTTCGGCGCGCGTCCAGGCGTTTTCAAACCACAGGCGATAGGTTTCCGGGTTCATGGCGGCGCCGCGATCCAGGTAATCGAGGCCGGTCATCACGTCGTATTCCTGCCTTTTGCGCAACGCTTTGGGGTTGTTTTTCAACTCCGGCTTGTCCGGTTCTTCGGCATAGAGGTTATAGGCCCAGTGCCAGCCGGTCGTGCTCCAGGCCTCGATGAACTGCGGGTCGAGCGTCACTACCATCTCCATGATGGGAATCTGACGCTCCATCAGGCCTTTGTGCCAGAACTCGTCCGACTTCATCCACAGCAGGTTGGCCACCTGACTTTTAAAGCCCGATGCCATGCCGGCCAGCATCATCGAACTCATGACGCGGAAATCGAGTTTGACGCGGCGGTTGCCCGAGAACTCGTTGGGCCGCGTCATGCGATCGAGCCACTCCAGCGACGGGCCGTAGCGCTCCAGTTTTTGCTGTTCTCGTTCTTTGGCGGTCTTATTGGGCAGCACATCCATGCTGCGCATTTGATAGAGATCGGGCTGCGCCATATTGTAGAGAGGCAGCAACAGCGCAACGCCGGCTAATATGCCCCATTTTTTTGGATTCATTGCAGTTTCACCTTCAGTTGAACGTTGGCTGAGTATTCAACATCGAGTACTCAGCCAGGCTCTAGAACTCGCGGTCACTGAACACAAGATAAGCGATAGCCAGTAGAACAGCCACGTAAATCAGGCCCGAGCTCATCGCCTTCCACATGTAGTTGAAAGCGACCGGCATATCGTTCACCAGGCGCTCGCGCACCTCAAACTTGTCGAGACGCGGCAGGACGAAATAGACCATTTTGATCATGCCCACCACCGGGCCGGAAAGACCGCCGCTGCCTTGTTCGCCTGAAGCGTGCTGTTCGAGGTGTTCCCAGTAGGAACTCATCTGGCCGCCGAAGTAGGCGAGGAAGCAGAACACAATCGCGGTGATGCCCGAAACCACGAGCGACAGCGTAATCGCCAGCGCCGCCATGACGACGAGTTGACCATATTGCAACACCAGCGCCCGCGCCAGGTTACTCAGTTCGAAGACCAAACCCGGACGGACATTGGGCACCATCTCCATCGCGCCGGCATAGCCCAGGCGACTGATGCGGAAGATGGCGTAAGAAGCCAGAAATGCCACGCCCATCACAGCGAGGTTAACCAGCAGCGTGAGGCACAGGCCCAGAAACTTACCGATAAGGAACTCGCCGCGATCAACCGGCTTGGAGAGAATCGTGAAAATCGTGCGACGCTCGATCTCAGGCGGCACAAGAGAAACGCCGAGGAAGATCGCCATCAGCAGCGTCATGATGATGATAAAGCCGATGCCGAAGTCGCGCAGGAACTTTTGCTCTTCGCCCGCCTGCATCCAGCGGAAAAACGTGGAGAGAACGAGCAGAACAACAGCAAAAGCGAGCAGAGCCGTCATCCAACGGCGGCGCACCGCTTCCTGAAAGGTGTTGAGGGCAATGGTGCCGGCTGTAGGCGTTGTGAGCCATGTCAGGCCCGCCAGAACGAGAAAACCGGCGGCATCAAAAATAGAGCGCGAATCGGCGGCGCCGCTTTCACCGGCCGGGCTGCGCCAGCCCACTGTGTAGTAGTAGATACCGGCAAGAAGAATAAGTGCGATTACGGCAAGTTGTCCGGCACGCCACTTGGCGGGAATCTCAACGCGCTCATCGCGGCGAGGCTGTCCTGCGCTTACGTTTTGGTCGCGTCCCATTACGGCTGGAGATGCGCTCATGAATTGCTCCTTCTGCAACACGAGTAGTCGTGTCGTTCTTTTGTATTTGTTTGTACGACTGCTTCAATTTGAAAAACTAATGCTTACGGCTTCACGCTCTGGGCTCCACGTCCTGTCTTAGCGTCCGTCGCTGCGCACGCTGCGCACGAAAACATCTTCCAGAGTTTCGCTGCGGCCTTGAACGTCGGTGGTGTGACCGCCCGAATCGCGGATGAAATTCAAGACGCCGTCCAACTGCTCCGAGCCGCCGGTGCGAAAACGCACGCTACCATTTTCCGTTTCGAAGGTGTAACCACGCTCGCCGGCGCGCTTCAAGGCATCGCTGCCCAGGCCGGACGCGAACACTTCGAATTCCTGACTGGGGCCGACCAGTTCACGCACCGTGCCGAACTTCACCAGGTTACCTTCCGAAAGAATCGCGACGCGGTCGCAAATGGCCTGCACGTCGGCCAAAAGGTGCGAGCACAAGAGAACGGTTTTGCCGCGATCTCGCACGCTGAGAATGGCATCTTTCATGGCGCGCGCACCGATGGGGTCGAGACCGGTTGTCGGCTCGTCCAGGAACAACAGTTCCGGGTCGTTGATGAGGGCTTGCGCCAATCCGACGCGCTGCATCATGCCTTTGGAGTAGGTGCGAATCTGGCGCGAGCGGTCGGCGGGGTTGAGGCCCACTGTATCGAGCAGTTCGGCTGTGCGCTGCTCGCGGTCTGCTTTGGAGTAACCAAACAGCTTGCCATAGAAGTCGAGCACTTCGTAGGAGTTCAGGTGATCGTAAAAGTAGGGGCCGTCCGGCAAAAATCCGATGCGCTTCTTCACCGCCACGTCGCGCGGGCCGTGCCCGAAAATCTGCACGCTGCCGCCGGTGGGGCGAATCAGGCCCAGGAGCAGTTTCAATGTGGTGGTTTTACCCGAGCCATTGGGGCCGACCAGACCGAAAATCTCGCCACGTCGCACGTCGATGCTCAGGTTTTCCAGTGCGGTCTTGCCCGCTTTGGAAAACATCGGGCGATAGGTTTTCGATAGGTTTTGTGTTTGCAGAATAATCTCGCCGTCAGATGGTGAAACGAAAGTTCCTGCACCTGACTGAGTACTCGATACGCTCGCTTGTTCCGAAGTTGCTTGCATGCTTGTCCTCTGAATGGATAATGCTGATAAAACCCTGTCACCCTTACCTGAAAGCCTGTGGCTAACTCGTGCGACTTAAAGCTGCGACTTTAAGCTGCGGCTTAAAGCGCAACGACGCACCACAAAGCCGCGCGTTGCATAAGAGAACGCTATGGAACGCTTGCGGTAGTCAGGCGGCACGTAACTCGCAGTGACGGTTCCAGTTTATCTTACCCGCGCCGGAGAGTTCTAAACAATTTGATCACTTCTGTGCTCGCTTTATGACGTGGTGCGAGTAATTTTGCCGTTGCACAGGCCCACTTCATCTCGGCATATACAATAGGTGCACGGAATTTCCTTGAATCGCCCGATTCCACAGCCCCAACTCACAGCGCCCCGTGCCTGTAATGGTGACGGTGCATTTGCTGCAAAACAGAACTGTGACAACGATGATTTTGTGGAGAAACGTAAATGTGCGGTATGGAATAGAAATCGCAAACCGATGTGGCTATCCTTGTCAGATGGAAACACATGAGGCGAAACAGGTATATTATAAGAGGTTGAACACGAAGACTGGAGTACTTCACGAGTACTCATAAATGAAGGGCGAACATAATGAACGATTCTCCCAGTGATGTCGCCGGCGCAGCCCCCAATTCTGAGGCAGCCTCCGGCGCAACTTCCAACGGGGTAGCCTCCAACCGCGCAGGCGCTAATGGTGTTGACACCAATGGTGCAGGCGCGAACGGAAACGGAACAGCTTCCGGCCTGAATGGCTCTACGAACCACAACGCCAACAACTTGAACGGCGCTGTCGCGGCGCAGCCCTCCGGCACGCCGGACGAGCAGCAGGAAACGCAGGAATGGCTCGACTCGCTCGATTACGTGCTACAAAGTGGCGGCCCCGAGCGTGTGCAGGAACTGCTGCGTGAGCTTGAGGTTTATGCCCAGCGCCAGGGCGTGTGCATCCCCTTTGCGGCCACCACACCTTATATCAACACCATCGCGCCGCAAAACCAGGCGCCGTTTCCCGGCGACCGCGAAATGGAGCGCCGCATCAAGAGCCTGGTGCGCTGGAACGCCATGGCGATGGTCATCCGCGCCAACAAAGTCGCTGACGCGGCGGGCGGCAATGTCGGCGGCCACATCGCGACCTACGCCTCTGCCGCGACGCTGTTTGAAATTGGCTTTAACCATTTCTTTAAGGCGAAAAACGGCGAATCCAGCGGCGACCAGGTTTATTTTCAGGGCCATGCTTCGCCCGGCGTTTATGCGCGCGCTTTCCTCGAAGGCCGCCTGACCGAAGAGAACCTGGTCAACTTCCGCCGCGAACTGGAACCGGGCGGCGGACTCAGTTCGTATCCGCACCCGTGGCTGATGCCCAACTTCTGGCAGTTCCCCACGGTTTCGATGGGCCTGGGGCCGATTTGCTCCATTTACCAGGCGCGCTTTAACCGCTATCTAGAGCATCGCGGCCACAAAAATACCGCCGACAGCCGCGTATGGTGCTTTATTGGCGACGGCGAATGCGACGAGCCGGAGACGCTGGGCGCCATCACCCTCGCCGCGCGCGAAAAGCTGGACAACCTGACCTGGGTTATTAACTGCAACCTGCAACGCCTGGATGGCCCGGTACGTGGCAACGGCAAAATCATTCAGGAACTAGAAGGTATTTTTCGTGGTGCGGGCTGGAATGTCATCAAAGTCATCTGGGGCGAAGATTGGGATCCGCTGCTGGCAAACGATGAAAGTGGCGAACTGGTGCGGCGCATGGGCGAAATCGTCGATGGCCAGTATCAGAAATACACGGTTGAAAGCGGCGAGTACGCGCGCCAGCACTTCTTCAATTCGCCTTATCTGCGAGAGTTGGCCAAAGACCTGTCGGACGAAGACCTGACCAAACTGCGTCGCGGAGGCCACGACCCGGTGAAAGTGTATGCTGCTTACAAAGCCGCGACCGAGCACAAAGGCCAGCCCACGGTGATTCTGGCCAAGACGGTCAAAGGCTATGGTCTTGGCCCCGAAGCCGAAGGCCGCAACCCGACGCACCAGCAGAAGAAGTTGCAGGAAGACTCGCTCAAGGCGTTCCGCGTCCGCTTCGACATTCCGATTGCGGAAGAGGAAATCGTCAACGCGCCGTTTTATCGTCCGGCTGAAGACAGCCCGGAAATGCAATATCTGCACGCGCGTCGCAAGGCGCTGGGCGGTTACGTGCCCAGTCGCACGCCGACCAACTCTCCCGTCAAAACGCCGGATGAAAAGGTGTTCGAGCGATTTTACGAAGAGCAGGCTGGTGGTACTGATAGCCCGCCACCTTCCACTACAAAAGCCTTCGTCAACATCCTTAATACGCTGATGCGCGACAAGGAAATCGGCAAGCTGATCGTGCCGATTATCCCCGACGAAGCGCGCACTTTCGGCATGGACGGCATGTTCCGCTCCTTTGGCATTTATGCCAGCATGGGTCAGTTGTATGAACCCGTTGATCGCGAAAAGGACAACGTCGCCGCGCCTTACTATAAAGAGGCCAAGAACGGGCAACTGCTCGAAGAAGGCATCAACGAAGCGGGCGCCATGAGTTCGTTCATCGCGGCGGGCAGCGCCTACTCGACGCACGGCATCAACACCATTCCGTTCTACATCTACTATTCGATGTTTGGGCCGCAGCGTGTGGGCGACCTCATCTGGCTGGCCGCGGATATGCGCGTCAAAGGCTTCTTGCTGGGCGGTACGGCGGGACGCACCACGCTTAACGGCGAGGGCTTACAGCATGAAGACGGTCACAGCCATCTACTGCTTTACCCGGTGCCGAACCTGGTGCAGTATGACCCGGCATTCTCTTACGAACTGGCGGTTGTCATCCGCGAAGGCATTCGCCGCATGTATGAAGTGGGCGAGAACGTCTTCTACTACATCACGCTGATGAACGAGAACTACGTTCATCCACCAATGCCGGATGTGCCGAACATCAAAGAGGGCATTCTGCGCGGCATGTACCGTTTCAAGGCCAGCGAGAAGAAGAACGCCAAGCTGAACGCCAACTTGTTCGGCAGCGGCACCATTTTGAACGAAGTCATCAAGGCGGCACGAGTACTCGAAGAGAAGTACAACGTGGCCAGCGATGTGTACAGCATTACCTCGTACAAGGAACTGTGCCGCGACGGACTCGGCGTAGAGCGTCACAACCTGCTCAACCCCGACGACCAGAAGCTGACCTACGTGACGGAGTGCCTGCAAGGCTCGAAGGGCGTGTACGTGGCGGCCAGCGATTACGTCAAGGCCTTGCCCGACAGCATCTCCAAGTGGGTGCCTGGACGTTTGTATTCATTGGGCACTGATGGCTTCGGACGCAGCGAAACGCGCGACGCGTTGCGCAACTTCTTCGAGGTCGATCATCGCTACATCGTGCTGGCGACGCTCAAAGCTCTGGCCGATGAAGGCAAGATCAAGGTCGATGTGGTGAAGAAGGCAATGCAAGAGCTGGGCATCGACGCCAACAAGTTGAATCCGATGCTGGTGTAACGAGTAGGGGCGCAATGTATTGCGCCCCTACAGGTTTGAGTACTCGCAAGGGTCAAGAAGAGGCAAATACATAATGGCAACTGAATGGACTCTGCCCAATTTAGGTGAGTCAGTAAAAAGCGGCACGCTGGCGCAGGTGTTGGTTTCGGTCGGCGACACAATCGAAGAAGGCCAGGACGTTCTCGAACTGGAGACCGATAAAGCGATTCTGCCCGTGCCCGCGACCGTGAGCGGCGTGGTGCAGGAAATCCATGTCAAAACCGGCGACAAGCTGGAGCCGGGCGCCAAAGTCTTTACGGTCGATTCCGGTGCCAACGGCGCAGCTCCCGTAAATGCCGATGCCGGTGCCGCACCATCAGGCAATGCCGGTGGCGACAGCCAGAAAGCCGACCTGCTGGGCGGCATGGGAGCCGAGCAACAGGAAACGACATCACTGAGCAATGGCGCCGGTTCAAACGGCAGCGGCTCGAATGGTGGCGGCGCGGCGTCGAGTTCTACCGCTTCCAACGGCGCATTACAGCAGCAAGCCGTAGAGAGGGGCACTGTGACAGACGAGCCGGAGCGCGTCGTGAGCAATGCGCCTGCACAGCGCGACGGCTACACCTCGCATACCGCGCCGGGCGGCGCATCACAAAACGGTGCGAGTACTCAGACTGCACCGGCCACCACAGCCCGTAGCGGCGCCAACATCCCGGCGGCTCCCAGTGTGCGTCGTCTGGCGCGCGAGTTGGGCGTAGACATCGGTCGGGTGCAGGGCACAGGGCCATCGGGACGTATTTCGTTTGGCGATGTGCGCTCGTTCCTGCAAACGAGTACTCAGGCGGCACCATCCAACGGGGTTGCTATCGCCGCTGCACCGCTGCCGGACTTTAGCAAGTGGGGCGAAGTCGAGCGCCAGCCGATAAGCGGCATTGGCCGCGCCACCGCCGAGCAGATGGCGCGTTCGTGGGCGACCGTGCCGCACGTCACGCAGTTCGATAAAGCCGATGTCACCGAATTGGAAAAGCTGCGCAAACAGTTCGGCGCCAAGACAGAAAAAGCGGGCGGAAAACTGACTGTTACGGCGATTGCACTCAAAGTCGTCGCCAGCGCCTTGCAGAAGTTTCCGCAGTTCAATGCGAGCATCGACATGGCGGCCAACGAAATCGTGATGAAGAAGTATGTTCACGTTGGTGTTGCGGTCGATACCGAGCGCGGCCTTGTCGTGCCGGTCATCCGCGATGTGGACAAGAAGAACATCGTCCAGCTTTCGGTCGAACTGACGCAGTTGGGCGAAAAAGCGCGTGCGCGCAAGACCAGCCTCGATGAGATGCAGGGCGGCAGCTTTACAATCACCAACCTGGGCGGCATCGGCGGCACCAGTTTTACACCGATTGTCAACACGCCCGAAGTCGCGATTCTGGGCATGTCGCGCTCCAGCATGGAGCCGGTGTGGAACGGCTCCGCGTTTGAGCCGCGCCTGATGCTGCCTCTGTCGCTTTCCTACGATCATCGCGTCATCAACGGCGCCGACGGTGCTCGCTTCCTGCGCTGGATCGCACAGGCCCTGGAACAGCCGTTCCTGCTTTCACTTGAAGGATAATTTTTAACAGGATGGACAGGATATTCAGGATGGAAGCGTCAATTTCCATGTGGTGCGAGTACTCGTAGTCACTAACGAAACGGTGAGCACCAATTATCCTGCTTATCCTGTCCATCCTGTTTGTTTTTGAATCATGAGTAACGAAAATTCAGCTCAACTTGTTGTGATCGGCGGCGGGCCGGGTGGCTATGCCGCCGCTTTTCTGGCTGCCGACCTGGGGATGAAGGTCACGCTGATCGACTCGGAGCCAAATCCGGGCGGCGTGTGCCTTTATCGCGGCTGTATTCCTTCCAAGGCGCTGTTGCACGCGGCCAAAGTGCTGACCGAAGCGCACGAAGCCGAAGCATTTGGCGTGAGTTTCGGCAAGCCCAACCTCGACATCAACAAGCTGCGCAGCTGGAAAGAAGGCGTCGTCGCGCAGATGACGGGCGGGCTGGGAGTACTCAGCAAGCAGCGCAAAATCAACTACATCGAAGGCCGCGCCACTTTCGTCGACAACAAGACGCTGAACGTCGAAAAGCTCGATGGCAGCGCACAGAATCTCACCTTCGAGAACGCAATTCTGGCGACGGGTTCACTGCCGGCCACGGTTCCGGCTTTCAATATCGGCAGCGACCGCATCTGGAATTCGACATCGGCGCTTGAACTGCGCAATGTGCCGCAGAACCTGCTGGTTGTTGGCGGCGGCTACATCGGCTTGGAACTGGGAACGGTATATAACGCGTTGGGTAGCCAAGTCTCTGTCGTCGAGATGACCAATGGCCTGCTGCCGGGCGCCGACCGCGACCTGGTCGATATTCTGGCCAAGCGAGTTAAAGCGATGTTCCACAGCGTAATGCTGGAAACCAAAGTCGTTTCCATGACCGAAGAGGAAAACGGCATTCGCGTGGTGTTCGAAGGCGACAACGTTCAGGAAAAAGAGCAGCTCTTCGAAAACGTGCTGGTTTCCGTGGGGCGCGTGCCGAATTCGAAGAACATCGGGCTAGAAAACACCGACATTCAAGTTGATAAGCGCGGTTTTGTGCAGATCGATGCGCAGCGCCGCACCACGGTGCCGAACATCTTCGCCATTGGTGACATCGCCGGCGACCCGATGCTGGCGCACAAAGCCTCGCATGAAGGCCGCCTTGCCGTGGAAGTTATTGCCGGTCATGCGGCAGCTTGGGAACCCAAAGCGATTCCCGCTGTTGTGTTCACCGACCCGGAAATTGCCTGGGCCGGCATCACGGAAAACGAAGCCGCCAAACAGGGCATCGCGGTCGAGGTGGCACGTTTTCCGTGGGCTGCTTCGGGTCGCGCTACAACACTTGGCCGCAATGATGGAGTGACCAAGCTGCTGCTGGAGCCGCAAACGCAACGAGTACTCGGAGTGGGAATCTGCGGGCAGGGTGCGGGCGAACTCATCGCGGAAGGTGTGCTGGCTGTCGAGATGGCTGCCGTGGCCGACGATGTGAAGTTCTCCATTCACCCGCACCCGACTCTTTCGGAAACCATGATGGAATCGGCGGAAGCCTTTTTCGGCCAGGCGACGCACATCTATCGTCCCAAGCGAAAGTAGAACAGGATGCACAGGATAAGCAGGATGGCTTGGGCGGTTTGCTATCGAGAGATTAAGCAGTTTGCCCGACTTTATCCTGCCTATCTTGTGCATCCTGTTATTCAATTTAGATCATGTTCGTAATGTCCTACTTCCGCACCGAGGCCGAGGCGCTGCATCTCGCGATCAGTGAAGACGGCCTGAGATGGACGCCCTTGTGCGACAACGCGCCGGTGTGGCGTGCTTCGGTCGGCAATCGCAGCGTGCGCGACCCACATCTGTCGCAGTCGCGCGATGGGCTTTTTCATCTCTTCTCGACCAACAGTTGGCGCAGCGACCACATCATCCATGCCGTTTCGGAAGACTTGCTCCACTGGCGCGATGCAACGCTGGTGCCCGTCATGAGCCATGTGCCGCACACGCGCAACTGCTGGGCGCCCGAATGCTTCTACGATGAGGAAGAAGAGCTTTACCGCATCATCTGGTCGTCCACTGTGGGGCTTAAGGAAAGCCAATACAGCGAAGGTTACGACCATCGCATCTGGGGCACAACGACGCGCGATTTTCGCGAGTACTCAGAAGCGTTACTTTTCTTCGATCCCGGCTATAACGTCATCGACGCCAGCGTTATTCGCCACAACGGTCAGTATCTGATGGCATTTAAAGATGAACGCGGTGAGAACAGACAGGGCACCGACTTCAAGGCGATTCGTGTTTGCACCGCGCAACGCGCCTGCGACGAATGGATGCAAATCTCGGAATTGATCACGCCTTCGCTGACCGAAGGCCCCACCGTGTTCCGGCGCGACGGCCATCTTGTCATGCTGTATGACCACTTTTGCGAAGGCTTTTTCGGTGCCTCACAAAGCGACGATGGCATTCGCTGGCAAAGCATCACATCGCAAATGCAGTTTCCGCCGGAGCCGCGCCATGCCAGCGTGCTCGAAGTCGAAGACGCTATAGCCGAGCCGCTGCGCCATCTCGTCTGATGTCGAATCGCCAACAAGAAATAGAACGGCTGCACGAAGCCGAACGGCTGCACGAGCAGCTTATCAACTGCCGTCGCTGCCCACGCCTGGTGGAATGGCGGGAGGGTGTTGCTAAAGCTCCACCACGCCGTCACCTTGGCAAAGAGTACTGGGCGCGACCTGTTCCCAACTTTGGCCAACACGACGCGCGTGTTATGCTGGTCGGTCTGGCGCCGGGAGCGCATGGCTCCAATCGCACCGGACGTGTCTTCACCGGCGATGGGTCGGGAGTATTCCTCTTTGCCTCGCTATTTCGCACCGGTTTCTCCAACCAGCCGGAGTCGCGCGACCGCTTCGACGGGCTGCGCCTGAACGACATGTACATCACGGCGGCGGTGCGTTGTGCACCACCGATGAACAAGCCCACCCTGGAAGAAATCGCTAACTGCCGCCCTTATCTGCTACGCGAGTTGGAATTGCTAACCAAACTTCGTGTCGTTATTGGATTAGGCAAAATCGGCTTCGATGCCGCTTTCGATGCGCTGCGCCAGACCGGTTTTACCGACTTGAAGCCGCGCCCGCGCTTTGGTCACGCCACAGAAGTTAAACTGAGTACTCGCTTGACGCTGCTGGGCACTTATCATCCCAGTCAGCAAAACACCTTCACCGGCAAGCTGACCGAAGCAATGATGGACGCGGTGTTTGTGCGAGCGCGTCAATTAGTCAATGCTGAAACCGTATGATACTTTATCGTCCTGTTGGCCTCAAAGAACTTGAACTCATCGCAGAGAGTGACTTCAAATCGTTTCCTCCACGCCTACTGGAGCAACCGATCTTTTATCCAGTGCTCAACTTTGAATACGCCGCACGCATTGCAGGTGAGTGGAATACGACTTCCGGTTCATTTGCAGGTTTCGTTACGAAGTTTGAAGTTGATGACGAATACGCCAGGTGCTTTGATGTACAGGTCGTTGGTGACAGGACTCACCAAGAGCTGTGGGTGCCCGCTGAAGATTTGGAAGAGTTCAATCGGCACATTGTTGGAAGCATAACAGTCGAAGAGGCTTTCTATGGCAAGCAGTTCGTCGGTGATATCGACACAGAGACAAATTTGCCTTCACATATCGTGCAGAAGCTGAAATAAGGGTTAGGAGTACTCAACAACATGCAACGACATTTGCATCAACTGGAAAATGGATTAAGCATTGTGGGCGAGCACGTGCCGAGCGCGCGCAGCCTGGCGATGGGCTTTTTTGTGAAGACCGGCGCGCGTGATGAAACGCCCGAAGTCAACGGCGTGTCGCACTTTCTGGAACACATGATGTTCAAGGGCACGAATCGGCGCACGCCTGAGGACGTGAACCGCGAGTTCGATGAAATGGGCGCGCGCTATAACGCCTTTACATCGGAAGAGAACACGGTTTATTACGGCAACGTGCTGCCGAAGTTTCAGAACCGTTTGCTCGACCTGCTGGCGGACATGATGCGCCCAGCGCTGCGCGATGAGGACTTTGACATGGAAAAGAATGTCATCCTCGAAGAGATTGCCATGTACCAGGATAGGCCGCAGTTTCTGGTCTTTGATCTGGCGCGCGAAACTTATTTCGACAATCATCCTTTAGGCGCTTCGATTCTCGGCTCGTCCGATAGCATCAAAAACTTGAAGCGTGACCAGATGCACGAATATTTTTCGCGCCGCTACGCCGCCAACAACCTGACTCTCACCGTCACGGGCAACTACGATTGGGACGAAGTCAAAGAGCAGGCCCAGGCGCAGTGCGGCGCTTGGAACACAGCCGAAACGCCGCGTGAACTGAGCGTGCATCAGCCGCAGCCGCGCGTTCGATTGCTGCGTCCGCGCGGCGAAGATGGCAACGATAAGTTCAATCGCGCGCACATGGCACTCTTTGCGCCCGGCTACTCGATGCAAGACCCCAGGCGCTTTGCCGCTGCTGTGGCCTGCGAAGCCATTGGTGCGGGCGACGGGTCGCGTTTGTATTGGGCGCTGGTGCATCCCGGCATTGCCGAAGCAGCGCAGATCGGGCACGACTCCAACGATGGCGATGGCATGTTCTACGGCTACTTGCTGGCCGACCCGGCGCGCGCGCAACAATCGCTCGATGTGTTTCGCGGTGTGGTAAAAGAAGCATGTGTCGGTGGCTTGAAGGACGAAGAGGTGGAGCGTGCCAAGCGTCGTCTGGCATCCAGCCAGGTGTTGAGTGCCGAAACGCCGATGGGCCGCTTGCGTGCGGTCGGCTTCGACTGGATTTATCGTCGCGAGCAGAAATCGATAGACGATTCGTTGAAGCTGTTGCTGGATGTCACGACCGCACAGGTCAACGAAGTATTGGCGGCGCAGCCTTTCGAACGTGCTGCCACAGTAGGCCTGGGGCCGCTGGAAACACTGAATTAAAGCTGTCACTTGGGGAGCACAATGAAACGTTTGTCGAGTAGCAAGAAGCAGCGCGCCGTGGCCCGCTTTGCCGCGTGGCTGCCGCTAATAGGTCTGGCCGGAGTGCTGGGCGCTGGTTGCGGGGGCGGAGAAAAGAAAGAGGACGATCTCACAGGAACTTACGGCGCCAAGGTGAAGTATGTTGAGGGCGAGAAAGTCCAATTTCCTGATTTTATCTTGAAGTACATGGGCACGAGCCAGGAAAAGGACAAGAATTTTCCATCAGGCGTCACAGTCTATAATTTTCGCGTGCGCAAAGGCGATGAGCGGCGTAGCATTGGTTGGGTTGCGGCCAGCAAGCCCGCGCCGCTGAAGTTCAAGTTTCAGGAAGGCGAGTACAGCCTGGAGCGAGTCAACTCGCAGAAACTGGGCAAACTGGCCGACGATGAAGTCGTGGTATGGAAGCTCGGTAACAACCAATCATGAACCAGAGCGCAGCGCAGCAAGTCCCCGATCAACCACACAGTGACAATCCCGCGGATGACTTGCGTCCGCTTTCCTACGGCGATTTGAGGCGCTTTCTCGGCCTGGTCGCCACACTGGCCATCGCGGCGCTGTTGATCGGCGCTCTTGGGCCGACGCTGCTGCTTTTCGCTGTGGTTTTTCTGCTGGCGATGGTGCTCAACCCGCTGGTGACCGGGCTGGAAAAGCGCGGCATAAGGCGTGGCCTCGCCGTGATGTTGGTGATGTTTTCGTTGATCGCCATTGTTGCGCTGCTGCTCTTCCTGGTGGTGCCGCCGCTGCTGGAAGAAATTAACAGATTGGTGCAAAAAATTCCCATCTACAACGAGCGCATTCAGGCACAGGTCAAGCAACTGAGTACTCGCTATCCGTCGATCAACAACGCTGTGCCCGAACCGGAAGTACTCATCGAAACTCTGCGGACACAGGCCACGCGCGTAACACCCTGGTTACTGGCCTCGACGCTTGGCGTGGTGGGTGCAATATTCGGTCTGGTGGTAGCGCTGCTGTTGCTGATTTTTATCCTGGGCAATCCGCAGCCTATTGTTGCGGGGCTGCTCGCCGTAGTGCCGAATCGTCATCGTGAAGCGACACGGCGCAGCCTGGCGCGCATGATGCACCAGATGATGGCATGGAGCCGCGCCACCCTGATTAACGGCCTGATTACAGGCATTTCAACCGGCATCCTGCTGCAATTGGTGGGCGTGCGTCCCGCGCTGGTGTTCGGTGTGCTTGCCTTTTTCGGTGAGTTCGTGCCCAACATCGGGCCGCTGGTGGCGTCGGTGCCGGCGCTGTTTGTGGCGCTCGGAACCAGTCCTCAAACGGCGGGCATGGCGCTTATCGCTATTCTGTTCGTGCAGCAAGTTGAAAGCAACGTTCTGGTGCCGTTCATCATGGGCCGCTCGATGGAGTTGCACCCGGTCGCCATCGTGTTTTTTGCGCTGGCGATGGGCTCGCTCTTCGGTGTAGTGGGCGCAGTGCTGGCTGTGCCGACCGCCGCTCTGGTGCGCATCCTGCTCGACGAGTTCTACTTGCGGCCACGCCGTGCGGAACTGGCCGGCGTGCAAGACGAAGCCAATCACATCATCAGTGGAACCGCGTTGGAAAAAGCCGGCAGCGACGAAAACAGCGCTACTGCTGCACCCGTCTGAAGCATTTACCCAAACCACGCGACGAGTACTCGAACAACAGTTCGAAAGCACACTCAGGGCATTCTGCAAACCCTCGACTCGGCTTTGGCCAGTTTGATGCCACCTCCACGACGAGTTACGCGATATTGCGCCACTTTTTAGTTGTCTGCGCTGCGCGACTTAGTTGTCTGCGCTGCGCAACGGCATTTCGTATTCGGCCTCGCGTGAGTGTACGCAGCAAATTCCTGATGACTGTTGAAGAATTTCCTCGGCCTCTGCCATCCGCATCGCCGGAGCACAGCCCTCACAATGAGCAAGAAAATGGAGTAGGCGAGCACATAGACAGTGCGTCACCTGAGGATGAGCCGCGTCTCGGCCTCGCGCCTCCTGATGTGCTGCGTTTCGCGCCTGGACGTCCGGATGAAGCGACGCTGACGGAGCAGTTTCGTCGTTTGCGCGGGCCGGCTCAGGAAGTGCGCGGCGGCGACCGCGAGTCGCTGCGCGATCACCTCGTTTTGGTACATGCGCCTCTGGTGGAGCACTGTGCGCGTAGCTTCAGCGCTTCGGGCGAGCCGCTGGAAGACCTGGTGCAGGAAGGCACTATCGGTCTTATCAAAGCTGTCGACCGCTTCGACCCTGACAAAGGCGTTCGCTTCTCCACTTATGCGTGTCATCTCATTTCCGGCGAGATGCGCCACTATCTGCGCGACCTTGGCAAGCTGATTCACGAACCGGGCTGGCATGCACAATTGCGCGCTCAGGTGACGCGCAGCAGTGAGCAACTCACGCAGAGACTCGGACGTGTGCCGCGTCCCGAAGAAATCGCGACGTCACTTGATATTCAGCCGCAGATTGTGCGTAAAGTCCTCGAAAGTAACAATTTGCTTTCGGTGGCTTCTCTCGACGTTGAAAGCGACGATGCCGATGGTGAAAGCACCGCGCCCGTGGGCAATGTTTCCACACGCGGCTACGATGAAACCGACAGCGCCGACTTGCCCCTGGCAATGCGCGTGGAAAACCGTGTGGTGCTGGCGCATGCCTTGCCGCAACTGCGTGACCTGGAGCAGCGCGCGGTGCGCATGTTCTATTTTGATGAATGCTCCAAGACTGAAATCGCGCGTCAGTTAGGGATTTCGGTCAATTATGCGGCTTATCTGGTGAAGCGCGGAGTTGAGCACCTGCGCCGCATCATCGAGGCCGATCCGCAGATCGCACCCGTTGCGGCTCACGGTGGCGTCTCGCGAGTACTCTCTGCAGCCGATGCCGGCCTGGCACAGCAGCGCGTCGTTTCACTGAAGCGCTTGCCCCAGTGGATCGACCAGGTGTTGCGGCCTGGCGAACGCGTCGTAAAAGCAACAACGACCAACACTTCTGCGGCGCCTCTCAAACCGTTGGCGCTTTCACTGTTGCAAATTCGCAACTGGGATGAAGCAACGGGCCACCTTGGCCGTGATGTCCAGGAAAGTGCCCGCGCCGCCGCTTACGCCCTGGCGCAGCGTTGCTGCCGTAAAGCTGATAAGGTCGTTGAAATTTCGGGCGGAGACTTCCCCGGTCTTAACCTGCTGGCGCTACTCCCCAACACCGGCGAACCGGGCCGCAAAGTGGGAGAACGCTGGCTGCGTACCTGTGATTCACGCACGATTTTCCCCGCAAACCCCACACTCATTGATGCACTGCTTTCCGAGTACTCGTTTGCTTACGCCCCCGAACACGGCCAGACCAGCCGTGAATTGCTGGCTGCACTGCACAGCCAACTCGTCTAATCTGCTCTTTCACCCTTTGGTCTCCGCTTGACGATACGACGAACATGCAAGTAGGACGCGGACGACTGTAGTCAAAATGCAGCGGGCTTTTTCTTGCCGGTTCAATTTCTTAAACTGCGGCCCGTGCAATCCAACGAGAACCAGACTCAACCCGGCAACATTTTTCTTTACAACACGCTATCGCGCGATAAAGAGCAGTTTCGTCCGCGTGAAGCGGGCCGCGTCTCAATGTATGTCTGCGGTGTGACTCCCTACGACGCGCTGCATATAGGCCATGCGCGCGCCTTCATGGCCTATGATGTATTGCGACGAGTACTCGAAGCGCGCGGCTACAGCGTAACGCACATTCAGAACGTGACCGATGTCGAAGATAAAATCATCGAACGTGCCAGGCAAGTTGGTGTGGATGCGCTGGAATTGGCACGGCGCTTTTCCGATGAGGCGCTTGAGGACACGTATGCTTTAGGCATTTTGCCGGCGCATCAGTATCCGCGCGTTTCGGACAGCATGGATTCCATCGTCGATATGGTGCGAGTACTCGAAAGCAAGGGCGCGGCTTATGCGCGCGGCGGCGACGTGTACTTCGATGTCAGCCGCGATGAAGATTACGGTAAGCTGAGCGGCCAGAAGCCAGAAGAACTCGAATCCGGCGCGCGCATCGATCCGGGCGAGCACAAAGACGATCCGCTCGATTTTGCGCTGTGGAAAGCGGCCAAACCCGGCGAGCCGAGTTGGGATTCGCCGTGGGGCGCGGGACGTCCCGGCTGGCACATCGAGTGCTCGGCGATGTCGCTGGGCATCTTAGGCGCGGGCTTTGACATTCATGGCGGCGCGCGCGAGCTGGTTTTTCCGCACCACGAAAACGAAGTGGCGCAAAGCGAAGCCTATCTTGACAATCAGGCGTTTGCTAATTTGTGGTGGCACTGCGGCGAGCTACGCGTCGAAGGCCGCAAAATGAGCAAATCGCTGGGCAACTTCCTCACAGTGCGCGACGCCCTGCAACTGGCCGATAAGAACGTGTGGCGCCTGTTGTTCCTGATGACGCATCCACGTTCGCCGCTCGATTACTCGTCTGAGCGCTTGAAGCAGTCCGAAACATCGTGGGCGCGGCTGGAAAATGCACTTCTTTCGCTTGATGCGAGTACTCGCAATGGCACTGTAAGCGATACGTCGCACGCTTTTCAACAAAAGTTCGAGGCCGCATTGCTGGACGACATGAATACGCCCGAAGCTCTCGCGGCGATTTTCGATGCGGTGACGGAATATAATCGAAGTGGCGACGAGTCGCTGGCCCATGCAGCGCGGGCCGCACTGCAAACGCTCGGTTTTACTTTTGAAGAAAGAAGTGTCGGCGATGCGCTCACACCGCGCCTGCTGGATTTGCTGGTGACGGTGCGCAACGATGCGCGCGAACGGCGCGATTGGAAAGGCGCCGATCAAATCCGCAACCAATTGAAAGAGTTAGGCGTCGTGCTGGAGGATACACCCGAAGGCACGCGCTGGAAAATCGAGCGCAACAGCGGGTGAGACAAGAAGTGCGAAATACTTAAGCCGAAGAATTGGTCGCATCGCTATGTTGACAGCGCTCACGGAGTGGAGTAGAATAATCCTTCGCGCGTGACGGGCCGCACAAATGTCGTTCGGTGCGGCAGACGCGCTTTTTTGATGCCTCTTAAAGCCGGTGTCGTGCTCTCTGCTTGTTGGCGAGTACTCGTGAATTGAAGTATGCTTTGAGTACTCAACGACGGCTGACGAAACGGTTCGTGAAAACAACTGGTGTCATTTGCCGGCGTAGCTCAGTTGGTAGAGCAACGGTTTTGTAAACCGTAGGTCGCGGGTTCAAATCCTGTCGCCGGCTCTTTGAAGTTTTGGATTTTGGGATTGAAGTTTTGAGTTAGCTTCCTCAACTCCAAACCGAGAACTCAACATTGAGAACTAGATAAGCACGGGTGGCCGAGTGGCTAATGGCGTCAGACTGTAAATCTGATCTCTTCGGAGTACGGCGGTTCGAATCCGTCCCCGTGCAGAAAAGCGAGGGATAAGTGGAAAGTGGAAAGGGACGAGTACTCATCCCTCATGCCTTTTCCCTCATCCCTAAAATTGCCCCTGTAGCTCAGTGGTAGAGCACTTCCTTGGTAAGGAAGAGGTCACGAGTTCAATCCTCGTTGGGGGCTTAGACGGTCATCTTGTAGGCTGTTGTTAGTAGACTGTTGTTAGACAGCAGAAACGTTGAATCGAAGTTGAGGAGTTGGAATCATGGCGGCTAAGAATCAAACTATTTTGTCGATGGCGTGCGCCGACTGCAAAGAGCGCAACTATCAGACAACCAAGAACAAGAAAAACGTGAAAGAGCGTCTGCGCTTGAAGAAGTTCTGCCCGCGCTGCCGTCAGCACACCGAGCACGCGGAAACACGCTAAATCGAGGGATCAGGTGAAAGTGGAAAGGGACGAGTACTCATCCCTCATGCCTTTTCCCTCATCCCTGAGCGATAGGCGAGTAGCTCAATTGGCAGAGCAGCGGTCTCCAAAACCGCAGGTTGCAGGTTCGATTCCTGTCTCGCCTGATAGGAACCAAACGACCTTTCGTCCGTTCACGCTGTGTTCAACACCTTGTGTTCGTGTGAATATCGTTCAACCGATTTTATTTAGTCGTTCGTGGGAGAGGCATTCGTTTTCATGGCCATCGTTCGCACCACATCCAAAGAAACCAGCACCACCGGCGCCGCGCCACCGGCTCAACAGCCAGTGGTCAAGCCAAAGGCACCCGCTCAGGGTCCGCAGCGCATCGCCGGGCGCACTCTGCCGGGTCGTGCCACACAGCCGACATCTGCTGCCGATAGAGGCCAGTTTTTCAGTGACGTCCGCACTGAACTGCGCCGCGTCGTCTGGCCATCGCGTGAGACAGTGCGCTCGGGTGTTATTGTCACCATCGGGTTGCTCCTCTTTTTTGCGCTTTTCATCTTTGGATTGGACGCTATCGCCCAGCGTGTGCTGGGGGCCATCTTCGAGTCTGGCTCTACCCCCTGAAGATCACTTTAATTCGGTTATTTAAGTCGCGTGTGCTGCGTTTGTGGTTGCATTCGGCTGGTTTGCCTGCGTGAGCGCTGCCTGCGAGATGATGCCCCCAATGGGTGTTTGCCGCTCGTATAAGCGGTACCGTTAGAGGGATGCGATTGAAGTTGTGCGACTGAGGTGAGATATGTCTAAACAGTGGTATGCCGTGCATACCTACGCCGGTCAGGAACAAAAAATCAAGCAGAACATCGAACGGCGCGTCGAGTCGGTCGGGCTGGCTGATCGCATCTCCCGTGTTGTGGTGCCGATGGAGAAGCAGTCGCGCATGCGCAACGGCAAAAAGGTGGAAACCGATGTCAAGGTGTTCCCCGGCTATGTTCTGGTCGAAATGGAAATGGACGATGAGACGTGGCACTTCATCCGCCAGACGGTCGGCGTGACGGGATTTTTAGGACAGGCCGCCGGCTCGACTTCAAGGCCGACGCCGTTGCAGCCCTCGGAAGTCGATACTTTGCTGGGCCGCATGGGCGAGGCCGCGCCGCAGAAGCGCACGGCGCTGTTCCACAAGGGTGAGCGCATCAACGTGGTGGGCGGGCCGTTCGCCGGCAGCGAAGGCACCATTGATGACATCCACGTGAAAGCCGAAAAGCTCGTGGTGATACTGCAAATCTTCGGGCGCGATACCCGAGTCGATCTCGACTTCGCGCTGGTGGAGAGAATTTCGTAGGAAATTAACAGGATGGACAGGACGTATAGGATGGTGAGTACTCGCGAGCCGAGTCGAGCCAACTTTGCTTATCCTGCTTATCCTGTCTACCCTGTTAAGGAAAAAAGATATGGCTAAGAAAGTTACAGGTTTCATCAAGTTGCAGTTGCCCGCTGGTGCGGCGACTCCGGCGCCTCCGGTTGGCCCCGCGTTGGGTCAGCACGGCGTCAACATCATGCAGTTCGTCAAGGCGTATAACGAACAGACGGCGGCGCAAAGCGGCACCATCATTCCGGTTGAAATCACGGTCTATCAGGATCGTTCGTTCACCTTCATCACCAAGACGCCGCCGGCGGCAGCGCTGTTGAAGAAGGCTGCCGGCCTGGACAAGGGCAGCGCCAATCCGCTCAAAGAAAAGAAGGGCACCATCAGCCCGGATGAGTTGCGCCGACTGGCCGAGCTGAAAATGCCCGACCTGAATGCCAATGATGTGGACGGCGCGATGAAGATTCTGGCTGGAACAGCGCGCTCGATGGGAATCGAAATCAAGTAATGGGTAATGAGTGAAGCGTAATGAGTACTCGTTACCCATCACTCATCACTCCGAAGGGGTGAATATGGCGAAGAAACATGGAAAACGTTATCGCGCGCTGACCGAGCAACTCGGTGATCGCAGTGTGCTTCCAGTCGATGAAGCGGTTGGTCTGGTGAAAAGCACCGCCAATGCGAAGTTCGACGAAACCGTTGATGTGACGGTTGTTCTGGGCATCGACCCCAAAAAGGGCGATCAGCAGGTGCGCGGCACGTTGACGCTGCCGCACGGCACGGGCAAGACACCGCGCGTGGTTGCGGTTGCCAAAGGCGAAGCGGCCACTGCCGCCGAAGCCGCCGGTGCCGACATGGTTGGCGCCGAAGACCTGATCGCGCAACTCGAAGCCGATGCCGTGCAGTTCGATGTCCTTGTCGCGACGCCGGACATGATGCGCTTGCTGTCACGTCTGGGCAAGAAGCTCGGGCCGCGCATGCCCAACGCCAAGAGCGGCACCGTCGGCCCCGATTTGGGTCGCATTGTGGCTGAGCGCAAGCAGGGCCAGATCGAGTATCGCAACGAGCCCAAAGCGGCTGTTGTGCATTCGGTGATCGGCAAGGCGAGCTTTGAGCCCATCCAGTTGCAGGAAAACTTCGCTGCTCTGATTGATGCGCTGCAACGCGCCAAGCCGTCCAGCTCAAAGGGCACCTATCTCAGGGGCGTTACGCTGTCCTCGACAATGGGCCCCGGTATTCCGGTTGACCCGAATCGCATCAAGGGAGGTGCCGCGTAATGGTTGAAAAGAAATACAAAGACAAAGAGGCGCTTGTCGCCGAATTGCATGAGAAGTTGGGCAGTGCCTCCGCCGTCGTCGTGACGGAGTATCGCGGCCTGAAGGCCGGCGACCTGGTAAAACTGCGTCGCAGCCTGAAGGAATCGCAGGTCGAAGTCTATGTCGTGAAGAACACACTGTTGCGTCGTGCGGCAGCGGGCACGCCCAGTGAAGCCATCGTGGGCGACTTAGCCGGCCCTACCGCGATTGCCATCGCTTCGGGTGAAGCGATCGACGCCGCTAAGGGCCTGGCCAAGGGCGCGGGCGACTTCGATCCGTTTAACCTCAAGGGCGGCATCATCGAGAAGTCGGTTCTCGATGCCAACGGTGTTGCGGCTGTGGCGAAACTGCCGGGCAAGACCGAAATGCACGGCCAGTTTGCCGGTGCGCTTGAAGGTTTCGTGGGCGAGTTCGTGTTCTGCGTCGAAGCCGTGGTGCGCGAGTTTGCCGGTTTGTTGGAAGCTCAGGCCGAAAAAGCCGGAGCGGCGGCTTAAGACTGAGGCGCGAGCCTCTCGTCTTAATTCAAATTTAGACACGACGCCGCAAGGCGTTTGTTGCCGGATTGTAGTTTTGTTTGGCGCTTAATCAGGCCGGTCGCGGAGAAGAAGGTGTGAAACTACGAGTATCGAGTACTCGGGTTCTTCGACTCAAATTTCATACGACCGTCCGGCGCAGGGAGAAAAGGTATCATGGCGAGCGAAAAAGTTACGCAGGTTATGGATGTTCTCAACGGCATGACGCTGTTGGAATTCAACGAGTTGAAAGAGACCTTCAAAGAGGCCTTTGGCGTTACGGCTGCGATTGCGGCTCCGGTTGCAATGGGTGCAGGCGGCGGCGATGGCGCGGCTCCGGCTGCGGTTGAAGAGCAGACCGAGTTCACCGTTGTGCTGAAGGACGCCGGCGCGCAGAAGATTCAGGTCATCAAGGCCGTGCGCGAAGTCGTGCCGAGCCTGGGCTTGAAAGAGGCCAAGGACCTGGTCGACGCCGCACCGGGCAACATCCGCGAGGGTGTCACCAAGGAAGAGGCCCAGCAGATGAAAGAAAAGCTGGAAGCCGCCGGCGCTCAAGTCGACGTCAAGTAATTGTTGTCGAGTACTCGATAACGGCAAAGCGCGGTTGCTCTTCGGAGTGGCCGCGCTTTTGTTTGTGTTAGGGCTTACGCAAAATATCTGCTTGGTAGGGGCAGGTTGCCTCGCCCGGGCTACCGCGTGCAAGACGACCTCGCCCAGGGTGCGAAGACCTCGCCCCGACGAACCATTGCGATGCTCGTGCGTAAGTCCGATGTGTTACAGATTGGTGTGACATCACTCACTGAGTAACAGGCCACGACTGAGCCTCATCAACCGTCAATTGATGCAGCGCCTCGCACGGAGCTTGTTATCTCACCAGAATGCGCACCGGCGTGAGCCGGTTAAACTCTGTTGTTTCACTGAACCGAGCGTTTTCGTAGTGCCTCGTACAGAAAGGTGCGGTTTATTTCTTCAACACCCAGATGCTCGACATCGTTTATGGAAACGAATTCACAATGGGGCACAATCGAGTCTTTAAGGCTTGCATCAAATGATTCTGCAAGAACAGCAAACAAGGGATCAATGAAATCGGGCGCCGGTCGTCCCCAGTCGGGGCGCTGCTCGTTCAGATGGCGACAATGGATAAAGCCAATCACGCCCGCAGGTGAAACTCTCCAACCAGTTTCCTCAGCGACTTCGCGCAGGAGAGTTTGTTCAACGGTCTCTCCGTATTTGCAACGACCGCCGACGCTTAGTATCGGCACTGCCGCGTGGACGAGCAGAACCTCGTCGTCGCGTAGAACAATCGCGCGCACTGAACCAACAAAGGCGCGCGGCGGAATCTCACCAGATATGCAGGTGCGAAACTCCAGAGGGACTCCATCCCACTCCTCACGCCAGCCACCGAAAGATGGATGACGTGCCAGAAACGCCTCAAGGGCTTCGCTATGATGTACTTGCATGAAGAAGTATTATCCCCGCATCAACTCACACGCGAGACGGCGACGCTCAGGAACGACGGTATGGACGCTTCACAAGTAAGACAACACGGGTGGCATCATCTCAGTAGATCTGCGCATATACGTCGGTGTTGCCCTGGAATGATAGAAAGTCTTCTTCAATGATGCGCCAGCGTCGGGTGCTGCTGAACGCGCCCGAACCGCTGCCCTGGACAACTTCTCTTTGGAGAAGATAACGGCTGGTAAATTGCATACGGCCACCGCGCGTGTAGCTCTGTCCTGCGATTAGAATTGCCTGGCCACCTCTGATGCTGAGGTGCGGCTCGCTAGTATCGCGCACGATATAACCTCTTCCTGACCACAATCCTTCAAACCAGGGACGTAACGCCTTGTAATCAAGAATTCCGTGTTCCGCAGGACGAAAACGAACCTGGGGCGAGTACAGTTTCATGATGCTGTCGAGATCATGTGTGCGCCAATAGGTTTTCCAGTTTTGATAGAGACTCATTATTTCTTCGCGCGCCTTTTCTTCGGCTGCGCTTTGCGAAGTCTGTGCAGAAGCGGTTTTGGTGAGTACTCGCTGCCTGGCTGCCGGGGTAGGCGGCGATTTGGCGATAACAGAAGATTTGCGAGACGCAGTGGATGCGCTGGCGCCGGGAATAAGGTTTTGCTGTGGCGCTGCGATAACAGCCCCAGGCGGCGCAGCGACAACAGCTTCAGGTGGCGCTGTGACGAGAGGCACGTCTGTAACTGATGTAATGTTCTGCTGAGTCATACTTTGACCGCGTTTCTGCAGAACATTCCACACCAGGGCGCTTGTCGGAGCAAGGATCGACCAGGCAATGAGAGCCGCGCCGCACAACATGCAGGCGCGGGCGCAGCGACTGCTTCGTGAAGGTTTGTTACCTTGAACGGGAGTCGTCTCCGTGGGAGAGTTCATGGTAATCTTTGGGCATTGAGACTTCTGCACTACGATAAATCAAAGCAGTCTGGAGAGGCACACCGGCGCGCCGAAGACACGATTAGGTAGCCAAGCCTGCGACGCTTCAGGTCACTTGAACCTTGAAATAGCAAAGCTGTAACCGCACCAGCTAACCGGAATTGTGGCGGGCGCGTCGGGCACGCTCTGCGCTCGAAGGGCCGAGCAGCCATTCGCGCAACGCCAGCATCATAAAACGAGGCACGTAGCTCATGCGCTTCCAACGCCAGGGCTCTTGCCACACGCGATAAAGCCATTCCAGCCCGGCGCGCTGAATGTAAACCGGAGCGCGCTTGAGCTTTTCGGAGTACACATCGAAGGAGCCGCCCACTCCCAGGCTCACCGGGACGTTCAAAGCGTGGAAGTGCTTGGCGATAAATTTTTCCTGCTTGGGAATGCCAAAGGCTACAAACAACACGTCCGGCTTGGCATCGTGGATCT
This sequence comes from Abditibacteriaceae bacterium, assembly GCA_036388675.1. Taxonomy (GTDB): domain Bacteria; phylum Armatimonadota; class Abditibacteriia; order Abditibacteriales; family Abditibacteriaceae; genus DASVUS01. The sequence continues at coordinate 20,381 of DASVRI010000007.1, read as the reverse complement.
GGCGCACGACGGCGTCTTCGTCCTCGGGCTTGAAGTAGCCGTGCTGTGTGCCGGCGATGCGAAGGCCGGAATAACGCTGCGCGAGTTTCTGCGCAGCGGTTGACGCAATACCGGGCGACGAACCCAGAATGTAAATCGAATAGCCTTTTTGCGCTGCGCGCTCACAAATGCCTGTCACCATGTCGACGCCGGTTACTCGCTCGTAAATTGGCAGGTTGAGCAGACGGGCGCCCCACATTACGCCATAACCGTCTGGCGTAATGAGTGCGGCGCGGCGGATAATGTCGGCGTATTCGCTGTCCTCCTGCGCGCGTAGGATTGCGTTGGCATCGCTTGTTACGACGTGGTGGGGCGTTCGTGTCTGGATAAAACCATCGATTTTGTCCATGGCTTCGTTCATCGAAACTGGCGAGATGCGCACGCCAAATGCCTCGACATCGCCGGGAATTTCTTCGCCCTCCGCGCGACGCATGAGTACTCGTGCCAGCGAAAAGAACACAACGAAGCCGAAAAATGCCAGCACTGCCACAACTGCAATGCGGACAAAGGGGTATAACGGCGATAGCACCACGAAAAGTACACCCAGCCCGCACAGGAACGAAGCGATGGCCAGGTAGAGCATCATCACTTTCATGGGTGCGATGCCGCGCCGCTGTAGCGCTTCGTGTAAGCGCATGTGGCTTTGTTCCCAGGCCACCTTCTCGCCGCGCCGCGCCGCGCGCAAACGGTAAAAGGTCACATCGAGAACCGGCAAGCCAAACACAAGCAGCAACAGCGTCAGCACGGCAAAGGCTAGATTCTTACTGAGACCAACCACTGTGATCTGCGCCAGAAGGAATCCCATGGCCAGAGCGCAGGCCCAGCCCAGATTGAAATTCTCGCGACGCAGCGCGGCAGGCACTGAAGCCAGTCCCGCACCGGCCAGAGCAGCACAGGCGGCAATGGGAAAGACCGAGGCCGGGCTGGTGCCCGGCAGGCTCAGGTTGTAAAACAACAGCAACGACAATGCGACAATGCCCAGATAACCGCCGGTTACGTGCGGTATGCGGTTAAGGGCTGCTGTCATGCGCGTGATAAGCCACACCCACGCCAGCGTAAATACAATCGACCACGTTCCCAGGCCGACATATTCGCGCGTGATGGGCACTGTCATCGCTTCGACAAGAGGTTGATGGAAGACAAAAATAGCGACAGCCGCCGCACACAGCACGATGGCATCGGCCACCCACGGGGGCAAGCGACGAGCGCCACGCCAGGCTGCGAGCAGGAAAAGCAGCGTTGTTAATCCAATAGTGACCAGGCCGGGCATACGGCTGGAATCAGTCATGCGCACGTGCTGAAACAGCATGAGCCCGCACAAAGCCGGCAGCAGCGTCGCTATGAGAAACGCGACGCCTTCGGTGCGCAAGCCACCGCTGCGGCGCTCGCGCGACACGGGAAATCGCGAAGACAACAGAGAGAGTGCGGCAGCAAAGCAGAAAACGGCAAAAAACACCATATGAAATTGTGAAGTTAACGATTCTTTATCAGTTACTGGATGATAGACACGCAAACAAGTTCGTGCTGCATTTTTTGCGACTCAGGCAGGTGAGATATTTTCTGAATGAACATCTACCGTGGCGCAAAGATCACGGAGAAGGCCCACGCTATACCCTGAGCACTCTGAACATGAGGCCACTTCATCGTTACTGTCAGGTAAAACAAGAACTCGTCAACCTTGAAGTTCCTAGGCGCTTTATGTCCTCAAGTTCGCCGCATATTTTATCACAGGTATTACTCTCCGGTTGTAGAGAGTTTCTGGAATCACGGGTACTCGCCCTTGTGCTGGCGGCAAAAATATCTGCCTGAGAAAGAAAACAAGATGATAGCCGGTGTTGGCGAAGCCGCAAATCGCTTGTGAAAGAAGTCTATCTAAGTGGTCATTCGTCGCTAATTCTGTTGACAACTTTGATTTCACTTTTCGTGCGCAGGCGCGCTGTGGCATTGCCGTGATAAGAGCCGCTGACAGGCGATACGTCGCGATAATCACGGCCACAGGCGACGAAAACGTAGTCAGGGCGGGTGCGACGATTATGTGTGGGATCGAAGGCTAACCATCTGTCACCATCAAGCACTTCGACCCAGGCGTGCATGGCGCCTTCACCGGGCAGATAACCCGAAACATAACGCGCCGGAATTCTCGCACTGCGGCACAGGGCAATCATGACATGCGCGTAGTCCTGACAAACGCCGCTGCCACGCCTCAGCGCTTGTGAAACCGTGGTGCGCGCGTCGGTTGTGCCCGGCGCATACTCGAGAGCGCGATGCGCCCAGGCGCAGATACGGGTCGCACTTTCTTCAACAACTTTCGGCCCGATTTGCTGCGTTTCGCGTAGATGCTCGACGGCGCGTTCAACTTCGGGATTGGCGTCGCACAAAGCCGAGGGCAACAGGAACGCGCCGATGCCCGTTGCCGGAACACCTTCGTTGCGCAACACGTCGCCGGAGCCGCATTGCGTTTGCAGTTCAACCGCCCAGATAAATTCGCGTTCGATGCGTGTGTGTTGCAACTCCAGAATAAGGTTGCCGAAGTCGTCCGTCAGTTCCCGCACCGCATCCTGTTCCGGTTCGCAGCGCCACTGCATATCGAGTACTCGCTGCGCGCCGCGTGCCGGTGGCGGAAGCACGCGCAACTGTCGCACGCAACGCCCAACCGGCGCGGAGTATGTCACACGAATCCATTTATGAGTGAGGCATTGAGTCATAGAGGCGGGGCAATGCGAGAGTGCAACACAAAAGTGTGATGCAACAGTGTGGTGCAACAGCCGACACAAAAAACAGGCCGACCCGAAGGCCGACCTGTTCGAAATTGTAACAGCTTTTGCAGCGAATGTTAGGTCATGTTTACGCTGCGGCTTGCGCCTGCTTTAAGAATTCAGGTGTAGCAGCTTCCAGCTTTTTAGCGGTCGCTTTTTCCTGGGCTAGATTGTCGCGTAAAATTTTTACGACTTCTTTCTGGCCCAGAGCTTTCGCAATGGCCACCGCTTTGGTATAGCCCGCGATTTCGTAGTGCTCCGCGCGCAGGTTGCCACCGATGAGCGCCAAATCTTTCATAACACCTTTGGGTTTTTCTTCCTTCAGCGTCGTGTTGTTCTCTTCGATGATGCCCTGCGCACCTTTGCAGACCATGCCTTTTTCCGGCTTCTGTCCCAGAATACTGAACGCCTGCTTCAGGTTCTCGGCTTGCTGCTTGGTTTCTTCGAGATGCTCTTGCGCCATTTGCCTGACCTGTTCGCTATCGGCGGCTTTAACCGTTTGCTGTAGCGCCTTGGCGAATTGGTTTTCCGCTGAAAGCAAATCCGACAATTCATGGGCCAGCATTCCGTCCAGTGTGTCGAGTGGCATGTGTGGAAATCTCCTTTGAGAGTTTGCCGACATTGGCGCAAACTGGATGCCGCTCTTTCAACGCGGCTTCTCAACTACTGGTTGTCAATATTTTTGTAACCTGCTGAGTACTCGTTCACGACCCAACACAGCCAGTAACTCAAACACCGAAGGCCCAACGGTGCGCCCCGAAACCGCCATGCGACTGGGGTGAATCAACTCTGCCGGCTTAATGCTCAACTCTTCGGCCAGCGCACGAATCGCGCCTTCAACTGCATCGTGATTCCATTCCGACAACGCGGCAAAACGTTCGCGCAGTTGGCGCAAGCGCGGCGCCGATACTTCAGTGAGATGCTTGGCCGCACCCGCTTCATCGAGTGTGTAATCATCACTGAAAAAGTATGTCGCCGCATCTTTAATATCGCTGATGTTATGGATGCGCTCGCGCGCCAGATGGAGCGCCTGCTTCGAGTACTCATCATCCCCAACGGGAATGTCTTTGAGAAATGGCCGCGCCAGTTCGATGAACTCTTCAATCGGCATCGCTTTGAGATACTGGATGTTGATCCACTGCAATTTTTCGATGTCGAAAATCGCGCCCGCTTTGTTGACACCTTCGAGCGAAAACTTTGCGATAAGTTCATCGCGCGAAAAGATTTCCTGCGTATCGCCGCCGCCTGGATTCCAGCCTAAGAGCGCCAGGTAATTGAACATCGCGGCGGGCAAGATGCCGTTGTCGCGGAACTCCAGCAGGCTGACCGGCCCATGGCGCTTGCTCAACTTACTGCGGTCGCGCCCCAGCAGAAACGGCAGATGCGCGAAAAGCGGCGTTTCAAAACCCAAAGCTTTGTATAACATCAGTTGGCGCGGCGTGTTGCTGAGACCATCTTCACCGCGAATGACGTGCGAAATTTTCATCAGCGCGTCGTCGATGACACAGGCAAAGTTGTAAGTCGGGCCGCCTTCACTTTTGGCGATCACGAAATCGTCAATTTCTTTGTTTTGCCACGTCACATTGCCGCGCACCAGGTCGTCCCAGCCGGTTTCTCCTTCAGGCACACGAAAGCGAACCACGGCTTTACGGCCCTCGGCTTCTAATGCGGCGCGCTGCTCGGATGTGAGGTCGCGGTGCGCACCGTTGTAACGCGGCGGTTGTTTGTTGGCTTGCTGTTCAGCTTTCATGGCCGCCAGTTCTTCCGATGTTTCATAGGCTTTGTAGGCTGCGCCGCTTTCCAGAAGTTGATTCAAGTATTGGTTATACAAGTCGAAGCGTTCGCTCTGGCGATAGGGGCCGTAATTGCCGCCGACCTGCGGGCCTTCATCGGGATCGAGGCCGAGCCACTTGATGGCTTCGAAAATAACTTGCTCAAACGCAACATCGTTGCGCAACGCATCGGTGTCTTCGATGCGCAACACGAACGTGCCGCCGTGATGCCGCGCGAAGAGGTAGTTGAACAGGGCTGTGCGCGCGTTACCGACATGCATCATGCCGGTCGGTGAGGGCGCCATGCGAACACGAATAGAAGGATTATGAGTACTCATCGGCCACAGTTTACAAAAGACGCTGCGGCGCTTTGTTGATCTGTGCAAACTCGGCACGCAATATGCGTATGCGAGGCGCGATGCGGCGAATAGATCAACTCTAGGAATTCGATTATGGAACGACGCAGCAGTGACCGCCGGGCCGCCGAAAGACGCAGCCTGGAACGCAGAACCGCAACAAACCCCGCTATGGGCGAGTTCTACATCGCCGGTTTGCGCGACGGCGTCATGGTTTACGGCCTCAATAAACGTCGCGGGGAACGACGGCACACCGAGCGCCGCATGACCGAGCGTCGCGCCGAAGCGCCACCCATCAACATCGCAACCCGAAGCGCAATCAGCCTGGAAACGCGGTAGCGACGCGGCCTGTGAGCTTGCCGCCTTCTAAAAATGAAACTTCTGGACACGATGATTCATGGTGTCCATGACGTAGACGGTGCCATCCTTATCAACGGCGAGACCGCGCGGTGTCGCCAGTTGCCCGATAGCGTGTCCAGGCCCGCCCCACTTGGCGATGTGCTTGCCCTGTGGCGAGAACTTCTGCACGCGATGATTGCCATACTCCACAGCGTAGATGTTTCCACCTCCATCAACCGCCACGCCATAGGGATAGCTGAGTTGCCCATCGCCGTGCCCGCGCCCGCCGAATTCGCTTTTGTAAGCGCCGGTTTTTCGATCCAGTCGTTGAATGCGATGATTGCCGATGTCGGCTACCAGCAAATCGCCTTCGCGCGAAATTGCTAAACCGCAAGGCCGGCGAAACTGGCGCGGCCCGCTGCCGTGGCCAATCCACGATGCGACCAGCTTCCCCTGCGGCGTCCACTTGGAAACGCGGTCGAACTCGCCGCCGTAATCAGCGGCGTAAATAAAGCCTTCGGCATCGGAGCAGATGCCGGTCACCAACAGAAACTGGCCGGGTCCGGTGCCATAGGTTCCGAACTGGCGTAACTGCTTTCCCTGCGGCGAAAAAATAATGATGCGTGAAGCATGTGTGTTGCTGAACGCGATGTTGCCGTCGCGCAAAACGGTGATGCCTTCAGGGCCTTCGGGCAGGTCGTCGCGCAGCTTGGGAGACTTCCACGCTTTGATGAACTTGCCGTCTTTACTCCATTTGTGAATGCGTCCCGTAATGTCACAAATGTAAACAAATCCATCCGGCGCTACGGCGGCGGCGCGCGGCTGCGTGAACTCTCCGGGACGAGCGCCCTGTTCGCCCCATACCTGCACCGGACGCGATGTGAGTACTCGTTGTGTTCCTTGCGGCGTGCGCGCGCAGCCGGCAAGGCCAACAAGAATGAAAAATAAAAAGCAACGCAACATCTTTAAGAAATTTGAGGTGAGGATGTAACGTTTCTCATAGCCAATCGTGGTCCATTGATACTGCGCCTGTATCATTGCTTCACGCTTTTGAGAATGCGATAGCCTTGCTCAATGGTGACGGTTTCGCAGTTGCCCCAGTTTTCTTCCAGGCGTCGCGCCCAGCTTTTAGCGCCCTGTGCGGTGCGCAGCACGACCCATAATGTGCCGCCCGCTTTGAGTACTCGATGAGCGTCCTCAAACAGTTGTGCGATAACGGCGTTGCCGGCGCGCACCGGCGGATTGCACAAAACCGCATCGAACCATTGGTCACGCGCGGCAGCCGCGCCATCGCCGCACCAGACGGCAGCGTTCTTCAATCCGTTGGCGCGAATGTTCTCCCGCGACAACTCGGTTGCGCGCAAGTTGATGTCGCACAGATACACCCGCGCTTCCGGCGAGAGACGAGCCACGAAGCAGCCGACTGCGCCCCAGCCGCAACCCATGTCGAGTACTCGTGCGTCGCGGCTCCACTGCGCGGTGTCGATGAGAAGGGCTGAACCTTCGTCCAGGGCTCCGATGGAGAAAACACCGGCGCCGCTTGTGAGTTGCAGGGTGACGCCGCGCCGCAGCACTTCAATGCTGCGCGTCTTTGGAGAACCTTTGGGCAGATTCGTTCCGCTGGGACGGTGCGTAAAGTAATGCTGCGTTTCTTGAGAAGAACGCGGTGGACGGGAACTTTTCACGATGTCTCAAGTGTAGCAAAGCGCCCGGTGAGGGAAGTCCATTTTTCCCGAAGCTGAGCTATACTTGTGTGCATGATTCACCCGCCGCGAAAGCGGCATCACCGCACCGTCAGCGCGATTCTTCTGCTCGGGGCGCTTCTTATATCACCCATTGCGGCCCACTGTGATGATTTAGCGGAAGCGTCCTTTGCGCAGCCGGCAGCCACCGGAAACATCTCGGTGGATGCTGAGGAATCCTTCGTCACGACAGCACCTGATGGGCCGGCACAGCTACGCGGCTCACTCTCGATGCGCGCCGCACCCATGTCGCAGATATTCACTCTTCTGGGCGCAATGACGCCGTTGCGCTTTCGCTATGCGTCGCCGCCCGACGCCGTGCTGACGGCTGAATGGAAAGATGCGTTGCTGCTGCCTTCACTGGAACAAACGCTGCGCGCCGCACAATGGCAAATGCATCGTGAGGGCGTAAACGTCTTTGTGTTTCCATTCACTGAGCAACGGACTGATGCCAACTCCGCACCGCAGGGTTGGCAATATTGGAACAACGCTTCTCCGCCTCCGCGCCGCTGGATGGCGATGGACGCGATCAAGCCGCCAAAAGCAGTGCAGATCAGAACGCCGGTTCCACCGACAAGGGCACAGCAAACTGCACCATCAGGGAGCGTCCGTAAGCAGCCTGATAGGAATAGTGGCTCGAATCGAATTGTGGTGCGTTGGCGCACTGAGCCGACCGCAGCTACTTCTGTAGCGTGGAGCAACGCCAGGCTAAACATTGATGCCTCTCAGCGACCGGGAGTGCAGGTCTTCGCGCCGCAAGCCATTCCGTCTCTTTCTGTAAAAGCCGGGGGCGGGGAAGCAGTCTCCGGCTCCGCCGCAACGACCGATACATCCGTATGGTTGCGTTGGCGCTTGCCGCTGCACTTTGTTCCACGCGGTGGCCGCTTGCTGTTGGAAACTCCGGTTGCGGCAACGCTTTACGTCAATGGCGCACCGCTACTCTCGCATCGCAGTGGTATTAACACTATCGATCTCAGTCGCGTGCTGCTCGTGGGCGAGAACTATCTGGCGCTGCATCTGGCCAACGTGCCACCGGAGTTGCGAGCTGCGCGCACCGCCGGGGCGAATAAAGATGTATCGGCTGTGGCTGATGCAGCACATGAACCAGGTCCGCTGTTTCGCTATGAATGGATCTTCGATGGCGCGTTCAACGGCTCGGAAACAGATAGCACTACGGATTGAAATTTGCGTCTAATTTTTCTTTTGTTGTACACCTCGCGTGCCGTTTGAGGTCTTCTGAGTACTCGTTAATCTTCGATTATGGAAAGTTTTGCAAGTGACGGACAGGTTGTGGTTGTTGGCGCAAGTGGGCAGGTCGGGCGCGCTCTGATTTCTCTGCTGGGTGCGCGCGGCATCGGGCTTTCTCGTCCCGCTGCCGACCTGGAGCATCCTGAAGAATTGCTGGTAATTCTCGAAGCACTTTTGTCGCATCACAAAGTGCAAGCCGTGATCAATGCTGCGGCTTATACACAGGTTGACAAAGCCGAGGAAGAACGCGATGCGGCCATGCGCATCAATGGCGAGGCGCCGGCCCTGCTGGCACGTTGGTGTGCCACACGCGAGATTCCGTTTGTACACTACTCCACCGACTACGTTTTTCCCGGAACCGGGTCGCGTCCCTGGGCAGAAGATGATGACACGTCGCCGCTGAATGTCTACGGAGAATCCAAACTGGCGGGCGAACAGGGGATTACGGCTGCTGGTGGGCAATACCTGGTGTTTCGCACGTCCTGGGTTTATGATGCGTTCGGCAAAAACTTTCTAAAAACCATGCTGCGCCTGGGGCATGAGCGCGATAAGCTCAGCGTTGTAGCCGATCAACACGGTGCTCCCACCTATGCGCCGCAACTGGCGCAGGCCACGCTGCAAGCCTTGAGCCACGCACAAACCGAAGGATTCAACCGTGGCATTTACCATCTGTGTAACGGCGGCGAAACGACGTGGCATGGTTTCGCGCAATCGATCTTCGACGCGGCACGCAGCCACGGTTGGGACTTGAAAGTGCAAAGTGTCGAAGCGGTGCCGAGTGCAGCGTATCCTACACCCGCCAAACGTCCGCTGAATTCGCGCTTAAACAACGACAAAGCGCAGCATGCTCTGGGCGTGAAGTTGCCGCACTGGCAGGACGGCTTGAACGCCTGCCTGAACCAACTGCGTGCCGCTGAGCCGGACAGCGACGCCAGGGCTTAGTCAAGTGCCGTTTGGGGATGGTATGATTTGTGACTGCCTCGCGCAAGAGTGTAATACAAGGGTGTGGCAATCCTGATGCAAATACAAGTTGTGATGAGAGTTGCGGAGAAATCTATGAATTTGAAAAATATTTTTGTAACAGGTGGAGCCGGATTCATTGGTTCGGCTTTTGTTCGTCTGGTGCTCGACGAGATCCCCGGCTGCGTTGTCACCAACTTCGATGCGCTGACATACGCCGGCAACATGAGCAATTTGGATGGAGTCGATGAGACGCGCCATCGCTTTGTGCAGGGTGACATTACCGACCGTGAGTCAGTACTCGCTGCTCTGGATGAGGGCACTGACGCCCTGGTGAACTTCGCTGCTGAGTCGCACGTTGATCGTAGCATTGCCTGCGCCGATGAGTTTTTGCGCACCAATATCTTGGGCACGCAAGTTCTGCTGGATGCGGCACGGCAGCGCGGCGTGAAGCGCTTTTTGCAGGTTTCCACCGACGAAGTAATGGGCAGCCTGCCTGAAGACGAGAATTCCTTCTTTACCGAGTCGTCGCCCTTTGAACCCAACAGTCCGTATGCAGCCTCCAAAGCAGGCGCCGAGCACATGGTGCGTGCTGCACATCACACTTTCGGGCTGGATACGGTCGTGACGCGCTGCGGCAACAACTACGGGCCGCGCCAGTTTCCTGAGAAGTTAATCCCTTTGTTGCTGTCAAACGCCCTACGCGATGAACCGATTCCCGTTTATGGCGATGGGCGCAACGTGCGCGACTGGATTTATGCGGAAGACCACTGTCGCGGCATTCTGATGGCATTGCAGAAGGGGCGCTCCGGTGAAGCCTATAACCTGGGCGCGCGCAACGAACGCTACAACATTGATGTCGTGACTTCGATCCTTGATGCTCTGGGCAAACCGCACTCGCTCATCAAGTATGTGCAAGATCGCCCCGGACACGACCGCCGCTACGCTATCGACCCCACCAAAGCGGAAACCGAGCTGGGATGGCGTCCACGCGAAACCTGGCAGAGTGGCCTGGAAAAGACTATTCGCTGGTATGCCGATAACACCGACTGGGTTGAAGCAACACGCAGCGGCTCCTATCGCGACTACTACTCAAAGCAATATGGCGACCACAGCGCCGAGACATCGGTCGCCACGAAATAACTTTCATCCCCACGGCCAATGCGACCATGTTGGAATTACGACCGGAGAGGCGGTTTGTCCAGGACAAACCGCCTCTCCTCCGCTTTGACATCGATCTGCAATTTCGTTGCTGATCGCAAAGCCATAGCCGGGCGTGGTGAGAACTCTGGCCGACTCCACACAACCGTGCGAACCCTGGCACAAGGGCACCGATCCTTTTATTTCCGAGTACTGGCATATACCTCGAAAGGGGCAAGCCAACCGAGACATGTGGCGGCGCAGGACGTTAATTACGCCCGCCGAAGTACTCGAACACGTGTGCTCGTCCTGTGAGGCGACTGCACTCTACAAGCCGTCTCCTAAATAGCAGTGAAGCCGTTGTCACGAACCCGCAGCGTGAGCGACGGGCTGGTTTCAGGCCACGCTTGTTTCAGGCTGTGCAGGCCCGTTGCTCACAGCCTACCAGTAGACAAGTCGTTGTCTGCTTCTGGGGCAACCAACCCTCCGGGTTCGTTCAGATGTTTATGAGACTGGATTCTACTTCTTCTCGATGCCAATTCCCGCACAGGCAGGATGCAAGTCGTTAAGTCAGGGCACATATTTTGGCCAAGTTGGTGTTAAACCTGGTGGCAGACAAACGCGAGAAGCACGATTTAGATGCTGCTATCAACATTTGGAATACGTTGAGGAAACTGTTGACACCAACTGCCGGGGCTTTGAAATTTGCGGTGCGCTCGAATAAAGGGACACCTGCAACTTCTGTAGAAATGGAAGTGTTGTTATGCTGTGCGCGGCCTGTTGCTGACAGCACAACAATGGCGCGTCTCGATAACTTGCTACAACGCAATCTTGATTGGCCCCGTTTGCTGCGCGTTGCCACACAACACGGCTTAACACCTTTGATGCTCCGCCGCCTCTGTGCCTTGCCCTGCGGCAGAGTGCCTCAACAGGTGCTGCAAAGACTTCGTGAATCTTCTCAATCTGTGGTGTGGCACAACTTGTTGCTGGCCGGCGAGCTTATCAAACTGCTCGACTTGTTTCAGCAGCATGGCATTGCTGCGCTTCCTTACAAAGGGCCTTCGCTGGCTGTTGCAGCCTATGGCGACCTGTCATTGCGCCATTTTAATGATCTTGACATTCTGATGCCAAAGGCACACATTCTCGCCGCGAAAGATATCTTGATGTCTCTGGGATACCAGCCGCAGCAGCAATTGGCCAACCACGCCGAAGAAATGGAGCATTTGCAGTGGGATTGCCAGTACAACTTCTTTCATCCTGAAGATATTTTGGTCGAATTGCACTGGAGAATTCGCTCGCGCAATTTTCCTTTTGGTGCCAGGTTCGATGATCTTTGCAAACGCAAGGTGCGCACTTCGTTAGCAGGTGCTTCGGTTGAGACTATAGCCCCTGAAGATTTGGTTATCATGCTCTGCGTACATGGAGCCAAGCACCGCTGGGATCGACTCAATTGGATCTGCGACATCGCTCACTTAATGGAGCGGGAAAAGGCTTTGAACTGGAGCCGCATATGGGACGAGGCGACCAGACTCAGATGCGAGCGAGTACTCTTGCTGGGCCTTCTCCTTGCCTGCGACCTGTTGGGCGCTGAATTGCCCGATGGGCTGCGCCGTCACGCGCGGCATGATCGAGTCGCACATTGGCTGTCAACTCAGGTGCGCAGTGCCCTCTTTAATGGCGCCAATAGTGTGGCGAGCGATGATGGGCCGGCGGATGGCACGTTTGATGCTATAACACCGGGAGCTTTGCGGCGGTTTCTCTTCCAACTGGCTGTAAGAAAGCCTGTACACAGCAAGGTGCAGTATCTAACATATTTGCTACGTACCAAGATAAAGAGGCCTCACTTGAATCGAGGCGCGTGAAGAAGTTGAAGATCCCGTTTTTCTGCTTGATTGCTGCGCCACAAACCAGAAGCAAAAGCACTCTTAATGAAGTGAAATTTGAGTTTCGATCACATACTGACATAATTTTCGTGATTTATCATGAATTATTGAACTGTAACGCAGTGTTTGCTGTCCGTTAATACGGAGTTTACAGGCGCATGTTACACATTAGGCAGGTGCGTGCTCAATCACAGACCAAGATTTTATATCAGGGTCGCCTGTGCGCTACCACAGGCGCAGTGTGACGAGTGTTGTGCAACGAGTGCCATGTGACGAGTGCCGTATGGAAGGTTCATCCGAGTCGCGCTTTTGTGTGAGTAAAAGCACTGATAGGGAGAATCTCAGACGAGATAATTTATTGTGAGGAAGTGAGTAGAGGAAGTGAGTACTCGCCTGTAGAACGGGTGGGCCGCATCAAGTGTCGGATGGGTTAAGGAGAACCGAGCGGATGATCGCAAGAAGCGAAAGAGTGTCAGATTTTGACAGCTACTTTAGAATTGTGATACGCTGGTGGAACGCTTTAACCCTGTCAGGAAATCGCAAGTGAGCAGAACAGATGAGACCCTGGTGTCGAAAAGGGCAAAATTTGTGAAAGTTTCACGATTCAACGAAAGTATTCTCGATGACGAGTGATTGCACTGTGGCTGAGAAGCCGTCAGTGTTGATAGAAGGAAAATGATGAAGAAAAACAAAAAACTCAAGGTCGCTATCGTCCACGATTTTCTCACACAGATGGGTGGCGCCGAGAAAGTTGTGGAGGTGCTCCATGATATGTTCCCTGAGGCTCCCATCTACACATCGATGTATGATCCTCAGGCGATGCCGGATTATTATCGTCAGTGGGATATTCGCACCAGTTTCCTGCAGAAGATGATTGCCAAAAAACACTCTCATCGTCTGGCTCTTTTGTTATACCCGGCAGCTTTCGAATCCTTCGATTTGAGCGACTACGATGTTGTTATCAGCTCGTCTTCCGCATTTGCCAAGGGCGTCATCACTCAGCCGCACACCACTCATATCTGCTACACGCATGCGCCGATGCGCTATGCCTGGATGACACGTTCCTATGTAAAAAATGAGAGGATCGGCAAGCCGTTTCGCGCTCTACTGACGCCGGGTTTGCATTACCTGCGCACCTGGGACTCCATTGCTTCCAATCGAGTTGACCGCTATGTGGCCAACTCGACGGCTGTGGCCAAGCGTATTCAGAAGTTCTATCGCCATGAGTGCGATGTGGTCTTTCCTCCCGTTGATACAGAAAAGTTCGAGATCGCACCCGAAGTGGGCGATCATTACATTATCGTATCGCGATTTGTTCCCTATAAGCGCCTTGACCTGGCGGTGGAAGCCTTTACGAAGTTAGGCCGTCCATTAAAGGTTGTTGGAACAGGCCGGCAAATGAAAGCGCTGAAAGAAGTAGCCGGTCCAACTGTGGAATTTCTGGGCCACGTCAAAGACGAAGAGTTGACCCGACTCGTCTCCACAGCGCGAGCCTTTATCATGCCGGGCGAAGAAGACTTTGGCATTGCGGCTGTTGAGGCTCATGCTTCGGGCCGTCCGGTTATCGCTTTTGCGGCGGGAGGCTCCCTCGATGTGCAAATCGACGGCGTTACCGGAGTACTCTTCCAGGAGCAGACGGTTGATGCCTTGTGCGATGCGGTGCTGCGTGCCGATGACATCACTTTTGATCCGGCAACAATTCGTGCCAGCGCACTACGCCGCTTTGATACCAAAGTATTTCGCAAGAGGATAACGCAAGTGATTGCAGACTCGATCAACAGCAAAGTGCTTCAGGCACAGCCCCGCATGGACGACCGCCGCATGGGCGATCGTCGCCTGGGCGACCGCCGTATCAGCACCAGTGCCGAGCCTTATTCTAATGATCGTCGTGTAAACGACCGGCGTGGGAACGAGCGCCGCACGGGAGACCGACGTGGCGGAAGCCGCCGCAGCATCGATCAAGGCATTAGCCAGAGTAATGGCAATGGCCACATCGGCAAAGTTTTGGTTGGTGCCAATAGTGCGCGCAACGGTGCCGTCGATCTGCCGGAAGGGTCGAAGACTGAGGAACTGGCAAGATTATTAGAAGAGAGTACTCGATAAGGGCGCAAATCCAATAATTCTCTCAGGACTTACGCAGAAGCATCTCAATGGTTCGCTTGGGCGCGGTCTTCGCGCCCTGAGCGAGGCAACCTCGCCCCTACAAATGAGACATCCTGCCTAAGTCCTATCTCTATGACTTTTCTGGAGACAACATAAGTTGCTCCAGTACTGCTCTGTTCGCATAAGGTTAGTCATTGTCAAATACTACTGTCGACCGAGAAACAAGCCCGGCATCTTTGAGCACTGTCGACCGAGAAACAAGCCCGGCATCTTTGAGCACTGCGGAACTGCGCACCAAGCTACTCCAATCGCGGGACGGAGCACCCTCAGCAACCCAGAAGCCTTCTGCGAATGCGTCGGGGCATGGTGTTGTTCGTAACGCTCTGGCGAGCTATTTGTCGAGTGTCATTGGCATGGTGACAGGGTTTGTCGTCACGCCCATTCTCATCCGCAACCTGGGGATGGACAATTTTGGTTTATGGGTGCTGCTCGGGTCGGTGGCAGGTTACATTTCATTGATCGAAGCGGGTATTGGCACTGCTACGGTCAAACGTGTTGCGGAGTGCCGCGCTACTGGTGATCAAAAGCGGCTGGATGAAGTGCTGGGGACAGCCTTCGCGCTTTATCTTGCAATCTGCGGTATCGTGCTGATGGTCACGGCAGTTCTGTTTTTTTATGTCGCCCCATTGTTTCATTTGCCTGCCGGTAAAGTCGATATGGCACGTATGTGCCTGCTCGCCCTGGGTGCCAATCAGGCTATCGGGTTTGTGTTTGCAGTTCAGTCTGCAATTCTGTTTGGGTCGGGCCGCTTCGACTTGATGACAGGCTTAGGTGTGGTCGTGACGACAGTATCTTCTATCGCACAAGCGATTTTGGTGTTATCGGGGTACGGAATAGCAGCCCTGGCCGGAACCGTCATTGCGTCGACAATCGTTACTGGTTGCGTAAGTCGTCGCATCATCGGCAAGTACTTGCCTGGTACATCGGTGCATTTGCGACATGCGAAGGGGAAAATGGCTCGTGAGTTGATAAAGTTCGGCTCGCGCAACAGTATCATCGCTGTTTGTAGCGCGGTCGCTTTCTATGCCGATACTTTGATTATTGGCATGTTTCTGCCCATCGCGAATGTTGCCCACTATGCCGTTGCGAGCAAGCTCACAAATCTTGTGCGCACCGTTGCCACGAAGCCGATTGATGTGCTGATGCCGGTCTATGCGCATTCGCACGCCCTGAAAGATACCGATCGCCAGTTCCGTCTCTTTACTGAAAGTGTCAATCTTTCTCTCGTACTGGCTGTGCCTTTTGTTATTGTCTTGAGCGTTTTTGGCGACCGGATCATCCAGGCCTGGGCGGGAGCAGGACATTACGCCAGTTATCCGATCTTAGTGGTCCTGGCTTTGATGTTGGCCTTGCAACTTCAAGGACATGCTAACTTCGCCATTTTGACAGCAACTGAGAAGAACGAATTTCTGATTAAAGTCACAATCTGCAGCGCCGTGCTGAATGTCGTTCTCAGCGTGATACTTACCCGGGCTTTGGGAGCAATTGGGCCTGCGCTCGGCTCCCTGTTTACCGTGGCCGTGGCCGATACTCTTGTCTTACCGATTACAACATGTCGCAGACTTGGTTTCTCTTACAAACGTTATCTTTCACGCAGCATCAAGCCTCTTCTGTTGCCGACTGGCGTTGTTGTTGCCATGGCACTCGTGCTGCGTATCTACAGCACACCCTACGGAGTGTTTGGAGTGCTGCTTTCTGCCACACTCAGCCTCGGAATGTTTTGGCTGATCTGGTTCCATTACGGGGTCGAACCGGAACGCAAATCGAGCTACATGGCTCGTATACAGGCTGCTCTGGGGCGTTCTCGATGAACAATCGATTTAATCGAACATCGGGACGGACGTTCATCTAACGAGTACTCGTTGCGAACGGAAATGCCTTCACTACGTGTTCTTTCAAAATCCAGCGCGCTATGAGTTGTATGAAAATTTAAAGTGGCGAATCTTGTGCCGGTTCTTTCTATGAATGATTGATGGAGAACAGATTCGCGTCGGCCTGGATCTCCAAGAGAGCACTGTGGCGGCTGCGCTGAAGCCTGCCGTGTGTATTGAGTTGGCAACGCAGCAGCAAGAATCAAGAGGAGTTTGACGTGGCGTTATGAGAGTGCTCTTAATCAGTCCGGTGGCCGGTTTAGATCCGGCGGGCGGCGACCTCACCTATACCCAGATGCTGGCATCCAACCCTCCGGATGGGGTGGAATATGAGACTTACGATCAGGCTATCTCTCGTGGTGCACTGATGGAGCATGGGACGCGCCAATCGCTCAAGAACGCCTGGCGCAGTAAGAAAGGCGTGTTGCGCGAGTTTCTCTTCACTGTCATCGCAAAGTCCGTCAATCTCCTGAAAAAGCGCCGGGTGCTCTTCTGGGAACCGTTTCGCTTTTTTTCGGTTCGTGCGGGCGAGTATGACCTTGTGCACATGCACATTTTTAGCGCCCGCTTTTTACAGCTTGATTGTCCCCTGGTGGTGTCGTGTGGTGGCCCCTTACGTTATCTCTACATAGATGCGCGAGACTACTCGACCAAACGTGCCAGGCGTCTGGAGAAAATCGACCTTTTTCTTGCACGTTTGCTAAAAGTGAACGATTACTCCGGGTATCTGCCACAGGCTTCCTACTTTTATACGTTTACACGCAGTGGGACGAAGGAATTCCAGAAAAGACGAATAATTGACCCGGCACGCATAGGCTATGTTCCTTTTTATATGCCGTCGTTGCCATCCACTTCGACGCCACCCAATTCTGAGTACTCGCAAGAGAGCCGCCAACCAAAGCGGGTTGGGTTTGTGGCGCGCGACTTCAATAAAAAAGGTGGATTCACCGTCCTGGAAGCATGGAAGACAGTGCGGAGCCAGCGACCGGATGCTGAGCTTGTGATCGCCGGAAGCCCTGTACCAAAAGACGTGGAAAAATATGGAGAGGGCATTACGTGGCTGCCATACTTGCCGCGCGAAGAACTGTTGAACTCCTTGATGCCGTCGTTCGATGTTTTTGTCTATCCGACTTTGTATGATTATTTGCCATGTTATACCCTGGTCGAGGTGATGGCTCGTGGGATTCCTATTGCGGGTAACGATCACCGTGATTATGAGGAGTTCCTGGGAGATAAATCGGGGTTGGTCGCGCCAAAGAACGATGCGTCTGCATTAGCTCGCAACATCCTGGAGTTGCTTGAGCCACACAACAACGAGGTGTACCGGCGTGGCGCACGAGAACATTTTGAAAAGAACTACTCTGCCGATGTCGTACTTCCTCAGGTCGGCGCTTGTTATCGCGCTGCGATGGAAGCGAGACAAGCTTAATTAAGGATTTGCGCAATCAATAGAAGATGAAAGTACACCTCGTCACGGCAAGTTCTTTTTACTGGAACATCGATTATCTTCAGGAATTCAAAAGCATTGCGCTCCAGGACCGCATTGGTATTCATCAGTTAACTGAAGATCCCGCAACTGCCGACATCATTCTCTTTATCGATTTGCATCAGCAGCCGGACGATTGGTGGATGGGAATTGTGCATCGACACCCTCTGGTCAAGGCATATCCGAATAAAGTTTTCGTTTATGATGAGCGGGACAACCCCTGGTATGTCGCGCCAGGAGTATATGTCAGCCTGTCAAGCGCGAAATCCGACTCGAAGTGCCAGCGCTCCGGTTGCTACTTTACTCTGAAAAACGACCTCATTGAGGCAGCCTCCACGCAGGCTGTTACCCCCGATTTACTTTTCTCCTTTATGGGAGCAATGAGTCACTCCGTCCGACGCAAAGTGGTAAACCTCAAACATGCGCGCGCTGTTATCGAAGATACATCGCATGTCAGTTTTTTCGCTTCCATCGAAACGGATGAACAGCGCGCATTCATGAAGCGTCAGAAGGAGCGTTACAAGGAAATCCTGCTTCGTTCTAAATTCATTCTTTGCCCCCGTGGCATGGGGACATCTTCGTTTCGCCTTTTTGAATCGATGGCCGTTGGGCGAGTCCCGGTTATCATCAGTGATGACTGGGTCGCACCGCAAGGCCCGGAATGGGACTCCTGCTCTGTGCGAGTGGCAGAATCGCAGGTGGAAAACATTCCCGATATTCTGGAGGCGAAGGAGAATTCGTTCGAGGAATTATCCAGCAATGCCAGGAAAGTATGGCACGAATGGTTTGCCGCCGATGTCCGCTTTCATCAGGTGATTGAGGCCTGTGCTGCACTTCAATCTGCCGGCTGTAGCGGGCCTCGGTCCCACCCCATGATGAGTAGCGGAGCTATGAACTACGGAGGCCGCTTGCTGGCACGCCGAATGAAACAACAAGTTTTTCTCTTGCTGAGCGGCAAAAAGTAGCTTGCCTAGAGCTGTATGGTCTCAGATACTCTTTAAGAGTCGACATTCCTTCTGAGGCAGCTCTTTACGTTATGCCAGGTAGATAGAAAATACCTTCTGTTATTGTGCCCACACTTCAGGCGGTAGATAGCCGGCTCTCTACGCCTTGATAATCGTCCTCGCTTTTTTAGCATGGTGCATTATTCCTGACTTAAGAAGGTATGAGCAACCATCGCTGGATTGTGGGGGCGAAGTTGGCCGTGGTACTCAACGATAGTGGGCAGATCAGTGGCTTTGCAGTGGTCGGAGCCAATGTGCATGACACAACTTTTCACCCTCTGATTGCACAATGGGAAACAGAAATGATTGTACTGGCGGATCAGGGCTTCAAAGCCAAAGAAAACAACCCGGCCAACCTGAAAATCTGTGGCAAAGGACAGTGGAACGAGCGTATGATCGTCGAAACTGTGTTCTCGCTGTTCACCGTGGTGCTCAAGCTGAAGAAGCTCACACACCGTTTGCTGGCTCCGCTGCAAGCCCGCTTCGCCTATGCTTGCGCAGCCTTCAACCTCTGCACAGCTTGGAACGGTGAGATCAAATTACAACTCGCGCCGTTTGCTCTCTAAACCCCCACCACTGGTTATTTATAAAATTTAGACGCTGCAAAAGTGGAAAGTTGTAAGCCGTGCATGATATGATTAGATGTCAAGAGACGTAGCTGAGTTAGAATGTGGCTTTTGCGGCAATTTTATTTGCAGCTTTTAGTTCAATACTGTTGATTTCAACTACTTTTGAAATCATTCACTGACCTGCTGTTAAAGAGCAAAAGTCGGCACAAGTGTGTTTAGAAGGGTTGAGCAACTTGGGTATGCTTCTATTACATGCTATTAGCTTTTAACTTCTACAACACAGTTCCCATACTGGTGTGCAACATCGAAATTGCACAACGGTTTTTGTATGTGTTGTGCAATTCGTGGTATATACAATCGAAAATTGTGTTGCACACTCAGCGCAAAACTCAACATATGCATTCTGCTCGATACCTCATGTAGTATCATAAAGCGCACTATAAACTATTACCCCCTAGAAGAAAATCGCTCCAGAAGGCGTTTGGCAGCTTTTGTGTGAAAACAAAAGCTACAGCTAACTCTGCGTATGCCGTTTTTTATGTGAGGATTTACCGGGGAAATTTCAGGTTTAAGACAGGGCCTCTCTGGAGAACGTATTAGGAACTTCCACAACAATGACAATATATTATTTGGCAAATTTTGTTCCAAATCAAGGAACAGCGCACTGTACTGAGCGGCAACCGTTGCAACTGAGGCATTTAGCCCATAGAAGCCAAAAACGCTCTATGATTGGCGTGAGAAGCAATTTTCCACGCCCAAAGCTCACAACGCGTTTCAGCGAGAGCTAAGCCAAAACTGTCGAAAAAGGTTGAGATTTTGATGAAGCTGTTTCTGAGCAAAATACATGCCGTGCTGCAAACTTTGTTTGTATTGATAATCGTGATTTGGAATATCACGACTGTTCAAGCATTAGGCGAGGGCAGTGATATAGAGGTAGGTGGCTATGGTTGGGAGTCGGGCAAGATCAACCAACTGCGCGACATGGCCTTTGACGGTCAGAACAACCTCTACACTCTGGAGGGTTTCTACGAAGATCCGGTGACGCACATGGTG
>DASVRI010000006.1:0-12104 GCA_036388675.1 Abditibacteriaceae bacterium | reverse complement strand
GCTTTGAAAACAAGTGTCGCATCTCAGCCACGGTGCGGTTGCGGTTATCGGTTGCCGCTTCTACGATAACGGCAGCGCCGCCGGGCCCGTAACCTTCGTAGGTCACTTCTTCGTAGCTCGCGCCTTCGAGTTCGCCGGTGCCTTTTTGAATCGCACGCTTGATGTTGTCCGCCGGCATCGAGTTTTCACGCGCCTTTTCAATGGCCAGGCGCAAGCGAGGATTGCCGTCGGGATTGCCGCCCTGCTTTGCCGCGATGGTGATTTCACGCGACAAACGGCCAAAAATCTTGCCGCGCTCCAGATCGGCCTTGCCTTTATGCAGGCGGATGTTCTTCCATTTACTATGTCCTGCCATCGAGTACTCAGACTCCTGTCGTGATTATGAAAACTCTGGAATTTCGCTGGAAATCGCGCACAGTCTAACAAAAAACCCGAAAAACGCGTGCTGGAACCAGATACGAAGCGTGCCCCGCGACGTTCCGCTGCATGAGTTCTGCTCAGCAAGTGCCACGATGCCTATAACTATCCTGGCTTGCCATGTCGCGTTGAAGCCGCCTGTGAACGAGCGGTCTGATGCTGCAAAGCTCCCTAAATAGGGCTCAAATCACCATATTGATTAATCCTACCTTCCGCTAAAACGCCAGAGTGGGGCTAGACATGAGCGAACGCAGGCAGTCAGATGAAGCGCTCTGTTACCCCGATGTTACCGCAATTAGGCAGGGCAGCGGCTTGGATTTTTTTGATAATATACTCTCCAAGTAATGAAGTGAGGATTCCAATGATATTGGGAAAATGGCCGTTAAATTCTGTTCATAATACGGATTGTTTGCAGGGATTAAAGGGACTTCCCGATGACTGCATTGACATAGCGGTGACAAGCCCGCCCTATTGGGGACAGCGCGGGGACGTAGGAATCGGTTCTGAAGAAGACCCCCGTGACTACATTGCCAATTTGACCAATATTTTGCTTGAGCTGATGAGAACCCTAAAACCCACAGGAGTTCTATGGCTTAACATCGCTGATTCTTACAATACGCCTATTAACTGGAAGGAAGAAGACCATAAATATAGCTCATTGGGCATAAACGGAAACGGTTTGAATCCCAGTAACTCCGCTTACACTAAAAATCGTGGTAACCGACGTGCTTTTGTGAGCCAAGATGCTCGTTGGCTTCAATACGGCAATCTTCTTGGTTTGCCGTATCGTATAGTTCTTAACCTCTGCCATTTTGGTATGTATTTTCGTGGTGAGATAATTTGGACTAAGAAAAAGGCTATGCCTGAAGGCAGATGTAGAAGACCCCATCGCAAACACGAATCAATTTATATAATCGCAAAATCTGAAAAACATTCTTTCAGAACGCTTCCGCCGGTATCTTCTGTATGGGAATTGCGCCCTGACGCGAATCGCACTCCGCATACCAGCACTTTTCCATTAGATTTACCTTTGTCCTGCATTAAAGCAAGCGGCGTGGAAGGGGGTATAGTCCTTGACCCCTTTATGGGAAGCGGGACTACAGGTGTGGCTGCGGGAATGCTTAACTTTGATTATATCGGCTTCGAGATAAATCGTGAAAATGCTTGCATTGCACAAAACAGAATCGGAGTTGCCAAAAGCACACATCAAAATTGTCTTTTGTCTATAGACGAGATTTGAAACTTTTCCAAGCGCTTATAACTTGCTTTGGGAATTCATCGCTTGCGCTGTTTAAAGAGCAAACATAAATCTTTTTTCCGCTGCGTGTCACTCCCTTGCTGGCGTTACTCCGTAAGTTATATGAGAAACAACAATCAAATGAACCGTGCTCTTCTATATATTTTCTTTTATCGGAAGGATTCTCATGACTTCCCAACTCACCGCGATTGACTAAATCGCCATTAGGCGGCGGAAACGATTTTGAATCAAAGGTATAAAGAAAGCTGCTCAACCCTAAACGTATCATGGCTTCACTGCAAGGCACATCATCGGAAACTCTTTCCGCCAACGACGCTTTGCTATGGACACCGCCAAAAATGACAAGCGAATTATTATGTTCTCCATACAGAGCAACGTCTAATTTGGAGTCTCCAACAGTGCCAGAAAGACCCATCTTCTGAAGGGCCTTCGCTTTTTCACGTCCCGAAAGTAACGCTTTGATATGTATGCCGTGTGGTTTCAACACGGGCGAGTAATGGCGCTCGACAAAAAGCTCCATTGCTTCACCACCTGCTCTAACCCAACTTTGTTCAGGCTTCGATTTACGATACTCCCGTAAATAAAGGCGATAAATGATGTGTTGGTATATGTCGCTTGGATTTAAATTAGGCAATGTTTTAACTGCCAACTCTAATGCCTCCACAATGGCTTCTCGGTTTTTCTGGGTGGGTTTATCAAGATTAAGGGAAGCGAAAATATCTGAAATCTTCGCCTCCACGCTCAAATACTGCTTCTCTGAAATACCTTCCAGCAATACCTTCTTTATTTGTCCTTGCCACAGTAGATGCTGCAAAACACCCTTCTCGTGTTTTTCAACGGCGCCCTTTATGGGAAGTGGCGCTACGCCATTATCACCTGGAAACCAACCTATATCTTGGAAGAATTGCTGCGGAGAGTAGTCAAGTGCATCAAGCCAATCAAACAACTCAATAATGTCCAGTCTACGTTCCAGCGTTTCCACTTTAGCAACATACGGCTGAGGCTGTCCCAATGCTTTTGCGAGAGATGCTTGGGTAATGTTACGACTTTGCCTGGCGCTTTTGAGATTCTCAACCAGTAATGAGTAGCGGGGATCATGGATAGTGCTCACATTGGAAATGCTTGCACAGAATCATCTTGATACCAATTTAGTATAATCCTGTCAAAAGCACCTGTATAGCGACGCGCTAAGAAACCGCATGCAGCAGGCCAACATACACTTAACGGCCTGCTTGAGCAAGCTTGTACAAGACTACAAGAGCTATTCCGCTCCTTCAAAGGCGCGGCTCCTAGGCAGCAAGTCAGGCTGGGTAACTTGCATCGGCTTTTTCGCGCAGCGACAGCACCGCATACATCGGCACGGCCTGGCTCTTACCGCGAATCGGGATAGCTCCCAACGACTCGGCATGGACGCTGTCTCGCACAGCTTCATAAGTGGCACCGGAGATGATGATGTTGGCACCTGTTTCTTTGGTGGCATTTTCCAGTCGCGACGCCAGATTCACTGCGTCGCCCAGCGCTGTGGGCTGTAGCTTATGCCGCCGCGAGCCAAAAGAGCCGAAGACGACTCGCCCCGTCGCGATGCCGATTCCAATGCGAAACTCTTGTTGCTTTTGTTTGCGCCAGCCATCATTTAACCCCCTAAGCCCGCGCTGCATGGAAAGCGCGGCGCGCACCGCGCACTCGGCGTGATTGGGCTGATCTCCAAAGGCGTTCCAGACCACCATCAGTGCGTCACCAATGTATTTATCGACAAAGCCATCATAATCGTCCGCTGCGATTTCGCACATCAACGGAAAATACTCGTCCAGTCGCGCGCTGACGGCTTCCGGCTCCTGCGTCTCGCTCCAGGCTGTGAAGCCGCGTATATCGGAGAATAGAATCGTCACTTCGCGCCGCACACCGATTTCCAAATCGCGTTGCGCCGCCGGATCATCGCGCAACTGCGTCATAATGCGTGTATCGACATATTGGCCCAGAAGTTGTCGTGTGGCCGCTTCGCGCTGTGCCAACTCACGCGCCATGCCCTCCTCGCGCATCAGCCGCTGCGAGGAGGGCACAAGATAACACAGCAGAATAGCGAGCAGCGGCCCGGTCATTTCGATGACAAGACGCCCGGTCGTAAACACATAAATTCCCAGCAAAGCAAAGGCGAGAGCAAGCGCAAAGCTGAGGGTGAGTGCCACCCAGGGCCGCAGAAAAATGACCACAAGCCCGACGAGTACTCCCACAAGCGCCATAATGCCCAGGGTGCTGCGCCAGTTTGAATAACGGAGAAAATCGTTTTGCAGCAGGTTCACGAGCAGCGTCGCATTCGTTTCGACACCGAGAAACACTTCGTTGGTGTCGAGCGGGCTTGGCCGCAAGTCGGTGGTGCCGGTCGCCGTTTCACCAACGATCACAACGCGATTATGCAAGCGTTCCAGAATGCTGCGATGCCCTTCCAGAACACTTGTATAAGGCACAGTAAGGTTCTGCATCGCGCGGTGGTTGCCGATAAAATTGAGGGGAATCATCCAGCCCGCGCCGGCGCGTTCGGTCACGACTTTGCCTGTTTGCTCATCGAAAACCGAACGTGTCAGCGTGCGCCGCTCCAGCGGGCCGATGCGCTGCCCGCCCAGTTGCAAAAAGTTGCCGTCCTGTTTGATGCCGGTATGGGGCACATGCCAACTCGTGGAGCGCACCGCGTCGAGCGCCACATGAGGGTAAATCGCGCCGTTGTCCAACAGCAGAATCGCTTTGCGATATTTGCCGTCGCTGTCGGCGTTCATTACGACGTGACCGCCGCCCTGCATCGCTCTTAAAAGCGGCTCAAGCGGCGGTTGTAGGCGCACCGTGTCCATCCGAGTACTCGTTGCAAGACTCGCCGCATCTTTTAAGGGATAACTGAGTTGCGCTTCAACCGCAGCACGCACCAGTTGTGGTGTGCGTTGCGACGAATTGTCATCAAAAGGCAAAAACACCTGACCGGCGCGCGCGCAGGCACGAGCGAACTCCACATCGTCACGGGGACGCGCTCTTTCGGGGTCAACGAAGATAATGTCGAAAATAATTGCTCTGGCTCCGGCGCGCTGCAGTTGCTGCACCAGCCGGGCATGAACGGCTCGCGGCAACACACGTCCGAAGCGACGCGTCGCCGTGTCGTCCAGCGCGACAATGGCGACGTTTTGCGCGGCGCGGCGCAAGTTTCGGGCACGCTCTTCCGGCACAATCGACTCGCGCAGAAGAAAGCGTGCATCCAGCAGACGCAACTCGGCACCATCAAGCAGCACGCGCGTAAACGGAATTTGATAGCGCAGCAGCAGTGTCAGCAAAAGCGCCAGAGCAACCAGGCCAAGATCGAAAACAACCCTGCGCCGCTTGTCGGCATCCCTGTATTCCGAGGCCGTTGCAGAGCCGACAGGTGCTGAGTAAATTTGCGGCATGACGGACAAGCCTCCTGGAATTTTAAAAGACACGAAAGGCAAGGGTTTAATTGTAACCGCATTCGGGTATATATCTTATTGTCGATGTCGGAAGTGGGGAAACGCTGACATTGGCTTTCTCTGCCGAGCCCGATGGCCGTAACAGAACCGCTGTAAACGATCCTATCGCGCTGCTATAAAAGCCATCGCGCTGCAGCGTTCCGAGTACTCGAAGAGTGGTGTCACGGTGCGTGATTTCGCACGAGTCGGTGAACGTTCGCGCAAGGAGCAACAATTGATATGAGAAGACCCGCGTTATTGATTTTCGTCAACTTCGCCATTTTGATGGTGGTGTTCGCCATGCTCACTCAGGCGCTGTTCATCGTGCAGCGCGTGGCGGTGACGGAGGAGTTAAGCGGCCACGTCGATGTGCAGCGTGGCGGCAAAGGCAACTTTCGACCTCTCAGCAGAAGCAGCTTTATCAAGATGAACGATGTGGTGCGTGCCAAAGGCGACGGCATGGCCGAGTTCAAATGGTCGGACGGCACCCGTTTGCGCCTCACGCCCAACTCACTTCTAACCATCAAGAAGGTCAGCTACAATTCGCTAAAAAAAGCCGATAGCAGTCAGTTCAAGCTGACAAGCGGCAAAGTTTTCGTGCGCATTGTCAAATCGCTGGCGCCCAATTCACAGTTTGAGGTGGAAACTCCCACAGCAGTAGCCGCCGTGCGTGGCACCATCTTCAGCGTTGAAGTCAAGGACGGTAAAACCGAAGTGGCCGTTTACAAAGGCGAAGTCAAGGTTTCCAGCAACAGCGGCAAATCAAAGCAGGAAGAAACCATCTCGCCCGGAGAAGTGGTGCAGTCTTCTCAGCCGGGCGTTCTGAAAACCGAGCCGTCCAGCGTGCAGGCTGCTGAGTTCGAAAGCCAGCCCAGCATTGTGCGGCCCGAACTCTCCGCCGACATCAAGCCGCTCAAAGACGGCGGAGGCGCCATGCTGACCGGGCAAACCGAAGCCGGCGACAAAGTGACGGTCAATGGTCGTGCGGTGCGTGTGTTCGGCAACGGCATGTTCCGTATGCGCCTGGATGCCAGCGCGTGCCACAATAATAGTAACTTCGTTATCACCACGACCGATAAGCACGGTGCGCAAGCCACCCTCACCAAATCGCTTGTTCCTGCAACTCCCCCTGCGATTCCCGGCGCCGCATCCTCAAACCTGGCTGCGGTTAGCCCGGCAACGTAGGAGGGCAGACAGGGCAATTGCCGCGAACAGAACGGGATGCAGCGACGTAATGGCTGCATCCCGTTTTCTATTTGCACTTCGATTTGTGGTAAGTTCTGAAGCAGTTCGCCGGTTTATCCACAGTCGTTTCAACTAATCTCTCTATGGCTGACAACTCTTTTTCGTTGCCGCTGTTGCCGGGCGGTAATCCGGTTCTGGGTCGTGAGTTACGGGTCGCGTTGCGCAACGAACGCGCCTTTGCGCTAATGGCACTGTATGTCGCCATTCTGGGTGCTATCGTCGCGTCACAGTTCCCCGATAACATGACTATTACCGTGGAAGCGGCCCAGCAAAGCTCATCGCAAAAAGGCGCCGAACTCTTCTGGACGTTTTGCTGGGCGCAGTTTGTCCTCGTGCTGGTTCTACTGCCAGGGCTGGCCGCCGGAGCCCTGGCGCAAGAACGCGAACGACAAACTCTTGAGCCATTGCTGCTATCGCCCCTGACGCCGCTGCAAATCGTGTGGGGCAAAGCGGTTGGAGTACTCGCTTTTACCGGCTTGTTGCTGCTGGCGACCGTGCCGCTGACTTCGCTGTGCTTTCTGCTGGGCGGCGTTTCGCCCGACATGGTGGTGGCGGCTTACGTGGGGCTGCTCGGCCTAGCGGCCTTCATAACGGCTTTTGGGCTTTACTGCTCGGCGCGTTGGCAGAGCGCAACCCAGGCTACAGTCGCGTGTTACGCACTGCTGCCGTTCATGCTGGCGGTTATCGCAATGTTTTTGGGGCCAGGCTCCATTGTGGCCGGAGTCACGGTTGTATTTGGGGCTTTTTACCTTGTGGTGAACGCGTGGCGGCGGGCCGCATCTTCACCTGTGGCCCGGCGATTGGGCATCGGCTACAACGTGCTGCTCGTCGTGATGCTGACGGTTCTCTTCTTCGCCATGTTGTGGGGGCTTTCAGCCGCTTACCGTCTCAACGTCATGTGGGTTGTGCTGGTAGGAGTATTCGTAGTGCCCTATTTTCTGGGCGTCACTTACCTTGGATTGGGGCGCGCCGCCGCAGAACTGGCTCGCGCGCTCGACCCGCGCACGCCCACACCGCAACGCATTGCCGATTTGAAAGCCGAATGGGAACGCGCCGTGACACCGCCTCCCGTGGTTTACCTGCCCTCACCAACCGGACGCTACACCTACACTTCGCAGGCCTCAACGTTCACCGCGCAGGCACCCACTTTTGAAACACCTGTTCAACCTTCAGCAGGAACTTCGGCTCTCGCTGCCAGTGCGGCTCAAAGCAGTGCGGTGACTACGAGTACTCGACCGGCAACGGGGACACCGGGAACGAGGACACCGGCACCGGGGAAAGCGGACGAGTTGCAGGCAACTTATGGTGTGCGGCCGTTCTTGCGCGACAACTTGAACCCGGTGTTTGCCAAGGATTTGCGCGTTGGGCTGCTGGGCAAGTTCTCCTACTTGTTTCGGTTTTCTTACGTGGTGGCTATCGGCACCGAAATCATGGTCGGCTTGCTTTTGTGGATGAATCCCTATGCCGGTGCCCGCGAAGTGCAGGGTTGGTTTTCGAGTTGGGGAGGTTTTCACCTCGCATTGTTGATGATTGCCGGCGCTGTTTTCGGCGCGCGCTCGCTGGCGCCCGAACGCGAGCAGCAAACCCTGCAACAGCTTCTCACCACGCCGCTGCTGCCATCGGAAATTGTGCGCGGCAAGATGATGGCCGTCATGGTCTATACGTTCTACGTGTTTGTGATGGGTTTGCCGCTCGCGCTGTTGCTGCCGGCGTTGGGGTTGGCGCCGGCCCTGATGGCACTGGTTTTTCTCTTCTCGGAATTGGTATATGGCGGCTTTGCAGCGGCGCTGGGGCTTTTCTGTTCGTTGCATGGCGTAACGGTGCGGCGTGCGCTTGGCTGGTCGCTCGGCGGAGTGCTCGGTTTGTTGATGGCGAATATGCTGCTGTCAAATATCCTGGGCGAATATCTGCGCGTCGCAAATCCAGACAACTTCGTTCGAGTGGCGACGACTATCAGCAGCGCGGCGTTGCTACCGTTCACCATGCTGGACAATATCATGAGCGCCACAGCCGGTGCGCCACTCGTTCCTGCCGGGACAACTATGCCTACGCTGGAAGGAGCCGCTCTCTGGGCCTTGTCGATCTTGATTTACGCGACGGCAACGTTGTTCCTGTTAATAAAAACCGGACGCGACTTTAAGCGTTACGCACAGAACGTCTAATCTTGCTGCTTCAGGCCAACGAGTACTCGCTCTTGTGAGTTGGACCCGTTTGCTCTTTCGTTTATGCTTTCTTTTCTGCGCGTTACATGGTTCGGTAATCGCCCCATTTTCTCGGGCAAGCGGCGCTT
The DNA here is from genome assembly GCA_036388675.1 of Abditibacteriaceae bacterium. Taxonomy (GTDB): domain Bacteria; phylum Armatimonadota; class Abditibacteriia; order Abditibacteriales; family Abditibacteriaceae; genus DASVUS01. The sequence continues at coordinate 3,430 of DASVRI010000006.1, read as the reverse complement.
GAGCGGCAATCCGCAAAGTGCCACGCGCGGCATGATGCTGGGCCTGATCGTGGCTGTGGCGACACTGCTGCTATTGTCGAATCACCCTGCCGGACAGGGCCTGGAAAACGACACGCTCGATTTCTGGTTCGGCTTGCGCAATGCCACGTCGCCGGACATACCGCCTTCGCAGAAGGTCGCCGTGCTTGCCATGGACGAGGCAACGCTGCGACGCTGGCACGGACGCATTTTTGAAGCGCGCGATGTGGGACGGCTGCTGAACCTGTTGAAAGACCAAGGCGTTGCCGCTGCGGTATTGACCTGGCCGGCCCTCACCGATAACCAATTGCGTTTACCGGGCGCGGAGCTTCTGACGCAAGACGTTGCGCGCGGCGGCATCGCGTGCCTGCCGCTGAATTTTGTTCCCACCAGCGACAGAATCCAAAGAGGCGCAGCGGCTGTCCGCAGTGCGGTGCAACAGTTTGCGGTGGAGATGCCGCCCACAGCAGCGGCACGAGCGCGGGCCGCTGCAAACGGGTTGACCTCGCGCCTGGAAGCACCGCCCCCGCCCCTTTTACACGCAGCAGCCGGAGCCGGACATATTGCGTTTAAGCTAGATAGCGATGGTCGTGTGCGGCGCATGCCGCTCCTCATCGAATACGGACGCAAACTTTATCCGCCGCTGTCCCTGGCTGCGGCGCGCATTGCGGCTTTGCACAACAGCCGAGAAGATGGCCCGGCTCCAGGCTCGACGACACCGGCTAAAGTTCCTAATTTGCCGGCGTTGCCACGGGGCACCATGCTGCTGAATTTCCCCGTCGGCAGCGATGACTACCGCTCCGGGAGCGAAAGCGAAACGCAATCGCCGTTTCGCAGCATTTCAATTGACGCAGCATTGAACGACCCGCAGTTGCTCAGCGGCCTGCGCGGTCGCTGCGTCGTAATCGGCCCTACTGCGCCCGGCATTGCCGCAATGTTTTCCACACCAAGCGGCGCGCGACTTCCCGTTACCCTGCTGCATGCGGTCGCCATCGACAACATTCTCACCGAGCAATCGATAGAACGTGCGCCGGCTCTCTTCATCTGGCTGCTTACGATTTTGCTGTGCGTCACGGTTGGTGGTTTCGTCACTTCGCGCCCGCCGTTGTGGAGCGGCGTTGTGGTGTTGCTCAGCCTCACCTCCGTGGCGGCGCTGTCGCTGGGGCTGTTTGCGCAAAACATCTGGCTCGATATTTCGCTGCCCTGGCTGGCCAGCGGCCTGACCTTTCTTTCGGGTGTCATTGGTCGCGCACGACGGCAGGAGCGTGAAAGCACCCGCATCACTTCAACCATTGATGCGCTGGGGCGTGTCAGCGAAATTATTGCAACCCAGGCTCAGTCGGAGCAACTGCTCCATCGAGTACTCGAATGGGCCACCAGAGTCATGGGCGCGGAAGGCGCTTCGGCTTTGCTGCTGGACGAAAGCGGCCAGACGTTGCATTTCGCCGCTGCGACCGGGCCCAAGTCGCAGGAACTCAAGCCATTTACTCTGAAAGTGGGCGAAGGCATCGCGGGCTGGGTCGCGCAGCATGGCGAACCGGCTGTCGTCAACGATGTGCGCAACGATGCGCGCTTCAAGAAAAGCATTGCCGACGCCATTGACTTCCCGACGCACGCCATCCTTTGCGTGCCGCTACGTGTGCGCGACAAGATGATGGGCGTCATCGAAGTGGTGAATCGGCTCGACGGCTCACCGTTCAACGAAGACGATGCCGAGTTGCTGAGCGCAGTGGCCAACCAGGCCGCATTGGTGCTGGAAAATTCACGCTTGTATGAGATTCTTAGCGACCGTGTCGTGCAATCGGAAAGCGATCTCGCCATAACCAACCGGCGCTTGCAGGCCGAAAAGAACACACTCCAAACTGTGCTGCAAAGCATGACCGACGGCGTGGTGGTAACTGATAGCGACGGAATTGTTCAACTGGTGAATCCCGCCGCCGCCGCGCTCCTGCCGGAACTCAGCGATGATGCCGTTGGTTGTCCGTTAGCGCAACTCCTACCGGATGTCGCCCAGTCTGCCGCCGATTTGCTGGCGGGCCGTGGTACAGGTCAGCATAACGGCCCGGGCCAGCATAACGGCCCGAGCCAGCATAACGGCACCATGGTCTATAAAGAAAGTAAATATTCGTTGCAATTGCAGCGCGGCGATATCGACACGCCACGTTTCATCGAAGCGCATTCGGCTCCTCTGCAAGGCGAAAATGGAGTACTCGCCGGAATTGTTTCGGTGTTTGCCGATGTCACCGAAGAGCGCGGCATCGAGCAGGCCAAAAGCGATTTCGTCTCTTTTGTAGCCCACGAAATGCGCTCGCCGCTGACCAGCATTTCCGGCTTCTCGGCGATGCTGCAAAAACAGGAGCAAACTGCCGCCGACAAGGCAAACGAGGGCAAGGCAAACGACGGCAAAGCGATGTCCGGTGCGCTTTCAAGCCCGGTTTCCGTAGCGGCTTCGGGTGCAGCAGGCGCGCCTCGTACCGGCTTACAGCAGGGCACCCCGGTGCAGCAGACAGCGCGCGCGCGTTTTCTGGCTATCATTCACAACGAAAGCGAACGATTGACGCGACTTATCAACAACTTGCTGGATGTGGCGCGCATCGAAGCCGGTCGCGGCATCGAGTTACACCCCGAATCGACCGATTGTGCCGCTGTCGCCGAAGAAGCCGCCGAATTGCAGCGCGCCTATTCCAGCCGCCATCAGCTTGTTGTCAGCATTCCGCCCGGCTTGCCGCCCGCTCTGGCCGACCGCGACAAAGTGGTGCAGATTCTCATCAACCTCATCAGCAATGCTCTGAAATACTCGCCTGGCGGCACGGTCACGGTTGCGGCGTATGCCACGCAGCAATCGATTTACCTGAGCGTGAGCGATCAGGGGCCGGGCATCGCACCCGAGCAGCGCGCGCGCTTGTTCCGGCGCTTTGAAAGAACGCCGTCGCGCAGTGAGGGCTCCGGCGAGCGCGCCAAACCCACCGGCACCGGATTGGGGCTGTTCCTGACACGTCACCTGGTGGAGTCGCATGGCGGGCGCATCTGGGTCGAAAGCGAGCCGGGTCAGGGCGCGACCTTCATCTTCACCTTGCCGCGCGCTTGAACAAGTACACCCAGAGCAACTGCATTAGAAATCGGATTTGGAATTCACCCGCCCCGCAAGGAGCAGGCTGATGCAAAAAAGCCCTGGAGCATATTTCAATGACGTTGTCCTGTTTGTAGAAGGCATGGCATACGCCCCTACAAGAAACACCTCGGACAACCGTACTGAAACGTGCTTTAATGCGTTTGCCCCGCCAATATAGCGGTTAACGGCTTGATGGCTACATGTGGTCGCCCGGAACCCCAAGCGTGAGCGCGGGGCAAAACGCACTGATGCGTTTAGCCCCCCGCTCACGCTTGGGGTTACGGGGTAGCCTTGTATCCG
>DASVRI010000005.1:0-197095 GCA_036388675.1 Abditibacteriaceae bacterium | reverse complement strand
GTGTCTTGATCTGTTGGTAGCACAAGATGTTGATTAGGCCATCTCACCTTCTGGCTGCATTCGGCTTGTACGCTGTGAAATAACTGAGAAAACGATGATTATGAGCTGTTTGCGCCCTCAAAGTTCATAACACGCTCTAAGCATTACAGGAGATGCCCCTATGAGCTACTTGGCTGACACCAACATCCTGCTGCGCTGGGTGCAACCCGATGATCCGCAACGTGCGGTTGCCCTGGCTGCCGTCGAGTCCCTTATCCGTAGCGGCGACACGATCCTCATCACGCCGCAGAACGTGGTGGAGTTCTGGAACGCGGCGACACGACCACGCACCTCCAATGGCCTGGGGCTGACGCCACAGCAGGCTGATGAAGAGGCGCACCAATTGGAAACGCTGTTTCCTCTGGCTCCCGATACACCGGCCATTCATCCCGAGTGGCGCCGTCTGGTGGTTGAGGCGGGTGTCTCCGGTGTGCAGGTGCACGACGCACGTCTGGCAGCCGCCATGCGGGTGCATGGCATTACTCATTTGCTGACCTTCAATGGGCGAGACTTTGCACGCTTCGAAGGGATTACTGCAGTGCATCCCCGAGACGTTGTGCATCCCACAGATGCCTCACATCCAATGGGTGCTGTGCAGCCAACTGATGTGACGACATCTGAAAATGATGAGAGCTAACGTATTCCTCTTTGTCGAAGGGTGTTGGCAGGCACTTAGCCTGGCGAGCACTAAGGTATTTTGAGAGCCACCGCTGTTGTGCTGCAACACGGTGGCTCTTTTTTATTTCTATTGAATACATTGCCGCTAAGCAAAGGTCCATTTGTTCGAAGAGTCATATGCTCATGTTGCTTTGACTCACACGTTGACTTGCGCCGTCTCGTCCGTTTTTCAGTTTCGTTAACTCGTCAGCCCAAACGAACGCAAAAGAAAACCCGTGTTTACCTTGGTTGCCGCAGCGTATGTGCTGCTGGCAACGTGTAAACACGGGTTGGGAAGAATCGATACTGCTGATTCGGCAGCATCTTAATTTGCTACTGATTTCAGCAGTGAAACCAGTAGCAAGGATCACTTTCTATCAAATCACTTGTCAGAGTACTCATGCGCCATCGGACTCATCCGAGTACTCGCCATAAAAACCCTCCTCAATATCAAGTTCTTCTTCTAAAAACGGTTCTTCCGGCACCGGCGCCAGGAGTTCATCACGAGAGCGACTCTGCAGCACCTGCAGCAGGGACATCGCCTCGGCACGGGTGAGATCATGCAGTGCTTGTTTGCCAAAGCGCTGCTCGATTTGATACAGCACGTCGTACTCGATGAGTCCGCGGCGCGAGGCCACAGCCCGGATCAAGCTCCACTGCGTTGCGGATGACGGCTGTTGCGTCGTAGAAGACGGTTGCTCCTGTAACGCAGCCCGCTCCTTTAACGAAGGCTGCCCCTTGGATAGAGGCCCCTCAACGGAAACAGGTTCATGAGAAACTGGTTCATGAGAAACTGGTTCATCTGCTGGGATATGGGATGAGAGGTTAGAACCGGGGGAAGGAATGTGACCCATCACTTGCCCTCCAAACATATGTCTGGCCTGCTGGTGAACGTCAATGGGTACAGCACTCGTCCGCAGTTCCTCACCAGTGAAACATTTCTCACCCGTGGAGCGTTCCGCTACTACGTCATTACCGGGAGCCACTTTTGGGTTTGAGAAACTCCTTGGGCGCGAAGAACACCGTACGATAGAGGTGCTCCTTCGTCCTGGGAGATCTCTGTGGACTGAGAATTGTCTATGGTCTGCGGCGCGGATTCTAAAGTATCTGCTACGCTACCCCGGCGTGCTGCAATACCGGCCAGTGTATGTCCATCACCGACTGGTTGGGGCGCATAACTGCCCGATGTAGTGATGGCTGACCCGTTACTTAAGGGTCTTGTAATCTGCAGTGGCTCGTTATGAACCAAACCATTACCGTGTGCAACTCCATTACCGTAATTGGTGCCGTTGCCGTTACGCTGGGCACTTTCACTGTGGTGCAGGCTGTCAGGCCAATTGCCACTGTGGTTCGTCATCCTCTCAGCGATAGGGGCTCTGGCATCGACAATGGCCCTTGTACTCGCGATAGTTGGCTCCAGCTTGCGCTTTGCCTGGGCCTTGTTACCGATAATGCGGATGCCATGTTCCAGCAGCTTACCGGACAAGACTTCGATAGCGTACCGTTCGTCTGGTGCAAGCGACTGCGCCGCCTGTGTGAATGCATTGGTCAAACCAAAGAGCGTCTCCTGTTGGCTTGGCGGCTCCTGCAGAAGGGCTCCCTTCACTCGTTCTCCAAAGGCGTCACTCAGGTGCCAGGTGTCACGCACCTGCTCGATTGCACTTTCTACATCGTCTACATGCTCCTCTGTCGATTGCGCCATTCTTTCCAGAAGACCGGCGGCCGTGGTAAGGGCTTCACTCATCGCCCTTTCCAGGCTGAGATTGAGTTGATAAGAAGACACGGCGATATGCCGCTGGTGCAGCAGGCTCTTGCCCTTTACCAAGCGGATGAGGGTAGGGTAGATTACCGGCGAGGTGCTTTGCAGCCCTTTTCCGTTAATCCCCCTCCGAACCGGACTTGACCCTTTCAGGTCATCCGGCTCTCCAGTAGTAAACCGTTCGTTGCACTGCCACTGTTTCTTCCATCCCAACTTCCGCTATCGCTTGCGTTTACGTCATAGCTTCCGTTGTGAATGGAACAATGGCAGTTGTGGCAAACAACTAAGGTCTTGCGTTGGCGTGAAGCCATGCGCTTGACCCATTCCGCTTTGGGCCTGCGTCCCCGCTGTATCAGGTCACGGAGATGACGTACATGATGAACCTGAGTGCGATCCTGCGAGCTGCAAAGCTCACAGGTGCCGTTCACCGTTCAGGAGTCGTGTCACGATCTCTGTTCTGAATGGGTAATCGGGCTTAATCGCGTCCTTGAGGATCACCATCTTCTTGTCCTTGACGCGTGCCAGGGAAATGCCTCCCCAGGTCGCTACCAGTGGTGCTTTGCCTTCCCGTTCTACTTTGGTTTGCAGGACTTTGTAGCATCCCTGCTCGGTCTCCAGTGTGGTGGCGAAACGCCGATAGACCTGAGTGACCTTGGTGCGAAACTTGTTCGCCAAAGTCTGGGTCAGCGATGTTTCCATCACCCACTTGAGCCGGGGCAGTTTGCGACTGCGATCCACAGCAAGCTGATAGTAGTTGGCAAAGCCCCGATACTCGTACTGATACTGCAGCAGGATGGAGTATTCCGAATCCCGCAGCAGTTCCGGTCGATTGCTCGGTTTGCCACCTTTCATGTAGCGTTGACAACGAGCACGCACCACTTCTGCCGGAACGAACAGCCCAATGTTGCCATTGGTTTTGCGGCTGCCGTCCTTGGCGCGGTAGGTGTCGTTGTGCAGCACACGCAGGTCGTAGCCGAGAAAACGCGCCGCCTGAGACCTCCCATGCGTGATGAGGGTCTTTGTCTCCGAGAGTTCGAGCTTGAGTGTGTCTTGCAGGAACTCTTTGAGACGGGCTTTGATTTCCTCCGCTTCGTGTCGCGGCCCGGCAAACCCCAGCAGGAAGTCGTCAGCATACCGGATGTAGCGCAGTCTTCGATAATCAGGGTCGTCCGTCATTTTGGCTGGCAGAGTTAACACCTGTCGGTGCAGTTGCTTTGCCTCCTCGATGCGGCCTCTCCTTTGAAGATAGTGCCACCGGTGGTTGAGCGACTCGAACTCCGGGTTACGTCGTCGGGCGTTGCCACGATTGAAGTTCGGAAGAAGGTGTTCTTCCACATACCGATCCAGCCGGTCCAGGTAGATATTAGCCAGGAGCGGGCTGACAATGCCGCCTTGCGGCGAACCGCTATGGGTGGCGTTGTACTTCCATTCCTCTAAATATCCAGCCTGCAGCAGGTTCTCGATGAGGCGCAGAAACCGATTGTCACGGATTTTCTCTCGCAGGATGCCCAAGAAGATGGAATGATCCAAATTGTCAAAGCAGCCTTTGATGTCGCCTTCGATGAACCAGGCTGTGCCGCGCCATGTGCGCTCGATCTCGGTGAGAGCTGAATGACAGCCGCGATGGTGACGAAAGCCGTGGCTGTGGTTGGAAAACTGCGGGTCGTAATAGGCTTCCAGAAGAAGCCGTATCACTTCCTGGAGCAGTTTGTCCGACCAGGTGGGTAAGCCCAGTGGACGTTTCTTCGTCGAGTTCTTCTTCTCGATGTAAGTGCGTCTGGCCGGGCTAAATCGGTATCGCTCCTCGCGGAGCAACCCAATGATGTTCTGGATCTTGTCCAGACTCATCCCATCCACGGTTTCCGGTGTTGCACCGGGTGTCATGGCTCCCTGATTCCGGTAGATCTTGCCATAGGCGAGCCGATACAGATCAGGGTTGAAGAGTTGGCGATACACATCTTCCAACGGCAATCCTCGTTTGCCACGTTCACGAATGATGCTCAGGATTGTTGCGGCGTTTCGCATCTCGCGTACCTCACTTTCCTTTCATCGTTACTACCTGCCTCCCTTCGCCGTAGCTCTTGTTTGTGGTCATACGGCTGGTGGCCATATGGCTCACAATTGAAGAGCTGTGTGGACGGCTTTCCCGTCCTCAGACTACTATGGAGGCTCCGTCGCCAGGGCATCAAGACTGTTATGACTGATGCCCATGTAGGACTCGCGTCCCGTAGGCGATCCCGCGTTTATACTGCATGGACGAAAGTGTGGTTTAGGTGGTCTGTTCGTTTCCTTGAATGACCTCGTTGGTCATTGCTCGCTCAGCGGATGCTTTGGATGGTCAATGGACCTCCATCCTATCCGAGCGACGCCGTGCTGGACGTGTTAGCGGCGGGGAGTGCATTGATCCCGCAGGAAACTGGACTTCAAGCAATTCAGCTTTCACCATGCCACACGGGCATTGCAAGGCAGCAGTCATACACGTCTTCTGACTCTCCTCACGTTAACGACAGGCGTTGGTCCCCTCGTGCTTTCGCCGTAGGGTAAGTCGTTTTGCCCAGAGGTATTCATCCGGACCTCTCCTGTCTAAGACAGGGATCCATACAGCACCTACGCGGCGCACCCATTGCTGCAGACGAGCCGGAATACCATCGCATCGACCGTGACAGCCCTTTTGCCGACTTCGCTGTTGGAGATGTGCAGGCCCACCATGACGCGGTCATCCTTCAAAATCTCACGGCTCAGTGTTGGGTCAACCAACCGCAGGTGCAGCGATTCATCCGTCAAGGCGAACCACTTGACCTGTAGCCTTCTGTCTAAGAGCGGTTGCAGTTGCTCCAGGAAAACACCGTTGTCCAGCTTCTGATAGCGATCACTCAGAACTCCGCGCAATGTGTTCTCCCTAGCGCGCATCAGCCACAGACTCTGTGAGGACTGGCTGTAAGCACTCCCTGTTGCATAGCTTTCCTTTACATACCTTCCGTTCTGCTCTAATTCATCATGGTTCTCCAGATCATTGGTTTTTCCGTTCCGTCCTGTTCCATTCTGTGCCATTCCATGCTGCCGTAGCCAGTAATTCGCCTGTACATCCTGTAATGGAGCCGGACAGCGCCGGAAGTAAGCGGTGGGGATGCCGAGCCTGCCACACATCTGGGCTGTGGCCCAAGAGGTAGGGGAAAGCACATTGGCGTCGTCACCGACAATTGATTCAGGCAGGATGATTTTGCCTTTGTGTAATGAAAGATCTTCACGGTGTACTACCGCATCCCACTTGCCCCGGTCATCAGTTGCAATCAGGTCTTGAACGTCAGCCAAGCTCATCTCCTGAGGGGAACTGGTGCCATTACTACTTGTGGCTGTGCCATTGGTAGCATTGCTACTCGTGGCTGTGCCATTCGTGCTTGTAGCTTGATTGCCCTCAGCTGTACCATTGCTGTTCAACATTTCAATGTTGTTCACGGCGTTTCTCCTTCTGTGCTGTCAAAGAGCGGGAATTGTCGCTTCTTGGGCGACGCTCTTCACACAGCCACAGTAGCGAGAATGCACGAGCCAACTCAAACACCGTTGCATAGGCGCAATGAGCCGCTTGCCGGATGAACAACATCTTGCGGGATCGGCAACTTACAGGATGGGCAATATGTTGAGAAGCGGTGAGGGGAGCTGCCTGGTTATTAGGCTCTGATGTGCCGGAGCGAGTTGGCTCCTTGTGATAACATGCGTTGTCGTGTGCCTTGTCCCGGGTTCATTAGAGAGTGCGGCTCAGTAATCTCGGGGGACTCCGGTAAATGGATGACCTTTGATTTGCAACTTCACATGCATATTCATAGGCACCTTGCACACTCACCGAAATGTCGGGTGCCCAGGTGTCATACAGTGATGTAGCAGCCAACTTGTGTGCAAGGCGGGATCAAGCCCTAACCGCTCTGTGCGTGGCCCCGCACAGAAATCGACACCACAGCTTCCACCGACCCCCAAATGGCTCTACTCCCTTCCGGTTTATTCTTCTATCATCCTCTCCAATGAAGGACACTCAGTAGCGGCACCTGTAGTTGGCTGCGGACTCCTCTTCCCATTACAGGAAAAGAACTCAGTAATTCCGAATTATGCTAAATGAAGCTCCCACGCAGATATGGCTGCCATGGACGTGGCCATGGATGCGGCTGATGTGGATGCGGCGGCTGACCGTGGCCTTGGGTTGTGTCGCTCTGGCTTCTTGTGTCGCACCAGAGAAGACTTCGAAAAACCCGGAGTCGGGTGGTGCGGTGCGATCCAAGTCACAACGTACAACAGAAGCGCCCTATCCATCACCAAGTCCACGTGGCTCCGCTACGCCCAATGAGGCGGCTACGCCTGTCTCCCAGGCGACACCGGAAGCCGGGACCTCCCCACCATTTGCTGAGACGACTTCCTCCCTGCCACTGCGCCTGCCGGCGCCTGCCGTGCGGCGAGTGATTGACGACCCCCGCATCAAGGCCATCAAAGAGAAGCTCGCCAAGTATCCGACCTATGACGGGCACCGCGCTCTGGCTGAACTCTATGTGAAGCGAAGGATGTTTCAGGAGGCGGCTCAAGCCTATCGTGCTGAAGCTGCGATGTACCGCCGCGCCGGAATGACCGATGCAGCGACCATCCAGGCGAACAAAGCGGCGCGCTATGACACCACGGTGCAACTATTCCTCGACCGCGATACCACAGTGCAAGAGGAAAAGGCTCTCTATACGGGGGCGCCATTGGAGCCGAAAACCGGCTGCTACATCGGTGCCTTCATTGACCGTGACGACCAACTGCAACAGGTTTTTTCTGGTGATAACTGGCAGTGGCATCGTCATCCTAATGAGTTCGCCGCCTTAGTTGGCAAGCCACACGCGACCTACTTCACTTACGTGCGCTACGGGCAGAACTTCCCGCGTAAATGGCTGGCGATGTGCAAACGCGAGAACGTCATCCCACATATCGCGTGGGAGCCGAAGAGTCTCTCTTCGGTAAACGACGACCAGTATCTACGCGACTGCGGCGAAACCTTGCGAGCGCTCGATTGGCCGGTCTTCATCCGTTTCGCCGGGGAGATGAACGGCCACTGGACGCCCTATCATAGCAATCCGACACTCTACCGCGAGAAGTTCCGGCTGGTGCATCGCGTGCTGCATCGTTACGCACCCAAAGTGGCCACCATCTGGTGCGTCAACAGCGTGCCCAGCGATACCATCCCCGACTACTATCCCGGTGATGATGGTTGTGATTGGGTGGGCGTCAACCTGTACAGCACGCCTTTCTATGACAATGACCGCACACGCAGTGCGTTCCTCGACACCCCTCTCACCCTGATTGATCCGATCTACAAGCGCTATGCGGCGCGCAAGCCCATCGCTATTTGCGAGTATGGTGCGAGTCACATGGCTTCCCTTGACCGTAAGCTGCGCAACGACTTCGCAGTCGATAAGATGTCACAGCTCTATTCCGCCCTGCCGCGCCTGTACCCACGTATCAAGATGATCAGCTGGTTCAGTAGCAACAACCTGAGGCATGCCAAACCAGGTCGTCAGCTTAATAACTACAGCCTCACCGAGCAACCCTCGATTCTCAACGCCTACCGTAAGCTGATCAGCGGCCCGTACTTTCTGGGCGCTCCTGAACAGCGCGATGAGGAACCGCCGGTGCCGCGTCCTTTGCGAACGGGGCAGAACACGCCGGAGCAGGCGCGCTTCAGCATCTGGGTTAAGACCTATGTGCCGCGTCCCACCGTGCTGCTCAAGGTCGGGGAGGACATCGTGTACGCTGGACGGCAGGCCGGCGCCCATACGGTCAACGTCGATCTCGAGCCATTCCGCGCTGGACGACTACCCTTGACCGTTTACGTCTACGACGACAAAGGTCGGTTTGTATCGCTCAAGAAGATCGGTGTCGCTCTCAAAAAGGCTTGACCTCAGTTGATACTTGCAACGTCTTCAACTATTCGGTTGTAATCGTGCTCTGAAGTGTTCATGCGAGTTAGTGGGCCGCCCCAGCATGAGACAAGAACTGCACAGAATCGGTCAGAGGTGAAACCCCCGACTACTCAGCGCACCCGAACTGTGACCGGTAACACCGGCTTACCACCTAGCGTCACCGGCACCTGCAATGTCAGTCGCTTCGCTGAGGGTGGCACGTCAGCCAGCGAGCAGGAGATCTCACCAGCATACAGCGGCCCACCGGCTGCCTCGAAGTTACTGTAGGACTTGGGGCTTGGCACGATTGGCTGGCCGGTTCCTGTCACCAGATGCAGGCGCAATTCAAAGTCCAGCAGGGGATCATTAAACCATTGCTGCCGCAACGAGGGCGCGTCATAGCGCACGACAACGCGCACCACCAGGTGTCGTGTATCGACAGCAGTCGCTCCTCGCGGCGCGATGTACATCACTTCGGCGTTTTCGAGCGTGAGTGCTTCCTTACGCGGCTGCAGACTCAGGCCAAGCCCCAATAACAAGAAAACCGGCAGCACCAAGTTTGTCCGACACCACCTCTTCTGCCTCTGCAGAAGTCACCGTGCAAGAGATGACCAGATATTGAGCCGCCTGTCCAAGGCCTATTGCTTTAGGTTATCCAGCTTTGTTTCTCCAAGTGCTTTGTCCCGGTCAGGTCGGATAGGTCGTTCTGCACCAGGTCAGTATGGAGGCAGCGCTTACCGACCAAGGCGCTTGCCGACCAAGACCTAGTCCACGACTGCGCCGTCATCTAACCAACACGAGAAGCGTGTCCTGTGTGATAGCTAGTGCATCGCGCAACGAGGTAATCAAGGTGTGGGATTTTACGAGCGGCCAGAGCCGCGTACCGTAGTGCATACCGGCTCCTCCGGTTAACGCCTTCGAAGCTCACCACCTGGCATTACCCCCACGGCACCTCTAAAATCGTTTGACAGACTCAAGGCAGTAGTGCACAATGAGGTGTATTACGAACATTGTAAGATCCGCCTATTTATTTTGTTCTCCTCGAAAGAAAAGGGCGAACTTTAGGTTTGTTGTTCGTTAGCCTTTTTGAAGTGGAAATTGAAATAACACATGAAAGGGTTGGGCAGGCACATGAAGTGTGCGAGCAAGTAAAAAGCATCAATCACCAACTATAAATCGAGATAGCTCATTAGCAAAGTTGGTAATTGACCAGGCTGCAGATGCCAAATAAAGGGTGTTATGGACCTAAGTAGACTTGAGGCATGGCACGTAAAGGTTACCCCAGCGACGTAACAGATGAAGAATGGCACTTTGCAGTGCCTCTTGTAGCACCTTACCTGACGCTCATGACACACGATGCACCCCAGCACCAGCATGATCTGCGAGAAGTCTTCAACGCTCTGCGCTGGATGGTGAGAAGCGGCTCTCGGCAGCGGCTCTCCTTGGCGGTATTTGCCAGGTGACTTCCCGCGCCGGGAAGTGGTCTACTAGAAGACATAACGCTGGCTGGCGGCTGGATGCTTCCAAGCTATGGTGCATGATCTGCATTTAGCTTTGCGTGTGCTCAATCAGTGTTCCTCGCTCATTCAGCTACTACAATATGCATGACACACTCTAGGATCCGGTGGTCCTAATCATGATATGAAGGGCTCTAAAGACCATCTTACCTAACAGCTTTACTGACCCTAATACTACTGTCCAGAGCAAGGACATGTCGGAGCGGAGCATCAGACGTCGATTGATCCAGTATCGGAAAACGGTACGATCACGATGGTGGCTGGTGGCGCCCGTGTTTTGGGTCCTGTTCGCGGCCGCACAAGTCTGGCTGACACTGTATGCGTTAAGAGGAGAATCCATTGCCGAGCGCGCCGATGTCGGAGCCACGTTGCTCGCGGCCGATGCTGTTCTACTCGCATTCTGGCAATGGCGAGGGCAGCGGCGGGAGGTTGCTGCAGAAGCATATTTCGCGCGTCTGGATATTCCCAATCAACGTCGACTAGCCTATTATGAGCAGGTCATCGCCTTTGGCGATGCTGCTGGAAAGCAGGCTTCAATTAAAGCACTTGAACAGTTTTATATATTCTATATGTATGCTGAGATTGACAATCTTGAGTATGCGCTGACGAAGTTCGCTGATGGCGACATGCGTCTCAACTCTGCACAGAGGGCAGTCAATACCTTCATTAGCCGGTGCAAACAGTCAAGCGACTTTGCAGGGCTAGCGAGGCTAGTGGTTACGGAGTCGGGCTACTCGACGCCATTGCAGAAGTTGGTTGAAGAACTCTTGTGCCCGGATGATGTAAGCGTTAATCAGGCAAGTTCTTCACAGGAAGACTACCATCCAATGCAATATGATGAGCTTGAAGTCTTACGCATGATGACAGGCCAGAGCGGTGCGCATAAATGATAGTTCTGGGCGTGAACGCACCACCCCGCGGTTGGCATGATACCTCCGCGTGCTTGGTCATCGACGGCCTGGTGATAGCGTTTGGTGAGGAGGAACGCTTCTCGCGGCGCAAACATGCGGTTCAACAACCACCGCACCATGCGGTTGCCTTCTGCCTACAGCAGGCGGGGCTCACAATCCACGATGTTGATGTGGTGGCAGTTGGGTGGGATGTCCCGAAGCTAATGGTGCAAGATGGTCGCGGCTCGCGCCAGTTTAATGAACGAGAATACCTGGAATATGTTTTGGGGCTTAGATCCCCCTCTGCTGTGAGGCCAAAGGTTGTATTTGTTCCCCACCATCTGGCCCATGCCACCTGCGGGTACTTCGCCTCGCCATATCAAGAGGCGGCCGTACTGGTTGTCGATGGAATTGGTGAGAGCGAGTCAGTGTCAGTGTATGTGGCGTCCGCCGAGGGCCGCTTGAAGCATCTCCGGAGCTGGCCGGCAGCGTCATCACTCGGCCTACTGTACGACGCTTCATGCAAGTTCGTAGGTCTTTCGTCGCTTGAGGCGGGAAAGCTGATGGGCTTGGCTGCCTATGGTCGCGCTCGTGGGGTTAAGGCTTGGAAACTCGCTGAATTCCTGCAGGACGAATACAGATTAGCGATTCCTTTTGAGACAGGAACGAGCCACGAAGATGTTCTCACCAGATGGCTTCACGTCCTTACTGCACGGAGTGGAGGGGGTGAAATCCGGACTAACAGAAAGGCCATGGATAGTGATGAGTTGGCCGTTCAAGCAGCGTGGAGCGCGCAGTACTGCGTTGAGCAGGCCGTACAATGGCTCTGCGCCACTGGTCGGCGTTTAGCTGGACGGGATGAACTCTGCCTCGTGGGGGGAGTAGCTCTTAATTGCGCAGCAAATGGCCTCATCTCGGAGCCGGTGTTCGTTCCCCCAGTGCCTCATGACTCAGGGGTCGCACTCGGAGCAGCTTGGCATGTTAGTCCGCCAACGGGGGAACGGAAGGCCATGAGCCCGTACCTAGGCTTAGACATAACTAGCAAAGGATGGAGCAACTCGCTGACGACATCAGGCGTCACCTGTCGACCTCTAAATGAGGAACTTGTCATCGAGCGACTCCTATCGGGCAAAGTTGGTGGCATCGTGGATGGGCGTGCAGAGATTGGACCCCGTGCACTCGGTCACCGCTCTATCGTCACGCTGCCGAGGCCCGCAGAGCGGCGCGACCAAGTCAATCGGATAAAGTCTCGCGAGCCCTGGCGACCGTTTGCACCAGTTGGACTTGCCGAGTGCAATGGGCAGCTCTGGGACGAGAGACAGCATCTCTTCCGCTACATGATTGGGGCGTCCATAGTGACTGCTAAAGGGGCCGAGGTGATTCCCGGGGCGATGCACGTAGATGGCACAGCACGGCCCCAAGTGGCTACTGAGGACTTGGGCTTGGTGGGTCGACTTCTTGTAGAATTGCGGCGAGATGGAGTCCACCCCGTTCTGCTGAATACCTCATTCAACGGGCCGGACGAGCCAATTGTGAATACACCGACAGAGGCGCTTGCCACGTTCACTCGTCTTGGGCTTGACTTCGTTGTGATTGGTGACTACATGATAGCAAACGATTGGTGAAAAGCACCAATGTGGAAGGTGGCTACAGCGGTTATCCCGGCGAAATGGTGCACTAAGGCCATGGAATTGAAACACGTGTTGTCGCCCCACGTCGCGTGGCGCACGAGTACTCCTCTTAATCGAACCAACATGGACTTGAAAGTTCACCGTGAGGAAACTGCTGTGACGCCAGTAGGCACCGTGCCCCTAGTGAGCGCCGTGTTGGGAGTGTGCATAGTGCGGATAAGCCGCAGTGACTCCACAGAACCACCGAAAAGCGGTTAATTCTTCAAGGCCCCATCCGCATAAGGTGCTTTTAACCGATGAACACAAGCGGCCAGGACACAAGGCGAGTCCTGAGTCGGAGAACGGTTCGTGTTGACTGGATAGCGAAATGCCCGAGAGAAAAAGAAGTTATGTGCCGCTGAAATCATGCTACAATAGATTTCTTATTCAATGTGTCAATGGATGACATTGAAATCAAGACTAGACGGAGGAGACCGTGGTACAAGAAATTGAGCAGTATCAACTGGCTTGGAGTGCCCAAAAAGGTCCCGCCTACAGGTTCAGGCTTAAAGGCCTTTCAACGTGGTCAGGTTGGAACCATGTGCCTGCTGCTGAACTCGCTGCAATAGCGTTGATTCTAAACGAAAAGCCAGCGTACTATAACAGCCAGAGCCACGTCATCTTCACGAGTGAGGAACCCACTGGATCGTGATGACGGCCCCCGTAAAACCAGCGTTATGGAGAATGTAACCAGCGTATGGTCAGGCTGATTAAATCAGGACAGCCATGCGCTGACCCCGAACTGCTGCATCTCTAGCACTAACAGTGATGTAAGAGCGATCTGCCAGAGTCCCTCCTAACGTTGTAGCAGTGCCAGCCGAAAAGTGACATGAGAGTAACGTAGATGCCAGGTAACTACCGGTTCATCAACAATCCCGTGGTAAGGAGTAAAGAGGCATGGACAGCATCTTTTTCTGGAATCGAGTAACGCTTCAGGCCGTAGCCAACGATCACTCCGGTTCTCCTCCGCCCGGTGAGCAGGGTGGACCAACCTTTACCTCTCGTGCCTTAGCAATTGTTCATGCGGCCATGTATGATGTGAGCAATTCCTTTTTCCGCACTCACACACCATATTTGACGCAGGAGGATCCGCCCAAAGGCGGCTCTGTGGAATCGGCTATAGCAGGGGCTGCAGTCACGACTCTGAAGGCCCTGTACAAGCAGCAAGGTCAGTTCATTGATGACGAACTTGCCAAATTCAGTTCGGATGTGGGAGGCATTGACACGCCCAGCTTCCAACTTGGAGAAAGAGTTGGTAGCGCGACTCTTCAAGCACGCGAAAACGATGGTTCGGATGAGAACCGCCCGCCCCAGAGAGCCGGAGGACGTGAAAGTGCCTTTGTGAAAACATTTGATGCCCCTGATCCTGGCCCGTGTCCTCAAACTCCAGGCGGGCACGTTCCGGATCCCTTGAACCCAGATCAAGGCCTTCATGCTCCGACATGGGGTGACGTTAAGCCCTTTGTGATTCAAGATATTAAGAGCTTACGCCCCCCGGCTCCACCGGCATTAGATTCACCAGAGTACCGGAGCGCTTTGGAGGAAGTGAAGTGCAAGGGGGCCATTCAAGGAACCACGCGCAGTCGCAAAGAAACAAACATTGGTCTTTTCTGGGCTTACGATGGTGCTAATCTCATTGGCACACCGCCTCGTCTCTATAACCAAGTCGCGAGACAGATCGCAAAGAAACAGGATTTCTCTCAAGAAGAGAACGCTCGCTACTTTGCGCTGATCAATCTGGCGATGGCGGATGCTGGTATTCAGTGCTGGGACGCCAAATATCACTACAATCTCTGGCGTCCGATTGTCGGGATCCGCTGTGATGCAGATAATCAGCAACGAGTTCCACAGTGGCAGCCACTTGGCTCGCCCCGCTCCAACAATCCGCCAGGAAGCCCAAACCGCGGCTTGGACTTCACTCCACCATTCCCCGCGTATACTTCGGGCCATGCAACATTTGGTGCGGCCTCCATGGCGGTTATGAAGCGATTCTTAGAAGAGAAAGGGGATGATCCCAATACACAGATTGAGAATTTCATCTCCGACGAACTGGACGGTGTAACGACTGATACTAATGGCTGCCCACGTCCAGAAGCTCCTATGACATTCACTCTGGATCAAGCGATTGAAGAGAATCTTGCAAGCCGCGTCTACTTAGGCGTCCACTGGCGGTTCGACGGCACTGTGGGAGCAGATTCGGGGAGAGAGATTGCTGATAGAGTCTTCCACTCGGTGGCACGTCCCGTCTGACTGCGGCCTGAAGATCTGCGTGAGACGCGCCAATTAACTTCTGCTCGGCGCGTCTCACTTTTTAGGCTTGAGGCCGATGGGTTCAGCCCAAGGCAAATTACAAGTTAAGTCAAATGTAGCCATATGCTATGTAGTTGTATTGTATGTGAGAGCAGAACTCGGAGTCGTTCTTTGAGGGTCAGAGATTGGCCAAACAGCTTGGAAAAGTCTCTTTGCACCTCGCCTACGAGCCGTGAATTGTCCTGTGTGCCAGGCACGGTATAACCCGTGGGTACAATCCAGGCGTAAGGTGTTAAATATCTAAATCGAACACCAAGTGGCGCTGCCCAACGGCCTTTGGGTTATTTCGCTTTAATTCGCGGAAGAAAGTTCGCGGAAGAGAACTTGAGGCGGCCGTTGCTCAGTAGACGATATTAGAGAAGTAACATCACGACTCGAAGTAGTAGCTAGATGCACTGTGTCATGCCTAACAATAGGCTGGTGTTAAGGAGAATGAAGTGGATGGCCTTCTGCTGATTACCCTGGGCTGTATCCTGCTCTACTTTGCAGCCTTTGCTTACCGCCAGCCCCGCGCCGGAGATCAGGTCGCCTACTGGCAGAAGTCAGTTGTCAATTTGGACGAGATGCCGGACCGCTTCTTCGCTCAGGTTTTTCAGCGATTGCGAGAAGGTCTCAACACCCGCGAAGTCGCCCTGACCGGCATGGGCTTTGGCCCGCAGAAGCTGTTTGAGAACCGCTCGATCTTCTCACACCGTCCGCTGTATCTTTGCGCTCAATACAAACACCTCACCTACTACCTCTACGTCAGCCAGACGCCGGTTGGTCTGTTTCTCTCTACCTGGATGTACAGCAAGTTTGTCAAGGGCAGCGGGGAAGGAAAGGGCATCGCGACACTGGCGGCCCGGCGCTACTTCGCACAGCAGACAATGTTTCAGCATGACGCCTTGCTGATGTTCCAGGAGTCGGTGCATTCCATTGTGCTGGAAGTGCTTGACCGCTACATGCAGGAACAGGGACTCAAACCGTTGGAAGAGTACGAGCGGCGTCCCATTTACCACGCCTTCTACAGCAACGCCTTTCCACCCAGGCCGAACGGCATCCCGCAGGTTAACATTGGATTACCCGGCACCACGCCTGCTGGCACCGGACAACCGGGCATCGGACAGCCTAGCATCATGGCTCGCGCATCAAGTGCTCCCACCCCGAGTCCTCCGGCATCGAATACGACGACACCGAGCACTAACGATAATTCTGCCGTTGCACCTCCAGCGACTGTCCCTTCGACTAACGCAGCAACGCGAGGTGTGGTGATGCCAAGTGCAGCAGTGCCAAGCGCAGCAGTGCCACAGACGCATGCCACCAACGGAGCCGCTCCACTCTCATCCACACTATCTCAATCTACGTCACCTGACATTTCTACATCGATCCAGGCGATCCTCAGCGCCACTTCACCCAATCAGAACGGAAGTGCAACAGCTGTAAATATAACCACGGAAACCTCACAGGATGAAGATGACCTCATCAACACGGACACGGTCGGAGTTGATAACAGTCCCTCTACAGCAGACAATATCATCGCTCACGAAAATATCATGACTCAGCATCTGGTGGCTCAGAGAAACGCCTCAAACACAGGAGCCACAGGCACAGGACGCAAACTGCCTTTGTAGAGATACCAACGAAGAGAAACCAACAGGCACTGGAATCGGAATCAGGAACAATAGACTCAGGAGCAACTATGAGCTGGGTGTGGCACAAGACGAGACCGGCTAATCGGCGGGTCAACTGGGATACGCCGGTCACTCCACAGGGCAGCGACCGGGTGGAAGCGCTCTATGCCTGGGAAGAGCGCTGCCGGGGCTACCGGTTGCACCCATACCCCGTGTCTCTTGAGCCGCCCTTTGTCCCGTATGCCGATTTTGAGTTAGAGCAGGCACACCATTCATCTCAGGCACTCCCCGACACAACCTCCGGCGCCGGTGATCGCTCTTTCCTCACCTTGCGCTTGCCTCCCGAGCAGAAGGTCAAAGCCGAGGCCGTTGAAAGCTGGATCAGAACTTTATGCAGCCTGCACGCGCCCTTCTCCTTTGAAGTTGTTGCCGATGAGAACGAGATCATTTTTCAGCTAGCAGCTTCGTCTCACGAGGTGCGAAGCATTCAGGCGCAGTTGCCGATGCACTTTCCGCTTGGTGAGTTCGAATTCACAGAAGACACTCTGCGCCAGAAGCTGCAGCCGTTTCATGATGTGCCGGTCGGCTATCAGGTGGTGGACTTTGGGTTGACCAACTTCGCTTTCCAACCCTTACGCCGCTTCACGGTCTTTACCGCTGATCCACTTTCGGGTGTCATTGGTGCGCTGGGGCAATTGGCAGCAGGTGAGGTGGCCGGTCTTCAAGTGCTGCTGGTGCCGGCGCGCAAGCCGTGGGCCGGCTCCCTGCTGCAAATCGCGCAAGAACTGGGCAGCGATGCAGACGGCGCGCAGCACAATCGAAGCACTAGGAATAGAAGCTATAAAGGGGAGGGTCAGAGTGTATGGCAGGCGCGGCAGAAGACCGGAAGTCCGCTCTTTTCCTGTGTCATCCGTGTCTTTGCTGTGAGCACAGTAAACGATAACGGTGGAGGAGATGCGGCTGCCTTCTCCCTGTGCCAGCGCATCGGCCATGCACTCTCGGTATACAACCAAGCCGACAGCAACAGCCTGCTGGCTCTCGCCAATGAGGGCTATGAGGGCCAGGAAGGCTACGAGGATGAAGCGCACTTTCGTGATCTCCTAAACCGCTCCAGCCAGCGCAGTGGCATGCTGCTCTCTTCAGAAGAGTTGGTTGGGCTGGTGCATCCGCCGACTGAAACACTGGTGCATCCAAAGCTTCTGCGCCTAACTGCTCCCGGAGAAGAGTTGCCGGAGCATCTGCTCGTCGGGCCGGGAACCGTGCTCGGCCATCACCCTTATCAGGGTTTGGTGCAGCCGCTCTTCTGGCCGGATACTTTCCGCAACCGCCACTGCTACCTGCTCGGTGCCACCCGTATGGGCAAGAGCACACTGTTGCTCAATATGATGCTGCAGGACTTGCAGGTGGGTAGGGGGTTGTGTCTCATCGACCCGCACGGCGACTTGGCGCGTGACGTATTGGAGCGGGTGCCGCCGGAGCGCCGGGAGGATGTGCTCTATCTCGACTTCAGTGACCGTGAACATCCCGTTGCGATGGGCCTCCTGGAAGCTAAGGACGAATGGGAAAAGCGGCTGCTGACCTCGGACTTGCTCTCCATCCTGCACCGTCTCTTTGCTTCTTCGTGGGGCGACCGGCTGGAGCACATCCTGCGTCATGTGCTGCTGACGCTTCTTTCACAACCACCCCAAAACAAACACACCCTGCGCGACATCCGACCTCTCTTGTCACACAAGGGCTACCGGGAAGAAGTGCTGAAGAACGTCACCGATCCCGATCTGCTGGCTTTCTGGCAGGGCGAGTTCCCCGGCTACTCCTCTTCGACCTTTGCACCGCTCTATAACAAGCTGGGGCTCTTGTTGTCCAGCCCTCTCGTGCGCAACATCGTGGCACAGAAGGAAAGCCGCCTTGACTTATCCGAAGTGATGCAGGGCAAGAAAGTGTTGCTGGTCAATCTCGGTGCCGGGCTGATTGGAGAAGACAACGCGCACTTCGTGGGAGCGCTGCTGGTGTCCAAGCTGCAGATCTCCGCCATGAGCAGCCTGCGCTATGGTCGGCAGGATAGAACACCCTTTACGCTCTACGTAGATGAGTTCCAGCACTTTGTCGTCAGTAGTTTTGAGAAGATCCTCTCTGAAGCCGGTAAAGCCGGACTGTCTCTGGTCATGGCCAATCAGTTCTTGGAGCAGCTGAACTCTCATCTGCAATCCGCCATCTTGGGCAATGTGGGAGCGATGGTATCATTTCGCGTCAGTGCTGACAGCGGCAGGCTCCTGGAGAAAGAGTTGGCGGGACGCTTCACTCAGGAAGATCTGGTGAGTCTTGGCCGGGGTGAAGCTATCGCCAGAGTCGGAGGCGCAAGGGAGTGCGCTCACATCCATACCTTGCCGCCACCTCCCGAGCAATCGTCATCAACAGCCGGTCAGTCAGTTCACGACATCGTGGAACGGACGCAAGCGACCTGCTGTCGCAGCCGGGCTGAGATCGAGCACGAACTCGAAGCAGAGCGGCGACAATTGGAGGAACGCTTTCAGGCTGAAGCTAAAACGACGGCAGGGCCTAAGACCAATGCTGCAATAAAAGCCGAGTCCAAAGCCGGTGCAAAGTCTAAAGCAGAATCTAAAGATGTCGAACCCAATGATGAGGCGCAACCAGATGCTGGGACAGAGCCCGAAGCTGAGGCCGAGCCTAAAGCTGAGGCGGAGTCGAACAGCAAGGCAAGATCAAAATTTAAGGCTAAAGCGAAATCGAAGGCAAAAGTTAAGGCGCCGGTGGATCTTAAAACCAGGTCTAAGCAGAACCCCCCACACTCAGGCATTAACAAGACAGCATCGAATCATGCTGTCATGGAGAGTGACGACGAAGCTCAGGTGCAGTCCAGTGCTCAGGTGCAGCATGAATCTGGTGCGCAGACAAAACCCAGATCCAAAGCCGCTGTGTTCAAGAACATCTTGTCGCGCAGGGGACGTTCGGGGAAAAGCAAGAAAACGGAGCGAATTGAACGGCGTGGCAGCAAAGCAACACGGGAGGAAAACGCTGCCCGAGAAACTTCCGTTGAGGGGATCGCCGCGCAACCGGCTACTGCCAGCCAGGCCACTGCGAATCAGGCCACTGCCGCACCGCCATCCGTCTCGTCAAGTCCATCCATAGGAAGTCCAGCCCACGAAGAGTCTCCCCGGCAGTCGGAGGAACGGCACCCCAAGAGGGAACAGCACTCCACAGCCAGGCCGGGAGCCAGGCCGGATCGCACCTGTCTTGTCATGCGGGCCGAGGCCGTCTGGGGCAGTGAAATTCAAAGACAGACCCTGAGTGAAAAAACGAATGAGGGTGATGAGAAAAAGACCCAAGGTAGTGTTGTGGACGTCTCGAATGGCAATCTATTCGTTGAGCCATTTGCGGAGCCACAGACCTTTGGACTGGTCGAACAGTTGGAGTCACTTGCTTCTGTGGAGCCGTTTCAGGAGAATGGCGCCACCGGGAATGTGGCCGAGTATAAAGGTGCTCTTACAGAAACCCCTGCAGAAACAGCGGCACAAAACCCCACAAAAACATATGAAGAATTACACGATTAAAAAGGAGACGATGAACGCATCAATAAATGCTCTCATTTATGAGTACTCGGGTCTACTTTTACACGGGAAAGCAATTTTGCGTGATTGCTCGAAGCGCGCTGCAATCGTGCTCAAATGATGCGGCAAACACGCTCAAACTGAGTTCAAAATGAGCACACAGCCTATATGGTTCGGCTATATGTTCAGAACCATACAAGTAAGGCACTCGATCTATACAGGCAAACATACAGGCAATGTCATGGAGAAGATCTGTGTAAGACCGGCACTCGGAAGGTAAGCACTGGTTAGGACGATGAGAAGCGGTGCTACAAAAGCCAGTGCTATAGGAGCCGCCACAACCATCAGTATGCGAAGCACTTATGACACTGTCGGACATAACGCGGTCGTACAGGATGTGCCAGGTCGAGTGTCCAGCGAAGGCATTGTCACAAAGCCCCTGCCGCGCTATCGCCGAGTTGAGGCCGGGCCACCGTTGGTGTTGCAAGGACGCGACCTAGCTCTTCTGGAAGACGTCTGGCGCTATCGGTTGCTCTCCACCAGCCAGTTGGAAACCTTGCGCGCGAGTGACCAAAAGGTAGAGTTGCGCTTCCCGTCGCGCCTCACCCTGACGCGGCGTTTGAAGCTGCTCTACCACAACCGTTATCTGACTCGTATTCCGCGTCCACTGGCTAAAGGCAGTCAGGAGCCGGTCTATGTCTTGGACAGGGAGGGGGCAAAAGCCCTAAGCCGAGAGCATGGGGAAGTTCAGGCGAGGACGGCTTCTCAGCTTCCCAAAGCCGCTGCTCTGGAGCATCTGCTGGCGGTTAATCAAGTGCGGCTCTCGCTCCAAATCTCCTGTGCGGGCAGTCCCGATACCCAACTCTTGGCCTGGCACTCTTCGGACACGGTCAAGTTCTCTGTTGCCACTGCGCCACAGCCGGGGGAGCGGGCGTACAAGGTCAGGCTCATACCGGATGGATTCTTGTCGATGCGAGTACTCACCGGTAATCAGGGAACACCTTCGAGGCAGGCGCAGCGCCTCTTCTACTTTGTGGAGTTGGATCTCGGAGGCGAGAGCAGCCGGGTGCTGCTGGATAAGTGCCGCACCTATTATCTGTACTGGCACAGCGGGGGCTTTGCCCATGACTTCCACCTGCCTCAAGGGGTCGGGTTCCGTGTGCTGTTTGTGGTGCCAACGGTCAAACGATCTCAAACCGTACTTAGTGCGATCCGGCATTTGACAGCCGGGCAAAGCATGTTCTGGGTAACGGAGCAAGCACATATGACGCCGAAGCAGATACTCCAACCGATCTGGCGCAGCCATGCTGGGAGCCGTCATGCTGGGAATGGTTATGCAGAGGGAGAACTGTACGATCTTAAAGGCGCTGTAACGCATAAGAGGGTAAGGACTTGATTTAGAGAAAACCTAACTCAAACAAGACCTATATCACGACAACGGCTGAACAACTTCAAGAATGAATAAGACAACAGATGGAGTGGAGAATTAACCATGAACCGAGGCGGCAATCAGAACTCCGTGCATCAGAGTTATCACAATTCCGACAGTAATCAGTCTTGGAGAGATAGCCCGTGGTGGCTCTTCATTGAAGATTTGCCGCGTCTTAATAAGGGGCTGCTCTCGCTGGGCACCCTCTGCATTGGTGTCGGATTTCTCAAGCTGGTCGGCCCGCCTGTGGTAGCAGCCACTTCGTCTGTCGTTCATCCCTTCACGGTCGCTGGCAAGGCCGAGACTTGCCTGTCGCACTTGCAGAGCGTAGCGCAGGCGCTGGCACAATACTCCGGCGATCATGATGGCCGCTTCCCGCCGCTTGACTACCAAACCAAACAGGGAAGTCGTGCGACCTGGGTATCATTGCTCGGGCAGGGCATAGACCGAGATAACCTGCTGTGCCCTGTCAGCGACACGAGCTGGAACCAGACCGACACCATCAGCAGTTATGGCCTGAGTCCCGTGCTGGCCGGCAGGAAGCGGGATGCGGTGACTGATGCAGCGGGCACCTTGCTACTCGCGGACAGGGCAGATCGTCATGATGTCTCGCTGCTGCCGCCTTTTGCCTCCTGGCCCAAGCAAACTAAAGAAGAGGAAAACACACCGGCCAATCTCGCATTCCGGCACAACTATCGGGCCGCTGTTCTGTATGCCGATGGGCACGCCGGCTCGACCTCATCGACCGGGTGGCTGAGCCAGGCCAGCACCTGGGGTGGAGCACTGCTCTTCCACACCGCAACCGAGCGACTCTCTTCCCGTAATAGCGCTCTGGGTAAAGTGATCGGACATCTGCAGGCGAGAGATAAAACCGCTGCTTTGCAGGTGCTGCAGCAGAATCCAAAGAAAGTGCGATCCGGCACAGCGGAGTTGTTGGGACTGTGGAAACAAAATACCCGTAATGGCAGTGCCATTAATAGTGCAAGCAGTAGCGTAATCAGCAGTGATCTGGAGAAGTTGGGTTGGCGCCTCGCCGGGCTGTGGAAACGCGCCGGGGACTTGAGCTTCGAGCAAGTCTTGAATGCCGAACAGAGCCTGCGCTCACAAAAAGAGTTGCAGGTGCAAAGTGGCTCGTGGAGTGAGCACAGCAGCGACTGGGGCTTCTCATTATCCTATCCAACGGGATGGACGGTGCAGACGAGCACCGAAGGGCGTTACCGCAATACATTCTTTCGCTCCGCTTCTCCACACATTTATGTTCTGGTGGAGCGGGGAGAGCGCACGGAGGAGGAGACACAATCTACCATCGATTGGAGTGGCATGGAAAGCGACCTCAAAGAACGTTATGGCAAGAGCTACAAGCGCATCCGCAAGGGTGAAGCCACTCTAGGTGGTGAAGCGGCGAGCGACTGGGAGTTCGATCTGCAGAAGCCGGACGGGCCGAAGCTGCGCAAGCTGTATTTAGGCATCTCTCGTCCTTGGGAAAGTTATGTGGTAGTCTGTACTGCTCCCGCTGCTGATTTCAAAGCATGGCAGCCAACGTTTGATACGCTGACACAAGCTTACAAACTTGACTAGCACACACGCTCTGCCCGTATCCATGTCACGCATCCATCTCACACATTTACGTCACACATTCACCTCCCACATCAAGGCTGAGGCCGCCCGCGCCGTCGTCCCAATAAGCTTCTGGGCGACCGTGCTTGCGATTCGCAGCCGCACCGCGATGCTTTGCGACGACGCGGCATCACACCGCGCCTGGCACGACGTGGCACGCCGCACGGCAGTGGCCTGGGCAAAGAGCGTTGGCCGGTCGAGCGCAGATCGGTTGGCTGCACAATGCGCGCCGCTTGCGTGTGCGCTATGACCGCCATGACTTTGTCTATGAGGCTTTGGTGAAGTTGCAGGTCTGCTTGATCTGTCATGCTCAACCCAGGTTCGTTAGGCGTTTTTAGAGAAAGCTCATTGAATGTGACCCAGAGCTAGAACGTTGTTTGGCTTTAATCATGTAGAGATATTTCTCCGCCACTATGAAGCGGATTTCTCACGAATGAGATGTCCTCACACGAATCTTATTCGTGGACGCTTTCTAAGAATCTCTATGATCAAAGGAACTTACTTATGTCCAACTCGACCAATGCTCAGGTTGCTGATTCTCAGGTTGCCGAAGACCATATTTTCGGTCGTAACGGCATCGAACTCTTCCAAGGTCTCTCCAGTGCCCAACAGCGAACTTTGCAGAGCTTGACCCGCTACAAGACCTTCGCTACCGGACATGACCTGCTCACCTGGGGTGAGCGCAGCGGCATGGTGTATGTTCTGGTGCAGGGCAGCGTCAAGGTTTACGTGCGACGCAGCGATGAAGACGAGGTTCTCTTTGCACTGCTAGGGCGCGGGGAAGTTGTGGGGGATCTCAGCGCCATCGACAGGCTGCCACACTCGGCTAGCGTGCGTGCGCTGGAGAAAACCGGCTGCTTGGCCATGACGGCTGCGTCCTTTGTGTCATGCCTGGAAAGCATACCGTGCTTAAACATCAATACGATGAGCCTCATCACACGGCGCTTGCGGCGTGTTTACGAGCAGGCCGAGGTGTTGGCAACCTTGGATGTCAATGGGCGCATTGCCTACCATCTGGTGAACTTTGCGCAGCATCATGGTCGCATTCGAAGTCTTTCTTCCGACAATGCGCAGACGAGCGCTTCAGGCAGTCGTCAAGGCAGTCAAGGCAGAGTGGTGGCCCAAGACATCGTGATTCCGCTGCGTCTCACCCAAAGCGATTTGGCGCTTCTGGTCGGCGCATCACGCGAATGGGTAAATAAGTCGCTGTGCTACTACAAGCGGCAGGGCTACATCTCGTTTTCCTCGCCCGGCTGCATTACAGTTCACAACCTCCCGGCACTCATGTCACATTGCCGGCATGTCGCTTCTCCCAAATCTCACTTAGCGCCCTCGGTGTCGGTTCAGACTCAGCGCCAGGTCGCTTAACCAGTAAGCGGTAGTGGTGAGCCAGTGCGTCGGATCACCTGTTATGTCTCCTACGGGGCTGACGCGTTTGCAAATCTCTCGGTGAGATTCTCCGTATGAGATTTCGCCTGTGGAGCGGCTGCCAGCAGAAGTAGTTTTATGTGGGAACTGTTAAGGCAGGCGCACGGAAAAGCAGATGCTGGCAAGGCAGACGAGCTGCAATGCAGGAAGGCCTGGGATAGGCGCCTACGAAAAGGGCAGTGGCACTCACACGTGTGAGTGCCACTGCATGTGAGTGCCACTGCTTCGGTTTGTCACTTTGTTTTAAGTCTGGTTAGCCACTGCCCTTTTCAGTAAGGCCCGACACTGGAATCAAGACCACACGAGTGCGAAGACTACCTGAATATGAAGCCTCCCTCGTTGCTTAGCGGTGTGAATAAATTCACCTGCTGCGAGTGAATAACTTCACACTTGTCGTGCCTCAATCCTAACCATAATAACTGTACGTAACGGCTCATTGGTCTTCTCAAGCCATTGCCCCGAGCCATCGTCAAAGCCATTCTGCTCCTTCTCAAGCCGTGCCCTCTTTTGGTTTGTTCCACCTGAGTTGCAACTGCATGAACCATCATCCGGTTCTTGGTAATTGCTTTTCGTTTGAGCTTGCTGTGGGCTAAGGACTGTCTTGGGTCAACAGTGTCGGGGCAACGGTTTTGACTCAACAGCCTTGAGTTGCCGAGTTGTCCTTGATGGCTCAGTTGGTAACTAGCCGAATCTGTAGCAGAAACAGTCCGTTGCCAAGGCAGCCCGTTGCTGGAGCGATTCGCTGCCGGGGCAAGCAGAAGTCGTAGTCGAAGTCGCTGAGAGAGTCGAAGTCGTGAGTAGGTTTAGGCGGTGATTAGATCGGAGTAGGGAACTTATGATGAAAGCACTTGTTCGAGACATCACCCGACGACTGAACGCATGGCGCAGGACTCATCTACTTGGGAACACTCCTGTTGAGGGCACTCTTGGGAATGCTCCTCGTGAGAATGTTCCTGAGCCGTCCTCTCTGTCTCCATCGTCTGTATTGTCTCTCTCGTCCTCACTGCCGCATAGCCGGCATAGCCCGCGATCCGCTGCTGGCTGCCAAGACTCCACCTCCCTCAGCCTTCAAGGCTCCACCTCCGGCAGCCCTGACGCCAGTTCTCAGACGACTAATCTTTCTATTGCCCCTGATATTTCTGCGGCGGGTGCCCGGTGTGCTCACCTGGACTGTTCCTCTGCTGAAGATTCAGATGTGCAAGCGCCTGTATGCTCGGCTCCGGTAAGCTCGGCGCTGGCAGTGCAGGCAAGTGTGGTCAGGGCTGCTGAGCCACGGACACTCTCCGTGTCGGCTACAGAAGCTGCACTCTCTACAGTTTCTCTAGAGACTGCAGCTTCTGTAGCGGCTCCGGTTTTTACGCCGCTGCGGCGCCTGGCACTGCGGCGTCTGGCACTGGCCGCACTCTTAGCCTGTGTGTTCTTTGTGCCCTGTCTGCTGGTCTGGGCACAAACCTCTCCTCCCACCGGCAATGGCGACGGCCTGGCAGCGACCTACTTCGACAACATCGATCTGAGCGGCACGACCGTAACACGCGTAGACCCGCAGATCAACTTCAACTGGGGCAACGGCTCTCCCGCAACTCAGATCAGCTCTGATACCTGGAGTGCACGCTGGACAGGACAGGTGCAGGCGCAATACAGCGAGACTTACACCTTCTACGCCAGGACAGATGACGGTGCCCGGCTGTGGGTCAACGGGCAGTTGATCATTGACCAGTGGAGCGATCACGGTGCGATTGAGTACTCAGGCACCATTGCCCTGACAGCGGGTCAGAAGTATGACATCAAGCTGGAATACTACGACAACATAATTGATGCTGTTGCCGAGCTACGCTGGAGCAGCGCTTCGACTTCCAAGCAGTTCATCCCGCAATCACAGCTCTACACCGGCTCTGTTGCACCCACACCGACTCCTACACCATCGTCTGGCCCTACACCCACGCCGCTCCCCGCAGCAACACCAACACCAGTTCCAACCAACCACGCCCCGGTGGCTGTGGCTGATACGGTAAGCGTCGCCGCCGGAGTGGCCACGGCTATCGACGTGCTGGGCAATGACACGGATGAAGACAACGATACGCTTTTGGTTCTCTCCGTGACGCAGGGCAGCAAGGGGGCCGTCTCGATCAATGCCAATGCAACGGTCAAATACCTGTCCCAGCCCAATGCTACGGGTGCCGACAGCTTCACCTATACGGCCAGCGATGGCAAAGGCGGTCTGGCTACGGCCACTGTCTCGGTCAACATTGTGCAAGGCCCGCCGGCTCCCGTGAACCTGATCGCTGTGGGCAGCAACGGGCAGATCGCCCTCTCCTGGGGCGCCAGTGCCGGTGCCGTGCAGTATCGCGTCAAGCGAGCCACGGTAAGTGGCGGTCCCTATACGCAGATCGCTACGGTCAACAGCCCGAGCACAAACCATATCGACACGGGTGTGACTACCGGTAACACCTACTACTACATCGTCACTGCCGTCAACGCCGTGGTAGAAGGTGCGCCGTCCAATGAAGCCAGCGCCACGGCTTCAACTCCGGCACCCGGATCCGGGCCGGCGAATCTGTTGGCCGTTCCCGGTGATGCCCAGGTCACCCTTTCCTGGAGTGCCGTCTCGGGCGCTACCCAATACCATGTCAAGCGCTCGCTGATACCGGGTGGGCCATACACCGACATCGCAACTCCCACGGCAACATCCTACACCGACACCGGGCTGACCAACGGGCGCACCTACTATTATGTGGTGTCGGCTCAACTGGCTGCGGGCCAAAGCGGCTTGTCCAACGAAGCGTCGGCCACGCCGCAGGAGCCACCCGCCTCGGCCCTGACCTTGTCCGCCACGCTGGGCTACCAGAAAGTGCGGCTTTCCTGGACCGCCAGTGCACGCGCCACCAAATATGAGGTGTGGCGCTCCGTCAACAGTGCTGCCTTCGCCCTGCGCGCTACAGTGGATGCGCCGACCACCACCTATACCGACACCGGGCTGACCAACGGCACACCCTACCAGTATTATGTACGCGCCTGGAACGCCGGGGGCTACAGCGCCAACTCCAATACCGTCAGTGTCACCCCCGGCGAACTGCCGCCTGATGCACCGGGACAGCCGACCTTCAGCAACATTACCTCTACCAATGTGCGCGTCACGGCCCCACCGTTGCCCTGGAACGCCAACTCACTGACCCTGCAGCGCCAGATAGGCACCGAGTACATTGGTGGCGGGGCGGCGTTTGTGAACGTGGCGAGCGGGCTGGCCGGTGGAGCGCACACCGAGGTCAGCGGGCTCAATCCGCTCACCACCTACTACTTCCGCTATGTGGCGGTGGGCGATGGCGGCAATACACCGGGCTACACCAACTGGGTCACCACCCTGCCGCCGGCACCCGCGGCTCCCGCAGCCCCGACGTTTCGCAACGTCACTTACAATCAAGTGACCGTCGTGCCGCCGAGCCTGCCCGCCTACGCCACCTCGTTCACGCTGCAGAAGAAGCTGGCCAGTGATGCGGCCACATTGTACACCGATGTGCAGACCGGCCTCGGCAGTTCGAGCAGCGTCACCGTAACGGGTCTCAGTGCGGCCACAGCCTACTCCTTCCGCTTTGTTGCGGTGGGGCTGGGTGGCAGCACACCGGGTCTCGGAGCCGAAGTCACGACGGCACCCGCTCCTCCGGGCGCTCCGACCTTCAGCAACATCACGTCCACTGGTGTGCGCGTCACGGCCCCGCCACCGCCGCTGCCGACCGGTGCCGCCTCGCTGTCCCTGCAAAAGCGCTATGCCAATGGAGGCGACGAAGATTACGTCACCATCGCCAGCGGCATTGCCGCCGGGCAATACACCGACGTGACGGGGCTGGAGCCGTCCACCGCATACTTGTTTCGCTACGTTTCGGTCAGTTCCAGCGGCTCCACACCTGGCCCCAGCGGCTCCATGAACACAAGCAGCAGCAATGCCACGGCTCCCGGCGCACCACGCTTTCGCAACATCATGTCCACTCAGTTGGATGTGATCATGCCGGCCAAGCCGTCCGGCGCCGACACGCTGACACTGCAACAGAAGCTGGGCGGTGCCGCCGACAGCACCTATGTCGATGTGGCAACGGGTATTTACTACGGCGGTCAGTCGACCACCGTCACGGGGCTCACGCCCGGTGAAACCTACACCTTCCGCTGCCTGGCCGTCAGCGCCGGCAGCAGTGTAGCCGGCCCGGGAGCCAATGTGATGACCGCGCCCGCTGCGCCGGGTCTGCCCACCTTCAGCGGCATCACCCTGTCCAGCGTCCAGGTGACGGCACCGGCCCTGTCGCAGGGAGCGGCCTCGCTGTCCCTGCAAAAGGGATCGTACCACGACTCTATGGAGTGGGAGACAGTGGCCACCAACCTGGCCGCTGGAGCGGTTACCACAGTGAGTGGTCTGAACCATCCCGATGCCGGTAACACCTACGGCTTTTCGGGTGTCTACTACTTCCGCTATGTGGCGGTCAACGCCGGTGGCAGCACAGCGGGCAACGCTGCCTCGGTGCAGACTCTGCCGCCGGCACCGCTGGCGCCGGATGCGCCCGAGTTCATCCATGTGCAGGCAACCAGCCTCGAAGTGCTCGTGCCCACACTGCCGCCGTATGCCGATTCATTGAACTTGCAGCAGAAGCTAAGCAGCGCCGACGACAGCACCTATGTCATCGTCTCTACCAACGTGTACAGCGCTTATCCTGTGCTCGTCACCGGACTTACACCGCTGACAAGCTATACCTTCCGCTTTGTGGCGGTGGGCTTGGGCGGCACGACCAATGGCACTGCGGCCAGTGTCACCACGCCGGAACCGGCTCCCGATGCGCCGGGCACAGTGAGCTTTAGCGCCATCACACAAACCACCCTGACCGCAACCCTGCCGGACACCTTCCCGGCCCGGGCCACCTCGCTCAAGCTGCAGCGGCGGGTCTCTTACAACAATAACAACACCTTTGTGGACGTGGCGGTCAACCAGGTGGCGGGAACTGCCATCGCCGTCACCGGCCTGTCGCCGGGCACCAACTACAGCTTTCGCTGTGTGGCGGTGGGAGCGGGGGGCAGCACGCCCGGTGCAGAGAGCGGGGTTGCCACAGCAACCGGTGCGCCCCTGGCGCCGGAAGCACCGGAGTTCCGCGATCTGGGTGTGGACAGCGTAACCGTGCTGGCTCCGCCTATACCGGGGGGCGCCTACTCCCTCAAGCTGCAGGCCAAGATTAGCTCGCAGCCCGTAGCGGATTACTGGGAAGTCGCCAAAGACCTGGCTGCCGGGGCCGCCACCGAGATCAACGGCTTGGACAGCGGGCAAAGCTACGACTTCCGCTACCTCGCCGTGGGACCCGGAGGCAGCACCGCAGGGCCGGTGGGTAGTGTGACCATGCCGATCCCCAGCATTGCGTGGAGCGTCGGCACCGACATCGCCTGTGGCGGCATCCGCTATCCCGGAGCCGGCGCGACGCTGGGCAAAGGCCTGGAGGGGCGTCTGAGCAGCTACCTGGCCATGGACTGGGATGGCCGCGCCGTGACGGTCAACGGCAACACCATCAACGGCAGCTACTCCGACCCCTGCTCCTATACGTGGAGCGCCAGTGGCGGCAGCTTCAAGAACGGCGTCAACAAGGGACAGGGTGTAGTGTGGGTGGCGCCCAATACCGCGGGCACTTACACCATCACCCTGACCGTGGACGACCAGGCTTCGGCCAACAAGCCGGCGGCAGAAGCGGGCTCGCGCAGTGATCCGCAGCGCGGCTTCAACGATGAGCCGCTGCGCTTCAAGCTCACCATCACCGTGCCGTAAAGCGCTGTGCCGTAAAGCGCTGTGCCGACCTCGAATTAGTTTCAGCGACAAGTTCCATGCTGATCGAACATACCAGTAGATACTCAGGAAGAGAGCAATTCTTATGATGCCAATGCCTTCGTCCAAGACTGCCGCATGCAAGTCCTCGCGATTCAAGTCTCGCCTCCGCAGCTTTCTGTCTCAGCGGAAGCTTCAAGCCTCTGGTGAACTTCAAGTTTCCGGTGAGCTTCAAGCTTCCGCTGAGCTTGGCCCATCACCTGAGTGGCCAATGAAGCCGGGGACGCGACTTAAGATGGAGAGCCAGGTCAAGCCGCGTGTGGCGCTGCTGACTGCGGGCATCATGCTCTCTTCGCAACTGCTGCCGTGCGTCTTCACCTTGAGTGCGGCACGCGCTGAAGACGCCAAGCAGCGCAAACAGCAGGTGGCTCGCGAAGGCAAGGTGCCGGACTGGTACCGGGAAGCGCGGCAAGAAGAGCAAGCGGCCATGCAGAGCATGAAGGCCGTGCGCCGTGTGCTGACCAGCGGGCGACCGGTGGATGCGGCATCTCTGCGTGGTGCATCTCTGCGTGGTGCATCTCTGCGTGCCGTTGCTGATCGTTCCAGCGCCGGTCGGATTAAGTCTAGCCCCAGCCCGGGCTTGTTACCGGCCAACATGCGTCTGGCACAGCTTGGCCCTGAGGGCGCGCAAAGCTCCCGACCGGGACGCATCAAACCCAGCGCGCCGCTCTATAACCCCAGCCCCAATGTGTCGCCCTTGCCGCTGGACACCAGCCGCGCTCCACACCCGAACGACATCATGGCTGCGGGCATGGATTGCGGCCCCATGTTCCCCACCGAGATCGCCGATCCGGCAGAACTCGATGACGAGCTGGACAAGAAGAAGGTGAAGCCCGAAGACAAAGCCGTCAAGCTGCAGCGTTTGCAAGACAGCAACCTCTCCTTTGCCAAAGCTATGGAGGAGTGGAACCAGAAGAAGTACCGCCAGGCGGTCAAGTCCCTCGAAAAGCATATCCAGGAGTTCCCGGACTCACCGTGGAAGCAGGAAGCGCGCATGCACGTAGCGGATAACGCGCAGTGGACGGGGCGCTTCACCGACTCCATTCTCACCTATGAGCAGATCGTAGAAGAAACGGATCGCACACCCGGCAGCCGCAGCTTTGACGTGCACTTCAAAGCGCTGCAGAAGTGGGCGGCTGTGGACATTCTGCTGGGGCGCTTCCAGGATGCGGAGAACAAGTGTAACGACATCAAGGCGAGTGACCTGCATTGGCGGCGGCGCACCTGGGCCGACTACTGGCTCTTGAAGCTGCAGATGTTCAAGAAAAACACGCGCCAGCTGCACACCTGCGGCAGCAACGCCCTGCTGGTCGTGCTCAAGGACTTCGGCAAGGGTGAGCAGGCCAAGAAGCTCTCGACGCAGATCTCGCCGCGACAGGAAGGCTACAACCTGGCGGAACTGCAGGGCCTGGCCAAGAAGTATGGCGTGGAAATGCGCGGCTTCCGCACCGATGTGGAGCAGCTTGCGAAACTGCCCATGCCACTGCTGATTCACTGCGACTTCCATGGCTCGGCGGCTGTCAACTGTCCCAGCGACGATCTCCCGGGTGGCAAGGTGCTGACGGCTTCGCATAAGGCACTTCCACAAAAAGCAACTGTCAACAAGGCAACCTTCAACAACGCGGCGGCTTCGACACCGCAGCGCGAAGCACCGCGCAAGCTGCAAGTCATTACGCGCGCCAGTGCCAGCGTCAAGCCCGCCAGCAGTGCAACAAGGCCAATGGCGATGCAGCCAATGGCAACAAAGTCGAAGCATGCCTCCCACACAGGTGGAGCCTCAGGCAGTGCATCCTCAGGCAGTGGAGCGTTGCTGTCGTGCTGTGCTCCCAAAGCCGGACATGGCCACTACTTCGTGGTAACGCGCGTAGATGCAAACCGCAAGCTGGTGCACCTCTACAATCCGCAGGTGCAAGTGCACTACACCGTGAATTACGCTGACTTGAAGAAGGAGTATTCGGGAACAGGACTGGTGCCGTTGCGCGGCAATACACCGCAGGCAATCCTGGCCAAGCTAAGCCAGAGTCAGCAGGGCATTGCTCAACGTTCTCTCACTGGTATCGCAAAGCTTTCCGGCAACCGCACCAATGGCAGCAAGCCGGCTTCATCGCGACCTGCCCGGCAAGTTGCTCCCCTGAAATGGCTGAGCAGCGCCGAGATGAAAGGCATCACCGGCGGCTGCTATGCCGTGATCAACCAGAGCGGCAAAGGCAGGAATCGCAACAACGTGGTCTGCAAAGGGAACTGCCACCCCAAGGGAGCTTACGGGGAACCGTCTATTGAAATCAATCAGGTCGATCTCAACATGTATATCGAAGACACGCCGATGTGGCATGAGTCCACCGTTGGCCCGGATATCGAGATCACCATGAGCTACAACAGCCAGGAGGCCAACAACTACGTGGCGCCTTTCGGCAACAAATGGAGCTTCAACTATGGCTCCCACATCGTGAAGAACACCGCTCATGATGTAATCGTGTTCATGCCGGACGGTCGGGAGGATTTATATCGGGCGCAAGTGGCTGTTACCTACAGCGAAGGTCCTTATCCACCGGGTCAGCAACCCGTGGCCACTTACACGGTCGATGGATATGTGTCGCCGATTGGTGTTCATAACTATCTCCAATGGTCGGGTGCCGGAATGCCCAACGCCAACAACACCGACTATATTCTGCACCTCGCCGATGGGGGCAAGCTCTTCTATGACCGGCCTGCCGGCACGACCGCCAATGCCTCCCTGCTGATAGAAGAGCGCGACCGCTGGGGCAACTCGCTGCACTTCGGCTATGATGCGCAGGCGCGCCTCACCACCGTCACCGATGCCCTGGGCAAGGTGTGGACATTGACTTACGATGGGCCGCGCATCGTGCAGGTCAAGGATCCCTGGGAGCGCGTCGCCACATTCTCCTATGATGCCAACGGCAACATGGTCGAAGCTATCGACATGGAAGGACATGCCTTCCAGTACACCTATGACAGCAACGTCAACCTGACCATGCTCAACACGGCGCAGGGGCCGTGGACATTTGAGCACTTCAGCAACTTCTCCAACAATCAGCTACCCGGCTATGGCACCAAGAAGATTACCGTTCTGGACCCGTTGCAGGATCAGCCACAGTTCTTCCTCTTCGACGGCAGCAACCATCAAGGTAAATACATCCACCGTGATGCGCGTGGCAACCAGACTCTCTCGCAGGTCAGCCAGGTGATCGAAGGGCAAGGCTACATTACTTACACCCAGTATGCCGACGGCACGAGTGAGTCCTTCGACTATGACACCAGCGTGGCCGAGATCAACTCCCTGCACGACCGGCAAGGGCGGCACCATTCCCTGACTCTCAACCATCGGGGCAACCCGACACAGGTGCAGGTGCTGGCGTTTTACAGCAATAACTCGGCTGCGACTCGCACCACCGGCATTAACTACTCGCCCAGCGGATGGGACATGACGAGTGTGA
Source organism: Abditibacteriaceae bacterium (assembly GCA_036388675.1). GTDB lineage: Bacteria > Armatimonadota > Abditibacteriia > Abditibacteriales > Abditibacteriaceae > DASVUS01. The sequence goes on along the minus strand of DASVRI010000005.1, from coordinate 163,382 downwards.
CCAACGCGCTGTCCCAGACTCCCGTCACCTATGGCTACAACACCACGCACCAGGTGACCAGCGTCACAAACGCGCTGCATCCCAACAACCCGGTCGTTTCTACCTACACCACCTGGGGCGACCTGGCCACGGTGACGGACGAAGGCGGGCGCGTCACCAGCTACAACTACGACGCGACGACCAAACTTTTGACCAGCGTCACCCAGAGCACACCCGGCGGCAGCGTGACTCTGGCCCTCTACACCTATGACGAGATCGGGCGGGTCAAGACGGCCACCGATGAAGCGAACTTCACCGTCAGCTACGAATACAACAACCTGGACCAGGTGACCAAGGTCTCATATCCCGACGGCACCTATGAAGAAACCGAATACGTGTGCTGCGGCATGCCCGGCATGGTGCGCGACCGCAGCGGGCGCAAGACTTACTACGACTACGACCCGCTCAAGCGTCCGGTGCGCCTGCAGGATGCCCTGGGCAAGAGCGTGCACGTGGAGTATGACGCAGCGGGCAACCTGACGCGCCTGCTCGACAGCAAGGGACAAATCACGCGCTGGCGCTATGACAACATGAACCGCGCCCGGCAGAAGCTGTATGCCGACGGCACCTACGACCAGTATTCCTATGAGAGCGGCCTGCTCAAGCAGGTGCGCAACGCACAGGGCAAGGTGACCGAGTATGGCTATGACCCCTTCGGCAACCTCAACCTGATCGACTATCCCACCGCCAGCGGCGTGGGTGCCACCGCCGATGTGAGCGCCATCTACGATGCACTGGATCGTCCCACCAGCATCAGCGACGGCCTGGGCACTCATGTCTACAGCTACGACATTCTGAGCCGCGTCACCGGCATCGACGGCCCCTTTGCCAACGACACGCTGACCTATCACTATGACAACCAGAACCGCACCGACTGGATGCAGGTGCAGAACCCGGATGGAACTCAGGCCCAGACCGGCTACTTCTTCGATGCGCTGGAGCGGCTGCAATCGCTGAGCAGCCCGGCGGGAAGTTGGAGCTACAGCTATGTGGGCAACAGCGAGCGGCTCAACACCCTGACGCAGCCCAACGGCAGTGTCACCACCTATGGCTACGATGGACTGCAGCGCCTCAACAGCGTAGCCAACCGCAAGAGCGCATCGTTGAACAGCGCGCTCATCAGCGGCTACAACTACGGCTACACCGATGCGCAGCACAAGGACTCGCGCTCCTATGTGGAGCAGCAGGTCGGCACGGGTGCATTGCAGCGCATCAACTATGGCTACGACGATGTGGATCAACTGTTGAGCGAAGTCTCCACCGAGACGACGCCCAAACTGGCCAAGAGCTATACCTACGACCCGATGGGCAACCGGCAGACGATGCAGGACAGCAGCCAGGGTGTGACACCCAGCACGACGGTGTACACGCCCAACAAGCTGAACCAGCTCGTCAGCAGCACGGTGACAGCGCAGGGCGGCACCGCTTCCAGCAGCAGCTACAGCCACGATGCAAGCGGCAACCTCAAGAGCAGCCCGTATACCAGCTACAGCTACGATGACCTGGATCGTCTGGTGCAGGTAGTCAAGGTGGATCCCACAAGCGGCGCCTATACCTTCAAGAGCGAGTATGTGTATGATGCCTTCTCCTGCAAGGTGATCAGTCGTGAGTACTCGTGGATCAACGGTGCGTGGGTGCAGCAAAGCGAGAAGCGGCGCATCTACGACGGCATGGACGTGGTGCAGGAGCGCGACGGCGGCAATGCACTGGTGGCCAACCTCACACGGGACGGCAACATCGGCGGTATCCTAGCCCGCAGCACAGCACAGGGTCACTTCTTCTACCACTACGATGGCAGCGGCAACGTTGTGCAACTCAGTGACAGCAGTCAAACTCAGGTGGCCGAGTACTCGTATGACGCTTACGGCAACATGCTCAGCATCAGCGGGGCACAGGCGAGTGCCAATCCGTATCGCTACTCGACCAAAGAGCAGCAGCCCACCAACGGCTTGTATGACTACGGCTACAGGTTCTATTCACCAGCCTTGGGCAGATGGATCAACAGAGACCCGATTGAAGAAGACGGTGGACTGAACCTATATGAGGCGTTCCTTAACAATCCGGTTAACGAGGCTGATCCCTACGGGCTTTCTACTGTTAATACCCCGCCGGGTTACGTCGTAGCATGGGAGACTGCCCTTTGTGAGGCACAGGCAAGCCGAGTAGCGATCACTGCAACTACAGCGTGGACGTCTGCTGAGAGGTGGAATTTACACCACGTATTTCCTACAGAGTTCAAACCTCGATTTGATGCTATTCTTGGAAGCGGTGTCCTTAATCATCTCACCGTTAACGTCCCGAAGTTTGCTAATCAGTACTTCCATCGCGGTGGCGCTAGAGGCGGATGGTGGAATGCTCAATGGCGCATTTTCTTTAATTCGTATGATGCCGCAGGAAAAGTCCCGACCAGACAAGAGGTAGTGAATAAAGGCTATGAGTTGATGCGATACATGGGAGTACAGGATCAATGGGGTAAGTGGTGGAACTACAACACTGGCAAGGAGATCGTGCGACCTCTGCGACCTCGATGAGTTCTGCATTCCGAGAAGGTTTGCTAATACTCTTGCTCTCGCTGTAACTAGGACAAACAGATATTGGATTTTCTCCGATGCCGAAGAAGGACAAGAAAACAATGCAAATTTACGAATTGCTAGTTAGTAACAAACCTACCTTTGAAAGGCCAAATTCCGGTCATTTCAAGTTACCTATCTCTCCGAGTGCTAAGAAGACCACATGGCTGCCTAATGTTTACTGCAAGGCATGTGGAGGACGGCCAGGAAGTTTAGGATATCCCATACCTGAAGCAGAAGATCTTCCTGATGAGGGCGAGATTTTAGCAGCAATTGTTAAGATGCATCGACAGATTGATCGGGTGAGGAGAAAAATTAGTTACAACATGATTGCTGGCATCAAAGATGACTCCATCTCTGATGATATTGACGGATCCATCTCGCCTAAAGAGTTTCAAACTCTTGCTTCTGCTTTATGCGATTTTTTAAAAATTCCCCCACAAAGGAAGATATGGCCATTATCACGTATTGGCATTTTGAATGTAATCTGCAACTCTCCGAGTATCCCTGATTTTTGTGAGGTCAGTTCTGGTTCACCACCTGTGGTGTCTAGCCGCGCCAAGAGTGCATTTGAAGAGAGCAAATTTAACGGCTGGCATACTTTTCCTGTAAAGGTGGCTATGGCAAATATAAAAAAGCTTCGTGAGAGTGAGCCACCTGAACTATGGGAAATTCTAGTGATTGGCGACGGCGGTATTCCGGCTGGGCTAAGCAAGGGCACGGATTATGAGGAGTGTCGTGAATGTGGGTTTATCACTTGGCATGGTAGGCTAGACACGGTGTCTTTAGATATGTCTCAATGGGATGGCTCTGACATCTTTCACTTTACTGACATGGGGGGAATCTATGTCACTGAGGACTATAAGAAAGCAGTTGAGGCCGCAGAGCTTACAGGTGCCTACTTTCGTCCCTCCCATATGACTTATACGGAATGGGAATCGCGGATAATCTCGGCGCTGTAGTCAAAGCAGTGGCGCTTCGCGCGCTGAATGAAGCCGCTGCGCGGACGAATCCGCTACCGCGAGATTGCCGCCCCAATGACAAAAGCCATAATGAGTCGCTATCATACTTTGCTCTGTCGCTGCGCGCCGCTGCGCTTTGCTTCGCTCGTCGCAAACCGCTCCCGTTGGTCACTGTATGATAACGCGTCATTATGGTTTTGCGAGTCGCTTGCGATGGGCTTGCGACGGCGCTGCGCCCAACGCTTCGCTGCTTCGATGCGGCTCACGCTGCGCGGCGATGCGCTCCGCTGGTGAAGTGCAGGCCAACGACACAAACGCCAACGACAAACGACGATTATTGAGTACTCAATAATCTGTAAAAAGAGCAGAATAAAGCATGAAAAGGCAGAGCGTTTAAATACGCTCTGCCTTTCTTTTTAGCTGTTTGGGGTGGCTTTGTTTTGGTTTTGCGGTCGCTGCGCTTGAAGCATCGCTTGTACAACTTCAAGAATAATGTCTTTGATGTCATTGAGTTCCACATCTTTAGGAATGGAGACTTGGTAGCCAATAAAGACGAGGTCCTTACATGGGTCGAGAATGCTGTCAAAGACATTCTTCAGCCAAAGGATTAACCGTCCACTCACTTACCGCTTAATCTGCTCATTGTAAGAATGCGATTTCTGTTCATAGCGAGCATCTTGATGCAACGCGAATTCAGGCAGCACAGCTTTGGGCGCCGCGCGGTCGTAAGCCCACAGCAAGCGAGTAACACCAGCCATAACGCTGCGTTACGGCTGGTGTTACTCGGTATCAGTCGCGTGAATCGGATCATCATAAGCGCCTTGCGCTGCATCACAAACTCATTCCGCACATCGCCATAAACAACTGCCACTCTGACACAGCCCAACGGCTCTGTCACCACCTATGGCTATGACCCGGTGGAGCGTCTCAACAGTGTCGTGAACCGCAAGAGCGCTGGGCTTGGCAATGCCCTCATATCGGGCTACAACTACGGCTACACGGATGCGCTGCACAAGGAATCCAGAAGTTACGTAGAGCAGCAGGTGGGAAGTAATCCGCTGCAGCGCATCAACTACTCCTATGACGATGTGGATCAGTTGCTTGGAGAAGTCTCAACCGAAACCACGCCTAAACTCTCCAAGACTTACACCTATGACCCGATGGGCAACCGGCTCACCTCCGGTGACAGCAGCCAGGGTGTGACTGCCAGCAGCACCTCTTACACGCACAACAATGTGAATCAGCTCTCAAGCCTTGTCACCACACCGCAGGGTGGCAGTAGTGTGACCTCCACTTTCGTGTACGACCAGCGGGGCAACATGACGAGCAGCCCCGGCACCACCTACACCTACGACGGCAACAATCGCTTGACATCTGTGGTGCAGAGCAACCCGGCTACGGGTGTAAACATCTCCAAGAGCGAGTATGTGTATGACTTTGCCGCTCGCAAGGTGATTAGCAAAAAGTTCAGCTACAACACCACGATCAGCAGCTGGACACCGGTAAGTGAGAAGCGGCGCGTCTATGACGGTATGGACGTGGTGCAGGAGCGCGATGGTAGCAATGCACTGGTGGCCAACCTCACGCGAGACGGCAACATCGGTGGTCTGCTGGCACGCACCACAACTGCAGGGCACTTCTTCTACCACTACGATGGCGCGGGCAATGTTGTGCAATGGAGCGATAGTGGTCAAACTGCTGTCGCCGAGTACTCGTATGATGCTTATGGCAACACGCTGAGCATGAGCGGGGAGCAAGCAAGCGGCAACCCTTACTCAAGTCCAAGCCATTATCACCCATTCCGGAGGAGACGCGCCACTTGGCACAGCAGCCCTATGCTCCCCACCATCTGCTAGGCCAGCTCGGAGAAGAATACGCCGACTTCGTGCGGGACGAGGACTTCATCGATTTCTACTGTTTATGGCTCTGCACTGTTTTTCCCGATTCGGCGCACGTTTCTGACCTCGCTTCCCCACACTTGCTTCCGCATACTGTGCCTTGTTTCATTACTCTGAAATGAACGGCTTTCTTCTGGGTAACACCTATATGGGTAACAACCATATGGGTAAGAGCCTTTCGCATCTCAATTGAGAGTCTTAGAGCACCCACCTCCAAACTACGTCCTGTGCCAAACAGAGTACTGCTATCTGCAGGTCGATTCGCGTCCCTGTAGGACGTTCCCGCTGGATGTGGTGTCTCGTTTTGGGCCTTTACATGCTGTGACTTACTCATGTGAATAAATTCACATCGTAGGAGTGAATAACTTCACAGAGAGGTTGTGTCATCTCGAGTGATAATGAGCGCACCGAATGCTTGAGGCAGTCAAATGCCTTCGGCACTAGAGTGCCGCTCTGCTCCTTCTCTTGATCTCCTGATCGTATACGGCTTGCCTAAGCCTCGTTGTTTTTGGCGGTGCATTGCTGCACATGCGTTCCCTGTGGCGCTGCTTTCGCGTTGCATGAGCTCGTGCTGTGACTCCAGTAACCGGGGCTGCAGTGTGACTCAACAGCAGTACCGGTCAACTGCAATGAGGCTGAACCGCTGTGGCTAAACAGTGCCGTGATCGAATCGCACTGCCGGTAAGTGGCGCTGCGGCTCAAAGTGACGTTGATCGAGTGAGGGTAAATCGGAGCGAGCTATCGAAATCGAAAGGTCGCGAATGTTTGCTCTCGCTTCGCTTGCCGAATCTCAACTGCCCGTCCGTGCCTCTCGTACCTGCGCCTGGCTGACACAGGATCTTCCTGTAGCGGCAGATTCTCATTTTCTTTCAGCACTGGGGCATGCGGCCGGTGGTTCTAGTGTTTCAGAGTTTCCTGCTCTCGATGCGGAGCCGGTATTTTCCTTTGTGGCCTCTGCCTGTGGTCCAGAGCATCTCTTGACACTCTTACCCTGTGCTGTGATCTGTGCGGTTCTGCTGCAGCAAGATGTGCAGAGCCAGCGCATGATTGACCGGTTCGTGAGAGAGGCACGAAGTGGCGACGCCGCAGCCACACTGAACCTTCTGGAGCAGTTCAGTGCCTTGATTAAGCGCTCGGCCCGGCAGGCTGCATCCCACTTGCCTCATGAGGAGCACGTCATTCTGGTTTCTGAAGTGCGCTACTTGTTCCTCGTGCTGCTGGCCAATTTTAACCTGGCGGAGGAGGTGCCGTTTACTGCTTACGTCTGCTGCATGTTGCCTCAATCTGTCTTCAACTTTGTACGCAAAGAACGGCGCCGCTTTCATACCGAAGTCGTTCACTCACGCGATAGCTACTCTGATAACGACAGCAGGGACTGGCAAGAAGGCAAAGGCGGTGAGGCTATCAACGAACACGATGAGCACTTGCTGGAGACGTGGTGGGAGGAGGCTCTGTGCGATCTTCCGCAGCGGCAGCGGCAAGTGATGGCCTTGGCCTATCAGGGGCTTACGGAGCGCGAAATTGCGACATGTCTGGCCATCAGCGGCCCGCGCGTTAATCAACTCAAGCAGGGCGCACAAAAAAAGTTACAAAAACAGTGGCTGACCCCTTAGCAAAATGAGGCTGCGGGGAACTTTATATACAGATGGCCTAAAAATCTGCGGTCGTTGTTAAGTGCGTGGTGGGTTGTTGAGGCACGGTTAACTGACACAGGTCACCAGTGACACATAAGTGACTAGCGATACAGCAGTGACCAAGGCACAGGACATGGATAAGCAGTTCGTCCCAGCACAGGGTGCGCAAACTTTTAGCAGAGTGTAGAAGCATTTGAGTGACCAGTAATTAAAGGATGCATGTATGGCTTGTCATCTCGTAACCCTCATTTACCATGTTCTTCGATGGAGCCGGGCTCCATTGAGCACCACTCCATTAAGCAACGCTCCACTAAGTACCGCACGTGCGAGCCACAGCTCGTTTCGGTATAACAGACTGGGCACTTCTCACTTTAACACTTGTTATTCTCGGGTAAGTTACTGTGCGGTTCTCTGCTTCGTATTCCTTGTCTCGTTACTGGGTATGGTTGGCCTGGGTACCCCAGCCGCCTATGCCCAGACCAACCCGCAGGTGCCTCAGGGCGGCACCAACACTTTTGCGGCAATAGGCACTCTGGCACCCACCACCGGCCCAAGCGATATTCGCAATCCTTCCGGCACAGTCGTCGCCACCTTCACCTCACCAGGAGGTGGTACCAACAACGGCTGGACACTCTCCACAACGGCTAACGTCGTCACTCCCGGCGGCCCGCAGGGGCCACCTGTCTACGGGCCGCCCATCTACACCGTGACTGCTCCTGTGGGTGCGACCATCGGCACCGGTTATCAAGTGCGCTCGACAGCGTGGCAGTATCCGGCAGGCTCCGCTGTTTTCGACGTGGTGGCGGGTAGCAGTGGGGGAGGCGGCACGGTGCCCGCAGCACCGACAGGGCTGACCGCCACATCCGGCAACGCTCAGGTCTCGCTTTCGTGGACAGCCAGTGCCGGAGCCACGTCTTACACCGTGAAGCGCGGCACGGCGCCGGGTGGCCCCTACAACACCACCTTCACTAATATCACCACTACCAGCTATACCAACACCGGACTAACCAACGGTACCGCCTACTACTATGTGGTAACGGCCACTAATGCAGCCGGAGAAAGCCCCAACTCCAACCAGGCTTCGGCCACACCGCAGCAGGGGGCACCCTCTCCACCCGCCAGCCTCACTGCCACATCCGGCAACGCTCAGGTCTCGCTTTCGTGGACAGCCAGTGCCGGAGCCACGTCTTATACCGTGAAGCGCGGCACGGCGCCGGGTGGCCCCTACAACACCACCTTCACTAATATCACCACTACCAGCTATACCAACACCGGACTAACCAACAGTACCAATTACTGGTATGTCGTAACCGCATCCAACTCATCTGGTGAAAGCGGCAACTCCAATGAGGTTAATGCGTACCCTCAAGCGGCGCCTGCCGCACCAACGGATTTGACGGCCACGGCTGGCGATGCACAAATCGCCCTATCCTGGACGGCCAGTGCCGGGGCGGGTAACTACATTGTAAAGCGTTCGACGACAGCCGGCGGCGGCTACTCGACCGTTGGGATGACAACAGCGACCAGCTATACCGACGCGGGCCTGACCAATGGCACAACTTACTACTATGTGGTGACGGCCACCATTACTAATCAAGGCTATCCGCCTCAAAGCGGCAACTCGAATGAGGCAAGTAACACCCCTCGCTTACCGGCTCCGTTCCCGAAACAATTGACAGCCGTTTCGGGCAACACCCAGGTAGCTCTTTCATGGGAGGCCAGCCCCGGAGCAACCTCTTACAACATTAAACGCTCGACTGTGCAAAACGGCCCCTATACAACAGTCGGCACGTCCACCACAGCCAGTTACACCAATACAGGACTGAGCAATGGCACGACTTACCACTACGTGGTATCGGCACTCAACGTAAACGTCGAGAGCAGTAATTCCGATTATGCGACGGCTACGCCACTGGTTCCTGGTCCCACACCACAGGTCTTCCAAAACAACGTCAACACCTTCACGGCCACAGGTACAGAGCCTACCAGTCCTGGTACATACCCCGGTTCCTATAACTCTGCCGAAATCGTCGACCCCTTCGGCAATGTCGTGGTGGCTTTCGATACAGGTCAGTTTACAGGCGGCACAAAGGATGGCTGGACATATTCCGTCACGGCTAACGCGCTGTCTTACAACCCGATCAACTATGGCCCTCCCATTTATACAGTGACGGCACCGCCCAGTGCAGCGCCGGGTGTGGGTTACAAGGTGCGCACCAGGGCATGGCAGTATCCTCCGGGGACAGCTCTGTTCAATATCATGGAGTCGCCACTGGCCGTCACGTGGAGTGCAGGAGGCGCTATCTCCTGTGGTGGTATTCGTTATCCTGCGAGTGGTATTACCGTGGCTGCGGGATCAAAGAAGCGGCTCGATGCTTACCTGGCAACGGACTGGGACAAGAAGGATCTCACTTTCAACTCAGGGACGGCCTACGCTAACACAATCACGTATACCCATTCCGACCCGTGCTCTTACACCTGGAGCGCCAATGGTGGGCAGGTGGAAGGCGGCAACAACGTGGGGCAAAGCATCGTGTGGATCGCGCCGGCCACGCCGGGCACTTACACCATCACCCTGGCAGTGGATGACCAGAACACAGTGAACAAGTCGCCGAACGAAAGTGGCCTGCGCAACGATGCGATCGTGGGCTACAACGATCAACCCGTGAAGTTCAGCATCACCGTTAACGTCCAGCCGTAAGCCGGTTCCAGCCGTAAGCCGGTGAAGAAAGCAGGGAATCCGTCGAGATAGTCTGTGCCAGCAGCATGGCGCAATGAAGCCGTTATGCCGTGATGCAATGTGCCCACATCATAGCGAGACTCATCGCACACTGCTCATAGCACTAAGCTCACTAAGTTCCACAGCCGGAATCTAAGTTCATCATCACAAGCTGCAAAAAGGGCGTAGGTCCATATAGCCCGGTGCAGACTCGGAACACCAGAGTACGACACAGTCCCAGAGTACGACACATTCACAGTAATTGAGGAAGGATAGCACTTATGTCCCTACAGTCGCGGTTTTCATGTTCTTCGGCTCGCACCTCTCCTTTGATATGGTTCTTGGTGAGCAGTTATCAAGCGTGCCATCGCTGGCTCACCAGCCCGGTCGCTTCGCCCCTGTCGCTTAAGCCTGAAGAAGCGGCGCCACCTTACCTGGCTGTGATGACCTTGATCATCTTCTTGGGCGTGCAGTTAGTACCGGGATTATCCACTCTGAGCGCGGCTCAGGCGCAGGAACGTCAGCGAGAGGAAAGAGCGGAGCTACGCCGCAAAGCCCAGGCGCGTCCGCCCTTGTGGTACGTGCAGGCTAAGGCACGGCAGGCACGACAGAAGAAAACTATGGCGCAGCGCTCCGCACAACTGAAAGCGCAACAACTCAAGGCCGCACAAAGGACAATGCGACTGGCCCAAAACGAGCCGGCCAATGACGCTACACAGGATGAAAACGCGCCGGACGAAATGGCACCGGAGGGCGTGGCGACGGATGAACCGGGGCAGGACGAAGTGTCACAGGTCGATGGTGCGCGCGGGGACGATCTCCAGGGCAATGTGGACAGCAGTAAACCGGGCCAAGTGAAGGCGAGTGAGCCCGGTGGTTGCACCGACTGCGCAGTGGACATGAAGGCACTCGACCTGAGCCGTCCCCCGACAGAAAAAGAACTGCGCAAAGCCGGCCAACTGGGTGGAGCGCTTTCACCCAACGCCAGTGCCGACGTCGAGAAGTTGACACAGGCCTTAAGCGAACAGAATCTGCCAACTGAAGAGAAGACGGCGCGTATCAAGCGTCTGCAAGATATCAACTGGAGCTTTGGCGAGGCGATTCAGGAGTGGAACAAGCACAACTTCAAAACAGCCGCCAAGATGTTCGGGCAGCACGTCAAGGATTACCCGGACTCGCCGTGGTCCGGGGAAGCCAAGCTGCACCTGGGCTGCGATGCCAAGTATAATGGCCGCTTTTCCGAGGCTGAAGCGACGTACGACAATATTCTGCAAAGCACAAGCGACGATCCGGCTGATTTGAGCTTCGATGTACATCAGAAAGCCAAAGCGCGCTGGGCGGACCTGGATCTGGCGCGCGGGCAGTTGGACGACGCGGCGGCCAAGTTCCGTGACATCATTAAGACCGACGACGACTGGCGCCGCATAACTTGGGCGCAAAGCTGGCTGCAGACAACCGGTATCTATAAGGCGAACTTTCGTAGCCTCTTGACTTGCGGCCCGCAGGCGCTCTCAGTTGTGCTGGCCAGCCTGGGCAAGAAAGAGGCGGCTGCCAAAGTGGCACGCCTCAAGCCAGCCGGCTCCACAGGTTTTTCACTGGCACAGTTGGAGCAACTGGCGAAGCAGTATGGAGTTCCCATGCGCGGCTTCAAGGCCAAGCCCCAGCAGTTGGCGGCATTGCCGCTGCCACTTATTGTGCACTATGACTACAATGGAGTGCGACAGGCAGGCACAGCTAAGCTACAAACGGGCAGGGCCAAGCTATATACATCCAAGCGACATGCAAAGGGCGATGGGAAAGGTCGTGTGGCGCAGTCGCTCTATCATCCGGTGCGGCGCGTGGGACATTACCTAGTGGTGCAGCGTGTCAACGCCAAACAGAACCAGGTGCAACTCTATGATCCGCAGGAGCGGCGCCTCTATAACCTCTCTTACCAGCAGTTTGCGCACGAGTGGTCGGGTGTAGGTCTCGTTCTGGCCAAGGCCGGACATGCCAAGAAGCGGTTGGCTTCGCGCGAACTGCTATCGAGTGAGATGAACGGCATCAGCGGCGGCTGCTGCGGCACCTACTCGGCACCGCCTGGGACAGGATGCAGTTGCGGCAATCAGACGGGCAATGGCTCCAGTGGCTGTCCCTGTGCCGGTGGCGGAGGAAACAATCGCGCTGCCAGCGGTTTTGGAAGCGGCAGTACAGGGAGTGCAGGGCCTTATGGTTCGCCGATTTGGTCAATCAACCGAACCAGCCTGAACCTGTTCATCAAAGACATACCGCTCTGGTATACGCCACCGGTTGGCCCGCCGGTAGAAGTGACGATGAGCTACAACAGCCAGGACTCGCTGACGCAGAACAATTCCTTCGGCAACAAGTGGATGTTCAATTATGGCTCATACGCCGTGGAGGATACGGCGGCTGGCGGGGGGCGCGTAACGGTCTTCATGCCGGACGGTAGCCAGGACAACTATACGCCCAACGGCTCAGGCGGTTACGTCGCTCCGATTGGAGTGTTCAACACCCTGCGCAAGCTGGGGCCGACCAACTACGAGTTGGAATTTCCCGGTGGCGATAAGGCGCTCTATGCCATTCCCGCTGGCACGACCAGCCTGCAGCCGTTTATGGTGGAGTTGCGTGATCGCTTTGGTTACTCGCTATTCTTCGGTTACAACAGCAATGTCAAGCTGACGACGATTACAGATGCGCAGGGCAAAGTGACGAAGCTGGACTACGATGCGCAGGGGCATATCGTGCGCGTCACCGACCCGGCAGAACGCGCGGCCAGCTTCTCTTACGATGCAGCGGGCAATATGATTGAAGCGGTGGACATGGAAGGGCAGGCATTCCAATACACCTACAACAGCAGCAAGTATGTGACGAAGCTGAACACCGCCCAGGGAGCCTGGGACTTCAATCACTACTTTAGCTATGGTGACAACTCCGTTAGCATTTCCGATCCGCTGGGTAAAAGCGAGACTTTTTACTACAGCAACTGGGGCGCAGGGACCTTCCGCTACACGGACAAGCGCAACAACACAACCCGCTACACGGTCGGCAATGTCATCGGTGGCGAGGGCAAGATCACCGAAATGAGGTACCCGGATGGAACGGTGACCAGCACCAGTTATGATGGTGCCACCGGATTGGTTAGCTCCGAGACAGATGCACGTAGTAAAACTACTTACTATACCTACAATGCGCAGGGGCGAGTCACCAGTATCAAGAAGCCCAAAGGTGGCATAACGAGCTACTATTACGCCCCCAACGGTATAGACCTAACAAGCGTTACCAATGCCGACAGCCAAACCGTCTCAACCATCGGTTACAACAGTAAGCACCTGCCGTTACAGGTGACAAACGCTTTGACCCAGCCCGTGGACGTGACCTATACCCCCTGGGGCAAATTGGCCACCATAACGGAAAATGGGACGCGCGTCACCACTCTAAATTATGATCCCACTACCAAACACCTGATGTCGGTGAGTCGAGGCAGTGCAGTCTTAGAGAGTTACACCTACGATAACATCGGGCGGGTGCGCACCCGGACGGATGCGGCTGGGTTGACCGTCACCATTGACTACAACAACCTGGATCAGATAACGCGCGTCACCTATCCTGATGGCACGCACGCGGATACGGAATACGTTTGCTGCGGCTTGCCGGGTATGACGAGCGACCGCAGTGGACGGCGCAGCTATCGTGATTACGATCCCTTGAAGCGATTGTTGCGCACGCAGGATGCGCAGGCCGGCAGCATCTCCTATGAGTACGACCCCAACGGCAACCGCATTCGGATGCTAGACAGCAAGGGCAATGGCACCACATGGCGCTATGACAGCGTGAACCGTCCCCTTGCTAAGACTTACATGGACAGCACAGCGGAGCTCAATACGTACTCCGGTGGGCTACTCGCTTCACGCCGCAATGCGCGTGGCCAGCTTACGCAATACAACTACGATGATAACGGCAACCTGACTCTGGTGGACTACTCCACTATGCCCGACATAAGTTTTACTTGGGATTCGCTTGACCGTGTAACCCAGATGACCGATGAACTGGGCCTGACTATTTATGGCCGCGATGCTCTCAACCGCATCACGAGTATTGATGGGCCGTTTGCCAACGACACGGTGACTTATACCTTTGACAGTTTAGGCAGGCGCAGTACTCTGCGCATTAGTGGAGTTGGTGGTGCGGACTACGGTCATGATGCTCTGGATCGTCTCATCAGCGTGACCAGTGCGGCTGGTGGGTTCGGTTACAGCTACTTTGGCAACACGGACATGGTGCAGACGCTGACCATGCCGAATGGCACCTACACGAGCTATAGCTACGATGCACTGGAGCGTCTTACCAGTGTGACGAACTCGCGCCAAGATAACAGCCTGATCTCTAGCTATGCTTATGGCCATAACACGCGTGATGTGCGCACCTGGAGGGAGAGTCAGGTGGGGACTGCACCACTCCAGCACATCGACTATGCTTACGATGACCTTGACCAGCTCACCTCGGAAGTGTCAACGGGAACTTCGCCGCCGGTGAATCAGGGGTATGCCTATGACGCGATGGGCAACCGCACTGGCGCGCAAAGCAACGGCACGCAAACCGGTGTGTATCAGACCAGCTATACCAGCAACCGGCTGAACCAACTCACCAGCTACACCACAACGCAGAGCGGCACCACAACCACCACAACACCAACCTACGACCTCAGCGGCAACGTGACGAACGTGCCGATTGGCCAGGGCGGTCTCACTTACAGCTACGATGAAGCAAACCGCTTGGTGCAGATCGTGCAGCGCGACTCTAGTGGTGTCTACACCAAGAAGAGCGACTTCCTGTATGATGGCCTCAACCGCAAGGTCATCTCACGCGAGTACTCGTGGATCAATGGTGCTTGGACGCCGCAAAGTGAAGTGCGGCGAGTATATGATCGCTTGCAGGTCGTGCAAGAGCGCGATGCCAATAATGCGGTGACCACCAATTACACCCGAGGCGCTGACTTGTCGGGTGGGCTAAAGGATGCAGGCGGCATCGGTGGCTTGTTATCTAAGACCACGGCCAGTGCTCATTTGTACTACCACTACGATGGGCATGGCAACGTGGTGCAACTGACTTCAGCCACGGCACAGGGCACCGCTGCCGAATACACCTACGATGCTTATGGTCGCGCTCTGACCGCTTCTGGAGCACAGGCAACAGCCAATACTTATCGCTACAGCACCAAAGAGGTACATCTTGTCTCCGGGTTGGTAGACTATGGCTATCGCTTCTACTCACCAAGTCATGGAAGATGGCTCAATCGTGATCCGATAGCGGAAGAGGGCGGTCTAAACCTTTATGGTTTTGTCGATAATAGCCCTTCTAACCGATACGACATAGATGGAAGAATTGCTCCGTGGTTAGTGATGTGTCTGGTACGAGGAGCAGCTAGCGCAGTAGGAACTGCTGTCGTTGAATACTACAAGTGGAGTATGAACTGCAACGGGTTTGACTGGGCCCCAATCATTACATCAGCAATACTAGGATGTATAGGTGGTGCATGGGCAGGTCGTGGTGGCTACCCAAGTAAGTGGATGGAGAAAATCGTTAAGGATACTATCATGAGTGTCTTGAAAGGCGTAGGCATAGGTTACGGCTGGGATTTGATGACGGGCAAATGCGGCACCGCAACTCCGTGGAATGGGCCATTAGATGCTTGGGGAGATCCGAGGAACGGCTTTAGGATCTTCTAGACTGGCGCGAATCATCAAAATAATACCTTGGAGCCAAGTCAAAAAGTGGACGGCTGCAAGCTTGGGATGGCAGCGATGGAGAATAGACTAACACACGCTCATCGCTGTCATCCCAAGCTTATTTGGTGAATTATGTGCCTTTCGTTGATAAACCATTTCGTGAGGTGACATAGGCTATGTTTCTGAAAGTTATTCTGGTTGCTCTTCGTTTGGCTTTGTTTACAGTCACGCCACCTTTTGTGGCGCTCATTGTGAGTATAGTGCTCTGTAGTGCCCTTTACAATTCTTTAAGGATTATGAACACACCGCGTTTACTAATTCTCCTATCAGTTGTAATCGTTGTTTATGTCAGCTTCACATTAGTGAAGAAATTGTTCGATGTGCTAACAGAGCATATGTTAGAGAATCAGTTACCTCAACGATATTACGAAGTCATGTTTAAACGTCACGAAATCGATGTGCCATTTAGAGTTTGGTACTGGACTTATATTATTTCAGTCGCTCTCCTTTTTGTAATTACCATTGTTCCTACATTGAGAATTCTAGATTTTGTTGTTCCATTAATCCAGGCGGCAACATGACGAACGTGCCGATTGGTCAGGGCGGTCTCACTTACAGCTACGATGAGGCGAACCGTCTGGTGCAGGTGGTGCAGCGCGACACAAGCGGTGTCTACACCAAGAAGAGTGACTTCCTCTACGACGGCCTGCATCGCAAGGTGGTCTCTCGTGAGTACTCGTGGATCAGTGGGGCATGGGCGCCGCAAAGTGAAGTGCGGCGAGTCTATGACGGGATGCAGGTGGTGCAGGAACGCGATAGCAGCAATGCGATTACCACTAACTACACTAGAGGATCTGATCTATCGGGTAAGCTCGACGGAGCAGGTGGTATTGGAGGTTTGTTAGCCAAGAGCAACGCTGGTGGGCATTTTTACTATCACTATGATGGTAGTGGCAATGTAGTGCAGTTGACTTCAGCTACAGCTCAAGGCACCGCTGCCGAGTACACCTACGATGCTTTCGGTCGTCCTCTGACTGCCATCGGAGCGCAGGCCAGTCAGCCCTACCGCTTCAGCACGAAGGAGATACATGCAGTGACGGGAATGTACGACTACGGCTTCAGGTTCTACTTGCCTTCTCTTGGCATGTGGCTTAACAGAGATCCCATTCAAGAACAGGGTGGGCTGAACCTGTATACTTTCGTTAGCAATAATGCAATCAACAAAATTGATGCACATGGTGAAACACCACTTCTTCCCGGAATTATTGCTGGTGGAGTGGTTGGAGGAATAAGCACGGCGAGTTGGAACATATGGTTTCAGTTAACTCAACTGGGCCCATGTCATCAGTTCGATTGGGCTCAAGTTGCCAAAGCCTTCATCGCTGGATTTATCAGTGGCGCTCTTCTTGCTTGGGCTGGAATCACCTTTGGGCTAGTTGCTCCTTCTATAGCACTCAAGGAAGCTTTGCTAAAGGCTGCAATGATGGCGTGGGCAAGCCACTGGGGAGGGATGGCGCAAGGCGTTATGAACCAACCCAACTGTTGTTGTGATGGTCCAAGCTCATCAAACGGTAACTCACGAGGTGCAGTTCACACTTCATAGCCCACATAATGAGCGACTTGATCTCTATCACGAATTAGCGACGGGAACAATCTGCCACTTGGTAGTACGACATCTATGGAGCAGCTCTTTGTGGCGAAGAGCTGCTCCATAGATGTCTGATGTGGGGAGTGGTGACTTCAAAATCGCTTGCTAAGGGTTAGAAAGAATCTGGCATTGTGATGCAATGTGTGAGGTTTTATCGCCAATTGGAAAAGAGGCACACCGGGTCTTTGAACCTATTGTATTCACTGAAGAGGAGATGCTTGTGAACAGTCTAGGGCCTAATCGATCACCGAGTAGTTGGATGAAAATTTCAATTTCGGTGCTAGTTACAGCCATCATATGGTCCATTCTCTGGTTTTTAATAAAGAGAATGTTCAGCATTTCACCGTCCCCTTCGATAGATGCTGTTATAGGGACCATGCCTGTCCTAGTATTGGTGCTTTTTTGGAGAAAGTAACGCGCTCTAAGTGACTCATCAACTTACCGTAGGAATTGTCCCATGAATGTGCCTCTTGCTACACCAGCAACCGGCTGAACCAGCTCACCAGCTACACCACAGCGCAGGGCGGCACCACAACCACGACGACACCAACCTACGACCTCAGCGGCAACATGACGAATGTGCCGATTGGTCAGGGTGGTCTCACTTACAGCTACGATGAAGCAAACCGCTTGGTGCAGATCGTGCAGCGCGACTCTAGTGGTGTCTACACCAAGAAGAGCGACTTCCTCTATGACGGCTTGAGCCGCAAGGTGATCTCTCGCGAGTACTCGTGGATCAACGGGGCTTGGGTGGCACAGAGCGAGGTGCGGCGAGTCTATGATGGGCTGCAAGTGGTGCAAGAGCGTGATAGCAGCAATGCCATTAGCACCAACTACACCCGAGGACGCGATTTATCTGGTGCGATGAGACGTGCAGGTGGTATGGAGGGACTTTTGGCTAGGAGCACTGCCGGTGGTCATTTCTACTACCACTATGATGGTCATGGCAATGTTGTCCAACTGACCTCAGCCACAGCTCAGGGGACGGCTGCCGAATACACCTACGATGCCTTCGGTCGCACTCTGACTGCTTCTGGAGCACAGGCTACGGCCAACACTTACCGTTTCAATACCAAAGAGGTGCATCTGGCATCTGGGTTGGTAGACTTTGGCTACAGGTTCTATTCACCAAGTCTTGGCAGATGGCTCAATCGTGACCCTATTGTAGAGCAAGGTGGACTGAACCTGTATAGCTTTGTCTATAATAGTCCCACTAACCTGATTGATCCAGATGGAAAAAATCCGTTGGTTGTTATAGGAGCAGTTGTTGGGGCTATAGTAGGATTCGTTGGATCATTCATGTATGAACTGATGCAACTCATTAAATGTGGAGACCCTATAAACTGGCCATTGATTATGCTTGCTACTTTTGCGGGAGCTCTTGGAGGTGCAATCTTGGGCTTGATAGCTGGACCGCTTACAACCGCATTAGCTAACGCTGTTGGTGGAACTGCACCTGCTGGAGCAGCGGAAGGAATCGTAAGTCTTCTGCCTGAAGGAGTAAAGGCTACCAGTCCGTGGATAACCGGCATTATTTCTGGAATCCTGGGCGCAGTTGGAGCCGCCGCTGCAGGAGTAATCAACGGCTTGGGAACACCATGTCCAACGGCGACTCCTCCAAGCGGATTTCCTCCTGGTGCTGGAGGTGGATCTGGCGGGGGGGCGGCGGTTCTTGGGGCTCAGGTGGTGGTGTTGGAGCGTGGTAGACCGAAGAGCATTTGCGGTATAATAAAGGCCTACTATGATTGGCTTGAACTTGTCTCGACTTGCCATTTATGCTCTAGTCTTAGCGGTTATGTCTTTGCTGATTTGGTTGTTTGGACTTGTCATAATCCAAGCACTCACAGGGGATCCGTTTTGGGGAGCCAATAATCTTCAAGGATTGTTTCGCACCATGTTGATTCTGCCCTGCCTGTTTGTAGCAAAGCGGCCAGCCACGGCAGTGTGGAAGCTAATAGTAGGCAGCGGTTAAGAGCAGCTGTAGCCGAACTCACCAGCCGGTGAATCCGGCTACAGCTGCTCTGGCAACAGCAACATGGTGCAGACGCTGACCATACATCGACTATGGCTACGATGACCTCGATCAGCTTACCTCGGAAGTGTCAACGGGAACCACGCCGCCGGTGAATCAGGGGTATGCCTATGACGCGATGGGCAACCGCACGGGAGCGCAAAGCAACGGCTCGCAAACCGGTGTGTATCAGACGAGCTACACCAGCAACCGGCTGAACCAGATCACCAGCTACACCACGGCTCAAAGTGGCACCACAACCACCACAACACCAACCTACGACCTCAGTGGCAACATGACGAATGTGCCGATTGGTCAGGGTGGTCTCACCTACAGCTACGATGAAGCGAACCGGCTGGTGCAGATCGTGCAGCGTGACTCCAGTGGTGTTTACACCAAGAAGAGCGACTTCCTCTATGATGGTTTGAACCGCAAGGTGGTCTCACGCGAGTACTCGTGGATCAATGGGGCTTGGACGCCGCAAAACCAAGGGGGCATTGCCATTCAGAGCGCCCTACATATTGTAGAAACAGCACAGCCAATGTCGGCTGTGCTGTTTTGCTATGATTTTGCACATCTTCGCGAACCTGTGCTTGTTCACTGCTAGGCGGTGCTAATATCATATCGAACTCACGTTTTCTTCGTTCAATAGCATAGTGGCCGGACTACCTTCATCACGTTAACCGGCTACATAGTGCCATTTGGCCAAGCTTAATAAAGTTACATGAGTGCTGCTGAACTGCCTCCAGTATTTCTATGAGGATGTGAATAAGTTCACAGCGGCGTATGGCGTAATCCGGTTACGCTATAAGCGTCAGTCTCATTCTGTTCCTATAATTCCCTTCTTCCATGCTCCTCATCCATCATTTTTCTCGCTGCTTTAAGTACTCGTCTCTTGCACTGTTAGTCTATGTGGTTCCCGGTGTTGCACAGCAAAGCTTAGGCACTCCTTCATTGTCCGGCTTACAGGCAAGTCAACTGCTCCCCAGTGGAGCACTCTCTACGATTACTCGTAAACCAGAGCAAGGCGCACCTGTAACGGGCACGTTGCTGGACAATGCACCGGCACCACTGTTTTCCTTGCCGGACATTGGAGTAACACCGCAGGACTTGTGGAGCCTGCGGGAACGGCTGGGTGATAGCAGTGTGCTGCTGATTGTGGCACCTGCCTACAGTAAGGCACATTCAGACACTCCATTCATGCAGGAGTGGGAGCAACAGCTACATTCCTCAGAGACCATCCAGAAACTTACAACCTCTCAGCTTCAAATTGCCTCTGTTTTGAGTAGTCCAAGTGTTCCGAAGAGCCCACGTGCAACGGGAACCACTTTGCCAGCTACAGGGCAACAAGTCCTTTCGGCTGCACAAACTCAACCACAAAGGGTTTTGCAGCAAATCAACACAGGTCGTAGGCAGGGAATTGTCTCGACACAGATTCCATTGCTACTGGATGCAGAAGGCACCGTGTCCCGCTCGTTGGGTGCCACAGAGACCAATGGCTCCGTTGTGCTGCTTGACCGCGCCGGTTTTGTCCGTCACGTAGAAGCTATACAAGACGCCTCCCTTCTCTCAACCCGCTTACAATCCTTAGCCGAGACGATCCAGAGACTCACCAGGAACGGCAGCGACATCACACCGTTGCCCCTTGTTGGTCAGATTGCACCCGATTTTACGATATCGGATATGAATGGACAGGTGCAGCGCTTGTCAGATCGTCGTGGCAAGAAACATCTGCTGCTAACGTTTTTTCCCAAGTGCTTCACTGGAGGGTGCAGAACTCACCTCACTTCTTTGCAGGCCCAGCACGAGGCACTGACTGCTGAAGATGTCGACATCTTGGCCGTCTCGGTTGATCCTGCTGAAGGTGAAAGGGGGCAACTTGCCTTTGCCAAGAGCTTAGGACTCTCTTTCCCACTCATCCCCGATACCGGGCGCAATCTCTCCATTCTCTATGGTGCGGCTGTCAGCCCGGAGCAACTTTCTTCTCGCATCTCGGTGTTGATCGATAAAGAGGGTGTCGTGCGCTGGGTTGACAAGCAGATCGAGGTCAAAACGCATGGAGCGGATGTGCTGGCGAAGCTCAAGGAACTGGGTTTATCCAAGCCGGTGCCATTGGAGTCCCATCCACCGAAGTAGTACTTGCAGGGTAGTACTTTCAAGTAAGCACTATCGCTGAGACATCTCGCATGACGAGCAAAGCCCCGCATTATTATTTGCCAGCAGTTAAGGTCCTGCAGTATGTCTTGCAGGCAATGCCGATTTGAACCAAGCCGGGTCTGAGGTCTTCCTCGATGTCGCACTCATTTCCTGATCGCAAGCACTTCTCCATCAAGCGTTCTGCCACTAAGCGCTATGCTCGGCGCCGCTCCGGCCAGGCCTTACTATTGGCCGTGTTGCTGATGGTCTTTGCCGCGCTGCTGGGCACCACTTTCATGACCGTGGTCTCGCTCAACCTCAACCAGACGGCACGCTCCTCCGACAAAGCCGCTGCCCGCTTAGCCGCAGAAGCTGGCCTTCAATTCACGCGGCGGCAGCTGCAGGAGAAGGGTCTATCCTGGCGTCCCAAAAGCGAAGCCGCACCTCCACAGCCACGAGACGCCGACTACCGCTTCTACTACGACGACTACGATCTGTCACAGGGCTGGGCCACCACCGGTGTGGCGGACACACCGACGACACGCGACGATTACAACCGCGACGGCTTTGTGCGCTACCCCGATCCGCGTGCGCTCTCTTCCGCTCCCAAAGACCCGCTCTTCATGGTGAAGGTGGAAACGGTGCGCAATGGTGACTGGGACAATGCCCGGAGGGACAAGACAAGTGACCTACGCATCACCGTCATCGGGCGCTCGGTTGACAACCCGGCGGCCTTCGAGCGGCGCATCGCCTACCAGAGTGGCGTGGCGCACAACCCGCTCTTTGCCGCCATGCGCAGTGTCACCAACTGGGACTTCGGCCAGAAGGCTGTGCCCGTGGCGCAAGTGGCTGCGTCACCGCCGCCGACTTCGACTCAGTTCTCCCTCGAAGCACCACCGGGCGCTTCACTCCTCAGTGCCACCAACCCGGTCTTTCCTTTGACCTTAACCAGTGGCCCGTTCTACATTTTGATCGGAGATCCCAAGAGCGGGCGGGTGCGGGGAGCTGTGGTCGAGTCTTACGCTTTTGACACCAGCGTCACTCCGCCACGCAACGTGATGAAGCTCAGCTTGGCGCTTGGTGCCGCACCCGCAGCCGGTGAGCGCGTCGAGATGGCGGGAGCACTGGGCGCACCCTCTTTTCTGGACTACGACGGCAGTGGCGGCCCCTTCGATGCGGCTAAAGAAAGGATCGACTTCTGGCTTTCTGCCGACACATCCACGTCTGCTTCAGCCGGTGGGGTGCGCGTCAACGGCAGTCTCTTGTGGTACGGCGATGTCAAGGCAGCCGGACTGCGCTCACCGCAAAGCGCCACTTACGGGCAGAGCGCCACCGATACCGTGCCCGGTGCTATTAAGGCTTCGGGGCTGATGCAGATCATGCAGGAAACGACCACACCCGCCAGCACGCCGCAGGTCGCCATAACGGGGCAGTACTTCAACGGGCGCTCCAACCAGAACACACCGGCTAACACGACTCTGGACTCCAGCAGTGCCGAGCGCACCTTCCCCGGCAACTGGAGCGGCATGACAGCCGGAGAGAAGGCACAACTGGTGGATGACGGCTGGAACCGCTTGCAGGGAGAAGAAACAGCGCAAACCCGCAACGTTCAACCTTTCACACCACCCGATATCACCTCTGACCAACAAGGCCTCAGCCGCTACCGCAACCTCAGCAAATACTCGCAACCAGCCAAGAGCAGCGATGGCCCGTCAGCGGCTCTTCATGGCTACGGGCAGGGCATCTACCTCGACAACACCACAGACCGGGAGCGGGTCTATGACGGCACCAAGAACTTCCTGCGCGAGATGAACCAGGCCGAGCTGCGCCAGTTGTGGCTCGCAGCCAGTGGGCCGGACTTCTCACGCGGCGGCAGTGCCCAGGCCATCACTTCACCCACAGCCTCTCTG
Source organism: Abditibacteriaceae bacterium (assembly GCA_036388675.1). Classification (GTDB taxonomy): domain Bacteria; phylum Armatimonadota; class Abditibacteriia; order Abditibacteriales; family Abditibacteriaceae; genus DASVUS01. Next base: position 140,129 of record DASVRI010000005.1, on the reverse strand, counting down.
GAGCAGCAGCACCTGCGCGGCTGGGTCGGCTCCGATGAGTTCCGTGCACGCGGTGCTCTGGTTGAGCTGAATGGTAATACCCTCTCCATTACCAGGGAGATGCGCGACGACAACACGGCCACTGACACCACGCGCAGCCAGGGACCGGTGCCAAGTAAGGGCTGGAAGGATGCAGGTGGCAAACTGCTGGGCGACAGCTCGGTTGCAGGGCCTTCTCTGGGTGGCGTATATCGGCAGACCCTCCCCTGGCCGCAGAACGGGATCCTCTTTGCCGAGGGAAACATCCGCATCAAGGGGGTTGCCGCTAATGCCCGGCGCAGCCTGACGGTTGTTTCGATGAACAACATCTACATCGAAGGCTCGCTTGTAGCGGGCTCGCTTGGTGCCGGTAACCGTAAGATCCTGCTCCTGGCACGTAAGAACGTGATCTTGAACCCGACGGCTGTTGTGTCGCGTGTCGAAGCGCAGACCCGCCTACGCAGTGGAGCGGCAAGCGGAGCCAGGACGCTTTCGGTGTATGATGCGGGAGGCTTTCGCGCTGGTGACTGGATCACCTTCGATGCGGGCACCATCGCTGAGCACAGCGTGTGCGTGGAAAGTGTGAGTCTTGGCAGCAACAACAACGATAGCATCACCTTGCGCAATGATACGCCCCTGCGCAGCCCGCAATCGACCAATGCCGTCGTAAGTGCACAAGGCGATCCACATGGCGCGATTGTGGAGACGCAGATGAGCCGCATCGGCCTGGCGCCTTCAGGCTTGCCTCAAGTCCTGCAGCGCCGCGTGGACGTTAACCTGCCCTCCGTCAGCAGTGGGGTGCGCCTGGCGCTGAGACACGGGGGCGAACGGCGCGAAGCCTTCCGTGTCTCGGTTGAGCCGGGAACTATGGGTTCCTCCCCCACCAATGCCTGGCTAAGCCATAAGCTGGCAAGCGATGCCGAGACGACGGTTGTGCAAAGCGCGCAGAAGCAGTTGCAGGTGCAGTATGGAACGACTCCGACCGAAGTGGATGTGTTCCCGCAACCGGCTCCTTCTACCAATGCGGCAGCAGCAGCCTACAAATTGCTCTTTGCTCCTGGCGACATCGATCCCACTGCCAACCTGCGCAACAACATTGAGCAGCGCCGCGCCGATCCGCTGCTGTGGCACTACAGTGTCAGCTTCCCGCCTCGTCCGAATCCGCCCATTGGTTTGGGCTCTTATGAACAACCCAGCCCTCGTCCGCCGTTCTATTTCCTCGCGGCATTAGGCAACCGCCTGGGCAGTGCGGGAGGCGCCTTCCCGTGGCGAGACGACATCGCGCCGCCGGTGGGAGGTGGCCCTTCACCGGGCTACGCCCTTCCCATGGCAACTTCCGTCGTGGCGCGAGTGAACGGCGATACATCCGTCTTGCGCAGCGACCGCTATAATCCTTCACTTGGCACAAGTAGTGGCTACGAGGAAGTGGGGCAGTTAGGCATCAGTGCTGTGCACGGCGTCACTTCGACTCCAACTTCAGAAGGTTGGGAAGATGTGCTGACGAGTGACCAGAGCTTCTATAATGGCACCGCCTCATGGCTCGATAACCGCACCCTCTATGGTCTGGTCAACAACAGCCAGAACACCATAGCTCTTAAGATCAATGACTTGGTGGCGCCTTACTTTAGTGGAGTGAGCGACCCGTTCCTGCCGCGCTACCACCTATCGCGCCTCAAGCTGGAGGATGTGGGACAGAACGCTAACCACGAGTTCGAGTCGCTGCAGCCGTCACAGACGCTTGATGTGCGCGCCTTTGTCTATGCGCAAGAAGGCAGCTGGATTGTGCTGCCCGGCGACTACTTTGATGCAAGTGTCCGGAATGGAGTAGACGTAGATCGCAACGGCATCATCACACGGGCCGAGCAGGTGGCGGGCTATCGCTTCCGCCGCTACAACACCCGCATCAGCTTCACCGGCGCCATCATGGAGAACCGTACGGAAATCGTGGCCAACAGCGGGGCTGTGCCGGGAGCCGTGGCCGATTGGATGGACAAGTGGGCTACCGTCAGGATTGACAGCGGCAACTGGAGCGGAGCCGATGCCGGGGCGACGTTCAACAACGACCTGCGCTATGATTCATCGAACCCCGGTACCAATGACTTTCCCAACATCTCGTATACCTACGATGATGAGGTGGTCAAAGGGCTTTACGAGGATGACGCGGGACTGCAGGTGCCCTTTGAAGTGAAATTGTATTATCAGGGCTGATGGGTAAATCTAACGGGTACTTTTATTTGCCTAACCATGCTTATTTCGGTGCCAGAATGGGCCTGTTGTCCTGCCTACGGGAATTTACAGTCTTTTGTGCCTCTCCGTTCTAGACCATTTCATTCAGGACACTTTATCCAAGGCATTCTCGCTTCCTAAGGTGGGGTTAAGAATGTCGGTTTAGTGTGAATAAATTCACACTACAGTACCGGAATTTTCAGGCATTATAAAGTTTGAGTCGGTTGTCGCAGCCAGACGAATGCCCGACAGGTTAGTTGCGACTAGATGCCATCGTTGGTTGTCTGTTGTCACTGATGTCCTAATAGAGATGAGCAACATACTTCCCGACAAATGAGAGGCTGAACTGCTCTGTACTGCGACGTGTTAAGTTGCGCAACTTCCCGGTACCGTTATTGTATTTCCCATGGATTGAACACATAGCTTAAACAGCAAGAGGAGTGAACTCATGGCATACAGCTCGAGGGCATACGGCTCACGTGCACGATTTTACGGTTTGATTGTAGAGACTTCTCAAGTAGTTCAACAATCAAGGACCAGCTTCAATTCGTCCATGGCTTCATGGTCAGACAGAGGACAGGGCGTTCCACATTCTTACGCGTCATCTTATGAGGTTCCATCCTATGTCATTGTATCTCGCATAGTAAGATCTCGAGTAGTGACATCCCTGGGACTCTTACTTTTGAGCGCCTTCTCCGTTGCGCCATCTCAGGCGAGCGGTGAGCGTCCCACTCAAGCGAAAGAGGTAAGCGGTGGTAAGCGGGTAAGCTCCAGCCAGCCGACTTCAAAAAGGGTAACTCCGGTCCAGAGTTCCTCACTTGATGCAGCAGGATTAAGTAGAGCAAATTCATTGGTGACCATTACTTTGCCGGGTGCCGTCCATGAAGGCGCTACGAGCAAGCCGACGCCGGAACCGACTCCTTCACCGGACGAAGTCTTGGAAAAAAAGATCCAGACTGCCATCAATGATGTGGTGGGGGAGGGCAAGGTCAAAGTCAGCCTGGTTGCTGGTGGTGGCAACAAAGCCATTGTCCTAAGCGGTAAGCCTGCTCCTGATACTGTCGTGAATCAGGCGATGGCCGTTGCCACTGCCTTCGTTAACGCTGGAGCGGCCCAATCCGTGATTAACGTCATAACCTCAACTACGCCTACTCCAGTTCCTTGGGAAACTGCCGAATTGGATGTTGTGCAGACACAGGTATGGCCTTTGACCTTCTTACCTGATACGGTGAGTTCGACTCAGGGCAACAAGGGGGCTCCCACTCCCACTCCCACTCCCACTCCAGCCGGTACACCATCTCCTTCCAATCACGTTGAAGTGACAGTGAATACAACAGGGGGAACCGCCACTTCCTCCTCCAGTGCGGCCGCCGCAAGTGGAGGGCCGTCCACACCTCCTACGGGCATACCGTCTCCTACTGGTGGTGCTAAAGCTGCAGAAAGCGCAGGCAAAGATGCCGTTGATGTGCTGGTAGACAGGCTCAATGCCATCTTTGGTCAGGAAGATCCTCAGGACAAGACAAGAAAAGTCATTGTACAGCGTCGTAACCATCATCTCTTCCTGACGGGGCCACAACGCTCACTCTTGCAGATCCGCGAGCTTTTGGCTCTGATTGACTCTCCCGCGCCGCAGGTGCAACTGGATATGTGGGCCTTTCAAGTCAGCGGCCCCCGTGAAACCGTAGCTAAGCAAGTGCAGAAGATTCGCAATCGCATTGATGGGGCACGTTTTGGTGTGGAATTAGTTCGCAATGATCTTTTCCAGATTATTGCAAATCGTGCTAATGAAAGGAATATATTTGGGCCGACTTCATCAGACTCCCAACTAGCGCCTCTGCTGGACCTGCTGCGCCGGAACGAGTTTGACACGAACCCGATTCGCCCTCTGTCGCTTAACGAGATGCTAATCTTTCTTGGCCTGGCAGATGCGACAAACCGCAAAGGAATAATCACTGAACTTCGCCAGAAAACACGGAACCGATGGTGGACTGAGTACATTCAGAAACGCCAGTTGCACGCTAACTTACTCGGTTTTGAAAAGGCGGAAAATCAGGTCGAGCAGTTAGAAGAGGATATGAACGATCTGGCGGCAAAGCTGAATATCCCTCAGCACACACTGTTCGGAGTATTGGAACATGCCTTCGACGCTCAACAATACTCTGTGCTCTCCGATCGAAAAGGTATCTACGATTTTGTGCGGGCCTACAGCTACTATCGAGAACTGGTAACAACACCTCACTATAGCCGTAAACTCCAACATGATCAGGCGCTTGTCCACTTGCTGTCGGCTCCGGACGAGTTCCGTCGCCATAGCGCTGTGGCGGATAGCATGCTCAAAGCGGGAATGGCGGCCCTTACGGCCGATTTGCAGGCTATCTTTCTCGGACCCTTGTGGAAGGATGCGGGTCCAGTCGGCAACAAGAGTGGCGTGGAACTGACCGGCAAGACGCGGTTGGTGGTTAGTAGCGGTTTGGAGACGGGGTTAACACCCACCATCGGCTCCTACACGAATACGACGAACCCGGCTCCGGTCAACATGCAATTCCTGACTGATGTATTTGGTAGCGCAGGGATTGCCTCTCTCTTACCAGGCTTCAGTGGAGCGCAGTTGGCTGCCGTGGGGCTCGCCTTATCACAACCGGAACCTGAAATTACTAAGGTGGCTCCCGGCGTTGAAATCTATGTTCGTCCCTCAGTGCTTCCGGATGCGGGTTCGGCACGCCTACAGATAGACGCTCGCTTTGGTGTCATGACCACAGTCCAAGCGCGGGCGACTACAGGAGGAACTTGGAAGTCCGTGCCGGCTGATGCCGTTCAGAGCCATCATGTCCGCACGGATGCCATCATCTCGGTCTTCGATCTGTTTGATATCTCTTCGTTTTCTTTGGAAACAACACATCCCCGTTCACGCGCTGTTCCCCTCATTGGATCCATTCCGATCTTGAATGATTTGATAAAGAAACCACCTAAGAACGATGTCAAGCATCATGAGAGCATCGTGCTTGTGAATGCGGTCATAATCCCCCGTTCTGTAGACATCGGATTCTTTTATAACTTCTATAACCCAAGAGGAAAGACTCTGTTGAGAATGGACGGAGGCAAACTTGTCGAAGAAAAATTTGTGCCTGTTGACGAATCCATTGGTGAACAATATAAGCGCGACCAACAGACGCTCGATGCCCTGAGGGCTCTTCGAAATCAGTGACATGCTCTTTGAGAAATCGTTGCAAGTAAATGAGTGAACGAGCAATCATACGGTTGCCGTCCAACAGTGTGCCGGCATATGTTGTGGAAGGTGTCTTCTTCGAAGATTACCTGCTGCCACCCAGATTCGAGTTGCTAAGCCTGCCGTGAACGCTTCCTCACGCATGCTTATGCTGGTCAGGGGTCACGCAAGTGCCGGACGTAGAAACTGTGTTGAGGTTGGCTCATGACTGGACAGCAATGAGCCAACCTCAACAACCTATCTGCAACACGCTTAAGATGTGATACGCTTGGAATCCAGTAGACAAAGAGTGTCCCCGGCCACCTTTTCACACTGTCTCACGACTGCGTCACAAGTGCCTGATACATTGCATAAGGACTGAATGCTATGCTCCATCCAAGCACTGCAGCATGCCGCACGGAGGATCAATGCTTCTGCAAGAATCGGCTCCGTAAGAATTCAAGGATAAACCTGTCGAAAGCTGTGCCACGAAAGCAAAAGGGGATGCAGGGAAGTAAGCTTCTTTTATGCTGTCTGTTCACCTGGTATTGGACCTGCCACGAAACACATGCGGCTGCGCTGAACCCCTTTGTCGAATTGCACGCCTACGCGGCAAATCTTCATAGCCACACCCAATATTCAGATGAGTTCACAAATCTCCATACCCCGTTGACCGCGTTTGAGAAGGCTGATGGCGTGCCGATTGGCAAACCGCACCGGCTGGATGTGTTGGCCGTTACGGATCATGCGGAGCTACTGACACCACATAGTGTTGACGCGAGGTTATTCTGCTGGCATCTGCAACGTGATCGTTTGTTAAGTCCTCTTGTTGGGCTTTGCCGTAGACACAACGATGCCGATGAATGGCGGCAAATGGGACTACAAGCACAAAAAGCGACTCGTCCCGACTCCTTTGTGGCGCTAAGGGGCTTTGAATGGTCAGCAGATGGTGGTCAACCACGAGCTGGCTCTTTTCCATGTCTTAGTGATGTCGACTCGCTGGGTAGCGAGAAGTACAACATCGGACATATCAACGTGCTCGGCACTCAGGACTATGTTGGACATCATTATGTCCATCCTGACTACATGTTGTTTCAAATGAGCACATTGGAGGCAATGTTCACATGGATTGAATCCTTGCCCCAGGACGAAAAGCCGATTTGCCAGTTCAATCACCCAAATCTATACTCGAGCAAGCCGTTCCGTTACTCGAGTGCTGTTCTCGGCCTCGGGCGACAGCCTTTGAGTTGTTACCAACTGCCACCTCCCTCGGCACGCGTGCGCAATGCTTTCGCACTGATGGAAGTCGGAACTCATCATGCGCCAACCTTATCGGGAAAGTACTCCGGACCCGAAAGAGCCTATCACTCGATTACCAATACCAGCATTTGGCAAGAGGCCCTACGCCAGGGATGGCGCTTGGCGCCTTCTCTCAACGAAGATAATCACACAGGCGACTATGGTGAGAAAAACCTGAGAACTATGATCTGGGCTCCGGCATTAACACCTGGCCTTATCCTCGAATCACTAGTGAAGCGGCACGTATTTGCCACAGAAGACAAAAACCTCATACTGAAGTTTTGGCTAGAAAATGCCTCCCATAGATCTCTCGGCATTATGGGTGACACTATTACGTACTTACCAAACTCCCCCACAGACAAGCTGATCAGCCGGGTGCAAATTACAGGGACCAAGAACCGCTTGGCGAGTATAGAGATTGTCCCAATTTTCCGAAACCCTCTGGTGCTCCCACCCAGAAGGCAGAAGATGCAATTCAATCCGGTCGACGGATCGTACTCTTCGATTCTGCAAATCGCTGCCAATTTCGTCTGTTGTTATGCGCGTGTGAAGCTCGCCGATGGACGTTTGGCCCTCTCTGCTCCCATCTGGATCAACGGATATGCCTCCAAGGCCTCAGGCGATATGACCGGCCGCTACCCAGCAGCGGAAATGGTTGCTCCAAACGCTACTGTCAACGCGAGACGATCTGGTACTGCATCGCATGCAACTCCAGCATCGAACGCAATGGATCACAGTCCCATAGCTGTAGCGCCTCAATTGTTGGCGCCCGCTCTAAGCGACTTGGTGCCAGTCAACTACACTTTCCACGAAGCCTCTCAGACCGCTCCGACATCTTGGTTCGACGCGGCGAACTGGAGCCCGAATGGGGTGCCGACTGCCAAAGACTCGGTGACCATAGCCGCTGGTAGGTCGATCTCGCTCGATAATGACGTTACTGTTGCGCGGCTCCGGCTGATTGGAGGAACTATCTTCGGCAATGGGAATATTCGTGTTCTTAAAGTGTTTGAGTGGAGTGCTGGGGTTTTAGATGCCAACGTTACAGTTGCTGCTGGCTCCGTCACACGCTGGAGTGGCGGAATCTTGAGGGGATCACTCAGCATTCCAAGCAATGCTCGTTTGGAGTTGGGTGGTGCATCAGCCGAGCGCATCCAGGGAGGTGTGCTGAACCATACTGGCAATATAAAACAGCCCTTGCCACCAGAGTAGTAAGCGTAGCCACTTGCGAGGCTAGAACTGTTGTATCTGGAACTGTTCTGCTGATCACTTGCTGCAGAGTGTTTACTTTGGATGACATGGAATGGGCTACGTGCCATCGTGATTTTCTGTGCAGCGTCCACACCCATGTCCCGCCAGTGCAGTGGTCACGTCGCTATTACGTGCCACTGCACGCCATTGCGTTGTGCGTGTGTTGCATTTCCGGCTGCAAGAGCCTAAGGGAGAGTGGCTGACAAACCTCATGCATAGACAAACCCTGTGCATAGACAAGTCCCATGCAGTAGTAATGCAGCAGTAAAGGCAGTTGAGTACTTGCTTTAGGGGAGGTTGTGTGCCATGGAGACAAAAGGCAGCAGGACGCGCGTTAAAGCAAAGAGAGCAACGAGGTTAAAAGTTGCCGCTACCGGTGGGTGTCTGGCCGTTTCGATGGTGTTTGTGCACTTTAGGTCAAAAGCTGAATCAGCCTCCCGAAACGTCTATGAACCCATTCATTTGGCATCACAGAATTGGAAGAAAGATGATTGGCAGTGGTTCTATCGCACTACACAAGGATCTGAATTACTAGATTACTCATGGTTTATGGCACTGGAAAGGCCGCATAGCCAGGAGCGGTTCATCGCGGACCGATTAAAGCGCTTCGGCTACTTGCCAAACCCCAAGAACAAATATAATCCTGATAGCTTGCCCGTCGGGTTTGTCGCTGACCAAAGAGGAGGGCATAAATACATTGGTATGACATGCGCTGCCTGTCATACCGGCCAGCTCGAGTATAAAGAGACTTTAATGCAGATTGACGGTGCGCCGACACGAGGAGACCTCTATGCGTTCCTCACAGAACTGCGCGACGCTCTGCAGGCCACCAGAACAGATGATGATAAATTTGAACGGTTTGCTCAAGAAGTCTTAGGTGGCGGCAATACGCCAATAAAGCGAACTCAGCTGCGCACTAAGTTGAGTGCCTATACGGACCGGTTTAATACTTTCCTTGAGAAAAGTTTGCCTCTAGACAATCAGTGGGGCTTTGCTCGCGCCGATGCCTTCGGCATGATTTTTAATCGGGTGGCAACCTATGATCTTGGTGTAACTTCAAACTATAAGACGGCGAATGCTCCCGTGAGCTATCCCTTTTTATGGGGCATTGCCTATCACGATAAGGTGCAATGGGATGGCTCAGCGCCTAACGAAAATGTGCTAGAGCGATTGGCTCGCAATGTTGGGGAAGTGCTCGGTGTCTTTGCCACGTTGAAGCTCGACAAACCCACCCCCTGGAGACATTACTATCCAACGAGTGTCGATCGGTCAAACCTGATTGCGTTAGAACATAAAATTAAGTCGTTACGTGCGCCCAAGTGGCCAAGCCAATATTTGGGACAGCCCAATCCCACGCTGGTAAACAAGGGAGAACCGCTTTATGCGCAATATTGCGCAGCGCAGTGCCACAAGCCGTTTGACTCTGCTCATCCAACACGGGTCAAGGTGTTTATGGACCCACTTGATCAGGTAAGGACAGATCCAGACATGGTCTTGAATGCACGACAGCGAACGGTTAACACTGGACGACTTGCCGGGACTCCACTTTACATGCTGATCGGCCCTGATTTAAGACTGCAAGACAGTGGGTCCAAACTGCTCATCAACACTGTTGCGGGTGCCATTCTTTATCCTCGTATCGGTCCCCCACCTACACCTCATGATACGGTTCCTGACGACCGCCCGTCCTTACGATCTGCTCTGTCGGTTGGTGCTATTCCTAAAGAAGCGCGAACGATCAAGCAAACTGCTCTCTTGCGCAACCTTCTTTTTAGTCTTGAAACGTTCGGAGCGAAACGCTTACGTCTACAAATGACGGCTCCAGCCTATAAGGCACGTCCCTTGGATGGCATATGGGCGACTGCACCGTATCTTCATAACGGTTCTGTTGTCAGTCTTTGGGAATTAATGTTGTCGGAAGAGGATCGCAAGACAAAGTTCTATGTGGGCAGTCCCAAGTTCGATCCGGTTGACGTTGGCTTGGACACTAATGTCAGCAGTGGATTTGTGTTTAATACCACTTTACCAGGCAACCACAATACAGGACACAGCGGGCATCTATACGGGACTGATCTTCCGGATGACCAGAAAAGGGCCATTGTTGAGTACATGAAAACTCTTTGATCAGGACACCATTGTTTACCATTTCTTCTTTTATCCCTGCATCGGGGTGCTGAGTAGTAGCGTGAGTCGCGAGCTTTGATCGTGGGTCGCATGTTTCAACGTTGATCCCGCAAATTCATAAAGGAGATGGGCAATGGGATTATGGTCATTACGCCGGAAAGCTGCAGTTGCCGGGGCAGCAACTGGCTTTCTGCTGACGCGGTTACTGGCTCGTGTGTCGCTGGAAAGTCGCGTGCTGTATCAATTCAAGTGCCGCTTCTGGGAGGGTATAGCCTACGGCATCGGCGGGGCTTTGGGCATCATCTGGAGTATCGGACTGATGCATCGAACCGGTGACATTGTGGAAGAACGCCGTCTGCGCGAGTAGCGGCGCTGTGCGAATAGCGGCAGTTGCGCGAACAGGGGCGGGTCGGTGAGTAGATGCACGTGCGTCTACTCTACGAAGGGGGCGTGCGGCATGGAAGAAGCGGCGGAAGGGTTTGGAGCAGGTTTCATTGGGGCCGTGGTGCTGGGAGTCGGTATCGGAATCGGGCTGACGGTTGCCGGGGCAGGGCTGCCAGGCAGTGGGGACGCAACTTCAAGCGAGCGGCTCTGCCGCTGGACCGGCATATGTTACGCAAATACCGACGACATGGCAAGTTTCGGCAGGAGAATCGGCTCCGGCATAGGTCTGGGTACAGGTTTTATCGTAGCAGCGACGGCACTTAACTGGGCAGTGGAGCAATGGGACAAGCTGCAAAGCGGTTGAAGAACTGAGTGGTCGTTACATTGGGCCGTCGGTGCAAACGAGCCGTTTACATTAGTAACACAGTCTATGTTTTTAGTAGCGCAGTAGATGCCTGCTGAGACCAGAAGAAGAGGTGCGTGCATGGTAGCAGATGCTCATCAAAATTCCGTGCCGGACGCGCAAAAATACATGGGTTGGGGCTTGGGTGGCGTTGTCGGAGCTGGGGTCACCTTCGCCGTTTACGTATTCGGCTGGGTTTTTCTGGGCGGCCCGCTACAGGAACTGTTCGAGGAGCGAGTCCTTGACCCTTGGCGTCGTAGGAAAAACGTGACGGATACCATGGCCGAACCGACTTCGAGGGAAGCAGAATTCCAGTCGTCATCTGCTGAATCCGCTTCCGGCAAAGAGCAAGGCGATAGATACTCCGCGCCTAATTACCGCATTCCCGGTTACCGCATTTTAGTCTCGGATCTGCATATCGACTCCTGGCAGGAAAAGCATCCCGAACGCACAGACGCTTTTCTGAATTTTTTGCGCTGTGTGCGTGAGACACCTCAGGTGACGGAAATATACCTGAACGGTGACTTGCTCGATCTGCCGCTTCATCCTATTCATGAGGGAAAGGATGAACCGGTCACGCTCGATATCGAAGAGGACTTGAAAATCGAATTGTGTCGCACTGCCGCCCACCAGCAAACTGGTGTGACCAAAGACGAGGAAAAGTGGCAGGGCGTTTTACCTAAACATCTGGATCGGATTTTTGTGGCTTTACGCGATGCCACCGGATACGACCGGCAGCCGCCGTTGCATGCCTATTACTTAACCGGCAATCACGACATTGGAATTAGCGGCTTGCGCTTCTTCCGGCCCGACTTACTCGGCTTGCCAGCGCAGGCGATCTGGAATCCGTCCGCTTTCATCCTGGGGCCGCGTCACAAAGAAAAGCAAGGAAAGCGGCAAGCTGTGTACATCGAACATGGCCATCTGCATGACCCGCTGTTGTGGCTTTACATGCGTTATGCTGTATTCGATTTGCTGCGTGGCGGGCTGCAACGGCGTGAGCGCGACATGTTTCGCGGCCTGCAGCGCGGCGGCAAGTGCGGCATGGCCGGACCGCTCAAAGACGAGTCACGTCCGACTGGACTGCAGATGGGCGGCGAATCAGACGGTATAGCGAACGTTCTTGCCACATGGAAGCGCGGGCTGTTGGAACTGGGCCCGGCCATCGTGCGCTACCGTTATCGCCACGCCGCGCGCCGTGCCCATCGCCGCCTGAGTGCGCGACGGCCCGATCTGAACATTACGACGATTATCCTGGGCCATACTCATCTCGATGAAAGGCATTCGTATCCTGACGGGTGGGAATATATCAATGCGGGAAGTTGGTCGGGTAATACTGGAAACCAAACTTACTGGGTTATCAAGCCAGATGGCGGAGTGACAGGCCCACATCAGTGGCAACAAGGCGGACGACTCGATTTGGTCTGAAAGTGTTGTCTGGACAGCATAAATTCACCCGACGGCAGGACTCTGGAAAAGCAGAGCAAGTGGCAGGACTCTGGAAAAGCAGAGGAGGCGATATTATGACCGAGTTGACAGGCCGCGTGGTGCAGCGTGGCGATCCGGGCTGGGAAGGAGCGAGGCGAGGCTTCAACTCGCGCTTCGACTATGACGCCGGCGGGCCAAACACCGTCGTCTTTTGTCAAGACAAGCATGATGTGGCTCATGCCGTCACGTGGGCACGTGAAAACAAGGTGCCGTTCCGGAGCCGCTGTGGTCGGCATAATTATCAGGGGTACTCGTCGCTGGCTGAGGGCGGCCTCATCATTGATGTCAACGACATGGAAATGGTACAGGTCAACGCGCAAAAAAGTGTCGCCACCGTCGGCTCCGGCCTCAACATGTTGGAACTATCCGAATTGTTGTGGGACTGCGGAGTCACGCTGCCGCTGGCGACCGGCCCAAGTGTCGGCCTGGCTGGGCTGACCCTGGGCGGCGGCTTCGGCATCAACTCGCGTAAATTTGGCATGACCTGCGATCATCTGCTCAACGTGGAAATGGTTGATGCCGATGGCAAAATCATCAACGCCAATGATAGCGAAAACCCCGACTTGTTCTGGGCTTGCAAAGGTGGCGGCGGCGGCAATTTTGGCATTGTCACCGCGTTCACTTTCAAAGTACGGCCCGCCTCGCTGGTTGCTGCTTTCAACATCGGTTATCGCTGGGACGAATTCGATACCGTCGTTGACCTGTGGCAACATTGGGCACCCGAGGTAGATGATGGCATTAGCTCGCTTCTTAGCCTCAAAGTCGACAGAACAATCACCCTACTGGGCCAGTACACAGCCGACGAGCACGATTTACCTCGTGTTTACAGCCTGCTCCAACCGATGCTGAGCCGAACGCTTCCGATTTCCGTTTCCATTCAAGTTGCGCCCCACATTGCCGCAGCGCGCATGTTTTTCGGTGTTGATCCAGCGAATCCGCAATGGGCCGTACGGGAACACAGTGATGAGCAGATATTCAAGAGCACGTCCTCCGTTGCGTTCGAGCCGTTTAGCATGGAAGCCATTACGACACTGCGACAGTTTCTCGAAGCGGTGCCTCCTCTGTCGGCGCCGCCCAGCCAGGCGTCCATGGTGCAACTGCTTGGTGGAGGTGGTGCGCCAAGCCGTGTTGCGCCCGATGCGACAGCGGTTGCTTACCGCGACGTAAAGTTCATCGTGCAATATGACGGTTATTGGACTGCGCCCCAGGACGCGGAACCGACCATCGGCTGGGTCAGGCAAATGCGTGACACGCTGTTGCCACACGCTTGGGGAGCTTACGTCAACTATGCGGATGACCAACTCGATAAGCCGCTGCGTGCCTATTTCGGCACCAACTTAGAGCGTTTGGTGCAGGTAAAAGCGCGTTATGATCCCGACAACGTGTTCAATTTTCCACAAAGTATTCCCCCTTGTCTATGATGGGATAGCTGCTGGAAGCACGAAGTCATGTCTACATGAAAGATCCTATTGAGGATTTAACCAAGGAGAACTTGAATGATGTTATTAGATCTGGATACTGTCGCTGGCCCCATTGACCCAACCGACCGCCGTTACGCCAGATTACTCGCCCAGTTGCAGGGCAACATTTTGAAGTCTCACGGGCGCAACTACACCGTGAACTTGTTCCTGACCTTCGCGCCGGGTGTTCAAGGTGCCGTCGAGGATTGGATAGGCACTTTCAGTCGTCGCTACGTGACGTCGGCTTTACGCCAGATGCATGAAAGCGCGGAGTTTAAAGCCAATGGACTGTCCGGCCGCATTTTCGCGGGATTGTCGCTAAGCGCCAAAGGGTATGAGTATCTGGGCAAGGATCTCACGGCTTTTGTGGAGAAGCGCAACCCAAGCTTGACCTCAAATGTTCTCTTTAGCAGAGGCATCAAGGACGAGCAAACCCAGCAGGACCTAAAAGACTCGGATGCCAAGGATTGGGACATTAACGGTAGCGGGAAGGAAGTTCATGCTTTGGTCCTTTTGGCCGATGAGGATCCTAATCGATTGAAGGATGTGCTCGGTCGGGTTGTCGATGACCTGGCCCAAAGAAAAGTTTTATCTGATTGTGTGCAGGTGGATGGTATTGGCTTGCGTGACGAGAACAATCAGCCCCTGGAACACTTTGGCTATCGTGACGGCATCAGCCAACCGCTGTTTTTTGTGGAGGATGTTGAAGCGGAGAGAAGCCATTTCGGCACTTCTGAATGGGATCCATCCGCCGCGCTGTCACTGGTTTTGGTTCCCGACCCTTTTGCACCAACACCAGAAAGTTTCGGCTCGTATTTCGTTTTCCGTAAGCTGGAGCAGGATGTTCTCGGATTTAAACGGCAGGAAGCAAAATTGGCGGAACTGCTCGAAGACTTCACGAAGAAGAACGGGTTGCCCATATTTAAAGAGGAGCGGGCGGGAGCCCTCGTAGTTGGCCGGTTTGAAAACGGAGTGCCGACTGAAACCGCCGGATCCGAGCAGGCGGAGCAGTTCCGCGATTTCAACGACTTCGACTATCGCGATGACGTGCGCATTACGCAGGATCAGGCGGGCCAGGTCACTGAGATCGCGGCCATGCGCTGTCCCTTTCAGGGCCACATCCGCAAAACAAACCCGCGAGGCGACACGCGGCGCGTAACGCTACCCGCACTCAATGTCCCCATACCGGAAGATGTGGATCAAGTGGAGAAGGGGCGACGCATCACTCGTCGCGGTATTACCTACGGCGAGCGCGCGCTGAATCCAAATGGGTCGCTCATTCCGCCGGAACTCCAGAAGGACGGCACGCTCAAGCCACCCGTGAAAGGGCAGGTCGGGCTGTTGTTCCAGTGCTACCAGGCGAGCATTCCCGATCAATTCGGCTTCATGCAAGCATCTTGGGCCAATAACCCCAACTTTCCTGCGCCTGCAACCGGCCTTGATCCCATCATCGGGCAGGGGAATCTCGCTGCGGTGCCTCAACAATGGCCCCCGGTCTATGATGCCTCAGACAATAAGCAGCCCTTCTCCTTCGGAGGGTTCGTCAAGATGCGGGGAGGCGAGTTCTTTTTTACACCAAGTATTCCGTTCCTACTTTCATTTGGCGATGACAATGACTATGTCAAGGCGGACAGCGCGGAGAATGAACGCCGCCTTCTGCCGAACAAGACAGCAGAGTAAGTGCGTTCAGCAGAGCCCAGAGTCAGCGCCAAGAAAAACACCCACGGAGGCACACTGCCCTAGAGGCACACGTAGAAACCTCTGGGGCAATGTGCCTTCGATGATTACCTGTCTTTTGATACTGACCCGACTTTTGGTGTGCCGCTGGCTTTGACTCGAAAGGAGCATGCCCCAGGCACTGGTGAATACAGCGCACTGGTGAATACAGCGCACTAGCCAATCTGGCTCTACAAGGAGAGCCAACAATCAGAGCAGGGTTTAGGTCTGCTGACGGCATCTTTCTGAACTCAAGCTATCACTAATAGGCCCTCGGGCTGATTAGTAGAGGCGGTCGAACGGTTACTCTGTTTGAAAGAGAGGAGTAGGGATGCCAAACCTTGGCAACGCCTGGCACATTCCCGATAGCCCGCAACCGCGCGGACGATCCGGCATGCGTGACCCCGTCGGAGCACTTGTGCCGGGCATGGATGTCACCATCTTTAGCGGCAATCAGTTTCAGGGTGCGGGCAACCCTGGAAACCAGTTGCAGGATGGCAGCAGCCTCTTCTTCAAGCGGGCCGCTGACGGAAACTGGACCGAAGTGCCGCTGAAATTTCGCAGCGCCGCTGGTAATGACAAGTATTTTGCGGCGATCATTTCTGCAAATACTACAAACGCTTTCCAGGCTGGCGATGTGGTGCAATATTATCTCCGCATTGCGTATGATGATCACGACACCACCTTCGTGCATGCCAACGGCAATGGAAATGCCAACGGCAATGGCAATACGTCGACCCCGGTGGATGACGAAGCTGCGGCGCAGAACGCGCCGTTCACCTTCACTCTTGAGAGCAGCGCCGTGAGAGGGCAGTGGAGGCCGGTCTTTGAGCTTCCCAACGTGGCGATCCATACTCATGTGCTGCCCAATGGCCGGGTTCTGCTGTGGGGCAGGCGGGACAAGCCGCAGCAGTCGCTCGATGTCCACGAATGCACGCCTTTTCTCTGGAATCCGCTCACCGGTGAAGTGACGAATACGCCGCAGCCCACCCTGGCGGACGGCACACGGATCAACTTGTTTTGTGCAGGACACGCCTTTCTCCCGGACGGACGCCTTTTGGTGGTCGGTGGGCACTGGAAAGACGGCGACGGATTGAGCCAGGCGACGCTTTACGATTGTATCAATGATACGTGGACAGCCCTGCCCCCAATGACCACTCCCACGGGTGCACAGGTGCGCCGGTGGTACCCCACGGCCACGGCTTTACCCGACGGCAACATACTTGTGCTTTCCGGGAGCTACATCGACCCCACTCAGCCACCAGGCAAACAGTTTGTTGTCGTTGATCTTGTGCACGTGCTGGACAGCAAAACCGGTACTTGGAGCACGATTCGCAACACGTCCGGCAGGCCCCTGACCTTCATTGGTTTGCCTCTCTATCCGCGTATGCATGTGGTTTCCAATGGCCAGGTCTTTATGTCCGGCACGAATGCCGAGACCTTTTTATTGAAGACCACAGAACCTGGCCGCTGGACATTGGTTGGTCTTCGCATCATGCGCAATCGTGATTATTGTCCATCTGTGATGTATGACGTGGACAAGGTCCTCTACATCGGCGGCGGCAACGATGACCCCTCGCGGGAGCCTACTGCTGAAGCTGAGATTATTGACCTCAGCCAGCCTCCACTCCAGTGGCGCAAAACCAGTCCCATGCACTTTCCACGTCGTCAGCACAACGCCACCCTTTTGCCGGATGGTACGGTGCTGGTGACTGGCGGCACACGCGGCGGCGGCGGCCCCAACCGGGGGTTCAATGATCTGAGGGCAGGCCAACCTGTTCATGTCGCCGAGTTGTGGGATCCGGCCACGGGAGCCTGGACGGAACTGGCGGCTGAACAGGTGGACCGCTGCTACCATGCGACAGTGGTGCTTTTACCGGACGCAACCGTGTTAAGTGCCGGCGGCGGTGAGTACCGCCCGATGGACGGTGTTGATACACCGAACGATCCCGAGGACAGCCACCGCGAAGCCCAGATTTTCTCTCCTCCCTATCTATTCAAGGGAGCGCGCCCCAAGATTGTCTCGGCTCCCACAGAAGTCGCCTATGCGGAGAACTTTGAAGTGGCTGTGGCTCAACCTGGTGCAATCAAAAAAGTGAGCTGGGTCCGACTGCCTTCGGTGACTCACTCGTTCGACGAGAATCAGCGCATCAACTTTCTGCGCTTTCAGGTCGGCACCGCATCATTGACTGTAACCGCCCCGAGTTCGCCCAATACTTGCCCTCCGGGGCACTACATGCTATTCATCCTGAGCGATGCCGGGGTGCCTTCTGTCGCCAAAGTCATTCAGATTAAAGCTGTTACATCCCCCGCATCCTTACCTAACATCGCTACAATTGATACTGCTATCGCTGGGCTCGCTGCTGAACCTCTCGTGAATGCTGCCTTCGCCAAATCGCTCGCGGATGCGGGGGTAGGTGGGGTACCTGCACAGGCATCGTTGAGCTTGTCCCAGGCGGGTTCAGTGAGTGAAGGCGACCTGCCGCCTGAAGGCGACCTGCCACTTTACCATCAAGAAGCCGAACAAATCTATGGGGCGACCAAAACGACACCTGTTGTCATCGGCATCACCGGCACATGCCCGTATGGTATTGGTGCCTGTTGGGGTGGTGCATACAGCGCTTTGCGCCGGCTCAAGGGCGTGGAGTTAGTCGATCCCGTTCCAAACACCGATGATTCAACAGCCGAAGTGTTTTTGGAGGATGGACGATTGCCGGCGCTGGATGCGTGGGATAAGCAGTTCCGTGAAATGGTTAACGGGACGTATCAAATGCGCGGTGTCGAGGTCACTTTACAGGGGGGGATTGAAGAGAGGGATGGACGTTTTTTCCTCACGGGCACTGATCACAGGCCACCAGTTCAGTTAGCTCCTCTTTTAGCGAACGATAAAATTCAACTGAACCGTGCTGCCGGGGCTCCCCAGTCGCCTGAAGAGGATGAAGAGCGGGCTTACGAGCGCCTTGTTGCCGCTTCCATGAATTTGACCGATGCGCGGCAAGTGACCGTTACTGGCCCACTCAAACAGACGGATGTGGACTATACATTGTGTGTCCGCCTGTTCAATGCCTGAAGAATGCATGTGGGATCAGAATGCAATTTAATCTCCGTGTTTGCACGCGCGGAGGGAGCCTGTCAAAGACCAAGCGACAGGTAACACAAGTTGCTCAGGGAGGCAGCAGATCATGTTCAAGAATATCCCCGGATGGGTGATTAAGCCCGTTGTCGATCTCGCTGACAAATGCGATTGGTCGGGTGGGCAAATCAACACGAGGGCGAACAATGGCCTGGTGAACGTGTGCAGGTACTGACCCCATCCTTGGAGTACTGCACACGACTACATTTCATGGGCCGCTCTCTCGGACCGGCGCTGGAGCGCGCGGCACCTGCTGGCTCAACATCTTGGAGATGTTCCTGAATTGCAAAATGTATGTGTGTTAAAAGCCCTTATTTTGCACCGGCAAGGCCAAGTGGCTTACCCGGGTTGCTCATCTGTACTAAGATGGCCAGCTTTCCCATGTTATTGGCAATTGCGCAGTCACGCCTATCTCCTCAGGGAGCACGAGTGGGGGAAGCGTTGCGGGAACCATTAACAGCGTCACGTTCTCAAGTATCCCCCAGTACTTTTTCTTTAAGATCGTGCAGCTTTCCCCGAATGTGGGAGAAGACGATGTGCCGGAGGACATGGCCTTGGGCTGCTCCCGTGTGGTCCGAGAATATGTGAGAGATCGATACGATATGAGGTCTTGATACGGACAAGGTCTTGATACGAGGGGTTGAACTGGAAGGATAAGGAATCAAGCCCTTAGGCGATCAACTCTTTGATCAATTAAAGGGGTGGGCAACAGGAGGGTGTATTTTGGCATTGATCGATGAAATTCACGACATCTGTCAGGATTTGGCAGAGCAGGGATGGGCCGAGCTTCTAGGGCGACATGGCTTGAATATCAAGGCCGCGAATTTAGAGGCGGAGTTGGCGAAGCCTTTGGAAGTTAAGCGTCATATTGCAGGTTTCGAAGACTTTGCGATGGAAGGCGTGCGGGGGATTGAGCCAGGGCATCCTGCGCGGAGTTTGCTCTTTCATGCCCTGGCCTCTTCCAATGTCCTCCTCGCTTCTCTTGGGCGCCGTATCACGCGCTTTGCGACCTTGCGCCAGTTGGAAGTCGTCGAGAATTACGTCTATGGAGTTCGTCCACCTTCGCTCGATGAACTGGCCACCAAAGCGCAGGGCAAGGAACTTGGCATTGTGGTCTTTGCAACGGAATATCGCCCGGCTTCTCAGACATGCCACCGCAAACATGCGGATATGGTGTTTGCCCGCACGGGTATCGCGCGGGTCGGAACGGCACCGCCCTTGTACGATGGCGCATTGCGAGGCTTTGTGCCATTTGTGGAAGAGGATGTTTTTGATCTGCGCGTATTGCCTGCGCATTATGCCGCTTACATTGCAGTGCTCCAGCCGGGCAACGCCGCAACCTTTTGCCCCATGCGTCACCGTACCAGCGAAGATGATGGTATCGGGGACGAGAATCGACAGTTCTGGCTGCCGCTGCACAAACTCTTTTCCGGGGCCGAGTGTCTGCGTGATTTTGGTGAAGGAGATGGTCTCTCCGTAGAACTCGGGGCGCACCACTTCAACGAAAAGTTGCGGCGCATCCACCTGGAGCTCCGAAAAAGAGCGGGAAATGGTGCCCCTTTCGACACTGGGGTGCACGAAGAGGAACTGGATGAAGCGCCCTTTCGCTTTACCCAGGGCATTGCCGCTTTCTCGACCCAGAGAGAAGATGGCACAGGCCTCTTGGTTCCACAGCCCCATAACCCGCTGATTCAACCGGCCACCCGAAACGACCAACCGCTAGGGTATAACGTGCCACCTTTTGAGCGTGACCAAGGACTAACGAGCTTTTCATCGAGTTTCTCTTTACAAGGTGTGGACTTCGAAGGGCTTTATACGCTTCCGGCTCCCGAATACGTGCATGCGCGGCATCGCATTGAAGCGGATGGCTCGGTCACAAATCTCAATGATCTGGACCTGACTTCGGATCAATTGGAGGCGTTGGTGCGAGCTGGCAATTATAAAGCCCAGCACTTCATCGACTTTTCTGGTGATGGTTGGATCGATGTCTCTTGCCCTCAGGTGAGTGCCCTGCTCGGAGAGCCCCGCAACGCCTATTCCCTGGTGACAGCTCCTGATTACTTTCCCACGTGTGACCAGCGGGAACTGACCGAATGGACTGAAGGCGAAGAAATCCCGGAGGAATTAAAAGCAGGACTCTGGTTCCGCCCACCCCGGACGCTCTCCGATATCCGCTTCGCGCCGAATTTGCAGCTACCCGGATGCGATTTTACCTCTGCGGATAATACCATTACGGCGATTGTTTCTCTTTTTGGGGAAGAAGATGTGAAGAGAACCGAAGCGGTGCCTTCTGATCCCTTGCGCCACTCACACCTGCCAGACGATGCGGCCGGCATATTTGCACCGGGCTGGGATGTCAGCTTGGATGTATGGGAAAATGCTGCTGGGAACGTGCCCCACTTAGCCAGTTACGGGTTGGGAAGTCCTTTTCCCGAAGACGCTAAATTGTGCGCGGCACTCAGTACATTTTGGCCTGCTGTGGCTCCCGATGTCACACGGACCATGGAGCCTACGGGCAACAACACTGTGGCGCCGCTCACGGATGAAGAAGTGGGACAGATCGGCAGCCTTCCCTGGGACGGCGTTCCCGGACCTCGTATCGTTCAACAAGGGGGAGAAGCCTTCGCAGAGTATCTCAGCTTTGCCCACACGGACTATGTGCAGAATGCCCTGGATGGTCTGTTTACGTTGGCAATTATTGGCAAAACCGGAATCGAAGAGTACAAAGATCGTGTTCTCTCAATGGCTCTGGTCAACCGTGAACTAGGCGGCCAAAGAGGCCAGTGGACCGTTTTTTCCTTCCGCGCCCTGAGTGCTGGCGATCCTGAACTGCAAGAGGCTAACGTGCAGGCGGGGGTGCTTTTGCGCGGGCCGGTCTATCGCTTTGAAATGATTCGCAAAGCGGCTGTGGAATCGGTGCCAGGCAATCCACAAAAGAAAAGAATGCCTATCCGAGGACGGCGTTCCTTTATGGTCGATCCCAAGCACCGGCGCATCCTGGTAAAGCAGGAGCGCTGGCGCAATAGCACCCGGCCACCCCTGTAACTTAGCGGGGCAAAAGGGGGCAAAGGACAACTCCATTCATCACGGGCGCAGAATTTCGTGTCTTGTGCAGCTTCCTTATGCAAGTTCCATCCTCTCCGTCTAACATCGACTGCTCCCTTTCAAGCGACGCATCCCCTCCCTGTCATGAGCGTGCCTCGTCAAAGGGCATAAGACCCAAGGACACATCTTCTCCGAGAGTGGATGTCGTCATTGTCGGTGGTGGGCCAGCGGGAGCGGCAGCGGCTGTGCTATGTGCTGAGGCAGGCTTGCGTGTGACCATCATCGAGCGTTGCCCTGCTCCTAGCGCACTCTCGCCAGAGCCATCCTCTAAAGTGGGATCCAAGAAGGATGCTAAGGGAAGCGCCTGCTGGCGGCACCGGCCCGGTGAAACCTTGCATCCTGGGGTGGAACCTCTGCTCCAACGCCTCGGAGTCTGGGAGGCTGTGGCAGAAAGAGACTTTTTGCGTCATGAAGGGCACTGGGTCTCCTGGGGCGCACCAGTACGATTTGAGCCCTTTGGCGCAGATGCCAGTGGCCCATGGCGGGGCATTCAGGCCTGGCGTCCTGAGTTCGATGTTCTGCTGCTTCAACGAGCACAGGAACTGGGGGTTACAGTGCTGTGGGCCCACAGTGCCCAAGTGCCACTGCTCAAGCCCCAGCACCTGTATGATGCCCATGACGGTACTTCAGTAGAAGCTATCTTGGCAGGAGGAGCCCCAGCAGGAAGTGGTATCGAAGATGGTTGGGACAATAGCTTGGATAATAGCTGGTTTTACAAACCAGAAGGCGAAGAAGGAGAAAATAGAGAGCCATGTGGTAGAAACCTGGATGGTAGAAACCTAGATGGTAAAAGCCGGGACCTTAGAAAGCCCCAAAGAGAAAACCGTGTCGTAGGAGTGGCGGCTCAGGCCATCGGAGGAATAGCCCGACACATTAAGGTCGGACACAGCGGTTTCAAGCACATTGGAGCCCAACATCTCAAGGAAAAAGACCTTAAGGAACAAGACCTCGGGGCTCGACATGGCGGACTTCGATGGGACAAATCTCAAGGAGGCAAGTCCCAAGGGGGCAAGTTCCAAGAGGGCAAACTGCAGGCGCGCTTTGTCATTGATGCTTCGGGCGGTCGTCACTGGCTAGCGCGTCAGTTGGGACTTCCTCTGGAGTATTGGTCACCGCGATTACTTGCTCACTATGGATATGCTCAGGGTGAGTGCCCGACGCGGGATGCAGCCCCCTTACTGATAGCTCAGGGACGTAGTTGGGTCTGGACGGCCCGTATTCACCCTGGCCTCTATGCCTGGACTTCTCTGAGTTGGGAGGAAGAGTGGACAAATGCCTTTGGAACTCCACATGATACCGGAGAAAGCCCAAGGCTCCAAAAGCCTGATACAGGCTCTTTGCGACCAAGGGTAACTCAACCAGGGAGGACTCCAGAAAAGGAGCCCTCGCAAGAGGCATCAGAGGTAAAGCCTCCGGGCAGCCTTTTAACTACGGATTGGATGCCGGAGGAGTTGCAGGGGTTAAAGTCTGTTGGGAATGTACGAACATCCGATGTAACCTGGCGTTTTACCCGTGCTGCAGCGGGACCTGGCTACTTTCTTGTTGGGGATGCTGCCATGGTTCTCGATCCCACCTCATCCCACGGAGTTCTCCGCGCGTTGATGTCGGGAATGCAGGCCGGACATGCTATCGCTCAAATCATTCGAGGGGAAATCGGGGAACTCGAGGCAGCACGTTCTTATAACCAGTGGGTGGTAGATTGGTTCCATCATGATGAAAGGAGATTAAGGGAAGCCTACACTCTTTTGACATAATTCTTTTGGAGTTGCCTGACCTGCACCCCGAAACTATCCAATTAGGAGTAGAGATTTCCCGTGTTTGATCTGCCCGCAATTGAGGCGGCTGATTGCCCAACGCGCTATGTAGTCTAAACTGATTGTAGCTGTTTCATCAGTTTTTAATGACCTGTCTTGCTTCGCGCAAGCTTGTAAACTACTCCACGTTCCACCCGGAGAGGATTCGACTCGTTTCTTAACTTGCCATTGAGCGAATCAATATGGGCATTTTACACCGGTTTGCCTGGCTCGATGAAGAACAGCTTGACTTTGTTCCAATAAGCCCAAGCATCAACACAGCCGGATTCGGGCATCAATTCCGGTTTCAGCGGTCGATCGCTAACTCACGGGGTTTAATCAAATTTGCACCAAATTTCATGGAGAGGATATGCACTATATCTCATCCTCAATTCCTCATAGTGTCACTTAATGCCATCCCTGAGCAGTAACACGGCATGTATGGATTGCTCCGCTAAGGCTAGGTCCCTGAGGCTCCAAACGGCGTGTGCAACGCCCTTGGCAGACCTTGACGCCGGGCGCAGCGTTTATCAATACTCTCTGAGGCGCTGGCGAGATCAGCGCCTGTTTTCTTCAAAATCGGGGTGCTGCTAAGCGCCTGAATTTTGAGCACGTAGAGAAGTTGAGCACAAAGACAGCGCCTTTGATGGAGTGACCTCCTGAAAACGAGTGGCTGATTTGCATTCAGGGGGTCAGCGGTTCGATCCCGCTTGGCTCCATCTACGTCTTCATCCTCTTCAGTTTTACGAACGAGTACAGCGCAAGAGTTCAGCCGTTCTGAGTCACTTCGTTCAGCCACCAACAGCCGGAAACCGGGCACCAAAATTCACCTTAAAGAGCTGAATTATCTGCCCTTGAGGCAGCTTCAAAGGATTGCACATCCATATGCTAGACCCTGCGCGATGTCCGTGCAGCGGTCGCTTAGTCTGTACTCAGCCAGAATGGGGCACGCTCTATAGCAGCATGGCGTGCAGTCCCGACAATATAGGATAAGACTAGATCTTGGTGCTGGGCCGCCAGCAGAGTTACTAGATACTCGTAACATGCTACTTGCTGTCGGTTCCCGATAGCTTTACAAGGCAGTTCCACTCAGGAACGTTCTACGCAGGAACGTTACGCAGACCTTCAATATGCAGCTATGGGTTTTGCCTTTGTATTCCTGGGCAGCATGAGATCCCTGGCCTGCATGGCGCCACTTCAGGCGCAAAGCGCCAGGTTTCGCTTCGCTTTGCCTCATAGGATGAGGACATCGAGAAGGTTAGAACGGCTGACGCTGCAACATACCAACTTTGATGAGAGTGTCGAATAGGAAAAGTGTGTTATCAGTATAGCCAGTGCCCAAAATGATTCTATTTCACTTTCAATCCATTCACGCTCCAGTTTCACGGTGCTCTTAAGCTGTGCTCTTAAGCATTGGACTACTATGAAGCAATTCTGCTTTTCCAGCCTGCGTTTTCGCTTGCTGTTGCTGGTGCTATTGGCCATTTTGCCGGCACTGGGATTGATTCTTTACAATGGCTTGGAGCAACAAAGAGCCGCCAGTGCCCAGGTGAAGGAAGATGCGTTACGCCTGGTGCGCATCGCCGCCACGAATGCCGAACAGTCGGTTAAGGAGACACGCCAACTACTCTTCACCCTGGCGGCTCTGGATGGAGTAAGGCAACGTGACGCCAAGGCTTGTAACGCGCTCTTTGCCAACCTTCAAAAACAATATCCTGTGTATGCCAACCTGGGAGCCATTGATCTCCAGGGAGATGTCTTTGCCAGTGCTCGTCCCACCAAAGGGCGAGTCAACCTCAGCGATCGGAGCTACTTTCGCCGCGCCGTAGCGACCCGCGCCTTTGCGGTGGGCGAGTACCAAATTGGTCGCATTACGGGCAAAGCCGCTATCAACGTAGCTCATCCTGTATTCAACGACCAGGGAAAGGTTCAAGCTGTTGTCTATGCTGCGTTGGACTTAAGTTGGCTCAATCAACTTCTCGCCCGCGCGCAGTTGCCACCTGGTTCAGTACTCACCGTGTTTGACGGCCAGGGCAAGATCCTCGCCCGTTACCCCACGACATCCACAGAAAAATGGGTTGGCCGTTCTCTGCCGGATGCGCCTCTTATTCAACTCGCTTTGTTGCGGCGCGGCGACGGCACAACTGAGGCAGTCGGAGTCGATGGAGTGCTGCGCCTCTCCGCCTTCACACGCTTGCCTGGTGCGCTCGGGCGGGGCGATGTTTTTATCAGTGCAGGCATTCCCAGGACGGTTGCATATGCCCAAGCGCAACAAACGCTGCGACGCAATCTGGTTGCTCTTGGCCTGGTAAGCTTGCTGGCGCTGGCAGCAGCGTGGTGGGGCAGCGACGCTTTTGTGTTACGACAGGTGAGAGTTCTCCTCAAGGCCACCAAACGCATGAGCGCTGGTGATCTCAGCGTGCGCAGCGGGTTAAGTGGAGATAGCGAGTTAGGCTCCCTGGCGCACTCCTTTGACGAAATGGCCGCCTCGCTCGAAGCTCGCGTGGCGGAACGTCACCGCGCTGAGGAGGCGCTCAAGGAACTTAATGAAGTTCTGGAGCAGCGTGTAACTCACCGCACGCAGGAACTGCATCACGCCAATCAGGAGTTGGACAAGAAAAACAGACACATGCAAAGCGACCTCAGCATGGCACGCCAACTCCAACAGGCTTTTCTACCCCAGCAATACCCTTCCTTTCCGCTTGACGCCACGCCACAGGACAGCTCCTTGCGCTTCACCCACTGCTATCGCCCGGCAGCGGCTGTAAGTGGAGATTTCTTTGACGTCCTGCCACTATCCGATTTCACTGCGGGTGTCTTCATCTGTGACGTGATGGGGCACGGTGTGCGCTCCGCTCTGATCACGGCAATGCTGCGTGCCATCGTGGGACAGCAACCGACGGTCTCCTCAGATCCAAGCCAATTTCTGACTGCGATCAACCACCACTTGCTGGCTATCTTGCAGCAGGCTCATACCCCGATGTTTGCTTCGGCATTTTACCTTGTTGTTGACGCGAGAAGTGGTGAAATGCTGTACGCTAATGCAGGTCATCCCAGTCCTTTGTGGGTGCAACGTGAGGCAGGCGTGGTTGAACCCTTGCCCAATGCGCAGAGCACTTCTGGACCGGCCCTCGGCATCTTCAAAGAAGCCCACTATCAGAACTCAATGTGCCAACTTCACCTCAACGATTTAGTGATGCTCTTCACCGACGGCGTTTTCGAAGTTGAAGGCCCCACTGGAGAGTACGGTGAGGATCGATTGTTGAAAGCGGTTGATGCGCGCAGAGGAATGCCAACAACATCTTTATTCGATGACTTGTTAGCCGAAGTTCAGCAGTTTTCGGGTAGCGCGGAATTCGAGGATGATGTGTGTTTGATGGGAGTGGAACTAGCGCACCTTGGTGCGGATAGGAGACAAAAGTTTGGTGCGTAGTGTGGCGTTGAACGTGTGCAACTTCAAAGGACGTTGGAACCGCCCTTCATCACATAAAGAGATTTACAGAGTATTTCACAGCTCCCTACTTCCGGCTCTACAGGTTAAACATCATATTAAGTGGGAATGGCTGATTACACGAACTTCGTCGCTCCGACTTCCGGCGGCGGGTAAGCTTGAGTCGTTGGGATTCAGATGAAGTCGTGTCCTGAATTTACGCTGACTGAGTTTTTACCGTTGCGAGTACTCGAGCGATTCTTGACGGCATATTGCTCCTGTTTTAGGTAGATTCTCATACCTAAATAATCAGGATTGTGATGCCACAAATCAGAGCCGTTTTACGAGCTTTCTAGGCAGCGGCTGATGTATGAAAGTCAGCCGCTGCCGCTTGAAGTATGGGGAGCTTGCAACGGGAGCTTGCACTGTGAGCAAATGTCTTGTGTTAGTGCTGATAACTCTTCCGTCATGCGAGATTCTATCGGGCTGGTGTGGGTGTTTCTGACTTGAGGTAGTCCATGATGTTGGGCAACTCGTCCCGGGTGATGACCAGGTCGTGATTGTAGGCACGGATCAGTGCATCTCGATTGTGATTGGTGAGGTGACCGGTGTGCCAGAGCATCCACCAAGACCACGTGACCTTCTTTTGAAAGCTTTCATCAGGATCAGGAATGGTGCCGCATTCGTGATAAGGGATGGGAATTGCGTCGCCATGTATCGCTTTCACCTTGTTAAACAGACCTTCCTGAATACCCCGACCATAGGTATCGGGACCGGCCAGATCGAAATACTGCTTGCCGGGGTTCCAATCGGCTTTGGGGTCTCCTGTGTGACACAGCACCCAGATCAAGTTGTTGAGTTTTCGTTCATGCACGAAATAGTCAAACATGGTGCGCCAAAGCCGACCGAAGCGCTCGCCGCCACCCTTTCCATACCAAAACCAATTTCCGTCGCACTCGTGCATGGGACGCCACAAGATTGGCACATGAGCGTCGCGGAGCACGGTCAGGTGGTCTGCAATGCGCTTGAGATCGCTCCACATCGCGGTGTGTTCCGGGGTGCCGGGCACGAAGCATTTGTCGATGTCGATAGTCATCTTGCTCTGGTCGTAGCCCTCGCCTTTGGTGGGCGCTCCCCAGTGCCACATGATGGTTGGAATACCCCCGGCCTTCCACCATTCCATAGCCAACTGGTTTTCCCGCTCGTTGGCGTTCTCATGGATATAATCCTGGCCACGAATCGCAGGGAACTTACCGGTTATATTCTTCACGGTATCAATCTCGTCAATTCCCCAGGGAACCCACATCTGGCCGGAAAGAGTCTTCTTGCCATACATGGCGTGCAGGTAGTTCAGCAGGGCTCTTGCTTCGGGAGAAGCGTTGGGTGTCACAGGAGTACTGGCCATAAGAGGAGAATCGGTTAAGGCGGATACACAGATCAAGGTCAGCATCAGCAAGGTTAGTCGAAGGCATCGGCGCATCATTATAGTCCCCTTAGTACTCAATCTCCATAGAGATGGAGCTGAATATGTTGAACATCAACACAAAACACGCAACGTAATCGACGCAAGGCGTCGTATAGTGCATAGAACTGAATCAAAGAACCAGTTGAGTTGAATAACGATTCATCAGAGCGCTGCTTTTGAGCAAGAGCGCTGCTTTTTGAGCAAACGTAAACAGGTTGAATGATTATACCAGCACTACAACCGTTGTGGAATATGCAATCGCAACCGTGAGCCAGTGGCAACCGATATGTGGTTCAGTGCATCCGAAAATATTCAGCATGATGCTACAAGGGCGCTGTGTAAGGATAAGAAGCGACGCTGCGCTTCACTAACTGCAAGCGGGAGAACGCGGGCTTGCTTGAGATGATACAGCCCGCGCGCTCTCGCTTGCGGTTGGTAGTCTCCGACCTTCAGGCGTTATATGACCAGCCTGTGTGTGCTTTTGAGCGCACACGGGTTGCTACTGGAGCAGTTGAATGATGCGCGTTCCACTAAGTGGAACATTGCCGGGAGCAACACCAACCTGTCCATCAGATGAAGTGGCTGGCGGTAGGAAACGGACATTCAGTTGAGTTCCATCCATGTCCACTGACTCCAGGTAAACCTGCACGAAACCCTGCACCTCGGTATTGAAGCTTCCTCCGCCATTGGAAATTGTTGTACTGGGCGTGATGATGAAGTTCACAACGCGTGGATTGTCGCGCGGTGAAGTGCCGGCCACAATATCGTTGTAACGCACACCGACGGTCGAAGAATCATACCACGGTGACAAAGCCGACTTGGCGAAGAGAGAGTTCGCACCCTGTTGAAGCTTTCTGGCCTCTGAATCAAGCTCTGCATTGAGGGCGGTTTCATAGTCCCCGATATGAGATGTTTGTAGCTCTGTGCCAGCCGCTTGATCCAGCATATGCGCCGGACTTTTTGAATTCGGCCCGCGCAAGTCCATCAGAACGTAATCGTTAAAACCGAATGCAGACTTGTTTGGCTGAATGAGTTTAAGACTGAGCGTCCCACCAGTGCCTTTATAAGTGTTGTAAGTCTCCCAACTAACACCAATGGGAACTACACGGTTAGGCCCCACCGTCGAGTAAGTCATATCTGCCGCTTTGACACCCGCTATGGCGGCTGCCGAGACAGTGGCGGTGGGAATACCGATTGCCTGGGCCATGTGCAGCGTTCTCACTTTGGTAGAAGGCACCCGAATTTCCGTGTTGTTATTAAGGAATGTGATGGTGGCAGCATCAACGGTGGCACCATTTTGCATTGCTACTGTGACGGCCAGAGCACGCGCCTGGCCGGTGTCGAAGGTGTCATCGTTGGTGGTTTTGAGTTGTGACGCTCCGGCGAGCGCCGCCGCATCACAGGCGCGCTGTAACTGGTTCTTATCGGACACAAGAAGGCCGTAATCCACGGCCAGCGCAGCAAAACCGAGTAGTCCCAGCATCGAACCGGCTACAATGACGACGATGTTGCCCCTGCGCCGTGCTCTGCCATTGCTGGCTCCATGCTTCACTGCCCGGCGCCACACGCGGCTCATTATTTCTTTCTTCAAGGGATACTCCATTTGCTGATTCCAACTCACCCACTTTCGCACCACTATCGTAACTGTCACACGACTTGCATCAATAGTGACTCTGCCTGTTTCAAAACGGCTCAAAAATTCGATCACATGGCTTCTACGTGGCCTCGCGGCGCATGGTCACATAAACCTCGATATTGCGCTGGGTTAAGAATGAAAACAGGGTGGTTAATGGCCGGTGCTTTGTGCGCACGATGATTCTAATCAATTTGCCTGCCGGCACGTTGTTCCGGCTCCCGTTGTCGCCCACGGTGTAAGAGTAGTGGTCTGCGCCGTTGTTATCTGACCAGTTCATCAGAATTGTGCCGTCAGGTGAGGACACCGCAAGTGGTTCGACTGAATTGGTCACACGAGTGCGAACATCAGTTGTCGTTTTGCCCAGTGAGGCGGCTCGAGCCCCTTCTCGTGTCGCATTAGCGACCAGTAGGTGGTTCTTGACGAGCCACCCGAACTCCATGATGCCGATCAGCAGCATGAGAAGAATAGGCACTACAAGCGCAAATTCCACCAGTGTCGAACCGCGCCGCCGCAGGTGCCGTGGGTGTGCAGAGACTTCGGAATGCGTTGTTAGGTCGGTGCGCTGACTCCTGGCATCAGCCGACTTATTACGACCAATATGACCGGGGGTTACAAAACACATCAGCTTGTGCGTTACATCGAAATTAACTGCCAATCCACCTGTTTCGATTTAACGTACTCAACACCATTGCCATTGGTGACCCCAGGCGTTTCGATGTTCATGCTTTGCCGGCGCCAAAGCAGGCGCCAAAGCAGATAGATATGAAAAGACAAAGGGTCAGAGGCGATAAACCTCTGACCCTTTACGGTAGCGACTGCTGTAGCTGCTGATTGGTACCCAACGGCTTACTTACCGGCGGCCAACGTTTTGGCGACAACCTTAAAAACGACATTCCCAATGTGTGAGTACTCAGGATCTAGCAGGCTGCTCAGGTGTGTCGCAGAGGGCTGGCCGACGGTCTGGCTTGCAGGGCGCACTTTTAATTTCAGTCGGCCACAAAGCTTGAACGGGTGAGATTGAACGCGCCCTTCAAGCGAATGTCGCGTGACGAACTGCCCACCGAGATGGTGAAATCGCCCGCTTCGGCTACCCAACCCTTGCGAGCCGGATCGTAAAAGGAAAACATATCCACGTTGAGCGGAATCGTCACGCTTTGCTTTTCGCCAGCTTTAAGCGCGACTTTGCGGAATCCCTTGAGTTCTTGTAGAGGACGCGGCAGGCTCGAACGATCATCGTGAATGTAAAGCTGCGCTACTTCACTGCCGTCGCGCGTTCCCGTATTGGCAATGTCGAACTGCGCCGTCACAATCGGGCCGTTGGGCGTGTTGCCCGGGGCTAGTTTGAGGTTCGAGTACTCGAAAGTTGTATAGGAAAGGCCGTAGCCGAAGGGGAAAAGCGGCTCAATGTTCTTGGTGTCGAACCAGCGATAACCGACTAAAAGACCTTCGTCGTAGCGAACGGTGCCGTCTTGACCGGGATACAGTTTCGGATCGCCGGTGGCGTGCGCGGGTGAGTCGGATAATTGTTTGGGGAAGGTGAAGGGCAGTTTACCGGACGGGTTCACATCGCCAAACAGCACATGCGCAATGGCATTGCCGCCTTCCATGCCGGAATACCACTTCTCGACTACGGCGGGCACATCTTGCAGCCACGGGCCGAGTTCGACAGGGCCACCCGAAATCAGCACCACGATCGTGCGCGGATTGGCAGCAACGACGCGGCGAATCAGTTCATTCTGACCATAAGGCAACTTTATGTCGTGGCGGTCGGCGCCTTCGGTGTCCATGTTGCGGTTGTGGTTCAGCCCGCCGAAAACAACTGCAATATCGGCCTGCGCTGCGGCTTTGACGGCGCGCTCCACCAGCGTTGCGGCTTCCTGCACTCCGGCGGGGCTGGTCTCATAATCTTGCACGCCCGCTGCATCGGCCCTGCCGCGCGCGCGGCGCGGCGGTTGCTTGTAACCCTGTGAAAACGACACGTTCACGCGGTCGCCCGCGCGCCGCAAGATACCTTCCAGCGGGGTGACTTCATAGAACGCTTTGATGCGTGCGCTGTCGCCTCCGTAACCCTGTTTGAGGTTCGCGTTCTCGCCGATCACCGCAATCGATTGAATCTTCGATGTGTCGAGCGGCAAGGCGCCGCCCTGATTTTTCAGCAGCACAATGCTTTCTTCGGCAACGCGGCGTGCGGTGTCTTGATGTGCCTGGGTGTTTATGTTGCCCGGCGCACGTTCACCCAATGCGCCGGTAGCGATCATGACACGCAGGTTGCGGCGCACTTTGTCGTCCAGTAATGCCATCGAGTACTCGCCGCGCTGCAAACCTTCCCGGAATGGGCGTGCCAGAAAAAACTCGTCATAGGGTTCACGGCTACCCATTTCGAGGTCCAGTCCGCCCAGCGCCGCGCCGCGCGTGCTGTGTGTTCCGCTCCAGTCCGACATCACGAGGCCTTTAAAGCCCCACTGGCCTTTTAAAATCGTGTTGTTCAGATAATCGTTTTCGGTGCAGTATTCGCCGCGAAACCGGTTGTAAGCGGACATCACGGCCCACGCGCCGCCTTCCTGCGTGGTGGCCTTAAACGCGGGCAGATAAATTTCACGCAACGCTCGTTCGTCCACCTCGACGTTGACGGAGCCGCGCTGCGTTTCCTGATTATTGAGGGCATAATGTTTCACGCACGCCGCCACGCCTTGCGCCTGCATGCCCTGAACGTAATTTACGGCCATGCGCGAGGCGAGAAGCGGGTCTTCGCCCAGATATTCCCAGTTGCGCCCGTTGAGCGGCGTGCGCAGGATGTTGAAGCCCGGCCCCAGCATGATGTCTTTGCCGCGCGCCCGCGCTTCTTCGCCGATGACCGTCCCGTAAGCCCGGCCCAGATCGGGGTTCCACGTCGCGGCCAGACCGAGCAGACATGGCATATAGGTGGCGAAATCATCGGTGCGGCCCGCCGGGTTCCAGGTGTCGGGGCCGATGTCTTCGCGCACACCGTGCGGCCCGTCCGACATCCAGCGGCGGGGAATGCCCAGGCGCGGAATGGCGTTGGTAGTGAATTTTGAGTCGCCGTGCAGCAGCGACACTTTTTCTTCGAGTGTCATGCGCCCCAGCAAATCGTCGACACGCGCTTCGAGCGGCTTCGTGGCATCGAGATAAAGCGGCTTTTCCTGCGCTCCCGCGACACCGGAAGCCGCTGCACCGGAAGCCGCTGCACCGGAAGCCGCTGCACCGGAAGCCGCTGCACCGGAAGCCGCTGCACCAGAAGCCGCTGCACCGGAAGCCGCTGCACCGGAGAAGGAAGTTAATGTGGTCATTGTTAAGGCCATTTTAATCGCCCAGCGGGGCTGGATGCAAATGCGTTTCATGAGATTGTGATGCAGGTCGGAAATGTTCGAACGTAGGCGACAGTGAGTAAAAAACAGGAGGGACAGGAAAAGCCGATTATCGCGCTTTCACATTGAGCGTGGTTTGACGCTTGATGTCTGCCGACGAACTGCCGATCATCACATTCAACTGCGTGTTTTCCACTTCAAAGCTTTGTGTGCGTTCATTCCAGTAGGCGAGTTTGTCGGCTTGAATGGGCAGCCGCACTTCTTTCGCCTCGCCGGGTTGCAAGCTCACGCGTGCAAAACTTTTGAGTTCTTTCTGCGGACGCTCCACCGCCGAGTTGAGGTGCCGCACGTAAAGTTGCACCACTTCATCGCCCGCACGTTTGCCGGTGTTGCGCACGGTCACGCTCACCATCACCATGCCGCCCGGACGCAGCGTGTCGGCGCTTTTTCTCAAGCCGGAATACGAAAACGTGGTGTAGCTGAGGCCGTAACCAAAAGGATAAAGCGGTTGGCCCTTGAAGTACATGTAAGTGCGTCCATGACGGATGTTGTAATCCAGCAACGGCGGCAACTGGGCCAGCGACCTGGGCCAGGTTTGCACCAGGCGGCCCGCCGGGTTGTAATCGCCAAACAGCACGTCGGCGAGCGCGTTGCCTTCCTCCTGGCTGTTGTGCGCCATGTGGACAATAGCCGGAACGTTTTGCTGCGCCCAGTTGATGGCGTAGGGAAAGCTGGCAATCAGCGCGACCACAGTTTTGGGATTAACGGCATGAACCTGCCTGATGAGTTCTTCCTGGGCCGGTTCGAGGTCAATGGATTTGCGGTCAACAGCTTCGCGGCCTTCGCTGGCATCATTCACTTTGGCCCAACCACTGGCGCCGATGGGATTGTTGCCCACGCATACAATTACAACATCCGATTTGCGCGCCAGATCGACGGCGGCGTTGCTCTCATTGTTGGGCGCGTAATCGACCGTGACATTCGCCCCGACTTTGTTTTTGATGCCTTGCAACGGCGTGACCGTGTAGGGCGGAGTGCCGCTATACCAGTCGAGATAAACCTCGTTGGCACGCGGGCCGACCAGAGCAATGGACTTGATCGTGTTTTTGTTCAACGGCAGCAAATTGTTGCTGTTCTTAAGTAGCACGATGGATTTTTGCGTCACCAGTCGCGCCGCCGCCTTGTGTTCAGCACTTTGCCACGGATCGTCGGTGCCTTTGATGGAGGTGTAAGGCACTCTTGAGGCAGGATCGAGCAAGCCCAGCCGAATCATAACTCGAAAATCTCCGCGCAGCACTTTGTCGATGTCGGCTTCGGTCAGCAGATTACGTGTCAGCGCGCCTCTCACGCCTTCACGATAGGTATCGAGAAATTGATTGATGCCCGCTTTGATGCATGCCGCCGACGCGGTTTCCAGATCGGGGAACGCTTTGTGGTCGCTGACGAGCAAGCGGAGCGCGCCGCCATCGGTGCAGATAATGCCGTCCTGGCCCCAAACGTTGACCGTCAGATTTTTCAGAATGGGATTGACCGTCATCGGCACGCCGTTAACCGCGTTGTAGGACGCCATGTAAGCCCGCGAACCGCCTTCGAGTACTCCCATGCGAAACGGCATGGCATAGTATTCGTGCAATAGGCGCTGGTCGAAATCTGAAGACGACGAGGTGCGCGTGTCCTCGTTGCTGTTGGCCATGAAGTGCTTCATCAGCGCGGCAGTCTGCCAGTACTTGGGATGATCGCCCTGCAAACCGCGAATAAACCAGGTCGCCAGAGTTCCGGTGAGGAGGGCGTCTTCGCCATAACACTCCTCGTTGCGCCCCCAGCGCGGATCGCGACCCAAATCGGCATTGGGAGCGCGAACCACCAGCGAGGCGCGTCCATATTTCTGGCTTTGCACAATGTACCGGGTTTCTTTGCCCTCAATGGAAGCGGCCAGACGAATGGCGCCTGTATCCCAGGTTTGCCCCAGACCAATGGATTGCGGGAATGTTGTGGTGGGGATTGGCCCCAACCTCCGACTGCCCCAGTTGGCCGGGCCACCCTGCGCCAGGCCGTGCAATCCTTCGACATGGCCGGTGCCTTTGATTCCCAGTCTTGGCACGCTGGGATCGGTGTCAAGACACTCGATTTTCTCATCCAGCGTCATCAGCGAAATGATGTTGTCGATGCGCGCTTCAACAGGCAAATCCGGATTTTGAAACGGATATGACGGCGTTGTCAGGGGCGCAACCACTGTCGCGGTCACTGGTGTCTGATTCACTGGCGCTGTTGTCGCGTTCTGGGCCTGAGTCTTGACACCTGGCTGTGAGAAAAAAAGCAGCGCGGCCATCATAATGGAGCGCTGCTGAAGACTACCTTGTAAAAGGTTTTTCATGAAGAAATCCTAAAATCTGCGCTATGGTTTGTGGGCACATCTCAAATGGGCATGGCTTGCAGCACGCTCTGCGGCGCGGTCATCTACGCCTGTCCATCGCACCTTTGAGCCTCTTATATAGAATCTAATCGTGGTACAGTGCTTATTATAATTCAATTTGCTGCCGCTTCCGGCATGTGAATGCGCCGCCAGTGGCAAATGAATGTGACCCTGCAAGTTTTATCCGCTAAACGAGTACTCAAACAAGCACTGTTTTGAATCGTTTGTGTCGAATCAATGGTGATGTGACATTTGCTGCAACCACGATTTTTGACAGTTAACGCGATCTGGTTATACTTTGACTACTTGGTGTTTTGACATTCAATCAGTCCCTTACTATGCGATCTACGATCAGGCAGGTGGCGCAACGTGCCGGAGTTTCTCGCACGACGGTTTCCAACGTGCTGTTAGGACGTCATGAATTGGTGACGCCCACGAAGCGCGACTCGGTATTGCTGGCCGTGAAGGAACTCAATTACGTGCCGGTGCGTTCGGCGCTCCAGAATCGCCATGTACCGACATGGGCTATTGCCGTTCCGATGAACGATCCCGGCAAGATGAGCTGGATTATCAACACCGGAACGTATCAAGGCATGTGTGACGCGGCAATGCGTCATGGATATGACGTCTTGATGATGCTGCGCCCCGACCCGGACTGGGCAACAGATCGCTGTGAAGTGCAGTTTCTCGATCATCGCAGCGACGGCATTGTCTTCGCCTCACCACTGCTGCGAGAAAGCCAGAGCACCTTCGAAACACTGGTTGAACAACAAATTCCAGCCGTCGCATGTTACCGCCGCGATGTACCTGACGGTATGGCCTGGGTAAGTCCGGATAACAAAAGCGCTATGTTTCAAGCGGTGTCCCATCTGGTAGAACAGGGGCATAACAAAATAGCGCACTTAACGGAAAATGGGCAGGTGCTCTTTGATACGCTGGAGCGTCGCCGCTATTTTGCCGAAGCCGTCCAGCATCACGGTTTATACCAGTGCGCCGACTGGATTGTGCATGCACGCTTCTATCAAATCACGCCTTCACTAATAGAGCAAATCCGCGATCTGGGAGCGACTGCCGTTGTGTGCCACAACGATTTGTTGGCGCTCAACTTGTGGACGGCTTTAGAAAGCCACGGGTTACGTGTGCCGGATGATTTATCCATTATTGGTGTCGATGGCGTGGAAGCCGCTG
Source organism: Abditibacteriaceae bacterium (assembly GCA_036388675.1). Classification (GTDB taxonomy): domain Bacteria; phylum Armatimonadota; class Abditibacteriia; order Abditibacteriales; family Abditibacteriaceae; genus DASVUS01. Next base: position 103,069 of record DASVRI010000005.1, on the reverse strand, counting down.
CACGCGGCCTCACTTCGGTCGAATTCTCCTTTGCCGAAGTCGGTCGCAAAGCCGTAGATGCTCTTGTCGCTCAACTTCAAGGCGAGCCCGCCGCGCAATGTTGCCATCTGGTGCCAATGCAACTACAGGCCCGCCATTCGGTAAGAACAATCTAGTCGAAACAATGTGGCTCCAATTTTATAAAAGCTGCCAGAGCAGTTTGGAGCCGATCTGTCTGGGCGTAGTGTGGCGCCAAGGACCAGTTTCGTTGCCGACCGCGTCCATCGAGCACTCTGCAAGAGCCGTGTTTATTTCGCTGTGCCGAGAGGCAAACAAAAGCGCTCCGTGAGGAGTCTCACGGATGCCAAACCGCCAGCGCTTACTTGTTGCGTTGAACTACGATGGCTGTCTGGGTCGATTCGGCACGCCGAACTTCCAGTATTTGTGATACAGCTTCAATACCGCAGAGAATGCGCGCAGGCCGATACCCAAGGCCGCGAACGGCACCGTGAGTACTCGCCAGCCGCGCGCGTGGTGCTTGAGATAATATTGCAGCATCGCGCCGTGGTGGCGGCGAATCGTAGTGCCCTGAATCCAGTCGCTGGAGCCGCCGATGCGATGTGTGATGACAGCTTGCGGCACATAAACGCGCTGCAACTTCGCTTCTTTCAGGCGATAGCACAAGTCGACATCTTCACAATACATAAAAAACTCTTCGTCCCAGCCGCCGAGCTTTTCTAAAACATCACGCCGCACGCACAGCGCGGCCCCCGACAGCCAGTCGACGGGCGCTTCGCAGTCGTGCGCAAAATCGAGCATCAGGTAAGAGCGCGTCCACCGATTGTTCGGAAACAGCCGTCCCAGAAACGTGCTGCGGAACAGGCCGGTGCCGAATGAAGGAAACGAGCGACACGACTTTTGCAAACTGCCGTCCGGGTTCAAGAGTTTTGGCCCGACGGCGCCCGCTTCGGGATGATCGCGCATCCAATCGACCAGGGCGTCCAGCGCGCCTTTATGCACAATCGTATCGGGATTGAGAAACAGCACCAGGTCGCCGCGCGAAGCCTTCCAGCCGATGTTGTTGCCCCTGGCAAAGCCGAGATTCACCTCGTTGGCGATGAGTTGCACGTGTGGAAAGTCGCGGCGCACCACTTCGACCGAGTTGTCGATGTTGGAATTATTATCAACAACAACGATTTCGATGTTGTTGCGCCACTCTTGCTCGATGATGGAGCAAAGCGCTTCTACCAGGAAATCGCGCGCGTTCCAGTTGAGAATGACAACGGAAAGGTCGATTTTCTCCTGACGAGTACTCGGGGAAGGAATAAGCGGCATGGCGATTACGCGCCGCCGCGAACCGGTGTTTCTTCGTGAGGCACAAAGCCTTCGGGTTTTTCGGCCTCGTCGATGAGCATGACCGGAATGCTATCATGCACCGGATAAAGCAGGCCGCACGAGTTGCAGCGCAGCTTCGATTCGGCTTCGAGTTCTTCCAACTCGCCCCGGCAGTTCGGGCACACCAGAATTTCTTTCAAGAGCGGGTCGAGTAGGGGCATTGGAGTCTCCGTAAATGGCCTGAGCGCGGTTTGTGGTTATGAGAAATCATCAGGCGGCACTTTGAATTCTAGCACCGCATAGGCGCTGCGGTCAATCTCGGCGCGCTGGTCTCAGGGCACAGGCTATACTCTGCTTGCCATGTCGAATCGAGTACTCGAAGGACAATTATCAATAAGCGGCGATAGTGCTCTCTCCAGAAAGGCGCGTGAGGTTGCCGAAACGGCGCAGCGGGCCGGTGGGCGTGCTCTGCTGGTGGGCGGCTACGTGCGCGACGCGCTGCTGGGCCTTGACCCCAAGGATGCCGATGTCGAAATTTACGGCATCGAGGCCGCTGCATTGCGCAAACTGTTGAATCGTCTGGGCCGCGTGAACTGTGTCGGCGAAAGTTTCCGTGTTTACAAATTGGTGTGGCACGAGAGCGACGAGCGCTACGAACTCGACGTGTCGCTGCCGCGCCACGACCGCAAAGTGGGCAGCGGCCATCGCGGTTTTGAAGTGGAAGGCGACCCGTTTGCCACCGTTGAAGATGCCGCGCGCCGCCGCGACTTCACAGTCAACGCTGTTATGTGGGAGCCGTTGAGCGGCGAAATCATCGACCCGTTCGGCGGTCGCACCGACCTTGAAAACCGCGTGCTGCGCGCCGTTGACGCCGCGCACTTTGCCGAAGACTCGTTGCGTGTGCTGCGCGCCATGCAATTCGCCGCACGCTTCGAAATGACCGTCGAGCCGCAAACGGTTGAACTATGCCGCTCCATTGATTTAAGCGATTTGCCGCGCGAACGCATCTGGGGCGAATGGGAAAAGATGCTTTTGAAGGCTAAGAGACCTTCGATTGGTTTGCGCACTGCACAGCAGTTGCGAGTACTTGAAAAGCTGTTTCCCGAACTTCGTGCGGCCATGATGCACCAAGCCGAGTCATTGTGCGCGACATTGGATGCAGCCGCTGGTGAACGCGACGGGCTTTCTGTGCCACAGCAAATTGCTCTGATGCTGGCAGCAATGGGTGTGTTTTTAGAACGCGAAGAATCGGCAGCGAAACGGGCATCAGAAAAGTTGTTGGATCAATTTGGTGTGTGGACGCTGAACGGTTACGATGTTCGTGCGCAGGTTCTTCCGCTTGTCGAGTGCGCGATGACGCCAGCCGAATGGTTCGAGCGCCGCAACGAGATTTCGGATGGAGACGTGCGTCGCCTGGCCGGGAAATGCGAGCCGATTTTGCTGTGGAAGTTGGCGCGCAGTTTCGGCCAACGTGAAGCGGCGGCCTGGTTGGAAAAACGAATGCGCGCACTCGGCGTGGAAAGCGGCCCGCCCGCTCCGCTTTTGATGGGGCGTCATCTGCTGGAAATGGGCTTGAAGCCCGGCCCGCGCATCGGCGAAATCACGCGCGCGGTTTACGAGATGCAGCTCGACGGCACAGTGAGTACTCTGGACGAGGCTCTATCTGCCGCCCGTAAACTTACCAAATAATAAGATTTACAAGACTTACGCAGAAGCATATTGATGGCTTGCCCTGGGCGCGGTCTCCGCGCTCAGAGCAATGCAACATCTCCTCTAAAAATGAGACATCCTGCCTAAGTCCTGACTTATACAAAATGTCAATTGAGCTGGGATTTCTCGCGCTCTTAAATTGGCGCAACTGATATTCGCCGCTATAAAACCGCACGGGAGAGTTATGATGAAAGACCAAAGATGCGCTAAGTATTGCGGGGTCTACTGTTGTGACCCACAAAATGTGGGCCATGTTGTTCACGACTGCAGGTTTTACGATGGATCAGCTTGGCCCAAAGCCTGACAATGGATCAGCCAGCTTTGACGCCTGCTGGAACGATCCCAGATCATTTTTTAGTGAAGAGCCACCACATAATCCTAATGGCACAAGAGTCACTGATGCCGCCGTGCAGGATAATTACCATATGTTTCCTGAGAAGTTGTTGGGATACACCACCAAGTTCTTGGAGGCCGAACAGTACGGCAAGAACGGTTATGAAGCCCAGTATCAGCGAGTTGTTGCTGTCAAAAACAATAAAGAACCTTGGATTGGAAATTTTCAGAAAGTAGTTTCTAATAATCCACCACCTCCCCCACCTCCAACGCCATAGCTGAGAATAAGAGGAGTTGCCCTGCCCAAGAGCGCAACTCCTCCCGCCTCAGGCATTGAAAATCATAAAATGCTTATGTTATGGAGAGCACTCGTCGGGTGCTTAAGGGCTTGTAGTCTCATTGTTTTAGATGATAGAAGGTAATGCAAGATGCCAAAATACTGGTTTGTTTTCATTGGAGTTTGGATTCATTTGGTTGGTAGTTACTGTGCGGCGACAGAAGAGTTGCATGTTCTTCCTGTGACGCGGCAGCATCCACCGGGCTGGGAGTGGACCAATGAAAAATGGATGGGCAACGATCGGCCATACAGAGATCTTCGCAGAAGCATTGAACAAGCAGTTAAACGGACAAACCAGAGGGACGTTGCTGTCCTTGTAGAGAAGTACAGAAAAAGAGCAGTGGCACATCCGGTTGACCCTAAGGCACAATTTGCTTGGGGGTATGCCACTTTGGAGGGGCGAAGAAAAGGCTACACGATTAATCGGGATGTGGCACGACGCGTAAGTTTGGCTTTAACAGATGCCACCTCGCCCAAGACTTACCAATATGCTCGTCTACGTTTTCTGATGACGATGCACTGGGGAACCTATCCTCAACTCAAGTCTTTGGGTCAGCGCCTGCTGCTCCGTGAGCCGAGGGACAACGAGGTGAAGTACTATGTCGTTCGGTTACTATCATCAGGTAGTGGGAAAGAAAAACAGCAAGCAATGAATTACGCCCAAGAACTGGTTCGTTTGCAGCCGAAGTGGTCAGGTTCGTATTCGGCTCTTGGTGAAGTTTATCGCGAGATTTTCTTCACGAACAAAGACTTAGCCGCTGGAGATAAAGCGATTGCTGCTTTTCGTAAAAGTATTCAATTGATGCCACCGGATAGCAATCATGAAAATACCGATTATCTCATTAAGATTATCAGAAAGTGGCAAGTCAGATGGAAAAGAAAGGATGGTTAAAGATGAATGAGAATGAACGATACTGGGCTTTTACATTGAAATGCATTGAGATGCCCAAGCAGCGGGCTTTACTCGCCCAACCGTGATGACACCAAGAAAAGTCTTTACACAATGGTGCCGGTGCTACGCATTGGATACTCTAACAAGTTCTACGAAGGCGAGGAATACGGTAAAAACGGCTACGTGGGCCAGAAGAAAAAGTTGTGCAACCCTTTGATGGCCGCCGGGAGTTCGTGGGAGAGTTCATCAAAAGTAATAATGAGGAAGAACCTAATGTTCGTTAATGTATGGAGGTAATTAAAATGCTAAGACGCTTACTTCTCACATTACTTCTGATTGTGCCTGCAACTACCAGCTACGCACAGAAGGACGAGTATGGCAGACCCCTGACACAACGCCCGGAGATTACGGATTGGGGTTGGACAAAACACAGCTGGACAGGAGATGAATCTCCTTATGTTCGCATTGGGCGCAGCATTGACGTAGCCATCAGCAAAGGGCAAAGTTCTGATGCCCTTGTCAAAAAACTGAGAGCTTCGGCTCTGGCAAAGCCGACCGACCCCAAAGCACAATATGCGTGGGGTTACGCGGCCCTGGTAGCTCGCCCCGCAGGTTACGCCATTAGTCGCAACGAAGTGCAAGGCATCGCTTTGGCTCTGGCCCGTCCTGCTTTTCCGAGAACGTATCAGTATGCACGTCTGCGTTTCGTGAGCACAATGCAGTGGCGCCCTTATATGCAGCTTAAGGGGTTAGGTCAAAGGCTCTTGGGCCGCAAGTCAAACGACTATAACGTAAAGTATTACCTCACCAAATTGCTTTCAATAGGTTCTGCTGCAGAGAGGCAGCAGGCGCTGACTTACGCTCAACAGCTCGTTCGTGAACAACCAAACCGTGCAAGTGCTTACTGGAGTCTTGGCGGAGTCTACGTAGACATTCTTTGGGACAGCAACAACTTATCTGCTGGCGATAAAGCAATTGCCGCTTATCGTCGGTATATTCAGTTGTCTCAAGATTCCCAGTCTCGCCGGAGCGCTGAGCGCCTTATTACCCTCATTCAACGCGAACAAGCCAAGTTGCGCAAGCGCACGTAGCACGGCTTGAAGAAGCATTATCAAAACAAAGCGGGTGGCACATTCAGGCGTGCCACTCGCTTTGTTTTGTGCTGCACGCCTTGCTTTTCTAAACTGTGCCTTGTGAACTCATTATTAACAATCATCGGCGGTGGCCTGGCCGGATGCGAAGCGGCCTGGCAGGCGGCGCAGGGCGGCGCGAAAGTGCGCCTCTATGAAATGCGTCCCAGGGTGCAAACCGCTGTGCACCAAACGGGCGACCTGGCCGAACTGGTCTGCTCCAATTCGCTGAAAAGCAACAACCTTGATAAAGCCAGCGGCCTCTTGAAGTGGGAAATGCGCCGCCTGGATTCGCTCATCATCTCCTGCGCCGATGAGTCGGCTGTGCCCGCCGGCAGTGCGCTGGCTGTTGATCGCGCGAAATTTGCGGCGCTGATTACCGGGCGCCTGAACACGCATCCCAACATCGAAATTTGCCGTGACGAAGCCGAAGCCATTCCCGACACGCCGTGCATTGTGGCCAGCGGCCCGCTGACTTCACCGGCGCTGGCGCAAGATATTCAACGAGTACTCGGCGGCGCATGGCTCAACTTTTTCGATGCTGTGGCGCCTATTGTCGATGCCGATACGCTCGACTACGAAACGCTCTTTCTGGCCTCGCGCTACGAAAAAGGCGAAGCCGCTTACTGGAATGCCGCACTTTCTGAAGAGCAATACGACACGCTGCGCGACGCGCTGCTCGGGGCCGAAAAAGCTGAGTCGCACAACGCAGAAGATGAGGCGGTGCCCTATTTCGAAAGTTGCATGCCGATTGAAGAATTGGCTTCGCGCGGACGCCTCACCATGCGCTATGGCCCGCTGCGCGGCGCCGGTCTGACCGACCCGAAAACCGGCAGATGGCCTTTTGCCTGCGTGCAGTTGCGCAGCGAAAACGCCGAAAATACGATGTATAACCTGGTCGGTTTCCAGACGCGTCTCAAGTGGCCGGAGCAGACTCGGGTCTTGCGCCTGATTCCCGGTTTGCAGAACGTCGAAATCGTGCGTTACGGCGTGATTCACAAGAACATCTTCATCAACTCGCCGAGCGTGTTGCGCCCTACATTTCAAACTCAGGCGCGTGACAATCTGTTCTTTGCCGGGCAATTAACCGGCGTCGAAGGTTATGTCGAATCGGCAGCCGCCGGTTTGATGGCAGGCATGAACGCGGCCCGAGTACTCGACAATCGCGAGCCGCTCGTCTTTCCGCGTGAAACCGTGCTCGGTTCGCTGGCGCACTACATCACACAGGCCGAAGCGAAGCACTTCCAACCCATGAATTCGAATTGGGCGCTGCTGCCGCCGTTAGTCAGTGGGCAGTCGGCAGCCGGCAGTGGGCAGCCGAAACCACGCAAACTGAATAAGGAGCAGAAAGCGCAACAATTTGTCGAGCGGTCGCAAGCAGCATTGAACGAGTTTCTGGCGCAGCACGACCTGCTGTCTGCCGTGTGCCAACTGCCGTCTGCTCACTGAAAATGCACGCTCATCTCGATCATTTCGCAGCCTATTTACAGGACGGTCGCAACGCTTCGGTGCATACAGTGCGCTCTTACACGCGCGACATCATCCAATTTATCGAATGGATCGAAAGCGAAAAGCTGCTCAAGCCCGACTACGGCCCGGAAAAAGTGACCTATCTGATGATTCGTCGCTATCTGGGGCATCTCAGCCAGAACGGTTATGAGCGCCGTTCCGTGCTGCGTAAGCTGTCCTCACTGAAATCGTTTTTTAAGTGGCTGGAGCGTGAAGGCACCATCCAACAGAATCCGGCTGCGCCCGTTCTCTCGCCCCGGAGTACTCGTTCGCTGCCCGATGTGCTCAGCCAGGACGAAGTCGAGCGGATGCTGGTCCTGCCCGACCTGGAAAAACCTTTTGGCGTGCGCGATAAGGCTCTGCTGGAAACGCTGTATGCCACGGGAATGCGTGTTGCCGAAACCGCGCAAATATCGATGGGCGATCTCGATTGGCGCGCCGGAGAAGCGCGCGTGCGCGACGGCAAAGGCAGCAAGGAACGAGTCGTGCTTTTGGGTCGTCCGGCGCTGGCAGCACTGCGCCATTATGTTGATGAGGCGCGGCCCATTTTGATGGCACGCCGCCAAGACAAACTCGCGCCGGTCATGGATGCCATTTGGATTAACGCGCGCGGCACGCGGCTTTCGGCACACGCGATATATGTGCTGGTCGTGGATTACGCGCGTCGTGCCGGCATCGACAAGCCGGTAACGCCGCATACGTTGCGCCACTCGTTTGCCACGCACCTGCTCGAAGGCGGCGCCGATCTGCGCGTGGTGCAGGAGTTGCTGGGACACCGCTCGCTGTCGAGTACTCAGATTTATACGCGTGTGGGCGCGGCCCATTTGAAGAAGATTTATGTGGCAGCGCATCCGCGTGCTTTGATTTAGCGGCTCATGAATGAGGAGACGAATTCCCGCGCACCATTGTCTCGGAGCCGAAATCGGATTAACTTATAGACTCTGGAAATCGCGCGCAATTCTTCCCCAATCATGATTTTTTTCAATGCGCCCGGGCCGGTAAAAAAGATCGGCTGCAAATAGTGGCGGAATCCTTGCTATAATGAACTGTCAGCGCAAGAAGAAGCAATGATCGCAGAGGTGTGTGCATTCCGGGGGAGTGCACGGCGCACTTGCGGAATCATACAATTGTAGCAACGCTATGGCGCAGATTTCCTATTTGATGGTGTCGCTTGGCATCTTCAATCTGCTTCTCGTCGCGGCAGGTCTGTTGCTGACCTACTTCGACTGGAGTGCAGCGCGACGCCGCGAATTTCTTTATCTTTACTTTTCGGAAGACAAGCCCGGCGCGAGTTACTTCGCCGCGGCCCGACGCCGTCGCGCGCAATATACGCGGCTTCTGGTCGCTTTCATCATCCTCTTTTGTGCTGAATTTGCCGCCCTGCTGTTTTTGGTCACGGATAGCAATTCGTCCAGTCTGAACATATGGATGCAGTGCCTGCGCATGGTTGTTCCTGTGCTCCTGGGTGCCGGGTTCCTGTTCAACCCCGATTCGTCGCGCCGCGCCATGCTCGATGTATTGGTGAGCGGCTTTGTGGCTGCCTGGGCCTTGTTTCTGGTCGGTGTGATGAGCGGTGCTTTTGGCAACGTCGTCTCGACCGAGCAGGTAGTGGCGATCGTATCGAGCATCGTGCGCATACTGGTTGTGGTGACGTTGTTGTATGCCTTATGGAAGCGCCGCGATGTGGAAACGACACAGGGCTTGCTCCAGGTGAGTCAAAGCGTGCTTTCAGTGGCTTTCGGTGCCTGGCTGCTTGGGCCGGTAGTCAGTTTCGTGGCATCAGTCGATACGGCGTTGTTTGCAGGCCAGATCGGGGCGTGTATTGCTTACGGCCTGCTGGTGGTGCTCATTGCGCGCGGCATGCTGCTGGAATACGAAACGGTCGAAAGCTCACGCCACCGTCTGGGCCGTGAACGCTACGTTATCTTCTCGTTTTTGCAGCGCATCGGTGCGGCCTTCACCACGGCAGTTGAAGTCGAGCAGGTTCTGCACATCATTCTGGAATCAGCGCTGGAGACGACCGAAGCCTCCGCCGGCGCGATTTATCTTTATCACGCTGAAAATGGGCTTCTCGAACCGCGTGTCGTGCTCAACTTCTTTCCGCCACTCCATGTCGATACGCCCGCAGCGCGCTCAGCGCAACGCACCGAAGATCTCGAAGAAGAAATGAAGCAGCAGCGCTTTCGCCTCGGCGAAGGCGTAATCGGGCAGGTGGCGCGCGAAGGCCGCGCCCGCATTGTGGACGACGTGCGGCGTGAAGGCATCATGCTGGGTACCACAACCGACTTCATGCGCAACCGCTCAATGCTGCTCGTACCGCTCAAAATCCGCGATGAGCCGCTGGGTGTCATGGCCGTCCTCAACAAGCAGCGCGGCTCCTTTACCGTAGACGACCAGTTCCTGTTGCAGGCGCTGGCCGATCAGGGCGCGCTCTCCATCAACAACGCGATGTTGACTATCGAAGTGGGAAAGCAGGAACGCCTGCGCCGCGAGTTGCAGATCGCGCGCGACATCCAGCGCATGCTGCTGCCGGAGCGATGCCCTATCGTGCCCGGCTTCGAGTTGGCGGCGCGTGGTTCTTCGGCCTACGAGGTGGGCGGCGATTACTACGACTTTTTCTGGGTGGACGACGACCGCCTGGGCATTGTAGTCGCCGATGTGTCGGGGAAAGGCGTGCCGGCGGCCCTGACCGTTGCGATGATGCGCAGCGTCTTTCGCACGCAGGCGCGCGGCAACACCGACGTGCGCGATGTGCTGTCGCAGGTCAATAAGTTCATGTCGCAGGACTTGCGCAGCAGCGACTTTATTACCTGTGTGTACGGCATTCTGGAGATTTCGACCAAGCGCTTCTCATGGGCGCGCGCCGGTCACGAGCCGGTGATCGTGGCGCACGACGACGCACCGACCGATGTTCATAAGCCCGACGGCTTTGCCCTGGGTGTCATCGAGTCGCCGACTTTCGACGAAATGCTCGAAGTGGAAACCATTGAATTGCACTCCGGCGACCGCCTCTTGATCTTCACCGACGGCCTGACCGAAGCGATGAACTCACGCGGCGAGGAGTTCGGCATGGAGCGCATTCTCCAGGTAATGAGTCAAAACGTCAATGGTCACAACGGCACATCCGGGACTATAGCGAGTACTCAGACCGCGCAAGTCGCAGCCGTGGCAGAAGTTCCTGCTGCTAAAAACCCTCGCGGCGGGCTAAATAATTCGCGCAATTCACCCTGCGACCCTGAACCGCCCATCAGTGATCCCCAGGATCTCAGGTCGCTGGATGTCGCCGTGCACCGCCACGTCGGCAACGAGCCACAAAGCGACGACCTCACCATCGTCTACCTCAGCGCGAAGTAAAACCAGCGTGCTGCCGTTATTCAAATAAAGACGTTAAGAAAAATAGAAAACATCTGACTGACTACCGTCAGCGCGATGACGGCTAAACCCAGCGGAGTGCTCCAATCGCGTAGCACCAGCAAGCGGCGCACCGCTTTTCTGTCGGGTTCAATACCGGCTCGGGACAGCAGGAATATCAGATCGGAAAGAACCATAATGGTCAGGATGAGCATGGCAGCAGCGCCGAATAGCCTACTCCCCGTAATCATCTTCGTGACAAAAGCTCCGGTCGACATCGAACTTGACCAGCCGAAAGGCAGCGTTTGTTTCCCGACAAGCCATCTGAGGAGGAAGGTGTTAGCCAGCATGAGCGGCGCTGCTGTTAACAGCAAGTAGGCACCAGCCCAGGGCAAACTGCGCAACGGAAGCCGTCGATGTAACCAGATGCCGAAAGCCACAAGCAGCCCCCAGCGAACCAGTTGCAAAATTGAAGACACAATCTGAGCGGCCACAATCATCAGTTGCCTCCAGTGAGCCAGTCCCGTGTCCTAAAGAAGCGGCATGAGAGCATCTTGCAGAGCAGTTATCGTCTACAGCACGAATATCGCTTTGAATGAAGTGAATGTGTGGCAGCAACCCGGCCAAGAGTAGATAATCCAAGTTGCCACCTACAGCAGCCCGCTGCTTCAGCGGCACTGCTTCAGCGGCACTGCTTCAGCGTCGGGCAACCTCATGAGAGCAACTTGGATTAGATAGGTGTCGAGCACCGGCACTTTGTCCAGTCCAGCACAGCGACACGCGCCCCACAAGTTGCTGGTTGCTGACACAGATGCGCGCCGCCACCACCGACTCTGCCGCAACGGGCTTTGCCGAAACTGACTCTGCAGAAACCGGCTCTGCCCGTGACCAGGGTGGAACGGCTTTTCCAGAATCTCACAGGCGTAGAGTTGCCTGGCGATGCGCTCAGAGGCTGCTGGAGCGCCGGCGAGTACTCAAGCTCTCAGTTTTTCAATGCGGGAAAGAATTTCACGCGGCAGCAGCGGCTTGAACAGAACCGTATTAGCGCCGACTTCGGTGGCCTTGCGGCGTGTGTCGCTGTCGCCGACAGCCGTGTACATAAGGATGGGAATGCGGTCGCCGTGGGGGAGGGTGCGGATATGACGCACCGCATCCCAGCCGTTCATTTCCGGCATTTCGACATCCATGATGATGGCGTCAAAAGGTTCGCGCCGCACCAGGTCAACCGCTTCCTGACCGTTGCTGGCGAGGCGCACTTCGACGTCCTCTAACTCGAAAGCAAAACGAAAGAAATCGCGCGTGTCGCGCATGTCATCAACGAAAAGCAGCTTCAAAAGATTTCCTGTTCTTCCGAGAGTTTCAATATTTTAGGAATCTTTTAGGCGCGAATCTGCCGGATGCGTGACAGGATTTCGCGTGGTAGTAACGGCTTGAATAAAATAGCGTCTGCACCGGCGTCGCTTGCTTTCTGGCGCACCGGGCCATCATTGTAGGCAGTATACATTACTATCGGAATTTGCCTACCATTGCCCAATAGCCTGATAGCCCGAGCCGCATCCCAGCCGCTCATTTCCGGCATTTCGACATCAATGATAATGGCATCAAAAGGTTCATGAGAAACCATCTCGACGGCATCCCGCCCATTGCCGGCTAAACGCACATCGATGTCTTCCAACTCAAATGCAAAACGAAAAAAGTCGCGTGTGTCACGCGTATCATCCACAAATAAAACCTTCATTAAAAGGAGCCTCCCCTTGCTCCGAGGCAGCGTAACGCAATTCGCTGTTCAGAATAGCAATTGAACGTGCCGGTGAAAACAGATGAAAACAGATGCCGCTGTGGTCGGATGATTGGGCTATTCGCTGTCGAGCGTTTCGACTGCATCCTCCCTGCTGGCCTTTTGCAAATTGTTCGCCACCGCACATAAGCGAGCACAGTTGACGGTGCTTCTCGGTGTAAGTTCCAGATGGTTGCACCAAAAAGTCCCTTTTTATACCTGCACGTCTATACCTGCACGTTTATATCTGCGCAGGTCGCACCTCGCGTAGGTGGCACCGCGCACAGAGATGTTCGTTTCATTAGAGGAACCGGGAAATGGCGGTGAGTACTCGAATGAGGCGAGCGCCCAGTCGCTATGCTACACTGACGCTGCCAACCTCGAAGCAGCTTATGCTCCAGCATGCTGATTCTCCGGCTGGTTGAAGTTGTGATGGCACCAAAGTTTCCTTTTGGTCAATAAATCGTAGCGCAAGAATAGAAGAACCAAAGTCAATTTTCGAGAGAAGGTATCACGTCGTGTTTTTGTTGGGAACTCAACGCATTAACGAAGCCGGACATTTGGAAATCGGCGGCTGTGACACGGTCGCTCTGGCCGAAGAATACGGCACGCCGCTGTTTGTGATGGACGAAGCGCACATTCGCCACACCATGCGCGCCATGAAGGCCGCTTTTCAAAAGCTGCATCCGCAAACTGAAGTCATTTACGCCAGCAAGGCCTTTCCGTGCCTGGCCATCTCGCGCATCGTGGCGCAGGAAGGCTTGATGATCGACGTCGCCTCGGCGGGCGAACTATTTACCGCCCTGCGTGCCGACGTGCCCGCCGAACGCATCATTTTTCATGGTAACAACAAGTCGCACGAAGAGTTGGAAATGGCGGTGCGTGCCAACATCGGGCGCGTGATCGTCGATAACGAAGCTGAAATCGACCTGCTGGATGAAATCGCAGCGTCTGCGGGCACCACTCAAAAGGTGATGCTGCGCCTGACGCCGGCTGTCGACCCGCACACGCACCGTTACATTGCGGTCGGCAAAACCGACACCAAGTTCGGCCTCAACATTGAGGGCGGCGGCGCTATGGCCGGCCTGAAGAAAGCATTGGGCAAAAAGAACCTCGAAGTCACCGGCGTCGGTTGCCACATCGGCAGCCAGATTCTTGAAGCCGATTTCTTCAAGCTCAGCGCGACACACATGACCAAATTTCTGGCGCAGGCCAAACAGGAACTCGGTTTCACGGCGCAGGATCTCGATCTGGGCGGCGGGCTGGGCATTCGCTACCTGCCGGAACATGAGCCGCCTTCCTTTGAAGAATACGCGCAGATTGTCGTCGGCACAGTCAAAGAGCAGTGCCAGAAACTGGGCCTGGAAGTGCCGCACCTGCATGTGGAGCCGGGCCGTTCTCTGGTGGGCGAAGCGGGCACGACTTTGTATCGCACCGGAACCATCAAGCCGGTGCCGGGCATTCGCACTTATGTGGCGGTCGATGGCGGCATCAGCGACAACCCGCGCCCGGCGCTATATGAAGCGCGCTACCACGCCATGAACGCCAGCCGTGCGACTCAGACCGAACGAGTACTCGTGACGATTTCGGGCAAGCACTGCGAAACCGACACGCTGATCGAAAACACCGAAATAGCGCCGCTGCAAAAGGACGACGTTGTAGCGGTCTTTTCGACTGGAGCCTACAACTACGCCATGGCGAGCAACTACAATCGTTTCCGCCGTCCGGCTGTGGTGCTGGTGAACGAAGGCGAAAGCGACATCATCGTGGAACGCGAAACGCTGCAAGACCTGCTGTCGCACGACTTGGTGCCGGGCCGCCTGCGCGTTTAGTGCTTTCGAGTATTCGTAAACCTTAAACAACTCATGGACGATTTGCAGGGCGCAATTTTTCGGTTGTTGCTTTTTATTCCGGCTTTCGTATCCGCGCTCACCGTTCATGAGTTCGCGCACGCCTGGGCTGGACATCGTTTGGGCGATGATACGGCAGAGCGTCAGGGTCGGCTCACGCTCGACCCGATGGCGCACCTCGATCCGTTCGGCTCCATCATGATCGTATTCGCGGTGCTCTATCGTTTGCCGCTCATGGGCTGGGCCCGGCCTGTACCGTTTAACCCGCGCAATCTCAAAGACCCTCGCCGTGGTGGAATGTTAATCGCACTGGCCGGGCCGATTTCCAACCTGATGCAGATGCCGATCTGGCTCGGTTTGCTGTGGCTTTGCGGCCTACTGGCTGGCGGGAATAGGGCCGATTTCGCGCTGGGCGTCTTGCAGGGATTGACGGGACATCCGGACATAGCCAATCCCCTGAGCCTCATCGGCACCATGTTGGCGACGGGAGTTCTGGTCAATCTCGGCCTGGCGGCGTTCAACATGATTCCGCTGCCACCGCTCGACGGACACTATGTGCTCGAGGCGCTCGGGCCGCCTTATGTCACCGACCTGTTCAATTCCATCCGGCCTTTTTCGTTTCTGATTTTGTATGCACTGCTGTTGACTGGAATCATCAATCAGATACTGGGGCCGGTCCAAATGTTGTCTTATCGCCTTGTGTTCTCCGCGTTGGGCACTCCCATCTTCTAAAGCAATTCGTGCCCGGATGATCAACGTGCAAGCAGACGCCCAAACCCTCAATCGAGTACTCGAAGAAGACGCGCCACCCGCAGCGGAGTCGGCGGCCCAAAGCGATGGCATTCAAAGTGATGGGCTTCAGGGCGTGGAAGGTCAGCCACAGGTGCGCGACCCCGAGCGCTTCACCGGGCATCGCGTGCGTTTGCAGGTTTTTGAAGGGCCACTCGACCTGCTGCTTTATCTGATTCGCGCGCATCGCTACGACATCTGCGACATAGCCATTGCCGACGTGACGTTGCAATTTATCGAGTTCATTCGCCTCATGGACGAGATGGATCTCGAGTATGCCGGCGACTTCATGGTGACGGCGGCAACGCTGATGCAGATTAAGTCGCGCATGTTGTTGCCGCAGCATCAATCGGAAAATGAAGACGAGATGGACGATGATTCCAAGAACGATCCGCGCAAGGAACTGGTGGATCGTTTGCTGGAGTATCAGCGTTATCAGGAAGCTGCCGACACCCTGAAAGAACTGCGCGACGAACGCGCGCAGATGTGGACGCGACCGCCGATTTCGCCTGAACTGGCTGAAGCCCTGGCGTCCCGCACCGACGCCGCAATCGACGACACAGCCAAAACGCCGGAAGATGAAGGCGTGATGCTGCTGCAAGACATTTCCACCTTCGATTTGCTGCGCGCGTTGCAAAAAGTTCTCGACCGCGTAGCAGAGCGTCCTGTAACGACAATCCGCCGTGAGCCGTTCACATTGGCAGAACGCGTGCGCGAGGTGCTGCGTCGCATCAGCGGCAGCGCCGAGGGACTCACTTTCGGCGACCTGTGCGACGATTGCGGCACGCGTCTCGAAGTCGTTATTACTTTTCTTTCGGTGCTGGAACTCATCGCGCGCAAGCGCATCGTGGTGCAGCAGGAAACGCTGTTCGATGAAATCCTGGTAAAAACCAGACCGCAGCCCGCGTGACGAGTACTCGTTACGTATTTACACTACCAAACCATGGCGACCAAAGCTGAAATCACTGACGTTATCGAAGCGTTGCTTTTCGCTTCCGACAGGCCGGTGCCGTTGAAGAAACTGGCGCAAATCGTGGATTTGTCACCACGCGAAGTGCTGGCCGAACTCGACATTTTGCGCGAAGAAAAAGACCGCATCGGCGCGCTACAAATCATCGAAGTGGCAGGCGGCTGGCAAGTCGTCACCAAGCCGCAATTCGGTACTTACATCGCAAAGCTGCGCGAAGAAAAACGGCAGCGCCTGTCGCGTGCGGCTTTTGAAGTGTTGGCGATTGTGGCCTATCGACAACCCGCCACGCGCGGCGACATCGAAGCGTTGCGCGGCGTCGATTGCGCCGGGCCGGTGCAGTTTCTACTTGAAAAAAAGCTGATCGCTTTCGCCGGGCGCAAAGACGCGCCGGGCCGTCCGTGGCTCTATGCCACCACGCCGCATTTTCTTGATCATTTCGGTCTGCGCGATGTGGCTGATTTGCCTTCGCTCTCTGAGTTGGCCGAACTCAACGATGCCGCTGACGGCGCCAACAGCACCTCACAGGAACTGTTCCGCCGTGGCGCCATGAAGAGCATGGATGAAGTGGACGCGCAAATTGCCGAGCGCACGCACCAGGAATCGGTTGAGCCTCAAGACTTGAACGGTGCCGCTGGTGACCAAAGCCTCAATGGTTCGTTAACCGAGGCCACCGACACAGATGACACAGGCGAGGAGGACGCAACTCCATGAGGCGCGCGCTGTTCTGCTTGCTATGTTTTCTTGCTTTCGCGCCGCGAGTACTCGAAGCGGCTCCATTGCGTAAAGCGCAAGTGGCTGTTAAGACGAGGCCAGGCCAGCCGGTCGTCAAACCTCAGTTGCCGCTGGCGCCCAGTTGGATTTTGATGGACGCGGCGACCGGTCGTGTATTAGCCCAGCGCAACGCGCATCAGCGCATGTTTCCCGCCTCGACCACCAAGACCATGACGGCACTGGTGGCGTTGTCGCAGAACTCGCTTGACCGCGTGGTGCGCATCGGCCCCAATCCGCCGCTGGTCGGTGAATCGAGTGTTTTTCTGTTGCAAGGCGAGCAGTTCGTGATGCGCGACCTGGTGCGTGCTGCGATGATCAAGTCGGCCAACGATTCGTGTGTGGCCATTGCCGAAGGCGTCGCGGGCAGCGTTCCGGCCTTTGTCGAGTTGATGAACCGCAAAGCGCGCGAAATTGGCGCGCGCAACACGCATTTCGTCAACCCGCACGGTTTGCACGACCCGAACCACTACACAACAGCCTACGACCTGGCCTTAATCGCGCGCGCCGCGATGCGTTATCCCTTCTTCAACGAAGTGGTGAGTACTCGCGAGGCCACGATTCATGGCAACTGGAAGATTGGCCCCAATCGATTGTTGGTTAATCGCAATCGCCTGCTGTTTCGCTGGAATGAATCGGACGGCGTGAAAACGGGATACACTAGGCAGGCGGGACGCTGCCTGATCGCTTCGGCAACGCGCTGGATGCGCACGCCTTCAGGCAAGACGCAGCCGTTGCGCCTCATCAGCGTGGTAATGCACGCGCCCGACACGTGGGCGGACAGCCGTTTCATTCTGCAAAACATCGGGTTCGCGCATTTTGCACCGGTTGCTGTGACGAGCGGCGGCGAGGAGTTCGGTGCGGTTCCCGTGGTTGGCGGCGCCTTTGAAGCCCATGCCGTGACGCCGCGTGCCGTTTCCGTCGCATTGCGCAACGATGAGCAGCCGGCTATCGAACGCCGCGTTCACCTGCTGCCGATGAAAGCTCCGCTACGCCAGGGGCAGGCCGTCGGCTACGTCGAGTTCCTGAGCGGCGCGCACGCGGTGGCCAAAGCGCCTCTCGTGGCACGCGAGGACGTACCGGCTTCTGTGATGGCCCGCGTCTTGCCACCTGCTGCCGCTATCGTGCCGACCAATCCCTCGCTGCGGCTGGGAATGTATGGTGCATTTTTCTTGAGTCTTGCTTTGCTGTTATCCGTCCGGAAACTGCGTGCGCAGAAGCCACGCGGCAAACTGCGCAAGACTCCCAACACAACAACTGAGTACTCGATCTATGGCCAGCCACAATCCGAGAACATCCCGCCCCAATACAGGCGGCAAGAAGCCCAATCCACGGTCGCAAGAGGTGCGGTCGCAAGAACAGCGGTCGCAAGAGCCGCGCCCGCAACAAGGGCGCCCGCAGCAGGCGAGGTCGCAAAACCGGCCCGGCACGAACCCGGCTCCCCAGAGCGCCCGAGGCCCGCGAGACGTGAATCAGCGCGACCGGACGCCACGCGACCAAGCACCTCGCGACCGAGCGCCACGCAGCCAGGCGCCACGCAGCGCCGCGCCGAGAACTCGCCCTCAGGGCAACGAGGCAACGAACCGCGCGTCGAGCAGCAGAGCACCACGCGAGCCGATGCCGCGCGGTCAGGCACCACGCAGCGCGGCACCGCGCGGCGTGGCACACAGCGACCAAACGCCACGAGATCGAACGCCGCGCCAGGAAATGAGGCCCGCTTCAGCGCGACAGAGCGCAGCGGAACATCCTCGCTCAACACGCGGAGCATCGACGCGTCCTCCGCTGCGGCGCGACAGCGACGCCACAACGCCCGCGCGCAGAGAGTCGAGCGACAGGCCAGCGAACGCCGCGCCCAGAGCGAACAGACCCGCGCCCAGCTCGAAGCGCACGAACGGCAGCGCCGCGAATTCGCACAACGGCGAGAGGCCACGCAACGCCACGAAACCGAACAGCGCCGCGAAATCGAGCCGCGCCGCAACGCCGCACCAACGTCCGGCTTCGGATACGGCAGCGAACAAAAAGGCGCCCATCTACCTCGCACCGCCGATTGAAGAAGTTCTGGCGGCGGCTTCGCAGCATGAGCCGCCACGCGAGTACTCGCATAGCGACTCCACCGAGGGCGAGCGCCTGCAAAAGTTGATCGCGCGGGCTGGCGTGACCAGTCGCCGCGCCGCGGAAGAGATGATCGAGCAGGGGCGTGTCAGCGTCAACGGCCACATCGTGCGTGAACTGGGCGCTAAAGCCGACCCGCAGCGAGACCGCATCGTTGTCGATGGCCAGCCGCTTCGCCTACCGACCGGGCCGGCCACCGTGTTGTTGCTGCACAAGCCGACCGGCGTCGTGACGACAAAGAAAGACCCTGAAGGCCGCACGACGGTGACGCACTTGCTGCCCGATAAATACAAGCATCTGCACCCGATTGGGCGGCTCGATTTTGATACGGCGGGCGTCTTATTGCTGACTGATGACGGCTCCTTGACACAACTGCTGACGCATCCTTCGCACGGCGTAGAGAAAACGTACTGGGCGCGCGTTCGGGGCCATGTGACCGTCCCGACGCTGAAGAAGCTGGAGGAAGGCATTTATCTCGAAGATGGCAAGACCGCGCCCTGCAAAGCGCGCGTGCGAGCACAAACCGAGAACAACGCCCTGGTGCAACTGACACTGCACGAGGGACGCAACCGTCAGGTGCGGCGTATGCTCGAAGCAGTCGGGCACCCGGTGCGCGCTTTGCGCCGCGTGCGTTTTGCCGGGCTGGGGCTTGAAGGCATGCTGGCCGGCGCCTATCGCGTGTTGCTGCCGGGCGAAGTTCATGCTTTGCGCAAAGCGGCTGAAGCCAAACCCGCGAAAGCCAGGTCGCCCCGCAAGCCGTCGCGCCAGGACAGCCAAACCGCAACACGCGGCACCGACCGAAGCGACACACGACACAGCGACAAGCAGCGCACGGCTGGCAAACCATCGTCCTCGGCACCCGACCGGCGGCAGACATCGAGCGATGGCAGCAATGCGCAACGCGATAGATCACAGCGCGACGGAACTCAGCGTAATACGCAGCAGCGGACTACTAGCCAGCGTAATACGCAGCATCCTGTGGCGCGGCGCGTCGAACAGAAATTTCAAATCTAGAGAACGGCTTGACGTCGAATCCCGCTTCCGTTGAACACTGCTTCCGAAGAAGAATCGCCCACCAGCCCCGCGTCGCCTGCGTCCGCGCGTTCGCTGGCAGGGGCTGTGGCGGTTTTATTGTTGTTGTGCGCCGCGACATGGTTGTGGCTCTATGGGCCGCGCCGCCTGCCCGGAGTCGGTGCGCCGCTGGGCTATGCACAACAATGGGCCATTCCACCCAATACTACTTTGTGGCCCGCTTCCGCGTGGCTGCTGCCGCTGGGAGTACTCGTTCTTTTCGGAGGCGCTGCGGCGCTTTCGGCCTATGACCGATTTTGCCGTGCCAAGAATCGTCGCGAACAGAAAACCTCGGTTGTGCTCTGCGTTAGTTTGCTGTCTCTGCTCGCGCTGGTGTGGCCGTGGGCGTTGCTGGGGCCAGGCGGCACGCAAAACCTCATCAACGCGACGTGGAGCGATACGGCGAATCAGTATTTTTCCACGGCCTATGCAGTTGAAGACATGCGCCAGTTTACAAGTGGCTACGCGCAACGCTGGCAACAGCCGCCGTCGCGTTTGCAGGCCCACGTAGCGACGCATCCTCCGGGTGCCGTGTTGCTGTATTATGGCGCGCGCCGCATCTTCAATGCCGTTCCCGCTCTGCAAAACACTTTTACCTCGCTGGCAGAAAGCCTGACCGGATACGGGGCAGCAGAACTGGCCAGTTCGGGAAACCAGGTGCGTCGCGCTGCCGCTCGCTCGGCGGGGGCATCCTCGCAGTTCGACTTACCCGGTGCGGCTGTGGGCGGTGCTTTGTGGAGCGCTTTTTTGTTGTCGCTTTGCGTGGCGGCCACCGTGCCCGCAGTGTACTGGCTGGCCAGGGGGGCCGTTGTTGATGACATCGCCTCTGTGACATTACAGGAAGGTCGCGCATTGCTGGCGGCGGCGCTGTTCGCATTGGCTCCCACGGTGAACGTGTTCGCTTTCTCGCTGGATAGTCTTATCGCCTGCTTTGCGGCCTGGGCGCTGGCTTGCCTGGCCTTTCGATTGAATGGCGGCTCGCCAGCCTGGAGCATTGCTGCGGGTGTGATTCTGGCGTTTACCTCGTTTATCTCCTTCGGCACACTGGCGGTGTGGGGCATCGTTGTCCTGGCAGCCGTGTGGCATTATGGAGCGCAGAAAACCGTCACGAGTACCCGGTCGTGGCTGCGGCCTGCACCCGGCACAGAGCGGGGAGCAATGCCCCGTCCTCTGGCGGATTTAGGCAGTTGCGTCCTCGGTTTTATGTTGGGCTGGGCTTTGCTTCTGGTGCTCTTTCCGATGCAGATTGGCCTCATCTTCCGGCAGGCGATGGCGGTGCACCACGAGGCGACAATCGCAGCGCGCACTTATGGAGTTTGGGTGTGGCTCAATCTGCTGATGTTCGCAATGTTTTGCAGTTGGCCGGTTGTGGTGGGCTGCATCCTGGCTGTGTTGCGCCGCCTGCGCGAATGCCGCCTGCGCGCATGGCGCACCGGAAGCCCTGAAGGCATGAGGAACCCTGAAGAAGAGGTCGAAGGCGGTATAATGTGGGATAGGACAGCGCTGGCTGTTGGCGTGGCGGCTCTTTGCACCTTGTTGCTGCTGACTGTGTCCGGCAACGTGCGCGGCGAAGTCGAACGTTTATGGCTTTTCGCGCTCGCTCCCTTATGCGTGTTGGCCGCCGGCGCTCTGGGGCGTGAAACGGTTTCGCTGCGATTCGCTGCGTTACTTGTCGGCCTTCAAGCGGTGCAGACCCTGGCGCTGGCCGGAGCGTTGGCGCCTCTGGTGCGGCCACTTTAACTTACATGAACAACGACCTTTACAATGCCGCACACCAAAGCGCTGTGTGGCGCGATATGAGCCATTTCGGACGCTTTCGTGTTGCGGGCGCCGATGGCGGGCAACTGCTGCATCACCTCACCACCAACGACATCAAGGGTTTGCGCCCCGACACCGGCTGCGACGCGGCGTTGGTCAGCAGCAAAGCGCGCCTGCTCGATTTGCTCACGGTTTTTCGCCAGAGCGATGGCTATCTTGTCATCGCTTCACCTAATCGACGCGCCATGTTCAAGCCGCACGCGCAGCAGTTCATACTTTTTCGTCAGGATGTGCGCGTTGAAGACATCACTGAAGCGACGGCGCTCTTCGGCGTGTTCGGGCCGCAGGCACAGCGAGTACTCGAAACCGTGGGCATCGCGCCGGATGATTCTTTAAATGGCGTGCAGATGTTTGATGCTGCTGGCGCGTCTGTTTTTATCGCGCGCACCAGGCGTTTGCCGCTTCCGGGTTTCCTGTTGTGGAGCGAGCATAAAGAAAAGCTCGCGCAGCTGGTGCAAAAAAGCGGTGCTCCGCTGTGCGACAACGAAACGTATAATCTGCTGCGCATCGAAGCCGGAATTCCCGTGGCCGGTTTGGAATTGAACGAGGAAATCAATCCCTGGGAAGCCAACCTCAACGAAGAGGTTTCGCTGCACAAAGGCTGCTACAACGGGCAGGAAGTTGTGGCGCGCCTCAACACCTACAAGAAAGTGAAGCAGCGCCTGCGTGGTTTGAAACTGGAAAAGCCACTGCCATTGCCGATGGGCGAGCGCGTCTCGCTGTTGGCCGGTGAGCGTGCCGCCGGTTTTATCACCAGCAGCACGGTATCGCCGCGATTTGGCGCCATTGCACTGGCTTATGTGCGCGGTGACTACAGCGCAGCGGGGCAGCAGCTTCAACTCACGTGGAATAACGAAGCGCAGATGGCTACAGTCGTTGACTTGCCCTTTGCGCATTGAAGCCAGGCACCATGAGCCGCCACACATTGAGTAAAGCCATCATTCTGGCGGGCGGGGAGGGCACACGCCTGCGACCGATGACGCGTGTCATTCCCAAGCCGTTAGCGCGTGTCGCGAACAAGCCGTTGCTGGAGCACATCATCTTCGGCCTGCACCAGCAGGGAATCGAGCGTGTTACGTTGGCGACCGGCTACAAAGCCGAAAGCATCGAAGAACACTTTGGCGATGGCGCTCGACACGGTATTGCGCTCAAGTATGTTATCGAGCCTTACTCTCTGGGCAGCGGCGGCGCAGTGCGCAATGTGTATGAGCAATGTCCCGAGTACTCAGAAGGTACTTTTGTCGTGGCCAGCGCCGATGTGCTGCACAATGTTGATCTGAGCGCAGCGCTGAAGTCGCATCGCGCGAGCGGCGCAGTCGTGACCATGGTGTGCTGTGAGGTCGATCATCCGCAGGATGTCGGCATTTGTGAAGTGCAGGATGATGGGCGTATCAGCGCATTCTATGAGAAGCCCGCGCCCGGTGTTACAAGTTCGCGCTGGGCCAACATCGCGCTGTGGATCTTCGAGCCGCAAGTTGTGTCGCTGATTGAAAGCGGCAAATTCACCCGCGTTGAAGACGACTTGTTCCCACAAATGCTGCGCGACGGCGCTCCGCTGTATGCTTATCGCCACTGCGGTTACTGGCTCGATGTCGGCACCATGCCGCGCTATTTGCAGGCGCAACAGGACGCGCTGGCGGGCCGCTTTCCTCACGAAATCGAGGGGCGCATCACAGGCGAGTACTCGCACGCGGAGCAAAAAAGCGGCAACCTCCCTGGCGATGAGCCGTCGCTGCCTCAGCAATCGCTGCCTGAGCCGTCACTGCCTGAGGCGTCACTTGTGGGCAACGATTGCTGCATCGCCCGCAGTGCGACTCTTGTCCGCTCGGTTCTCGGTGATGCAGTGCATGTCGCCAAAAACGCAGTCGTAGAAAATTCCGTTTTGTATGATGGTGCCCTTGCCGGCGCAGGAGCCATCGTGCGACGCAGCGTCATCGGGCCGAATGTTCGTGTGCCGGACGGCGCTCATCTTGAAGACCAAATGCTGTTTTGAACTGAAGTTCTATTCGTTGCCGCCATGATCGAAGACCATTCCGCCGCACATAACGACACACCTTCCAAACCTCTGTCACGCGCGCAACGCCTGATGGCTGCCTCTCTGGCGGCGCAAGCGCAAGCGACTAACACGCAGGCTGTCGCTTTGCCAAAGCCTGGTGGTAAGCCGGCCTCGGTAAAGCCCGGTGCCGCCGCGCGCGCGCTCAACAAGCGCATCAAAGAAGTGCTGCGCGAACAAGAAGAGACTGTGTATGCCACACCTGACGCCAAACCGACTACTGAACTTTCCGTTGCAAGTTCTTCAAGCCCTTCGTGGGAAGACATCGCGGATGAAATTGCACCGGCAGCCAACGGCAAGAAACCGCGCGGTTTAGCCACAGGTGCGATGCGCGGCGCTGCGTTGCCGAAAACCGACTCTCTGACCAATAAACACACGACGTGGCTTCAAGAACCTATTGAACCACGCGCCATTTTCTGTCCGACTGCGGCGCCAGACGCGTCGCTGCAAGATGTGTTAAATGGCGAGGAGCGTCTGTGCCCCGACAATGGAGTGCATTACCTCATTGCCCGCAACGCCGCCGAATACGATGCCGAATTCTCCACGCTGAGTACTCGCTTGGAGAGCGTGCTGCAGCGCGAATGTTTTCCGCAACTCAGCGGCGCACGCTTGCAGGATTTGCTCTTTGTTGACATTGAAACAACCGGGCTCTCTTCCTCGGTGCCGCTGTTTCTCGTCGGCGCACTGGACTTCGACAACGCTCAACAACAGCCGCAACTCCAGCTTTTCTTGGCGCGCGATTATCCCGAAGAACGCGCGTTGTTGGCCGCCTTTCACAAGATCGCTGCTGGCCGCACACTCGTGACGTTCAATGGCAAATCCTTCGACTGGCCCTACATCGAAGGCCGCAGCATCGGGCATCGCTTGAAGTTTGAGAAGCCTCGTGCCCATTTCGACTTGCTGCACTTTGCGCGACGCCAGTGGAAGCATTCGCTGCCCAACTGCAAGCTACAAACGCTGGAGCTGTATTTGTGTGGTCGCACGCGCATCGACGATGTGGCCGGCAGCCAGATTCCACGCACCTATCACGAATTTGTCGCCACACACGCGCGCAACGGCAGCGGAGCGCATCTGCTCGCGCCGGTGATTCATCACAACGCGCTCGATATTCTCACCATGGCCGAACTGCTGTGCAAAGCCGGCGAGGAGATTTAAGCCACGGAAACACGCGGAAAGGCACGGAAAGGAAATGGATGGCAATCGACACGGGCCATGCTCAGTGCATGTGCAATGACTTGCAATATTGTCTGCACTCCAACTCAAATTGCTAAGGTACAGGGGAAGAGAACTGCTTCTGTCATTTTGAGCGCAGCGAAGAATCTTCAATCGCAGCATGAAAGATTTTCCGCTGCGCTCAAAATGACGGCGGTCTTCATCTCACTGGTTACTCAAAAACTCAACCGGCGACAACTTGAAATGATCGCGTCAGCACGCCGCAGCTTCAACTCTTGCCGTGCCCTTTCGTGTGTTTCCGTGGCCACAGAATTTTCATGAACTCCTTCGAGCAAACTCTGGCGCAGCACGGCCTCGAACTGCGACGTGTTGCCACACGAGTGCTGCAAATCAATGTCGGCAAGAAATGCAATCAGACCTGCGAGCATTGTCACGTCAACGCCGGCCCGGCACGCAGCGAAATCATGACGCGCGAAACGCTTGGTCGAGTACTCGATTGGTTGGAGCAAACCGACGTTGGCACAGTTGACATCACCGGTGGCGCACCGGAACTCAATCCCAACTTTCGTTACCTTGTGCAGCGTGCGAAGAGCGGAAATGCAATTCGTCACGTGATGGACAGGTGCAATCTCACCGTTTTGTTCGAGCCGGGTCAGGAAGATCTCGCCGCATTCCTGGCTGCGCACGAAGTGGAAATCGTGGCCTCATTACCGTGCTACTCCATTGAAAACGTGGATAAACAGCGCGGCCTGGGAGTGTTCGACAAGAGCGTGCGCGCGCTGCAACTCTTAAATGGTTTGGGCTACGGCACGAAGCCGCAGTTGAAGTTGAACCTGGTTTATAACCCGGTTGGCGCATTTCTGCCCGGCGCGCAAAGCGAGTTGGAATCCGCCTACAAAGCCGAACTGAAGGCACAATTCGGTATTGTGTTTAACCGGCTTTACACTATCACCAATATGCCGATTGCGCGCTTTGGCACCTTTCTGCGCCGTAGCAGCCAGTGGGATGAGTACTCGCAATTGTTGCTGGATGCGTTTAACCCCGGCGCAGTCGAGGGCCTGATGTGCCGCGATACCATCAGCATCGGCTGGCGCGGCGAAATATACGACTGCGACTTTAACCAGATGCTGAACATGCAATGGCACAACGGAAAGCCGCTGCACTTGTGGGACATCGATCCGTCTGCAATCGCCGGGCAGCCCATTCTCACCGGCGCGCATTGTTTTGGTTGC
Organism: Abditibacteriaceae bacterium; assembly: GCA_036388675.1. GTDB lineage: Bacteria > Armatimonadota > Abditibacteriia > Abditibacteriales > Abditibacteriaceae > DASVUS01. Next base: position 76,880 of record DASVRI010000005.1, on the reverse strand, counting down.
ACAGCAGGCGCCGGTTCCAGTTGCGGCGGCGCGACGGTTAAAACTGCGACGGTAAGATAACGGATTCTGAGGAGAAACATGTCTGCACCAAATGAATTGAAGGACAAACTGAACCGTGAAGTGACTGACGAAGTGAAGCCGTATCGCCACGCCGATTACCCGATTGACCCCGCCTTTGTGAATCGCTGGTCGCCGTATGCTTTTTCGCCGGAGCCGATTGACGACCAAACGTTGATGAGCGTTTTTGAAGCGGCGCGTTGGGCCGCGAGTTCATACAACGAGCAGCCGTGGCGCTTCATCCTGGCACGCAGCGATGAAGATCGCAAGAAATTTGTCGATTTTCTGTCGCCACCCAACCAAATCTGGGCGAAGAACGCGCCGGTTCTGGTGTTGCTTATCGCCAAGAAAACGTTCAGTCATAACGGCAGCCCCAACCGCGTTCACCAATTTGATACGGGAACCTGCTCCGGCTACATGACGTTGCAGGCCGCGATGAACGGCCTCTATGCGCATGGCATGGCCGGCTTCGACACGGATATGGCCCGAGCCACGCTCGGCATTCCGTCCGACTTTGAGATTATGGCGGTGTTCGCCATTGGCAGGCGCGGCGACACGAACGATTTGCCCGCAGACATGGCCGCGCGTCAGGTGCCCAGTGGTCGTCGGTCCGTAAGCGAGTCGGTGATGGAAGGCCACTTCGTCGCGCAAAAAGAAGAATCCGCCGAACGCGACACGGAAAACGCTTAGCTCCACGTGTTCAAGAAAAGTCACCCGCGCAATGTTCGCCGGGTGACTTTTCTTTGCCTCAAATCGTTTATAATTCAACTTCACAACACGCCGCGCACGGCCATTATTGCCTCGCTACAGCTCGCCCGCGCTTTTGCCATCTTCGTTCGTCGCAGGAGTACTCGATGACCGTGCATTTGTCGCAGACCGCGTTTTTATCCATCGCTTTGTCGTCGGTCGAAGCCTACAAAAAAGAGTGTTACGGCCTCATTCTCGGCTATCGCACCGATACGCAGTGGCTGGTGGAGTATGCCGTGCCCTATCAAACTGCCGACCGTGGTCACAAAATGGTGACGCCGCACAGCCAGCGTGACCGCCGCGTGCGCTCGTGCCTGGCGCAGCTCTGTGATTACGAGTTTCTGGGCACCTTTCATTCGCACCCGGCGTGGGGCAACCTGCGCGCGAAGGCCACACCCTCGCAGTGGGACGCGCTGATGCTGCCGCGCGGCGACCTCGATCTCATCGTCGCGGTCAACGATGCACGCCGTCCGCGACGCTTCGGCTACGGCGATAAAGGCCGCACTTTGCGCGGCACGGTCTCCGATTTTTCGCTCATCATGGCGGCCTATTACAAGCCCACCATCGGCGATGCCGGAGTGCGTCGCACACCCATCCGCTGCCCCTACGCTCTGGGTTTTGAGCCGGATGTGTCGCTGAAATAATCGAGTACTCATTCGCTCCCAGGGAGCTATTCTGCAAAGCCTCTTTTCGACGAAGTGCAGCCACAAACGTGTGCGCTGGCTGTCTTACCTCGTGTGAATTTACGAATCAGACGACATTGGCCGCATTCGTTGCCCATTTTGGCTTTGCTTGTCTCATTGAGTGTCCAATCGGGAACTCACCGCGTAGCAGCTCAGGTATCGAGACCCAAACAATCCGCAGCGACACCATCAGTTGACTTCAGGCATGGCGCACTTCAGGTTTCTGAGAACCGTCACTTTTTGCAGCACAGCGATGGCACTCCGTTCTTCTATCTGGGCGATACGGCGTGGGAACTATTCCATCGCCTCGACCGGGCTGAAGCGGAGCGTTATTTAGAAAACCGACGCCAGAAGCGTTTTACCGTGATTCAAGCCGTGGCTCTGTCGGAAGTCAATGGGCTGAATCAACCGAACGCCTACGGCGACAAACCCTTGCTGAACGATAATCCGGTGACGCCCGATACCACAGCGGGAGCCGATCCGAATGATGCGACTCAATACGATTATTGGGATCACGTTGATTACATCGTGGACACCGCTGCCGCCAAAGGTCTTTACACGGGAATGCTGCCGACGTGGGGCGATAAGTGGAACAAGAAGTGGGGCAGCGGGCCGGAAATCTTCACTCCAGAAAACGCCCAAACCTATGGCGAGTGGCTCGGTCGTCGTTATCTCGACAAGCCAATCATCTGGATTCTCGGCGGCGACCGTCCCGTTGAAACGGAGCGTCACAGCGCCATCATTCGCGCCCTGGCGCGCGGACTGCGTCAGGGCGATGGCGGAAAACATCTCATCACTTTTCATCCGATGGGCGGTGGCACTTCGGCGCAGTGGTTTCACGCGGACGAGTGGCTGGGCTTCAACATGAATCAAACCGGCCACTGCACCGATACGGATGTGTGGAACCGCATCGCGCGCGATTACAATCGCGTTCCGGCCAAGCCGGTGCTGGATGCCGAGCCGTTATACGAAGATCACCCCATTTGTTTCAACGCCAGAGAAAACGGCTACTCCGACGCTTACGAAATTCGTAAATTCGCCTACTGGGATGTCTTCGCCGGTGCGGCGGGGCACACCTACGGCAACCACACGGTGTGGCAGATGCACGCGCCGCGCTTTGGCCAGGGCGTCAATGGCCCCACGGCTTTCTGGTATGAAGCCGTCGATCACCCCGGCGCGACGCAGATGACTTACCTGCGTCAACTGATGGAAGCGCGGCCATTTTTAAGTCGCGTGCCCGATCAGTCGTTGCTCGCTTCCGACGCCGGCCAAGGCACCGACCATGTTCAGGCCACGCGCGGTGACGGCTATGCTTTTGTGTACAGCGCCTCGGGAAAACCGTTCACACTGAACATGAGCAAGATTCCGAGTACTCAGTTGAAGGGTTACTGGTATAGCCCGCGCGACGGCACGCACGTTCCGGCGGGAACATTTGCCAGCCGCGCGACACAGGAGTTTGTGCCGCCCGGCAGCGGACGCAATAACGATTGGATCTTGGTGCTGGACGATGCTGCGCGCAAGTTCGCACCACCGGGTAAACGTGGCAATGTCCTGCCCGTTGTGCAACTGGAAATGCCCCCACAAAGCCAGGCGTTGCAATCTCCCGCGAGCTTGACCTTAACCGCCATCTCATCCGACACCGACGGCAAAGTTCGACTTGTGGAGCTACTGGAAAACGACCGAGTCGTGGCGAAGAGCACCACGGCCCGCACTCAATTCAAGTGGGCCGCACCAAAGCGGGGCATTTACAAAATGGCGGCCCGTGTCACTGACGACCGGGGCGGCGTGACCGTTTCCAAACCAATGGAAGTCACTGCCGGCCCGCTGCAATTTGAATGGTATCGCGGCATCAATTTCAATGGCCCCTCTCTCACTATCGACGGCAAACAGTGGGAAGGCCAGAGTGAAGCTAATCTCTCATTTCGGGGCTCAACTTTTGAAAACCAGAGCGTGCCACTGCAACCGGCTACGGATGAGGCGCGCGCCCGCATGATTCGCTCCTCGATCTGGAACAGTGCAGGCAGCAACTTCACGGTGCGCTCGGTGCCCAATGGTACGTATCGGGTGTATTTATATTTGTGGGAAGATAACGCATCCGTCACGTTTGATGTGCGGCTACAGGACAAACTCGTGCAATCGAACGTGCGCAGTGGCGTTGCCGGTGAGTGGAAGCGCCTCGGCCCTTGGATTACCAATGTGACCGATGGTACCATTCGCATAGTGTGTAGCGCTGGTGACGCCAATCTATCCGGTGTCGAATTGTGGAAGTTGGCGCCGGGTGGCTAATAATCCACTGACACGACACAAAGGCGCATCGAGTACTCAGATGATCGGTAACAAATACCGGGAATGGAATTGGCTCAATTCTGCATCAGCCACACGTTGAGTTCGTTTTTCGCTGCATCTCATGATCTACCTCTACCGTGTAGTTGAGGTTAGCATCACAAAAGCCCGATCTCGCATGGGCTAACACACAAGTAGTATTCAGCAGGTTCCGACGCATTTTGTTGATAGCAGCCAAGAGCGCTTTAGATGGTGAGGCTTCCACTCCTGGCACAATCCGTCGGGTCTATTAACAAGAGGCAACCCTATGGCGCTCCTGTGGCGCATTGAGATGTTTGGCGGGCTGCGCGTTCAACGCCTTCAACCACAAGAGGCGGACGGGCAGGTGGCGAGTGCGCCACAGGTTCTCGACCGCTTTCGGTCGCGACAGGCGGGTGCGCTTCTGGCTTTTGTGGCGTATTTCCCGCGACAGCATGCGCGCGAGTTGTTGTGCGAGTTGCTATGGCCCGGACACGATGCCGAGCTGAGCCGCAGGCATTTGCGTGTCGTGCTCTCTTCGTTGCGTAAGTGTCTGGAGCCACCTGATGTGCCCGCCGGTTCCGTCGTGGCAGCCGATCGGAACTTTGTGGGATTGGATTCGCGATCTGTGACGACCGACGTGGCCGAGTTTGAAGCGACGCTGCAGCAGGCTTCGCAGGCCACAAGCCGCGCCGCGCAAAGCGCGCATCTGGCACAAGCCGTGGAATGCTATCGCGGCGTTTTGCTGCCCGGCTTCTATGAAGATTGGGTACTTCCCGAATCGCAGCGCCTGGAGGAAGCCTATTTCGCCGCGTTGCGCCGCCTCATTCGTGCCCTGGAACAGGACGGCGCAGTGGAGCGCGCCCTGCATTATGCGCGGCGCGGCCTGAGCATGGACGCTCTGCGTGAAGACGTCGGGCGCGACGTAATGCGCCTTTACGCCGCAATGGGCCAGCCTGCCCTGGCTCTGCGCCAATACTATGAAATGGAGCGCGTTTTTAAGAGCGCATTGAACGCCGTTCCTGGCCCGCAAACGCGCGAACTGATGCGCCTCATCGAAAGTGAATCGAGTCAGACGACCGAACGGCGCATGGTGCCACATGAGGCACCGGACATCACACCCGCTGCGGCACATTCTCCCGCCAGCGCATCGTTGGTTGCACCGGACGCAAAAACTGATGCGGCGCGGCCCGCTTCCGTTCCGGGTATCGACGGAACATATCTACCGCCGCAGTGGTCTCGCTTTTTTGGGCGCAAAACCGAAATCGCCGCTTTGAAAAACCTGTGGAGTACTCCCTCGGTGCGGCTGGTCACTTTAACCGGCCCCGGTGGAAGTGGTAAAACACGTCTGGCGCTTGAAACAGCGCGCTTGTGGCGCGAGCAATGGCAACCCGAAATAACTCTCTGGTTTGTGCCTCTGGCCGAGGTGTCGCACTCCGACAGCTTTGCAGCAGCCATTGCTGAGATTGTTGGTGGCGAGGCGCTGTGGCCAGGTTTAGGGCCAAGTACTTCCCTTGAACGGCTTCTCTCTGCCTTGCAAGAGAAAGCAAGCCCTGTTCTGGTGCTGGATAACCTCGAACATCTTTTACCCGCCGGGGCAGCGCTGGTGCAAACCCTGTTACAGCGCGTGCCGGCACTGCGAATCCTGGCAACTTCTCGGCACCCTCTGGAGATCGCGGCGGAGGCGGTGTTTGAAGTGCCGTTGATGTTGGTTCCACTCCCTGATACGCCGCCGGAAAAGCTGCTCGAATGGGAAAGCATACAGCTTTTTCATGATCGGGCACGCCTGGTGCGTCCCGGTTTCAAAATCTCCAGGCAAAACGGGGCCACTGTTGTCCGCCTGTGCGAGCGGCTCGAAGGCTGGCCCCTCGCCATCGAGTTTTGCGCTGCCCACGCCGCGAAATTTGCGCCCTGGCAGATGTTGCAGCGCCTGGAACATCGTCTTGACTTCTTGACTCCCGCACCTGACAACAACGTGCCGGAGCGCCACTCCACGTTGCGGGTGATGCTCAAGTGGAGTTATGAGTTGTTGTGGGCCGAGTTACGCCAGTTTTTCGCCGAGCTGAGCGTTTTTCGAGGCGGCGGCACGACCGAAGCTGCCGCAATAGTTACCCATCAGCCGCACGCCGCACATTTTCTGGATCAACTGCACGCAGCTTCTTTGGTCAGGTTGTCCGCTGACGGGCGCTTCTTCCTGCTTGAGACCGTGCGTGAATTTGCCCGCGAGCAGTTGTCGGACTGCGAACAAGAAGAACTCCAACGACGCCACGCGAACTATTTTCTGGAGATGGTCAACGCCGCGCTGCCAAATTTGGAGGCCGCCGCATCACAGCGCCGTTTGGAGCAGATGCAAAGGCTCAAAGTTGAACACGACAACTTCCGCGTCGCCCTGGAGTGGAGCCTGGAGCATGATCCGGTGATGGCGCTCTATCTGGTAGATGCGACATCTCGTTTTTGGGCCGATTTGTTTTCCGAGGCTCATAACCTGGCCGAACAGGCTTTGGAAAAAGCGATGCACCTCGCGCCGCCTCCTCTGGTGTCGTCGGTTCTATCCATTGCGGCCACCGCTGCCGGGCATCGTGGCGATTATCGCCGCCAAAGCCAACTGTCCCGGCAACGCCTTGAACTCGCCTGCGAGATAGACGACGAGTACCAGATTGCCTGGGCCTGGTTTCACGTTGGTGCTTCCGCATTTGAAACCGGTGAGCACGAAGCCGCAGAGCGCGCTTTCCACCAGGCGCTGCAAATTTTCCGCTTCGGTGCCGCACAGGCCGACGTGGCAGAACAAACCGGCAAATTCCAAAACGTTGCCTGGACTCTTAATCAGGTGGCAATGTGTGCCGCCGAGCGCCGCGACTGGGAGGCAGCAGAACGCTATTTCGTCGAATCGGGCGAAATTTTTCGTCGCATCGGTGACCAGGATGGTGAGGCCGGTGCATTCGCACAGCGCGGCGATCTGGCGCGCCAACGCGGTGATTTGGAAACTGCACGCCGCCTTCTGGAACAAAGCGAAGCCATTGAACACGACCTTGGCGACATGCGCGGCCACCCATGGCGCCGCATTCAATCGGGTCGTTTGGCGTGGGCAGAAAACCGTCCTTCCGAAGCCGCTCGATTCTTCGGGCGGGCTTTAAGCGGCTTTGGCGAGGTGAACGATCTGACCGGTCTTCTCAATGCCATGCTGGCCTTAGCGTGCCTGGACGCATCGCGACAGCCACCGCGTGCCGCCGCACTTCTGTCGTTCGAAGAAATGCAGCGTCAAAAGAGCGGCCTCGCCCTTCCTTCCGACTGGTATGAGCCACGCCAACAAACAGTCGAAACCTTACGCTCCGCTCTGAGCGAAGCCGATCTTCAGGCCGCAACGGAGCGAGGTCATTTGCTGACCTTGGAAGAAGCGGTTAATCTGGCCAGAGAAGCGGCCCATGAAGCCGGATGAACGAGGCCCACGCTGAAAGCGAACCAAAGCCCCTTTAGAACGACAAAGAACTCGCGATTACAATCTTCCTTTGTTCTTTGCCGCAGAACTCCTCAAATTCCTCTAGAACACGGTTTTGTAACGGTGGATTAACGCTGCCGTTTTAAGGTGTATCGTGTGCAGGGTCGCACAGGTCGCCGAATTTGGCTGCTGTGCTAACGCCCGAACCGTGGATGAGATTATGCGGGGAATATACCCGCAGAGCTTGCTTCATCTCCAGCGTGGCTTGTGGGTCGCCTCATCTGTTTTTGACTCAACCAGAAAACGTTGCGAGTACTCATTTCTTCGGTATTCCTGCCGAAGGGTCGTGTCAAGTACATAGATTGCGGGTGTCACGACCAGCGCGCACGAAAAGGCAACGGGTGAGCCGGTGTCCATCGGCTTGGATAATGACAACCATACCGGACATGGCAAAGGCACCTCAAAAGAAGAATCCACCATTAAGCGACCGGCTTTCCCAAGCCAGCTTGCCTAACGCTGCGCCTCCCAACGGTGCGCTGACCCATGTCAGGCTTGATGATTGCGCGTCCACCCCACAGAATCATACGGCCAACTGTGGCCAATCAGCCGCGTGTGACCTGCCAGAAGCGATTCCAGAGGCTTTGGTGCAGGAGCGCACGGCTGAACTACAGATGGCCTTGCAGGAGGTGTCGCAGCTTCGGGACGCCCTGGGACAGCGCCAGCGCCAGATCGAGGCGATGCACCGTGTCAGCGAAACGATGTTCCATCACCTCAATGCTGACACGATGGCGCGCCAGACCCTGGACATCGCGTTGGAAGTGCTGGGTGCCGAAGCCGGCTCGTTGCAGCTTTACGACCCGGATCACGACACACTCGTGTATCAATATGTCGTCGGCCCCACTGCTGAAACATTGACTGGCTACGTGATGCCCGCCACGCAGGGCATCAGCGGACAGGTCTTGCGTACAGGAGTGCCCGATGTCACACGGCATGTGCGCCAACACGGTGGCATCAACCCCATGCTGGATCAGAACGGCAAAAGTAGCCATCACGCCGACGTCATGGTGACGGTTCCACTCAAGCGGCGCGGTGGCGACGCCCTTGGTGTGATGCAAATGCTCAAGACAACCGAGCAGAGCTTCGAACGAGGCGACATCGAAGTGCTGCAAGTGCTGTGCGGTCAGGCGGCCAGCGCGATCGAGACGGCGCGCCTGGCGCAAGAAGCGCGCAAAGCCGAAATTGCAGGCATCATCGGCGATGTCTCGCATGACATCAAGAACATGCTGACGCCCATCCAGAGCGGCCTTCAGACAATCGAGCCAATGCTCGATCAGTTATTCGCGGAGATGGAAGCGTTCCGGGAGCGGCTACCTGACCGTGAAGCGGCGCGCGACCTTGAGCGTATGGCGTCTCTGGTGCGCGACAACTATGGATGGGTTTTCAGCGGTGCGCTCCAATCCTGCGAGCTGGTGGAGGCACGCGCTCGCGAAATCGCCGACGCCATCAAGGGCGAAATAGCGCCGCCCTTCTTCGAGGAAGGCGACCTCCACGATACGGTGTACGCGGTGGCGCGCCCGCTGTTCGTGCTGGCCGACAAGCCCAATGTTCACCTGCACCTCGATCTCGATCCATTGCTGCCGCGCGCTGAGTTCGACCGCAAGCAGGTCTATAGCGCGCTGTACAATCTGGTCAGCAACGCCATTTCCGAAACGCCTTCGGGCGGCAGCGTCACGATTCGCACACGCGCACCGCAGCCGAACCAGGCCGAAGGCGTGTCGAACTCAGGTGGCGAAACACTTCTTATCGAGGTTGAAGATACCGGGCGCGGCATACCTGAACATGTGCGAGAACGTTTGTTCACAGCGAAAGCGATCTCCACTAAGGTAGGCGGCACCGGGCTGGGTACGCGCATCGTGGCCGATGTAGTGCGCCGGCACAACGGCACCATCAGCGTGCAAAGCGAGGTGGGGCGCGGCTCAACGTTTTCCATTCGTCTGCCGCTGCATCACCGGACGGACGAAATTGTTGATGTCGCGGCGTCGCAACGCCTACCGATGCGCCGTCATAACTTGCCGTCACCGGCAGCGCGCTCTTCACTGATCGGGCGCGAGGCCGAATATAACACAGTGCGCGCCTGGCTGCGCAGCCCGAAGTCGCGCCTGGTGACCCTGACCGGCGCGGGTGGCGTGGGCAAGACTCGGCTGGCCCTCCAAATCGCGCATGACTCTGTGGACGACTTTCGCGACGGCGCTTGGTTGGTTTCGCTGGCGCCGGTGGATGATGCGGCTCTGGCTGTCGCAACACTGGCGGCGACGCTGGGCGTGCGCCAAGAACCGGGCCGCGCGCTGGCCGAGACTCTGACCGATTATCTGCGCACACGACACTTGTTGCTGGTGCTGGACAACTTCGAGCAGATCGTGGAAGCGGCGCCCGTAGTGGTCAGCCTGCTGCGCGAATGCCGCGAGTTGTGCGTGCTCGTGACCAGCCGTTCTGCGCTGCACGTGCCGGACGAGTGCGAACTGCCGTTATCTCCTTTGCAATTGCCCGACTTCAAGAATGTGCCACAAACGCGGGCGCTGTCGGCCTCGGAAGTGGAGGCATGGGCGCAATGTGCGGCGGTCACGCTGTTCGTGGAGCGCGCGGCGCAGGTTCGATCCGGGTTCACGTTGACCGTCGAAAACGCGTACGATGTGGCTGAGATCTGCGCGCGTCTCGATGGCTTGCCGCTGGCCATCGAACTGGCGGCGGCGCAGGGCGCAACACTCACGCCTCAGGAGATACGGGTGCGCTTGACCAATCGTCTCCAACTGCTGGAGGCCGAGGTTCCCGAGCGTGAGATGCCCGCGTTGCCGGCGCGCCACCAAACGCTGCGCGCCGCAATTGATTGGAGTTATGAACTGCTCGATATGGCGGAGCAGCGATTGCTGCGGCGGCTGATGGTTTTTGAAGGCGGCTGCACGCCCGAAGCGGCGCAGGCCGTCTGCGACGGCGATCTGGGTGTTGAAGTTCTGGAGGGGGCAACATCACTGGTGCACAGGAGCCTGTTGCGGCAACAGGAGGCTGAGCCGTGGTTCTGCGTGCTGGAGACCATTCGTGAGTACGGCCTGGAAAAGCTGGAGACCGACGGCGAAGGTGAAATGATGCGGCAGCGGCACGCCGAGTACTATCTACGAGTGGCGGAATCGGCTCAGGAGCAGCTCCTCCGGTTGTCGGAGGCCGCGCCGCCGTTGCCGGGTGTGCCGGCAGCGGATGCGGAGCCGACCGTCTGGTCGGATTGGCGCAAGCGGGAAGACAGCAACCTGCGTGTGGCTCTAGCCTGGTTCCTTGACCATTCGGGGCAGCACGCCGCGCAAGAAGGGTTTGAAGACGAGCGTTCGCGCAAGCTGCATCCGGGACATGGCGCTCTGGAGCAAGGTGCTCTGGAACATGGCGCCTTGCGCTTTGCGCTGACGTTGCGCGAAATCTGGCGGGGAGACCACTGGAACGAAAGGCGCGAGGCGTTATGTCGCGCTCTGGAGCAGAGCGTTGATGCGCCCGTCGAGATGCGCCTGACAGGCATGCTGCGCGCGGGCGATCTGGCATCGCTTCAGGGCGACTATCAGCAGGCTCGCGAGTTCGGCCAGCAAAGCCTGGAGTTGAGCCGGCGAAGCGAGGTACCGTGGGGAGTCGGACGCGCACTCGGCATTCTGGCCAAAGTGGCCATGGAGCAGGGCGACTACAAAGCGGCACGTGCGCTACACGAAGAAAGTCTGGCCATCCATCAGGAAGTGAATAATGGAGGAGGGGTTGCGTGGACACTATATCATCTGGGCACCGTCGCCCAGCGCTCCCGCGATGCCGTTGCCGCGCGCGACTATTTCGAGCGCAGCCTGGTCGCCTTCCGCACTATCGGTGACAAAGAAGGCATCGCCTGGGCGCTATACAACCTGGGCACTGGCATCTATCATCGAGACGACCCCGCGCCGGCGCGCCGGCTACTTGAAGAATCTTTGGCTATCTTCCGCGAGATTGCAAACAAGAGCGGCCTGGCTTGGTCGCTCTCCTTTCTGGGAAAAATGGCCGGCCACGCCCGCGACTTTGCCCGCGCTCGTGCCTTCCTCGAAGAGAGTCTGGAACTGGCGCGCCAGTTAAGCGACCGCGCAGGCATCTGTGCGACGTTGTGGAATCTCGGTGATGTGGCTTTAGCCGAAGGCGACCACGCTGCGGCACGCAATCTCTATCACGAGGTCATGTCAATGCTACAGGCAATGTCGAGCACGACTCGCCTGCGCAATATGCTGAAGAGTTTTGCACGCCTGGCTGCTGTAGAAGGGCAAATGGAATCAGTGGCGCGCTTGCTGGGGTGTTTCGATGCCTTGAGCCAGAACCCTGTAGATAAGAACTCTCTGAACGAAAAACCGGGCAAGAGCGGCGTTCCCAGCCAAGATACCTGGCAACGACGTGAAGCAGTCCTGGCACGCGGTGTTCTGGGCGATGTGGCCTTCGCTATCGCCTGGGAACAGGGGCGCGTCATGACACTGCAGGAGGCCTTGGACGAAGCACTGCGAGTATGACGGCGGGCGAAATATAAAGCTGTATGGTGTGGCTGCAAGGAATCTGACAGAGCGCGCCGCATCGTCGCAGAAACAGCAGTGGTTCCTTTTAAGGGACTTCTGCCGGAGGGAGATTCTCATCAAAATGCGAACTTTACGCGGAGCATATCGAGGCGCGAAATCAGGTCGAGTACTCAAAGCGCGAGGGAACGCCATTCGGGGCCGCTGCGCCGCCGGCTTCACTCTCATCGAACTTTTAGTCGTCATTGCTATTCTGGGTATTCTGGCGTCAATCCTGTTTCCCGCTTTTGCGCGCGCGAGAGAGAACGCACGTCGGGCCTCGTGCCTGAGCAACCTGAGACAAATCGGTCTGGGTCTGCTGCAATACGTACAAGACTATGACGAGCGAAACACCAGACAATGGTACGGGATCAATTCAGGCCCCTCGGATGCGGTTGGCAGCGGCACCCGCTATAAGTGGATGGATGCGATTTTCCCCTACGTCAAGAACGAGCAACTCTTCAATTGTCCCAGCCACTCTCTGCCGCTCACCATTGGCACCAGCACATTCGACAAGTATAAATTCCGCACCGGCAGAAACTGGGGCAGCTACGGGGTTAACACCACGTACTATGACACTCCCTATAACGGGGTCTATACGAATCCTTTTCAAAGTCCGGCAGTCGCGTCTTGGGAATCGCCGGCGACCACCGTTTATGCTGTGGATACTGCGGCGCAATTCAGCATCGGCTGGCCCGACGGCAACCCGCCCATCGTCGGCACCACGCCGCGCTATCTATATAGCGAGTACATGATGGTCGAGCGCCATCTGGAGACTTGCGTCGTTCTGTTTTGCGACGGTCATGTCAAGGCGCAAAAGTTGGAGAAGTTCATGACTGTTGGTACGCTGGGCCGCTACTCAGCTTTCACCATACAGGCGGATTTGGACTAACTTGAAATCATGAAATCACTCACCAATCCGTTGCACCCTTATATTAACTTCATCATTCCTGCTGTGGCGTTGTCGACGCTGTGCACGGGGCCATTTAGAGGCGGCATCATGCGCGCGCATATCGCAGGCGCGGATGTCATAAGTGTGGCTAAAGCCGGCGTCGATACCTCAACTCAGCGGCCCCGGGTTACACCTTTCGTGGGAGATTTCGAGAGCGGCGATCTTTCCGCCTGGTCACATCGTGAAGCAGCGCGCCCGGATTCGATTCAGGTCGTCACCGACCTCGTGCGCCGGGGGCGCTATGCGGCCAAATTTACAGTGCGTCCCGGCGAGCGTGTGAGTAATGGCAACCGCGCTGAACTCACCTGGGACAACCATGAACCACCCGGCAGCCAAAGTTGGTATGCCTGGAGCTTTCTGATTCCGCCCGAGTACTCGGATAGGGAATGGAAGCCCGGATCCTGGCAGTGCATGGGCCAGTGGCACGATCAACCGAATCGCGAGCGCGGCGAGACCTGGGACAACTTTCCCGGCCACTCGCCGCCCATCGCCATTTACTACACCTTGAGAAAAAACGTACCGACAATTGAGCTATGGTATGGAGCGTCTAAGGAGCAAAAAATTATTTCTACCTTGCCCATCCAGAAGGGGCGCTGGAACGACCTCGTTTTCCATATCGGCTGGTCGCCGGGCGAGGACGGATTTATCGAAGCCTGGCTCAATGGCAAACCATTCACCCCGCTCACTGGGAACCATCATAAGGTCTCGGGAGCCAATATGTGGAATGCCTATCCTCACTATCTAAAGATCGGGCTGTACCGCAACAGCGAAATCGGCACGACCGACAGTGTGTATTTCGATGAGGTCAGGATCGGCAACAGCTACGCCGAAGTCGCGCTTCCCACGAGGGCTGCGCTGAAGCCAATGGAAGTAGAAGAGGCACCCACTGCAAGGAGACGGCGCCCATGAACATGGAACCGGTCAAATTTGGCGTTATTGGTCTGGGCGGTATGGGCGCGGCTCACGCGACTTACCTTGCGCAGATGCAGGAGACACACCTCGTCGCCGTGGCCGACATCGATGAGAAAAGCGCCGGACGTATTGCAAGTGAAACCGGGGCTAGAGCCTATGCCGATTACAGGCAATTAATTGACAAAGGCGGCATTGAAGCCATTGTGGTGGCCACGCCGCACCCATTCCACCCGGCCATGACCGAGTATGCGGCGCGACACGGCATTCATGTGCTATGCGAGAAACCCATTGCGGTTTCGGTGGCGGCAGCGGACAAGATGATCGCCGTCTGCCGTGCTAGCGGAGTGCTTCTGGGCATTGTCTTTCAGCAACGAACAGAGCCTTCACGCCGCACCATGAAGGGCCTGATCGATCAGGGAGTACTCGGAGAACTTTATCGCATTTCGATGACTGTGTCGTATTATCGCCCGCAGGCTTATTACGAGGCGGCGCCATGGCGCGGCACCTGGAAAGGTGAAGGCGGCGGTATTTTGATGAATCAGGCGGCACATGCACTGGACCAATTGGTGTGGATGGGTGGCCTGCCACAGCGCGTGCAATCCATGACGCGCACGCGGTTGCACCAAGTGGAAGTCGAAAACACAGCGCTCGCGATGTTCGATTACGGTGCTGACAAAGCCGGGTGGTTCTATACTTCGAGCGCCGACTTGTTGGGCGGCGAGCGCCTTGAAGTTGCGGGCGAATGTGGCGCGCTGGTGTGGGAAGACGGCAACTTGCGTCACTTGGAAGTTGAGCAGCCACTTTCGCAGCATCTTCGCACGGCACCGGGGATGTTCGATGATATCGGCGGCACCTGGCACGACATTGCGGTTGAAGAAATGCCCTCGCGCTATCCTGAAGTGCTGCGGGCCTTTGCACGCGCCGTGCGCCACAACGATGCCTCGCTTATGTACGCCTCCGGTGAAGACGGCCTGCGCTCGCTGGAAATGGCCAATGCCATTCTGATGTCGGGCCGCTGGCACAAAGAGATTGAACTACCGCTCGACCGCGATTGCTACGAGCACCTGCTGCAAACCCTGCAAAATGGCACGGCCTGAAATTGAATCTACAACTTGATAACGTTACCACTCCGTACGCTCACGTTGAGCAGTGGAAGCTGGCATGAGATTACTGGCCAGCCACTTAAAGCAGCAGGGCGCATCGAGTACTCGATGCGCCCTGCTGTTAGGCTCAGTTTATGAACGGCGCGCGCACCATAAGACACCATTATGTAGAATCTGGCGCACAATGGGATTGAAGTAGGTGGGAACAGTTTCGTGGCCAGGCCGAAAATAGAAAACCCTCCCGGCGCCTTCGCCCTGGTTGGCGCCACCGCCGCGCCCGGTCGTGAATTCCGGGTCGATGCCCTTGCCCACCGTCAGCGTGAAGCCGCAGGGGAAGTATTCGCCGCCATGCGGAAAGTAGCTTTGGAAGACCAGAGTCTTGAACGGCGGCGCACCAAAAGGTGAGCCATACATCTCTTCGGCGTCCAGCACGAAATCCTCGATGCCCTGCGCGATGGGATGGCGCGGCGCGCAAACGGTGATCTCTTCGCGCTCAAAACCTTCGATTTCACGCCAGCCGCCAAAGAGGTGTCCGGTCGCGCTGAGTACTTGCTTGTAGGCTTTGGAATAGTGGCCCGAATGCAGTGGAATAAAGCCCAGGCCGTTTTCGTGCACCGCTTTTTTAACTCGTGCAGCGGTTTCGTCGCTCACTTCGCCGTGGCGCGCGTGTCCCCACCACATCAGCACATCGGCGTTGGCCAGCGCTTCTTCGGTGATGCCCTGTTCCGCGTCGTCCAGGTTCGCTGTTGTCGCGATGATTTGTCCGCCGCCAAGTTCATTTAAGCCATCGGCAATGGCGCCGTTGATGCTTTTGGGATACATCTCTTTGGGTGCGTGCGGCGGGTTTTCATCCCATACCAGGACGCGTACCGGCGCGCTGTTTTGTGCGTCAGCCATTATTTGTCTCCTCGGATTCCAGGTGAATGTTGCTTTGCTACGGTTTACCACGGGCCGCAGCGTCCGTCGAGTACTCGCCCTGAACTTGATGAAAAGCCGCACAACACGTATAATGACATTGATGTTTCTACGCTGCGAAGCTCGAATTACGGCGCGAATTATGCGGTCGGCGACGATTTCCGTCCCGCGTTGCTCTTTCGCGTCTTGAACAACAGGCAGCAGCCTGACTTCAAGGCACCGCCTGCAAAGGCACCAGCAATGCGCCCGTCGCCGACCACAATGCGGAGACGGGCTTTTTTGTGTCTGCTAACGAAGGAACAGGATAGACAGGATGAACATGATGAGCGGACAGGACGGGTGCGAAACGAGTACTCTCACCATCCTGAATATCCTGTGCATCCTGTTCTGCTGAGGAAAATCATGAAAGTTGAAATCTACGATACGACGTTGCGCGACGGAGCCCAGGCCGAGGGCATCTCATTCTCCGTCGCCGATAAGCTGAAGATCGCGCACCGCCTGGATGAGTTTGGTGTCTCCTACATCGAGGGCGGCTGGCCCGGCTCCAACCCAAAAGACGAAGAGTTCTTTTCATTGGCCAAAGAACAGAAGTGGAAGAACGCGCAGCTTTGCGCTTTCTCCATGACGCGTCGCGCCGGCGTTGATGTGCGCGAGGACGCCAACCTGCAAAAAATTCTCGAAGCGCAAACGCCGGTTGTAACCCTTGTCGGCAAGACGTGGGATTTCCATGTCACGCACGCGCTGAAAATCTCGCTTGATGAAAACCTGCGCATGATCGAAGAAAGCGTGCGTTATGTGCGCGAGCAGGGCCGTCGCGTTTTCTACGATTGCGAGCACTTCTTCGATGGCTTTCGCGCTAATCGCGAGTACTCGTTGAAGACACTGGAAGCCGCAGCCAATGGCGGAGCCGAAATCCTGGTTTTGTGCGATACCAATGGTGGCTCTCTGCCCGACTGGATCGCCGAATGTGTCAACACCGTGCAGCGTGAGTTGCGCTTGCCGGTCGGCATCCACACGCACAACGACTGCGAAATGGGCGTGGCCAATGCGCTTGTCGCAGTGCAAAACGGCGCTTCGCAGGTGCAGGGCACCATCAACGGCTTCGGCGAGCGCTGCGGCAACTGCAACCTGGTTTCTGTCATTGCCAACTTGCAGGTGAAGATGAGCATCGAGTGCGTGCCGCCCGAACACGTAAAGCAACTGACGCATCTGTCGCATTTCGTTTCAGAAGTCGCCAATCTCGCGCCGGAAGATCGCCAGCCATTTGTGGGGCGCAGCGTTTTCGCGCACAAGGGCGGCATGCACGTTGACGCGGTGCAAAAAGCCGGTGGCCGCGCCTACGAACACATCGAACCGGAAAGCGTAGGCAATGAGCGTCGCATTTTGGTCAGTGAACTCGCAGGTACTTCCAACGTGCGCGAAGTGGCGCAGGGGATGGGCATCGATTTCGAAAAAGGCTCGCCCGAAGCGCGCAAGGTGCTGGCACAAGTCAAGAAGTTGGAAAGCGAAGGCTACGAATTTGAAGGCGCCGAAGCGAGCTTTCATTTGCTGGTGCAACGCGCGCTGGGCAAAAGCCAAAAGTTGTTTGATTTACAGGGTGTGCGCGTCATCAACGAACTGCGTCCGGCCAACGGCCACACAGCGGAATGGATTACGGAAGCGACGCTCAAAATCGCAGTTGACGGTGAGAACGGCTCGCGTGAAACAATGCACACTGCTGCCGAAGGCGATGGCCCGGTTCATGCGTTGGATAACGCCTTGCGCAAAGCCTTGTGCGCCGTGTACCCGGAGATGGCCAACATTCGCCTGACCGACTTCAAAGTGCGCGTCGTCAACACACGCGAGGGAACCGCAGCCAAGGTGCGCGTCTTAATTGAATCGGCCAATGAAGAAACCAGTTGGAGCACGGTCGGTGTGAGCACCAACATCATCGAAGCGAGCTGGCAGGCCCTGACCGAAGCGATTGACTATGGTCTCAACTGCACGGGGCAGAAATAAACAGGATGCACAGGATAGGCAGGATGAGTTGAAATGGAGCTACTGCATCAAGAGCTAACGCGGCGGATCATTGAAGCGTGCTTTGAAGTAAGCAACGAACTTGGGGCTGGTTTTCTCGAATCGGTGTATGAGAAGGCGTTGCTCGTTGTACTGGAGCAGAAGGGGCTAAAAGCTAGAGCACAAGTTCCCTTGGAGGTTTGCTTTCGTGGTGTGACGGTCGGCAACTTCTTCGCTGATGTGCTAGTTGAAGCCAGAGTGTTAGTGGAACTCAAAGCAGTTAAAACGCTGCTGCCCGAACATCAAGCCCAAGTCATCAACTACTTGCAGGCCACAGGTTTAGATGTTGGCTTGCTCATCAATTTCGGAAGCTCGCGGTTGGAGTATAAGCGCCTGCGCAAGCCCATCCCTCATCCTGCCCATCCTGACTATCCTGTTAAAACATCATGAAGAAGTATAAAAACCAAGTCGAAGAAAACGAGCAGTTCCGCATCGCGCGCAACGAGCGTGAACGCGCTGCCGGTTTGCGCGCCACGAGTACTCGCAGTCGTCCGACGCGCGGCGCTGTTCTCAGCGAAATCGAGCCGGGTAGCATCGCTGAAGAATTGGGCCTCGAAGCCGGTGCGACCATCACGCAAATCAACGAGCAGCCGCTGCGCGATGCCATTCAACTCAAGATGGCCGATGTGTCGGAGAAGGTCTCGCTAACGGTGATTCAGTCTAACGGCGAAGCGCAGATATTCGACATTGAAAAAGACACTTTCGAGCCGCTGGGTCTGCGCTCGGATGCCGAACTCTTCGACGGTGTAACACGTTGCCAAAACAAGTGCTCGTTTTGCTTTGTCGATCAATTGCCGCCACGTTTTCGCAGCGGCGCGTCGCGCAGCGGCGAAATGGGTAAGAACCTGCGCCGCACGCTTTATGTGCGCGATGACGATTATCGCCTTTCCTTTCTGCACGGTCACTACATCACGCTCACAAATTTAAGTGATGAAGATTACAGCCGCATCATCGAAGAAAAGCTGTCGCCGCTGTGCGTCTCGGTGCAAGCGACCGACCCCGCGACGCGCGTGCGCATGCTGGGCAACAAAACAGCGGGCAACATCATGGAGCGCCTGCGTTTTCTCATCGACAACGGCATCCAGATTAATGCGCAAATTGTGCTCTGCCCCGGCATCAACGACCGCGAGCAACTCGACCGCAGCATCGAAGACCTAATGACATTGTGGCCCGGTGTCGAATCGGTGGCCGTCGTGCCGGTTGGCCTCACCAAATTTATGCCCGATGATCGCGGTATGCGTGTTGTGCAGCCGCATGAAGCTAATCGCATTATCGAGCAATTAAAGCCCTATCAGCGCGCGTGCCGCGAGAAGTTCGGCGTGCGCTTTGTGTACGCCAGCGATGAAGTGTATTTCCTGGCGGGCGAGAAGCTGCCGAGCACACCGTTTTACGACGGCTACCCGCAATACGCCAACGGCGTGGGAATCTCGCGCGCCTTCTTGGACGATGTGGCGAAGTTGCGCCGCCGTCGAGTACTCGACAATGCGAGACCGCCGCGCATCACGCTGGTGACAGGCGCATTAGCCGCGCCTGCACTGCGCGAATTGGCCGCTGCACTCAAGGAAAAGAACATTGCGCGTGCTGAAGTCGCCGAGATTCACAACACCTTCTGGGGCGGCAATGTCGCCTGCGCCGGTTTGCTCATGGGACAAGAAATCCTCACGCAACTGCGTGGCCACGATTGCGGTGATTACGTCTTTCTGCCGCCGGACGCCGTCGATAACCAGAACCGTATGCTGGACGACATCACCCTGTCCGATATGAGTACTCAACTCGGCACGAAGGTGCGCTGCGATGCGACGGGACCACTGCAAATAGCACAACTATTGGCGCGTAATTAGCCCACATTGAGGAGACAACATGAGCGTTCCCGCAACACGACTCTGGACATGGTGTGCCATTGGGCTGGCTGGTGGCTACATTCTGTCACAGTGCTCGCAACCGACCGCACCAACGGGCGCGCCAATGCCGCAAGGTTTGGTACCGATGGGCATCACCGCCGCCATGTTGCAGCAGAGAAACGGTGCACAACTCATCGACTTGCGCCCCGCTTCGCCGCATGATTTGCCCGTTCCCGACGCTGTGAAATTAGTGAATGCATCTCTCCCCAACAACCCGCGACAGCCGCTGATTGTCATCGGTGATGAAGCCGCCGTGAAGCGCGCTGCCGCGAAGCATCGCCTCGTTGGATACGTGCCGCCGTTTACGCTTAAGCGCGACGCGCACATTCCGCCGCAATGGGAGATTTCAAGCGCACAGTTGCAGATGAAGATGCGACAGGGCACGATTCGAGTAATCGATGTGCGCGAAGAACACGAATTCGCCGCCAGCCACATTCCCGGCAGCGAGCGCGTTTCGATGTTTGAAATCGCATCGCGCATCGACGCCAAGCAGCCGGTCGCCATCTTCTGCGAAACCGGCCATCGCAGCGCCTTCCTGCTGCGGCAATTGCGCGGGCGCGGCTACAACAATGTCCTCAGCGTGCACGGCGGCTGGCTCGATTGGAAAGCGCAGGGTAGGCCGCTGGCCAAAGCGAGTACTCGATGAAAACATTCTGGCAGCGTCGTAAATGGGATGTGCTGGGCGCTACGCTGGCGCTGGTCGTCGGCGGCGGGCTGATTGGCTGGAATCGTCTTGTCCTTCAGCCAGAACGCATCTGCATGAGTCAGCTCAGGCAAACTGGCCGGGCGATGTACCAGTACATTCGTGATTATGATGAAAAGTACCCCCTCACCCCAAACTGGGTGCAGGCAACCCGGCCCTATGCAGGCGGAGGTGCGAGTTTGCAATGTCCATCGCGCACCGACTTACCGGTTGGTTACGCGATGCACAGCGGCGTAGCGCGTCTTCACGACATCTCTTGGCTCAATACTCCGCAACGCAGTATTTTTGTTTTCGATTCCGACGCCGGAGGCGCCAATCCTATCGATGACGGCAAGCACCTTCCGACTTCGCCCCGGCACCCGCGAGGACACGCGGTGTTATTTCACGATGGGCACGTTGAATCGGTGCTGCAACCAGACTTTGCCTTCGGCTACGATGAACGCGTTCTTAAGCCAATCCGCGAATTGGTACTGAAGCAACAAGCTGAATACTGGCGAAAAATGCGGGAAAAGGAAAAAGCCGCTGCGAGAGCCAAACAACTGAGCACAAAGGCGCAAACCCGTTAAACTAACGCCCCATGCCCAAACCGTTAATCGCCATTGTGGGCCGGCCTAATGTCGGCAAGAGTACTCTGTTCAATCGTCTGGTGCGGCAACGCATCGCCGTGGTCGAAGATGTTGCCGGCACAACGCGCGACCGCCTGTATGCCGACTGCGACATCTGGGGCCATGCCTGCACCCTTATCGACACCGGCGGCTTTGAGCTGGGCGAAAAAGAAGGCTACGCGCCGGCCATCGTGTCGCAGGCGCAGCTCGCGGTCGATGAGGCCGACATCATTGTCTTCCTCACTGATGGCCGCGAAGAGCCGACGACGCTCGATTACGAAGTCGCCGATTTGCTGCGCCGCACGCGCAAGCCTGTCATTCTGGCGGCCAACAAAGTCGATAACCCCAAGATGGAGTTATCGAACATGTATGCGCTGCGCCTGGGTGAACCGTTGCGTCTTTCGGCAGCGACCGGCATCGGCGTGGCGGAATTGACGGAGCACATCGAAGAACTGTTGCCGCGCGAAACCGAAGAATACCCGCGCGACAACTCCATCAAGGTCGCGCTGGTAGGCCGCCCCAACGTTGGCAAAAGTGCGCTCACCAATCTTATCCTGGGTTATGAGCGCAGCATCGTATCGCCCATGGCGGGCACCACGCGCGACGCCATCGACACCAAACTCGATTGGAAAGATCAGCCGGTTACGCTCATCGACACGGCGGGAATGCGGCGTAAATCGCGCGTTAAGGCCGAGAAGACTTCCATGGAATATCACATGGTGCTGCGTTCTTTGCGCGCTATCGACCGCTGCGATGTGGTCGTCATTGTGCTGGAAAGCGGCGGCATCGCCGACCAGGATTCCAAAATCGCAGGTTACGCGCACGAGGCCGGTAAAGCCGTTCTCATCGCGGTCAACAAGTGGGACTTGATTGAAGAGAGTGCCAAACAAGAGGCGCGCAAGAACCGCCGCGAAACGAGTACTCAGGACGCACCGGCCAAGCGTTCGCTGGCGCAAAAAGACTACGAGAAAGTTGTCGAGCAGTATCTGCCGTTTATTTCATATGCGCCGGTGCATTTTGTGTCGGCGGAAAGCGGCTTCGGCGTTGAGGCGATGTTCGACGACGCGCTGGAAATCGCGCCCAATGTCCACGCGCGTGTTTCGACCGGGCAACTGAACGATACCATTCGCCGCGCTGTGGCCGATCATGCGGTGCCGTCCTCCAAAGGCAAGCAGATCAAGATTCGCTATGCCACGCAGGCCGAAGTCACGCCGCCCAAGATCATTCTGTTTGTCAGCAACCCCGAACTGCTGCACTTTTCGTATGTGCGCTTTTTAGAAAATGCGATTCGCAAGCGCTTTCCATTTCGCGGCGTGCCGCTGACCATCGAACTGCGCAAGGGCAGCGGCGAGATGACCAAGGAAGAGCGTCTGCGCGCCAAACGTGAAGCTGGTTTGGCCGCGACGCAGGCTGCCGATGAAGAAAAGCGCGCCGCCAAAACTGCACGTAAAGCTGGTGCTGGCGCGAACGGCACGGCCCAGGAAACCAACGACTTCGACGACTTCGATGATGAACTCGAAGGCGATGAAGAATGGGTCGAGGCGCTGGAATTTGATGGATCAGACGAAGACGATGAAGAAGATACCAAAGCCTAAAGCATGACAGCACTGGCTCTTTTTATCTCTTACTTGTTGGGCGCGATTCCC
The DNA here is from genome assembly GCA_036388675.1 of Abditibacteriaceae bacterium. Lineage (GTDB taxonomy): Bacteria > Armatimonadota > Abditibacteriia > Abditibacteriales > Abditibacteriaceae > DASVUS01. Next base: position 54,272 of record DASVRI010000005.1, on the reverse strand, counting down.
TTTGGCGTGTTGGTGGGCCGCGCGCGCGGCATTGATGTGCGGGCTGTGGGTTCGGGCAACATCGGCACCACAAACGTGTGGCGTGCCCTGGGGCCGGGCGCCGGCAGCCTGGTTTTTACGCTCGATGTCGCCAAAGGTTTGGCCGCGCCGCTCCTGGCGCGTGCGCTGGTGGGCAACGAGTACTCGATTGTCGCGCTATGTGCACTGGTCGCGGTGCTTGGCCACACGTTCTCGGTTTTCCTCAAGTTCAAAGGCGGTAAAGGCATCGCCACGGCGTTTGGTGTGTTGCTCGGCTTAAACTGGATGCTGGCGCTGGGATTGTTTGTGTTGTGGGGTGCGGTGCTGGCCTTGTCGCGCATGATTTCGGTGGCCTCGATTGTGGCCTGCGTCGCTGCGCCGATAACCTTTGTTGTAGCGAAGCAACCGTGGCCTTATACAGCTGTGGTCGCGCTCTTTGCAACAATTGCCATCGTCAAACATATTCCCAACATGAAGCGCATCGCAGCCGGAACCGAGCCTAAACTCGGCAGCAAGACAAGCGGCTCCGCTGCTGCAAGCAGCACGACGAGCAAGCAAGTGGTGAGCGGCCCGTGAGTGTAAGTTCTTCGTCTCACTCATCGCCGGTTGTGGCGGTGTTGGGCGCTGGAAGTTGGGGCACGGCTTTGGCGCACTTGCTGCACTGCAAAGGCGTGGAAACCCGCCTGTGGGCGCGCGACGCTGAGGCCGCTAAACGCTTGACTCTAAGCCATGAAAATGTTAAATATCTGGCGGGTACCCCACTGCACGATATTTGCATCAGCTCCGATTTAGACGAAATTGTTGAGCCTGCTGACTGGATTGTTGTCGCTGTTCCCTGCGCCGCCGTTCCGGCTTTGGCAAGTACTCTCAAAGAGCATATTCAACGTGGCACAATTGTGGTGAGCGGTACCAAGGGGTTGCATCCTGAAAACGGGTTGCGCACTTCGCAACTGTGGCGCGAATTCGGCGCTTTGCCCGACGAGCAGTTTGTAACGCTCAGCGGCCCGAACCTTGCTAAAGAAGTCGTGTCTGGCGTGCCGACCTCATCGGTTGTTGCGTCCTCGAACCTTGAAGTTGCAAACCAGGCACAGCAGTTGTTTTCGACGCATAGCTTTCGCGTTTACACCAACACCGACCTGGTGGGTGTGGAACTCGGCGGCGCGCTGAAGAACGTCGTCGCGATTGCCGCCGGCATCGGTGATGGATTGGGCTTTGGCGATAACTCCAAAGCAGCGCTCATGACACGCCACTGGCGCGAAATGACGCGCTTGTCGCTGGCTTTGGGCGCGCAGGAAAGCACGCTTTTCGGCTTGTCAGGCATGGGCGATTTGATGGCGACCTGTGTTTCGCCGCATTCGCGCAACCGCTCTCTGGGCGAGCGCATCGGTCGCGGAGAATCGCTGGACATGGCGCAGCACGAGATCGCGCAGGTCGCTGAGGGCGTTCATACAACGCGTGCTGCACTGCGCTTGTCACAGGAAAGTGGCGTGGCTCTGCCCGTGACCGAGCAAGTGGCCGCTGTGTTATTTGAAGGACGCGCGCCACATGAAGCCGTCGCTGAACTGATGCAGAGGCAAGGTTGCAACGAGTTGTTATGACGCAGGATGCTGTGACGCATGGTTTTGGTAATTTCTGATTGCGGAAAAAGTTCTAACGAGTACTCAACTGCAATCTTAAATTTAATCGTCGGATGTTAATTCCCCAGGAGGAACAAGGTTATGGCAGCAGCCAATAAGGCGCCGTTGAGCCGTACCGACGTAGTGAGTGAAATTGCAGCCGAAACGCAGCTCGCACCGCGTCAGGTAGATGAGGTCGTCAAAGCACTGGAAGGCTCGTTGAGGCGCGCTCTGTCGAGTGGCGGCGAAGTGCGCATGAGCGGCTTCGGCACGTTCCGCGTTTCCGAGCGCGGCGCACGCACCGGGCGTAATCCGCAAACCGGCGAAAGCATCAAGATAGCCGCCAGCAAGAACGTTCGTTTTAGTGCGGCCAAAGCATTCAAAGATGCCATTGGTGGTGGCAAGAGCGCCGGTAAAGGTGGGGCTGCCAAGGGCGGTGCGGCTAAAGGCGGAGCCACAAAGGGTGCTGCTAAAGGTGGTGCCGAAAAGGGTGGAGCCACCAAAGGTGGTGCGGCCAAAGCCGGTGCTGCCAAGGGCGGTGCTGCCAAAGGCGGAGCCACAAAGGGTGCTGCTAAGGGCGGTGCTGCTAAGGGCGGTGCTGCAAAGGGCGCAGCTAAAGGTGGTCGCAAGTAGCGTTGCCGAACCAGAAAAAAGCAGCCTCCAGGCGGGGCTGCTTTTTTCTTTTATCTGCTGAGTACTCGTTTTGGAGCACGTTCGGGTGTGGTTGTCTGCATGTGTTTCGCGTAGGGGTACAATACATTGCGCCCTCATTGTGCGGCAACCCCATCAGAGCGCACGCCATGCGCCCGCCCAGACATTACTACGGCAGTAAAATACGCTTCAATGCCCGCCGTGTTCGTGCGAGCCGAAAAACAGTGTTGCGAGCAGCGCGAAAACGTAACCGCCGATCGTTGTTGCCATAACACTCCAGCCTTCGTCCTGCGCGTGCGCTTCGGGCAAAAGGTCGCAGGCCGCAACGTAAAGAAAGCTGCCCGCGGCAATACCTAACACGATGCCGGTGATGTTTTCGCCGACGGGAACAACGAAGTGATACAGCAGCGCACCCCAGACAATGAACGAGGCGGTTGTAGTTGTTGAAATCCAGATGCGGCGACGGTCGCGGCCCATGCGCAGCATAATCGCGCCGAGGCTAAGTCCGGCTGCCATCTGGTGCAGCACAATCGCCACGACCACAACGACGCCGACCGTTTTCGAAACCGTAAACGCTGCGGCTGTCGTCAGTCCATCAGCCAGGTTGTGAATGCTCATGCCGGCTAATGCCATTGAATCGGCGTGGCCATGTGCGTGATGCGCATATGCGTGATGCGCATGTGCATGGTGCGCATGTGCGTGATGGTCGTGTGGCTCGTGTGTTTCATGTTCATGCGCCTCATGCGAATGTGCAGAGTGCGAAGGTGTGCCGTGCAGATGCAAATGATGAGTACTCGCGGCGCCGCCCGCCAGTTGCGCCAGTTCGTCTTCGGCCTGTGCCTCGGCATTGTCTTCGACATCGCACTCGCGGTGGCGACAGGCATGAAAATGCGTCAGACGCTCGGCGATGTACAGCGTAAGGAATCCGGCACCGACGCCCCACATGGCTTGCTGCGGATTTTTCTCCAGCGCCTCCGGGATGAGTTCGTGCAGTGCCGTAGCCAGCATGAGTCCGGCGCTAAAGCCAATCAGCAGCGACAGGCGGTCGGCGAAGAAGCGGGTGCGCAACACGGGCAGGGTGGGCAGCGCCGAGCCGAAGACCAGCGACGCGGCAGCGAAGATCGCTAAAAGGGTTGATGGTAAAACAGCAGAAGACACAAGCCGCACAGTTTAGACGCTCTGCGCTACACTGCCAAGCGATGCTTCGTTTCTCACTGCCTGTCTTGTCGCGTGCTTTTGTCGAAACGTGCCTGCGCTTTGCGGTTCAGCAGGGCACTGGTTGGGTGCGCCATCAACGGCACAAACACCGTCGCAACGCGGCACCTCTCAGCGATGAGGAGTTCGCTCATCTGTCGCGCTTCTTCGAAGAGGATACCTTACGTAGCGCGCGCATTGCCCATGTGCCGGTGTTGGAGAACCCAAAACTGGTGGGCGTGTTGCGCCTGCTGGGTGTGGGCGATACGCTCGATTTCGGTGCCGCGTCAGGCGTCACTTACGATGACCTGATTTTGATTTCGCAATCGCGCGCTGACACCCTCGCGCCGATGTCACTGCTGTTTCACGAGATGGTGCACGTCGCGCAGTATCGAGTACTCGGTGTGCGCGGCTTTATTGAACACTACATGCACGGCTGGGCCAACCATGGCTGTGCTTACTTGACCATTCCTCTGGAGCGCGACGCCTACGTTTTACAGGCGCGCTACGACTCCAATCCGCAAGGCGCTTTTTCTGTTGAAGATGAGGTGCGGCGGCGCTTGCACCAAGGCCGTTGAGCATGCAGTGAAAGGACAACTCCGAGAATGATCCAATTCGGTTGGTGGAAGAAACGGCTGCCGGAAGAGTGTCGATGTCCCTGTCACACGCATCGCAATGTTGTGCATTCCTTGCAATGTTGCCAACGGTGCTCGCACTGTTGGCGCAACATTGCAACTGCCAGCTACGCGGCTCATGAGGCGTGTTGCGAACGCGATAAGGCATCGAAGCGAAGCCGTGGGAGGTGAACGAAGCTCGTAACGAAGCTCGTGCGGATGCAATTGCTTCGTCTAAAGCACGGGCAGGCGTGAGGAGCGACGATCTTTGAGGTAGTTGAAACCGGGTTTGTCTTTGATGGCGCGTTTGGTTTCGGCAGCCACGGCAGCCACTTCGAGAGCATTGCGAAAGTGGCGCAATTCGTTGGTAACGCCCGACAGCGAGGCTGTGAGCAGCGAGTACTCTTCCTGTCCGCCACGCCGGTTTGTCACTGTAACTGCGCCGCGCGCTGCGACTTCAGGCGGATACCAACTCGCGACAACGGGCTGAATGCAGCCAATGATGGCGTGCGCCAGCGGCTCCAGATTTTGCGGCGTGGTTAAAACGACGAAATCATCGCCTCCGATGTGGCCAACAAACGCATCAGCACATAAATGCGCAGCAGCACCGGCAATGCAGCGCGCCACCTCGCGTAAGACATCTTCACCACGGTCGAATCCATAAACATCGTTGTAAATCTTGAAGTTGTCCAGGTCGATAAACAGTGCGCCAAATGGTTTTTCCGCAGCGACGGCACGGCTCAACTGCTTTTGTACCGTCGAGTTGCCAGGTAAGCCTGTCAGCGGCGAAAGATCACTCTGGCGACGCGTTCGCTCCAGCAGGTTTTCAACGCGAGCCACCACTTCGGCGGGGCGAAACGGCTTCATCACATAGTCGTCCGCACCGGCCTTAAAGCCTAAAACGGTGTCCGATTCGCTGCGTAGCTTGGCAGTCACCAGCATAATCGGCAGTTGCGCCGTGTGGTTCTCGGTGCGCAGTTGGCGACACACCTCCAGGCCGTTCTGTGCCTCTCCGCTGTGGTTGCCCAGTTCCAGGGCCAGCAGCACGGCATCGGGTTCGCCGGAAAGGGCAGTTTGCAAGGCCTGCTGCGCCCGGTTGCAAACCAAGACCTCAAAGCCGGCGCGCTCGAAAGCAAAGCGCAGCAGGCGCACCGAATCGGGCTCGTCATCGATAATCAGAATGCGGTTGCGCGGCATAGTCGGTTGTTGTCAGGTTGCGTGGCGCTACATGGCCTATCGGTGTCGTGTGTTATGCAGACGATTGTTGCGCATCGGCTGGCACTCCGGCATCGGCTGGCCGCTCGGCATTGGCCGTATTCACGTTTGCATTGGCATCACGCTGCAACAGATGATCGAGTCGCGCGCAAATGTCGCGCAGGGCCTGCGGAGTATTGCGCGACGAGGGCGGGTCGGTTTCCGCTGTGATTTCATAGGGCGAGCTGATGACATATTGCCCGCTCGAATCAGGTTGCGTGAAAAGCAGAAACGGAGAGCCTCCGGCCATGCCTTGTAGCGCTTCGATAAGTTGCATTGTTTGCTCACCCCACGTCAGAGGGTTCAAGACGATCAGATCGACGTGTTGCTCGCTCGTTTCGGCCAGCGCTTCCGCCGGTGTCTTTACAATCTCAACAATCGCACCTTGCTCGCGCAGCAAGGTCGCAACTTCGCTTTGAATCTCTCCCGCGGGATCGACTAAGACAGCCAGCGCCATGTGAGTACTCGTGTCGCCGCCGGAGTTTTCTTCTGCGCTGCCATTGGCTTGATTTTCCTTAAGATAACGGGCCGCGCGAGGATGCAGCGCGCGCGCGATGGTGTTGCGCAACATCTGCTCGTCGAACGGTTTCGTGATGAAGCCATAATTGCCCCGGTGCAGCGGCTGCGCGATGTCTTCTGCGCTTGTGGGTAGTGCATTGGTGACGCTGACAATGACAACCGGCAAATTTGCAATCGCCGGGTTTTCCTTGATGCGATGCAGCACATCGAAGCCATCCATGTGTGGCATCAATACATCCAGCGTCATGGCATCGAACGATTCTTCTTTAAGCAGGCGCAACGCTTCTGGCCCTGAATAGGCGGCTGTCGTATCGTAGCCGTTGCGTTGCAGATAGAGGCTGATAAGATCGACGATGTCGGGATCGTCATCCACTACGAGTACTCGCGGCAACACGCGCTGCGCACTTTGATGCGGGACGGTGAGCGCGGGCCGCGCCGGCTTGGGCGGTGACGCTAAGGGTAGGATAAACGCGAATTCGCTGCCCTGGCCTGCTTCACTCGAAACCGAGAGTTCACCGCCCATTTTCTCCACGAGGGCGCGCGTAATGGAAAGCCCCAGGCCGGTGCCGCCGGCTTCGCGCGTGACGCTGTTATCGGCGCGGAAGAATTTCTGGAAAAGCTGAGCTTGATCTTCGGGCGCAATGCCGATGCCGGTGTCGCGCACCGCAAGACGCGCGTGCGACGCCTGGAACTGCACTTCAACCACAACTTTGCCCGCCGAGACGGGCGGCGCCGGCGTGTATTTAATGGCGTTGGACAGCAGATTCGTCAGCACTTGCAGCGTGCGGTCGAAGTCGGCGAGTACTCGTCCTAACAGTTCCGGCTCCACGACTTCAATAGTGATCTTTTTTTCATCGGCTTGCGGCTTCACCAGGCTCAACGCCTGTTCGATAACATCCGACAGCACCAGCGGACGTAAATCGAACTCGACACCACCGCTTTCAATGCGCTCGATGTCGAGCATATCGTTAATCATCGAAACCAGGCGGCGCGTGTTGCGCTGCACCGTTTGCAGAAACTCGCGCTGCAAGTGATTGACTTCGCCCGTATCGCCATCCAGAATGAGGTCGACGTAGCCTTTGATGGAGGTCATCGGTGTGCGCAGTTCATGCGACACAATGGAGATGAACTCGGTCTTCATGCGGTCGACTTCGGTTTCTTTGGTGATGTCGCGCTGCGTGGCGACGCGTCCCACCAATTGCCCTTCGCTGTCGTGCACCGGGCCGGAATACCAGCGCAAAATGCGACATTTGCCCGGCGATGAATTCTCGTCGTCGGGCGCGCTGCCGGACCGGAGTTCCACCGTCCACTCGTTTGGCCCCTCGTTCCAAGCTTGCAAGGTTTCGCCGCGCGGCATGAAGAAGTCGGCGGGCGCCTGAAGCCGTTCTGCGAGTTGCTCGCGCAGCCAGGTTTCGTTGTGGCCGCTCATCTGTTCGGAGCCGACGCCGAAAAGACCTTCAAAACAGCGGTTGCACAGCACGAACTGGCCGTCTTTGTCGAAGGCGATAAGGGCATCCTGCACCGAATCGGAAAGCGCGCGCAAAAAATGTTTTTCGCTGCTCAGCGTCCGTGCGAGATGAGACAAATGCTGCACTTGCGCCGCCATCTGCGCCTGCGTGGCCATATCTTCCGCCACGGGTTCGGGGGACTGAGGCGTGACAGATTCCTCCGGGGTGACAGCTTCCTGCGGCGCGATTGTTTCCTCCGGCGCCGTCGGTTTCGCCGAGACTGCGGCTTGCGCAAGGTTTTCCTGCGCAGTTCGGTTCATGGTAGCAGGCGAAGAAGTCATAAGCGAAAAGCCGTGAATTATTACTCACCTTGAGTTACTACTCACCTTCACGGCTACTGCGGTGCATGACGGTACGTTGGTCTGTTCAACGCCGGGCAGAAGTTGCGTAGGAGTATCACTCTCACTACCGACCGGCACAACAGAGATCTATTGTTACTATCTACCTGGCTGAATCAGGACTTACGCAGCGGGCTTGCAAGTGCAAGGCAATGTAGGGGCGTAGCACGCTACGCCCCTACGACGACCGACTTCCGCATAAGTCCTGTGAATAACAGCAACTAACGGCCAACTTAATCCCTGTCGCTCAGGCTGTGATCAACGTCGAGCATACGATGGCCGCCGGAAGAACGCGTCACCGGATTGACGACGCCGGTCAACTTGCGATTGAAGTCGGCGATGCGTCCGCACTGTTCGATGATGACATCCAGCAAACGTTCCAACGCGGCGAGGTCGGGCTGCGTTCCCACGGTTAGATCGCTGTGAGTACTCATATGGGCTGCGCTCACAGAATCGGCGCTCACAGAATCGGCCATTGCAGAGTCTGTGTTGTGGCTACCGTCGAGCACAATATCTTGGACAGCATCGTTTTGGACAGCATCGTTGCGTTGCAGTTGCTGGCGCATGAGTTGGGCCGAGGCGGAAATAGCGGCCAGCGGATTATTTATTTCGTGGTTGACGGCTGTGGCGGTTTCGAGAACGGCTTGCAGGCGCGCGGCCCGCGTGCGCTCGGCTTCCAGAGCGATGCGTTGGCGGCGGGCACGCAGCGCGCGGTCGAGCGCCGTTTTGAGTTCGGCCATTTCGATTGGCTTGGCCACGAAGTCATCGGCATGAAGGCGCAGTGCGTGCATGATGGCCGCGTTGGATGTAAACGCCGTCATCACGATAACGGGCATGTCGGGTTCGTCGGTGCGCACGCGGCGTAGCAGCTCGATGCCGTCCAGACCGGGCATTTGAACATCGGTGAGAATGAGTTCGGCGCGCTCTCCGGGTGCGGCTTCCTGGAGCATGTTCAGGGCGTGCAGACCGTCGGTGGCCGTTTGCACCTGATAACCGAGACGCGTCAGGGTAAAGGCCAGCATGCGCTGCAAGTCGGTGTCGTCTTCAACGACCAAGATGCGCTCGCGGCGGGCCTGGATGTCTTCGGGAAGAGGAGTCTTGTCCGCTTCGTTGGTGAGCGTTAACGGCATAGAGTTGAGCGACTCAATTTTGTGGGACGATGTGCGGACATTGCGGCGCGCCACAGGCCCTTTGGCTTCGATGAAATTGCAACTATACACGATTTCTATTCAGCAATTTTTTGGCCGTTAGACGATACTGAACCGCTCCAGGCTGATGAGACTACATCTGGAGCCAATCGCGCGAATGCTGAGTCCATTTCATGGAAGCTACACGCAACAAGTGACGCCCGTCTTCAACACGCGTTTCGACCACGCCGTCCATCAGATATTTGATATTAGCCAGCGTCCTGTCATCGACGGTGCCTTCTTCCAGCACAAAGAAAGTGGACACACCGCCAAATGCGACGGCGTTGCGCGCCACCTGCGCCAGAAAACGTTGCACTGAGGGCAGTTCAAAGTTGATGAGCAGGCTGGAAATACTATCGAGTACTCGACGCCCGCCCAGTCTGTTGCGAACTGTCTGCCCCAGGTCAACACCAGCGTCCTGCACCACGCCCGAAAGTTGGTTCAATTCCAGAATGCCGGTCACAGCGTAGCGCTCGCCGCTTTGTGCCCCGCCCGCACCCCACGAGTAGCCATCGACCAGGCGAAACAGGTTGCGCTCTTCAAACGAGTCTGTGCTGTCGCGTGTCGCCCTGTCCAGCATCTGACGGATAAGCTGTGGCGCATCATCCACCGCGATGAACATGGTGCGCTCCTTGTTCAACAGTCCCGTGGCCATGAACTGGCGGCACAGCGTTGACTTGCCGGAACCGATGGGGCCATGCAGCAGAATGTTGGAGCCGACCGGCAAACCTCCGCCCAGAGCAGCATCAAGAGTTGCGTGGCCGGTGCTGATTTGCGGCAGCGGCAAGGTACCTTCCGGTAGTCCGAAACATGTGTCGGGCGCGGTAGGCATCACCGTTGTTACATCGTTTGCGCTGTGAGTACTCGATGATGCACCGTTGCGGGCGCGGCTGTGAGTCGCAGCATTTTTGGAGCTAGCAGTGCCGTGAGCGCCAATTGCGCGCGCCATCAGCACGCCGACGCGCAGTTGCAACTCGCGCGGCGAAAACGGCTTGACGAGGTAATCATCGGCGCCCTCTTCAAAGCCGGTGATGCGATCGGACTCCGCGCCGCGTGCCGACAGAATAATAATCGGCATCTGCGCTGTTGTGGGATTGTTGCGCAGGGCCGAAGTCACCTGAAAGCCGTCGCGGCGCGGCATGTTGACATCGAGCACTGCCAGCGTCGGGTGCTCGCGCAGGGCCGTCTCCAACGCCTCTTCGCCGTCGTGAGTTTGGAGGATGTCGTAGCCCGACCCGCGCAGCGTCGCGGATACGAGATGCAAAATGTCTGAATCGTCGTCAGCGACGAGAATGGTGTTCATTAAGAAAGTTCATAACTCCCGACACCGAGTCGAGCCGTGGTCAAACTCGCTACGCAGTTTGAATGGCGTAGCGAACTTAAATCGGCTGGCGAATAACGATGCCGCGTCCCTGCACGATTTCAAAAGCGTATTCGGACAAGTCGGTGGCGGTGCCGCGCATCTTGCGCACGAAGAGCGAACGCACATATTTCTTTTCCGGCTTGACGAGGCGCAGCGAAATGACGCCGCTCACCATGAATTCTTCAATGCCATATTCCGACAATCCCGGTGTGCCGGGGCGCACGTGGGAAGTCATGACGGTGGTGCAGCCCAGGTTGTCGTCGATACCGAAAATCAGGTTGCGAATGTATTCCTGCACGTCATACAGCCGCTCGCGATGCGCCACAAGCGGCGCAATGGGGTCAATTACCATGCGCTTGGCATTGATGCGGCGCACCTGCTTGGCCAGGTCTTGAATCACTTCGTTGGCGTCGATGGAGCCGCTCTTGCCGGTCTTCACCGAATTGAAATAAGGCGATACATCGAGCAGCGTCAATTTGCCTTCATCGACCGGCGTGCGCAAATCCCAACCCATGCCCTCGGCATCTTCCACCAGATGCGCCGGCTTTTCATCAATGGAAATGTAAATCCCATTTTCGCCGCGACGCAGCCCTTCCAAAATATATTGCGCGGCAAAGGTGGTCTTGCCCGTTCCGGGTTCGCCCGAAACAAGATAGCTTTTGCCTTGCAGCAAACCGCCCTGCAGCAGTTCGTCTAATCCCTCAATGCCGGTTGGCACACGCACTTTGGCCATGTTTCCTCCACAACGCTTTCTCAAGACTTGGTTTTGTTCCGGCTGCCAAGCACTGAATTGATTTGGTTTTGCAAATTGCGACAGTTTCTATTTTGCACGAGTTCTGCCTAAAGGCTTCACGCTAAAGGCTTCACGCTAAAGGCTTCACGTGCCGCCACAAGAAGCGCATCGTAGCAGTCCGGCACAAAAATTTACGTGGAAAGCGGATGAGCGAGTGCAACAACGAACTGAGTATGAGTTCGCAACACAATCGTAACAGATTTAAGAAGAGATTTTTTCGAGCGGCGCAAAGGCCACGACGAGTTTCTTTTTGCCGACATCACCCGAGAGAAAAGCCACTTCGACCCACTCGCCGCGACCGCCCGATGGCGATGTGTTGACGACCAATCCTTCGCCAAAATCGGGGTGGCGCAAACGGTCGCCGATGTCGAATGTGGGACGAGAATCGGCTTTGGGTGCTGAAGTGGGCGCCGCGCCATTGCCACGAGTACTCGCTGTGCCCGCAGAACTTTTCGGCGCGCTCCACGACGGCGAATCCCACGTTGTAGCGGCGCGGAATGCGCTGGCTCCATTGCTGCCCAGGCCGCTGCGCTGCAACAGGTGCGAAGGAATCTCGTCGATGAACTGCGATGCCTGCGTTGATTCGGTGCGGCCATGCAGCGTGCGTTGCGCCGCGTAGGTGAGATAGATTTGCTCTCGTGCGCGCGTTAAACCGACGTAGCACAGGCGGCGCTCTTCTTCGAGTTCATCGCCGCCGGCACCTTCGCCCCACAGGGCACGCGCGTGCGGCAGCAAGCCCTGCTCCATGCCGACCAGGAACACAACGGGAAACTCCAGCCCTTTGGCCGAGTGCAATGTCATCAACGTGACGGCCTCTCCCATAGCACCAGCGTCGCTGCCACTGTCGAGCGCCGATGATTCGAGGAACAAGCCGAGGTAGGGCGCACTTTCTTCACGGCGCGAGTACTCGTCCACGTCTCTTTCGAGTGGTGCGCTCTGTTCTTCGCGCATGGTTTGATCGAAGTCTTCCGCTGCGCGCAGAAGCTCCTGCACGTTGGCCAATCGATCCACGCTTTCCAAAGTTTTCTCACGCCGTAGAAACTCCAGATACTGGATGCGCTCAATGATTTGGCTCAGCAAATCGGCCACGGTTTGCGCCTCGCACGCGTCGTTTTGCAACAGTTCGAGAATATGGCGCAACGGCGCGATTTTGGCGGCTACGGCGCGACCGAGTTCGTTCTCAGTCGCCGGGTCGAGAATGGTTTCGAAAAGCGAGCGGTCGCTTTGCCGTGCCAGAATTTGCAGTTTCTCCACCGTAACGGCACCGATGCCGCGCGCCGGAATGTTGATGACGCGGTTCATCGCGATGTCGTCGTTGGGGTTGAAAAGCAGCTTCAGATACGCCACAAGGTCTTTGATTTCCTTGCGTTCATAAAAGCGCTGCGTTCCCACCAGGCGCAGCGGCACCCTGGCGCGCATGAAGGCTTCTTCAAAGGGTCGGCTTTGCGCGTTGACGCGGCACAAAATGGCGAAGTCGCCCGCCGAGCAGCGGCGTTCGCGTTGCATTGTTTGCACCTGGCGCACCACCCACAACGCTTCATCCTGCGCGTTCATGGTGCCGTGCACCTGAATGCCGGCGCCGCCCGCTTCGCTGGTCCACAAGCGTTTCGGTTTGCGTCCCAGGTTGCGCGAAATTACGCCATGCGCCGCATCCAGAATGGGCTGCGTCGAGCGATAGTTTTGTTCCAGGCGCACCACGCGCGCGTCGGGATAGTTGATCTCGAAGTCGAGAATAATTTTGACATTGGCGCCTCGCCAAGCGTATATCGACTGATCGTCATCGCCAACAACGCAGATGTTGCGATGCTTTTGCGCCAACAACTGTGCCCATTTGAACTGCGCTGCGTTCACGTCCTGAAATTCGTCGATAAGGACGTGCAGGAAACGTTCGCTCCAGTACTCGCGCGCTTCGTCGCTTTCGCGCAAGAGGCGCACGGCTTCGCCCAGCAAGTCGTCGAAGTCGAGCGCGTGTGCCGCTTTCAATCGCTGCTGATAGTTGCGATAAAGCCGCGCCACCACGCGATCGTTCGGCGTGTTGGCGTTGTCTTCGAGTTCGGCGGGCGAGCGCAGGTTGTTCTTGGCGTCGGAGATGCGATTGAGGATGCGCGACGGCGGAAAACGGTCGCTATCAACATCGGCCTGTTTCAAGATGTCGCGCATCAGGCGCTGCGAATCGTCCGAGTCGAAGATGACAAAGCGCGGGTCGATGCCGATCAGCCCGCCGTTGATGCGCAGCATTTGGGCGCACATGGCGTGAAACGTTCCCATCCAGATGCGACCTGCACCGGCGCCGACCAGGTTCTCCAGGCGCTCGCGCATTTCTTTGGCGGCCTTGTTGGTGAAGGTCACGGCCAGGATACGTGCGGGCGGCACGTTGCGCTCTGAAATGAGGTGGGCGATGCGATGCGTCAGCGTGCGGGTTTTACCCGAGCCGGCGCCGGCGAAAATGAGTAAGGGGCCGTCGCCGTGCGTTACAGCCTCGCGCTGCGGTTCGTTGAGTCCTGCCAACAAATTCATGTCCATAAACGTTCTGGGTGCTCAAGATTCCAAGTCGAGTACTCAAAGACTTTGAATCTTGAACCAGGAATCATGAACTTGCTATTCGGGTTGTGGAATGGGCGATTCGCCGCTGGAGCCGCCTTCTGGTCGTGGCACCGGCGATTCCGTTACGCTGCGACGCGGGCGCGAAGGGTGTGTCGATGATGCTTCGTCGCTCGATGAACGCTCACGGCGCACGCGACGGCGCACGCGTGGCCGCTCTTCGCCGGAGTCGCTGCTTCCCGAATCGCGCGCTGATGAACCATCTTCGCGCGGCATCGGTGCATCGTTTGAGGAGCCGGACGAGTACTCGGAACTGGAGCTTTCGTCGCCCAGAATCGTCACGCGGCTATCAGAGGAAGACGAAGAATCTCCGCGAGCACTGCGGGTTGTTCTGGAGGAGCTGTCGCTGCTGCGGCGGCGTCTACGGCGTCTGCGGCGGCGTGGTCGCTCTTCCTCTGCCGCTTCTTCGTCGCTGGTGTAGCGAGAACCCGAGTTGTCGCGCACGCGGCGCACGGCGCGAAAACTTTGCGGAGTCACAACACGGCTGCGCGATGGACGCGACGGCGTATAGCTTTTTCCTTGCGCCGCTTTTTCCAGATCGGAAATGGAAGGCGGCTCCGGGCCGGGTCCGGCCTGGTCGGCAGGCAGCACGTTGACTTCGACGCGCGGTTTGCCCTTGATGTCAACCTGTCGCGTCACAGCACCGGCGACGCGCGTGGAGCGTGCCACGGCATCCATCGCCGTTCCCTCGCCCGGCTTTAACGTGGAACCGAACAAGCGAGTACTCAAAACATAGCGTCCCAGCGCATAGGAGCCGTAAGCCAATCCGCCCAGCAGCGCCAGCACCATGACGAGGCGCGACAAAAATCTCATACTATACAGGCTAACACGCATGGCGCGGCGCGGTCAAGAAAAGTTTGCCCGGCCTCATAGAGCCATTGCTTTGAAGCCGTTGCTTCCAAGCAATGGCTTTGAACTGCGATTTACGCGCGTCCGGGAACCTGGAGGCCGCGACCGCTTCCTGCTTAAGAGTTGTATCTATTGGTGTTTATGAAATTCAAACTGTCAAACGTTCTGGTTACTGTTGCCATCGTCCTGCTGTTCATCGCGAGCAGCACGGCTGTCATCCGCTACATTCTCGATAACCGCAAAACGGCCAGTACGCAGTTGGTCAAAGTGGCCACATATGACCCGACGCCGGGCCGCTACGCGCGCCACACGCGCCTCGAATTTTCCAGTGTACCGGAGCGGCTCCGGGCCGGTGAACTCTCCATATGGTCGGTGAAGATCGTCGATAGAAAGGAAAAAGATCGACACGGACAACCCAAATATGTGCGCAGTTTCGTGCAGGAAAGCGGCAATATCATCAATCTGGTCGTGGTGTCGGACGACTTGAGCTACTTCAAGCGCTTCGCAGCAGATTATAAAGACTACGGACATTTTCTCTTGCAGACGAGCCTGCCTGTGGCTGGCACCTATCGTCTCTATGCCGATTACATTCCTTACGGAGGCCACCGTGAAGTGGGGCAGCAGGTAATCGAGGTCGCGGACTCGCCATCGGCCCCGATCATAACACCGGCTGTGCAAGCAAGTTCGTCCAAGGAAATCGGTGCCGCAACACAGGGCACGTCCATACAGAGTACATCCACACAGCGCACATCGACACAGCGCGTGAACGTGCAGGCTGACGCCGGGCAAGGTTCCGGCGCTGTTTATCAGGTTGAACTTCAAACATTGCCTGTGGCATCGCCCCCGGCAACGAAGCGGAAAATGCAGTTGCACTTCAGGGTGAGCGATGCGGCAGGTAACGAAGTTACCGAGTTGGAACCCTATTTCGGAGCGCGGGCGCAGTGCGTCGCGATTTCACGCGATGGCGGTACTTATCTGCATCCTGCATTCAAAGAGCCAGTGCCAGGTAATCATGGCATCCTGTTTGAAACGCAGTTCCCGCAGGCGGGAACTTACAAGGTGTGGCTGCAATTCCAACAGCGCAATGCCGTCGTTACGGCACCATTTACGATTACGGTGGCGGATGGCATTGCGGCAAACCGTGCTGCGGCAAACCGTGCTACAAAGAAAGGATAAAAATGCAAACAACCGAACTCAAGGTCGAGGGAATGATGTGCCAGGCTTGCGTAGGTCACGTCAGCAAAGCGCTGCAAAGCGTGCCCGGAGTGCGCGATGTCAATGTTGATCTGGCAGCGGGGCGTGCCACCGTGCAGCACGAGGGCGCTGAGACTCCGGCGCTCATTGAAGCCGTCGGCGAAGAAGGATACCAGGCGCAAGCCGCTTGACGACATGAGAAGGAATCTGCCCAGACAACAAAATAAAGATTGAAAACGTCGTGATAAAAGGGCACCACGGCTTTTCCTAATCGTGTGCAGAGCCGATAGCAGCATTGAGTAGTCACGGAGGAAAAGACAATATGCGTTTGTTCGGTGATTTTGAGCCGGGACGTGTTGGGCTGGCAATGTTGGTTTTGCGTGTTGTGTCGGGGATTGCGCTGGTAATTCACGGCTTGCCCAAAATCGCGCATCCATTCAACTGGATGGATAAGCCGGGCGCTCCCGCAGCAATCCCTGATGTGTTGCAGGCGCTGGCGGCTCTTGGCGAGTTTGGCGGCGGACTGGGCTTGATCTTCGGGTTTCTTACACCGATCGCAGCTTTAGGCGTTATGGCCACCATGCTCGGTGCAAAGTTCACATCCCATGCCGGCGACCCGTGGGTTAATCCCGGTGGCAAATCGTTTGAGTTGGCTTCGCTTTATTTTCTCATTGGCTTGACCATCCTCCTTGCGGGGCCGGGCAAGTGGTCGCTGGATGCGCAGGTGTTTGGTCGCGGTTCACGTAAATAATCCGAGTTGCCACCTACAGTAGCCCACCCGTGAACGTTGGGCTGAGCGGGCTGAGTGTGGAAAAGACCCCTGAAGCGGCCTCTCTCAGCACCCATAGCCCCGTTCAGGGGGCTTTTGCCGTCAGCCCGCTGCTTCAGCAGCGGGCAACCGCATTGGTGGAGACTTGGATTAAATAAGGCGGCGAGTACTCAATTGCACGAAGCCCAATGTCGCTGGCGAGTGATTTGCGCAAGGGCGCGTGCCGCATCTCTAAACTTTCACCAATAACGGAGGCTAAAATGTCGGACGAAGACTTGATGGTGGGCGACCGCAAAGTGGATCGAGTCAACAAGGAGCAATTGATTGAACTGCTAAATGGTGACTTATCGCGCGAGTATCAGGCGATCATTACCTACATTCAATATGCCGCTTCGGTGACGGGCCCGTATCGCACGGAGTTGAAAAACTTCTTCGCGGGCGAAATTCCCGATGAAACGATGCACGCGCAGTATCTGGCGGATAAAATTGCGGCGCTGGGCGGTGTGCCAACCGTCACACCCGAAGCCGTGCCGCAGGAAACCGACGCCAAGAAGATGCTGCAAAACGTGGCTGAAGCCGAAACCACCGCACGCAACAACTATTCGACGCGCGCCAAACAAGCCGATGAACTGGGCGAAATCGGCCTGGCCAATCGCCTGGAAGACATGGCCGATGACGAATCCGGCCACCTCGACGAAACCCTCAAAATCCTCAGAGGCTGGGATTGATGCGAGCTTGGCATTGAGTTGAAACCTGTTGAACCATTGATTACGAGTACTCTCATCAACATACGGCCACTGCATAATTGTGTAGTGGCCGTATGTTGATGAGAGGTATGTCTCAAACTTCAACAGTGCAAACGACAGCAACCCGATATGTGGTGAAGCGCCAGCGAAAAATCACAGCATCACAGCACAAGACACTTCACATGCCGCCTCGTTGAGTTCTCTTATGCCGAGAACGCTAAAGCACCTGCACTTAAGCATCTGCACTAAAGCACCTGCGCCGCACGCGCGACATCTACTCACGTAAATGAACCGTCACGAAGCAGAGCCGCTCCGTGTCGTATGAAGAATGTGGAGCGCACACCATCAAATGCTTCCGGCGTAAACGAGTACTCACAAAGAAGACCCTGCTGGTTTTGGAGCCAACTGGTGTTGGAGCTAATGAAGGCTTAAGAAGACGCAAGAATTGAGGAGGTGACGGGTGGATCAAAGCTTTGCCAGAGCACGTTACACCGTTATGGTCGTTGAGGATGATCCTGGAATTGGCGCCATGCTCAAGACTATGCTGCAAGAGCACTTCAAGCTGCGCGCAGTCGTCGCCACTGGTGGCCTGACAGCGGTTGTCATGGCCAATGAAACTCGGCCCGACCTCATTCTGGCCGATTTGCATCTGCCCTATATCAGCGGTTTTGAAGTGATTCGCTGCATCAAGGATGACCCCGCGCTCCACGATATTCCTATTATTGCGTTCTCCAATCACGACTGGGATTTTAACTGGGAAAAGCGAGCACTCGATGCCGGCTGCATCAAATGCTCGCACAAAGTCGTCTCGGTTGAAGAGTTGGGTGAGATCATAGGTGAGGTGCTGGATTTAAAGTCGTGAATATCGGGTGAGTACTCGCCGCAGGCCGCAGAAGCAGGAAGGCCTGACGTGACGGTTTACGTGCCGCGCATACGGCCCTTAATTCGTATTGATGCAATTTGACCGAGTATCAGGAATTGTTATGACGGAAGATCGAACAGAAAACGAAGTTGATTACACCTCGAAAACGGTTCTGGTGGTCGAGGACGACCAGGAAATTCAGGAAATGCTTCGTGTGTTGCTGACGAGGCATCTGGGTGTGCGGGCGCTTGTGGCTCAAGATGGCCGGGCTGCGCTCTCGATGGCACAGATCGAGATGCCCGACCTCATTTTGATGGATTTGATGTTGCCCGTTCTCGATGGATTCCAGACGATGTCCTATCTGCGTGCGCTGGAAAACACCAGACACATTCCGATCATTGTCGTTTCCAATTACTGTTGGGACTTCGATTGGAAAAACCGGGCTCTTGGCTCCGGATGCCTGGCCTGCTTCGATAAGAGCAATCGCATTGAGGACTGGCAGAAAATCGTCGAACAAGGTCTCTCCGGCAACTTAAAAAAACACTGATGCTGGAAGCAGCTCTTTTGCCTAGTTCAGGCCGTTCCTCAACACAGTGGCCGACCGATTATTAAAGTTTGCAACAGCAAGTTATTGGATAAGTAGGCGGACAAAATTAAGTGTCACTGTTCTACGAACCCGAAGCGTGAGCGACGGGCTTACAAGAGCTGTAACAAGCCCGTCGCTCACGCTCCGGGTTCGTTCAGATGGTTATGAGACTGCTTCTAGCAGTCGCGTAACGTTACGCGACTGCGGGCCAATAATGCACTAAGAGTAATAGCGTTGTAGTTCAGCGGCGACGCCATCGAGATCGGGGAAGAGACGGCGCTCATCAATGGCCACCAAATCCAACTGGTCGCGGAAACGCTGCACTTCGGCGGCGGGAATGATGAACTTGGTCAGCGATGATCCCAGTTCTTTTTGTTGCAGGAAGCTGTCGAAAGGCTGCATTTTGTCGGAACACAGCGTGAATGCCGCCGATTGCGCCACAATGCGCGCGTCCAGCGAAGGCGGCTCCAGCATGCAGGCGAAGTGTGTCGCTGCCGGGCTGAAGTTGAACAAATCTCCCGGTGCGAAGTGCCCCGCTTCACCGAAGAGTTGATCCAGGTCTTGAATCAAAAGCGCCAGCTCCGGAAAACCGAAGGCGCGATGAACCTGCTGCCAATCGAGGCGCCACACCACGCGGTCGAGCGACTTGTCGTGCGCAGTGTGACAATCGGCGGTGGCAAAGTGCGCCGCCACTAATGGCGAGTAGCTCCAATCGAGCAGGCGTGTCGGCAAGCCGTGATGCTGCGCCGCGATCAGCAACTCCCATTCGTTCACCGGCGGCGTAAAGTAGGGCCGCGAATAGCGAATGAAGTTGCGCAGGATGTGCTCTTCAAGGCCGGACTTGGTGTGCGGCGGATTGATGCCGCCGAGCCGGTCGAGGCTGGTCAGCAGTGGCCACGAAACGTGCTTGGAGCCGCGATAAACGCCGACATCGCGCCTGCGCCCCGTGATGGGATTCGGCTCGGTCGGCGTGACTTTATCGATCAGGTCACCCAGGCTGGTGACTTCAACTTCGGTTACTGCCATTTCTATTCACGAGTACTCGGTTGCGGGGTTCTCACGTTGCAATGCACTTTATGATGTAAGACGTGACCAGTTGATAAACGTATAAATACCGATCACTAAGGCATTCGCTAGAAAGCCTTTGCAGCAGCGGCGCAAGTCCATCCAGGAAAACTGATGGCCGCTTGAAGCGGTGTCGCTTGAAGCGGTGTCGCTTGAAGCGGTGCCGCTCGATGCAATGTGTTGGTAAGCCTTTGCGTTTCGTTTCGCCAGGCGCGGCAACAAGAGCGGCACGCGTGCACGGTACTCGTCGTAGGCTGCACCGTGCGCCGAAGAGAGAAACTCTTCTTCTTCGCGCATCGTCGGTAAATACAGCAAGAAGCACAGCACGGGAAACAGGATAGGTGCCAGCGGCACGCCGCTCATCAGGCTGTGCCCCAGCGCCAGCAGCAGCGTTCCCAGATAGAGTGGGTTGCGTGTCAGAGCATAAGGCCCCTGCGTGGTGATGACTTCGTCTTTGCGCAGCCAGCCCGTGGCCCAGATGCGCAGGCACAACCCTAACACCGACACAACAGCGCCCAGCGGCAAACTCCATTGCAGCATTCCCGGCTGACCCCAGCGCCAACTGATCCAGAAGAGCGCCAGCCCACCAATGCCTGTGAGACGCACGCGATTGCGCGGCGAAAAAATCGTCTTCCGACGTCGTCGCTCTCTTTCTTCCTGCTGCTGTTGATAGAGATTGGGTTGAGTGTTTTCCATGTGCTGTTTGTAACTTGTCCTTTTGCGTCCTGCGGTGCTGTTCCGATGCTGTTTGCCTGCGGTGCCGGCTGCCTCCGGTGCCGGCTGTGACAGACGGCGGCTCTTATTTGGTCAAAGTTTACTTGCCTCGTGGCGGGCGTGTGGCAACGAAGTTCGTTTGGTGCTCAAAAGCTCATCAAAGCATCAGATGTGAGTACTCGGTAGCATATCTGCGCAACGTGGTCTGCGACGTGCGCTGGAGAACGCTCCCGGCGGCTTGAGGAATGGCACTTGCAAGGGCATACCAGGGAGATTTGTTCCATGCAATTTCAGCAAAGGTCGAGTTCAGCGACTGTATCCGGCGCAGGCCCTGCTGCGATAGACGACACCACATTGCCTTACGCGGATCGTCGTGCGGGCGGACGTGCGCTGGCGCGGTTACTCAATGGTTACAAGGGTCGCCGGAACGTGTTGGTGCTGGCTCTGCCACGCGGTGGTGTGCCGGTCGGCTACGAAGTGGCCCGGGCGCTGGGAGCATCGCTCGATGTATTTGTGGTGCGTAAGCTGGGTGTTCCCGGACAGGAAGAATTGGCCATGGGTGCCATAGCATCCAATGGGGCGCGCGTCTTGAATGCCGAAGTGATGCAGGCGCTCAACGTGTCTTCCGATGTGCTGGAGGCCGTGACGCATCGTGAGCGACGGGAAATGCAGCGTCGCGAAGAATTGTATCGCGGCGACCGAGGGCCGCTTTCGGTGCGCGGGCACTCCGTTATTGTGGTGGATGACGGCCTGGCGACCGGCTCAACCATGCTGGCCGCCGTGCGTGCGTTGCGCCAGCAGGACGCCGCGCACATCGTTGTGGGTGTGCCCGTGGCGGCAGCCGAAACCTGTAGGGCCTTTCGCCATGAAGTTGATGAAATCGTCTGTGCCGCGACGCCGCAGCCGTTTCACGCCGTCGGGCTGTGGTATCAGAACTTTGCCGAAACCAGCGACAACGAAGTGCGCGAGTTGCTGTCGCACAATGCGTCCCAGGCGTTTGGTGATCAAGTGTCTATTGGACAGGTGCCTGTTGAAGATGGGCGAATATCTCCCGCAGAAAGCGATTAACCATGCCACGTCATAACGATTTGCAAACCGTTGAAAGCGTCCGCCGTGTTGCTCACGCGCTGTCCGGTGTTCCGGCTGATTATGACACTTTGCTCGACACCATAGGCGAGGCGCGTTTCGTGCTGTTAGGTGAGGCTTCGCACGGCACGCAGGAGTTCTACCAGGCGCGGGCCGCCATCACCAAACGCCTGATTGAAGAAAAAGGTTTCTGCGCCGTCGCTGTCGAGGCTGATTGGCCGGATGCGTATCGCGTGAACTGCTTTGTGCGCGGCGCACACGATGAAGGCGGCGCACACGATGAAGGCGGCGCGCACGATGAAGAAAGTGACGGCGTTGCCAGTGCCGCCGATGCCGTGGAGTCGCTGTCCGGCTTTAAGAAATTTCCGCAGTGGATGTGGCGCAATACCACCGTGTTGGGCTTCATCAACTGGCTGCAGCGGCATAACCGGCAAATGGCCACGAGTACTCAGCAGTGCGGCTTTTACGGCATCGACCTGTATAGCTTGCAGGCTTCCATGGATGAAGTGATTCGTTACCTGGACGAAGTCGATCCCGAAGCTGCCAAACGCGCCCGCGAGCGCTACAGTTGTTTCGATCATTTCGCGCACGATTCGCAAGCCTACGGCTATGCCACGAATTACGGTGGTGCGCAGCCGTGCGAGGATGCGGCGGTTCAACAGTTGCTGGAGTTGCAACGCCGCGCCACGGAACTGGCGCGTGCTGATGGTATGATGGCTGAAGATAAGCACTTCTACGCCGAGCAGAACGCGCGCCTGGTAAAAAACGCCGAAGAGTATTACCGCTCGATGTTTCGCGGTCGCGCTTCGTCGTGGAATTTGCGCGACACGCATATGGCAGAAACGCTGGATGCTCTGGCGGCGCATCTGGACCGCGTCGGCGCTGCGGCCAAAGTGGTGGTGTGGGCGCACAATTCACATCTGGGCGATGCCCGCGCAACCGAAATGGGACGTGGCGGAGAACTCAATGTCGGTCAGTTGGTGCGCCAGAAATATGGGCGCCAGGCCGCGCTGGTCGGCTTTAGCACATACAGTGGCGAAGTCACGGCGGCAACCGATTGGGATCAGCCTGGCGAGCGCAAACGTGTCCGTCCCGCGCTCGAAGGCAGCTATGAGCACCTGTTCCATGAAGTGAGTACTCGTCTGGAATCAGCGGACTTCTTGCTGAATTTGCGTGAAGGCAACGAGGCCACACAAGCGCTGCGCGACGAGCGGTTGGAACGCGCCATTGGCGTGGTTTATCGACCGGAAACCGAACGCTGGAGTCACTATTTTCATGCCTCTTTGCCGGAGCAGTTCGATGCGGTGCTGCACTTCGACCACACGCACGCCGTCGAGCCGCTGGAACGCAACGTGCGCTGGGAGCAGGGCGAAGAAATGCCGACGAGTGTGCAGTCGTTGCAGGGCGACGCGCCGGAAACGTTCCCGTCGGGCATGTGATGCCGGCGCGCTGTGCATGCTGTAATTGGCAGTGCCGCCACGAACAAAACAGTTTTAGGAAGCGAAAACGTCCTCTGGAGGAAATTGATGGCAAATTCGAAAAGCAGTGAAGAAATAGAAGTCGCATTAGGCAGTCTGATCAACGCTTGCAGCACGTTGCAAAGCATCGTGCTCGGTGGCATCGAAGGCATCCAGCGCGAGCGCGCACTCGCCACCTTCGACGCGAGGTTGCAAGAAGCTGCCGAAGCTCGGCGCTCGTTCTTCGGCGATCCGGCGATAACGGCCCACAATCCGGCTGTTAACCCTGATGATCCGGTTATTGACGAGTCGCATAACTCGACCGGAATCCACATGTTCAACGTTACGGGACAAACCTGAAGTAGTATTGATGTTGTTCCCCATCGTAGGGGCGCAGTGCGCTGCGCCCCTACGTGATTGTCGTAAAACACGACATGTAACAAGAAGGCTCTCCCGCGATGCTGCGAGAGAGCCTTCTTACATTCCGAGTACTCGATGGGGCTTGATGCCTGGAAACTTAACCGCCGCCGGCAAAGAGCAGCACGATGACCTGGGCTGACACTACGCGCAGCAGCATGGTGAGCGGATAAACCGTGGCGTAGGACAATGACGGCGCTTCCGAGTTATTGAGTGCACCGGCAAAAGCTAGAGCGGGCGGGTCGGTCATGCTGCCGGCAAGCAGGCCGCACAGACTTGGGTAACTCAACTTCCACACGGCACGAGCGGTTAAGCCAACAATCAGCAGCGGTAGCAACGTAATCAGCGCGGCGTAACCCATCCAGATGAAGCCATCGCCCTGCATCAGCGTGCTCACAAAGGTGTCGCCCGACTTGAGACCGGCACACGCCAGGAACAACACGATACCCAGTTCACGCATCATGATGTTGGCGCTCTTGGGCATGTAGAACACCATCGGGCCAAGGCGCCCCACGCGCGACAGCAGCAGTGAAACGAGTAGTGGGCCACCGGCCAGACCCAGCTTCACGCCGACCGGCATACCGGGTACCGGAATGGGAATGCTGCCAATCAATACGCCCAGCGCGATGCCGAAGAACAAAGGAATGATGCGCGGATGATCGAGCTGTGCGGGCGAATTGCCCAGAGTGGCCGCCAGTTTGTCGATGGCTGTAGGGTCGCCAACAACCAGGAGGCTATCCCCGAACTGCAACTTAAAGTTCGGGTTAGGCGTGAACTCAAGCTCCATGCGGCGCACGCGCGTTATAACAGCGCCCGGCTGCACTAAAACACCGGCTTCGTCCAGCGTTTTGCCCATTACTTTGTCTTGCGTTACGATGATGCGCCGCGCGTTGATTTCGCTGGGCAGTGCTCGCACATCCACATCGCTGGGGCCACCCAGCAAATGCTGCAAGCGCTCCAGTTCCTCGTGGGTGCCGACACCGACCACAACATCGCCCTGGCTCAAGGTGCTTGTGGGTTCGGCGACCGCGACCTGATTGCCGCGCATGATGCGTGACACCACAACATTTGAAGCAGAAAACGTCGGCACATCGACCACGCTTACGCCATTGAAATCAGGGTTGCGCACTTCCAGACTGCGCGACTCCAGCGGTGGGGTCATGCTTTTTTGCTGCAAGTCGAGGGCGCTTACTTCATCGGTGACCTGCACGCGAAAAACCGATTTTACCAGCAGCATCGTCAAAATAATGCCGATAATGCCGAACGGATAGGCAACGGCATAACCCAATCCCGGCAACTTGGCGGCTTCAGCGCCCAGGCTTGGCGTGTCCTGCAAGGCTTGTTGCGCTGCGGCGAGGCTGGGCGTGTTCGTGGTGGCACCGGAGAACAATCCCGCCGCGACGGGCGCCGGAATGTTGCCGATGCGCATCGCAACAATCGTGGTGAGTACTCCAAGCCCCACTATGGCCGCCGCCATCAGGTTGAGCGGCAAGCCCTGCTTCTTCAACGATGCCACAAAACCCGGCCCCACCTGGGTGCCCACGCTGTAGACGAACAAAATTAAGCCGAACTCGCGCAGGAACTCGAGAACTTCGTGGTTAATGTTGATGCCGAAATGTCCAAAGCCCAACCCGGCAAACAGCACGCCCGCGATGCCAAGCCCGATGCCTTTTACACGAACGCTGCCTATCGCCAGTCCAATCAACGCCACCAGGCACAGCACTATCAACGTGTGCGCCGGGGTATCGCCTTGCCATAAATCTACGAGCCAGTTCATAATCGCAGCTCCAAACGCTTTTACTTTCAATTGTTATTCTGCCGCGACTGAAGCTGCGCCTCATCCGCCAAATAGCTGATTGTGCCTTTTGTCACATTGGCTTACATTCACGTACTGTAACAACTTACGCACAACGAATCCGGAGCGTGAGCGACGGGCCGGGTTCGTAAAAATTTCCATCTGCGTAAGCCCTACACTAGATCTCTTGCAAAAGTCTTAGTGACGGCTGTTTTTCCCAACCGCGCTCGTGAAGAAGCGGGCTTGCTGAAGCGAATCAGCCCGCTTCCTCACGAGCGCGGTTGCGTAGAAGCACACTTATGCAACAGGTCTACTGAAGAATCCTCAACGAAGTGTTGTGGTGCGGAAACGTTGCCAGCAGAGGTTGAGACTCTCTTGCCCCAGTGAAGTTAGTTAGACTGGAATTCCTTATGCGACCCTTGCAAATTGGTGCGCAACAGCAACTGGAAGCGATAGCGGATGCTGCCGATGATGCCATCATCAGCGTTTCGTTGGGCGACCTCGCCATTCTTACCTGGAGCCGTAGCTCCGAACGCATTTACGAGTACTCAGCAGACGATATTATCGGGCGTCCCTTGCACGTTTTGCTGCCGCGCTCGCGCCACAATGAAACTGAACTTATCGAGCAAACAGTTGTGCTGGGCCAGCGTGTTGAAGGGCTTGAAAGCGAACATCTGACGCACAGCGGTAAGCCTCTCAGGGTTTCGGTGAATGCCGCACCGTTATACGACGACAGCGGACAGATCTGTGGCGCGCTGCTCATGGTGCGCGACCTGACCGAGCATCTACGCACGCGGAGTGAACTCCAGGTTTTGCAGGAAACGGCGCAGCATCGCTCGCTTGTGATCGAAACGGCGAACCGTGTGGCGCTCGACATTCTGGCCAGTCGCACCGGCGTCGAAGCGCTGCGCCACATCGCGGATGCGGCCCGTGTTCTGGCCGGTGCGCGCTACGCGGCCCTGGGTGTGGCACGGCCCAGCGAAGATGGACAGGTGCTGGCCGAGTTCGTCACAGTCGGTCTCACTCCCGAAGATGAGGCGTTTATCGGCTCGCGCCCACAAGGTATCGGAATTTTAGGCTTGCTGCTGCGGCGCACCGAACCGTTGCGCATCGACACTCTGAGCGACCATCCCGATTCCATCGGTTTTCCGCCTAATCACCCGGAGATGGATTCTTTTCTGGGTGTGCCCATACGGCGTGGCGACATGGTTCTGGGCAGTCTTTATCTCACCAATAAGCAGGGCGGCGGCGCGTTTACCGAAGCCGACGAAATCGCGGTGCAGGCGCTGGGTGCACACGCTGCGGTCGCCATTCATCATGTGCATATGCTGTCGCGCCAGCGTTCGCTAGTAAACAGCCTGATCGCGGCGCAGGAAGAAGAACGCCGCGCCGTCGCTTACGATTTGCACGATGGCCTGACGCAGTATGTGATGGCTTCGCAGGCGCATCTCGAAGCGTTCCGGCGCGCGCACAGCAACGGCAAAGCAGAAAAAGCCGAACGCGAACTGAAGCAGGGAATGCAGTATTTAAAAGAAGCGGTTGTAGAATCGCGCCGGCTTATCAATGGTTTGCGTTCGCTGGCGCTCGATGACCTGGGGTTGGCCGGGGCACTGGAA
Organism: Abditibacteriaceae bacterium; assembly: GCA_036388675.1. Classification (GTDB taxonomy): domain Bacteria; phylum Armatimonadota; class Abditibacteriia; order Abditibacteriales; family Abditibacteriaceae; genus DASVUS01. Next base: position 27,460 of record DASVRI010000005.1, on the reverse strand, counting down.
CAACTGGTCAGCGAAGAGCGCGAGCGCAGCGGTTGGGAAAAGGCCGCCTTTTCGCACAATCTCACCGACCGGCGCTTCGATAAGACATTAGAAACCGGTGCCTACCGCATCGTGCAGGAAGCACTCACCAACGTGCGCAAGCACGCCGAAGCGACGGAAGTCGAAGTTCTGCTGCAACTGGAAACCGATAGCCGTAGCCAGGAGTGTTTGCGCTTGCAGGTGCGCGACTGGGGGCGCGGCTTCGACCTGGAGAACCAGGCGCTTGGCCCGACGCACGTCGGCTTGCACGGCATGAACGAACGTGCCGTGCTGCTGGGCGGAACATTGAAACTCAACAGTGCGCCGGGGCAGGGCAGTGTTGTGATGGCGAACCTGCCGGTGCCATCGGCACATGCTTCAACGGAATCTACCGCAACGGCACCCGCCGTAACGCCGCACATCGCAAATACCCATTCAGAAGCATTGAGGCCAGGCATAAAGAACGACGGCCAAAGGTGAAATAGGCGACATCCATGAGCGAAACAGACAGCATCCGAGTACTCCTGGTGGACGATCACGCGATCTGGCGTGGCGGCGTGAAAAGCATGTTGGACGATACGGAGTTTGAAGTCATTGGCGAAGCGGCTTCGGGGCAGGAGGCAATTGAACGCGCCCGCGAATTGGAGCCCCAATTGATTCTGCTCGATATTCGCATGGCCGGCGGCGATGGGCTTGATGCGTTGCAAACTCTTAAAGCCGAGCGCCCTCAAACCGCTGTCGTGATGCTGACGACCTACGATAACCCGACTTACATGGCGCGTGCCGTGGCGGGCGGTGCGGCGGGCTACCTGTTGAAAGGCGTCGAGCAAGACGAATTGCTCGATACGCTGCGGCAGGTGATGCAGGGCGAATCGCTGCTCAGCCAGCAAGATCTGGCGCGTTCTCTGCGTGGCATCGACCCGCAATCGGCAGGCGCCGAAGATTTGATTGCACCATTAACCGAGCGCGAAATCGAAGTGTTGCGTCTTCTGTCCACCGGGCTCACCAATAAGGAAATTGCGCCGCTGCTTTTTATCTCCGAATCGACCATCAAAACGCACGTCGAGCACATCATCAGTAAATTGGGCGTTTCCGACCGCGTCCAAGCCGCTGTATGGGCCGCGCGTCACGGCCTCGTCCAGGCGCGCGGCGAATGAGTGTGGACCGGCTTGTATTCCCTGCACCAATCGCGCCGCTTGCTTTTGGCGGCTCCCTCCGTCTTCAAAAGGTGTAGTCTCTTAACTTCCCGGCATCTCACAGGTGCGGCGAGTACTGCACAATCCGCCATTTCGTGGATGCTCGGGCTCTTTGCTGTGCGGCACAATGGAGCATGTAAGGGGCTTGTGTTACCACACGGTTCCTGTCGGCGTTCATGCATGGAGGGAACTGAAATGACACACTTAATTGCACAGGACAACCCCGCCCTAGGACAGCTTCTCGTCAGTGGTGCAGGCGCAACGATGAACGCGGCTCCCACAGTGCGCCAACTGGTGAGTGAAAGCCCACGGCGCGCCCGCGTCTTTGAAAAATTCGGCATTCCCTTCTGCTGCTGTGGCGGCAATTGCAGTCTGGTCATAGCCTGTGCCGAGCGCGGCATCGAACCCGGTGAAGTCGAGAGTGAATTGCAGCGTTATGACAATCAGAGTGACATCGTGGAACAGGATTGTCCTCAGACCGATTGGCTCGAGGTTCCGCTGAGCGGTCTCGTGCGCCACATTCAGGAAGCGCACCACGCACCTTTGCTTGCCGAATTGCCGCGTCTTTCTTACCTCGCCAACAAAGTCGCGTCGCGGCACGGCCAACTTTATCCTGAGCTGTGGGATCTGCAAAGCCGCCTTTCGGAATTTCGCCAGCAGTTGGAAACGCACATCGCCAATGAAGAGAGCGTTCTTTTACCGTTATGCTTTAAATTGGCGAATGAAACGCCTTCCAATGCGGGCACCCAGGTTGCGAACCCAATTTGTGCTCTGGAGATGGAGCACACTTTCCTGAGCGAAACCGTGTCCACCATGCTGGACTGTGTGCAATCCGGCATTCCACCCCGGGAAGCCTGTAATACCTATCGAGTACTCGTGGACGGTCTCCAAACGCTGGCCGAGAATTTTCGCCAGTGCGTGCGCGAAGAAGATGAGATTCTGTTTCCCCGCGCGCTCTTCATGAGCCAGTGCATGTTAACCAATGAAGGTTAAAAATGCTGTTGCCCCACGGCTCTCCCCTGCGATTAAAATGAGAGCATGATTTATTTGGCGGCAATCAGCAAAAAAGGTGCTGTTCGCGACGATACGTTCCCGTTCAACGTCCCGACGATTCGTGCGCTGGAACGTATCGAATTTAAGCAGCCCGTCACATTTCTGGTGGGAGAAAACGGCTCCGGTAAATCGACTTTGCTGGAGGCCATTGCGGCGGGTGCCGCTTCAATCGTAGTCGGTGGCGAAGACATCGAGCGCGACGAGTCGTTGGAACACGCGCGCCTCCTGGCAGCACAACTTCGCTTTAGCTGGCGCAAGAAGACGGGTCGCGGCTTTTTCTTGCGCGCTGAAGACTTTTTCAACTTTTCCAAACGCATCAATCGCACCGGACAAGAACTCCAGGACATCGTTGCCGGCTACGAAGCCGAACTGGAACACAATCCCGACGACATGGGACTGCGCCGCGCCATCGGTTCCATTCGCGGGCAGAAGGCGGCGCTTACGTCGCGCTACGGCGACCTGGATGCCAACTCGCACGGCGAGGGCTTCATGAAATTGTTTGAATCGCGCCTGATGCCGAACGGACTCTATTTGCTGGACGAACCCGAAGCCGCCCTTTCGCCGATTCGCCAACTTAGCCTCTTATCGATGGTTAAGCAAATGGTGGGGCAGGGTTGCCAGTTCATCATCGCAACGCACTCACCCATTTTGATGGCGTTTCCGGCTGCGTCGATATTGAGCTTTGATGCGCAGCCTGTGACGGAAGTCGCTTACGAAGACCTCGAACATGTGCGCCTGACTAAGGCTTTTTTAAGCGATCCCGCAGCGTTTTTGCGTCGCCTGTAAAGCGACTGCTCGTTGCTCAATAACCCGAATCAAACCAGAGTGACCGGCTTTGTTTGCGCGGCACGTCAAGAGCACAGGTGCAACAAGTGAGCTATATCGGTAATATTTGGAATAGCGGCAATGAATAACGCGCTCACTCCTCATGCTGGACAAGGACGCAGAGGCGCGCTGCAACGAGGAGCGCCTGTGCAGTCGAGATCAAATATTCTTCCGGTGAATTTGTGCCGGCGGCTCGAGATATGGAGGCGCATGCTTTCGCGCGACTCGCACAACGGCAACATGTTCTTGTCGCTGCTGATCGGGCGCTGGCTTGTGCTGCTGCCTCCGGCTGTGACACTGCTGCATCCTCAACAAAACCCGGCACGCACGGCGTGGGTGTTCGCTGCGGCTCTGTGCTCCAACGTGATGTTGAGCCTGTGGCACCGCGCCATCAACCGGCAACTCGTCTGTCATCCCTGGCTGCTGGGGCTGGATATGCTATCGGCAGCGACTTACATCGCGTTCACCGGAGGCACGCAATCGCCCTACTACTTTTATGCCACCACACCGCTGCTGGCGGCTTCTTTCTTTTTTAAGGTTCGCGGTGGCGTGCTGGCCGCTCTGGTTTTTACCCCGTTGTATTTGGTGGCCACTGTTTTCGCCCTGCGCATGAGCGGCGGCAATTTCGATGATGTTGAGGCGCTTTCTGAAGTGCTCAGCTTTTACGGCATTGCCCTGGTGTTTGGTTATTCGGCGGTGCTGCTCGATCGCTTGCGGGTCGCTTCTCTGGAGTTGCAGGACATGCAAGAGGAGCTATCCCGTGCGGAGACATTGGCCGTGCTGGGCCGTATGGTGGCGCATGTCAGTCACGAAATCCGCAACCCTTTGGTTGTTCTGGGAGGTTACGCGCAACACATTCTGCGCAAGGCCGATGATCCTCAAATCGTGCGCCGCAACGCTCAAATTATCAGCGACAACGTGCGGCAACTGGAGGACCTGCTGACCGATCTGCTCGAACTGACGCACCACCGTCCGCCGCAGTTGGTTCCCGGCGATGTGCACGAAGTGCTGAACCAGGCATGGCAGTTATCCGGGGGCGCGACCGCACAGAATCCTGTCACGCTCCATCGTCACTATGGAAAGGACATTCCTGCGATTCAACTTGATCGTTCGTCGCTGTTGCGCGCTTTTCTCAACGTGATGCGCAACGCCGTGCAATTCATGCCGCAGGGCGGAACCCTGGTCGTGAGTACTCGCCTGGTCGGACATGAAGTGCAAGTGGAGATTGCCGATAGCGGCCCTGGCATCGCACCGGAGTTGCTACCAAAGATTTTTGATCCGTTTGTGACGCAACGGGAGCACGGCACCGGCCTGGGTTTAGCGGTGACGCAGGAGATTGTGCAACAACATGGTGGCCGTCTCAAAGTCAAAAGCGAACCGGGCAAAGGCGCGGCATTTGTATTTCACCTGCCGGTCTCTGCAACGCTACCGGCAGGTGAAATCTAAGATTGTTTCTTCAGGACTACGCAGCGGGCATCGCAATGGTTCGTAGGGGCGCGGTCTTCGCGCCCACAGCGAGGTCGTCTTGCACGCGGTAGCTCTGGGCGAGGCAAACTCGCCCCTACCAATCACATTTTTGCGTAAGCTCCAATCTTCTGTCGTGAGCGAGATGACACAGGCGAGCGATGCAGGTGGGATTTGTAGCGTTGCAGGCTCAAATATAATCCGCCATTCCGTGGATGGAACACCATTTTTCACCTTGTAGAATGATGAGTGAAGCTGCATTGTAGCAACAAAAAGGTGATTCTCATGGTGACATTTCAAAAAATTCTTTGCCCTACCGACTTCAGCGAAGCCTCTTATGAGGGCATTGCCAGAGCTGTGGAATTAGCTCTGCGTAGCGGCGGTGAATTGTGCATCATCCATGTGGGGCAAGCGGCAGCGGAACTCACACCTTTGGCCGGATACGCACCCTATGCGCAAAGTGAATCGGTGCGTCGCGCCGAAGCTGTCGCCATGTTATGTAATGTGCTCGATGAACGTGTGCCCAGTTGTGTGCGTTCACGTCCTTTGTTGAAGTTTGGCGATGCCGCCGAAGAAATCGTGCGCGCCGCTCGCGAAGAAGCCACCGATGTCATTGTTCTCACAACACATGGTGGTTGCGGTTGGCGACCGGGTGTGCTGGGCGCGGTTGCTGAAGAAGTGCTGCGCAAGGCGCATTGTCCGGTTCTCACCCTGAGCGGGCCGGCCAGCGAGCGTTCGTCTATAACGGCATCGGCCAATGTGACGGCATCGGTCAACGGCGCCAGTTACACCAATAAATCCGGCACTCTCCGGCCAGATCTGGAGAGGGTATCCTGCCACGCCATTTTCCTCGATGGCGATTGATGGAACTCACAAAAGCGCAAGGTTCATGCGAGTACTCGCATGAACCTTGCGCTTTTGTGGCCTCTGTTTTCGTTCTGCCCCTGCAAAATGGTATGGTATAGCGTATAACGCGAGGCTACAAGGACGAACCCGGACCGAGAGTGACGGGCTAAGCCGGATACAGGCCCGTCACTCTCGGTCCGGGTTCGTTCATTGCACGCACTTGTAGCCTTCGACTGGTTAAGTGTAAAGATCTTCCACAAGTGAGGCAAAATATGTTACCCGTTCGCAAGATTTTGTGTCCCACCGATTTTAGCGAGCCGTCCCTGCATGCCCTGCATCATGCCTGTGAACTCGCTGCGCACTTTGGTGCGGAATTGCACTTACTGCATGTTTTGCCGCTGATGCCCCCTTTTCCGTCCGATTTACTGGTCGTCGCGGTTCATGTGGAATCCGATGCCGAACGCGAAACGCGTGCCGCGCATTTGTTGCAGCAGATCATTAAAGAACGTGTTTCACACAACGTACAGGTCACATATTCCGTGAAAATGGGCTACGCTGCCAACGAGATCGCTGCCGCTGCTGAGGAAGGCAATGCCGACTTGCTGGTAATTTCGACACACGGAGTTACCGGCTGGCGCCACATGGCCTTCGGTTCGGTCGCCGAAACCATCGTGCGACTTTCGCGTCGCCCTGTGCTCACCATCCACGCACCGGCCAACTATGCAACGGCGCAGCCGGGACAAACTGCCACTGCGCAACGCCATGCCAGTGAAACAATGTAGCTTCACAAGCAAAAGACAGGCGGAGAAGCCACAACAACTTCCCGGTCAGCATTTCTTGTGAGCCTTGCAGTTGGTGAGCCTTGCAGTTGGTGAGCCTTGCAGTCCATGAGCCTTGCAGTCCATGAGCTTTGCTGCGCCGCAGATGCGCTCTGCAATATGGAGACTGTGTGCGGCAGCGGATAGACAACTATGCTTTGGTAATTCATTATTCTTCTTGTGCCGGTTGTCGTTGTGCACTTTGTAGTCGTGCATTGCAACCGGCTCATTTCCAGCGATGGCAATACAGGTGAATATGGAAAAACGAAACAAGAGCCTGTCGATTCCCACGAAGCTGTGGATGCCGCTGTTGAGCCTCGTTGTTCTCGCATTTGCAGGATCAGACCTGATTCTGCCGGATGCAACCGAAATGCAGGTCGGTTTTGTTCTGGGTAGCACCGTGTATCGATTGTATATTGTGGCCAGCATTGGCGTGCTGATTTCACTGGCCCTTCGAGAACGCGACGCTCGTCCTGTGTGGTGGGCGCTCGATGTCATCGTGTGCACAACGCTTCTTGTGCATATCGTGAAAACCCTTTCCGCATTGCCGCGCCCCAGCGGTAGCCCCAGCGGCTTTCCCAGCGGACATACTACGTTTGCATTTGCGCTTGCCTGGCTTTGCCTGGAAGCCAAACCGCGCCTGGCACCACTGTGGTTTGCGGTGGCCATCGCTATTGGCTGGTCTCGTGTTGAGACGGCAAAGCACTTCTCCTACCAGGTGTTGGTCGGTGTCATTCTAGGCACTGCCTGTGGTTGGCTGGCAACGCATACAGAAGGCGGCGTGCTGTTCCCACGCCTTCTGCGCCGGCGACGGCAGCGTACTCCCTCTGCCATCGCGTAGGGGCGCAGGGTTACTCGTAGCGCCATAAAACCCAGCGCCTGGACGAAGCCTCCCGGCGAGGAGCACGCGGCAATGACGGCAATTCTTTATCGCGTTCGGTGAGGATGAAGCCGCGCGGCGCAGCGGTGAGTACTCGCGTCAACTCATCCGACTCTTCAGTTTCCGTAACCTGACGAGTATGCCCGACCACGAAACGCAGGCTGGTGCGACGTGGGCGCAACTTGTAAATCACCAGAGGCTCGCCACGAGCCAGAGCGGGCAGGGCGCGCCGTCCCATGTCGTGCAGCGGCGCAATGACGAGCCTGTCATAAACCGGCAGCGCCGCATGCACCAACAGCAACGCCAGAATCACGTTCATGACTGCCATCGCGCCCAGTGCCTGCGGCATTTGTTTGCGGCGCGCCACGACGATCAACGAGCCGATCAAGAACAAAGCGCCCAACCCTAACATCAAGGGCGACAGCAGAATGACAGGTTCGAGTACTCGCTCGGGAACTTGCTTGCCGCGAAAGCTGACGATCTGCTGCGCGGCCACCTGCGCACTCCATCGCTGTCCCAAAATTCCTGCAACTATGCCAATCGCGCCCAGTAAAACACTCACCAGGCCCAGCAGCGCCATTTCTAATTTGCCGAGGCTTTGCCGTTCACGCCACAGCCTATCGACCTGCACTCCTATGAGTAGAGAAAGTGCCGGTACGGCGGGCAGTATGTAGCCTGGCAGCTTCGAACGGCTAATTGAAAAGAATCCTACAACCACAGCCGCCCACACCGCCCACATGGCCCAGCCTACACCAGGTTCGCTCCGTTGCTCACGACAGCCTTGCAAGCCGCGCCACCAGGCCGACGGCAACAGGACACTCCACGGGAACATGCCGGCTAAGAGAATAAGAATGTAATACCAAAAAGGCTGCACATGGCCCCACGCCTCGCCGGTAAAGCGTTGCACGTGATTATGTAGGAAATACTCCCGAATGAACAAGGCGCCCGTTGCGCGGTACATGCCCAGATGCCAGGGCACGGCAAGCAGCAGATAGAGGCAAAGCGCGCCCGCAAACGGCACACGCCGCAACTCCTTGCCGTCGCGCCGCAGTAGCAACCATAAGACAAAAGCCGCTCCCGGTAGCAGCATTCCGATGACGCCTTTGGCCAGCGTCGCGAGCGCGGCTCCGGCTGCCATGAGGTAATACCAGCGCCGGTCGGTGCGGTAGCCTTCAATCCAGCCAATTACCGTCAGGGTCAGGCAGAGCGTCAACACGCTGTCTGTAATGCCCTGGCGCGATAAGCCCATTATCAGCGGGCACAATGGATAAACAAGAGCCGCAATCCATCCGGCCCGTTCAGCACTCTGCCGTCGTGCCCACCACATCAAGAGCAGCGCGGTCAGGGCCGCTGCCAGCGCCGAGGGCAGCCGCACCGCAAATGGTGTAGCGCCGAAAAGCGCAATGGACGGCGCCTGCAACCAGTAAATGAGAGGCGGCTTTGCAAAGCGCACGTCCGGACCGATGCGTGGCACAACCCAATCGCCCGATTCCAGCATCTGGCGTGAGGCCGTTGAATAGAGGCCCTCGTCACGGTCGAGAATGCCCACCGCGTTCAAACCGTGAAAGCAGCCGATCCACAATACAATAATTGTGATAATCAACCAGTTCTTGGGCAGGCGCCATGGCGTAGCCGCCTCTGTAGCCGGTAGTGGATTTTGTGCAGAAACCTGGAGCATGTTTGAAATATAGCTTAAGTGCGCTGCTCTGCGCATTGCATTTTCATTGCTTCAGGGTCTAAAGTCGAGAAAAGGGCTGAGAGTTCACACTCTCAGCCCTTTTCTCTGTATGGATTTCGCTATGCCGTCGCTCACCCCGCTACGGCCTACTGACTGGCTCCGCCGCCGCTTGTGCTGCCGCCGCTTGTGCTGCCGCCAGTTGTGCTGCCGCCAGTTGTGCCACCGCCGGTCATGCCGCCACCAGCATTCGCGCCACCTGTCGCATCAATTGCGGCCTGGATGAGCGCCTGCGGACGCTCGTTGATACCGGGTGCGTTCACGGCGCGTGCCACGCGGTAAATCATCATGGTGTGCGCCATGATGTTAGGCAGGAAGCGCGTTGCATAAGCGCGGGCGTCTTCATCCTGTCCCATGGCCAGTTCCTGTTGGAACAGCGCGATTGTATTTTCATGCGCCTCGACTTGAGCCGACATAAACATGCGGTCGAACTGGTCGCGTGACAGGCGTGCGAGCTGGTCGTTGGTCGCGGCATTCATGGCCCCGATGAAGCGCGGCAGTGGTACGCCCTTGCGCGTCACCACTGGCAACAGGGCCGCGTTGGCCGTACTATGTTCCTGGATGAGGTGCTGTGCCAGCATCCGCACTTGTTCATTGCGCGACCTGCGTAACGCAAGCTGACCCAGAGCAACTTCGGCCAGGTTGCCCTGCGCTGCACGAAGCATAAACAGACGGTCAACCGCGCCCTGCATGGCGCTTTGCATTTGCTCGGGCGACATCGTGACCTGCATCATGGCGCTTTGTCCCGTGCTGCTTTGTCCCGCACCGCCCATTCCTGCACCCATTGTGCCCGATGTTCCGCTGCCGGATGTGGCCCCGCCCGATGTGGTTCCACCAGATGTTCCGCTGCCGGATGCGCCTTGTGCCAGAAGCGGCAATGTGCTCAAACCGGTGACCAGACCCGCTACCAAGATGGGTGTAATTTTCTTTTGTGTCATTTTGCTTGCCTTCCTGTTTCCTGATTGTTTTTGCCTGTGCGGCAACCTGCAACTTCTAGATGTCAACAGTTGTCTTGCTCAATAACTTCTACGGTTCTCCCCATCGCGTCGCAAAGCGACACCAGAACCATCACTCCACCTCCCCTTGCGGGTGCGCCCGACTTCAAGAAGGTTCGGAACTGCACTGTAGCCGAGCGGAGCAAATATGTTGACCGGGGAGAACGCGGTGTGTGCGCTTGTATACACAAAGCGAGTACTCAATTGAGAATAAGCGCGATGACTATTGGGGCCCTAAAATTCCGTGTTCATGATGCCCTTCGCGCCACAAGATTAGCGACTACAACAACACGTTGGTCGCTCTTGGGAAGAGTGCAGGTATAAAGTGTGAGTCGAGGATAGGCGGTTTGTTGCAGGAGCGAGAGGTCGTCTTCTCTAACAACGCGAGTCAATGCTACGCGGTAGGTCAGCGTTTCCTGCGGTGTTTGCAATTGAATAACGGAATCGACGCCCAGGCTGCCCAATCGATAGAACCACCACCCATAGGCATTGCGATGTGCTGCAATAACGCAGTTGCCTTTTTCTCCGGGCAAAACGGAAGTAGGATCGTGTCCCGGCCCCTTGCGCAGCATTTGCGGCCCAACGCCTTGCACGACAATAGCATCCAGGTCGATGTCGGGGATAGACAGTCTGGCCGGCACCCAGGCTCGGGGTTTGGACAGGGGTTTAATTACAGCCTGCTTGTGCGACTTGGTATACGTTGGGGATGTGGTTTTAGAAGAGTGAACTGCACTAGCCATGCTGGAAACGGCAACAACTCTTGCCGGCCTGCTGCTCGCTTTATCTTGTCGTTGGCCGCTCTGGACAGCAGTGCTTGAAGCACTGATCGTTTCCTGCCACGCCGCTTGCAGGGCACGCTGGTTCCACCATCCATAGACCCGTTCTCCGGCAGGCCATAGAGCCATGCAAACACCGACAATCAGAATAAAAATCAATGCGGGACGCTGCAAACGCTTCATGAGTACTCGCAACGGCTAGACCAGTCACTGACAAAGAGGCCGACGCTGCAAGCTCAAAGTTATGATGCATCATAACTCTTGAACGACGCAGCGCCGGCTCCAAGTATGAACAACTCAACAACAGACTGAATAACTGAACAACAGTGTGACTGATTGACAACTACGCCTCAGTGCGCTTGCGGCGCAGCATGAATGCTGCACCACCGGCCATCGACGTGCCGGCCAACATCAGCAGTAACGGTGCGCCGCCTGTATCGGCCATACGGCCTCCAGACATGCTACCTCCACCGGCGCCCATGCTGCCACCGCTCATGGAGCCACCGCCGCTCATGGAGGTGCCGCCGCCAGCTCCGGCCCCGGTGCCTGCACCAGCGCTCATGTCGGTGCCGGTCCCTGTGCCGCCGCCCATATCCGTGCCGCCGCCAGCCGTTCCTCCGGCCATGTCCGTGCCTCCACCTGCCGTGCCGCCGCTCATGTCGGTGCCACCGCCAGCTCCGGTGCCGCTCATGTCGGTGCCGCCAGTTGCACCTGTGGTGCCCGTGCCGCCTGCACCCGTGCCGCCGGCATCAGTGCCGCCGCCTGCGCCGCCTTGTGCGAAGGCGATGCCACTCAACAGCATCACTGCGCTTAATCCGAGCACATTTCCGAGTTGCGTATATCGCATATTTACTCACCTCCTTGTTTGTTTCGCTCCGACATTATTGTGCTGTCTTGTTTGTTTCGCTCTGACATTATTGTGCTGTTTCAGAAAGCGATGTACTGTCCTTTAACGCACACTAAATAACAAAAATTGTTATAAGACAAAACTCACAATGCAGGCACTCAACGTCCGCTTCGATTGACAGATTAAATCTGGTTCTGCCCGGCTTCAGGGGTACCTGCTGTGCTGGATTCAGCGCCGCCCGCGCCGGCACTTCCCGGCACTCCCACGTATTCGGACGTGCCGCCAACTCCCGCGTCGTTGGTGCCTGCACTGGCCGTGCCGGTAACAGCCGTGGCATCTCCCGAGCCGCTACCGGCTGCACCCATGTCAGTGCGGCTGTCCTCTACCGTTTGCGGTTCTTGCGTGTTGCCCTGCGCACTATCAGTCATCGTATGGTTATCCTGCGTAATCAGTTTTTAACAGGAGGTTGTACGCGCCATTGTAGTGCCGCAGAAAGTCTTCTTGTGTTCATCACCGCACAGAATCATCAAAACTTGAAGAAATCATGGAACATGAAGAAATCATGGAACAAACCGGCTGCACCACAACTCACCTGTTGGCGGCGAGACGCACGGCCAGAGCCAGGTCGTTTTGCAACACTGGCAGGGTGAAGTGCAGGGTTCGCTCATTGTCGGTTGTGGCGCACAAATAACCTGGAGAATGACCCTGGCGCGTGTCCCACTGCATAATCGAGTACTCGCCCGGTACAAGGCCGCGCACTGTCACACGCACGTTGTGCAGTGGTTCACTCCGCGGCAAAATGCCGCAATGGCCGGTTGGTGCCTTACGCAGCAGCCACACAACGGCCTGCTGGTCGTCGCGACAGGCGAAGACTTCAAGCTCGTGTGTGCCGAGTTCGACATCGGGCACGGCATTGCGCGGCGCGAAGCAGCGCCATTCGAGGTGCTTGATGAAAGCGGTCATGGCTCCGATGGAGCGGCGTGTCCCCGCCGTGATAACGTGAGGATGGCGCGCCGGCCAGCGCATGCCGCAACCCGCTCCGCCACTGGCCAGGTGCGCCCACATCATGTGGCGCTCGTATTCATCGTCGAACTCTTCGGGCATCATTTTCTTGGAGTTGTTGAAGAGGTCGATGGGGCCGTGCTCCGAATCGGTGAAGGGCCGGTCTGAGGGTGTTCTGTCCAACGCATAGCGCACCCACTGCGCCATGGTGAGCGCGGCGATAACCGTGTTCTTGGGCCGGTCGATGCCGCTGCGATGATAGATGTGCGTCGAAGCGAAATCGAGACAAGGGTGGCGGAATATCAGTTCTTCGTAATCGCCTTCGGGTTCAGGGCCAAAGATGGAAACCGTCTGCGGGCGCGTGTAGCCCCACATGCGCAACTCGGCCTCGCGCACCGCTTCGGAAAGGCGCGTGATAACGGCGCCTTGTTCGCCTGGTGTGCCGCCGTAGTAGGGATGAATCTCGTTAAACAAGTCCCAGGCGGCAAACGCACCGCAGCCGCCCCAGCGCTCCACCACAAATTGCAAGCGCCGAATCGTTGCGGCGATGGTTTCTTCCTCGGTGAAAAACGACTGTGGCGACTGCGCCGGGCCGCCATTGGCCGCGTTGTAGGGGTGATGATGCCAGCGCAAGGCCATCCAGTAGTTGTCCCACGGCGCCAGGAGTACTCGGATGCCGAAGCGTTCGCAGCGTGCGAAGAGATCGTCCCACAAGCGAATCATGCTCGGGTTGAAACGACCTGCGGGACGCTCGAAGAAGCGTGTATTGACGTGCGCATACTCCAACATGATGCGCAGCATGTTGACGCCATTCTCCGCCATGTTTTGGAGATACGATTCGACGCCGGCAATATCGCGCCGTCGATACAGGCCGTTCAAACTCGGCCAGTTGACGGCGTCGTTGGGGCCTAGAAAAAGAAACGGCTGTCCATCGAAAGTCTCAAAGTAACGCCCGCCGGGCGCGACACGGATCGGCGAAAGTGTCGACACTAGACGCTTCCTCTCTGCAAGTGTGGATGGATTTTGGAACGACTGGTTTTCTACGTTTGTAAAACCGAGACTAGGAACGTCTGCGCAACAGCCACAACATCACACCGGCGACGGCCACACTCTGGATTGCTCGTTGCGCCTGGGGATGTGTTTCCAGCCAGTTGCTGATGCTTTTCGGTTTCGACTTGTCGCTGAAGTCTCCACCGACTTTGTCGAAGCCTTCAATCGGCGCAAACAGGTTGTCCGGTGCATCTTGCGACTTGTGTTCTTTGGTCTGCTGGGCTGGGAAACCGGCGCGCGAAAAAATTGCGTCCAGCAGAGCGGGGCTCATCTTCTGCATGGCGATCATCATCTTGCTGGCGCCGCCGGCCGTAATGTCGCGCGTTGGATGTTCCGCCGCGTGCAGAATCACTTCCGCCACGACTTGTGGATGATAGATCGGCGGTGCAGGCATCGGCTTAACGCCCATCTTGGTGCGTGCTTTGTTGAAAAACGGCGTGTTGATACCTGCCGGCATGACGTTCGTTACGCTGATGGGCACGCCGTCGCGCATCAATTCCATGCGCAAGGCATCCAGAAAACCGATGATGCCGTGCTTGGACGACGAGTAGGCGCTTTGCAGGGGAAACGAACGCTTCGCTTCCACCGATGAAACGTGAATCAATGCGCCGCGTCCTTCGCGACGCAGGTGCGGCAACGCGGCCATAGCGCCATGAGCCTGTCCCACCAGATTGACTTCAATCAAACGCGCGAACTCTTCGGGCGTGGTTTCTTCAAACGTGGCATAAAGCGACACAGCGGCGCAATGCACCCACGTATCAAGGCGGCCATACTCGGCCACAGCACGGTCGGCCACGGCTTTTACCTGCGCGAAATCGGTCACATCAGCGGCCACAGCGGTCGCCTGTCCGCCCAGGTTGCGAATGGACTCGACCAGGGAAAGCAACCCGGCCTGGCTACGTGCCGCGACAACCACTTTGGCACCGCGCTTGGCGAACTGAGTCGCAGTTTCACGCCCGATGCCGCTGGAGGCACCAAACACCACAACAACTTGCTCGGAGATCGGCTTGAGTTGCCCAGGTTTTGACGCCTGGTGAGTACTCGCCAGGTTGCCCTCGTGCGCGTGCCTCTTTTCTTCGACGCGCTGCGCGGCGTCTTTGATGGCAGCCATCGCAGGCGTAGCCACTTCGCCGATCTTCGTGCGCGCCTGCTCGGCGTAATATTGCGCGCGTCCCAGCGTCGCTTCACGCACTGTTTCGGTGACGCGTTCCTTCACACGCTGCGGGTCGAGCTTGGCTTGAATGGCATCGATGGTATCGCTCAGTTCAGCGCGCGTTTCTTCAATGTCGCTGCGAATCTCGCCCGGATCGTTGCTATCGCTATGTGTATCGTTTGGCGTGGTGCCGTTCAGGGCAGCATTCATCCCACTTGTTTCTTCGCCCATTGCACGTCCTCCTTGATTGTCTCGACCGTTTGCCTGGGAACAGCACCTTCATTCTTCATGGCGCCGATTGCTTTCACCAGAAGAATAGCGGCGATTGCGGCCAGCACGCCGCCCACGATGAGCGCTGCCAACCAGGGATCGACGACCTGCGCCAGCGCGAGAATAGCGGCGGCCACCAGCGCCTGAAAGCCGACGAAGGCGAGACACCCGGCCACTACGACAAACGCGAGATTTTTACCGAAGGTGGCTGCTTTGTGCGTCATCTCGGCCTGGGCGAGTTGCACTTCCTGCCGTATCAGAGTACTCGTTTCGCGGGCGAGTTCACCGAACAGCTCACCCAACGATTTACTGTCTTTTGTTTCCGCCATACTTCCTCCTCCTGGCACTCGTGAGGCTTGTCACGAGCGTGAACTTAACTCTTAGAGCTGAGTTTCGAATGAAGCTACCACTCGAAAATGCGGCGAGTCCTCTCCGATACCTGCTCCCACACCCAGACCCAACACGGCCTGCGATGAAAGAGTGCGGCGAATTCCCAGTTCGACAAGGTTTTCGGTTTCACCTTTTTCTGGCTGCTGTTCGCGCACGAAGTCGAGTAGCAAAAGTGAGTTCGTGCCCAACGAGCGGTCATAGCCGAACACAACTTGATATTGGTTGGAGCGCTCATCAATGCGACGTTTGGCATTGTGCATCCACTGCGCATTGAAGTGCAGGCGCTGCGGCGGCGTGCCTTCCAGAGAACGCGTGGCAACAAGTTTCAAGGCTGTATCAATGCCTCGTGTATTGCGTCCCGTCGGTAGATCGGCGCGTGCAACCAGCGCAAACGCCGGCAAGCTGCCCGACTGCTCGCTCATGCGGCGCATTAACCGCAGGCGCAGATCCCCGCTGCCGGTCTTATCGCCCGAACCAAATTTATAAGGCACTGCGATGCTGGCCTGTGTATTGTCGCTAAGACCTCGTTGCAGCTCCGTCTCGATTTCAAATTCATTCTCGCCGTGGCGCGTGCGGTCGTAACGCGTCGAAACCTGCACTTGAGTACTCCCGGCGTCGGCTGTCTCGGTGTCTTCCACCTGGAGCGGTGCACCTTGCTGCAAATCCGTAGCACTTTGTAGCTCCTGGCTTTGCTCCTGCCGGCTCTGGGACGGCGAGTCCTGTTCCTGGGCACGGCACGGCAGGTAGCTCCACAAGCACAACGCCACAGCGCTCAACAGAGTGGTTGAGGCGATGCGTGAAGATGCAGTCAGTCGAGAGTTCATGCCGCTCCTTAGTCGTAGTCGCAGGTAGGTTCGCGCAATTTACAACGGATTGCCGTCTTCATCTTCGACGCGCGCACCGCCGCCTTGAATGTTGTCATCGTCGCCGGTCACGCTCATATCAACCATGTTGACATCAACCAGGCCGATGTCGGTCATTTCAACTTGCGGTGCCTCAATACCCGTGCGGCTACCTTCGACGGGGCCAACACCGGGCGGGCCGGAATGCGGCGCGAACAGGCCCGTCGTGTTCATGGTGAGTTGACCGCTGTTGGCCGTTCCCGCACCCGTGCCGACTGCGCCTGCATCGTCTTGCGTGGCCGACAGGTCGGCGCTTGTGGTGCCCAGATTTGCCGCGCCTTCACCGGCGGCGTTTACTTCCGTTGGATGGTCGTTAACACCGCCCAGATCGGCTTCTAAACCGCCGCGCACCTGCGTGCTGCGTGGGTCATCGGGCGCTACGGCGAAAGCGGCTTCATCGACATCGGTGTTATGAGTTGATGTTCTGTCATCGGTTTGTTGAGGCTGATCCTGCTGTGTCATGCAATGTCCTCCGTGCCTCGCGGCGCCAATCGTTCCGTAAGTCGCGCGGCAGATGAGCGGCTTTTGTGCCGTTACAACAACGCTGCGTGCTGTGGCGAACGTTGGAATTATTCTTGCGTAACGATTTGCAGCAGAGCGTTTTGCAGCACCAAATCAACTGCCATTGTTTTGTAACCGACGCTGTCAAAGAGCACCACCATCTTGTCCGCTTCGTAGCGCAGCACCTCACCTTCGCCCCATTGTGCGTGCCGCACGCGACTGTTGATGGGGAAGGGTTGAGTACTCGTTGGGGTTGGCTCAACGTGTGCAGCGCGTTGGCAGTTGTCGCAATTGTTGCAGCGGCCATCCGGCGCATCGAACTCTTCTCCGAAGTAGTTGAGAATGAAGCCGCGCCGGCAAGCCGAAGCCTCGGCGTAGCTTTGCATCATATCGAGGCGAGAGCGTTCGAAGTGGCGACGCTGCTCTTCGCTTTGCAGCACGCCTCGTGCCACTTGACTCACATTTTGTAGCGGCTCTTGCGCCGCCACTTCGCCATCCGGCGCGATGTGGACGGCTCCTGCATCTTGCAGTGCGTGCAGCACACGGTTCAGCCTGGTGCGCGATAGTTCGGTTTCTGCGGGCAACTCTTCGGCATCGGCATGGCCGTCACCCTTGAGAATGGCGGCTGCGACCTGCGTCACATCGTCGGCTTCAATGCGCCCTCCGCCGGAGAAGAAACGATGCACATTGAGGTCTTTTGGCACATAGAAAAGCAAGGCGCGCGACGGCTGGTCATCGCGCCCGGCGCGCCCGATTTCCTGGTAATAGGAATCGAGTGAATCACTGACATCGTGATGAAAAACCCAGCGCACATCGGGCTTGTCGATGCCCATGCCGAAGGCAATCGTAGCCACGATGATGTCCGTGTCGCCCTCCATGAAAGCTGCCTGCGCTTGTTCTCGTTCGGCGGGCTTCATGCCGGCGTGATAAAACAGCGCTCGCACACCCGCTTCGCCCAGCGCAAATGCAACCTCCTCGGCGCATTTGCGTGTCGCCACATACACGATGCCTGGTTTCTCGCCCTGTGCAACGGCAGCCAAAACCTCATCGAGCAACGCAGCGCGCTTGGCGTCTTCGTTTTCAAAGCGTCGCGTCCCCAGCCAGATGTTGGGCCGGTCGAAGCCTTGCACAATGACGCGCGGTTCTTGCAGTCCCAGTCGTTCGACAATTTCTTTACGCACCGGTGGAGCCGCCGTGGCCGTGAGTGCGAGTACTCGTGGTTGCCCCAACGCTTCAATAACGGCTCCCAGTTTCAAGTAGTCGGGACGGAAGTCGTGGCCCCACTCCGAAACACAATGTGCTTCGTCCACGACCAACAATGAAGGTTTTGCTGCGCGCAACTGTTCCAGCAGATCGGCGTTATTGAATTGCTCCGGCGCGAGAAAGATAAATTCGAGTTCTCCTTCTTCAAGTTCTTCCAACGTTTCCTGACGCTCTCTTGCGCGTTGCGCCGAATTCAAGGCAGCGGCACTGCCGACATCGGCTTCGTTGATGCTCTCGACTTGATCGCGCTGCAAAGCTAATAAGGGTGATACCACGATTGTTGGCCCCGGCATCAATTCGCCTGCAATTTGATAGATGGCCGATTTACCGGCTCCTGTCGGCAACACGGCCAGCGTATCGTGACCCTGTAGCAACGCTTCAATCGCTTCGCGTTGGCCGGGACGCAAATGGTCGAAACCAAGCGCTTCCCGACTCACTTTCTGGATGCGTTCGCGCTGTGCTTTTCGGCGTTGCTGTGGGGTTGTTGAACGTTTAGTTTTGGTCTTTTCTTGCGTGGTTGGAGCAGCCTTCTTCACTTGTGGTTTGTCCTTTCCCGTTGCACCTGTGGAAGCTGACATTCCATAGAGCAAAGGCCAAACCGAAAGCGCAGCAAAGCCAAGGCTTGTGTGCGTTGCGCGACGTTAGCAGGAAGTTTGTTTAACGACTGCGGCGCGCCAGCAGCTCCAATGCGTAGGATTCGAGTTCTTGCGCGCGATGCGCCGCCGTGTGCTGTGCGAGTACTCGTTGCCGCGCGCGTTCGCCCAGGGCGCGGCGTTCGTCTTCGGGCATGTCGCGCAGATAGTGCAATGTTTCCTGCGCCGAATACGATACCAGGATCTCCGTTCCAAAACAAAAGAAGCTATTCAATCCGTCCCAGTAGTCGCTGATGATGGGCGTGGCGCAGGCTGCCGCTTCAAACAAACGCACGCTGGGCGAGTAGCCGGCACGAATCATATCGGCGCGCGTAATGTTGAGCGTGAAGCGTTGCGCGTTGTACCATGCGCGATGCTCGGCGGGTGGCAGATGCTCGCGCCGCTCGACGTTGTCGGGCCACTCTACCGAAGCCGGATACTGCGGGCCGGCAACCATAAAGTGACCGGCGGGCCATTGTTGCGCGGCCTGCAACATCAACTTCTCTAATGGCGGTTGGCGGTCGTCGCTGTAAGTGCCGAGATAGCCTAAATCCCACCGGGTTTCTGTTGCATCGGGGAAATACAGTTCGGGGTCGAAGGAACAATACAGGGGACGCGCCATTGGCGAGCCGAACTGTTGCTCCAGCTTTTGCAATGTCGGGCCGCCGCTGAACGAGAGATAAGCATCGTAGCGCGGAATGAGTTCGGGCGATAAATACTCGTAATCGCCGCGCTCCAGTTTTGCCAGCGTAACCGGCGTGTCGATGTCGTAGAAGGCTGTTGCGCCCTGCGCCGTTTGTGTCACCCACTGTCCAACCGCGACGCCTTCTGGAACATACGAACCGACGATGACAAAATCGGCGTCACGCACATCTTCGGTAAAGCGCATTTGGAGATCGTCCAGGTTCGCATACAATTCCGTGCGACCGTATGGTGGCTGCGCCAAATCGCGATTGTCGGCATACCATGGCACGTCGCGTTCCAGGAACAGCACATCGTGGCCGCGTGCGCAAAGTTCTCGCACCAGTCCGCGATAGGTCGTAGCGTGACCGTTACCCCACGAAGAGGTTATCGAAAGGCCCAGGATGACGATGCGCAGCGACTTTTGAGTACTCATGCGTTGGCCGTCGGGCGCTTTGCGTTCAACAACTTTTCAAGTTGTGCGGCGCGATGCGCATAGGTGTGTTTTGCGAGTACTCGTTGCAACGCCGCTGCGCCGATGGAACGCGCGCGGGGTGGTGTGAGTTGGCGCACATGCTCGGCCACTTCGTCGCCGCTGCGCGCCACCAGAACCTCCTGCTCCGGTTCGAGAAACTGCTCGATGCCTTCCCAGTAGTCGGTGATGAGACAGGCGCCCGCGCCCGCCGCTTCGAAAACGCGCGTGGCGGGCGAGAAGCCATAACGCGCCATGCTTTCGCGCGAGATATTCAACACGGCGCGCGGCGTGCAGTTGAACGCGTTGTGATCGCGCGTGTAAACGTGACCAAAATATTGAACGTTGCCGGGCATTGCTTTGTCGCCCCAACCGCTGCCGCCCAGCAGAAATTTCTTCTCGGGCAGGGCCTCTGCTGCTTTCAAGAAAAACTCTTCAACGCGTGCTTCACGGTCGGGCAGGCGATTGCCCAGAAAACCCAGGTCGGCTGCAAAGTTTGCGTCAGGCGCAACGGGATAATGCGTTGATGGATCAAGCGCGTTGTAAACCGGTACGCACTCGCGCGCACCCAGAGCCGTGTAGGCGTTGATGACCGGGTCGCCTCCGCCATAAGTGAGAACAAGGTCGTAGTGCGAAATCAGCGGGCGAAAGGCGTCCGCGACGTTGTTCTCCACACGGTCGAGCGTGGCTGGGGCATCTACATCCCAGAACGCGACCAGTGTTGTCGATGATTGCAATTCCAAGACGCCGGCTTCGAGCAGTTCATCAAAGACTCCTACGCCACTTGCTTTGACAACCAGGTCGGCGCCGCGCGCGGCTTCGAGTACTCGTCGCGCGGCATCCACGTCGTTTTCATAAACCACAACGCGTGCCCACTCCGGGTCGGGCATATCGCGGTGCTGCTGGCGTTCGTAGGCGTCAGGCTCGTAGAACGTGACGTGGTGGCCACGCTCATGCAACGCACGAATGATGCCGCGATAGTAAGTCGCGGCGCCGTTCCAGTAGGCCGAAACAAGACTTGAACCGAAAAATGCGATGTTCATTTTCTATCAACCACAGAGACACCGAGGACACAGAGGAAGAGAAGATTGGAGTTGTAGCACTGGCATTCGCTACGAGTACTTGAAGTAGATTTCAGCGGCACGCCCTCACAACCTCTGTGTCTTCGGTGTCTCTGTGGTTAATCACAACTCCTCGTAAATGTGTAGCAGTTCATCGACGCGATGCGCGCAGGTGTGGCGCGCCAGAATCGTTGCGTGTCCGTGTTCGATTAAAGAGCGTCGTTTACTCTGGTCGTGCAGCACGCTTTGAAGCTGCGCTTTCATTTCATCGCCGTTACGCGCGGTGAGGAAGTCTTCGCCGGGTGAGAACAAACCTTCGGCATCGTTCCACGGCGCGCAAATTAGCGGGATGCCGCAGGCCAGCGCTTCAAACGGACGGATGGTCGGAATGCCGGGCAGCGCTTCAACGTAAGGACGGCGCGGCACATGCACCGTCACTTTGAAACCGGCAAAAACCTGTGGCGCCTGATAGTTGGGCAGCCACCCCGAGTACTCGATGCCCGCATTCTGCAAGGCTTGCAGCGCGTGATCGGGATAACGCACGCCATAAACGCGCGCCTTCAAGCCCAACCCTTTGACGGGTTGCAAAAGAAATTCATGTAGTTCTCGTGTGCGTTCTTCATCGCCCCAGTTGCCAATCCAAACCAGATCGCCTTCGGGCTGCACGTTTTCAATCGGGTGAAATATGCGCGTGTCGGCGGCTTCATGCCATGTCCAGGCGCGCTGTGTCCAATCTTGCTCAAGATACAGGTCGCGGATGACGTTACCGAAGGCTAAAACGCCGTCATAGTGGCGCAGGTCATAGGCCGCCATGCTTTCGCGCTCCGTGACGGCGCGATGGTGCGTGTCGTGAAACAACAGACGATAATGTCCATTGCGCGCATGGTGCTCACCGATGCGCTGCACCAGAGCGTGATCGTTCCACTCGTGCACCAGAACCAGATCGGCATCGGCCAGCACCTGGTCGAGATCGAGTGTTTGCAAGTCGTATTGAGTACTCGAAAGCGTGGGATAAGCGGCATGGAAACTCTCGACAGCAGCCTGGCCGTGTTCTTTCAAGAGGTTTTGCAAACTCCACGCATCATGCGGCTCGAAAACCTGTGCATCGTGGCCACGCGCCAGCAATTCGCCGGTGATGCCGCGCAGAAAATGAGCGTTGCCGTGGTTCCAGTCCGACAGCAGTGAATGGTAGAAAAGAACAATCTTCATCGAAACGAGTACTTAAACTGAGAGAGGTAATCCCTGGCGCCTGGTCGGGCAATTTTTGAGCTGCGTGTAAATCTGAAAATAGTTTTGGGCCATATGCGCGGCGCTAAATTGCAACGCACGAGCGAGCGCGCGTTCACTCATAGTAATGCGCTGCAACTCGTCATCAATCAACGATTGCAGTGCTGCCGCTAATGCTTCGTGGTCGTCGGGCGGCACAAAGAGCGCAGCGTCCTGCCACACTTCGCGCAGGCTGGCGATGTCACCGAGCACAAGAGCGCAACCGGATAACGCGGCTTCCAAAGCCGATAAACCAAACGGCTCGTAGCGCGCGGGTAGCGCATAGATGGCGGCTTCTGCCATCCAATGGCGTAACTCGTTTTGCGGCAACTTGCCCAGTGCATTAACTTGCAATGATTGTATTCCAACACCGCCGGATTGCTGCGCCTCTTGAGGATGTTGTGCATCTCTGGGATGCTGCGCATCTCCCGCAACGTAAATCGGCCAGTGTAACTGTGCTGCGACCGCGTTTAATGCGGACAAATTCTTAGCTTCATCCCACAGGCGACCGGCGCTCAGGATGTAAGGTTTTTTCTCTACCGGACTAAATAATGTTTCCTCTCGGCCATTGGGCACAACGCGCGTACTGCTTAACTCGCCATAATTGCGGCACAACATATCGAGCATGGCCTGCGTCGGTGCAGCCACTAAATCCGCGCTGTGCAATCCGCGGCGCACCGCGTCGCGGTAGCGATTCCAGGTTGCAGGCGCGTCTTCGCCCTTGACTTCTTGCCACCACGACAACACGCAGGAATGACCGGCCACAAGGAGCGGCGCGCGCCTCGGCAAAGCGCCATGCACATAACCGTTGAGATGAATCACATCGGGCTGAGTACTCGATTCCAGTTCCAGCAGCCATTCGCCGGCGCGTTCCAGGTCGTGCCACGGTTCGTCCATCCACTCCAGTTTGAAGCTGCTCTCGACGAGTTGAAGATTGGAGAGTTGCTGTGCTTCGTTGCGTTGCGATGCACCAGGCAACGGCCCCATTGTCGCAAGGACAACGGCGACGCCGTGCGGCTCCAGGGCGCGCACAAGTTCCAGCGCGTAAGTCCACACGCCGCCGACCGCATCAGCCGTCATCAGAATTCTCATGCGTCCGCAGAACCGTCGCTTCGCATGGTGATGAGCGCTTTGATAAATCCTTCGGGCCGGTCGCGGGTTGCGTTCAGAGCCTCGGCCAATTGCTCCAGCGTGTAGTGATGCGTATACAGCGAACCCGGATCGAGTACTCGATTGGCCACGGCATCGGCTGCGGCGCTGATGCCGTCGATATAAACCTGCTGCTCGCGTTCGTGCGCGTTGATGACATCGAGGCCGCGCCAGTTCCACAACTGCATGTTGACCTGTCGCGGGCCGTCCTGATGATAACCGGCGATAATCAAACGTCCGCGTTCACGTGTCAGTTCTGCGGCCAGATCGAGCGGCCATTGCTTGCCGACGGCTTCAATCACGATGTCGCAGAAAACACCATTTGTCAGCTCTTTAACGCGCTCAATGATCTGCCAGTGATCGTCCATCGGAATGGTTTCCGCCGCGCCCATGGAACGCGCGACTTCGAGTGAGTAGGGGCGTCGCGAAATTGCGATGACGCGCGCTCCGGCATCACTGGCGAAGCGTGTCAGCAACGCACCGAGAAAACCGATGCCGACAATCGCAACAGTTTGTCCTGGCTGGATGCCGCTACGCTTGAAGATGTTGATGGCACAACCCAACGGTTCGCCGGGAAATGGCTGGCCTTCGAGTTCTTGCGGCAAGGGAACTACGGAGTTGATGTCGGCGACATCGTATTCGGCGTAGGCGTTGTTGGACAGCATCGCCACACGGTCGCCAACTGAGATTTTTTGCACTTCGCTGCCAACCGCATCGACCGTGCCCCATCCTTCGTGTCCCAACTGGCCCGGCGAAAACGGATAGGTAAACCACGGCTTGCCTTCCCACGGCGGCAGGTTGGAGGCGCAAACGCCACATCCCTCAAGGCGCACGCGCACCTGATTGGCCTCCGGCTCGGGCAACGCGACTTCCTCGATTTCAATGCGTCCCGGCTCGATGACAACCGCAGCGCGCATCTGCTGTGCTGTATCGCTCATCGCGCCATCACCGCTTTACGTGCGCCACCATTGCGGGAACTGCCGTTGCGCGATGCGCCGTTGCGTTGAATTTGGGTTTCGTCTTTGTGCAACAACCAGGCGTGCAGTTGCTCGACGCCCGCTCGAATATCGGTGCGTGCCGACCAGCCGGTTGCTGCCGCGAACTTGCGCGCATCCGAAACATAGTAGCGCTGGTCGCCGGGTCGCCATTGGTCGAATTGCACCTGCGGCTTTTGCGCGCACAACTCGCCGATGAGTTCCACCAACTCCAGCAAACTGGTGGTGTTGGCCGCGCCGCCGCCGATGTTGAACGCCTGTCCCTGCAGAGTACTCATGTTTTGCTGCGCTAAGAGAAAAGCATCCACCAGGTCTTCGACAAAGAGGATATCGCGCACCTGCTTGCCGTCGCCGTAAAGCGTGATCGGTGCGCCTTCCAGAGCACGAATCAGAAAATGCGCCACCCAACCCTGGTCTTCGGTGCCGAACTGGTGCGGGCCGTAGATGCAGCTCATGCGAAATACAACGGCGGGCAGGCTGAAGGTGCGTGCGTAGTCGATAACGTATTGATCGGCGGCGCCTTTAGAGCAGCCGTAAGGGCTATGAAAGTCGAGGGGCCGCGCTTCATCGATACCGCTGTCGCGAATGGTTGTATCTTGCGGCTCATAGCGATGGTTGTCGCGCAGTTGCAGCGTTACATCTTCCAGGCCGCCATACACTTTATTGGTGGATGTGAAAAGCAGCGGCGGGCGCTCGTCGAGTACTCGAATTGCTTCCAACAGGTTGAGCGTGCCGCGCGCGTTGATTTCAAAATCCTGCAAGGGGTTGTACAGGCTGGTCGTCACGGCCACCTGTGCCGCGAAATGGAACACCTGACAAGCGCGGCGCACGGCGCGCCTCAGCTTTTTCTCGTCGCGCATGTCGGCGACTTCGATTTGAACTTTGTCGCCGTGCGTCGCCTGGAGCCACTGCCAGTTGTGTTCTACCCCGGGGCGCGAAAGATCGTCATAAACCAGAACGCTGTGGCCCGTCGTCAGCAGGCGATGGGCCAGGTTGGTGCCGACGAAACCGGCGCCTCCCGTGATGAGAACAGGACGCTCGTCACGATTGTGGTCGTCACGGCTGAGGTCGCCGCTGACGAGTTTGTCACCTCCGTGCAAGTATTGTAAACGGCCTTTGGATGATGAACTGGTAAGAGAACCATTCTGCATTGCGCGCTCCATTGAGTACTCTTTTCTTGTATCAAGGCCACAAACTGCCGGGCCATTCAGGGTGCAACAGCAAGATGCTGTGACAGCATCTTGCTGTTGCCGTTACACGGTTAGGCCCCGCGCTGCCAGTTCCGCGCTGGCAGCACCGACACGATCAACAGCAGTCTGGCCTTCGAGCCATGCGGCCAATTCAGCGAGTCCGTCTTCCAGCGCGACCTGCGGCTCGTATCCCAGCACCTGCCGTGCCAGAGAAATGTCGGCGTAGCAGTGGCGAATATCGCCCACGCGGTATTTGCAGGTCACTTCCGGTGCGATCTCTTCTTTGTTGAGTACTCGCGCCAGGCGCGCCGCGATGTCGCGCACCGAATAGGGCTGGCCGCTGCCGACGTTAAAAACCTGTCCGGCGGCTGCGGGCACTTCGAGTGCAAGGCGGCATGCCTGAGCGATGTCGCGCACGCTGACGAAATCGCGCTGCTGAAAGCCGTCTTCGTTGATGAGCGGCGGCTGATCGTTGAGATAGCGCGAAGCAAAGATCGCGAGCACGCCGGTATATGGATTGGAAAGCGCCTGGCGCGTGCCGTAAATGTTGAAGAAGCGCAGCGCGACAGTCGGGATGCCGTAAGCGCGGCCAATCATGAGACAAAGCCGTTCCTGATCGTATTTGGAAAGTGCATATACCGAGGCCAATGCAGGTTGTTTCCATTCGGCGGTGGGAACCGGAGTCAGAACTTCGCCTTGTTGGTTGCGCACTTCCCAATCGCGCTCTTTAAGTTGTTGCAGGCTGCGCTCGGTGCCCGAAACGAGGCTGCCGTCCGGCGCGCGATACAGGCCCTCTCCATAAATACTCATGCTGGAAGCGACAACCAGGCGCTCGACGGGGTTTTCAACAAGCGCTTCGAGCAGTACAGCCGTGCCCATGTTGTTGACGCTCGTATAACGCGCGATTTCATACATGCTCTGGCCCACACCCACCGTAGCGGCCAGATGATAAACCGCATCCACGCCCTGCAACGCGCGCCGCACCGCGTCCGGGTCGCGGATGTCGCCGTTTTGCAGTTCAACCTCTTCGCTGAGATAGGCGGGACGTTGCCCCTGTGCACCGTGAACCTGCGCCGACAATTCATCGAGTACTCGCACGCGATAGCCACGCGCCAACAACTCGTCCGCCAGGTGAGAACCTACGAACCCCGCCCCGCCGGTGATGAGTATGTGCTTATTCATGAACTCTTTTATAAGGGAAATGCCGACCTTCTACAAGGACAAACAAGAACAAGAAGCTGGCGCACCCGAAACTTTGCGCGTTGTGCAGCAAATATGCGCAAAGTTTCGCCATTACGAGACCGCTGAACTCTCCGAACTATTCAGCAGATGGCCGCGACGAGTTTTTTACCGCCTGCTGCGTCAACGCAAAAGTCAAAACGAAAGATCAAACTGTGGCTATAGCAGCCGGAAAAGGTGAGGTGAAGCAAACTAACATTCCGGGCCGCCTGGTGGAGCTACAGAAAAGCTGTAGCAGATGCCATGCCTCAAACGGAGCGATATTAACCTAAGTTGAAGAAGCTTTCTGTGCGGCAGCGCACATAAGTGCGGCAGCGCACATAAGCGCGGCAGAGTACGTCAATCACAACATTGGCGCATATCGGCTCCTCTTTCGACTTTGGGGCCGGTTGTCATTATCAGGACTTACGCACCCAGAACCCGGAGCGTGAGCGACGGGCTTGTTAGAAGCTGTTTAAGAGTCCCCGGTGGGTGTCATTTCGAGCGAGCGCAGCGCAGTGGAGAAATCTTTCTTGATGACACCAAAAGATGTCTCGACTGCGCTCGACATGACACATATTCTGACTTCCAAAACAGCTTCTTAACATCTCATGCAAGCCCGTCGCTCATGCTCCGGGTTCTGCAAACGCTGCGAGTTGCCTAAGTCCTAAGTAACCCGACTTGCTACCTATGTTGAGAGTGGTTATTCTCCCGATTGACGAGGCTTCAACTCTTCAACCGGGAGAACACCATGCAAGATACCATACTTACGATGTACTGTTTATGTGCTGACCTGACGCGCGCCATGCAAC
>DASVRI010000004.1:0-35432 GCA_036388675.1 Abditibacteriaceae bacterium | reverse complement strand
AACCGCCGAAAGCGCAACCGCCGAAAGCGCAACCGCCGAAAGCGCAACCGCCGAAAGCGCAACCGCCGAAAGCGCAACCGCCGAAAGCGCAACCGCCGAAAGCGCAACCGCTGGCAGCACAATCTCCGTCCAGTGAATTGTCGGCTCTCAACTCCATCAACGTGATGCCTGCCGATGTGACGGCATTGGTCAAGTTCGTAGATCGCAGTGAAGCGGTCAGGCTTGCGACGCTGACACGAGTTCAATCTCCCGGTGCGCCATCGGTCTTGCGTATCGAGACATTTTCGCGTACCGACCAATGCAGCGGCGGTCGAAGCGATTGTTGCACGATTAGATGCACGACTGGGTCGTTCGCAAAGGGCCGCAGGAACCGCCCCACACATGAACTGATCAGGGGCATGAACTGATCGGGGGCATGAATGATACCCTTCTTCCGAACTGGTTCTGGTTTGGAGCAGGGGCGCTGCTCTTGTGAGCATTGTAGCGGCGCGTGCCTAATTTTTTGTGGTCTCCGCTGCATCCCATCAGCTTGGGAGATGTGAAAAAATGACTGAAAACAAAAAACAAAGCACTGCGGCCTTGCGCTTAATTGACGCTGACGTTCACAATTGGCTGCACGGGCCGGACTTGATGCCATTCCTGTCGGCTTACTGGCGCGAATGGGTGAAGAATCGTGGTACAGGCGTTCCAGGTGGCGCTTACGGCTCGCCCGTGGATGTGCTGCGCAATGATGCCGCGCCGCCCTCGGGTGGAATGCCCGGCAGCGACCCGCACTACCTGGCTGAGCACCATCTCGACAAATACGGCGTTGACTATGCGATTTTGACGGGCAGCGGCATTCTGGGATTGTCGCTGCAACCCGATGTGGACTGGGCCGACGCCGTCGCAGGGGCTTACAACCAGGCCCTTACCTCTAAGTGGCTGGACGCCGACCCTCGTTATCGCGGCTCAATTCTCATCAATCATTCCGACCCGCAGTGGTCAGCCGCAGAAATCGACCGTGTGGCGAAAGACAAGCGCTTCGTGCAAGTACTCATGGCAAGCGGTTCCAATCGCCTGTTCGGGCAGAAGTTCTTTCACCCGATCTACGAGGCTGCCGAGCGCAACGGATTGCCCGTAGCGATTCATCCCGGCACCGAAGGCGTGGGCAATTCCGGCGCGCCAACTCCATCGGGCTACCCCAGCCGCTATATGGAGTGGCACAACATTTTGCCCATCAACTACATGGCGACTATCAATTCTCTGGTGTGCGAAGGTGTCTTCGAGAAGTTCCCCGGCTTGAAGTTTGTCGCCATTGAAGGCGGCGTGGCGTGGCTGCCTCACTTGATGTGGCGCATGGACAAGAACTACAAAGCCCTGCGTTCGACAACACCATGGCTCAAGAAATTGCCTTCGGAGTACATCCGCCAACACATTCGTCTGACGACACAACCCATTGAAGAGCCGGAAAATCCTGATCACATCTTGCAAATTTTCGAGATGATGGATGCCAGAAGCACCTTGATGTTTTCCAGCGATTACCCGCATTGGGATTTTGACAACCCGAAAATGGCGCTGCCGCCGCTTAAAGGTGAACTCAAAGAGCGCATTATGTGGCGCAACGCAGCCGAACTGTATGGTTTGGGCGAGGTGAAGGCATGAGCAAATCAACAACGCGCCATGCAGTCGCCAAAATCTCTGACATTCCCACGGGTGAGCGTGTTATCGCCACAATACCGGCCTTCGGCAAGCAAATCGAAGTTGGCGTGTTCAACGTCGGCGGACGTTTTTTCGCTTATCGCAATGTGTGCCCGCACGCCGGCGCGCCTGTTTGCGAGGGTAAAATCTGCGGCACCACGGCACCATCAGGTGTCGGAGAATTTATTTTGGAGCGCCAGGGCGAAATCGTGCGTTGCCCGTGGCACGGCTGGGAATTCGACCTTTTAACGGGTGAGCATCTGGTGGATGGAAAAATGAAGTTGCGGCCTTACGCGGTCGAAACCGGTGCCGGAAACCTCGAAAATTACGCCGTCGAAACCGAAGGCGACACGGTTTTCATATTGATATGAGCGAAGCCAATGTTGTTTCATGCGCTTGAGGGCTATCGAGTACTCGGAAGTCACACAAATCGTGCCGCAACTCATGGTCTGTCGGGTTTCCACACGCGTGGCTTTGCCTCTGGCTATTGTTTGGCGAGGCGCGTTGCTAAAGCAGCCACAGGTGACAAGAAACTCCGCAGGTAGCGGGAAAAGCCGCAGGTAGCGGGAAAACTCTGAACCGTTTCATGTCGCAGATGAATCAGGTTGAAGAATCCAAACGGTTGTAACGAGTCGTCGCCTTATGTGCAAGAAGGAGGCTGATAACATGTATCAGCCTCCTTCGATTTTGCCTCTTCAACCTTGAAACGTCCGATTAGCTCACTTTTTGCTTGGCTTCATCGGGCACATCGACTTTGGTCGTGTCGATGTCTTTGATCTCGGTTGTGGTTGTACGGTTGATATTGACGTCGTTACCATTGAAGTTCATGGTGCCCTGCACGTTGTACTCATACCTGGAGAGTACCCCGTCCTTCACGACAAACTTCACTGAGCCTTTGGCATTTGTCGGAGCGGGAGCATTACCGCCGCCGGGTCGCGGGCCGGTAGTCAGCAATTGTTGGGCATCGGCCTCGGTGAGTTCAGCGGTAAAGGCATCTTCGGTTTTCGTCAATGCCTGGGCTTTGCTGGCCAGGTCGGCAGCTTCAGCGGCAGGGGTCTTAAATGTCTGTACCATGCGCGCAATGAAGCGGGTGGGGTTTGGCTGGCCCGTGTCCGTTGCCGTGGCTTCGGCCAACGTCTGCCAACCCGCCGCACCCTTGATAGCAGCTTTATCGCCTTGCAAAACCACCTCAGTGGTATTATCGCCCCGCGTCATGGTGAGGAAGGTTAAACCGCCTTTGACTGTTTTACCTTCTACCGGCCCCGTTCTGAAGCGTCCGCGACCTCCAGCTCCAGCCGCGTTGGCGTTGTTCACGGTTGTTGTCCAGCTATAGCTCCCTTTGGCAGCAAGAGCAGTGACTGCGTTCTTGACCTGATCCTGTGGTGTAGGATCTGCTGCGAAAAGCACCCCTGTCATCAAAGACAGTGCTCCAGCCGTGACTCCAAACCTGACGCTACTCTTCAAGATGCTGTGTTTCACGAAAATGCTCCCTTTGTTGTGACTTAGAGTTATTATGACCTGCCAGGGGCTTGTTTAACCACAAAATCTCGCCCGGCAGGGAAGAATCCATTGTAACACATCATTAAACACTTTATTGCGTTATTGTTAACTCGCATTGTAAATAATTAGAGCTTCAAAGGTCGCCGTCAGTGCGCTCGCACTTCTCTGAGCCTCGGTTTCCGGCCATCGAGTACGCATGACTGATAAAACAATAAACAGGGCGCGGGCAAAACGGCAGTAAGCGGGGCGGCGTGAAGAACTATTGCGCGGTGTAGGCCTGGTTCCATCTGGCCTGGTTCCAGCCGTGCGGGAGCCGGTGCTTTTATCTGATCAGCGACTGCATACCTGCTGTTGTCGAGTACTCGCATTGCGCTACAGGCATTTAGTAGATCTGTCTTGTTCTGGCATTGCTACCTTGGTAAGGCAGGAATTCTTCCCCCGTGATGCGCCATTGCCTCGACTTGTACGGCAAAGGCGTCTTGAGAGGTGTCGCACTATTGCTCTGCTTTCGACCGCCGCTCTGCTCTTCTTGTTCCAGAATGTAGCGACTGGTGAAAACTGCGTCGGGACTATACCCACTCTGGAATATATAACGTTGTCCTACAATAAGAACCGCTCGCCTGGCGTCAATCACCAGATTTGGGGGTTCCTCGTCATTGACCGTATAGCCTCCACGCGACCAGAGAGATAAGAACGTAGAGCGCATGCGGGCATAATCCGCAGGCGGCCCACCCTCAAGCTGAAATTGAACGCGCGGCGAGTACAATTTCATTAATGCATTAATGTCGCGCCTTTTCCAGGCGTCTTTCCATTGCGCATATAGCTTCATAATCTCGTCTTGCTTCTTCATCTCAGCAGCGTTGCTCGCAGCAGTGTTAGTTGCGGCAGCGTTGCTTGCGGCAGCGTTGCTAGTGGCAGCGTTGCTCGTGGTCACTTCTGCTTTAGAGACCTCTGAAACAGCAGCGTTTGCGCTGGGGGGATCAGGCACTGCACTTCGTGCTTGCACAATATTGCGTAACAATGTGCCGGCGGGAGCGATAATTCCGTAGGCGATAAGAGCTATGCCGCAAATCATGAGGACGCGCGGATACGGGTTGGTCAAGTGCGGGTTGCGCGGCTGCGCGTTGCGCGCCTGCGAGTTGCCTCGTGAGGGCTGAGCACTATGTGATGAAGTGGCTTCAATATCGAAGTTGCGTCTCATTAGTCCTCATTAGCTGTTCTGCTATTTCATCACTTCATCGTTTCCGAGTACTCGCAGTGCTTCAACCGGAGTGCCGATCTATCGGCATTGTGCTAACCATAGCGCCTGCATTCAATTGTCATTGCCTGCGGACTGGCTGAAGTGCATCTGGATGCGGGGTTGTTTGAGGATGAGAGGCTGTTGCACAAGTTACGCCGTAAAATCTGTGCTCTCCTCGTGGTGTAGTTCAAGGATGGTGCGCTCAAACTCGACAATGTTTACCGGTTTAGGGAGGTAAGCGGTGGCTCCTGCATCCACTGCCTGCTGACCGTCACTTGGACTCTTCCCGGCGACCAGCACTAAAATGGGTCGTGCTGGATACACGATGTGCAAACTGCTGCATAAACCGAGAACGAACAAGTTCTCAGGGTGTGCACCGAGCACATACAAGTCGAAGTCATGGTCGAGAACCTCCCACTTCCACGCGTGTGCTACGCCCTCCAGGGCTGTGACGTCATGGTTCAGCTTCTCCAATGCAGGAACCAGTTTGTTCCTTGTTTCTGGATCAGCCTCCACCAGAAGTACCCGTGCCATAAATGACCTCCCCAGGCGGTCTTGCCGCACACTGCTTCGCTGCCCCGTGGACGGAATGACTCACCATCGAGGCAATTACCACTCAGTTCACGAAGTTGATTCGTCCGGCCCATGTGTACTGGCGATGATTCTTCCCTAACTTTAAATGCTGAACATCAACATATGCACTTTACTCACTTCTTCGTCGCGATCTCTTGCAACAGCGGGTTCATCCAATAGCGGGTTCATCGCCCCTGATGCTTCCCACTGGCGATGCAATGCAGCCTCTATTTCGCAGCCGACTTCAATTTTTACAGATTCCTACCTGGGCAACATTCCCGGCCTAAATCTCGGCACATCATGAAGAAAGCATTCCAACGTTTGTTGCGCTGGTAGCGGAATTGACAAGGCGGTCTTCGCAGCAGATTTCTGCTTCCGATTGTTTCCTGGTGAGTTCCGGTGTGGCGCGAAGGCGCGAAAGAGTACTGGAAATCGGATATTGTGAAGCACCACCTTTTGTGCATCTTGCTGTGTTCCTGCTCCACTGTCCAACGCATCAAGTTGATTATAGCGTTCGTGAATGGGCTATTGATAAGAATTCAGGTTGCTGGTCAGGCGATAGTGACGCAGGATATGGTGCCCTGGCGTTGGTGCTACGTGTCCGCACCATGAAACTCCTCTTTAAATGATTACCGGATGCAGACCGCCGCTCCTGGCGACGTCGCTCTGCCGCCCTTCGCTCTTTGATGCGCCGTCCATTATTACGACGCTCGCGCGATACTTCCCTTGCGGCTGGCGCCACCGAATAAGGTGTGACCTGAGAATCATCGACTCCACGCGACTGAAGATGGTGCCGCAACTCTTCAATTGTGGTCTTTCGCTTCCCATTGCGGCGGTTCGCCAGAAGCCGTCGTTCACTGTGGCGTTGCTTGCCGGCGCGCCGTTCTTCACTGCGGCGTTCAATATCAACTTTACGTAGTACTCCATACGGCAAACTAATCAATGAGCCTCGTGCTGTCTGTAAACTTTCTTCCATTGTCTCGCTGGTTGTCCTTAGTTACTGGCCTGTGGCACAGGCCACTTATGCGCGCTTTATGACTTTAGTTGAAGTATATAGGAGATAGTTGAGCTTCAACACGAAGCAACTCGCCGGAACACCATCAAGCAGAATCATCGTCTCCGATAACAAATTAAGAAGCGGTGAAAGAGTGTGGCGGACAACTGATCTTCGTTTTCCTGTTGATGCTGTGGTAGTAGGGTGAGGAAAATTGTGGAAGACCAGCACACGCCGCGGGCGAGGGCGCCCTCACTGTTCAAGCGGAGGACGCCTGTAGGCCCTTCTTCCGCAACAGATAGCCAGTGTTGCTATCAAGCTGACAGCACACCATACTTGCGGAATATGAAATGTTTGCTGCCCTTTCCCTCGGCGTTAGCCGCAGCGTTGGCCCCACTTCTTGTGCTGTCTGTATTGTTCAACATGTCCCTGCCCCTTGCGCATTGTGAGCAGCTTGCTCCTCTCCGATTACGACCTGTAACACCTGGCCGGGCACTTGCCGGCATTAATCTCTCGGGGGCGGAGTTCGGTGGCAAGTTGCCGGGTGTAGTGGGCAAAGAGTACACCTATCCCACACCTGGTGAACTCGACTACTTCCATGCACGAGGCCGTACTCTCATACGGCTGCCGTTTAGATGGGAACGGATGCAGCGCTCGTTGAATGCCCCGCTTGATCTGCACGAATTGATTCTGTTGCGTGGGGTACTACGCGCTGCCGGTCAAAGAAGAATGCGGGTCATCCTCGACCTCCACTCTTATGGGCGCTATCAAGTTCCCAGTGAGGAAGGCCAAATTATCGGCACCGAGCGTGTGCCGGTAGCGGCATTTGCCGACTTCTGGAGCAAGCTGGCCCAGGCGGTCAAGAACGAGCCAGGCCTCTACGCTTATGGTTTGATGAATGAGCCGCACGACATGGGCGATGTTGAGCGTTGGCCGCGTGCCGCTCAAGCCGCAGTGGAATCTATCCGGCGTGTCGATATGCGCACGCCCATCATTGTGCCGGGTGACGATTGGAGTTCGGCCCGCCGTTGGCGTGAGAGCACCAATAAAGAGCTTCACCTCAAGGTGCGCGATCCGCGCAACAACCTCATCTTCGAAGCGCACTGCTACTTCGATAAAGACGGTTCGGGCACCTATAAGGGCACCTATGAAGCCGAGAGCGCATCTCCCAATGCGGGCGTTGAGTATGCACGTCCTTTTGTGGAATGGTGCCGTGAAAACCGTGTGCGTGGCTTCATAGGAGAGTATGGCGTCCCGAACACCGACACACGTTGGCTCATCACAATGGATCGTTTTCTGGCTTATCTCGATGCTAACAACATTAGCTCCGCTTACTGGTCGGCTGGCCCCTGGTGGGGAGGGTATGCACTTTCCATTGAGCCGGAAGACCTTGATGATAAGGCACCTCAGACTGCTATTGACCGCCCGCAGATGATCGTTTTACGTCAGTATCGCGGCTAAGTGAAAGGCACCTGCAATAGGCCGGCTCTGATCTCCACGTTGGCACTCGCAGTGGCTGATAGTGATCGTCATTCACAATCACGCAAGTTGCATTTAGCGGTTAGAGCACGAGCACAGCCTGCATGCACCAACAACATGGCTCGTTTCCGACAAAACCTGCGCAGGACAGTGGGGAACGGCGTCGTAGCACCAGCGTGCTGTGTGCAATAACGGCAGAGAACGCTGACATGTAACGAATCGACCGTCCTATGTGCCAGCGATCTCTGTGTTTCCAAAAGAACTTACGCACGAGCATCGCAATGGTTGGTCGGGGCGTGAAGACCGCGCCCCGACCAATCAGATATTTTGCCTAATCCCTATCCAAGGCAAATTCGAGACTCAACGGCTGAGGAAACTGCTATAGCCGTTAATTGAAGTTCGGTCAGGCGAGGCTAAAGCGGGATCGGATGAGCGTGTCCTCTTATGCCCAGCTATCGACGAGCGAACGAGTACTCAAACGTTGGGTGAACTCTTCCATGCTCAGGTTATCCGCACGCAAGATAACCCGATGACTAACGTCTGGATACAGGTCAAAGAAGTTGTCCGAGGCGCGATAATCCCAACCTTCAACATCGAACGCGACGCGGTGTTGAAAAACCGGCGACGAGAATTCGATTTCGAAAGTGCCATCGCTATGCGAAACGACTTTGCTCTCCACAGGGGAGCGCTTCAGGTTCAGAAAGCGTGGGGCGGTGAAAAACACCGTTTGTTGGGAGACGACTTCATTGCCGATTTCCAGCCATAAGCGCAGGTACAAACGCCGTCGCCCATGTTGGTTGATGGCATCGGTGAAGTCGAGTGTCTCGTGTTTAACGGATTCACCATAGCTCAGTGATACTTCCTTGCTGTTGTGGTCAAGAATCTCATCGTCCACGTTGTAGAGAGACCAGTTGAGAACCCCGTTTTGCGCTTCGACACCATCGTAAACAGTGTACACGTCTACGTCGTGAATCGTACTTGTAAGATAGTTGCCGACCCCGGCTTTTTCATCGCCCGGTACGTGCGCTGATACCAGAGCGGGTGCAAAGAAGCGGCGCGCTTCGTAATGCAGAGCCTTCCAGCGCCCGCCAAATTCCAGGCTGCTCCAGGAGAAGACTGGCCAGCAATCATTGAGTTGCCAGTACAGGGCGCCCATCGTGCGCGGCATCGAACGCCGGAAATGCTCGATGCCGACTTTCATGCAATACGCCTGATTCAACTGCGACAGATAAGACAGGGAGTTGTAATCCTTTGGGTATCGGTAAAGTCGTGACACATAGTCGAAGATAATTTGGTTGCCGGCAGCATTTTTCTGGTGGTTTTCCATCGCCGGACCAAACACGTTGAATTCGTCCGGTGGGCAGAACGTGGCCGCCACCTGCGGCGAGCTATATGATTGCATGCCGAATTCCGAGCAGAAGCGGAAATTCATTTCCTCGTAGCGCTTTACCGGATAGCGTGCATGCCATACATCCCAGAAATGGCAGTCGCCGGCGCGTTCGTTGTTGTGCCCTTTTTCGTAGCCTTCGGGGTTGTGCGGAGAGGACGGCCAGTATGGTGTGACGGCATCATACTTCTCCACAGCCCTGGACAAAATGTCGTAGAACAGTTTCTCATAGGCCGCCTTGCGCTCCGGGGTGGCTGTGATCTGTTCCGCCATCTGCTCAATTTCGTTATTGCCACACCACAGCGCCAGAGACGCGCGGTTAGCCAGACGCGGTACTTGATAGGCCGCTTCTTGTTCCACCAGTGAAAAGAAATGTTCATCACCCGGGTATAGCGAGCAGGCAAACATGAAGTCCTGCCAGACCATCAGGCCCAATTCATCACACAGGTCATAGAAATCGTCCATTTCATAGATGCCGCCGCCCCATACGCGCAGCATGTTCATGTTGGCCTCACATGCCGAGCGTAGCACGTTTTCATAGTCGGTGCGTGTGACTTCAGAAACAAAGCTGTGGTTGGGAATCCAGTTCGCACCTTTGGCAAAGACCGGAACGCCATTCACCACGAATTGAAAACTCTCGCCCCACTGGTCGTCATGGCGATCCAGCACAATTGTGCGCAATCCAATTCTCTGGCGCCAGGAATCGAGTACTCGGTCGCCTTGCAGTAACTCAACGGTAAGAACATAAAGAGGCTGTTCGCCTAAACCATTGGGCCACCACAGTTGCGGTTGCTCAACCGTCCATTCGAGTACTCTGCTGCCTTCGAACTGCGCCACATCTTCGCCATCCAGCGACAGGTGGCAGCGCACGCGCGCATTATCGTCGACTTGTGCCAACTCTGGCTCGATACGAAGAAGCACCTGGCCTTCACTGTGCTGTTGCTGCACGCGCACGTGCTTGATGCGGTTGGTATCCCAGGCTTGCAGTTCAATGTGTTTGTAAATGCCGCAGGTGGCAAAGCGCGGCCCCCAGTCCCAGCCAAAAGAGCACTGTTCCTTGCGGATATTTGAAGAGCCGCCGACCGGATCGTTCCACTCCTTGAAAGTGTGGATGGGCAGGCGTGCGCGAATGTAATCCATCGGGTTGGCAAATTGAATCGTCAACTCGTTGGAGCCAGGGCGAAGCCGCTCCTTTACCGAAAAGCGATAGCCAGCAAACATGTTTTCCGTGCGCGCGACTTCTTGTCCGTTGAGAATGATGGTCGCGAGGGTATCCAATCCATCGGCCACTAAATCCACGTTCTCGTGCGTCAGCAGTTCATCGGGCACATGGAACGTGGTGGTGTATTCCCAATCGGTTTCTTCGATCCATTGAAGATCGAGTTCATTAGAACCCCAGAACGGATCAGGTATCAGGCCGTTGCGCTGCAAGTCGGTGTGAACGCAGCCAGGTACTTGAGCCGGGTAAAACTCCTCGGCATCTTGACGGCGAAACTGCCAGGCAGTGTTGAGAGGGAAAGTTTGCACAGGTGTCGAATCCTTTGTGAGGTAAATGAAGGTGTTGGAAAACGGAACCGCAAGGGACAAAAATGCCGCTTAAGCAGTACCGACTGACTGGTTCGATATGCAGGTGTAGAGTACTCTACCGCCGGTGCTAAGCGTTGCTAGTCTTCCATGCGAGTGATGTCATAGCAACCTGAAGTTGCCGACGCCCCGCGCGCGTTAATGGCCTCTGCGCCCAACGCGATGCTCCGGGCACATTGCGGCGTTTCCGCTCGCAAACCGAAGTACAGGATGAATCCCTCAAGTGGGGAAAGGAAGCCTTGCAGGCGGCTGCAAAACTGGGCCGGTCGCGTGAGATAGCTGGTTTCTGTGGAGCGGGTTCCTGTGGTGCCCGGACGTTCTGCATTTCTGACGATGCGGTTTTAAGTAATCGTGCAAAAGAAAACAGGTGTTGGTCGGGGCGGGGTTTTCCCGCCCGTTTGCCAATGCGCTACACAGGGCGAGAAGACCTCGCCCCTACAAAACGCCGGAAAACTTGTGCTTCACTGCTTAGTATTCGGTTGGAACTCGCGCGCCCTGGAGCACATTTCGTTGCGGTTGTCTGGATGTATTTGCGTAGGGGCGCAATGCGTTGCGCCCTATTCTGCGGCAACAACATCAGGGCGCACGCGGTGCGCTCCTACGACAACTGCTCTGAAGATTGCTTTAACGAATCAGCTCGGCGCTGCTAGTTCTTGCTTAGCAGACCGGGAGGGGCCGAGTAAGCCGCGCTGGCGCAACATCACGATGAGCGTGGGTAGCGCCTCTATGGTATCCCTGACGCCGACATGCAGCAGAATGCTCTTGCCCGGCGCGGCGGCGCAGAGCACGCGGCGGCGCAGTTCTTCGCCTCCCGGTCGTTTCCAATCGAAAGGATCAACAACGTCCCGGCTGGGTGTGCCAAAGGCAGCCCGTAGCGTATGGCCTTCTGCTCTGGCGCGCTTAACAATTGCCGGAGAAGCCAGCCGTCGCGCGGGATCACCGCAGAGCGTCGCGCGGATGCCCTCGGCACGTAGAATATCGAGCAGTTGGTCGTCGAGATGCGGATCGCGCGAAGGAAAGTCATCGAACACTAACTGTACCGGAACTCCCGGATTGGTCACTCCCGGATTAGTAACTCTCTGCATGAGACCACGCACCACAGCGAGCAATGTCTGTGAGCGCTCAATGCCCTGTGCCGCGTAATGCACACGACCGCTACTATCGAGCACCAGGGTGGTGGGAACGCTGCGGATGCCCAGGCGATTCGTCCAGTATCCGCCACTGTCCAACAACGCGGTGTGTGCAATATCGCCCCAGGCTGCTTCGCGTGCTTTATCCGCCCAACGACCATCCACCGAGACCATCGTCCATGCGACAGGCAGGCCACGTAGCGCCGCTCGCGCCTCCGTCATACGGCGGCTTTGCTCTTTCCATGTATCGCACCAGAAAGCGCAGAAGGTGACGACCGTAATTCGACCCTTGCTCCACAGTGGCCGGGTGTCACCAGCAGCCGAGATCAGGGTGAAAGATGGCATCTGACTGCCAGGTGTCGGCGCGGCCACAACGTGAGTCACCCTGCTGAGCAGCACGGCAGTGATCATCATGGCTGTGAGTAGCACGGCTGTGAGCCGCACTGTGCCGCAAAGAGAGGAGAGAAAACGCATATGTCTCCTTATAGCGAGTACTCTGCATGATGAGTACTCTGCGGCATGATGAGCACTCTGCGGTTAGCGCGCAGGCTGAACCTCAATGCGCTGGCTATCGGAATTCCCGCGCTCATCCGGGCGGCGCAGCACTTCGGCTGTCACCGGCAGGGCCGTGACCCGTCCCGCAGTCTCGGCGCGCAGATAATAGCGGAATGTCAGCGGCAATCCGCTGCCTCGGACGTAATGTACGACCGCACCATCACGCACTTCGACCAGGCCCGCAGCGCCATACGCCTGGTCGTCTTCCACGTACTCGAATCCGGCGGGTATTGGCTCTACGACGCGCAAGGCATCCGCCCGCTCATCAGGCCAGATAACCACAGTGCAGCGCACCGGCTCACCGGCACGCACCGGGCGCTTTAGCTCGTCCCATGCTTTGCCCTCGTTCTGCACATCGTAGCGCCGCAGCACGCGAATGCCGTTGCGGTATTCGGAAGTTGCCGGACGATAGACGCGCGTTTCCAGTGCATAAAAGATTTCACCTTCGCCTGCGCGGTTGATGGAGACCGTGTTCGCTCCATCGCGCCACACTCCACGGGGCAAGAGAATCTCCAGGGGGCGCTTTTCGTTGCCTGTGGGAACGGGGACGTTTTGGCCATTCACCACAACGCTGATAGTGCCGCGCTGCACGCTGGACGGATGCGCCTGCTCGTATTTCCACAGGGCGCGCAGCCGGACTGCACTGCTTTCTAATGAAGAGTAGCCGTGGCCGTCGTCAGGATCAGCTGACCAGAGCGCTAACTTGCCCTGCAATTCGGGACGCTGGCCGAGCTGTAATAACAAGGACAGCGCGGCAGCGGTTGCATCAACCGTGGTGGCTGTCCAGCCGGGTCGTTGGCCGACGCGGACGAATGCCGTGCTCGGGCCTTCAACCGCCTCCGCCAGCACATCACGCGCGACCTGTTCGGCTTCTGTCTTGCGCCCGACTTCCAGCAGCGCTTCGCCCAGCACCAGCCGCGCATAAGGTGAAAGGTTTTCAGCGCGCCGCTGCACTTCATCGAGCAAGGGCGTGCCTCCACTGTGATCGACCAGAGCGATGGCTGCGGCCAAAAGAGCACGATGCTCCCATAGCTGGGTATTGTTGTACAATGCCTGCGCTCCCGCTGTGCCGCGCAACATCAGCGATGTCGGTACTCGGATGCCGCGCGCCTGTGCTCGCGCCAGCGTAGACAGCACCAGTGCGGTGTTGAGCGCATTGGGTTGATCGTCTTCCCACCAACCCCAACCACCCTGGCCCGTCTGGTAACGTGCCAGAAGGGCAATATCTTCGCGCGCTTCATCATCCGGCGCGTCTTCGGGCAGTAGCGCCGCGACCAGCAGACGGGCCGCCGCTACGGGCGAGGCATAGCGATGGTTGCTGACTATGTTGGAAGCCAGCGCATGGGCAACCTGGCCCACTCCGCCACGGATGCTCAGGATGCCTGTAGTGGCAGGTGCGATCTGGTCTGGCGGCAGCGTTATCGAGATGTCCTTGGTATGAGCGAAGGTGCCTCCCTGAAGTAGCCGTTGTAATATGCCGTTGGGCAGCACTCGCACGCTCATCTCCAGAGCGTCGGACAACTCTTCACCCTCTGTAGGTGCGGCTTTGACATCCAGGGTGCGTGCCGTCAGTTTGGCTTCGCCGCTTTCCGGCAGGCTGTTGGCTACGAGCGGCCACTCGGCCCGGCCTTCACCGCGTGCCGGCGCCGGTACCAGGTGCGTGTGCCCGGCGGAAAGTTGCAGCCCCTGTGCGGAGAGTGCCGTGGCGAGGGTGCGGTTCTCCTGAGTGCGGTTGTTGACGGTGCCAATAAGCGTCAACTCATCGCCTTGCACCAGTTGCCGAGGCGTTGCTAAACGTAGTGTGACGGGGCGGGTGGCCGTTGCGAAGCTGGTGGCCTGTCCAACCCGCGTATCAGCAGTAATGGCGCGAGCAGTGGCACGCCACGTTGTGAGATTGCCCGGCATGGGCACCTCGAAGCTGGCCATGCCCTGGGCGTTGGTCTGTAAGCGGGCTCTCCAGAATGCTGTATCCAAGAATTGCTGTCGCACCGGGGCCATCTTGTTGACGCGCTGATAAGCTCCCCCCGACATCTCTTCCGGTGCCGAACTGGCCATCGTGACGAAGTTGGGGCGCATGGCCCAGAAGAGTCCATACAAATCCGGCGTTGTGTCGGGCCGCACGGCATACAGCGACTCATCTACGACTGAAACCGCCACCTCGGCAGATACGCCCCGCCCTTGCTCATCAGTCGTGCGCAACGAATAACGCGCGCTTTGCCCCGGGCGATACTCCTGGTGGTCGCTCGTGATTGAGACTTGTAGCTTGCGTGACGGATCGGGGATGGGCAGTATGGCATTGGTGGAAATAAGGCCGTTGCGCGTCCACTGCACCGCGCCAACGTAAGCTGTGGGCGACATTTCCAATTGTGCCGGTAGATGCCACACGAAGTTGCGCTTGCCCGCAGGGATGACGGTATAAGCCCAGATGTCGAGACCCTCGGCTACGGCCAGGATCGGTCGGCTGGTTACGTTGCTTGTCACCAGTACTCTGGCGACCGTGCCCGGCTGGTACCAGCGCTTATCCGGCTTCAGGGTAATAGCTGGCTGCGTCTCTTCGCGTTGCCACTGGGTTTGTGGCCCGGCCACCCAGAAGCTCCACGTTGCGACCGCCGTGCGTCCGCTGCCATCGGGCATGCGGGCCTCAATGAGCAACTCGCCCTCGGCCTGCGCCGGTAGGGTCGCCTTTGCCAGGCCGCTCGGCGGCACGTCCACATTGCTGCGCGTCACTTCCACATAGCGTTGGCGATGCTCTTTTTCGTCCCAGACCGGCTTTTTCAACACCAGCGTGACACGCCCGCCTGTGGCCTTGCCATCCAAGTCAGCCACACGCAAGCGCAGCGGCATCAGGTAACCGACCGGCACGTAAGAAACCTCACCTTGCACGCTGAGGCGTTTGGCGGCTCGATAGACCGGCACGCTGGCGGTGCCCTGCACCTGGCGGCGCGAGCCGTCAACCACCGTGGCGTTAATCGAGTAGGTGGCATCGCCTCCGTTCGAAAGAGACGGCACAGCAAGGGTCACCTCTCCCTTGGCATCAAGATCGATGGTGCTGTCGGCGACGACATCATTGTGCGCATACGTATCGCGTGCATACAGGTTGCCGTCACCTCCATACCAATAGCCGGAGCCGTCATCGTCTCCGGCAAAGGGCAAGTCGGCGCGACGCACGATGTAGCGCACCGTAGCATTGCTCACCGCTGCGCCAAAATAGTAATTTGCCTTGACGGTGAAGAACACCTTCTCGCCCGACAGATAGCGCCTGGCGCCCGGCACGACACTCACCTGAAATTCGGGTTTACGGTACGCCGCCACACTGAAAGCGCCGTATTGAGTTGTGCCTCCCACGGCGGACACTGTAACCGAGTACTGGCCCAGAGAACCTTCTTGTGGCAGATCAACGCTGCCTTCCAAACTGCCAATGGCATTGGTTTGCAGTTTTTGTTCAAACAGCACCACGTCGCGTGCGTCGCGCACCTGCACATCACAAGCGGTGCCGCGCAACGACTCCCAACTCCGTCCACGTGTGCGGCGCAGAATCGCTTTGAAGAAGACTTTTTGTCCGGGTCGGTAAATGGGCCGATCGGTTTGAAAGTGCATCGTTAGCTTGCCGTCGGGGTTTTCGACCGTTAGCGGGACGCCCGCGTTGTCACTGCCCCGCGAGGCGATCAATATTTGGTTATTGGCGGAGTCTCCTTTGGCGGAGTCTCCTGCGGCTGTGAGCAGGCTGGCGCCATTGCGCCCGGTTGTCGCTTGCACCATGAGGCGGCTCTCTCGTCCCGCTTCGCTGGAGCGCTGCCATAAGGAGACGCGCGCACCGGCTACCGGCACGCCGCTGCGGAAGTCGGTCACCCAGGCCAGCAGGCGCTGTGGCGAGCGTTTCACGACTACCGCGAGGTTCGTGATATTAACAACAGCCCAGTCTTTTGTGCCGCCACCTTCACCACGAATCACATAGATGCCCGGCGGCAATTCCGGTAGGTTCAACTGCCGCGAACGATACATATCGACTTGATAACGGGCGCGTTTCTCCTGGGGAGGACGCATATCGGCGATCCACTCGCGCACCAGCGCACCCGTAGGCTCCGCCTGGCTGTCGCCTCGGTCACGTCGCAGGAGCCATGAAAATCCGCTGAGGCGCCGGGCGGAAAGCCGCACCTGCGCCACGTTGCGCGTGTTGACTGTCAGGCGTATCTTAGGCCCTGGTGCGACGTCACGCGACA
The DNA here is from genome assembly GCA_036388675.1 of Abditibacteriaceae bacterium. Taxonomy (GTDB): domain Bacteria; phylum Armatimonadota; class Abditibacteriia; order Abditibacteriales; family Abditibacteriaceae; genus DASVUS01. Next base: position 19,093 of record DASVRI010000004.1, on the reverse strand, counting down.
CCCATAACGACACTTGTTGATGCACAGGCTTAACTGAACTCTGTGCCTGCATCGAACTTTGAGCCTTCGCGGTTTGTGTCTTTTCCAGACGAGGTGTTTTCTTCGCAGGAGCCGGCGCACTTGCAACGGGGGCACCCAGCAAAACCGTGCCAAGAAGGAGGGAACTCATCAGGGTGCGAAGGCAAGGCCAGGAGGCTGTTGAATGCAGACGATAATGGGCGGTAATCATAAGCGTTTACTCTTTATAAGGAAACTCAGGGACTGAAAGAATCAGCACCGACGCGGGCTAATCTCGAAGAGGATCAGCCCCGAAAACGTTGTGCTTTAAGACGAAATAACCGGCACGCAGCACCTTGTGCTACACCCGCTTTACGATAGGCCCACGCCAAGCGTACCCGCGCCGCCTTGCCTTCCCACGGCAACACAATGCCAAATTTCTGACCGCTTTGCAGCACAAGGCCATCTTCCGGCTGTAGAGAATCGATCTCGCTACTGGCCAGAGGTGTACTGCCCTCTACGACTGTTACGGTGACTAAAAAGTTTTGGAGGTTAGTGGCTGTTAGAGGCTTGTAACGCGGGTCGTGCCGGGCTGCGGCGCGTGCTGCCTGCACCACTTCCTGCTGTAGAGAAGTGTGGCGTGCCTGCAATGTCCCCCGGCAGCCGATAACCTGCCCCTTCTGCTCGATAGTGACAAAGACTGGTAACGCACGGTCACTGCCTTTGGTTGACGGTGACGCCTTGCCCAGCACCTCGCAGCGCACTGCCTCACGAGCCAGCGCGAGTAAACTCGCCTCATCCCAGGCTCGACACGGCAGGGGAAGTACACTTAGCAGCAGCATAAGAACGACTGTCTTCGAATTCATAATATCATTTATGTGGCGAATATCTGCAACGGGCAAGTGCTGTCGTGGAAGAAGTCTAGTTTGCAGCGTTGCCGGGTCACTTGGGTGTAGAAATAAACTGGAATCTTAGCAAGAGATAAAGCGGCCTGTGACTGAGTTCCCCTCTTACGTGACTTAGCGAGAATCGAACGCCATGGTACGAGCCTGAAGCGTGTCATGCATGTAGCACTTGAATAAGCGAGAAGTCTCACTTCACGGGGCAAAACCGCAGACCTATTCACGCGGTTGCAAAGGTTTTGCGATGACTTATAAAGCGAGGCGGCACTCCGCAATTGGGCGACGGGAATGTCGGCTCGTCTCCGCAGTCATGCATCAAACATCAACATGGCTCGACAGCGTCTCGATGAGAGTAGGGGAATTGTAAGTGGCGAAAGGTGTTGCTGTTGGTGAGCACGATTTCGCAAAATCCATGCTCGTTTTACTGGGCGATAGAGGATTTGAACCTCTGACCCCCACCGTGTCAAGGTGGTGCTCTCCCCCTGAGCTAATCGCCCGCTTGCAACCCGGTTGGTCTGTGGTTGTGCGTTCACCATTCTACCGTCTTTGCCGGATTGCGGCAAGTGCCATGTGCTCTGGAACCCTTAAATTGTTTTGTCACGACCCCTTGACGCACCGTTTTGGATGAATTAACATTTAAATCCGCTCAGGGTGCAGTTAAGAGTATCGGGCGAGTAGCTTAGTGGCTAAAGCACCTGCCTTACAAGCAGGCTACCGGGGGTTCGAGTCCCTCCTTGCCCAGCGCTTCTTTCGAGTACTCAACACCTGAATAATTGGTCCCGTAGCGTAGCGGCCTAACGCGCCTGCCTGTCACGCAGGAGACCGCCGGTTCGAATCCGGTCGGGACCGTCCATCCACCGTCGAGGTATATGCCTCGGCGGTTTTTTATTTCCCGGCGATTATAATAAAAATAAATTCGAGAGTGGATGCAGCTACAGTTGGTACTATCTCTCGACGCTCCACCATACCCCACTGACCAGCCGAGCCGTAAGTGACACTGCAATTCCTATGTCGGTTGTGACCACTGGTTCGTGAAAGCTCGTCAAGCATTCACGAAACAGGTCTGCGGCGAAGAGTGTCCAACGCGGGAAAGATGTGTGTCACTATGCGCTACCAAGCAGTGACCAAAAGGATCAGCATGTCCAGCACTTCTCATCGAATCCGCAAAATCTCGATAGCGGCGTTTTTCATCTCCGGGCTTGTGTTAGCTGTCCCACGGTGTGACAAAGTGTTGGCGGCTGAAGCGCCAGGAGGACAGGCTTATCGAGGTGACGTGCTGGCGCGAGGATTCGTCGCGCCACCGCAGAATGCTCAATCGCACACGTGGTGGCACTGGATGAACGGCATGGTGACGCGTGAGGGCATCACCGCCGACCTGGAAGCGATGAAGCGTGTCGGTCTGGGTGGCGCGCAAATCTTCGATGTCGATCAAAACACGCCTGCCGGCCCGGTCAGGTATATGAGTACTCAGTGGCGCGCCATGGTCAAGCATGCGGCGCAGGAAGCGAACCGGCTGGGGCTGGAACTCGCGATTCACAACGCTGCCGGTTGGTCGAGCAGTGGTGGCCCCTGGATTAAGCCTCAGCACGCCATGCAAATGGTTGTCACAGGTGAGCAGCAGATCAATGGCCCGACCCATTTCGAGAAGGTGCTGCCGCAGCCATCTAAGAATAACGACTTTTATCGTGACATCGCTGTGCTGGCCTTCCGCACTCCTGAGAGTGAAATGGTTCGCATGGCTGATTTCAAGCCCACTGTCACCAGCACCTCAGCCGGGTTCCAGGCTGCAAACGTCATAGACGGCAATGACGGCACCTACTCATCACTGGAGGCTCCAACAGCTACCCAGCCGCAGAGTGTTCAATTTGAATTTGCACAGCCGTTTTTGGTGCGCTCCTTCTCGGTCGCAACCGGCCCCGGCACCAACAGCTTTCGGGGCCAACTCCAGGCTTCAGAAGATGGCAGAACCTTTCGCACTCTGCGCGCCATTGCATTTTCCTCTGGTGGGTTGAAAGGGCCGCAGAGCTACTCTGTAGAGCCGACTACAGCACGGTTTTATCGCTTGCTGATTACCGAACCTACCGGCGGGACGAAAGTCAGTTTCTCCCGTATCGAGCTTCGCCCCAGCCTGGTCATCGACAACCTGGCAGCGAAAGCCGCTTATCGCAGGGCTGATGACATCCGTGCCGATATGACGACTGCTCCCGCCGGTCTTGTGCTGGGACACGACTCCGTCCTGGACATCATGCGGCACATGGATTCTCAGGGGCGCCTCACCTGGGACGCTCCGCCCGGCGGGTGGACGGTGTTGCGATTGGGCTATACGCCGACAGGACGCAGTAACAGTCCCGCACCACGGGAGGGCGCAGGGCTTGAGTGCGACAAGATGAGTCGTGAGGCCGTGGATGTGCATTGGGCCGGCATGATGGGGCAGATTACCAAAGACCTTGGCCCTCTCGCCGGTAAGACGCTGAACAACGTCTTGATCGATAGTTTTGAAATGGGTGGCCAGAACTGGACGCCCCGGTTTCGAGAGGAATTCCAAAAGCGACGTGGTTATGACCTGCTGCCTTATCTGCCTGTGCTCAGCGGACGCGTGGTGGATAGCCCCGCCATTTCGGAGCGGTTCCTGTGGGACTTTCGCCGCACCATTGCCGATCTGTTCACAGAGAACTACTATCGCCACTTCGCCGCTTTGTGCCACCAGAACGGGATGCTGTTTTCAGTCGAGCCTTACGGCGACGGCCCGTTCGAGGACCTGGCCGTTGGCGGCACCGGCGATATTCCGATGGGTGAGTTCTGGGCTGGCGGCGGAGCGGGTGGTTCAACCAAATTAGCCGCTTCGGTCGCCCATATCTATGGACGCAAAATAGTGGGTGCGGAGTCATTCACCGCTCAGCCAAATGAGGCCGGCTGGCAAAACGATCCGTATGCGTTAAAGGCTTTGGGAGATCAGGCTTATTGCTTTGGCATCAATCGCGTCATCTTTCACACTTATGCGCATCAGCCCTGGACGAATCGCTTCCCCGGCATGACGATGGGGCCGTGGGGCACGCAATTCAACCGCGGCAATACCTGGTGGAATCAGGGCGCGGCCTGGTTGAAATATCAGTCCCGCTGCCAGTATCTGCTCCAGCAGGGCTTGTTCGTGGGAGATGTCGCTTACTTCAGCGGCGAAAATGTGCCGGTTAGCATACGTGCGGGCGAACCGGCCCTGCCGGCAGGTTATGACTACGATGGGTGTAACCCCGAAGTTCTACTGCGCATGACGGTGCATAACGGGCGCATCACCCTGCCGCACGGCATGAGCTATCGAGTACTCGTATTGCCACCCGACCAGACCATGACACCCACTGTTCTGCGCAAAATTCGCCAACTGGTGCGCGATGGCGCAACTGTAGTGGCCCCAAAGCCCCTGCGCTCACCCAGCCTGCAAAACTACCCTCAATGTGACGCTGAAATTGCCGCCATGGCCAGTGAAGTGTGGGGCAACCTTGACGGTAAAACTTTGACGCAACATGCTTATGGAAAAGGCCGCGTCATCTGGGGGCAACCGCTGCAAAAAGTCTTTGATTCCATGCGCCTGGCGCCGGATTTTGAATACAGCGTTGGGGAAGGCGGTGCGCGCCTGAACTTCATTCATCGCGCGGTGAATGGGGCCGATATTTACTTCGTGGCAAATGCCAATCAAAGCCCCATCGAAGTGGAATGCCGCTTCCGCGTGAGTGGTAAAATTCCTGAACTCTGGTATCCCGACACGGGACGCATACAGCCGGCCCCGCTCTATCAACAACTCGGTGGGCGCACAACAGTGAAGCTGCGCTTTGATCCGTCGGGGTCGGTGTTTGTGGTGTTTCGCAAAGCAGCCAGGAACAACGATTCAATCCTTGCGGTGCGGCGCAGCGGCCCGCCGGATAGGACTTCACCACGAGCCAATCTGGAGATTCGTCGCGCGCTCTACGAGGCGACCGATGGCGCAGGCCTGTTGGATGTGACGGAGCAATTACGGGCCAGAATCAGGAACGGCACGTTGAACGTCGGGGTGGAGAATGCCACTTTCGGCAGCGATCCAACGCCGCTTCATGTGAAACGGTTGCGGGTTGAATATGCTCTCGATGGCAAGGCGAGTACTCTCATTATCCCGGAGCACGGTTTTCTGCAGCTTCCCGAATCTGATGGGCGCGTTCCACCCCCTGACTATGAGTTGCAGCGTCTGTCTGATGGACGGCTTGAGTTGCAAGTGTGGAACTCGGGCACCTATCAACTTCAAGGGACTTCCGGTAAAACGAGAACGGTGGCGGTGCGCAACGTGCCTGTTCCCATCGAAATAAGCGGAGCATGGCAACTGCGCTTCCCGCCAAACCTGGGCGCACCGGCCCAGGTCAACATGGACAGGCTCATCTCGTGGACTGAGCACGAGCAGTCGGGCGTGCGTTACTTCTCCGGTACTGCGACCTACGTCAAGGACATTGACATCGCGCGAGAAATGCTGCAACCGGGGAGTGCTCTTTATCTGGATCTGGGAGCGGTGCGCAATCTGGCGGAGGTAACGCTTAATGGCCGCAACTTGGGCACCCTATGGAAGCCGCCCTTCCGCCTTGATGTGACAAGTGCAGCCCGGCCCGGCACGAATCGCCTGGAAATTAAGGTCACGAACTTGTGGGTCAACCGGCTCATTGGCGACGAGCAGTTACCAGATGATCGTCAGTGGGCTGGTTCCTGGGCAGGCGAGCAGCTCCAGGCATGGCCGCAGTGGCTGCTGGAAGGTAAGCCCAGTCCAACAGGACGCATTACCTTCACAACGTGGCATCATTGGACAAAAGATTCATCGCTCCTGACATCAGGCCTTCTCGGGCCTGTCACCTTGCGGCCAGTGCGAAGAGTCGTACTCGGACTGCCGTAAACACGCGTAAACAAGTTTGACCAACACCGGCACGAGCCGAGTCTATTTAGGACTTACGCACGAGCAGCGCAATGGTTCGTTGGGGCGAGGTCTTCGCGCCCTGGGCGAGGTCGTCTTGCGCGAGATAGCCTGGGCGAGGCAACCTCGCCCCTACCAATCAGATATTTTTCGTAAGCCTTACCCATTGTTCGATTGCCTGTCGTTTTCCGCGAGTGGTAAAGACAATGTTATTCCTCTTCCAGAAGACCAGAGCGTCCACGACGCCGGTAGGCAACGGCAACTGAAGCGACAATTGCGCCGACGAGTACTCGGGTCACCAGAGTTTTTCTGTTGTGTTTCCACATTGCCTTGCCACCGAGTTCATCGAAGATGTTGGGCACATGGCCGTGCGTGAGATCACCGACAATGCCTTCTACTACGCCCACGCGGTCGGCCAGCACCAGCGGCAGCCAATGGGCGTAGCTCGATTCGCTGTATTTGAAGGCGAAGCGGCGCAGCATGCCGCTCACGCCTGCGGGCGGCGTTGATGTGCCGAAGGCGGCTGAGACGTTTGGCCGCTCGTTGGAGTGCAAAACTTCAACGTTGATCGGCTGCTGCGACGGACGCTCCCAACTGTAACCTGCGTGTTCGCCGTTGTTGCGCTTCTTCATCGGGTAGGTCGGATCGTTTTTCGGATCGGCGTCCACGCCCCAGCCGGCGATTTGCGAAGTGTCTATGGTTGTGTTTTCCATGATGGTTCCTCTTTAGCTGCGGGCTGATGGCGGGAGCAGCACCGGCTTGATGCAGTTGTCGAGCTTGGCTGAGAAAATACGGTAGCCATCCGATACATACTCCAACGGAATGCGGTGTGTGATCAGTGCTTTGGGGTCGAGCGTGCCATTCTGCACATGCTCAATCAAGCGTGGCAGGAGCCGCTTCACCGAAGCCTGATTGGCCCGGATGGTGATGCCCTTGTTCACCACGTTTCCGATGGGGACAAGAGTTTGGATGGGGCCATACACTCCGACGATGGAGACAATGCCGCCCTTCTTCACGGAGTTGATCGCCCAGTGCAGCGCCGTGGCCGCGCCTCCAACCATCTTCAGTCCTCTTCCGAGGACATTGTGAAATGGACTGCCGTTGGCTTCGGCTCCCACTGCATCAATGCACACGTCGGCGCCCAGCCAATCGGTCGTCTGCTTCGCGAATAGCACCGGGTCGTCCAATTCCTTGAAGTTGTAAGCTTCGCAGGGGCAGTAGGTTCTGGCGAACTCTAAACGGTAATCGACCTGGTCAATCACAATGACTCGTCCTGCTCCAAAGAGCCAGGCGCATCGCGCCGCCATGATGCCCACCGGGCCGGCTCCGAAAACCATAACCGTGTCACCGGGTTGAATTCCGCCCATTTCTGCGGCCTGGTATCCTGTCGGCACGACATCGGTTAGCATTACCGCGTCGTCCGGGTCCATGTCGTGGGGAATGACGGTAGGGCCCACATCCGCATAAGGGACGCGAACGTATTCCGCCTGGCCTCCGTCGTAGCCGCCGGCAGTGTGCGAATAGCCAAAAATACCACCGACCGCAGTGGCCTCGGGATTGGACTCATGGCAGTTGCCATAAAGTTCCTGCTGGCAGAAGACACATTTTCCGCATGCGATATTGAAAGGCACCAGGACGTGATCGCCGATATTGAGTTTCTGCACTTCGGGGCCGATTTGCTCCACCACGCCGGTGATCTCGTGGCCGAATGTCATGCCCACGCGGGTATCGGGCACGGAGCCGTTGTATAAGTGCAGATCTGATCCGCAAATACAAGAGCGCGTGACCCGGACGATGGCATCCTGAGGATGCAGAATCTCCGGCATGGGTTTCTCATCGATGCGGACCCTCTGAGGCCCGCGATAGTTCATTGCAAGCATAGGATTGACTCCTCTTTTACGTCTGCCGCCTTCTTTGGCGCGGTGCTAAAAGACTTTGACGAACGGTGTATCTCAGCAAGAAGCGGCAGAGTGCCGTCAACGCTCGCTGCGGTAACAATGCACACCAAGTTGCTGACCAGTTTCAAATAACGTTGCAGAATACAGGCCCAGACACACCTGAGTGCGTCCGCTCCGTACAAACTTCAGGGAGGCACCACACGAAGCGAGTACTCGTGGCGCCGTTGAACGAACCGAATACGGCACGGCATACTACAAGCCGTCTCTTAAATTGCAGTGAAGCCGTTGTCATGAATAGGTGCCCGTTGTCACGAACCCGGAGCGTAAGCGATGGGCTTGTGTATTGTTATGATAAGCCCGTGGCTCACAGCCCCAGCAGACAAGTCGTTGTCTGCTTCTGGGGCAACCAACACTCCGGGTTCGTTCCGATGTTTATGAGACGGCTTGTAGCGATGCGGCACTAAGCGAGTCGTACCTGCTCACTCTCTCCTTCGACATATACCTATCTCCTGCTTGTTGAAAAGGAAACTGATGCCGAAACGGCGTTCACTATTTGCTCTCATTCTGCTATGCGCAACCGGGTTGCTGTGCGCTCTTTATCGAACCGCGTTCTTGCAACCTCTGCCGGAAGCGCCTGTGCAACCGGCATCGTTGGTGATTCGCGGTGCGATGCTGATCGATGGCACGGGTGCGCGGCGACGGCAGACCGACGTGCGCATCTCCGGTGGCGTAATTCGACAGATCGGACACCTGCTGCCTCGCGCCGGAGAAAGAATTATTGACGCCCGAAAGCTAGTTGTAGCGCCTGGCTTCATCGACACCCACAGCCATGCTGATGGCGGTCTGCTGGAAACGCCGGACGCGGAAAGTCAGATTCGCCAGGGTATCACCACAGCCGTTGTTGGGCAGGATGGCTTTTCGCATCTGCCACTGAGTCAATTCTTTGAGCAGTTGCAGGTAAAACGTGTGGCGCTCAATATTGCTTCGTTTGTCGGGCATGGCACCGTTCGTGGCCAAGTGTTGGGCGAGGATTCCAGGCGCAAGGCCACAACGGCTGAAATCCAAAAAATGCGCGCCCTTGTCGAACAGGAGATGCAGGCCGGAGCACTGGGACTTTCATCGGGCCTGGAGTATGATCCTGGTCTTTACGCCACGACCGAAGAAGTGATTGCCTGCGCCAGAGTCGCGGCGGCGCACGGCGGCCTTTACATCAGCCATGTGCGCGATGAAGAAAATGAGGCGCTTACCTCTTTCCGTGAAGTGATCCGCATCGGGAAAGAAGCGCGTCTGCCTGTGCAAATCTCACATATTAAACTTGGTTCAAGCAATGTGTGGCACAAGGCAGATGAGACGCTGCGGTTAATGGCACAGGCGAAGCGAAATGGTATCGACATAACAGCCGATGTCTATCCTTATACCTATTGGCGTTCAACGATCACCGTTATCACGCCAACGCGCGATTGGGAGAACCGGGCCGCATGGGCAAAAGGGCTGGCTGAAATTGGTGGCCCCGGCAATGTGCTGCTTTCGACATACACGCCTAACCCGGACTGGGTCGGCAAAACCCTGGCTCAAATTGTCGAACTCACGGGCCGGGACGCCGTGACGATCATTCAAGAGATTGTGCGCAACACGCACGGTAAAGAGGCCCAGGGACAGGAAGGTGTGGTCGTGACGGCAATGCAGGAAAGCGATTTGCGTCGCTTTATCGCAGCGCCGCGCATCATGTTTTGCACCGATGGCGGGTTGCGTAGTTCGCATCCACGCGCGGCGGGCAGCTATCCGCGCATCCTGGGCCGCTACGTGCGACAGTGGCACGTGCTGACGTTGGAAGAAGCCATTCGCAAAATGACATCGCTGCCGGCGCGGCGCCTCGGATTCAAAGATCGCGGTGTCATCCGACCCGGTATGAAAGCGGATGTGGTCATCTTCGATCCGGCCCGAGTACTCGATACGGCTACGACAGCGGATCCGATGGCTCAACCCATTGGAATTAACTATGTGATCGTTAACGGTGTGCCGGTGCTGGATGCGGGAAAGATGACCGGCAAGCGTCCCGGTATGGTGCTACGGCGTCAGGGTAGGGTGGGAACCGTTTCTTGAATCGAGCCTGCGAAGCTAATGGTTAAGAACGCGCGATAGAAACGTTCTGGTGCGCTCCTGGCGCGGCGCTTCCAGAACTTGCCCTGGCGGCCCTTCTTCGACGACAACGCCTTCGTCCAGGAAGAGTACTCGACTGGCCGCTTCACGGGCGAAGCTCATCTCATGCGTGGCAACCAGCATGGTGCGGCCCTCACGGGCGAGATCGCGCATTACTTCCAGAACTTCGCCGACCAACTCAGGGTCGAGGGCCGATGTGGGTTCATCAAACAACAACAGGCTGGGCCGCAGCGCCAGCGCCCGCGCAATGGCGACACGCTGCTGCTGGCCACCCGACAGTTCAGCCGGATAGTTATCGGCTTTGGCACTTAAATGCACTTGCTCTAATAACGCCAGCCCTTCATTCCGGGCCTGCTCGGCTTGAACACCCAGCACTTTGCGCGGTGCCAGGGTCACGTTTTCGAGCGCGGTCAAATGGGGGAACAGGTTGAAGCGTTGAAAGACCATTCCCATCGAGCAACGCACCTGATTAAGATCGACCTGAGGATTTGATGGCCAGAGCGTCATGTCGCGGAAGTGAACCGTTCCCGAAGTGGGCGTTTCCAGCCGATTGATGCAGCGCAGAAAAGTGGATTTACCGCTGCCGGAGGCTCCGATGAGAGCGACGACTTCGCCTTCTCTCATGTTTAAGCTGATGCCCCGCAGGACTTCCAGGCGACCAAAGCTCTTGTGCAGGTCGGACACGACAAGAATTGATGCTGCGCCGTTGCCGTTCATAAGTTCCTTCGTTTGAGAGTTCCTGGTTTGCGATGCTCTTTTGTTAGCTTGCGGCGCGCTGCTGATTTGTCGTGCTCGAGGAACGTCGCGGTCGGCTGATGGGCTGCCAACGGGCCTCTAAATGACGCACCAGATGTGTCAGCGGCAAAGTCATCGCCAGATAGAGCAGGGCAACGGCCAGAACAATGGTGACGGGCGAGCCGGAATTGCTGGCCTGTTCGCGCCCTACACGCATCAGTTCCGACAAGCCAATGATCGAAATCAGCGATGAGTCTTTAAGCAAAGCGACTGCCTCATTGGTCAATGGCGGCAGTACTCGCCGCACGGTTTGAGGCAGTATGACCCACCGCATGGCGCTTTTGTAATCCATGCCGACTGCGCGCGCCGCTTCCATCTGACCGGCATCAATGCTTTGAATGCCGGCCCGGAAAATCTCCGCGATGTAAGCCGCCGCATTGAGGCTGAGTGCCGCAACAGCAGCTACCAATTGTGGCAACGAGACGCCCAGCGAAGGCAGCACAAAGTAGATGACGAATATCTGCATCAGTAACGGCGTGCCGCGCACCACCTCGACATACGCAGTTGCCAGCAACGAGAGGGGACGCACCGTCGAAAGTCGCACCAGAGCGACCAAAAGCCCCAGCGGAACGCCCAGCAGCAGACCGAGGAATGTAATCCACAGCGTCATCAGCGCACCACGCAGCAGCAGGGGATAAGTGCTGCGCAGCAACTCCCAGCGAATCGTCAGGGCCGAGCCGGCAGACTTCTCGGCTACCGGCGTGCCCTGGTTGCGCATCTGTTCAAGGCTCGGCAAGACTGATGCCGGCAGCGGCTCGCGCAACCAGCGTTCGTAAATGCGTGCGTAGCGACCATCGGCCATGATGCGGCCCAGTGCATCGTTCACTGCGGTCAGCAACTCCGGCTCGCCGCGACGCAGCACGACACCATAGTTTTCGCGCACAAAAATGCCACCGACGACTTCAAGTTCGGGATAGCCCTTGCGAATCATCTCGCCGAGTGCGGGCAAGTCGCCAACGGCTGCATCGCCGCGCCCATTGCGCACTTCCAGCAAGGCATCCTGCATTGTCTCGAACTTGCGGATGCGCTCCGCCGGCAACCCCAGTTTCTCCACCGCATACTGCCCGGTCGTTTCCTGCTGCACGGTGATGAGCTTCCCCGGCAAATCCTTCGCGGAGCGGATACGCTCATCGCCTTTGCGGCGCACGATGGTTTGCCCGGAAGGAAAGTAGGGACGTGAAAATGCCAGTTCCTTCTTGCGCTTGTCCGTGATGACCACATCGGAAATTACAAGGTCGAACTTACGCGCGCGCAGGGCCGCAAAAATGCCATCCCAATTGATGTTTTCCCAGCGGACGGCAACTCCCAGTTCCTTGCCGATCTCGTTACCCAGATCAATGTCGAATCCCTCAAAACGATCACCGACTTTCAGCTCGAAGGGCGGGTAGGTTGCATCCGTGCCGATAATCAGCACGCCACGCTCCCGAACGTCTTGCAAAGAGTTCGCAGCAGCATGCACCACTTGGCTCATGGAACACGAAAAGAGAACAGCCAGAGCAATCACGAGTACTCGGATGGTTTTTAATGCTGGAGAAGACAGTGAGTTATGTTGATTCATGGCTTCGCTGTAAGCTGCGCGCTGTAAGCTGCACTTTCCTCAATTCGCAATCGCTGGAACCTGTAAGATTTACTGCAAAAGCACAAGGAGCAAGCACCGCCAGGCACTCGCTCCTGCCATGATATGGCGTGCCATCGTATGGCGCTGTGTGGGTTCGAAGAGAACAGAGAACGGCTAGCTTTTGGAAGAGGCTCTTGTCTGGCAAGAAGGTCTATGCCCAATTGGGTCGAAGGCGAGGCGCGCCGGGGAAGTGTGGCACTTAAAAGCCAAATGACTTGAGGGCGTAAGAAATGAGATCGTGAGCAGAAACGCCCAGCCCCAGCGCCGCCAGAACCATCCAGATTATGACCAACGGGTTAATTTGCGGGCTTTCCATGAATTACAACCTCAGTGTTCTAAAACCGTCTTGCGCTGTGTGGCAGGGATTATAACACATGTGCAAGATATTCTTTAAGCTCTGGCACAGCTTATTTTTTACGGCGTAGCCAGAGAGGTGTGTCAACCGTCTGGTGCCTTAACCGCCGGCGACCTTGAGCAGAAGCGAAATCAGTTGATAGGCGACAATCGCCAGCGCAATCGCGGAGAAGAACATCATGAATAGTATCAACGGATTTGCACTCGGGCCTCTCATGTATAGCGAAGTGTACCGCGAGCCGCATCCCGGCGAAAGACATGCGTGATGTGATTCTCCGCTAAACACTAATGGCAATAATCATGCTAGACACCTATCAAACGCGGAGGAGAAAGAAATGATCAAACGTTTTTTGGCTGAAGAAGAAGGACAGACACTGGTGGAGTATGGTCTCCTGGTTTCGCTCATTGCCCTTGTGGTAATTGCTGTCTTGACGTTGCTGGGTCGCAAGGTGCAAACCGTCTTCAACGTCGCGCAAAATGCGATGGTAACAAGCTAAGAGTCCATCAATCGTAAATTGTGACAAACAAGGTAAACAAAGGGCTGGAGGCCATAAACCTCCGGCCCTTTGTCTGTTTGCTGCGAGAGTGAATTTCCTTGTGGTGAAGCGCTGCTCTGCTGACGGGCTTACATGATCTGAAACAAGCCCGTCTCTCACAGCCCCCCAGCAGACAAGTCGTTGTCTGCTTCCCAGCAACCAACGCTCCGGGTTCTGGGTGCGTAAGTCCTGAGTTAAACAAGCCCGCCCCTGAAGGAGCAGGCTGATGGCTGGCGTGGGACTGTTGATGTTACGGGCGCAACGCGTTATAATGGATACGTTTGATTAGAACAAACAATTTTGTGAGTTATTGTCTCAGGTCATGAGACCCTCTCGTTTGAAGATTTTGCTTTGAACCTTTGGGCATGGATCCTTTGAGCTAAGGAGCTGCGAGCAAGTATGGCGGTTGAAGTTGGTCAGATTGTGCCGGGCACGGTCGTGCGTTTGTTGCAATATGGAGTACTCGTGCGGTTGGATGATGGCACGACGGGTCTGGTTCACATCTCTGAGATCGACCAGAACTACGTGCGCGATGTAGGCGACTATTTTCAGGTCAATGATCCGGTGTCGGTTAAGGTTCTGGCTACCGGCGATCGCGGTAAAGTCGAACTTTCCGTGAAGCAGGCGCTGGGCGAAGGCCAGAGCATCACGCCGCGTCCGCAGAACAACGACGATGGTGAAAGCCGTGGCGCGGAAAACCGTGGCGGCGACCGGGGAGATCGCGGCGACCGCGGCGAAGGAATGGGGCCGCGCCGTGAATCGCGCGCTTCGTTCGAGGACAAAATGGGCGAGTTCATGCGCTCTTCCTCGGAGCGCCTGGGCGACCTGAAGCGCAACATCGAGAACAAGCGCGGCGGCAAAAAGACGCGCTAAACAGCGTAAATGCAGTGGAAGTAGGAGCGAGTTTCGCTCCTACTTTTTGTTTTTGCTGCCTGCATTGGTGTCGTTGGCCCAAAGCGAGTACTCGCCTTCATAAACGATCTGCGCCGCGCCGGTCATTTCAATGTCTCTGTCCGGTTTCCAGCGGATGTGTAAGGCTCCGCCGCGACTGCGCACCGTAACCTTTTCGCCGCAACGCCCGGTCACCTGTGCCGCCACGGCGGTTGCACACGCTCCGGTGCCGCAGGCCAGCGTTTCACCTACGCCGCGTTCCCAGATGCGCAGTTGCACTTCGTCAGGCCCAATCACGTGCGCCCACATTATCGAAGTGCGCTCAGGAAAACACGCGTGCTCCTCGATTCGCGGGCTTAGCCGCGCGAATTCCGCTTCGTCAAGAGCCGCATCCCGAAAGATCACCGTGTGGGTTGAACCCGTGGAAAGCGTCGTTACATGAGGGATTGCGGTGCCGTCAACCATCAACGAGTACTCGATAGGTTCCGTGACAAGTGTTGGAATCTCATCTGCTACGAAATGGGGTTGCCCCATCGCGACACGCACCGAACCATCGTTTCGCATTGCTGCGCGGCGCAGACCGGCCAGTGTCTGTACCCCAAATTCATCGCCGGTTCCACTGCCGGGCACATAACCACGTTCGTGCGCCAGGCGCGCAATGCAACGCAAACCGTTGCCGCACATGTCTTCGCTGCTATCGGGATTCCACATGCGCATGCGAATGACGGCAGCAGAAACGGCTGCGGCCTTGTCGGGACGATCCAGCAGCAGCAGGCCATCGCCGCCGATGCCGAAACGACGGTGGCACATCGCCAATGCCGCAGCGCCATAGTCGAAATCGTGCGGCAACGGGTGAGCCATGGCATCCAGCACCACGAAGTCGTTGCCGGTGCCGTGCATTTTGATAAATGGGATTTTTGTCGAATGTGGCAACATAGTTGAATAAAGTGAGTACCCGGAAAGCGCCTGCATGAGAGCTTAACCAAAGCCGAGCATTTGTTCAGGTATAATTCACGACATTAAATAAGGAAATCGACATATCATGCGCATTGTGATTACAGGCGGAGCAGGATTTGTGGGTTCGCATTTGTGCGACCGCTGTTTGCACGAAGGCCACGAAGTGGTCGCGGTGGACAATCTCGTGACGGGCAGCGAAAGCAATCTGGCACACATCAAATCGGACAAGTTCTCGTTTCTCAACCAAAACGTGAGCGACGGCGTGCATGTTGACGGGCCGGTCGACTTTATTTTTCATCTGGCTTCGCCCGCTTCCCCTGCGGACTTCGCGCAGATACCGATTCAAATTCTCAAAGTCGGCGCGCTGGGCACACACAACGCGCTGGGCCTGGCACGCGCCAAAGGCGCCGGGCTGCTGATGGCCTCGACCTCGGAAGTGTATGGTGATCCACTGGTGCATCCGCAAGAGGAATCATACTTTGGCAACGTCAACCCGATTGGGCCGCGCGGCTGTTACGACGAAGCCAAGCGCTTCGCCGAAGCCATTGTCATGGCCTATCACCGCATGCACGACATCGACACCAAAATCGTGCGCATCTTTAACACCTATGGGCCGCGCATGAGGCTGGACGATGGCCGCATTGTGCCCAACTTCCTGAAGCAGGCGCTTCTGGGCGAGCCGATGACGGTATATGGCGAAGGCACGCAAACACGCTCGTTTTGCTACGTTTCCGACCTGGTGGACGGCATTTATCGCCTGGCTCATTCAAAAGAGAATCTGCCGGTCAACATCGGTAATCCCAACGAGTTCACGGTAATCGATTTTGCTAACTTGGTGAAGCAATTGACCAACAGCGAATCGCCTATCGAGCATCTGCCGCTGCCGCAGGACGACCCGAAGCAACGTCGCCCCGACATCACCCGCGCGCGCACTTTGCTAGGCTGGGAGCCGCAAGTTTCCATTGAAGACGGATTGGGCCGCACCGTTGAATATTTCCGCAATGCGCTGAACCACAGCAAACAGGCCATTGCTTGATGAGGCGCAGGCAATTCAAGCGGTTGCCGGCCATGAGGATTCTCGTCGCCGGCAACGCATTCGGCACAGAGTTGATGGCCTTGTCGATGCTTGCTGCTCCCGGCGAGTACTCGATTGTGATGTGACAGGGCTGCTGTAGGGCGCGAACTTTGCAGCCAAGATGCAACTTCCTTGCAATATGCTTGATGTCAATGTTTCGTGAGGCGGTGCGGCTGTTTTTGCCGCCTTTAGCAGCACTGCGCTGTGCCGCTCTCGTGTGATGGACACAAGAACCAAGATGGCAACCCAAAACGAGCCTACAACAAGCTCTGCTCCTCTCGGAGTGCTTTTGCATACGCCGGCGCTGACGGGCATTCTCGACAGCGTGCAACATGGCGCGCTGCGTCTGCGCGACGAGTTGCAGCTCGATGGCATCACCTGCCGGCTTCTCACCTCGCTGGACAAGGTCCCCGCGCCGGTCAACGCTTCGGCGGTCAACGCTTCGGCGGTCAACGCTTCGGCAGTTAGTGCCCCTCCGGTCGACTCCTCTCTCGTATCAGTCTCCGGGCCTTCGATGCAGGCCGCGACGGATGTTACTCGCAACATACAAAAATTCGAATGCGTTGGTAACGACAAGCACGATGAGACATTTACGGGCCAGGTACCACATCTGCTTTTGCTCGACGCAGCGGCATTAACCAACGGGCAGGCGCAGAATGTGGAAAACGTGTTGTGCCATTTATCGGCGACTTCGATTCCGCACACCTGCATTTTGATTGGCGATGATGGCGGGGCGGGGCGCGAGTTGTTGGGAAGCGGTGCTCTAGGTGAAGAGGAAGTATTTGCTGTGCTGTCGGCTTCGCCGCGTCCCGGCAGTCTGCGCCAGATCGCGCGACGCGCTCTGGATCATTGTGCTTTGCAGGCGCGTGCAAGCGGCATGGAGCGCGAACTCGAACTCTACACGCAGCATCTTAAAGAGCTGAACCGCATTGGTGTAGCGCTTTCTTCGGAGCGTGATCTCGACACGCTGCTCGAATTGATTCTCACCAAAAGCCGCGACATCACTAATTCGGATGCTTCTTCTCTTTACCTGGTGGAGCCCGACCCGGCTGAAGGAGCCAATGGCCGATTGCGGCTGCGCTTCAAGCTAAGCCAGAACGATTCGCTGACTTTCAGCGTGAACCAGCCGATGCCCATCTCACGCGAGTCTCTGGCCGGATACGTGGCGCTCACGGGCGAGTCGCTGCGTTTTGAAGATGTGTACGAAATTGGGCCCGAAGTTCCGTATCGCTTCAACCGTTCGTTTGATGAATCGCACGGCTATCGCACCAAAAGCATGTTGGTGGTGCCGATGCACAACCATAAAAACGACATTATCGGCGTTTTGCAGCTTATCAATCGCAAGACACACCGCCGCGCCCGTCTGGAAAACCGCAACGCCGTGGAGCGTGAGGTTTTGCCCTTTAGCGACCTTGACCTGGAAATGACGGAAAGCCTGGCGAGCCAGGCCGCCGTCGCGATTGAAAATTCCAGCCTGTATCAGGATATTGAAAACCTCTTTGAAGGCTTTGTCACGGCGAGCGCGCGCGCTATCGAACAACGTGACCCCACCACGAGCGGCCACTCTGAGCGCGTCGCCATTTTGACGGTGGAGTTGGCCGACCGCATTTCACGTTTGGAGCGTGGCCCTTTTGCGGACATCGTGTTCTCACCGACGCAGATCAAAGAACTGCGTTATGCGGCGCTGCTGCACGACTTCGGCAAGGTTGGCGTGCGCGAAGATGTTCTCCTCAAGCGCAACAAATTGCACGCACATGAATTCGACCTGCTGCGCATGCGCTTCGAACTGGTAAGAACACAGCGCGAGCGCGAACTGGCGTTGCGCAAAGTGCAGGCGCTGCTTGCCGAAGATCGCGAGTCGCTGCCGAGCCGGTTTCAGGTGTGGGACAAGCAACTCGAAGACGAAATGCACGAGATGGACGACTTCATGACGCTGGTCACGCGTGCTAACGATCCTCTGCTGCAATGGATGAGCGATGAAGAGTTCGAGCGCCAGCAATCCGGTCTGGCACGCCTGCGCCATGTGTATTACCGCGACCGCGCACAGAGTACTCGTCCGCTGCTCAACGACTATGAGTTGCGTGCTCTTTCGGTGCGGCGCGGCAGCCTGGATGAAGTCGAGCGCCGCGAAATCGAGTGCCACGTGACGCACACTTTCGAGTTTCTGAATCAGATTCCGTGGACACGTGAATATGAAATGGTGCCGCGCATCGCCTACTGTCACCACGAGCGCTGCAACGGCACCGGCTACCCGCGCGGCCTGACCGCAAATGATATTTCGCTTCAGTCGCGCATGATGACCATCGTCGATATTTACGATGCGCTGACCGCTTCCGACCGTCCGTATAAGAAAGCGTGCACCTCCGACCGCGCCATCGACATTCTTTATCAGGAAGCGCAAGACGGCAACATCGACCGTGATGTGCTCGATGTCTTCGTCACCTACCATGTGTGGAAACTTACCCAGGGCTGGAAGAAGCGCAGTTGAAGGATGCTTCAAAAGATGCACAAGCCACGAGCACCACTTCCCATCAGCACCCACTCTTTTGCAACTGCGGTATTTGCTGCCTGTGTGCCGAGATATACCGCAAGTTGCGGTATAATCACTAGTTGTGTCGCTCATGCAGGTTCGGTAAAGCAAACTGCGTGTTCTAAGTACTTGTTTCGCTGTATTCGTGATATGGAACTCGTTGCAAAGCCAGCAACTCGTGTCTACGCAGCAGGGGCAACACAACCAATCGTTGCAGCCGACGCGCGACAGCTTGGCCACTTCGCAGTCTTTCTCTAGCGCGCGGCTAAACTCAAGCGTTGTGTCGCTTATTCATTTGTGAGGGAGCAAATTGCGTGGTGCGAGTACTCGAGGCGTGGTATTCGTGAACAGAAACTCTATTCAAGGCCAGCAACTCGTTGCTTCGCAGCAGGGGCAACACAACCAATCATTGCACCACGACTGCTTACAGCTTGCGCTACGCTCCAGCTTCCAGCAGCG
>DASVRI010000003.1:0-23842 GCA_036388675.1 Abditibacteriaceae bacterium | reverse complement strand
GTTGCATGGCGCGCGTCAGGTCAGCACATAAACAGTACATCGTAAGTATGGTATCTTGCATGGTGTTCTCCCGGTTGAAGAGTTGAAGCCTCGTCAATCGGGAGAATAACCACTCTCAACATAGGTAGCAAGTCGGGTTATATAGTGAGGCAAACGGCAAAACACAGCCCGTGTTCAATATTCAGCGCGGCGACAGATTGAGTGGCAGCAAGCGTCCGCCGAACACGCCGGTAAAATTTTTCAATTTTCGAGCTATGCACCGCTTGGAATGGAGAAAACAAACTCCAACTCGCTCCTTTTGCTAAATCACCGGCTGAGGGTTGAAAGAAAATACGGGTTGCCAATCAGTCGGCTGTATAGCGAAAGTTCATCGGTGGCGAATGGCGTGGCGCCGTCCTTTTCGACGCCGCCGCCGATGCGATAATCGACAAAAGCGTCGTCAAACCAGCGCACTGTGCCGTCGGGGCCTTGCACCGGGACATCTTCGTTCTTGGCGATCTGGAACCAGACAATCGCTTTGATCTGTGGAAACGTTGTGTCCAGTGGATTTAGCAGCGAGTGTTCTGTGTAGGCTGTGGTGCCATATACACTCTGCATCCAGCCGTATTCGTTGGAATTGAAGTAACCCATCTTCCAGTCGTTGTTCAGGACGGCTCGCGTCGCTTCGGGCAAGTCGGTGCGATAGGAGAGCGTCACTCCAGTTTCACCGATCATCATCGGCTTTTTCTTGCCCTCGGCGTATGTGCGATAGAAATTGACGCTCTCATCCAGTGGCGTATTGGGGTCGTCCGCCGAGTCGTGCGTGATGTTCTGCGCGAATTGTCCGCCCCACGGGTGCGCTCCGGGGCCGGGCATATTCCAGCCGCGCTCATAGGCATCGATGCCGACCCAATCGACGACATCATCGCCGGGATACCACGGACCGAAGGTGTCACGTTGCGCGCCGCCCAGCAATCCGGAATTGGGGCACCACACCAGCGCCACATTGGGCGCATAGCGGCGAAACATCAACGCGACATTGCGAAACGCCGTGCGATAGAGATCCGCCGTGAAGCCGGTGTCTTCGCCGGGGTCGCGCTGCTGATTGCGATTGCGGTCGATCCACTCGGCCCACGGATACCAGGAGCCGTTCATTTCGTGCGCAAAGCGAATGAACACAGGTTTCTTCCACTGCCCCACCGCCACGGCATAACGACGTGTGGCTTCATAAGCCGCAGCACCCGCGCGCCAGTCAAGGGCGAAGTCGTGCGGTCGCTGCGGCTCCAGAGTGATCATCGGTGTGGCGCCGACACTGGTCACGGCGGTGGTGAAATCCACCGAAGGAGTCCAGCCTTTGGGATCTCGATTCCACGCCGGGAACGTCCCATCGGTGTGTGGAAACGGAATGAACTGAAGGTAAATTGCGTGTTTACGGCCTGCCTGCGTTTCCCAGGTGCGGATGGCACTCGCCATCTTTTCACGCTCGGTGCCGCTGCCGGACAGGTTTTCAAAACTCAGAGCAGCGCCCAGGTAAGCGCCGCGCACCGGTTCAAAGCGGGCCAGCTTGGGGCGCGGCTTCGCACGCAATTGTGCGAGGGCCACTTTCTTCGCAACGGGCTTTGGCACCATGCGTAGAGTGGTTGCGGTGCGCGCCGTCGTTTTCCCCTGACGAGGCGCAGACTTAGTCTGACGCGCTCCCGCCGCTTTGATGTCAACGCGCACGCCGGACATAAAGCACAAGGCTAAGGGCAACGAAGCGGCAAAAAGAAGTTTGCTCATGATGTGTTCCAGCCTGACGCATGGCTGGCGCCGGCGTTCAGCTTAATCCAGGCCGCGTTGAGTACTCACTGTGCCGGTTGTTACCGGCGAGAGGCGGCCTGGCGCCTTACGCGGCGCGCGTTATAGATAACGTTGCAGCGTGTAGATGACGTTGCATAAAGGCGGCGCCGGGTTCGTCTTCAGGTGAGGAGAACGAAACCAACCCTGCGCCGCCTCTTTGCAGCGTTTCGGCCATGCTGTCATTATGGCCGTAACTGAGGCCGATAGCGCCCAGGAGAATACGACTCATAAACGAGTACTCAGGCGATTCAAACTTCCATCACGACAGGCAGAATCATCGGCTTGCGGCGTACCGACGTTGAAATAAACGAGGACAGCGTTTCACGGATCAATCGCGCCACGCCCTGCTCATCGCCCATCGGCTGGTGATTGAGTTCTCCCAGGCGCTCACGCACGCGACGCGTCGCTTCGGCCAGGAACTCCTCGTTGTTGGGCTGATGCAAGAAGCCACGCTGCGTCAGGTCAGGGCCGCTCAGGATAGCTCCTGTGTGTTTGTCCATGATGACGGTTGCAACCACAACACCATCGTCCGACAAATGGCGACGATCGCGCAAAACAGCCGCGCCAACATCGCCGACTGTGAGGCCATCGACCAGAACGCTGCCGGCCTGCACTTCGCCCACGATCTCACAGCGCTCCGGCGAAATAGAGAGCACATCGCCCACCTGCATGAACGGGATTTCATGGCGTTTGTAGCCCATCTGCTCGCTCATGTCGGCGTAGGAAAGCGCATGGCGCGGCTCGCCATGATAGGGAATCACAAAGCGAGGCCGCGTCAGGTTGATCATCATCTTCAAATCTTCCTGGTTGCCATGCCCCGAAACATGAACCGGATGATTCGGTGCGCGATAAACGTGCGTGCCGTTCACGCACAGCGCGTTGATAACTTTAAAGACCGCGCTCTCATTGCCCGGAATTGGAGTACTCGACAGAATCACCGTGTCGTTTTCGCGCAACTCGATGAAGCGGTTCTGGTTGCGCGCCATTTTCGACAGCGCGGCCATCGGTTCGCCCTGCGCGCCCGTCATCACGACGCAGATTTCGTCATCGGCATAATCCTCGATTTCTTCAATGTCGAGAATCGGCGTCGGTGGCTTGAGATAACCCAACTCGGTGGCGATGCCGGTAATGGTCAGCATGGAGCGGCCCGTGAAGGCAACGCGCCGATTATACAACTGCGCGATGTCCAAAACCTGCTGCACACGATGCACGTTCGAGGCGAATGTCGCGACGAAAATGCGGCCCGGCGCGTCAGCGAAAATCCGCTCGATACCAGGTCGCACGGTGGACTCACCACCGGCCAGACCGGGCCGCCCGGCGTTGGTGGTGTCGGACAGCAAAGCGAGTACTCCATTCTCGCCATACTGCGCAAAACGCGAAAACTGCGGCGTCCGTCCATCAACCGGCGTCTGATCAAACTTGAAGTCGCCGCTTTGAATGATGGTGCCCAGGTCGGTGGTGATCGCCAGGCCACACGCATCGGGAATGGAATGACCGACACGTATCCACTCTACGGTGAACGGGCCAATTTTGCGTTCCTCACCAGGCTCAACTTCGTGCACGTTCAACGTCTGCGGATTGATCGGGTGTTCGCGCAAACGCCCGCGCATGATGCCCAACGTCAGACGCCCGCCGTAAATTGGGATGTCGGGAAACTCGGCCAGCAGATAGGCCATGGCGCCGACGTGGTCTTCATGTCCGTGCGTCAGCGCGATGCCGGCAATGCGGTCGCGATTGTCGCGCAGATAACTAAAATCCGGGATGATGAGATCTACGCCCGGCAACTCCTGATCGGGAAACATGACGCCGCAATCGACGATGAGAATTTGCTCATCGTATTCATACAGCAGCATGTTCTTGCCGATCTCGCACACTCCACCCAGCGGAATGATTTTGATTTCGTCTCGACTCATGAAAATTCCTCGTTCCTGATAATGCTCTACTCACGATATTTAATGTCTATCTCTCATAACGAGTACTCGCTTCACCCAAATGTAAATAACACTGTGAAGAAAATGACGATAAACGCGGCGGTTCCGCCTACTAACCACGTTAAGAAATTGCGCGGTGTCTTGATGCGTTGAACCCATGGCCAAGCCATCATAAGCCCGGTCAAGCATAGCAGAAAAACGAAATCAGGCTTTGTCGCCGAAAACGTCATTGCGCTGAAGAATCCGATCAAAGGAAAAACTTCACCGCGTTGGCTGGCAGGAACACAAATCCACCAAAACGTCAGGATGAGTGCACAGAGTGAAGCGCCCAGCAGGAGGCGGGCATCGGCTTTGACAACAAATAGGTAAACGGCCCGCGCCGCAATAAAAGCCACCCACAACGCCAGCCACCAATGCTGGCGCGCATACATCAGCGCACCGCGCACGATCTGCGCTGCGTTGGGCTTGCCGTGCATGGATCTGCTCCTGAGTACTCGCATCAGCGGGAATTGGGTGCAGCGGGAATCTCAATCTTGGCGCGCTGTTCTTTGGGAAGCCCGTGCGGAACTTTGCCGAAAACCAAATAGGCCAGAAGCGGGATGGCAAAGCCCAGTGCAACTCCAATCAGAACGCGCACCGTCACGACGCGCCACTCGTTTGGTGGGGAAGGTTTCATCGTCAATGGGACTAAACATCAAGTACTGGCTGCGACGGCACTCGAACTATGCCGAAAAATTAAGGGGCCGCTTTGGGAAATAGATGTGCGTATGCAACACCCGACGCGACCACAAATAGAATTATTCCTATGAGCAGCAAAGCCAATGACCACCATGTAGATTTGATCCGCTGTAGGCGTGGCCACAACAACACGCCAACACTAATACACCAGAGTGAGAACGCTATTGATCTGCGCTCAGCAGGGCGCGCCCACATAGACACCAACTGCATTGTAGCGTATGCCAAAAACATAAATCGATAAAGGTTTCTCTCCCTGAAGTCTCGAGGCACATGTGGCCAGACAGTGAAATACAACAAAGCAATGGCGGCAAAAGAACCAACTTCCAGAAATCGCCGCTGTTGGATGGCATTCACAACAACATAGCCCAACCATGCGATGATGCCGAAGAATAAAACGTCAGACCAGAGGAGTCTTCGACTTTGTACCATGCATTCACCTAAAACAAGGACAGCGTTTGCTCCGGCGGGTCAGGCTTCTTTTCTTCGCGGCGAGTACTCGGTTCCTGGTTCTTCGACTTTTTCACCTTGGGGCTGAGGTCAATAATTTCATCTTCACGCAGTTCGCGATGGATGAGTTCCTTCAGCGTCAGGATGTCGGCCTGTAACGTTTCCACCAGTTTGACGTTGTGCAAAGCCGCAGCCGGATGATACAGCGGAATATACAGAATGCCGCTCTTGCGAAAAACTTTGCAGCGCGCCTGCGTGATTTTCATGTCGGGGCCGAGCAGCGTCTTCAAGCTGGAGCCGCCCAACGGCACCACGAACTTCGGCTCGATGACGGCGATTTGTGCCATCAGATAATCGCTGCACGCTTCGACCTCATCTTCCAGCGGCACGCGGTTTTGCGGCGGGCGGCACTTCACAATATTGGTGATGAACACCTCATCGCGCATGATGCCCGCTTTTTGCAACAGCCCGTCGAGGAACTTGCCCGCCTGCCCGACAAACGGCCTGCCGGTGCGATCCTCGTTTTCGCCTGGCCCTTCACCGACAAACATAATGCTAGCGCGCGGCGAGCCTTCACCCGGAACGGCATGGGTGCGCGTTTCCGCCAGGCGACATTTCGGACACGTTTTTATTTCGACAGCCAGTTCTTGAAGAATGGTCAACGTGTCCATGAGTACTCGTTTTGGCTCATAGTAAGCCGGCGCCGCGCATCGCCTTTTCCACAGCGGAACGCTCGGCTTGCGTCGCGTCCACCAGAGGCAAACGCAGACCGCCGCAATCGAAACCGTGCAATTGCAGCGCCGCCTTGAGCGGAGCCGGGTTCGATGTCGTTGCCGGAAACAGGGCATCGACAACCGGCATCAAGCGTAGATGAATGTCACGCGCGGTGTCGGTATCACCTTTCCAGAATGCGTCCATCATCTGGCGCATTTCGTTGCCCGCGATGTGCGAAATCACCGAAACCACGCCGCATGCGCCGAGTGTCAGCATTGGCAGAGTATCGCCATCGTTGCCACTGTAGATTTGGAAGTCATCGCCCGTTGCGATGCGAGTGCGCGCAACCTGTGCCAAATCGCCACTGGCTTCCTTGGTGGCGACAATGTTCGAGATTTCGCTCAGGCGCGCGGTCGTGGCCACTTCCATATTGCGCGCCGTGCGACCCGGCAAGTTGTATAGCATGACGGGCAGCGAGGTCGCCTGCGCCATCGCTTTGAAATGCTGATATAGACCTTCCTGGCTGGGGCGGCTGTAGTAGGGCACAACACCCAGGATACCCGCGACACCAATTCTTTCCGCTTCTTGAGTAAGCGCGACTGAAGCCGCCGTATCATAGCTGCCGGTGTTGGCGATAACCGGCGAATCACCGGCGGCTTCCTTGACGGCGCGAAACAGATCGAGCTTTTCCTGCTTGTTGATGGTGGGGCTTTCGCCGGTCGTGCCGCTGACAACAATTCCGGTCGAACCGTTTTGTAGCAGGCGCGCGGCCAGTTCCTGCGCGCGTGAGAAATCGACCGCGCCTTCAGCGGTGAACGGCGTAACCATCGCGGTGACGAGTGGGCCATACAATGATTGCGGAGTACTCATAAGGTCGTAATCGGTAATTCGGAGCAGAACAACGTTGTGCCTATTTTATTATAACGCGCCGCGTTCGCCCGTCGGTTGCATCGCCAGGCACCCGGCCTAGAGCTTGTGTGCGGGTCGTTCACTTGAACAGCAGCGAAGCAACTTTTTGCGGCGACACAGTTTGCGGCAGGGCTTCCACGACGAGTACTCGATTGCCGCGCAGTTCGATAAACGTTTGCTGCTGGCCAAAGCGCGCCAAACGTTGATTAGGCTTTAGTCCGGCTTTGATATTCTGCACCGTCAGTTTTTGCTGCGTTGCTCGCGCTGTTGTGCGTTGCGTGTAGGCGTTGAAGAACTCGCTTGCGTCCAACTTCGAGTCCCATGCGGTAAGCATCACTACGCAGGCCGCACCTCCGGGGCCTTCGTAAACGGCGTAACGATCTCCGCCCCAACCAGCTGCGGCACGGCGCGATTCCGTGTCGTTCTTTAGGAACTCATCGAGTATCAGGTAATTGCCCCACTCGCCGTTCACGTCTTCATCGACGCGGTTCCAGCCTTTGCCCAGCAAGGAAGCGATGTCCGGCACGCGCACTTCGACAGGCTTCTCACGTTTCAAATAAGCGTCGATGTGCAAAATATGTTCGGTGGAAAGCGGCAGTTGTGTAAAGGCGCGATTCACCTGCGCCCAGCCGCCGCGCTGATAAAGTTGCCCTACCCATTGCACACCGCGCTCGTAGGGGAAAGTCAGTGATTCGCGCAGCGAACGTGGCGCATTATTCAGCTCTGCGGTGCCGCCAAGGCTCGACTGCAGGCTGGCGCCTAACAGGCCCACAGCTTCGAGCGGACGCTTTTGCAGATACACCACCATCGCTTGCATGGCATCGCCCTCGACCAGTGCCGACGCCGCAAGTTGCGCATCCGAATCGCCGCGCGGCCAGTTCTGAAAACGCCGCAAATTGAAATGCTGATCCTGCAAGGCATGCGTCAGTTCATGCAGCATCACGATTTTTTGGGCGCGCGCATCCACCCAATTCGCGGTGAAGAAAGCGCGTGCCTTCGGGTCATAATAGCCGGCGACTTGCTCGGTCAACAGCTTCAGGTAGAACGGTCGCAGTTGAAAGTTGTTCGGCACCATGCCGAGTACTCGAAGCATCAGTTCGGAGCCGTGCACCTGACGCGAGGTCGTCTGCACGTTCATTTCGCGTGTCAGCATCGCTTCGATTTGTGGTCGTGAAATAGCGGCTGTCGGCACCGGGCGCATAATTTTGAGGCCGCGCACTGCACTGGTCTCACGTAAAACAGCTGCCGTCGCGGCGTTGATCGAGGCCGTTGGTGCCGTCGGTTTCGGTGCAACTTTGGCTGGCACAGACCTGGCCGCGACAGGCTTTGCAATTGCTTTGTGCGCGGCGGCACTGTGCGCTGGTAGATGGGCAAAACCCAGTGCCAGGCAAAAGAAGAAGAGACGAAGAGATGTCATAAAATCACAATCTGCGCTGTGTAGTGGCATCGGTGTAGCGTTGCAGCATCCGGGCTAGCGGCGTGTGCGCGGCAGAGAAGGCTGCAATGTGCTCGACGGCGATACCGACGCGAGGTCTTCCCACCAGAAAAAAGGCGACGCCTGGCCGTTCTGACGCACCCAGCCACCACGCGCCGCCGTGCCGTCAAAGGCGAGGCGCAACACGCCATCCGACTTTTCCTGCTCGTAGCGCGCGATAAATTTGATGCTCGCTTTGGGAGAGCGACCGGCAATCTGCCGCGCTATTGTAGCCAGAGTCTCTTCGATCCGGCCTGCGTTGGCCGAACGTGCTGCCGCACCGGAGGCTCCTGCCTGAACAGCGGCCAGGCGCGCATATGTGCCCTCATCGCCTTTTAGCAGCGACTCGCCGAACGAATTGGTAAGCACCCAGTAAGGCTGGCCGCTTGACCCATTGCCGGAGCGCGGTGCCACAAATTGCAACAGGGGAATAACGCGTTCATCCCATGTGATCGCTGAATCGGCCATCACTTGCGATGAGAGCCACACAGGCGAGCCAGGTTCCGGCACAAGATGCACACGTGACTGCCCGGCGGTCACACCAGTCGTGCCGTTCAGCCTGACAACGCGGGTCGGCCAGATCCAGGAAACCAGACGCGCCAGGCCATTGGCAACAGGCCGGCAGCGCACCTCAAGTGTCGAACTGCTTTCAGTCGGCGACCAGGTGATGCGCTCGCCTTTGACGACTGTATCCTTCGTGCTGCCACTTAAATCCCAGTCGGCAGCGTTGGGAACGGAAACCGAAAATGGCTGTCCGCTGCGCAAGAGCACAGTCGCGCCGTCATCGAGTACTCGCTGTCCATACTTTTGCGGATTGGGCCATGTCACCACCAGTTGCGGTGCCCTGGGCGCGCGCCACCACACGAGCAATACCAGAAGTGCCAGCAGCAGTGCCACAACAAGCAGAGTAATGCGCTTCTGGCGCGAGGCGCGCTCGCGCGAACGCAGCAATCGCTGCGCTGTGAAATCGCGATACGCGTCGCGCGCTGAGCTATCGGATGTAGCCATCACGCAAAAGCAACTCGCCGACCAGGATGGCGCCCCGCGCCGCACCCATTTTCGTGTTGTGAGAAACCAAAACGTACTTGATGCCGTTTTCACTCAGTGCGCGCTCTTCGCGCAAGCGCCCGACAACCGTCGTCATGCCATCGTTCATGTTGCGGTCGCGGCGCGGCTGCGGGCGAAACGGATCATCGTGCACATAGATTAAAGGATCGGGAGTCGAAGGCAAACCCGCCAGCCCACCGGAGAACTCGCGCATGACACGCGCCACGTCATCAACCGAGCAGGCCTTCTCCGTCGCCACAAAAACCGCCTCGGTGTGGCCATCGAGTACTCCGACGCGCGTGCAGGTCGCCGAAACCGGGAATGCTGCGGG
Source organism: Abditibacteriaceae bacterium (assembly GCA_036388675.1). GTDB lineage: Bacteria > Armatimonadota > Abditibacteriia > Abditibacteriales > Abditibacteriaceae > DASVUS01. The sequence continues at coordinate 14,433 of DASVRI010000003.1, read as the reverse complement.
GGCAATTTCGCCGTCGCGCAATGCGCCGAGAATCTTCTGCGTTTCGCGTTGCACCTTCTCTTCTTCGCCAGAGATATAGGGAATCACGTTCTCCATTGCATCCAGGCCCAGCACACCGCCGCGACGCCCGGCACCGCTCATTGCCTGCATTGAAGTCATGACCACAGCACGCACGCCAAAATTGTCGTAGATCGGCTTCAGCGTCATGGCCAGGCCGGTTGTGGTGCAGTTGGGAATCGGCGTCACAAACCCTTTCCAGCCGCGCCCTTCCTGCTGCTTCTTCAGCATCTTCGCGTGCTCGTTGTTGACGCCGGGAATGATAATCGGCACGTCATCAAAATAACGAAAGGCCGACGCGGTCGAAATCACCGGCGTTGTTTGGGCGTAGCGCGGCTCCAGCGCTTTGGCGGCATCGCTTTCGACAGCCGTGAAGACGATGTCGACGGATGTCGCATCGAAGCTTTCGCTGTCCATCACGGTCATCTGCGAGTACTCGGAAGGCAGTTCTTCATCGCACCACCAACCGATGGCGCCGCCTGGTTCGCGCAGCGCGTCTATATATTTTTTGCCCGCCGAACGTGACGAGGCCGCCAGCACCACCACTTCAAAGTCGGGGTGATTTGGCAGCGCCGCCAGAAACTGTTGTCCCGCTATTCCTGTCGCGCCGATAACGGCGACTTTCTTCTTCATGCGTTTTCCTTCTGACTCTGGGGCAAAGAGCCCACCTTATGGTTCTGCCTTTGTAATTTCAACATAGTATGATGCGCTTCTTCCAGCCAGCGCAATTTTTCGCGCAGGGAACAGGCCGCATCGCGCAAGAGTTGCCGGTGCAAGTGTTCCTCCGCGTCGTATTGCCAATCACTCGTTGCTTGATGGTTCATCATGACGTTGCGCTTCTTGCAGGCGTCTCAAGTACTCGATGTCGAGTTTGTCTTGAGGGCGCCCTGCCAGTTCTTTGAGATAAATCAAACCATCAAGCGAGATAACCACGATTTCGACGCCATCCGCAATTTCGCGGCGCATCGCCTGCGCAAAAGTTGCTTCGAAGTCCACCGGATTCGAAGCAAAAATGTCCACATGCGTCATCGGGTGCCGGTCGCTGTCCAGACCATAGGCCAGCATGTTTTTGTCGCGCACCCAGCTTTCGCGCGTGGCCGCGTCGGCGAAAAGTTCCAGCGGAACGGGAATGCGCAGTGCAAATCCTTCGTTTTTCAACACGGCCAGAGCACGCAGAACATTGTCTTCGGCCAGGTCAAGCATCAAATCAACATCTGCCGTGAAGCGTGCATAACCGTGAGCCACCACTGCAAGCCCGTCAACAACCACGTAGCGCACGCCGGACTCATTCAAACGACGAAAAATAGTTTCGACGTTGTGCGCCTGCATCCGAGTACTCGTAACTGTTAGAGAATCTTCTCTAGTCCGTAAGTGAGACCTTCCAAGCCGCGCACGGCTTTCACGGCGCGCAGCACGCCCGGCATGTAGCACTCGCGCGTAATGGTGTCGTGTCGAATCGAGAGCGTCTGCCCGGCCATGCCGAAGATGACTTCCTGATGCGCCAGATAACCGGCCAGGCGCACGCTGTGAATCGGGATGCCGCCGATGGTGCCGCCGCGCGAATGCGGCGCCGTCGAGCCGTCACTTTCTTCATCGCCGCCGATGCGCTCAAAGTCACTGCCACGCGCCTCGCGCATCAACAACGCGGTTTTGAATGCAGTGCCGCTTGGCGCATCCAGCTTTTTGTCGTGATGATACTCGATGATTTCCGCCGAATCGAACAGCTTCGAGCATTCTTGCGCGAAGCGCATCATCAGTACCGCACCAATGGCAAAGTTGGGCGCGATAAAAACCGGCACTTTGGCATTGCGTGCCGCTGCATCAATAGTAGCGAGGTCGCTTTCTTTCAGGCCGGTTGTGCCCACCACCGGCGACACGCCCGCGGCCAGCATGATGCGAATGTTGGTCATCACGGCCTGCGGTGTGGAAAAGTCGACTGCAACGTCGGGCTGCACACCTTCCAAAGTCGTGGCCAGGTCATGCGTCACCGCGACGCCCGCGCGACCAAGCCCGGCCAACTCTCCCGCGTCGCGCCCAACTTCGTGTTTATCGACGGCACCGGCCAGTTGCGTATCGGGGTCGAGCGCCACCGCTTTGACGACTTCGCGACCCATACGACCCGCCGCGCCGCTTACGAGTACTCGAATCATATCCATTTATTATACCGCGTCCCGCCAAACGCTCCCGCTTCGTCGAATTGGGACGCGAACTGCGTGCGCGAAAACGGCGCAGATTGGCGCGATTGTTTCAAAGGGCTTTGCGATTTTCAAACTTTCGTGCTTTTTCGCGTAATGGAATTTAGCGCTCTATCCGACATCCACCAGCAACGGGCATTCCGCTTCATCAAAAGGCCCAACTGCCGCGAGGTTCATCGTGTCAGGGCTGAACATTTCATGCGCGACGCGCTGCACATCATCGGCAGATACCGATAGCACATCGTTCAAAACTTCCTGCACCGAGCGCTGGCGCCCATAGCATAACTCATTGCGTGCGATGCGCCCCATCTGCGCCGAAGACGATTCTTCCGACAGCAAAATGTTGATGCGGCTCATCTCCTGCGCTCGTTTGAGTTCGGTGCGCGACACGCCTTTACTCTTCACCTTGCGCAACTCGCGTCCGATGATATCGACGACACGCCGCGCCTGTTCCGGCGCAAAACTCGTTTCAACCGCCCAGAACCCTGCCTTGCGATAAGAAGCCGAGAGCGGCCCGATGTTGTAGCACAGGCCACGTTTTTCGCGAATTTCCTGGAATAAGCGCGAGGAGTAACCGCCGGTCATGATCTGATCGAGCAGCCACGCCGGGAAACGCCGCGCGTCGTCGTAGGCGTAAGCGCGTGTGCCGCAACACAGGTGCACCTGTTCGGTATCACGCACCATTTGCACGCGATGACTGCTGACGTGTGGGCTGGCCGGCGTGCGACGCGAATTTGACGTGGCATGGCGAGGAAGGTCGTGCAGAAACTTTTCCGCCAGTTTCACAACGCGACCGTGCTGCACATCGCCCACTGCCGTGACAACCAGGTTATCCGGCGTGTAGTGAGTACGGAGGTAGCGCCGCAAGTCCTGCACCGTCAGATTGCTGACGCTGCGCGGCGTACCCAGAATCGAACGCCCCCAGCGCGAGCGATGCCAGATAGTTTCAGTGAAGAGGTCTTCAACGAGCTCTTCGGGCGTATCTTCAACCGATTTGATTTCCTCGAGAATGACGCCTTTTTCAAGTTCAAGGGCCTCAGCATCCAGCGTCGGACGCGCGATGAGATCACACAACAACTCCAAAGCGGGCGGCAGGTGGTCGGCCAGCACTTTGACGTGATAGCAGACGAACTCGCGTTCGGTGAAAGCGTTCATCTGTCCGCCAAGTATGTCCATCTGCGCCGCAATTTGCGTCGCGCTGCGCAACGAACCTTTGACGGTTTGCGCACCCTTGAAGACGATGTGCTCCAGCAAATGTGCCAGGCCAAGCTCTTCTTTTTCTTCATACACCGAGCCGGCATTAATCCACACGCCAACCGTTGCCGAAGCGACATCAGGATGACGTTCCGTCAACACGCGCAACCCGCCGGGCAGCGTTGTCATTTCAAACTGTGAGTTATTCATATTCCTGCTGTAAAGCGGCAAACGTCAAAACGGCAAACTCCCCTTGCATCAAGGCGAAGAGAGAATACGCATCGAAAACGCCCAAACACAAACCGCCACAGCAAGAGCCGTGACGGTTTGTGTGTTCCATCGGTTGTGTTGAGTACTCGCGCCAACTGCGCACAACATTTCCAGAACTAGCGCGGGCCGCGAGGGCCTCCACCGAAGCCGCCACCGCCACCACGCGGGCGATCTCCGCCGCCACCACGCTCGCCACCGAAGCCACCGCCACCGCGCGGACGGTCGCCGCCACCGCTGCGCGGGCGATCTCCACCGAAACCACCGCCGCCATTACCACCGAAGCCGCCACCGCCACGAGGACGATCGCCACCGGGGCCACCACCTTCACGAGGTTCGCGCGGCGGACGCTCCTGGTAGCCTTCCGGCTTGGGCAAGAGCGCCTTGCGGCTGAGGTTGATACGTCCCTGATCGTCGATTTCAGCGACCTTGACCGAGACTTCTTCGCCCGGCTTGAGCACGTCTTCAACCGTGTTGACGTAGCCCCAGTCGAGTTCCGAAATGCGAATCAAACCTTCACGTCCGGGCAGAATCTCCACGAACGCACCGAAGTTGAGAATGCGTGTCACCGGGCCGGTGTAAACCTCGCCGATCTCCACTTCGCGCACCATGTCGGAGATGATCTTGGCAGCCGCTTCGCCGCTTTCGGCCTGCGAAGACGAAATGAAGACCGTGCCGTCGTCTTCAATGTCGATCTTGGCGCCGGTGCGCTCGACGATACTGCGAATCGTCTTGCCTCCGGGGCCGATGATCTCGCCGATGCGCTCGACCGGTACATTGACGGTGAGGATGCGCGGCGCAAAGGCCGAAAGCTGCTGGCGGGGTTCAGGAATCGCCGCCTTGATAACGTCCAGAATCTTCAAACGCGAGTCGTAAGCCAGCGCGAAGACATCGCGCATCATGGAGAGCGGCAGATATTCGGCTTTGGTGTCAAGCTGAATGGCCGTAATGCCCTGTTCGGTGCCGGCGACCTTGAAGTCCATGTCGCCGTAGAAGTCTTCCACGCCGATGATGTCGGTCAGGAGTACTCGGTCTTCAATGGTGTCGCCAGTGACCAGACCAATGGAGATGCCCGCCACCGGCGCGAGAATTGGCACACCGGCGTCCATCAGAGCCAGTGTTGAGCCGCAAACCGCCGCCATCGAAGTCGAGCCGTTGGAGCCCAGAACTTCGCTGACCAGGCGCAGCGTATAAGGGAAGTCGGCCTGCGTCGGCAGAACCGGAACGAGTGCTTTTTCCGCCAGAGCGCCATGACCGATTTCGCGGCGACCGGGGCCGCGCAGAGGACGCGCTTCGCCGACCGAGAACGGCGGGAAATTGTAGTGATGCAAGTAGCGGCGCTTTTCTTCCTCGTCCAGGCCATCAATGATTTTCTCATCGCCGGGGGAGCCGAGCGTCGTCACGGTCAGCACCTGCGTGGCGCCGCGATTGAACAGGCCAGTACCGTGAGTGCGCGGCAAAACCGAGACTTTGGCGCCCAGCGGACGCAAATCGCCCATGCCGCGACCGTCGGGGCGCTTGCCCTGGCCCATGATCATCTTGCGCGTGTATTTCTTGTACAGCTTTTCCAGCGCGTTGGGGATGGCCTTTACGTCGTCGCCCAGCTCTTCGCCCAGTGCGGACACGGCTTCACTGCGCAGGTTGTCGAGGGCTTCGTTGCGTTCGGTCTTGGTCGGCTCACCGATAGCGGCCTCAATTTGCTTTCCGAAGCGCTCGTCCAACAGGCTCACCACGTTTTCGGGCACGTCGCGGATGACCATCTGCGTTTTGGGCTTGCCCAGGCGCTCCTGCAACTGCTTTTGCAGTTCGATGACTGGCTGCGCCACACGATAGGCCATGTCAATGGCTTCGGCCATGCGATCATCGGGCACCTGTTTAGCGCCCGCTTCGATCATGTTGACGCCCTTCTCGCTGCAACAAACGACCAGTTCCAGCGCGCCCTGCTCGATTTGCTCATGCGTCGGGTTGATAACGAAGTCGCCATCGATCATGCCGATTTTGACGCCGGCAATGGGGCCGTTGAACGGGATGTTGGAAATCGTTAGCGCGGCAGAAGCGCCGATCAGGCCCGGGATGTCGAGTTCGTTCTCACCGTCGACGCACAGCGAGGTGAGAATGACCTGCACGTCGTTGGCGGCTCCCTTGGGGAACAGCGGGCGAATGCTGCGATCCACCAGACGCGAGTTCAAAATGGCGTCTTCGCCGGGGCGGGTTTCACGGCGTACAAAGCGGCTGCCGGGGATTTTACCGGCGGCATACATGCGCTCTTCAAAATCGACCGTGAGCGGAAAAAAGTCCGTTCCGGGACGGGGTTCGCGCGCCATCGTCGCGGTGGCCAGCACGATGGTTTCGCCATATTGAACGGTGACGGCTCCGTTCGCCTGCTCGGCTAATGTGCCGGTTTCAATGGTCAGAGTGCGTCCGCCCCACTCAATGGAAACGGATTCTTGTTGCAATGACATTCTGTCCTCCAAAATATACCTGTTCGTAGCAATGGGAACTGCCGGAGCGGAAACATTGGAACCTCCGGCGCCCAAACAAAAAAGCCGCCACGCCCGCTGCACGATGCGCGAATACCGCAGCACTCGAAACGAGTACTCGGAATGCGACAATGTGAGGAAGGTGTGGCGGCTGGGGCCTTAGCGGCGCAGCCCTAGTTTTTGCACGATGGCGCGATAACGCGCGACATCCTGGTTCTGCACGTAACGCAGCATGCGGCGGCGCGAACCAACCAGGCGCAGCAAGCCCAAACGGCTCGCGTGGTCTTTGCGGTGCGTCTTGAGGTGCTCCGTCAAGTAGTTGATGCGCGTCGTCATCAGCGCGATTTGAACTTCAGGCGACCCGGTGTCGCTCTCATGCTTCTGATGCTCGGATATGACCGACTGTTTCTGTCTTTCAGCTACACTCATCGTCTTCTTCCTTTGACTTCTTATGTCCTGTTGGATTAATCTTTCAAAGAATAGCAAACATCCGACAAAACTGCAACGTTTGCTACTGCAGGCTCGACATGTTGGGTTGCTCAGCCACACGTCGCGAGCCAACCGATTCCACGGGCGCAGCTGTCTCAACCTTCTTATCCGCTGCCTGCTCCGCCTTGCGATCCGCCCCTCGATCCGACTTTTTATCCGTTTTCTGGTCGGTGTTTCTCCCGGAAAACATGCTGCCCGAGACCATATTGCTGATCCAGGAAACTTTATCGGCCATGATGATATGAGCGATATACGCTGTAAGTCCACCGAAAGCCGCCATTGCACCTAACGGCACGAGCGCCGGCGGCAAACCATAACTGGTCAGTATCAGGCCCAGGAGCGCTGCAGGCTCCGCACCTAAGCCCACACCGATAATCGGGCTGGCCACACAGGCAAAGCGGATGCGACGCTGCCGCTCTTTGAAAGCGGGCGTGATTTTCGCAGAATAAGCTGGCGATACAATCGCCAGCGGTGCACCGGAAGGCTGAGCCGGAACGGGCTGCATTGGCGACGGAGCCTGCGTTGTCCCTGCAGGCGACAATGCAGGCGAAGCGCCGCTAAGTGGCGGTGTCGTCACAACAGCCGGAGTCGCAACCACCGGTGCTGCCCCGGCCCAGTAGCCTGCTGCTGGATTGGCGGGCGCCACGTGAGGCACAGTAGTATGCTGCACGGCACCCTGACTCGCAGCAACCTGCTTTACAGAGTGACCGTTGAGGGGCTTGCCACACTTGCCGCAGAAACGAGCCTGATCGCTTGCAGGAATGGCGTCACAATGAGGACAAAGCGTAAGACGTTGCATCACACTTATTTTACCCCAGCCAGTCGAGCACGAATCAGCGTCCACCCTGCATTCGCTTCTGGCCGAAGGGACACAAATCGAGCACAACGCAGCGCCCGCATGCGGGATTGTTAAAAAAGCACACGGTCTGGCCGTGCAGCATCAGCACTTCATGGTTATCGTAAACCTGCTGCGCCATCCACTCCGGCGGCAACTGCGCTTCGAGTACTCGATGGGACGGGCCAACTGCCAAGCCAGCGGCAATGAGGCCTAAACGTGCGGCAACGCGATGATGGTGGCTATCGACCGGCAAGGCCGCGCGACGCAAACTGCTGAACGCTAACACGGCAGCACTCGTCTTCGGCCCGACGCCGGGCAATACTTCGAGCCAGGCACGCGCCTCGTTAACCGGCAGATCTTGCAAGAACTCCAGTGACAATTCTCCGCGTCGCTCGCCAATCAGTTGTAAGATGCGTTGCAGGCGCGGCGCCTTTTGTTCCGGCCAGGTGCAAGGCGCAATAGCCGCTTCGACTTCGGCTGTGGGAGCATCGCGCACTGCTTCCCACGACGCGAAGCGCTCGCGCAGTTGGCGGAACGCGCGCGATGAATCAACGTTTTTGGTGCGGTGCGACAGCAAGGACGACACGAGTTCGCTCAGCGGATCGAGATTCGCAAAGTAAGCGATGGGGCACTCATACTCCACGCACAAACGCTCGTGCACCAACAAGGCTTTCTCGTTCAAATCCATGTGTTTACGTGGTATGTTCCATAAAGCATCGTGTGCTACAGTGGGAAGTAATGCAAATTCGGTGCGGAACGCACTTCATTCAATAGACCTCTTGCATAAGTTCGCTTCACCGCAACCGCGACGGTGAGGCAGCGGGCTTGCTGAAGCGAATCAGCCTGCTTCCTCACCGTCGCGGTTGGGAAAAACAGTCGTCGCCAAGACTTATGCAAGAAGTCTAATGTTGATGACTTCATCATGTTTTTCAAACGTTTTCTTTTTCTTTGCGGTCTAGCAACTCTGTGCGGAGTACTCGGAAGTCACCCTCCCGCTCACGCCGGATGGTCAAGCAACCTGCCATTGCGCTTGCCCGCACCGGCCATTATCGGGAGGCCACTGCGTGCTCTGCCACGCTTTTCCACCGCCGCTGCCTATCGCCAGTATGCGGACAGCGCTGTGCGTGAAGGTCGCTACGAAGAAGCTGCCGCTGCTTATCGCGCCGAAGCCGCCTTGTATCGGCGCATGGGTTTGCGCGATGCCGCGTCGGTCGAAGAAAATAAAGCGGCGCGCTATGCCACAGATGTGCGCCTTTTCCTCGATCGCGCCGTCACGCCGCAAGAACAAAAAGCGCTTTACACCGGCGCGCGGTTGGAGCCGATGGTGGGCACTTACCTCGGTGCGTTCATCGACCGCGACGAGCGCCTGCCGCGCACCTTCCACGACGAAAACTGGCAAACACACCGCTGGCCACAAGACTTCACGCGTATCATCGGCAAACCGCACGCCAGTTACTTCATGTATCTGTCGTATGGCCGGCCTTTCCCGCGCACATGGCTGCTCAATCTCAAGCGAGAAGGCGTCATCCCGCACATTGCGTGGGAGCCGCGCAGCTTGAACCAGGTGCAAAACGATGCTTACTTACAAAACTTCACCAAACAACTGGGAGCCTTGAACTGGCCGGTTTTCATTCGCTTCGCCGGCGAGATGAACGGCTTCTGGACGCCGTATCACGGCAATCCGGCGCTTTATAAGCAGAAGTTTCGCCTTGTCCATCAGATGCTACGCCACAATGCACCGCGCGCCGCGACGATTTGGTGCGTCAACAGCGTGCCACTGGATAACATTCCGCTTTATTATCCGGGCGACGATGGCTGCGATTGGGTCGGCATCAACCTCTATTCGGTGGCGTATTACGACAACAATCCGCGACGTCCCGCTTTCCAGGACAATCCTCTCGCACTCATCGACCCGATTTACAAGATGTATGCGGCACGCAAACCGATCGCGATTTGCGAATACGCCGCCAGCCACATGGCCGCCGTCGACCGCAGGCCGCGTGTTGGCCTGGCTATGGAAAAGATGTCGCTGCTTTATGGAGCGATTCCACGACTCTACCCGCGCATCAAGATGATCGACTGGTTCAACATGAACAACCTGTTGAACGCGCGTCCGGGGCGGCAACTCAACAACTACAGCCTGACCGAACATCCCGAACTACGCACCGCCTATCGCCGCGTGGTCTCCGAGCCGTATTTTCTGGGTGAGCCGCAACGCCTGTCCGACACACTACCTGTCATGCCACGGCCATTAATTGCAGGAACTCGCGCCGCCGGCAATGCACGCATCAGCATCTGGGTCAAGACCTACGTGTCGCGCCCCAAAGTGTTTTTACACGTCGCGGGACGCATCGTTTACGGCAGCAACTTGCCGGGCGCGCATGTGGTTGATGTCAACACGAGTACTCTACCGACGGGGCGCGCGTCCGTAACGGCTTTTGTGTATGACGACCGGAACCGCTTCGTGCGTTCGGTGTCGTCTGCAATAACAGTTGTGCGTTGACTGCGTGTGCGTTGAGGTGTGTTGTGCGTTAGAATCGCTGCATTATGATGTCGCCTCTTCTGCTGCTGGTTGGCCCGACGGGCGTCGGCAAAACGGCTGTTGGCATCGAGTTGAGTACTCGCTTGAATGGCGAAATCGTCTCTGCCGACTCGATGCAGATCTATCGCGGCCTCGATATCGGCACCGCCAAAGCCACGCCTGCAGAACAACTTCGTGCACGCCACCATCTCATCGACATACGCGAGCCGCACGAGAGCTACTCCGCCGCGCAATGGGCCGATGATGCGCGATGCGCCATTGAAGACATACGCCGTCGCGGCAAACAGCCGATTATCGTTGGCGGCACCGGGTTTTACATTCGCGCGCTGCTGCAACCCGAAACATTGGCGGGTGCAGCACCCGACGCCGAACTGCGCGCGCGACTGGAAGCAGAAGCAGCCCAGCACGGAGCGCAACACCTGCACGACCGCCTGCGAGTACTCGATGCCGCCGCAGCCGAGCGTTTGCACCCCAACGATGTGCGCCGCGTCATCCGCGCCATCGAAGTGGCGCTGTCGCCAAACTCTTCACATTCGCAGCCGCAAGACTCACACGAAACGTTCACCGTCTTCGGTCTCGAAATGGCGCGCGACACACTGTATCGCCGCCTCGAGGGGCGCATCGACCATATGCTGCACATCGGGTTTATGGATGAATTGCGGGCTCTTGTCGCAACAGCAGGCCATTCTTCCACTGCAATGCAAAGTCTGGGATACAAGCAAATGCTGCCCGCACTGAGTAATCCTGACATCTTCGATGCGTGCGTGGAGTTGTGGAAGCGTGACACACGGCGCTATGCCAAGCGCCAGATGACGTGGTTTCGTCACCAACTACCGACGCAGTGGCTGCCGGTCAGTGAACACACCCTGCCGATGCAGACGGCGGACGAGATAGCCGCACGTTGGCGACACTCGCTGGAATCGCTAATCTAAGAACGTCACTTTATCGAGGAGTCGCATCTGATGTCGCTTCGCATTCAAAAGAGTTGGACGCAGTTAGGTAATCCACAGCAACCGGGCACGCATTCGGCACCGGGAGTGGGCAAGATCGTCGGGCTAACACCCGAGCACATTGAAGAAGCCGCGCGCCTGGGTGGCAATCCCACGGTCGTGCTGGCGCACAGCGAGTCGAGCGGCATGGTTCCACAATGGGAAATCGTCAGTATCAATGGCTCGAACTGAGTACTCAATATGTCCAATAACGATAACGGCTTGAATGCCGCACAAACGGCTGACCTTCTCGCCACGCTGGATGCTCTGCGCAACGGCGATTTTTCGGCGCGCGTCGACTTTGATAGCCTTGACGGTGCTGAGGCGGTTGCAGTTGATGCAGCGAGCACCGTGAACGCTCTGGCCGACCAGATTCAGAACTTTGCGCTGCAAGCCTCACGTTTGGTGCATGCCACTTGTGTCGATGGCCGCCTGGGCGAGCAGATCGAAGACTTCGAAGCCGAAGGAGACTGGCAAACGCTGGTTGAAAATCTGAACAACATGAACCTGATCCTGGCCACGCAGATTCGCGACATCGGACGCGTTGCAGCGATGGTTGCCGAAGGCGACCTGTCGCAGAAAGTAGCCGTGGCGGCGCAGGGTGAAATGGCCGAAATCAAAGACACCTTCAACGCCATGGTCGACCAACTTCAGTTGCTGAAAGATTCGGTGACCAAGATGATGCAGCGAGTGAGTACTCTGGGCGCTGTTCCCGGCCAGCCAACAGGCGGCGGGGCAGCAGGAAGTCAAGGGAGCGTGCCGCCATCAAACGGCGCCGCAACGCAAGACGGCCTGCGTTCACCAGACGATCGTGGACAATCGTGACGGATGTCGCACATACCTCTACTGCACATACCCAGGCCGACGGCCCGACCTTACCCGTAGTGGAACACTGCGCAAAAATGCGCCAAAACAGCAAAGCTCGCGATTTCTTCATGCTAAAAAATCGCGAGCTTTGCTGTTTTGGCGGTGCTGCAAGGCAGCCTTAGCGGTATTGTCGCCGTGTCTGCTTGAAGCTGCGTCGTGTCGTGCGCACGGTGGTATTACGCGTACGGCGTGCCTCGCGCAAGCGCTGCCGCTGCTGTGGTGTCAAGCGCTTACGCCCATCGCCGTCGCGCACAATGGAACGGCGCGTCTGGCGGTAAGAGCGGCGCGCGTCCAGCACCGTGACGCGTCGATTGCGGCGCGCCTGGCGCAACTGCTGTTCTCGCGTCTGAATACGCGTGCGACGCACACTGCGCCGTTGTTGGCGCGTGTAGCGCGCCGGCTGATAACCCCATTGCGTGGTGCGAGACTGCTGGTACCGGCTGTGCCGGTAGAAGTTGGGCCGGATAGTGCTGCGGTACGGTGCCGGCGCAACGAAATCATCGTCCCGAACGAAATCATCGTCCCGGTTACTTTCCCAACGAGCGCTGCCCTTGTGCTTGACTTTCTCGTAGCCGCGCGGCTTGGAATGAGCCCACTCCGAAACCTGTTTGCCATGATTTTCGGGATGGCCGTTTTGGTGTCCCTTGCCCGGTTTTGCCTGCGCTCCACTGAACACACCAAACACCAGCGCCGCCACAGCGGTAGCGGCCAACTCTTTACGATGTCTCATTGTCTCATTCATCTCCTTGAGAAGTGTTGACAACAACTACACGCCCGACGTTCACTGCATTGTGTTGACAACAACTAGTTGTTCTGGCCATTTGTCTCCTGGCTACGAGGCTGTCCCTCGATTTAATCGACAGCGTTTTGCGGCGGCGCGCCGGGAGTTCGATCGGGCGGCGGTGGTTCGCCGGGAATGCCGCTGCCTTCTGTGCCGCCGGTTATGATATTGCCGGGCGACGTCGCGTCATCGTCGCTGGGCCCGGTGTCTTTCAAGTCTTGCGGGCCGACTCCGCCGCCACCGGCAGTTCCACCGGCACCGGCGCCGCCGTTTGTCTGAGCGAACGCGTAGCCGTTCAGAAAACTGGCCGCGCCACGCAAACGGTTTTCGGGTATGTCCATTGTTTTGCCTCACTTGCAATTTGTTGTGTGCCTGATACAGCGTGCCACATGCAGAATAGCGGCCAAAGTGTGTTTGCCGCATAGTACGCTCCCGTCGCGCCCGAACAGGACCAAGTCCGAAGCGGTGCATTGCACTGAGTTGCCGCTTAAACTTGTCGAGAAGCGTCGAGTCGGGCATCCTTTAGTGGAGCACTTGATGCCAACCTATTTACGGTCTGGAGACCTTAATGTCCGGTAAGTCAAACCAACCCTTACGCTTTACGAAAATGCATGGTCTGGGCAACGATTTCGTGATGATCGACTGCCTCGAAACCCCGCCCCCACCGCAACAAAACATGTCGGCGCTCAGTGAAGCAATTTGCGACCGCCACTTCGGCGTCGGCGGCGACGGCCTGATTCTTATCCTGCCGGATGAATCGGCGGATTACCGCATGCGCATGTGGAACCCCGACGGCAGCGAATCGGAAATGTGCGGCAACGGCATTCGCTGCTTCGGCAAATATCTGTTCGATGCCGGTCTGGTCGGCGAGAGCGCCATTTCAGTGGCGACAACCAAAGGCTTACAGCACATCGAGATTCTGGCGCAGGGCCAGCAGCCGGGCGCACACGAACTTATGGTGCGCGTTGACATGGGCGTGCCGCGTCTTCAGCGCTCGCAGATTCCCATGGTGGCCGACGGCGCCGATAAGCAGGTCATCAGCGAACCACTCGTCGTGGGAGACGCCACCTACAACATCACCGGCGTTTCCATGGGCAACCCGCATGTGGTGATCTTTGTCGATGACGTGGAGTCGGTTGCGCTGAAGGAAATCGGGCTGCAAATCGAGCATCATGAAGCGTTTCCCGAGCGCACCAATGTGCATTTTGTGCAGGTATTCGGGCCGCACAAGCTGTGGATGCGCACCTGGGAACGTGGCGCCGGCGATACCCTCGCCTGCGGCACGGGCGCGTGCTCGGTTGTGGTCGCGGCGGCGCTCAACGGACGCCTGAAACAGGCCGACCGCCGCGCGCTGGTACACCTGCCCGGCGGCGACCTCGATGTGGAATGGTCGAACAACAACCATGTTTACATGACCGGCCCCGCTACAACCGTCTTCGAGGCGCAATTCGATACCGACTTTGTAAAAGAAGTCGTTGCCGGTTAGAAGACAATATGCAGCCGGGCCGGCCACGAAGCGACCCGAGTACTCGCAATCAGTTTCAGGCCTTCATCGGCACACCAACCGACGACTTACGCCGCGCACCAACGCAGCCGACGGGCGAGCACAGCTATGGGCGAGCACAGCTATGGGCGAGCACAGCTATGGGCGAGCACAGCTATGGGCGAGCACAGCTATGGGCGAGCACAGCTATGGGCGAGCACAGCTATGGGCGAGCACAGCTATGGGCGAGC
>DASVRI010000002.1:0-32569 GCA_036388675.1 Abditibacteriaceae bacterium | reverse complement strand
ACTTTGGGCGAGGCGATGCCGTCGCCCCTACACCATCACTCGTTAACCCAACGTCGCCACAACTTCTTCGAGCGTGCCTTTGATGCCGGTGATAATGGGTGTGTCGCGCACGGTGTATTTGCTGCCGTCGGTTTCGCGCAGTTCCATTACGAGGTCGAGGAAGTCTTCGGGATAATCGCCTTCAAAGGCGACAACGAAATCCTGATCGTCCAGACCGAACGAGTAGGTCGTGTTCAGCTTGACGCTGGGATACTTGACTCCGACCTGAATGTGTTCGTCCATGATGCCCTGGCGCGTTTGCGGATGCAGCAGATACCACTCGCGGCTTTTGACGAAGGGATAGACGAAGATGTATTTGCCGCGCCCCGGCGCGATGGTAGTGCGCGCCTCGTCGTGTGAGGGATCGATTTTATCGACGTAAGTGCTTCGCTTGCTCATGGACAGAAACGAGTGTGACGGGTTGAGATACCTGCCCAGTCCCGTTGCCGCAATGCGAGTACTCATTTGCTGGAGGCGTTCGAGTTTGTAGTCGATGCGCCACAACAGCAGGTCGGTGTCGGCGCGCAGGCCGACGCACGAGTAGGGCACAACAACCGTGCCGCTTTCCTGGAATTCCTTGACGACGGAGACGAATTCTTCGCGGCCTGTTTGCCGCTGCTCGGCGGGCAAATGGCGCCAGGCGGTGTCGAGCTTATAGAACGAAAACGTGATGAACTGGCGCGGTGTGCGCTCGCGGTTGTCGGGCTTTGGATATGGATTTTCAGCGGCCTGTGGACGCATGATTGATGACTCCCCGGAAGGTTTTTAAGCAGTTTATCAAGGCCAGCCGTGCGTCGGCTCCCTGTCAAACCCATTCTCACTCAGAACAGCGGCACAACGCTTGCCCCATGAATGGGCGGGAGAAAAGATCATGGAACAGCAAATGGAACAGCAAATGGCCGAGAACCAGATACTCAATATTGCACAGGATTTCATCAATGCTCTGCACAGCCTGGAGGATGCCGGCGACATCGACGCCGAGCCGCTGGCAATGCTTTTTAGCGGCGATGCAACACTCACCAACGCCGCGCTGGAACACGGCGGCAAAGAGATTACAGGCCGTGATAATATTCTACAGTTCTGGGTGCAGTACAAGCAGGAGCTGGGCAGCGCGCGCTCGAAGTTTCATCACGTCACGACGAGCCAGAACGCAGCCGGGCTGTTCTGGACCAGTGAAGGAGCGGGGCCGGACGGACAACCGATTCGCTACCACGGCGCAACTCTGCTGGAGTTCAATGAAATGGGCCTGATTCGTTTCTTCCGGGGTTACTACGATACGCGCGAGTTGAAAGTGAAAGCCGAATCCGCTTGAACGAAACCGCACACGATGCGAGTTTTTCGGTGGGGCAAGCAGTTAAAAGTAAGCTTGAGTACTCGTAACGAAAGCATGTGCTCTCGTCTGGCCCTTTCTTTCAACTACGCTGTTCACGTCCTCTGCGGTTGAACGCTGCTCGGTTGAACGATGCTCGGTTGAACGATGCTCGTTTCACTGCGGCTGCCAGCTCAGCAGAAGCGGTGCGTATATGTACAAGTTATAAAGCGCGAGCAGCAAAATGCTGTAACGCAAACCACGCCCGTTTACAACGCGCCACGACCACAGGCCGAAAGCAAAGAGTGCCAGCGGCCACAGGAACGGTGGTGCTTCGCCGCTCTTGTAAATAAGAACTGAAATGGCGTAGATAAATGCGTAGGGAAGCATGGCGGTGAGCAAAGCGCCGACTGTACCGAGCAGCCAGAAAACCAGTGCGCGAGCAGCCTGAGCATGAACGGCGCGGGCGACACTGCGATAGGCCAGGCGAGGTAAACCGCGTAGCAGTGTTTCTATAGCTATGGGCAGTGCCACCAAGAGAACGGCGGCAAAAACAGTGGGGTTTTGTGGGCGCAGAAATGCCAGTGTCTGCGTGTAGTTTTCGTCCGGTATAAGAACGCCTGCTTTCACAGCATTTAAGCCCAGGTTCAGCAACCATGTGAGTGCGCCGAGTAATACCGCTTCGATGGCGGTCGCGACAACCGGGCCAAATCGATCCAGAGGCGAAACAGGTTTTTTGTCGTAAGCAAGAAGTGTAGTCACGGTGGCCCAGTTTAATCCAAAGGTTTCTCATCCGTGGCGCAAAGCCCGTTCCAGTACCGCTTCTGTAACCAACGGCAACATTGCAGAAAAGCACTTTTGCTATAATCTGCTGCGTTGTGCGCCGCAATTTTCCTTTTACCCCGAGGAGTACTCATGAGAGCTGCCTGGATCGAGCGTCGCCTAAAGAACAGCGACGGTAACAATAGTCAAATGCACCTGGCCCGCAAGGGTGAGATTACCGAAGAAATGCGTTACGTCGCGGCGCGCGAAAGCCTGACCCCGGAGTTTATCCGCGACGAAATCGCGCGTGGGCGCATGATTATTCCGGCCAACATCAACCACACCACGCTGGAGCCGATGGCCATCGGTGTCAACTCCAAGTGTAAAATCAACGCCAACATCGGCAACTCTGCGACGACATCCAACCTCGAGGAAGAACTCGAAAAGCTGCATACCGCCGTTCATCTGGGTGCCGATACCGTGATGGATTTATCAACCGGCGGCGACCTGGATGAAATCCGCTTGTCCAACCTGCGCAACTCGCCGGTTCCCATCGGCACCGTGCCGATTTACCAGGCGCTGGAATCGGTGTCGCGTGTGGAAGACCTCACTATCGAGCACATGCTGGAAGTGATTGAAAAGCAGGCGCAGCAGGGCGTCGATTACATGACCGTCCACGCCGGCGTGCGCCTGCATCACATTCCGCTCACGACAGATCGTGTCACCGGCATTGTGTCGCGTGGGGGCAGCATTCTGGCGCAGTGGATGATGGCGCATCACAAAGACAACTTCTTGTATGAACACTTCGACGACATCTGCGAAATCTTCAAGAAGTATGATGTCAGCTTTTCGCTGGGCGACGGCCTGCGTCCCGGCTGCCTGGCCGATGCTAACGATGCCGCGCAGTTCGGCGAGTTGGATGTGCTGGGCGAACTGACGCTTAAAGCGTGGAAGCACGATGTTCAGGTGATGATTGAAGGCCCCGGCCACATTCCGATGCACCAGGTAGCGATGAATGTCGAGCGCGAGATGCAGGTGTGCCACGAAGCGCCGTTCTATGTTCTGGGGCCGCTCGTGACCGACATCGCGCCGGGCTACGACCACATTACGAGTTCGATTGGTGCGGCGTTGGCCGGACAGGCGGGCGCGGCCATGCTGTGCTACGTCACGCCCAAAGAACACCTTGGCCTGCCCAACAAGGATGATGTGCGTCAGGGCGTTATCGCCTACAAAATCGCGGCGCACGCGGCAGATATTGCGCGCGGTCGTCCCGGCGCACGCGACCGCGACGATGCACTCTCTAAGGCGCGTTTCAACTTCGAATGGGAAAAGCAGTTCGCGCTCTCACTCGACCCGGAAACGGCACGCTCGATGCACGATGAAGAGCTGCCGGACGAAGCGTTCAAAGATGCCAAGTTCTGCTCGATGTGCGGCCCCAAGTTCTGCTCCATGCGCATCACGCAGACCATGCGCGAGTACTCGGATGGCACGCGGCCCACGATTGCACTGCAAGCCTCCGGTAGTGGAGCGGGCGACGACGCGGAAGAAAGCAAACCGAACGGTATCGCGTTGCCGGTTATTGCTGCTTAACTTAATCCAAGTTGCCACCTTTTGATTGCCCGCCGCTGAAGCAGTGCTGCTGAAGAGCAGCGGGCTAAATGGCAAAAAGCCCCCTGAACGGGGCTATGCGTGCCGACAGAGGCCGCTTTAGCGGTCATTTCCACACTCAGCCCGCTCGTTCAGGGGCGGACTACTCTAAGTGGCAACTTGAATTAACTTATCGTGGCTTAGCTTATCGCGGCACGAAAACAAAGCTCCACACCTCCGGGTATGGAGCTTTGTTGTGTTTATTGCGCGTGCTCGCCCCGTGATCTGCATTGTCGCCCGTGCATTTCACATGGCAATGGCAATGCCGTTGAGTACCTGTTCGGGCAGGTCCGGTGCCGCCATGCAGCCATCATGAAAGAGCAAACACACGAATCAACCGAAAAGACCATCCGCCACATCGATAGCACGGGTCGTGGCGCGGTTTCGTTCTGGCTGGTGCTGCTGTGTTGCGTGCCGTTCGCGGGTGCTGCCTGGTGGCTGAGCGTTTCCAACCCGGCCAATCACCGGCTCGTGGGGCTCGATTTTCGCGCCTTTTACGCGGCGGGGCGCATGCTGTTGGAGGGTGCCAATCTTTATGACCTGGCGCAACAGTGGCAATGGCAGCAGCGCTTGTGGCCGGAACTGACACATCCTTCGCAGGTGTTGTTCATCCCGTATCCACCGTTCGATGTTTTGCCGATGGCGCTGGTTGCGATGCTGCCTGTCGAACGGGCATTTGGCGTGTGGCTCGTCGCCGAAACAGTTCTGCTGGCGCTGCTTGGCTGGCTGCTCGTCAATTCCTTGGGAAACGTTGCGTGGCGCACGCGAGTACTCGTGCTGGCGATGGTTCTGACATCGCTGCCGGTTCTGCTGACGCTGTTGCACGGGCAGCTTTCGTTTTCTGTAGCGCTCTGTAGTTTGCTGGCGTGGCGCAGCTTCAAGCAGGAGCACGCCGCAACGGGCGGTATGTGCCTCGCGTTGTTGCTCATTAAGCCGCAGTTCATACTGGTGCCGCTGTTGCTCCTGGTTTTCAAACGCCAGTGGCGCGCGCTGGGCGCAATGCTGGGCGGCATCGGCATGCTGTCGCTGCTTGGGGTGGTTATCGTCGGCCCGACGGGAATGATCAACTACGTGCGCCTGCTGGCAGCCGCCTCGAAGTGGGGCGACGCAAATGGTGTGCATCCTCAGGCGATGCATTCGTGGCGCTCGTTTTTGCACCGCGCTCTGCAAACTGATGCCGCAGCCGACGTGCAACTGCTCTGGCTTGGCGGCGCAGGCATTACGCTGCTGTTGCTGGCCTGGAGTTTTCGCGGTGAGTGGAAGCCGCAATCGGCCCACTTCGATTTGCAGTGGGCCATGCTGCTCTTTGCCATCACGTTTTGCAGCCCGCACACCAACGCACACGACTTGTGCCTGCTGCTCGTCGCCTGTGCCCTGGTAGTCAGGTTTTTGCGACACTCTGCCTCACGCGAGTACTCGCTGCGGCGTTACCTGGCCGTGTTGCCGGTGGCGAACTTTGTGGTGACGTGGTTGTGGCTTGTGCTGCTGCTGATGGGGTGGACGATTGTGCCGGTTACGGTCATCTTTCAAATGGCGGCGTTGCTGCTGCTGGGCGCGATTCTGACGCCGCATCCTCTGATGCATCGCACTACGCCGGAGCAAACAGGCGTTGCGCGTTCTGTGTCGTGACTTCCGCCAGTTCCTCCACGCCAATGTCGTGCAACGCTGCGATTGTTTCCGCCACGCGCGGCAAGAACGCTGGCTCGTTGGTTTTGCCCCGGTGCGGCACCGGCGCCAGATAAGGTGAATCGGTTTCGATCAATATGCGGTCGCGTGGGCAGAACTGTGCTACGTCTCGCACGCTTTGCGCATTCTTAAAAGTGACCAACCCGGTGAAGCCGAGATGAAAACCCATGTCGAGCACCTGTCGCGCCACTTCCCGCGAAGAGCCAAAGCAGTGGAAAACGCCGCCCGGCAAAGCATCCGAGTACTCGCGGAGCACGCGCAGCAACGCCTCGTCGGCCTCGCGATTGTGAATCACCACAGGCAGTTGCTGATCGGTAGCGAGTTCGAGTTGTTGGCGCAGCACGCTTTCCTGCATTGCGCGCGGTGCGCCGGGATGTTGCGCGTGCGTCTCATCATACACAAAGTCGAGTCCGATTTCTCCAATAGCGCGCACGAGGGGATGCGCCGCCAAGTCGCGCAACATCTCGGTTGTCTCCGGCGAGTACTCAAGTGCGTTTTGTGGATGCACGCCCGCCGTGGCATACATCGTGATACTGCGAAGTTGTGCCGTTTCGGCCTGTGCGATGGCGGCACGCGTCGATGCGAGGTTGTCGCCGATGTTGAGGAAGCCCGCGACCCTATTGGCTAGAGCGCGTTCGAGTACTCGATCATAGTTGGGCACCAGTTGTTCAGAGGTGAGATGGCAATGTGAATCGAAGAACATGAAGTTCAGGCGCTGTGGTCCATTTCATCGGTCTGGCTCAACAGCACGACAAGGGCTTCGATGGCAAAGAACGCCAGAGCCGTGTTGCGCGCGGTCTTGTGCCGGGAAAATCCAAAAAGCCATGGGCTGGCCAGGCCCAGCATCGCACCCAGGGCATCGGTGGCCAGGTGCATTTTAAAGGGCATCACTTTGAGCGCGCCCAGTTCATAGCGCGTGAGCAGGCTGCCTACAGCCGTGGCGCTGCCCATGGCACGTAAAAATCGGCGCGCATTGTGCTCATCTTCAAAAGCCAACACCTTCGGCGCAACGGCAATGGCGGCACTCCAACTGTAGTCGAGCAGGGCATGCACTTGTCGAGGGATAATTTTCATGATGTGCTCCTTCATTTATGGTCTGCGGGAAGGCTTCGTCGCAAACGGCGTTCCGCGCATGGCGTTCCGCATACGGCGTCGGTCTCTGTGTTTATCACCTTCGTTGGAGATATGGCCGTCCGGCGAAGCGCAGAATGGAAGCGTGGCATGAGGAATTTGAACCCGGCCAACACGTCCAAGCGCCGGGAGGTATCCTTCTTTGGGTGTCAAATGCAGTTATAGCCGCAGCGAGAGAAGCGCCCTTCTGAGAATTATTGTTGCAAGCAGGTGTGCCGTGAAGTGTAGTTGAAGCGAAGTGCCTGAATGCCGCAAAGTTAGAGAATCATCATGACGTCATCAAATCACACGGCGCCTGAAGCTCAGGCTGAGGGCCATGTTTTACAAGAAATTGAAAAGCTGAGAGCCGATCAGTCACGTCTGCGGGCCATGGTGGAGCACAGTTACGATCTGGTTTATCTGATCGATGAGAGCGGCACTATTCTGTCCTGCAATCCCGCAACATTGCGCTTTGGCTACACGCCGGAAGAGGTCGTTGGAACCAATGCTTTCGATTACGTGCATCCCGACGACGTAACGAAGTTGCGTGCAGAATTTTACGAGGCTCTCCAGGGTGGACAGGCGACCATTGGGGTTTTCCGCTGCCGCTGCGCCAATGGCGAGTGGCGCTGGGTTGAATCGGTGGGCACCAATCAACTGGACGACCCGGCTGCCGGCGCCATCGTCATCAACACGCGTGATGTCACCGAGCGCGTGCACGCCGAACACGCCGCGCGTGAAAGTGAGAAACGCTTTCGCTCCATGGTGCAAAACGGCTCGGACATGATCGGGCTGTTGAGCCGCGACGGTACCTACCTGTATGTGAGCGACTCGGTCGAACGTATCCTCGGTTACAGGCCTGAAGAACTGGTGGGACGTTCGGCTTTCGAGTTCATTCATGCCGACGAGGCCACGGCGCTACAGAAGCGGTTCGGTTCTTTGTTGGAGGGCAACGAGACCAAATTCGAGGCGTTTCGTTTTCGCACGCGCAGTGGAGATTGGCGCTGGGTTGAGACTGTGCTCACCAACCTGTTCGATGATCCTCATGTGCAGGCGATGGTCGCCAACTCGCGCGATATTACCGAGCGCATGCGTGCCGTGGAAGCCGTGGAGCAAAGCGAAAATCGTTTTCGCACCATTGTTGAAACGTCGCGCGAAGGCATCTGGATGCTGAACGAAACCGGACATACGACTTATGTCAACGAGCGCATGGCTGAGATGCTGGGCTACACCATCGAGGAAATGATGGGCCATTCTCTTTTTGAGTTTATGGATGAGACCGCCGAGGTAGAAGCCCACACGAACTTTGAACGGCGCCAGCAGGGCATCTCTGAACAGCACGATTTTCGCTTTCGCCACAAAGATGGCCATGACGTGTGGACAATAATCGCCACGAGCCCGTTACCGACGCTAAACGGCCAGTTTACCGGAACTCTGGGCATGATTACCGATATCACGGAGCGCAAACAGGCCGAGATCGCTCTGCTGAAATCGCATCAGTTCATACACTCGATATGGGAAAGCATGACCGATGCGTTTGTCTTTGTCGACCGCAACTGGCGCTTTATTCATGTCAACCAGCAGGCCGCCGCAATTCTGCAAAGCAGTCCGGACAATTTGATAGGGGAAATAGTGTACGAAGTTCTGCCCGAAGTCCGCGACACACCCTTCTTCCCTGCCTATCAAAAAGCCATGACGGAGAACGTGCCGGTCACAGTAGAGGATTTGTATTCGCCTTTGCAGAGATGGTTTGAAGCGCGCGCTTATCCATCCGAGGCCGGCCTTTCAATCTACTTTTCCGACGTCACCGATCGCCGCGTGGCGCACGAGAAATTGCTGCATAGTGCGTTCCACGATGCTGTGACGGGCTTGCCCAATCGCGCCCTGTTCATCGAGCGCCTGGAGCGCTCGCTGCGACGTATGCAGCGCCATCCCGAGTACTCGTTTGCCGTGCTGTTTCTCGATCTCGATCGTTTCAAAATCATCAACGACAGCCTGGGACACATCAACGGCGATCATCTTTTAACACAAGTAGCACGGCGCCTTGAAGAGTGCGTGCGGCCCGAAGACACCGTGGCCCGTTTGGGCGGCGACGAATTTACAATTCTCATGGAAGGCATCAAGGATGTAAGTGATGCCACGCGCCTGGCCGAGCGTGTGCAAGCCGCGTTGGGCCAGCCCTTCCTTTTACAAGGGCACGAAGTCTTCAGCGGCGCCAGCATCGGCATTGCGTTGAGCGACACCGGCTACAAGAACGGCGACGATGTGCTGCGCGATGCGGACATCGCCATGTATCGCGCCAAGCATTCGGGACGCGCACGCTACGAGATCTTTGATGCGGCCATGCACAGCCGCATGGTGACATTGCTGCAACTCGAAAACGACTTGCGACGTGCTATCGAGCGACAAGAGTTTCACCTGCACTACCAGCCGCTGATTGCCCTGAACACTGGCGACATTATCGGCTTCGAGGCCTTAGCGCGCTGGCAACACGCGGAACGTGGACTGGTGTCGCCGCAGGAATTCATTCCCGTAGCCGAAGAAAGCGGGCTTATCCTGCCGCTGGGAGAATGGGTCTTGAAACAGGCTTGCCAGCAGATGAAAACGTGGCATGACAGCTTTCCTGACCACTCTGACGATGCCTCATTCACGATTTGCGTCAATGTATCGGCTCGTCAGTTTGCACAGGCGAATTTCGTCGAGCAGGTGCAACAGGCCCTGCAACAAACGTCCCTGAATCCGCAAAGGCTCGAACTCGAAATCACCGAAAGCCTGCTGATGGAGAACATCGAGTCGGCCATGCCGAAGTTGCTGCAACTCAAGGAACTGGGACTGCAACTTTCTCTGGACGACTTTGGCACCGGCTATTCGTCGCTCAGTTACCTCAGCCAGTTCCCCATCGACACTTTGAAGATCGACCGCTCGTTCGTCAGCCGCATGGACGTTGAGCCGGACAAGCGTGCCATTATCGGTACGATCATCAATCTGGCGCACAACCTGAAGATGCACGTTGTGGCTGAAGGCGTCGAGACGCGTGAACAAATGGAACAACTGCGTTCGCTGGGCTGCGACCGTGTTCAGGGATTTCTCTTTGCCCAGCCGCTGCAAGCCGATGTCGCCGAGAACCTCATCGCGCAGCAGCCGCGCTGGTGATCTCGCAGGAAGCCGCTGATAAGACCTGCATGAGTACTCGCAGCGAGTACTCATGCAGAGCACCAACGACGCGCAGCGATTACTTGATTACGACTTCTTTCCGGGTTTGCGCGCTCTTGTAGATGCCGTCCAGCATTTTCATCATCTGCACGCCCTGCGTTACGTCCGGGTCGGGCGTGGTGTCGTTTGTGATGCTGTCGAGAAAGTGCTGCATCTCACCCTGCCACGGATCGACTTTGGGCAGTTCAGGCGTTGTGGTCGTGATACTGCCGCCGTCCTCACGATAAATGCCCGTGTCCTGGCCCCAATCGCAGCCGCCTTCGTTGCCGAAAATCTGGCACCACTGGCGCTCTTTGCGATTGTTAAGCGCCCACGACACTTCGAGGTTGATGGTGAGGCCGTTATCAAAACGAATGAGGCCCGCCGCCAGGTCTTCGACATCGAAAGTGCCTTCGGGCTTCTTTTCGGTGCCCCAGTTGCCCAGGCCGCGACCGCGCGGGCCGAATTCCGCATACGTCGCGCCGCTCACGGCAACCGGGCGCGGGCAGCCGCACAGCCACCATGCGATGTCGAGCATGTGAACGCCGATGTCGATCAGCGGGCCGCCGCCGCTCATCGCTTTGGTGGTGAACCAGCCGCCATAGCCGGGAATGCCGCGCTTGCGCAGCCAGCCGGTGTGCGCGTAATAAATATCGCCCAGGTCGCCGGCTGCGATGCGTCTCTTGAGATATTGCGAATCGGCGCGAAAGCGATTGACCTGGGCCACCATGCACTTCCTGTTGTTTTTGGCGGCGGCATCGGCGATCTTCTGGCCTTCTCTGGCGTTCATGGCGAGCGGCTTTTCGCACAGCACGTGCTTGCCCGCATTGAGGCAATCGATGGAAACCGGCGCATGAAAACTGTTCGGCAAACAGACCGAGACGGCGTCGATTCCGCCGCTATCGAGCAGGGCGCGATGATCGGAATAAATTTCCACATTTTCAAGGCCGCAGTCGTGCGCGACTTTTTGCGCGCGCTCGGTGTTGAGGTCGCACAGCGCCACGATTTCGGCGTTGCGTGTCTTCTTGTAGCCGTTGATGTGCGCCTGCCCGATGCCGACACCAACGATGCCGATTCTCATCGCGTCCGATGCCTGTTTAGCTGTGTTGCGAGCCATTTTCCTGTTTCCCTTCGCAGTGAGTTTGGAACTGTTATTGATTCTCATTGTAGCAATTCTCCGCCACTGGGAACTGTGAGCAAACGAAACATCGAAAATGAGTTGCAGAGAATGGCCGAAGCCATAGATGTTGAAAGTACCTATACTCGGATCGAGTACTCGGAAGGCAGCAGTAACGAATTATGCGGGACAACGGAGCGACGTTATGAATGGGACAACGGTGTTGCAACGTAAGGTGCTGCAACTTAATGTGTTGCTATTGGCTGCTATCGCGGGCCTTGGTTGGTCGCTGCGCGCCGCACGAGCAGAGTCTGCTACAACGCTGCCTGAATCGTCACAATCGCGGGTACATGCACAGCCTGCAACAGTTCCTGCAGCAGTTATTGAAAGCCCGGAGACTGTGGCCGCACAGTATATGGACGCCATGCGCACGCGGAACTGGACGCGAAGTGCTCAATTGATGCACCCCGACTCCTTAAAGCAGCTTAAGCAACTCTTTCGTCCCATCATGGCCTCGGCTCAAGGCCGTGATGTGGGCAGTTTGTTCTTTAAGGTGCGCACCGTCGCGGAATACGAGAAAATATCGGGTGCGCACCTCTTTATTCGCCTCATGGAAGGCCTTGTGACAATGACGCCGGAAGTCGGCGCAGCCATGCGCTCTTCACAGTATGAGATTGTAGGTCATGTTGCCGAAGCTCCCGATCAGGCGCATGTCGTTTATCGTGTGAATACGAAGACACGCGGGATTTCAATCACTAAAACAGCGGTTATGTCGCTGAAGAAGTCGGGGAATACGTGGCGCGGTTTGTTAACTGGCGACATCGAGGGACTGGCCGCCGCGTTAGCCCAACCTGTAGCGCCGCCTCCACAGACTTCAGCTAAGAAGACTCAGGTGCCACGGGCTTCTGTCAAGTCCAAGCAAAAAGTCGGCAAGTAGTGCCACGACTGACGAGGTTGTCAGGAGCGAAACGGCACGTTATAATAGCACGGTTCTTATTTTTTGTCCTTCCTGCTTCCGGCGTGTCGCGGCTCTTCACCGCAGCGGCAATTGTGTCCGGGAGCCGTATCCGATATCTGGAACAACGGATTGACCGAGGGAAGGAGGTGAAACAATTGGCAGAAGAAAACATCACCCCCACAGGCGCGGTTTCAGCCGACGCCACCGACGACACCACGACCGACGTTGCTGACGACGTTGCAACCGATGACACCACTGGCGATGCCGTTGACGCCGGTCTTGACGGCGACGACAACGACTCACAGGCCGACCGTGCCGAAGATAACTCTCCCGTCGGAACAGTCGTTGTGCCGCAACCCGAGCTGAACGATGCGCTCTCTTCATCGGGCAACGACGACGCACCGCGCCGCGAAGTCGAAGGCGGACGTTCCTACGAGATCATCTTTATCACGCGCGCCGGCGACCCGGACGCGACCGATGCAGCCACCAACCGTTTGCGCGAGCAGATCGAGGGCAACGGCGGCGCCGTGGATAACGTGCGCACGTCGGAAACACGCCGTCTGGCATACCCGATTTCCAAAGAGATTGAAGGTATTTACACCGTCGTGAACGCGCGCTTCCTGACCGACCGCATTGCGGAAATCGACCGCTTTTTCAAGCTGGAAGAGGCCGTGCTGCGTCACATGATTTTGAAGCAGGAGCAGTAAGCGGTAACGGGAAGCGGTAGGCAGCGAGCAGGGCACGACACGCAGAAAATTCGAGTGCTCGAATTGAGTACTCGAAAACGTGTTGCGCCGTGTTCTCCTGCCTACCGGCTGCTGTATACTGATTATCTGTTTAGAAGCCTTACGGCCCGCCACCAAATCAAACAGGCCGTTAAGAGGAGATAACAATGCCGTCTTTCAATCGGGTTGTTCTGATTGGTCGTCTGACCCGCGACCCCGAACTGCGCTACACCGCCGGAGGACTCGCCATCACCAAGTTTTCCATCGCGGTGGATCGGCGCTTCAAGAACCAGCAGGGTGAGCGCGTCACCGACTTCTTCGACTGCTCCGCCTTTCGCCAGACCGCTGAATTTGTGGCCAACTACGTCAACAAAGGGCGTCTGGTGGCCGTCGATGGCCGCATCGAGATGAACCAGAGCACCGGCCAGGACGGGCAAAAGCGTTACTTCACCAACATTATTTGCGACACGGTGGAAACACTCGATTCGCAACGTGATGGCGCCGCCGATGGCGGCGGTGCCCCGATGGGTGCCGCTGGCATGAACGCCGGTGGCATGGGTGCCGGAGCCGGTGGCATGACTAGTGGCGGTACGTCGGGTGGTCAGCGCGGCGGGCCTCCAGCCGGTGGCATGAATGCCGGAGCCGACGCTGACAACGGCTACTTCCCTGATGACGACATGGGAGCACCGCCCGCCCGTCCCCCGCGTCCCCCGCAGGGTGGCGCAGTCGCAGCGGGCGGGCGCGGTGGAGCTTCCGGTGGCGCAGCGGCCGGTGGCGCAACCGGCGGCGGCGCACGTCCACAGCCCGCCGCACCGGCTTACCCCGATGATGATTTTGATGACAGCGATCCCTTCGCGGATCAGTAGAATTTAACAGGGATGAAGGGGATGGAGGGGATAAAGATTTGTGAATTCTAAGTGCTCAGTTTTAAGTTGTGCTCGTTGGTATTGAGAACTCAGAACTAAGAACTCAAAATTACAAATTACTTATCCCCTCCATCCTGTTCATCCCTGGTTTTAACTGGAGTTTTAGAATGAGAATGGGTTCAAGGCCGTCCAGGCCGCTCAAACCGAGAAAAGCCAAAAAGTGCCAGTTTTGCAGCGATAACTCGGTAACTGTCGATTACAAGAGCGCTTCGCAGTTGAAGCGTTTCATCAGCGATCGCGGCAAGATTCTGGCGCGCCGTCACACCGGCAACTGCGCACGTCACCAGCGTGTCGTCGCCGAGCATGTGAAGCGCGCTCGTTTCATGGCATTGCTGCACTACACCGCCGATCAGGTTCGTTAACCACGTTGCGAACACAACGTTGCGAACACAAAATGCGAAGTTCGAGCGGCACGAGTACTCGTCACCACGAGCGCCTGTGCCATGCGAGCTTCGCTTTTTTCTTTGCTCGTTCATTTTTCCATAAGCGGCACCTGACACTTGCCGCCGCGTCTTTGTAGCCGTTTAACACTTATGCATTTGCTGGAATTGGTTCAATCTCACAGCGCGCTGCAAGAAGCCTCACAGGCTTTACAGCGCGCCCGAAGTGTTGCCCTCACGAGCACTCCCTCCGCAGCGTGGGGTGTTGTCGCGGCTTCGTTGCAAGGCGCGGGTTCATCTGGCATGGGCGCTCCGGGTTCGGGCCGGTCCATGTTGCTGGTGGCGCCCGACGGCGAAAGCGCCGAGCGCCTGGCCAACGACCTGTCCGCGCTTTTTAACGAAGATGAGGAAGCTCATCCACGAGTACTCGTTTATCCCATTCCCGAGCGCGCCGGCAGCGAAAACGTGGAAGGCGACCGCAGCGCGACACAAGAGCGTTTGGCGGCTCTGGATGCGTTGCATGGCGAACGCACCGTTATTGTCGTTTCCACAGCCAATGCTCTGGCGCATCCCACGCTGCCGCCGGATGAACTGCGCCACGGCTATGATGAGATTGTGCTCAAGCAAACACTCGACCGCGATGAGTTTATCGAGCACCTGGCTGGAACGGGTTACGAGCGCGTCGAAACGGTTGAAGCGCCGGGACAGTTCGCGGCGCGCGGCGGTCTGGTCGATTTCTTTCCTCCGGCGGCGGGCGCGGCCATTCGCCTGGAGTTGTGGGGCGATGAAGTTGATTCGCTGCGCCACTTCGATGTCAATACGCAACGCTCCACTGAAAAGATTGAAAGCATTCGCCTCACGCCGCCACGCGAGATATATCTTGCGCCGCAGCGTGGTAAAGCCGCCGCGGCGCAACTGCAAAAACTGCTCGACGCCCAGTTGCAGCAATTGAACTTTGATGGCCACGCTGAAGCCGCCGAGGCGCTGGCCGAAAGTGTTGGGCGCGACATCGAACGTTTACGTGATGCGGCCTATTTTCCCGGACTGCTGCGCTATCATTCGCTGCTTTATCCGCAACGCCCGACTCTCCTGGAGCACTTGCCGGCGGACGCCATTGTAGTGTGGTGCGACCCCGAACGCGTGCGCACTCACATCGAACGCCTGGTGGAAGAAGACGCTCTGGTGCGCGACGCGGCGGTGGAGGAAGGTTCGCTCGTCGCCTTGCCGCACCCGCCGTTTTGCTCGCACGACGAGTTGCGCGAGCGCGCTGCGTCGTTCGCTCAGGTCGAGTTCTATGTGGCGCATGAAGCATCGAGTACTCGCACAGAAAACATTGATCTTGATATTCATCTGCCGCCCAGCTTTGGCGGCAAAGTCGAGGCGTTTCTTGACTGGATGCGCACGCACCAACGCAAAAACGATGTCATTGTTCTGTCGACGGCACATGGTCGCCGCGTGCGCGAAATTTTGGCTGATGGCGACATTCTGCACGTGCATTTGCTGGATGCCGTGAACGAAGTGCAGCCCGGTCTGGTGCTGGTGATGCCGCAACGTTTGGCAGCGGGCTTTTCTATTCCCGGTGTTTCAATATTGGCCGATGCGGAGATGTTCGGCTGGCAGCGCACGCAGCCGGGCATTCACACGCGCAATCGCACCAAAAAGAAAACCGCCGTTAAGACCAGCAAAGCGCGTTCGCTCACTGACCTTGCCGATCTTAAAGAAGGCGATTTCGTGGTGCACATCAGCCACGGCATCGCACGTTATGCCGGTGTTGTGCGCCAGGAAATCGCTGGTGCGGTCAGCGATTATTTGCTGCTGGAGTATGAAGGCAGCGACCGCCTTTATGTTCCGGTCGGTCAGCTCGATCGTGTTCAGAAATATCTTGGTTCGGATGCGTCGCCGCCTCCATTGAACCAATTGCGCGGCAATGGCTGGGAGCGCACTAAAAAACGTGTGCGAGAAGAAACGCTCCATATCGCCAAGCAACTCAGCGAGTTGTATGCGGCACGCGAGCAGGCCGCCAAAGAACCCATCGCACCCGATACGCCGTGGCAGCGCGAAATGGAATCGGCTTTTCCTTACGAAGAAACCGATGGACAGTTGCAGGCGATCAAAGACACCAAAGCCGATCTTGAATCGGATAAGCCGATGGACAGGCTGGTGTGCGGTGATGTGGGTTACGGCAAAACCGAAGTCGCGGTGCGCGCCGCATTCAAAGTGGTGCAGGACGGCAAGCAAGTCGCTGTCCTCGTGCCGACAACAGTACTGGCGCAACAGCACTATCAAACATTTAGCGAACGCCTGGCGGCTTATCCGACGCGCATCGAAGTGCTGTCGCGTTTCCGCACACCGAGCGAGCAGAAGAAAACCGTGGAAGACGTGCGCCTGGGCGCGGTCGATATTTTGATCGGCACGCATCGCCTGGTGCAAAAGGATGTCGAGTTCCACAACCTGGGCCTGGTCATTGTCGATGAAGAGCAGCGCTTCGGCGTGATGCAGAAAGAGCGCTTGAAAGAAATGCGTAAGCAGGTCGATATTCTGACGCTTTCAGCAACGCCAATCCCACGCACCATGCACATGGCGCTCGGCGGTTTGCGCGAGATGTCGCTCATTTCCGACCCGCCGCCGGGACGTTTGGCGGTACGCACCGTCGTGATGCCCTACAAAGACGAAGTGGTGCGCCAGGCCATCGAGCGCGAGTTGGAACGCGAAGGTCAGGTTTACTACGTGCATAACCGCATCGGCAGCATTCACCACATCGCGGAGCGCATTCAAAAGCTGGTGCCGCACGCGCGCATTGGCATCGGTCATGGGCAAATGGGCGACGAAGAACTCGAACAAGTGATGCTCGACTTCATGCACCGCCGCACCGATATTCTGCTCGCCACAACCATCATCGAAAACGGGCTTGACCTGCCGAATGTGAATACGCTCATCGTTGATCGCGCTGAACTGCTGGGATTGTCGCAGATGTATCAGTTGCGCGGGCGTGTTGGGCGCAGTTTGCGCCAGGCGTATGCTTATTTTTTCAGCGGCTCGCGCGGTCGCCTGGGTGAAGTTGCGGAAAACCGCTTCGCGGCGATGCAGGAATACACCGACCTGGGTGCCGGTTTTAAAATCGCCATGCGCGACCTGGAGATTCGCGGCGCCGGCGACTTGCTGGGCGTGAAACAAAGTGGCGGCATCGCGCAGGTCGGTTTTGAGATGTACACCGAGATGCTTTCGGAAGCGGTGGCGCGCCTCAAGCACGAGCCGGTACACAAGCGTCAGGAATTGCCCGAAGCCGACTTGCCGGTGCCCGCTTTTCTGCCGGAAGAGTATGTGCCGGAAGAACGCGACCGTCTCAACCTGTATCGCAAGATGGCCAACGTGCAGACAAGTGAAGAAGTGAAGCATTTACAGGAAGAACTGCGCGACCGTTTCGGCCCGCTGCCCACACCCGCTTTCAACCTGGTGCGAGTACTCAGGATTCGCGTGCATTTGCTCCATGCGCGTTTGCGCGGCATCAACAAAAGCGAAAGCGAAGTGCTGCTTCGCTTGCAGCCCGGCGACCGCTTCCTGGATGAAGACACAACAGCGGTTTACGCAAGGCTGAGCAAATCGTTCGATCAGCGCGCGTTGCAAAACATTGCGTTGCGCCCACTGGAAGGCATCGCGGTTGATACACGAGTACTCTCTTCGGCGCAATTGATGCGCATGATTGAAGAAACCTGCGAAACCCTGGCGACGGTGCGCGGCGCGCGCTTTTACGGCGGCGAAACAGATGGCAAACTCAACGGCAAAAAGAGGTGACCATTGTGAACATGCCAGAATATGCGCGCACCATGTCGCGCTACAATCGCTGGATGAACGAAAAGTTGTATGCGGTCTGCGCCGACTTGTCGGATGAAGCGCGCAAACAAGATCGCACTGCGCCGTTTTCTTCGATTCACGGCACGCTGAACCACTTGCTGTTGACCGATCGTATGTGGCTGCATCGCTTCGAAGGTACTCGCTTCCCCATAGTCATTACCTCGCTGGCGCATGAGCTGTACAGCGACTTCGCCGAATTGCGCCGCGAACGCGCCGTCACCGATCAGCAAATTGATGACTGGGCCTCAACTCTTGACGCAGGCGACTTTGAAAAGCAACTGACCTTTACTCTCACGAGTTCACCACAAGAGCGCACAATGCCACTGGCGGTGTGCATCGTGCATCTCTTCAATCATCAAACGCACCATCGTGGACAACTCACCACGCTGCTGGAACAATGCGGCTGCGATTTCGGCATCACCGATTTGCCGATGATGCCTGCGCAGGCTTGATTTCCGTGCGCTGAGTTGTGAGCGGGTTCAGAGGGTATAATGAGGGTGCCCAGCCGTATAACCCCGCTTTCTGAGGTGCTGGTAATGAGAAGCCGCTTCCAAAGAACCTGCTGCCCTTTCATAAAGGTGGCTCCATTGGTCTCCATACTGTTAAGCCCAATCACAACTCCCCTGGGTGGCTCGATCCCGGACGCGAACGCGCAAGCATCCGGCGCCACTTCAAGCAACAGTAAGAACATCAAAAGCGACATCGTAGTTGAAGCGAACGAAATTGTGCTGCAAGGTGAAATTAGCGCCATCGACTTTGAAAAGAAGCAATTCACACTGCAAGTTTCCTCGTTTGCTTTGCCCAGCGGCAAAACCAGCCGCTTCGCTGCGCCAAAACCGAAAACGATTGTGCTAACAGGGCAGACTTCGGTGCATCGGCGCGGCGCCGTCACCGAGAAGATCGCTGTCGACGCGATGCAGACAGGTCTGTATGTCCTGGTTGTGGGCCGAGATTCGGGAAGCGGTGAACCTCTGACAGCGCGCGATGTCGCGCTTTGGAGCCGGGTTGAAGGCAACACGTTTCTGCTTGGAAATCCTGTCGCGCCCGCCGCTGTGTCGCCCTCAACCAATCAGACTGTTAAAACGGCGACACGCCAGGTGCGCAACGAATTGAAGTACGGCAATTTCGAGCAGTTTGACGACAAGAAGCGACTTGTGGGTTGGAGTTTGCCGGGTGGCAAAAACATTAAACTGGTGCAGGAGGGCGGCAATCATTACGTCGCGGTTTCCAGCGATGACCTGGCTCAATACCGTTCGTTCGGCATCAAAGTGCGCGCCAGGGCGGATTGGAAAGTCATCCGTTTAAGTGCTCGCCTGAGTACTCGGGGTATGCAGCCGGGTGAGCAGATATGGGAAAACGCACACGTCGGTATCACTTTCGAAGATGCAACAGGCAAGGTCTTAAATTACGGTGCTCCTGCCGGACTCAGCGTTGATTCGGATTGGAAACGAGTCAGCATCACCAACATGGTTCCTCCCGGCACGCAGAACCTCTATATTGATGCCGGAAACTGGGGACGCGCCGGAACGGTTTTCATTGACGACATCGTGGTCGAAGCGAATCCGTCTTTCGAAGCACGCGACATTGCGCCCAGCTTTCCCGAAGGCACTTTTGAAAAGGTCGATGACAGTGGCAACCCTGATGGTTGGGACTCGGCTCAGGCCTTCGGCGTGCAGGTGCTGGAAGAGAACGGCAATCACTACTTGCGGCTAACTAATCGCGACCCAGGCGCATCGGCTTTTATACACGGTTTTTTCAAACTCGACCCGGAGTGGCGCATGGTGCGTGTCCGTTCGCGTTTGCGCGTCAAGGACTTGAAAATGGGCGCACAACCATGGGAAATCGCACGTCTGGGATATGTGTTTACCGACGAAGCGGGCAATCAGGCCGGAGATTACACCAATTCGCCCGGCGTCGATGCGGACACCGATTGGAAAGTGATCGAGATTGTTGCTCCCGTGCATCCCGGCGCGGCCCTAATCAAATTGACGCCGATACTCAACAACGCAACCGGTGTGCTGGACATTGATGACATCGTCGTTGAACCGGTGTGGAAATAAGGTCGAGGACTCGACAAAGGAACCCATGCAAGATTGGCGTGACCTGATGCGGCAGAAACGCTTTACCGAAGCCCAGCCGTTAGTCGAGGCAGAGTATGCGCGCGGTGACGATTACGGAAACTTTGTCATCAATCGCGCCTACTTCTACGAAACGTGGGCCTCGCAGTTGGAAATCGAAAATCCACCCCAAGCTCTTCGCCTGTATAAAGAAGCAGATCGCGAGTACTCAACATTCGCTTCCTGGGCCACCAGTGGCGGCGAAGGCACCGCGCGCATGTTGGACGTGAACCGCATTCGTAAGAAGATCGAAGAGTTGAAAGCGCGTTTGTGAAACTGCGTAGCATGCTGAGTATTTGAGCACTACCATGTATTTCACTGCGGTTGTCGCAGAATGAGGGCGCAGCGCGCTGCGTCCCTACGCTATGCGCTGTACGCGAAACATATCCAGGCAACCGCACCCAAACCAACTCTAGGTTCGGGCGAACATTTGCGTCACCCATAGGTCGCCGTTGGCATTGGCGACAATGCCGATGCCAAGGCGCGTCACGCGCGGCTGCAAGATGTTGGAGCGGTGACCCGGCGAATTCATGAGCGCATTGTGCGCGGTTTGGATATCGGCCTGGTTGATGCGGCGCGGACTGCCCCACGAACGATAAATGTTCTCCGCCACAATCGACGGCGTGGTTTTAAAAACAGCACGATAGCGGTCGAGCGGCTCGCGCAGAGCGGTCGTTTTCGATTCATGCGCAAAGTAGTTGCGGTCGCGCATATCAACCGAGTGCGCGCGTGCTGTAGCCGCCAGCGTCGCGTCAAAGCTCAATGTACTCAGGCCGGCTTTGGTGCGTTCCGCGTTGACCAGGCGTGCCATCACTTGTTCCAATGCGGCTAGATTTTTGTCGTTCTGAGCGACGCGTGCCGGTGTTCCCGCCACATACAGCACATCGTTGGAGGCCGTGGCACCGCTTGCCGCAGTATTTGTCGCAATGCGTTGTCCCGATTGCGGCGCCACAGCGGTGGGGCGCCTGCCGTTTGGTTGCGTTGCCAACTGCGTAGCGTAACGCGCCGCAAGATGTGACCGTGTCGCAACGGTGTTTAAGTGGGTGCGCGCCTCCTCAAAGCGCCCTTCGCGTTCCAACAGGTAGGCCAGCAGCAGGTTGATTTCGGGTGCATCACCGGAGCGGCGGCGCGCTTCTTCGGCAATAACACGCGCTGCGGTCACGTTGCCCTGCGCCAATTGATCGAGCGCTAATTGGTAGCGTAGTAAAGCCGCATCGTCATCAGCCACGGTTCTGGCAACTGTCGCCGGTGCCGTCTGCGCGCGCAAGGCTGGTTGAGTACTCGATAAGAGCAGGCCGCCACTCAGAACGGCGGCTGCCGACCAGGCCAGTGTTGTTTTCTTCATGGAACTCCTCAAACTCAGATGAAACACGGAAGGGTGAGTCATCAACCCTGTCGAACCCATCTGGTGTGCAAATCGACTGACACCGGAGTGATCGTTTGTGCGTGTTCAAATGATTGGGCAAAATGCGCGTTGCCTGTGACACCGTGGTGACGAGGCTCGCTGCGCTCGTTGACCGTGAGCGCTGTTTGGCGCATAATCTTGACATGTTTTGGTTTCGCTCGTACCGCTGTCGCGCTTTGTTGTGTGCTTTCCTGGCCGGCTTCTTCGGTTTGCGCGGCGATGCGGCTCGTGCCGCCGATCCGGTCACGATGCTGGTGGGATCGCCCCTGGCACGCACGGCCAAACCGCTGGCGATTCAGGTGAAAACCGGACGCTGGTTCCCCGTCGCGGTGACGCTGGCCAATACGGGCGAAGCCGTGCAGGGACGACTCGAATTGCGTCTTCTGGCTTCAGGCGGGCAAAACGATCGCGAAGCGGTTTTCTACACCGAAGTCGAGTTGCCGGCGAATCAGGCGCGCAAGCGAGTATGGCTGTATGGGCGCTCCGACGGCGAAGAGTTCGACAATGCGCGCGTCACGTTTTCGGGGCGCGGCTTCAAGAGCCTCTCGGTGCTGTTCAATCTCACACCGACTGAATTAGGCACGCGCAACCTGCTCACGGTGAGCGACAACGAGGAGCGGCTCGATTACCTGAGCAGCTTCAATAATCGCAAACTGGCCAATGCCGAGGAGTTGCGCATCGCGGCGAGTACTCAAACCCTGAGCAGCGGGCAGGGCTTTGTGCGCCCACTGGGCACAATGCGCGACATGCTGCCCGATCGCTGGATTGGCCTGGAAGCGGTCGATATGGTGGTGCTGCAAGACTTTCCGCACGCCGCTCTGGGGCCGGAGCAGATTTCGGCTTTGCGCGGCTATGTGGCGGCGGGCGGCACGCTTCTGGTGCCGGGCGGCGCCAACTGGCAGCGTCTGGCGCAATCTCCACTCACCGATATGTGGCCGCTCACGCCAACGTCTTCGGTCGCCATTTCCAACGCGCAGGTGCAGCAAATCGTCGGGCGCTATTTGCCGTCAAGCGGCGCATTAAGCGGCGCCGACCGGCTGGGCGGTGCTCCCGTTCTGGTGACGCGCGGCGCCTTGCGGCCTGATGCGCGCGTTCTCGGTGCCATGGCGGGCGAACCGCTTCTGCTGGCGCGCGACATGGGCGCCGGACGAGTACTCTTTCTAACTGCCGACCCGACGAAGCCGCCGTTTCTTGGCTGGCGCGGCCTGGCTCCACTGTGGATTGACTTGTTCGCGCACATGGGCAAAGTGCGTCGCCTGGAATACGTCGACCGCGCCGCCATGCCGTTCAGTGGCGCAAATGTCTATCAATACGGCAACTCTGCCTACAATGCGACTCCGATTAATGCAACGGGTCAGATGCTGCAATCGATCCGCCGGCTGGCGCAGTTACGCACGCCGGATACTTCGGTCATCGCCTGGTTTCTGGCGCTGTATGTGTTTTGCCTGGTGCCGGTGAACTATTTTGTGCTGCGCTCGCTCGACCGGCGCGAGTTGGCCTGGGTCACGGTGCCGATTATCGCGGTTGTGTTTTCCGTGGCGAGTTACATCGCGGCGCGCAACATCAAAGGCACGGAATTGCTCACTCGCCACATCAACATCGTGCAGAGCGCGGGCGCGAGTGGTGTGGCGCGCGCCGATTCGATGTTGTGGTTCTTTTCGCCGCGCCGCGCTTCCTACAACATTTCCAGCGACAATCCGCAAATGGTGGCTGGTGACTACATCGATCCCTTCGATCTATCGCGTTCCGAAGTGGAACGCACCAGTCTCTCCGTGCGCCAGCCTGATGCAGGCCGCGCTTTTCGTGTCGAAGATATTGGCGTCAACATGTGGTCGGAAGACAAGCTGATCGGGCAGGGCGTGGTAAACCTGGGACGCGGCGTCACGGTGCAGCCGACGCAAAACGGCTTCAGCGTGCGCAACGATTCGCCTTTCAATTTGCGCGGCGCCGTGCTGGTGACGGGCGGACAGGTGCGCGGCTACGGTGACATCAAAAGCGGTGTGTCAGCGACAAACGGCAAATCTGACGGCAGCGACATCAGCAATCCGCAACTGGTGGGCCGCATTGAAAACGCGGCGCAACTGCGCGAGATTTTCAAGGAATCGGCGGCGTCAACCGGCGCTACGGCCACGGATACATCGACCATGAGCGATCTGGCCAATCGAGCGCTGGTGACGGCTCTTGGAGCGGATTTTCCCAACAACACCAAACAGGCCCTGCTCATTGGATGGAGCACACAGGCCGCATCGCCACTCGAAATCGAGAACGCGACGGCTCGCGCACAGAACGTCACAGTTTTTGTGTACCGCCTCAATCCGGCACTGGTAGCCCGTAACCCGAAGCTGCGCTGAGCGTTTTCTCCTCCTCAACTCCTTCCTCACCCTTCCCGACGGAACTTCCCAGGGGCCGAGTCTGTCATACCCACCGTTTAAGCGAGTACTCAACTGAGGTCTTTATGAGCCGAAATTTCCGCTGCATGCCTTTGTGTCTGGCCGCAATCCTACTGTCCATGACAGCTTTTTGCGGCACGGCGCGGGCCGCCACATACCAGTTCCTCGAAGACGACGCCGAGCCGCAGTTCAACTTGCAATTCGGCATCAAACCGGCGGCGAGCGGCAACCTGTCGGTGGTGTTCGACTATCGCGACGCCAAAAATTTCTACGCGCTGGACCTCAATTCGAGCACAATTGCTTTGCGCGCGGTTCGCAACGGAACGTCGCAGCGACTAGCGCAGGCCAGTGCCAGAGTCACGGCTGATTCGCAAGTTGTCGTGAAGCGGCGGCGCTGGGTCATGGAAGTCGTTATTGGTCAGCGCGTGGTGCTGACCGCCTATGATGCGGCTCTCGACAGCGGTAAAATCGGCGCACTGGGCAGCGGTGGCTGGGCCTGGCAAGATGCGCGTATGCAGCCCGTGGAGGACATTTACTGGACGGATGATTTCACGCGTTTGCCCGGCGAAAACGGCGAATGGAAGCCCGGCAGCGGACGCTGGACGCTGACTTCGTCATCGGAGGAATCGGCAGCGGCGGGACACAGCAAGCGCACCGTCAGCGAGCGCATCGAAATGAGTGCCAACCCGTTTGCTTATCGTGTGGCGGGTGCGCAGGGTGTTTCATGGGCTCAGGCGGGTCGCTGGTTCTGGGACAACTACGAAGCGAGCGTTTCGGTCAAGCCTCTGGCGCGCGGCGTGATTGGTTTAGCGGTTTATGCGCAGGACGCCAAAAATTACATCGCCTTTCAGTGGAGCGCTCAGGAAGGTGCAGGGGCGCGACAACTGGTGCGTGTGGTGGATGGCAAGAGCACCACGCTGGCCTCGGCGCCAGGCGCGTTTCTGCCGCGCCAATGGTATCGCATGACGGTGCGCACCAGCCCCGGTTTTCTGGAAACTTTTATCGACGGTGCGTCTGTTTTTAAAATGCGCAACGACTGGTTCGGGCAGGGCGGCATTGGCCTTGTGACGCGTGACATTCGTCTTGTCGATTTCGATGACGCGAAAGTTACTTCCTACGATTACTTCCGGCAGGATTTCTCCGCTTCGCCGGGCAGCGCTTCGCTTGGGAGCGCTGCACTGGGCAGCGCATGGCGTTCGCAGGGCGGGCGCTGGAATGCTACCAATGGAGTACTCAATTCCGCACCAAGCGCCGGTGAAAACGGCAAAACCCGCTTTCTGTTGACGGGCCGCTCCGATTGGGACGGCTATCAGGTCAGCGCCCTGGCCCGTGCCGGTGCCGGCGGGGCGTGTGGTCTTGTGGTCGGTTATCGCGACGATAAGAATTACACCGTTTTTCGCTGGGCGGGCGTTTCCAGCACACTGCCGTTTAAGGGTCGCCAGCAGTTGATGCGCTACCAGGGCGGCAAAGCACGCATCGTCAGCGATGAGCCGTTATCGTTGCGCGCCGACAAGGACGGTTACGTGCCGATTTCCATGCGCATGGCGCGTGGCGGCGTCGTCGTTCTGGTGGACGATGCTCTTGTGGCCCAGACGGCGGACGAGAGCATCACAGCCGGTCAACCGGCGCTGTGGGCGCAGGGCGTCGCGACGACGACGTTTCGCGATGTCGTGATGGCGTTTCCGCCGGAGCCTCAAGCGCCCAAGGTCGCGCCCAAGATGGCCGACGATCCGTTGATGGTGGGTTGGGCGTCACGTTCCGGCGAGTGGCCGCCGATGAGTGCCGATGACGGCGTCGAGTACTGGAACACAGGCGATTTCTTCGGCAATGCCACCATTGAATATGGCTGGAGGCGCGCCGCCTACCAGGGCGGCAAGTTGGAACTGGCGTTGCGCACCGAGCGCGAAAAATTCAACGGCGGCTACGTGGTGCGCTATGAAGATCTGCGTGATAACGGCACTCTGCGCGTGACGCTGCTGCGTGGTGCAACCACTCTCAAACAGGCCGAGTTCGACTGGAATCGCATCGCAGGCGCCGACAGCACCAAGCCGGTTCTGCTCCGCGTCGAACTCGAAGGACGCGGCATTTTGTTCTCCATTGCCGGCAAGCCGACGATGACCTACGTTATTCCCGGTACCGAATCGGTGACGGCTACGGGCACCAACTTCGCGGCGCGTGCCAGTGGCTTCCGCCTCAGCGCCCGCGACCTGCGCGCCACCAGCGAGCACCGCGACGATTACACTTTCACCGAAGCGCCCACCGACTGGTACTCCCCGCAGGGCGAGTGGAGCGTCATTTCGCGCTGGCCCTGCTACGCCGACTGGTCGTTTTTCGGCGGCGCCGGTCTGAACCCGGTTTTGTGGACAAAGCGCACCTACAGTGGCGACACCGTTGTCGAGTATTACGCGCATAACCAGATGGATTTGCCCAAAGAACCCGGCTACTCGACGCCAGGCAATCTCAACGTGACGATCGGCGGCGACGGCAGAAATCCATCTTCCGGGTACTCGTTTGTGGTGGCCGGCTGGGACAACACGCGCTCGCGCCTCTACAAAGGCACGCAAATGCTGGCCGAGAACAGCTCCGATGTGGCGCGCTTTGTGAAGCCAATTAACCACAACCCAACCTTTCACAATCGCTGGTATTACATCCGCGCCGAAGTGCGCCAGGCCAGGCGCAAC
The DNA here is from genome assembly GCA_036388675.1 of Abditibacteriaceae bacterium. Taxonomy (GTDB): domain Bacteria; phylum Armatimonadota; class Abditibacteriia; order Abditibacteriales; family Abditibacteriaceae; genus DASVUS01. Next base: position 6,273 of record DASVRI010000002.1, on the reverse strand, counting down.
GGGCAGAATGGTGTTCAGTTGAAGCTGACGGTGGACGACACGCTCATCTGTGATTACTTCGATGCTGAGCCGCTACCGTCTATACAGAATGGTGGTCGCGTCGCGATGTGGACGCTGGACAGTGTGTTGATGATCGCACGCGCTAAAATCGAAAGCGCCGGAATGGGCCTGCGCTCGCTGCCGCAAGGCTTGCTGGACGCCGCCGTGCCGGAGAAGCCGCTGACACCGATTGGCGTAGGTGATGGTGTTCTGGTGCCGCGTCCGGTGGTGACGGGTGAACTGGCCTCTGCCGTCGTGACAGAAGCGGCGCAAGGCGATAGCGAGCCGGTTTTCACCGTGCGCAACCCGGCTGCAGGCGGGCTGTTTGCCGTTGATTTGCAAAAAGGCGGCACGGCGTCGCTACGCGCTACACCCGCAACCAGGATCGACATGGACGTTACCATTCCTGTGGAGTCACAGGTCGATCTGTATGCGACGGTGAACGGCGTGCGTCATGTGATTAGCCTGGGCAAGAACAAACGCCTGGACGCTCGCGTTCGAGTACTCGGCGAAGCAACTGTAACGCCGGCAGCACCAGACGGCTGGCAGCACGTCTCCTTTGAACTGGGAGCGGCCTTGAAACGCCTGTATCCCAACGCCGGCGAATGGAAAATCGAGGATTTGCAAATCGGCGCCCTGCACGGCGATGATTATCGCTGGGTCGGCTTCGGCGGCAATCCTCTGGGGGCCAGTTACAAGCTGCGTGGCGCGCGATTGGTCGGTTAGGGGAGTCACATTGGGCCGCTGCATTCACAAGCCGCCGCGCAGCAGGGTAAAGCCGATAAAGCCACCAAACCCGAGAGCCATGGCGCGCATCAGAAAGTGAATGCGTGCAAAATCGGATGCTTGAGACACGGTGCGATCAAGCCTCCACTGCGTCAGATACCACAACGGCAAGGCGGAAAACACCACGAGCGCCGTGGCCGGAATCGCTTGCCGCGCATACCAAAGCGCCAGCGCGTTGGCGAAGCTGCCTGCCGTAAACAGCAGCATAGCAAAGTGAAAAATGACGGCGCGACCTCCCTGCTCCTGCCGCTCGCCGCGCGCATAGAGCCAGGCTGCGATTGTGCGGTCGCCGCGTTTCGTGTCAGCACTCAGTTGGTACATTTGCGTTAGGGGATAGAACGCCAGCACGGTGAGAGTCGCGCCGGTGAGGCCACACCACAAGGGCGACTGCCATTGGCCTACGTCTGCGGCATTTGCAGTGAACGCACCCGCCGCGAAATCGAATACTCCCTGGCCCAGGCCAACAACCGCAAGGCTCTTGAACGGGTGCCCTTTCCAGCGCGTTCGCGGATGCGAGTAGCCTAAAGACAAGAGCAGGATAAAGGCGTAGATCAGCGCCACTTTGAGGCCGAAGGGCAGCAGCAGGGCCAGGCCTCCGATCTGAACAACCCAGGCGAAGTGCCACAGGCGCCACGGCACAGGTGGCGGCTGCCACATTCCACCGACCGGCCCTTCATCACGGTCGTAGAACGAATTGAGGGCCGTCAAGCCGCCAAAGGCACCGACGTGGAACAACAAAAACACCGCAAGAAAGCGCCACGCATGGTGCCACGGCACGAGGTCGCCGCCAGCCAGCAAAAATCCCCAGCAGAAAATGGGGCCGAGTTGGAATTGGTAGGGCAAACGCAGCAGCTTAATATAGTCGCGCACGCCTCCATTGTATCAAGTCCACCAGATATAGCGGAGACATTGCTATGAATGCGTCATCGAGAACTTCAAGCGAGTACTCGCTTGAAGTTCTCGCTTGCTTTCACTGCCGTGCTCTTTGCGGTTAAATAGGAACTATGCAAAATGCGGCTGTGGCACAGGTATTTCAGGAAATCGCCGATTGGATGGAAGTCGCTGGTGAGAACGTATTCAAGATTCGCGCTTATCGCCGCGCTGCCGAAGCCGTGGCGGTTTACCCCGAACCGATTGAAGATGCCAGTGAGAGTGGTGCGCTGGAAAAGATTGAAGGGTTGGGCGCAGCCACGGTCGCCAAAACACGCGAGTTTTTGGCTACCGGGCGCGTACAGGAACTCGAAAAGCTGCGCGCCGCTTATCCACCCGGCCTGCTGGAGCTGATGCGCGTGCCGGGCCTGGGGCCCAAGCGCATTGCGCAACTTTATCAGGAACGCGGTATCAACAGCATCGAAACGCTACAAAACGCTATCACCGGCGAAGAGTTGAAGGGCCTTGCCGGCTTTGGCCCCAAGACGATTCAGAACATCCAGAATGGCCTGACGCGCCTGAGCGAAACCACCTCACAGATGCCGCTCTTTGAAGCGCTGCGTGTCTCATCAAACCTGACGGCGCTTATGGCGCGCGCCGATGGAGTACTCGATGTCACGGTCGCTGGAGATGTGCGGCGCGGCTGCGAAACGACAGAGCGCCTTCAACTTGTGGCGCAGGCCGATGATGTGCAAGCGGCTGCACAGATATTTTCCCGGCTGCCGCTGGTGCAAAAAGTCGTTGAACATACGGACAGCGTTGTGCGAGTGTGCGTGCATCCCGGAGTCGAAGCGGAGTTAATCACGGCAAATCGCGGTAGCTTCGGCGCGGTTCTGCTGCGCTCCACGGGAAGCGAAACTCACTGGCGAATTGCGCAGCAGCGTGCGGCCCAACGCGGCCTGGATCTGCGCGAAGACGGCTTGTTCAAAGATGGGGAGCCAATCGCTGCGCCAACCGAAGCGGATATATATGCAACTCTGGGTGTGCCCTTTATTGCCGCCGAACTGCGCGAAGGGCAAGGCGAGTGGGAAGCTGCCGAGCGCGGTGAACTCCCGGCGCTGGTGCAGATGAGCGACATCCGGGGCGACTTGCACGCGCACTCGACATGGAGCGATGGCACAGCCAGCATTCGTCAGATGGTGGCGGCAGCGCGCGAACATGGTTACGAGTATCATGCCGTTACCGACCATTCCAAGGCCCTGGCCATGACCAACGGTTTGGATGCGCGCCGTCTGCGCGAGCAGGGCAAGGAAATTGCGGAAGTGCAGGCCGAGTTTCCCGACGTAAAAATCTTGCGCGGCATCGAGTGCGACATTCTGCGCGACGGCACGCTCGATCTGGACGACGATATTCTGCACGAACTCGATATTGTTATCGCCAGTGTGCATTCCGCGTTCAAGCTGGAAGAAGCAGCGCAAACCGAGCGCATGATTCGGGCGATTGCACATCCGGCTGTTGACCTGGTGGCGCATCCAACCGGGCGCATTGTTGGTGGGCGTCCCGGCTACAATGTCAACATCGAAGCCATCATTGAAGCCGCGCACGAAACGGGAACCGCTCTTGAGATCAATGCCAGCGAGCGTCTCGACATGCGTGATACACACGCGAAACTGGCGCGCGACAAAGGAGTACTCATCTGCATTGACACCGATGCGCATTCAACGCGCATGCTCAATAACCTCAAACTCGGGATACTCACAGCGCGTCGTGCCTGGTGCCGGCCACAGGATGTTATCAATACCAGAAATACCGCTGAGTTAATAGCATGGCTACATCGTCCGCAGTCTCAAGCTTAGTTTGTTGTCAGCAAGGATAGAATAGCTGCTTTCCAGCGGTAACTGCGATGCAGTGGAACCCTGTGGTCACAGCCCACTATCAGCGACTGCGGGACAAAGGCAAGCCCAGGATGGTGGCTCTGGCCGCGTGTATGAGAAAGCTGTTGATGATCTGCTACGGCGTGCGTAAGCATCAACAGCCCTTTGATTCACAGTAGCCGTTACAAGCAGACGGGAACTTATCAAAGCAGGCACAAAAAAACGCCAAGAGTTACCCCTTGACGACACAGCCTCCTGTTCTGTCGCGGTTGACTGGTTACGCGGGCGTGAGTTCCCATTGGTTTGCACGCACTTTGAGTTCTTGAATGTGCTGGGGCCAATCGTGCAGCGTCGCAGGGTCAAAGTCGGCACCGTTGGGCCAAACCAAAGTGTGAACTTCCGGGTCAAGTTGAACCTGATTAAACACTGTTAGATTACGCCGTAAATCGCCACGTCGTCACCATAATATGCGTGGAAGTGCGGCCTATGATGCTGGCCGCCCGTTGCTATAAACATTCTTATGATGATTCCGTAAAGTTGGCTGCAATGCCTTGTTCTGCCGGTGTTATGCTGCTTTGCGAGTCAGCCTTTGAAAGGAATTGTAAGCACTCGTTCAAAGTAAAAGCCATCGTTGGGAACTGCATACTCGATGGAATTGCAGAGGAAAGTGCCTTCTGGAACTTTACCACTCAACTGCTGTAAGAGATCATCGGTTCCTTCAACAGAGATAAACTCGGCAATTGTCATGTGAGGTGCAATATGTTCGTGCCTGAGAGGAACGCCAGCAAAGGCGGGAGTTGAATGCAGTGCGGCACGGAGTTGCCGAAAATCATCTTCTGGCGTGATGGTGTAACAAACACCAGGATAAGGAGGAAAGCTACGAAGCGGCCCGTAGTGAATCTCAAACGGCTCGACAGCAGATAACGCACCGCAAATTTCATGAATTTGTTGATCTGGAAGTGGCGCAGAAAGTGGCTCGCTCAGGCTGATATGTGCCTGGCAGATAGATGCAGATTTTGGGTCATAATTTTGCCTGAGGGCGTCCACTGCTTCAACGACGCCTGCTGGTGGAAAAATATAGAAGGCACCAAATTGATATTCAAACTGCCATTTTCCCCACCCGGAGGTGTCGCGTGCGTATTCTATGTTAGCCATAGCTTCGATTGTAACAAATGGTGCGGAGCTGCGCGCACCGGCAGAACGACGGGGTTCAGCCGCCGCTGGAAGGAAGTGAGGAACGAACGGAGCTGTAAGCGGTCGGGTGCAACGATTGGTTCGCTTGCTGTTATGGTCTGTCGAGTTCCTTCAAAACTTCCTGAACGAAAGCATGGAGGGGTTGCCACTGCGTCGGTGGCTCCTCTGCCCAATGGAAACGTGCAGAAATATGGCCAGGTTCAAAAGCAATTTCGTAACTTGTACCGTCTAATATGCCCCATTGCTGCCCATTTTCGTCACGAAATACTCCGTCGTTGTAAATGGGAATGGTAATCTGCTGAAGTTTCGATAGCATTGTTTGGCACCAGACTTCAGGCAGTGGTGTAGCAAGTACTTCGATGGTGGGTTCTATCGGCGGTAAGTACTTGCGCTTGATGGGGAGGATAGCTTCCCGCTGTTCCATTTGGACACGATCCAGATCAATGCGCCATATGCTGCGTACTACCAAATAGCTTTTAGTTTCCCCATCTTCCCACTTCTCACATACTTCCCAGCTTACGATTGGTTCAAACGACGGTAAAACAACGACTTGAAACAAAGGAAATGCTTCTGTGTGAGCGAGTGCTTGGCCCTGGCGAATCAGAAAAGTCGCCCTTTCTTCTATTTTGTACCATTCTTGTCTTTGTTCATCATTCATAAGAATCACCAGGAATTTAGCGCAGCAAGCGAACGGCCAAGCTCACCCGCCGCCGGAAGCGCAGCGAGGAGGAACGACGAGCGAAGCTGTAGGCGGTCGGGCGCAGCGCCTTGTTGTGCCGATGTCTTCGTGTTGGAGTCACCTCTCTTTGCCCACTTTTCTACCAGCCTTCTCGTTGCTCAAACGAATGACGAAGAATGTTGAGGAAGTTGCTCTTGGGGTGCTCTGCCATCGGCCCTTCCCAATTTCTCAGATTCAGAATGAACAAGTAAAGACCACGCAGCCGTAAAAACCAATCAAACTCTTGCTGCCACGTTTCTGGAAGTGAATTGGCACGTTGATACCCTTCGATTATCCATTGCCGGTAGAGGCGTCTGTGCGGGCGAAAAGCTATTGGAGCCAGAGCGCAGACTATGTCATAGACGAACCAGTGGTAGGCGCTATCGTCGAAGTCGAATGAGGTGATGCGCTGGCCGTCATAATGAAAGTTGGCGCAACACAAATCACCGTGAATCAGCCCAAACTGTTCCGCATTTTCAGGCAGAGTTGCAAGCCAGATTAACACCCGTTCCAGTTCTTCGCGAGCTGCGGTTTCTTGAGCGGGGATATAATTTCGCGCGTTGAGTAGGACATCATCTTCGTTCCAGCGTAATCTTCTTATCCCAGAAGGGTGGAATCCCTTCGATAAGGCGTGGATTGTGCCGAGGGCTTGACCCCATTCTTGAAAAAGACTTTGCTCCCACGCGGCGAAGTCTTCCTCTACACGCGCTCCCGGCGCAGCCTCGAAGACACAAGCGTGCAACCGCGCTTGGCTGTGAACAAGAGGCTCAACAAGACTACCCTTTAAAGATG
>DASVRI010000001.1:0-31302 GCA_036388675.1 Abditibacteriaceae bacterium | reverse complement strand
TCCGGCCTGGAAAACAAGACACTGGGTTGGGTGTCAGGTGCTCATCTCACCCGCAGAGTCACACTCTGAGCTTAGTCTCAGCATCGCTGACACCCACTCTCTAACATACAAGCTTGGTCGTTGTGCTGCTTGCGCGCGGCTCGTCGAAAGTTGAAACTTAAGAACATAACAATGTCAACCTTTTCTTCTGTTGGTAGTGGGAACGCAATCTGCATTGTAGTGCCAGCGGAAAGGGCGCGTTATGGCACAATACCAACAACTGCACGACTGGGATCTCTCACCGCGCGAAGCGATTCAGATGCAGCAAAGTCTGCGCAAGCGAGTACTCATTCAGCCGCTCGACCGCCAGATTGAAACCATCGCCGGCTGCGATATTTCGTTCAACAAGTACTCGACGACGCTGTACGCCGGTATTGTGGTGCTGCGTTTATCGACTTTGGAAACCATTGAAGAAGTGAGCGCCGTTAGCGAGACAAAGTTTCCTTACGTGCCGGGCTTGCTCTCCTTTCGCGAAGCGCCGGCTTTACTAGAGGCTTGGGCCAAACTGCAAACCGAACCGGATGTGGTGATGTTCGACGGTCAGGGACTGGCGCATCCACGTCGCCTGGGCATCGCCTCTCACGCCGGATTGCTGTTGCATCGGCCAACAATTGGCTGCGCCAAGTCGGTATTGGTCGGCAAATTCGATGAACCGCAAGTGCAGCGCGGCAGTTGGAGGCCGATGATCGATAAGGGTGAAACTGTCGGCGCGGCCCTGCGCACCAAGAGCAAGGTACAGCCGGTTTACATTTCACCCGGCCACCTCACCAATCTGGACAGTGCAATCGACTTAGCCTTACGTTGTGATGGCGGCTATCGCGTGCCCGAACCGACACGCCGCGCGCATCTGCTGGTCAATGCAATACGCGCTTCACAAAGCAGTGCTTAGGCGCTTATTCCTCACATAAGCACCTTTATTTTAACGGAATACTAACCATTTGCTTACTTGTGTCCGCTAACGGACAATCAGCACTTGGTGCAGGCTCTATCTTGTGACTTAGTGTTTAATAAGGTGTCAATAATGATTGCTTCTCACGACGATCAGATGTTGCGGGCTGAGTTCCATGCCATCGCCGGAGCATTAGCCGATGAAATTAAAAGAGCCATCGCCGCAGAAGAAGCCGGGCTCGATATTGATGATGATCCCAACGATACAGATGAAGAGCGACATTTAAGTTCACTTTATAACGTTCAAACGCCACCCGAGGTGGGACGCCTCATTTCGCACCTGCATGAAATCGGTGTCGAGCTACGCGCCAGAAACCTGCCTCCCGTTGCTTCGGAGCAGTGACTTTGTTTGGCGGCAGGCACTCCGTCTCAGGGAGTAATTGCTTCTTGCTCTAATATCCCCAACTAAGTAGTCAGACCTAATTCTCAGAGACCACAAGGTCAGCCAAAACATGGTCTAATCAAGCACTTGTCTGGCCGTGATTAGCAGTGAGTAGAGGTGCGTCCATGTTCATTAACATAAATTTTATTCGCATTATGACTTACAGGTGAGGCTCGAATTTAATTGCTTGGTGTGTGCACTAGAGTACACAGGGCCGATTTATGGGTGCCGTCTTTGCTCCAGTGGAAATAAGAAACCTAAGGAGACGCAATAATGAAAAGATTCTCATTGCTTGTAAGTACATTGGCAGTAGGCGCGGTCTTGATGTGCGGTAACACGGCCTTCGCACAGGGTGGCACAGGGACAGATGGCGGAACAACCGGAACAACTGCTACCGACAACCGTGATAATCGTGACGACAGCCCCGATTATGGTTGGCTCGGTTTGCTCGGTTTGGCTGGCTTGGCCGGTCTGCTCAAGAAGCCTGAACGGCATGTGGTTCACCAGAACGATACTCCGCGAACCAATCCACCAGTCAGATAGTGGTGGCTCGTGCTCAGGTGAAGGCGCTCATTCTCCAGAGAATGAGCGCCTTTTGCTATTTGCTATCAAGACAGCAAAGGTATCGGCGTAACAATGACAAGGACGTAAACACTTGAGCCGACCCAAGTCAAAAATTCAGGTGAATTGTTGACAAGAATTTGTTTTGCGGCTATAACTACCTGATACACTTGGATGTTTGATACCATGTCAATGCGAGCACAAAAAAGCATTTTGATTGCAATCACTCTGCTGTCGGCGTTCAACATTTTTATTTTGCTGAATAACCGGGTAGAAGAGTTCTCGGTGCCGGGTCAGCATAGTGCCGTGGCATCCGAATCGGCGCAGCTCAAGACATGGCCCCAAGATCTGGTACTCAGCGAGCACCGGCTGATCATTGATCCTGGTGATCGGCAAAAATATATCGTCGGCATGGTGGAAAATCGTGGTAGCCAGGTTTACCGCTACGTTGAGACGTGGACGACCCTTCTCGATAAGTCTGGAAGCGTGGTTGATGTCGCTCTCGACAATTGCCGTGATCTGCAACCCGGCAAAGCATGGCGATTCAAGATCTACATTCCTCGTAAAGTCACAAACTATCACATTCGCAAGCTGAACGGGCAAGCCTGACTTGCTTCGTTGCTTTTGCTCATTGACTGCAACATATAACAGCTAATAGCTTGCAGGCTACACAGAACCCCAAGCGTGAGCGCGGGGCTAAGACACCACGGAGTTCAGCCCCGCGCTCACGCTTGGGGTTCCGAGGCAATCACTTGTAGCCTGCAAGTCGTTAATTACAACATAAAACCCGGCACGGCTCTTGTGCAATAGAAAAGGACACTGCCACTGGCAGTGTCCTTTTCTATTGCACAAGATTCTCATCCGCTGCGCTCCTACGGACGACCTGGAACGGGAATGGTTCGAGTTGCACCGCCAGGAGGCATGGCGCCGCTGAGGCCGGGAGGCATACCGCCACCCATTCCCGGTGCGCCCTGCGGCGGAATTGCCAGTTGGCGCTGGGCATTCGCCAGGTCTTTGCGGCCTAGTTGGTCATATTCCATGGCGAGTTGCATGTGCATACCCGCTGCCGGGCTGCCGCCACCGAACGCCGAAGGAGAAGCCGGTTGCGCCGCCAGTTCCTTCGACGCTTCGTTCAACTGCGTCAGGGCTTCCTTGGGCTTCTTCTGTTCACGCAGGGCGCGTGCCAGCTCAAGGCGCACCATCGTGGCGTCGCTGCTTTCGCGCAGAGCGGCCTGTAAAGCCTGGATGCGCTTGGCGGGCTGATTCAGCGCCTGATAAAGCTGCGCCATCTGGAAATGAATCGCTGCCGATTCGGTGCTGCCGGCGCCTTGCAGCGCTTCCTCATATTTTTGCAGTGCTTCCTCGCGCAAGGCGTTTTGCTGCTCTGCCGGTGCGGCCAGCAACTGCTGATTCTGGATGCGGTAAGCCACCAGAGCCGGGTCGTAGATCTCGGCCTGAGTACTCGTGTTGATCGCTTCTTGACGCTTGGCCCAGGCTTCGTTGTCGCGCTGCGTTTCGAAGTCTTTGAGATACTGCGCTTTTTTCTTTGCGTAGTCCTTGGGCAACTCGGGCCGGCGGTTCTCGATGAGGAACAGGTAGAAGTTGCGCGTTACCTCGTCTTGCAGAGGGCCGACGACCGCCGGTGTTGTGGTGGCCGCAGTCAGAGCCGTTTGAAGAGGAGCGCCGACCGTTAATTGCGTGGGCAACTTCCAGCCGAGCAAGCCGCCCCTGGCTTTGGTCGCTGCATCATCGCTTTGCGCCTTGGCCATACCGGTGAACACGCGCGCGACGACAGCGGGCTGAGCGGCTTTAAGCTGCCTGGCCAGAGCATCGATTTTCTCGCGCGCTGCGGTCGCACTCTTCTCTTGTGCGGCCTGGAAATTCTTTTCGGTCGCGGCGGGCGGCTTTGGCCGAACCACAATTTGGCGCAGCAGCATTTTGCTGACGCTACGCTTGTAATCTTCTTCGCTGACGCGATTCTGCTCTTTGGTGCTCTGCTCAAACTTTTCCAACAGCAACTGGCGTTCGACGGCCTCGCGGTTGACGCTGTTGCGCAACTCGTCGCGATAGGCCTGCTCCGTGGAAAATTGCGCTTCAACGCGGCGCCGAAAGTCCGCCGCATTTGAACTCTTTTCCTGCTTGATCTGGTCGTCGATTTCCTTGGTGATTTTGGCATCGATCTCAGCGCCGGAAACGGTGATGCCGGCGTCGCGTGCCGCCTGAATCGTCCCGGCCTGGTTGGCCAGCGATTGCAGCGTCTGCTGGCGCAGCATCAGCATGTCGGTGGGGCCGGGCTGCTGGCCAAACATAGCCGCGACTCGCATCTGCTGCTCCAGAGAGTTTTGGAACTCACTGCGCGTGATGTTGGTGCCGGCCACCTGAGCAATGGTTTCATTGCCGCTGACACGGCCCTGGCCTCCGCCGAGGCTGCTGTTATTGCCGATACCGGCTAACAAAAAGGTGAAGGCGAAAATCACAATCAGCAAGCCGAGCACGATTTTAACGGCTGTGCTTTGCAGCAGGCCGCTGCGGATACGACTCATCGAAAACGGAGTACCTTCGTAATCGTCCTCGCGCAAGGTGCGGCGGCTTCTGTCAGTGCCTTTAACGGCGGAGCCTCTAACGGCGGAGCCTTTGGCGGTGTTCTTGTCGTCTTTACCGCTCTTCTGGGTAATCAGTGTCATTGCTTCTTTTTAACCTCTTGGACATCCCCAACTTCAATATCCGAACTTAAATATCGGTCAGGTGACAAGTTTCGTTGACGAACTCGACCAGCGGCGGCTTCCCTTTATTTAACTGCACGCAGGTCAGACTACAATTTCCGATGTGAATACGGCGATAATTTTCGAGTGGCATTCCGAGCACGCCACACACGAGTACTCGGACTGTGCCGTTATGCGCGACCAGAACCGCGTCCTCGTCGCTTGCATTGTGCCGCTCGACAATGTTGTTCCAGGCCGGCTGCAAGCGCCGCCACAGGTCGGCCAGGCTTTCGCCTTCGGGCGCGGCGGTATGCACCGGATCAGACAGGCGCTGCCGCCACAAATCGCTCCAGCCGGCCACCAGTTCGGCTTCGCCCAACCCGGCCCAGGCGCCGTAATGCACTTCGCGTAGCGCCGCATTGGTTTGCACCGGCAACGCGTGCGACTCGGCAATGGTCTGGGCTGTGCTGTGTGCGCGCTGCAAATCCGATGAATAAACGGCTCGCACTTTCTCGCGCTCCAGACGTTTGGCCGTCGCCTGCGCCTGTTGCTCGCCGCGCGTCGTCAAGGCGACATCGTTCCAGCCGGAGAACGTGCGACGCTCACCGCTGTTGCCTTCAACTTCACCATGACGCACAAGAAATATCCGGGACAAAGCGATTTTAGCTTATCAGGCGGGAAGCGCAGGCGAAAGGCGCACAAAGGCGCAGGGCATGAAAGCGAGGCGCACGAGGACTCGACAAGCCTTTACGCGTAGTATCAACGCTCGAACGAGGACATGAAACTTGCACTGTTCTACGTGAAGAGGACTTCAAGGATGAAGCGGCAGCTTTGCCACGCGTTTGGATGACGGCCAAACGCAAGAATTTGCACAGAATAGTTCATCAAGTTCATGCGGCTCAGCTAAAATATTGAACAGCGTTTTTGCATAACATTCCCTTGAAATGACAACATGGCGAGCAGTGTCAACATTAGCCGGCAGCGCGCATCAATGTTTCTATTGATTAGACATGGTTGATGATGGCCTGGCGATGTAAGGAGAAGCAGAATCCAAGGAGGCACGTCTATGTCTAAAGCACCTGCACGGACTGGATCAAGTCGTTTCGCCGGCAAGACGATTCTCCTGGTCGAAGATGATCGTGAGATACGCGATATGCTCACTCTCATGTTGAAGACCCGCTTCGCTGCTCAGATCGTCACGGCGGCTAATGGCCAAACGGCCCTGCGCGTGGCCCAAACTCGACAGCCCGATCTCATTTTATTGGACTTGATGCTGCCGCTCATTGATGGGTTTGAGGTGACACGCTTTCTGCGCGCGGGCCAGGATACGCAGCACCTGCCTATCATCGCTATCTCCAATCACTGCTGGACCTTTGATTGGACGCAAAGGGCCCTGGCGGCAGGCTGCAATGCTTGCTTCGACAAGATTTCTGATCTAGGCGACTTAATAGCTATGATCGAAAATATTCTGGTTGATCTCAGTTCCCAGGCTGAGAAGTGAAATTGAAATTCAGCGGTCTCGCTTCTCATCTATCTTCGACACTCGCAACTTGTTTTTGCTCCCCACAGTCGCTGGTGGGACGTCTCAACACGTTTGCTTTACACTCGAGAATCTGCGATAATTTTCGCGATATTTCATGAATGGAGTTCGTTGTGATTTGTAAGACATTGCATCCTCACTTGTGGCTGGGGCTACTGGCCGCGACCAGCCTGGCCGCGCCCGCCTCGTTTGTTTATGCAGCACCGGCACAAAATCCGAAGCCGAAAACGACCAAACCTGTGACGAAGCCACGCGCCAAGCCACAGCCCCAAACGAGTACTGTGCTGGGCATGGTGCCGATGGCCGGAGTTGAAGGCAAAATCGCTCAGACATACACAATCGGCACAGAGCAGCCGATTAACTTCACCCTCCACAGCGCTGAATACACGCTGGAACGTGTCAATGTTGATGCGAACGTAGTCGCTCCCAACGCCGATGAAAAGCTGTTGTTATTGCGCTACAGCGTGCATAACCCCAATAAAAGTGAGCGTCAATACTATTGGGGCACGCTGTCCTTTACGGCAGTCGATGCCATGAACCAGAACCGCGAGTCGGAGGGACGAGTCGGGGCTCCCGACACCGGCGAAGCGCTGAACATAGCCTTGAAACCGGCGCAGAAAGTGGAGGCCTATACCGTCATCAAAGTGCCGGCCAAAGGCGTTGTGCCCAAACTCATCGTTAAACCCGAAAATGGTGGCGTGATTCGCTACGACCTGCGCGGCGTTGCCAAGCCACTAGCGGCGCCTTTTGCCGATTCGTCCGACAAAACCGGCGCAACCGCACTGGCTGAAATACCCGCCCAGGCCGGTCAGTATTATCCACTGCAGAACTTCGATATCAAAGTTCTCGAAACCGGCTATGCCGACGCGCTGGGCGAGACTGTCCCAGGCGACGATCAGAGATTCTTCGTTGCCACGATTTCCATGCGCAATGCTACCAAAGACGAGAAGCGATTCTACTGGGGCACCTTTAAGGCAACCCTCACCGACGCTGACGGCGAAGCAGCGGAATGGCCTCAAACCTTGTTCAAAGCCACGCGCAATGAGCCGGCTGACGGCACTCTCAAACCGGGGCAGGAATACAAAGCCCGCGTATATTTCGCGCTGCCCAAAAACGTAGCCGCTAAAACGCTGACGCTGGCCGAAGAGGAATCACACTCTTACGCCTTTGACGTCAGCGCCGCAAAGTAAAGCGCTATCGAGTACTCGGAAGTTACTAACGACGCTCACCGCTGAGATTCTGCGGTGAGCGTCGTTGTTTTAGGGAGACAACCTTTGCCCTGAACAAACCGTTTGCCACGCCACCTGCTGCACCAGCGCTGCATCGTCCTGGCTGATATTCAACGCCTGCGGAATGGGTAAACCTGTCGGGTCGTGTCCTGATAATGTCGCGTAGAATACGCACGCCGCCAGATATGAACCCAACGGTGAGGGATGACTGCCATCTTTGTCGTGCAATGCCACGAAGGCGTCTTGTTGCAATGCCGTCTGCCAGGCACAACCGACGGGTGCGACCAGAGTACTTAATTCTGCTGCAATTCCGTAAGTCGCTGCCGAGAGGTTTTCCTGCGTTTCGGGTGCGTTCTGGCGCGCCCACGTCAGGTACAGAACCGTTTCCGCCTTGCACTGTTGAATCACTTGATGGAACAACCGCACGTTCTCGTGGAAGCGTGTGGCGTTCTTCATGGGTAACGTGCTTTGCTCTTGCAAAACAACGTAATCCCATTTGCGCTGCCGGATGGTTTCTGTCGCGTTGCCGGCGTTCCAGTGCTGCCGCAGACTTGCGCCATTGGCGAGAATCGCCTGGCTTTCCATGGCTCTGGCGGGCTGTGCCTGTGCGGCCATTGAGGTGAGAAGAAAAGGCAAGTCGTTGCGCGCCGTGAAGCTGTTGCCGATGAACAAAACCCTGATAGGTGCTGCATCTGTATTTTTCATCTCAGCGATTCATCATGAACGTCGCCACACGGTCGAAGTAGCTGAGCAGAGCCTCTTCGATTTCCGGTGGAAAATGTTCGTCCTTAACGGCGGCGGTCATGTGCTGCATCCAGGCGTCGCGCTCCGGCTGTCCAATGGAAAACGGCATATGGCGCATGCGCATGCGAGGATGGCCGCGCTCCTGCGAATAGGTTGTCGGGCCGCCCCAATATTGAGTTAGAAACAGTGCGAGTGTGCGTTTGCTTGCCGTTAAGTCCGCCGGATACATCGGGCGTAAAGTGGGGTCATCACTAACCCGATTGTAAAAGTTATCGGCCAGGCGTTCAAAGGTTGCAGCACCGCCGACAGCATCAAAAAGAGTTGTGCTGTCGGTGGGCTTTGCCTCTGGCGTGCTCGCTGCGGGGCGAGGTTCAATCATACTTTTATAATCCCGTTTTTCGGTCCTGGGGCGTGATGTGTTGGTGGCCAAAACAGCAAAATGATAGACTTGAATTCATGAGCGTCAAGGATATTGAACAGGCCATCACGTAATTGCCGCGTGAGGAACTCTCAGAGTTAGTCGCCTGGCTGCAAGACTATCATCAAACTTGGGACAAGCAAATTGAAGATGACTTAAATTCCAGTCGTCTTGATTCACTCGTGGCAGAGGCCGAAAAAGAGTATCAGGCGGGCTTATCTCGCCCGTTATGAGTCATTTTACCTTGCCCCGCTTCTGGCAGCATTACCAGCAGTTACCAAATTCTATCCAGCAACTGGCAGACAAGAATTACACCTTATTGAAGGACGATCCTCTTCATTCATCGCTGCACTTCAAGAAGGTTGGTAAACACAAGCAGCTTTGGTCGGTGCGCGTTGGCGATCATTATCGGGCTTTGGATTTGGACAAACCTGAAGGTGTGGTTTGGTTCTGGATTGGTACACACGCCGAATATGACAAATTATTAACGTAACCCAATTCTGAAGGAAAACAAGGGCTGCACCAACATCACTAAAGCACCGCTAACCAGGACGGTCGTTTGCTCTGTTGGGCATTCGAGTACTCGTTATCTGATAAAAACCATGCAGCCCACATGAGGCAAAGGTCACTCCGCGTTGGCTGCATCGCCGGTCAGCAGACGCGACGTGCCGGCTGCCACGAGACCACCCATTAAATACCACAGCACTGTCATGACTTGTGTCGCTGGGGTGCGATTACTCGGCTCCTTGCCCAGACCTAACGGCTCCGGCAAGGCAACTGTGCCAAGACCCGCGCTTATGCCAAGCATCGCGCCGCGCTGCCACACGGTACTAGAATCGCCCTTGCCAACGGCACTGTAAAATAACGAGTTACTCACCAGATCGCCGATCAAAGCCCAGCGAAACAGTTGATCCTGACCGGGTTCTTTTTTGCCCAGGAAGTTCAGAACCTTCGTGATGGCACGCATTCCCAGACGATGCACTCGTGGCGCATCCGGCACTTTGCGTCGCGCCGCTTCGTGCAGCAGGGTCAGGGCACAGGCTCCCACAGCGCCGCTTAGCAACGGCTTCCAACGCGGTTGTTTGCTCATCGGTTATCTCCGTTTAAAAGTTTATTGCGGAGAAACTATGCAAGGTCTGCACCAAGGCTGTGCGTTTTCTAACGTTTAAATGATCATGCCGGCGGCGACGGTGACATTGCTCGCTTCGTCGATAAGGATGAGGCTGCCGGTTTCGCGATTGCGCCGGTAAGAATCAACACACAGCGGCACAGTGGTTCTCAGAGTGAGACGCGCGATGTCGTTGGATGCAATGTGCGTATCGCCTTCGACTTTTTCCAACGTCGTGATATTCACTTTGTAATCGACGGACTTGACGACGCAGCGTGCATCGCGCGTCGTGTGTTTGACGGCGTATCGGCCACCCGGCTGCAGCGGCTTATCGCTGAGCCAGCACACCATCACCTGAAGGTCTTGTGTCACGCGTGGCGTGCAGTCGCCGCATACAATCATGTCGCCGCGCGAGATGTCGATGTTGTCCTTGAGGCGAATCGTCACGCTCATCGGTGCAAACGCCTGTTCAATCGGGCCATCAATGGTGTCGATGGATTCAATGGTCGAGACCAGCCCGGAAGGCAAAACCTTTATGGCATCTCCCTGGCGCAAAACGCCGCCCGCAACACGTCCCGCATAGCCCCGGTAATCGTGATACTCCTCGCGCATGGGGCGAATCACATACTGCACCGAAAAGCGCGTTTCGCTGCGGTTGAGGTCGTTTTCGATGGGCAGCGTTTCCAACAAATTGAGCAGATTCGGCCCGCCATACCACGGCATGTTCTGCGAATTTTCAACGACGTTATCGCCCTTGAGAGCGGAAATCGGCAGAAAATGCACGTCGGGGTCTTCCGCTGCGATCTTGGCAGCCATATCGCGGAACTGTTCCTTGATTTCCTCGAAGCGCGCCTCGCTCCAGCCGACCAGATCCATCTTGTTGATGCAAACCAGAATGTGCGGAATGCGCAGCAGACTGGCGATGTAGGTATGGCGCCGCGTTTGTTCGATGACGCCATTGCGCGCGTCGATGAGAATGATGGCCGCGTTGGCCGTGCTCGCGCCCGTCACCATGTTGCGCGTGTACTGAATATGACCGGGCGTATCGGCCACGATGAACTTGCGGCGTGGCGTGGCAAAGTAGCGATAGGCCACATCAATCGTGATGCCCTGTTCGCGCTCGGCGCGCAGGCCATCGGTTAGCAGCGCGAGGTTGACGTGCTCATCGCCGCGCGTGGCGCTGGTGGCGGCAATCGCATCATATTGATCTTCGAAAATGGATTTGCTGTCATATAGCAAACGCCCGATAAGCGTGCTTTTTCCATCATCGACACTGCCTGCGGTGGTGAACCGCAGCAGTTCCATATCGAGATAACCGTCTGTTGAAAATTCAGTCATGACTTCACGAAATGCAAATTAACCACAGAGACACAAAGGGCACAAAGGAAACAAGAGCTACGGAGTGACACCCCAGTTTCGCTACGAGTACTCGAAATAGCTTTCAGCGGCTCACCTTTAGAAACCTCTGTGTCCTCCGTGTCTCTGTGGTTCAATCAAAAATATCCGGCTTTTTTGCGGTCTTCCATGGCGGCTTCCGAACGTTTGTCATCGGCGCGCGTGCCGCGTTCCGTAGTGCGCGCTGCGGCGACTTCGGCGATGATGTCTTCCACCGAATTGGCTGGCGATTCCACAGCGCCAGTGCAGGTCGCGTCGCCCACCGTGCGGAAACGCACCTGGCGCGGTTCAGGGGTTTCTGTCGGCTTGAGCTGAATGAATTCCGTTTGCGCCAGAAGAGCCCCATCGCGCTCGAAAACGGGTCGCTGATGCGTGAAATACAAGCTGGGCAATGCGATGTTTTCCTGCAAAATGTATTGCCAGACATCCATTTCCGTCCAGTTGGAAATGGGGAACACGCGAAAATGCTCGCCCACGGCCTTGCGACCATTGAAGAGATTCCACAACTCGGGACGCTGGTTCTTCGGGTCCCATTGCGAGAACTCGTCGCGGTGTGAGAAAAAGCGTTCCTTGGCGCGCGCTTTTTCCTCGTCGCGTCGTGCGCCGCCGATGGCGCAATCGAACTTCAATTCTTCAATGGCATCGACCAGCGTCACGGTTTGCAGCGCGTTGCGGCTGGCATTGACGCCTTTTTCCTCGACGACACGACCCTCGTCAATCGAATCCTGAACCGAGCGCACGATCAATTTTGCATCGATCTGATGCACCCATTGGTCGCGGTAGGTGATGGTTTCGGGAAAGTTGTGGCCGGTATCGATGTGCATCAACGGAAATGGAATTCTGGCCGGCCAGAACGCCTTACGCGCCAGATGCGACACCACAATCGAATCCTTGCCGCCTGAAAACAGCAGCACAGGACGTTCGAATTGCGCGGCCACCTCTCGCAGCACGAAGATGCTTTCGCTTTCGAGTTCTTTAAGATGAGTAAGTTTCATGCGACAAAGCTCGGCCAAACAGGGCCGCAGCGTTCAATAACATCCCATTTAAGCAGTGCGTACTCGGCAGAAGCCGTCTTTCTCGACCTCTGACCTAGAAAAAGAACAGCTATATCTTAAATATAATTGCCGAAAGCACGCGCGGCTAGGCCAAAGCGCACAGAAAACACCTCACAGTGCCAAAACGCAGGTGTCTTCTGTGCGCTTTTGGACTCGACTGACGAAAAGACGGCGCGCTGCATCGGGTCGATTTAGAAGCCGGCGTCGGAAGATGCTTCCACTGCAATCGTTCGGGCGGAGGCCACAAATGAGTTGCCTGGCACCTTTTCCATACCTTGCTTGATAGCCCAGATGAACACGTAGTACATTCCCGCTTGGCCATCGGCAGCGATTGGTGTTGTGATGCGAAACCGGCCATCGGCCTCGACTTTCACTGTGCCTTCGCGATTGGGAGCAATAGGAAAGAGCCACTGATGCGCCTGGGGACGGTTGTAGCCGCCGGTTTGCCGCAACTGCGGCACGCTCGTGGGGCGAGGTAACTCTTCACGACCGATGCCGATGGCCCAGAAATCGTAGCCCTTCACGGGGCGACCGCTGATTGTGATTTGTTCGCCCACTTGAGCCGCTAAGGGTAGGGGAGCCACATCTTCGAGGTAGCGCCGCACGAACACCTGCTTATTGGCCACGGTTCTCATGCGATTGCTGCCCGCTACGGCCAGACCAATGCCGACGTGCGTTTGGTAGGGATCGAGAATCGTTACGCGATGCGAATCGTTGGGCGGCGCTTCGTTGAAGTAATCGGACTCGATCTTTTCCAGTTCCTGCTTCTTAAATCGCGCGTTGGGAATGAGCGGCTGTCTCTCCGGGCCGCTGCCCTGCCACATGTAGTGAGAGTTCTCGCCCGAAAAATCCACGCCACCGGCTTCGGTGTAGCGCTGGTCGGGCTTCTTGCCTTCCATGTTCCAGTGTGCCTGGTATCTCTGCATCGCCATTTCTTCGGCGTGCTTCTGCCCGGCTGCGGTGGCAATCGGGTCGAGTGCAACAGGCCCCAGCCCCTGCGATGCCCGGTCGCGATTGATGAGTTGCAGCATGTAAAGGCGCGCCGCTTCAAGTGAAAGCTCGCTGGCACCGGAAGCTAACTCGGCCTGCGCTACTTGAATGCCTGTTGGTTGAGTACTTGGTTGAGGCAATGTCGATGCAGGCCCTGTCGGCTCGCTTGCCGTGGTGGTCGAGGCCGTTCCCGTTGCGGTTGATGTCTGACCTTGGACAAGAGCCGATGCGCTGAGAGAAAATTTTCCGGCGGCCACTTTGTCCCACACGGCAACCTGGCGCGCTGTGAGAGCCTGGCCGCTACCGGCGTCTTTGCCGACAACGATCATGAACACACCGGGCAGCACGAGGTCCAATTCAACTTTCTGAGTGGCATTGCCGCGCACATGAAGTGTAGTTGCTGCGTCGATAACAACGGTTTTCGGCTTGGCGGGCGCGAGCGAACTGGTTTTGCCGTTGGGCAGCGTGAACGAACTCGCGGTGAGGACAAAGGTTTTCTGCGCCGGAGTTGCACTGGAGAGTTTTCCTTCGAGGAGAATTTCGCCTTCGCGTAGTGAAAACTCGGCTGCCGGTGCGGGCGCTGTGGCTGTGCCGCCCTGCGCACAGACCGGCTGTGCAGCAACCGACAGGCCCAGGCTGGACACCATCAAAAGCAACGGGACGACAGAGTAGTTCTCCCATCTAAGAACCATCATTTTCCTTTTCCTACAGTTCAGATGCTGAGTTTGCGTTTCAATTGTAGCACTCGTCATAGCTTTAGATGTGTCTTCCCTACAAGTTGCTCAACACTGCTGCAAGAAGGCACAATTATGCTTTGCTACGGGCTGGTGACGGCTATTTTGACACATCTGTTCCCACCTTGTTGCAATGAAGGCGGGAAAATAAAGCAATCTGCCCTCGCACAGGAATTCTCGACGAGGGCAGAACACGTGATAAAAGCCGGCTCTTAGGCAATACGCGCCACTTCTCGGGGTCGGCCATTTTGCGGCGTGTGATTGTCGGGCGCAGAAACATCAGGTGCGGTTTCCGGGGCGATAATTGCGCTGTCTGCATCAAGATCAAGGATTCCTAACGGGCCGCCGCGCAAGCCCTGCACCCACAGAGCCAGGTTCTCGCGTCCCGGCGACCACAAGAGCAAGACTGCCATCGTGCCGTAGATGGGCAGATGTCCCACCAGTTCGGCCCAGTTGAAAATCGCCAGCGTCATATTGATGGGCACCCACGCCACCAGCACGATCTCGCGTGGAAAGATGCCGAAGAGAATCAGTAATCCTGCGAGCAGCTCGACCGAACCGGCGCACAACACAAACAGCTCGTCCGACATCGGAATGCCAAGCGCCTGCGTGAAGTTCAGCGGATACTTTTGCAAGAACGAAGTGGCTAATGGAATATTGGCAAACTTTTCGGTGAACGCTACCACGACCAGGCTCAGGCCCAGCCCGATGCGTAGCAGTGGTATCGAGTACTCCATCAGCCGGGCCGAAGGTTCGAGTTTCGGCAGAACCAGACGGTCGACCGAGATGGGGCCACGTCCCGCGCAGAAGAAGAACGCCGCGAAACCCAGATAAAAGGCGTTATCCAGCATGGCTTCAGGACCGACGACAAAGAGACCCAGCAGCCACAACGCCGCGAGCGCCGCTGCCGCCAAACGGGTGAACGCGCCATAAAACAAAGCGAGCGCGACACCGGTCTGGGCAAGTCCCAGAAAATAGTTCCACGGCTCGGCCAGCGCGTTATCCGGCGAAAACAGCTTGCCTTGTACGCCGTTCACCAGAAGTGGAACCGCAATGTGAATGCCCAGAATCAGCGGCACCAGACCATATAAGAGGCTGCGCCGTTCGCCGGTTGTGCCGAAGTGCTCCGGGCCGGGCACGAAGCCGCGCCCCCGCATGCGCCACACAATGCCGGCCAGCAACGTGACAAGGGCGACAGCACCAATGAAAGCCAACGTCAACGGGCGCAACATCAAATCGGTGCGTAAAGGATAATCTTGCGCTTCGTGAAACCACTTCTCGTGCGCCGATGCACAGTGTTGAGAAACGATCAAGAAGGAGCTGCTAAGCACCAGGACAACAGGCATCGTGGCCTTGTTGAAAAAATGTTTTGGTTTCAATTGGTTCTCCCGCATTTCTTCACATTGTTGCGTACCTGCTCGATGCTGCCATCCACTAATCGGCGGATTGACAGGGCAGTTGTCGTTTGTTCTAAAGCCACAACTGAGTCAAAATTGTTCTGGAGAGCAACTGACTATGGCAGAAGACATTGTGAACCTGAACTGGAAAAGAGCCCCGTCGTGACCGAGGCCACATCACCCAACCGTGCGAGCAATACGGAAAGTGCGGACGGTGCCAAAACTGTTGCATCCTCTGCTGCACCACAGCTGCGCCGCGTTTTCGACGTGCCGGTGCGCCCGGCGCAAACTCTGTCGAGTACTCAGATTGTCGGCGATAGCGACTGGGTCGATCTCTATCAAATTGTCGGCGTATCTGCCGACGCCGCGCCGCGCGACATCGAAGAAGCCATTATTAACTGTGGGGCCGATGCGCTGTTTTTTGCCTTTTCACGCGGCTATAAACCGCTTTCAGTGCAACTGCTGGAACAGCATCAAGGCGAATTGCGCGCCATTTTGCTCGATCCGGTCACGCGCCGCCGCTACGATGAACAATGCTCGCTGCACCGCAATAGTGATGAGCGCGCGATTTCGTATGAAGCGTTTCTCAAAACCGTCGCGTTCCCGCGCCAGGGCGGCTGCCTGAGCACTCTCGTGTTTTTGGTGTGCCTTGGCTCAGTTGTGCATCCGGCGCTTGCCGTGCTGCGCGAAATGTTTTAACTGCTGTTCCCAAACAGACGTGGTGCTCGCATATGGCTCAGGGTATGATTCATAGAGAACCATACGAGGAGAACGGAATGAATTTAGCGACGGATCTCGGAGTGCAGAGTTACTGTTTTCGGCACTTCAAAGATAATGCGCAGGTCGCACAACTGGTGCGCGAGTGCGGTTTGGACAAGATCGAGCTTTGTGCCGTGCACGTCGATTTCGGGGATGAGAGCACTTTCGACAAGGTAATCGAGACGTATCGCGCCGCCGGTGTGCAGATCGTTTCCATTGGTGTGCAGGGCGCCAACGGCGAAGAAGAAAAAGAGCGCAAATACTTCGAGTTCGCCAAACGCGCCGGTGCCAATCACATGAGCGTGCATTTCGGGGCGCAGACGTTCCCCGACTGCTACCGTGTGTCGGAAAAGCTGTCGCAGGAATTTGGCGTGTATATCGGCGTTCACAATCACGGCGGATATCACTGGCTGGGCAACAGCGAAATGTTGTCGCGTGTTTTCAAGGACACCAACGAGCGCATCGGTTTGTGCATCGACACCGCCTGGGCGCTGGATGCCAAGCAGAACCCGGTGCAGATGGCCGAAAAATTCGCCGACCGCTTGTATGGCGCTCACATCAAAGACTTCATTTTCGACCGCGCCCGCAACCCGGAAGATGTCGTCGTGGGCACGGGCAATCTCGATTTGCCGGCTTTTGTAAAACTGGCCAACGCCAGCCCAGCCATGAAGTTCTGTGTTCTCGAATATGAAGGCGATGTCGAGAACCCGGTGCCGGCGCTCCAAGAGTGTGTCGAAGCCGTGCGCAGCGCCAACGCGTAAAGCGCTAACGCGTAACACGCCCTTGTATATGCCGCATCGTAACGAGTACTCGGAACAAGTTCTCAGAAGATAATGACGTTTAGAACTGTTTTGCAACGACTTTCGTAATGACTTTCACTAACACCATGTCAACCAAAAATTCCTTCAATGTCGCCGTGATCGGCGCGGGGGCCATTGGCCTCAATCACATCGAATCGTTTCAGAAGCATCCGGCAGCCAAAGTTGTGGCGCTGGCCGAAGTCTCGCCCGAACGCGGACGCGAAGCCGCCGATAAGTTCAACGTGCCCGAACTTGTCACCGACTACAAAGAGTTGCTGGCACGCGACGACATTGATGTCGTTTCTATCGCGCTACCCAACTATTTGCACGCGCCAGTCGGCGTTGAGGCGTTGCAGGCGGGCAAAAACGTCATGATCGACAAGCCGATCGCCACCAGCGCACAGGATGCGGCGCAGCTTGTCGAAGAATCGCAGAAGCGTGGCTTGCTCCTGATGGTGGGGCAGAACCAGCGCATGACGCCGCAAGTGCAAACCGCCAAGCAGCTCATCGAGCGTGGCGACCTGGGCGAGGTGTATCACGCCAAGACCGCGATGCTGCGCCAGAGTGGTATTCCGCGCATCGGCTCGTGGTTCACGCAGACTAAGTTCGCTGGTGGCGGCTCCGTCTATGACATCGGCGTGCATGCGCTTGATCGCGCGCTTTACCTTATGGGCGAGTTTGACGCGGCTTCGGTCAGCGGCCAGACCTACGCCAAGTTCGGCCCTCGCGGACTGGGCGGCGGCAACTGGGGCAAGGGCGAAGTTGACCCCAGCAAGCCATTCGATGTGGACGATCTGGCGATCGCGCTCATCAAGCTAAAGAGCGGGCGCACCGTTTTGCTGGAAACTTCGTGGGCCGCGCACCTGGAAAACTACGACGGCACGCAACTCTTCGGCACCGAAGCGGGCCTGCGTTTCCCGCCGCTGGAAATTCTGCACAACACAGCAGATGGCTACAAAATTGAGCCGGTGGAAATGCTTCCGAACATGGTCGATCCCAACCGCATGGCACACTTTATCGACGTGCTGCTGGGCGAAGCCGAGCCTTTCGTCAAACCGACCGAATCGCTGGCCTTGCAGAAAATCCTCGACGCAATTTACGAATCGGCACGCAGCGGACAAGAAGTGCGCATTGCATAGAAAAAGTTGAACCGCAGAGGCCGCGAAGGAACGCAGAGGAAATATAAGGGAAGGATAGCGGTTACGAGGTCTGAGTACTCAGACCTCTTGATACCCTCAGACGGCAACTCTCCCTAAACCTCTGCGTTCCTCCGCGGCCTCTGCGGTTCAAATGATGAGTTCTGAGAAGGAATGTGAATATGAACAAATTACGTGTTGGCATCATTGGAACCGGCAAGAAAAAAGAGCGCCAGGACCGTTTTGGTTACGCCATGGCCTATGAGCATGGCAATTCCTACCGTGCTCTGGAGTCGTGCGAAATCGTGGCTTGCGCCGACCTGGTGGAAGAGAACGCGCGCGCCTTTGCCGATACATACGGCTTTGAGCGCACCTTCACCGATTACAAAGTCATGCTGCGCGAGATGCAACTGGATGTCGTCAGCGTTTGCACCTGGATGCATCTACACGAGCCGATGGTCTTGGCCGCCTGTGAAGCGGGCGTGAAAGCGATTCACTGCGAAAAGCCGATGGCCGATACATGGGGCGGTGCGCGGCGCATGGCCGCAGCCGCGCGCGAAGCCGGTGTGCAGCTAACCTTCAACCATCAGCGGCGTTACGGTGCCCCGTTCATGATGGCCAAGCAAGTACTCGACGATGGCTACATCGGCGATTTGCTGCGCCTGGAAAGCGAGTGCGGCAACATCTACGATTCAGGCACGCACTTCATCGACATGTTCAGCTTCTTCAACGGCGATCAGCCCGCGAAATGGGTGCTGGCCCAGGTCGATTATCGCAAGGAAAACCTGGTGTTCGGCGCGCACTGCGAGAACCAGCAAGTGCTGCTGACCGAGTACTCGAATGGCGTCTTTGGCCTGGTGATGAGTGGCGGCGGCGGTGCCAAACCGATTGGCGTCATCGACAAGATTATCGGTAGCGAAGGCGTTATCGAAGTTGGTGTAGCGAACGGCCCGCAGCTTCGTTATCGCAGTTTTGGCGACAAGGAATGGATTGTCCCCGACACCAACGGGGAAGGCATTCACGGGCCGGGCTTCATCGAGCGCGCCATTGCCGACGCCATTGCGTGTCTGCAAGAAGGCCGCAAATGCCAGCTTGATGCTGAGAACGCGCTCATTGCTACGGAAATTATCTTCGGCGCTTATGAATCGAGCCGCCGTCGCGGACGCGTCGATTTCCCTCTGGAGATCGATGACAATCCGCTGCGGGCCATGGTCGAGAGCGGCGCGTTAACTCCGGCCAAGAGCAGCGACCAGTAATACTATCAGCCAGTGATACTGTCGGGTTGGATGCACATAGATTGTGCGGAGTAGGTCGAGAGTTGAAGGGAATATCATGAAGAAAACCTTGTTTGCCATGACCGTCGGCGCCGGATTGATGTATTTGTTTCATCCTGAGCACGGCGGAGGAAGACGCGCCCGTCTGCGCGACACGCTCCGCAGCCGCTTCCCGCAAACTCGCGACGCGATGCATGACAAGGCCGATGCAGTCCTTGCCAAAGCGGAGGATCTCAACACTCGCGCCGATAGCCTGGCAGCGGAAGCCATCGCATCGGTAGGCCCTAACGCCGCCGATGCGCCTTCAACTGTCGATGCGCCTTCAACTGTCGATGCGCCTTCATCTTTGCACACCGACACAGAGCAGTCGCAATTGCCTGTTGAGCGCAGCACGTTGTAACACGATCAACACTGCACTGGGCGCCGTGCATCCACGACGAGTGTTGCATGCACGGCACCTGGGCTACACTTTATGACAAGTTATTGCCTGCTCAGGCGCCGTGCTTGAAATCCGTTACTGCTCTATCCGACTGTGATACAGAAGAGTCGCCATCACAAAAAACATCCCGCGCGCCAGATTACAATGCGTCCGACGCGGTGGGCGCCCGCCGCTGTGCCGGGGCAACTTCTCGAAGATGATGCACCGTTTGGCAGTTTGCTCTCGGTTCACCCTGATTGGCCCTTTGACAATGCGAGTGGTGCAAACACACTGCGCGGCGCAGGGCCGACTGACTTTGACAGAGTTGTCGTTGAGCCGTTAACGCAGCGTCTTGAAGAAGCAGACGTTGCGATACGTGCAGGCAAAAAGCCTTACGGACGCGTGCGAGGCGATGGTGGTAGAAGCGGCAGCGGCAGCGAAGTCCGAGATCGAGCAGTCAGTGATAGAGTACTCGATGAGCAAATCGCCCGGCTTTCGCCGTGCAATCGTGCCAAACTCAATCGCTATGCAGCGCAGGAACTGCGATGGGTGCCGCACTTCGAAGCGGATGAGGGAAGCGCTGCCTGGGGATGTGCCTGCCGAAGCGTGATGCGTAAGCTCCACGCCTGCGGGCAAACTCTGGATGACATCGAGCAGGAGATGTAGATTGAGCAACCGACCAGGGCGCGACAGCTTTCGCAGTGCAAGACGTGGAAGTGTTGAAGGATGTAGGGCAGGACGCAGCACAGACAGTCGCCTGAGGAGCAACAATGAGTGAATGGTCGCATTTAACAGGGCAAATCGCCGAAGCGTTATCGCATGTGCCGGCCAGCGACTGCGGGCGCCTTCTGGCCTATGCACTGGCTGTCAAATACAATCTGCCCGTCACCAAAACTGAGGATCACGGCACAGCGCGCGAAATAGCCATGATCCTGTTTCAAGTGCCTGATGAAGAACTCTTCACAGTCGTGGCGCAAGCCTATTCGCTTTCCACAAACGACGATGACGATTGAAGATGAAGATTAGAATCGAAGATTAATCGCGGACAGTTTGTGTTTGATACTATTGAACTGAGGCGTTTTTCGTAGCAGTTGAAGAGAATTGTCCTTGACGGAATGTAGAACGTGCGCCTATAATTTTGTTATCCCCTTCGAGTACTCATTTTCGTGCCGCACTTATGTTTTAGACAGCCTGCCGTAGAAATCAGTGTGAAATTTTCTGCCGCTCTCTGGGTAAGTGCAAACATTCGTGACTTTAGAAAGCATCGCTCATGGCAACCGTCGCGTTACGCAATCTCACCAAAAGGTTTGTCGATCAGCAGTCGAGCAAACCTGTGACAGCCGTCAATAAACTCAACCTCGAAATCAAAGACGGCGAATTTCTGGTTCTCGTGGGCCCTTCCGGCTGCGGCAAGACCACGGCTCTACGCATGCTCGCGGGACTTGAAGAAGTCACGGAAGGCGAAATTCGCATCGACGAGCGCGCGGTTAACGACCTGCCGCCGCGCGACCGCAACATCGCGATGGTGTTCCAGAACTATGCGTTATACCCGCACATGAGCGTGTATGACAACATGGCGTTCGGGCTGCGCCTGCAACAACTGGGCGGCTTTATATGGCGCATGACACACAGCGCCGAAGCGCGCAGCGTGCGCGAAGACATCGACACACGTATTCGTGAAGCCGCCGAATTGCTTGACATCAAGCATCTGCTCGACCGCAAACCCAAAGCCTTGTCCGGTGGTCAGCGGCAGCGCGTGGCGCTGGGCCGTGCCATCGTGCGGCACCCCAAGGTGTTCTTGATGGATGAGCCGCTTTCCAACCTGGATGCCAAGCTGCGCGTGCAAACGCGCGCTGAGATCATCAAGCTGCACCGCCGCCTCAAAGTCACGACGGTTTACGTGACGCACGACCAGGTCGAAGCCATGACCATGGGCCAACGTATCGCCGTCATGCGCGATGGGCTTCTCCAGCAGTGCGATGCGCCATTGGAGCTTTACCACAATCCGGTCAATATGTTTGTTGCCGGTTTTCTCGGCACGCCGTCCATGAACTTCGTCGACGCCACCGTTGCCATGCCGCAGGGCAATGGACAGGAAGGGCCGCAACTGGACACCGGTTCGTTCAAGGTGAGCTTGCCGCCAAAGCACTCTGCCACATTGCAAAATTACACCGGAAAGACAGTCGTTATCGGCATTCGCCCCGAAGATATTCACGACAAAAACATTCTGCCGCCCGGATTGGGTGCTCACAGCGAAGTGCGGCTTCAAGTCGATGTCGTGGAGCCGATGGGTGCAATTTCTACTCTTTATCTGACAAGTGGCCCACACACGCTGATCTCCACGGTTGACGCCGAAACCACGGCTCGCGAAGGCGGAGTTCTGGATGCCGTTTTCGATACGGATCGAGTACACGTCTTCGACAAAGAAACCGAACAAAAGATTGTGTGAAGCCGGGTTCGGTAAGTTTTTCGCTGAAATTCTGGACGGCACTTCGCCTCCGGTAGTTTGTTACTGAAGGTGTTTATGCAACGTTTTAAAATCGTCGTCTCAACTATTCTTGCACTGGCCGCACTGGCTGTGCTGCTATTTGGCCCCCGTCCCGGAGCGACTCGCCCCAAGGATCGCGTTGTTGTCACTTACTGGGAAAAATGGACCAACAAAGAAGCCGACCAGATGAAGCAGATCGTCAATGACTTCAACAATACGGTCGGCAAAGAAAAGAACATTTTCGTCGAATATCTTTCGATGAGCAGCATCAATCAGAAGACTCTGGTGTCCACAGCCGCCGGTGTGCCGCCTGATGTCGCTGGTGTGTGGGACGCTCAGGTGCCCCAATTCGCTGCTGTCGATGCCTTGGAGCCACTGGATGAACTGGCTGCGGCCAAAGGCATTACCAAAGGCTACTATAAGCCGGTTTACTGGGAAGGTTGTAGTTACAATGGCCGCCTGTGGGCTATGGTGAGTACTCCGGCGGCTGTCGCACTGCATTACAACAAGCGCATATTCAAGGAAAATGCCGCTAAGTTGAAGGCCGCCGGTTTAGACCCGGATCGCGCGCCGCAAACCCTGGATGAACTCGACCGCTATGCGGCTGTCATCGATAAGAAGGACAAGCAGGGCAGCCTCGAAATGACCGGTTATTTGCCGATGGAGCCCGGTTGGTGGCTGTCGCAAACGGCTTACTGGTTCGGCACCGACATCTTCGACCCCAAAACACAAAAGTTCACCCTGACCGACCCCAAAGTGGTGCGCGCTTACGAATGGATTCGCAGTTATTCTGTCAAACTGGGCAAGGAATCCATGTCTGAGTTTCGCGGCAGCTTCGGCACCTTCGATTCTCCCAACAACCCGTTCATGGTCGGGAAGCTCGCGATGGTGCAACAAGGTCCGTGGATGTCTAACTACATCGAGAACAACCGTCCAAAGCTGAACCGTGTCGTGACAAACGATAAAAAAATGGAACTGGCCTGGCCTGCCGAGAAGCGCCGCACGAACTATGAGTGGGCCGCGGCGCCGTTTCCTTCCGCTGTGCCCGGCATGAAAGATGTGGCGCACTGTCCGTTCGATGTGCTGGTTATCCCGCGCGGTGCGCGCCACCCGAAAGAGGCATTCGAGTTCATCGCCTATGTCAATTCGCAGGGCCCGATGGAAAAGTTATGTATGCTGCACTGTAAGAACTCGCCGTTGGCCAAGGTCAGCCGGAACTTCTTGCAGAACCATCCCAACCCTTATATTGAAGTTTTCGAGCGGCTGGCTTCGAGTCCCAACGCGCGCACAATCACATCGCTGGGAATCTGGCCTGAGGTTAATGATGAATTGAATAACGTCGCCCAGCGCGTTTATCTGCTGGAAGCCAGGCCGGCGGATGCGCTACGTGATGCACAAAATCGTCTGCAAGAGAAATACGACCGCTACCAGGCTTTGCAAATCGCGCGTAGCAAGAGCTGAGAAATCCGAGTACTCATTTTGTTTGGTAGGGCTGCACCCTGAGAATAGCCATCATGAAGAAGAAAGATTGGGCACAACTGAGCAACGGACTGGCATTTCTTTCACCGTGGCTGATCGGTTTTTCCGTATTCACGCTGCTGCCCATTGTGCTGTCGTTTTACTACAGCCTCTGCGATTATACGCTGCTGCAGAAACCGCTGTATACCGGCCTCGACAATTACCGCGCCCTGGCCGCCGACCCCGTGTTCTGGAAGTCGCTGACAAACACCGGTTATTATGCTTTGATGGCGCTCCCGGCGGGAATGTTGGTGTCGCTGGGTTTGGCGCTGCTCCTTAATGCCGATGTGAAAGGGCAGGCTATCTACCGCACCATCTTTTTTCTTCCTTCGCTGGTGCCGGCTGTGGCTTCGGCCATGCTGTGGCTATGGTTGTTCAATGCGAAACTGGGGCTCATCAACGTGCTGCTCGGCAAGATTGGCATTAGCGGGCCACAATGGCTGGCATCGCAAGAGTGGGCCATGCCGGCGCTGGCGCTGATGAGCCTGTGGGGCGTGGGAAACACGGTTGTTATTTACCTGGCCGGCTTGCAGGATGTGCCACGCGAATTGTATGAGGCCGCCGAAATCGATGGTGCCAACCCGTGGCAGCGCCTGCGCAACGTCACACTGCCCATGATCTCGCCCGTCATTTTCTTCAACCTTGTGATGGCTATCATCGGCTCGATGCAGGTCTTTGCTGTGCCCTACATCATGACCGGAGGCGGCCCGGCCCGCGCCACATACTTTTACACGATGTACTTGTATGACAACGCCTTCAACTTCCTGCGCATGGGTTATGCCAGCGCTATGGCGTGGGTGCAGTTGTTTATCATTTTGTGTCTCACCGGCTTTGCCTTCTGGTCCAGCAAACGCTGGGTGCATTATCAGGGCAAGTGAGCTGTGTCATCGCATAGCCTGACAAGAAATTAGATCACAATGCCTACTTATCATCCCGACGATACCGACATCAGAGTAGAACAATCGGAGTTGGCCGCTGCGGTTGGCCTGGGTGCCACCACTGAGACGGTGCGTGGCGTGCCCGATGACCAGCGACCGCGCCATACGGCATCGTCCAGCCGCCGCAAGCGCGGTGAGAAGTTGATGGTTTACCTGGGGTTGGCGTTTCTTTCAATCGGCTTTTTGCTGCCCTTTGTGTGGATGTTGTCCACCAGCTTGAAGACACTGGACAAGACGATGGAATTCCCGCCGCAATTCATTCCCAGCCCTGTTGTGCCGGGTAACTACTGGGAAGCCCTGACGTCGCCCAAGATGGACTTTCCGCTGTTTACGCGCAACACGCTCATCATTGCCGTACTCACCGTTGCCGGA
Organism: Abditibacteriaceae bacterium; assembly: GCA_036388675.1. GTDB lineage: Bacteria > Armatimonadota > Abditibacteriia > Abditibacteriales > Abditibacteriaceae > DASVUS01. Next base: position 6,357 of record DASVRI010000001.1, on the reverse strand, counting down.
ACGGTCATCTCCAGTGCGATTGTGGCCTACGGCTTCTCCAAGATTAACTTCAAAGGACGCAATGTCTTCTTTGCCATCATGCTGGCGACCATGATGGTGCCGTTCCCGGTGATGATGGTGTCTTTGTTTTCCATCTTTCGCTGGATGACCGACAACACACCCATTCAGTGGATGGGAACGTTTAAGCCGCTGTGGGTGCCGGCGTGGTTTGGCTCGGCCTTCAATATTTTTCTGCTGCGCCAGTTCTTTATGACCATTCCCGATGAGTTGTCCGAATCGGCGCGCATCGACGGCTGCTCGGAGTGGGGCATCTTCTCGCGCATCGTTTTGCCTCTGGCACGCCCGGCGCTGGCCGTTGTGGCGCTCTTCACCTTTATGGGCGTGTGGAACGACTTTTTAGGGCCACTGGTCTACTTACAATACCCTGAGCAATACACGCTGGCGCTGGGCCTGCAAAACTTCCAGTCGCAACAGGGCGGCACTGCGTGGAACATTCTCATGGCGGCTTCGGTGCTTGTGCTTTCACCTGTCATCATTTTGTTCTTCCTGGCCCAGAAGACATTCATCCAGGGCATCGCGACAACCGGCATGAAGGGTTAGCATCTCAAGACTGAGCTTTCATGCCGCGACCGACGTTGATGCGGTGACGGCCGTTAATGCCGCGACGACTTTCGCTGACCTTGACAACGTTCAGTGCGTTTATATCGGAAGCAACTCACATTTCACCTTCGTCAGTGCATAAGAACGGTGCGTTCATCCCGAGAATTCCTCAGAGTGAAGAGCATTGGGTGAGAGAAAATGTCCTACCCGATCGCGCTTTCGTTGATTTTGCAGAGGCAGTCGCAGAGTCGTTTCTAACTCATCCACTGTAGCGCAGCATAAGGCTTATCGGCAAAGCTGCTCAATAGAAACCCCAATCCGGCTCATCAAAGAGGCATCTCCGGGTTTGAAATTCTTCTGTTGGTTGCCTCGTTAAGACGCACTGTAGGTTTCTGTTGCCGGCACTTGTCCCGCTTCTTTGCATTCACACCTGTGATGAGACGGGGCAAAGCGAGCAAAGCGAATAATGCGTCTGCAAGCGCTTGACGCAGCGTCTTCCCTTGAAGTCTTCATGCAGCGTCTTCACGCCAGACGACGCACCGTTATGAGCAAGTAGGACAGCTTACAGGCTACGGTTGCTACCATAGAGCCGTTCTGAGGATGAGTACTCAGAACGGCTCTTCTATTTTGTTTGGACGGTATGTCGAGACCCTTATCGAGCTACTCGCTGAGACCATTCACACGAAGCCACTTTTTATATTTTGTATCCTTCACAATACTGAGTCGCTCGGCTTCACTATCAATGATGAAGCGAGCGACTTCTGAACGGCTGAAAGTCCATTTTTCCTGTGCCGATTTAAGTTGAACAATCTGGTCCAGAACATAAATTTGCCAGGCTGTTAAACCAAGCGGCGCGGGCACCACTTTCTGTGCCTTGGGTAATCTCTTCGACATCCTGTTCCTTTTCTAACACTGTCCTGTCTACTGCTCGCAGTCCTCTGATAATTGCGAGCAATGCACCTGTAAAATGCAGAAGAAGCAAAGAATTGACCTTCTGCTTACGCCTTGTTAAGGGTCTTGTCATCAAATTGCGTTCCATGTACTCAGCGTACTTCGTGTTCAACTGCTCCGCCTCAATTTTACTGGCGGAAATTCTCGATGCATGGCCCGAATAAGCAATCGCGGGGTGTCTTTGTCTCTGGAGTTATTAACACTCTTAATAAGTTTATTTTTGTATTTGCGATAAACAGCTTAGGAATGCCGTATAATGGATGCACTTCGTTCCGTAATTGTCCTTGCCTTTGTTTCGATGGGTGCGCCCACGAGAATCGCGATTGCAGACCGGAAGCCTGTGTTGGGCCGTGTTATCAGTGCATGTGCGAGCAACCCGACTCCCGACCCTTGCAATCAGCAGGATGTTGATGAGCAGGCGAAATATCGCGTAGTAAATGGAAAACGTCCATGGACTTTGCGTCATACCATAGCGGTTCCACAAGCCCTTCGCGCCAAGAAGCGCCGGCGTCTACCAACGCGGCTTTTCTTAACGAGGCGTTGCTCTTTACTGAGTCCCTTGCCGCCCCGCTAGACAAGTTCTTCGTGAAGTTTCGCACCGACCGTTACCGGCCCAATCATCTGGTGACGATGCGCAACAGTGTCGATGGTTGGGAGCAAGACATTTACGGCGCTTATTTCCAGGGCGAGTGGGTCTTCTTTCTGGAAAAGTCTGGCTATCGCAACGGTCTGGAGATGAAGTTTGTTCTCGATGGGCGCGTCTGGATGGATGGTTCTAACATCAATTTGCAGCCGACGGGCGAGCACATTTTCACAGAACAGAACATTTCTTTTGCACCCACATCATCGCGCTATCTGCATGGCTACGACAATCTGCGCACCGACACAAGCAAATTGCAACAGGATGCCATCCCCACCAACACCGATGAATCTATTGAGTATGATGTTGTAATCATCGGGTCGGGTATGGGCGGTGGAATTCTGGCCGATGCTCTGTCCGACGCGGGGCGTCGAGTACTCGTTTTGGAAGCTGGAAGCCTGCTTTACCCCACGCACATTACAAATCTGCCGGGCGATTGGTCGAGGCTGCCTTCGCATCATCAGGTGGGGCATTTTGTCAATGAGCCGGGCTCTGAGTTCCTGTTCGGGGTGCAGATGAATTGTGGGGGCCGTTCAATATTCTGGTCGGGCCTGATTCCGCGCATGCACGATTGGGAACTGACGGCGTGGCCGCAAAGTGTCCGTAACTACTTGACGAGTACTCAAGGCTACCCGCGCGCGGAAAAACTGATGCGCAAGCAAAAGACGCTGGGCCGTTTTCAAAACCGCGTTGTAAACTCACTGCAAGCCGCCTTTCCCGATTGGAACGTTGAAGACTTTCCGCGCTCGCGCCACCAGCCGAACTTGGATAACCAGGGAAGTCTTGAAAATGTGATCGAGGCTTCCACCGGAACCTTTTCCACCGCATCGCTGTTAGTGGATTCTTTATCGTTTCACGGCAAGGCAGGGCGCGACAACCTCACCATCAACTTGAACCACTTAGTAACCCGCATTGAAACTCAGGGCAATACGGCTACTGCAGTAATATGTCAGGATTTAGCGAGCAATACACAGCGGCGTTATCGCGGCAAGCGCATTGTGCTGGCAGCCGGTTCATTGGAAACGCCGCGCATTGCCAGGCAGAGCAACCTGACCGACTCACAACAAAAAATCGGCACCGGCTTAACCGATCATCCGGCTTTCTTTTCCAATACCTATGAGTTGGCTTCAACGAGCCCGTTCGCCGGTTTTGAAAATCATGCCAAGGTACTGATGTTTCATAAACAAGCCAGCGACACGCAACATCCCTATAACATTGAGTTGCTTATCAACCCGAAGTACTGGGATGTCGGGCATGCAGATGACGATGTGTGGCAGCAGGAAGTCGGAAACGATCAGCGAACCCTGGTGCGTATGCAGTTCGTCTTCGCCAGCCCTCTCGATAATCGCAATCAAATTCTAAACCGTGGAGAAGGTCGCAAGCTCGGCGTCAATGTGCATCGCAATGGGACAGGTTCGCACCTGTTTAACGAAGTGCGCGATATACGAAACGCTGTACTCACTCACTTGCAAGCGCAGCACAACCCCAACGACGGAATGCATTTCGGCAATGAGGGAACTGTGCATCATGCAGGTGGCTCGATGCGCATGAGTGAAGATCATAGCGGGGTCGTGGATGAAGACCTGCGCATGGAAGGATACGACAATCTTTACATTTGCGATGTCTCGGTTTATCCCATCATTCCCGCTGCTAATCCAAGCCTTACACTGGCCGCTCTCGCACTGCGCCTGGCTGATGAACTGGCTTCAACGCCTCAATAAGTTTATTGAAGACCTGAAACCTAATACCTGTGCTTAACCTCCGGGCCAAGCCGCCAGTCTCGTTTTAGTAACGCCGTGGTTTCTGTTGAGGAAGCCAAGCAAGAGGGAGGGTGCTATGGACATCGACTTAGAGATTGCAAAGGCGGCGGCATCGCGCTGGCAAACACGAGCCGGCGGGCGAACAGACAAAATGGAGAAGCTGAAAAGCGGTGGAGTTTCTGAGATTGAAACACCGGAGCGCATCCAGAAACGTTTGCATCGGCTGGAACAAATCGCTACCCAGGAGAAAGCCACTCGTTACACCGAACGTACCGGCGGAGTTGGAAGTGGAGAATCGGCTCATTCATTTCTCGTTGAAACCATCGGCTTTGAGCGAGTACTCGGAAAAGCCGATTTTCTGGGCATCAATTTTCTGGAAATGGCCCTGGCCGTTGCACGCTTTGTGGGACGCATCAACATTCGCACCAGCCCCGGACGCACAGCCGGTTTTGGCACCGGGTTCATGGTTTCCCCACGTTTGTTAATGACCAACAATCATGTGCTGGATTCGCTTGATTCCGCCGTTCATAGCGAAGTTGAATTCGATTACCAAAACGATAAGCTCAGCCGCTTATTACCTGTCGTGCCTTATGCATTAGACCCTGGAAATTTCTTTCTTACCGACCGCGAACTCGATTACACCTTGGTAGCGGTAAAAGAACATTCGGTCGATGGCAAAGTTGAACTGAAGCACTATGGATGGAGCCGTTTGAATGGTCAGCAGGGTAAGGCTTTGCTGGGCGACTCGCTGAATATCATTCAGCACCCTAAAGGCGATGTAAAGCAAATCGTCTTGCGTTCGAATCAATTAGTTGACCTGCTTGATACCTTCGCCCATTACACGACCGATACCGAACCGGGTTCATCGGGTTCGCCGGTTTATAACGATCAGTGGGAAGTGGTGGCGCTGCATCATTCGGGTGTTCCCAAAATGGAAGGCGATAACTTCAAGGCAAAAGATGGCTCCATCTGGCAGCCCGGCATGGACCCGGATCAACTGGAGTGGGTTGCTAATGAAGGCATTCGCGTCAGCAGCCTGGTTGAACATATCCAGAAACAACAATTAAGTCCTGAACAACAGATTCTACGCGATGAATTGTTAAACCTCGAACCGCTTCACCCGCTCGAAGCGGCAGAAAAAGCAAATGAAGAAACCAAAAAGCAAGTTAAGCCTACACCAGACCAACCTGCTGTCGTAACACAATCTCCTCAGGTAACAAGTGCAGGCGCGACGTGGACAATTCCGCTACAGGTTACTGTGCAGCTTGGTGCGCCGGTGGTGACTAACAGTTCTGCAACGCTGGCGGCTGAACCAACTTCACAAGCGACCACAACTGCAAAGCAGTTTATGGACGCTACGGTTGCAGGGAGTGAACCGGAACTTCAGCAAGCGTTGGCGGAAGTTGAGCGTGCTTCCGCACGTGAGTACTACAACCAGGAGCAAGACGAAAGAAACCGCGATAATTACTACAGCAGTCTTTCGCAGGATGCGGATCCCTCAGAATTCTTCACACAACTTAGCGCTCTTGTTCAGCGCACCCACAGCACAAAGCTTCGCTACAAACCGAGTACTCATGTCTACCCCTGGGTTGATCTGCAAGAAGCTTCTCCTAAGCCGAAACTAAAGAGCATCTATTCGGGCCGCGACGCTGATCCACGCGACTTCATCCAGGAAGACTTGCGCCTCGAACGCGAGTGGACGCGGTTGCGGGAATCGTTCATCCGAGAATCGACTACCACACTGTCCGGGTTGCGTACTCAACTTGATTTTTTGGAAGCGACGCTGCCTTTCAACTGCGAGCACGTCGTCCCCCAATCGTGGTTCGATAAGAAAGAGCCGATGCGTGGCGACCTGCATCACTTGTTCGCCTGCGAATCCAACTGCAACAGCTTTCGCGGCAACACTCCATATTACGACTTCCCCGATTTCGAAGAGGCTATCCGCGAAGCGTGTGGTAAGCGCGAAGAAAACAAGTTCGAGCCGTCGTTTGGTAAAGGCCCTGTGGCGCGAGCGACGTTATATTTTCTGTTGCGCTATCCGGGCGAGATTAACCAGACAGCCAGAGAGTACACAGCGGAACGGCTTGACATCTTGCTGGAATGGCATCGCGTGCAGACCGTCACGCGCTACGAAAAGCATCGCAACTCTGCCATCTATGAGAAGCAGGGCAATCGCAATCCTCTTATCGATCACCCAGAGTTCGCGGGACGCATCAATTTTAGGTCTGGCCTGGGGAGTTAAGCCAGTAGAGGTTAAGTCCAGTACTCGATGCGCCTGGTTCACTATCTAGTTAGTGATGAAGGAGGGAAGAAGACTCCTCACGAAGAGGAACGGGTTGTTTGATGAGCCTATATCGGTTCAAGCGCTTTGCGACGCAGCTTGCATAATGGCCGCTTTGATAGTTG